>JAJFIR010000010.1 GCA_021774795.1 Emcibacteraceae bacterium | reverse complement strand
CGGGTTATTGGGATTACAAAGAATAAGACACTTTGTTTCATAATCAAGGCGACTATCAAGGTCTTCAAGATCCATTTGCCACCGACCATCAACTTTTTTCATTGGGTTCATTTCAACACGCATGCCTGCTTTGTTGATCGCCCCTCTAAATCCACTATATGTCGGCGTTTGCAGGATAACTTTGCCTTTTACCGGGTTAAGACCGCGCATCGAAGAAACCATACCAGGTTTAAGTGCAGACGAATTCACGATCCATTCGCGCTTGATATCAAGCCCGTAACGCTCTTTATTCCAATCAATAATCGCCTGATAATAACTGTCCGATACGGTCTCATATCCGTAAATTTCGTTCATCGCGCGTTTATTAATGGCGGTGGTGATCGACGGATCGACTTTAAAATCCATATCGGCAATGCCCATCGGCACAACAATTTTTTCTTTGCCATATCGCCTGATCGCAGAATCCCATTTAACACTGTTGACACCGACTCGGTTATAAACTTCATCAAATGCTTTGTTGTTTCGACCTTGCGCAAATACCGGTGTATTCTGCGCGAGCGCAGATCCGGCCAGTGCCGTTGCTGCTACACTCTTGATAAATTTCCGCCGTTCCGACTTTAATATCTTGCTCATAGTTTTCCCTTTACGTAAATTAAATACGGAATAAAGCTATGGGAACACTTTCCTCGGATCAATAATTGCTTTGCCCTCAGGGCAATATAAATTACTAAGGAATTCTGTTTGCACTAAAATCGATCACAAAACATCTTCATTTGACGGTATCATACCTTCCACGCGATGCGCTTAGATATGAATAACTATTTATGTATAAAAAAAGGGCACTATAACTGTTATCCCCCCAAGCTCGGCTTTTGAGAAACCAAAGATAACAATTTGTCTAAATGTGGAACTTGCTAAATAAAAGTGAATATCAACTGTAATTTAGCCTCTATATTCATATAATATAATTTACAAAATGCAAGCATTATTTGTATCTTATATTTTTATTCTATTTTATATTATATTTAATAGCCATTTTGAATACCAATACGTGTAATATATTTTCTTATTCACTATTAACGGGAATTTTGACGTCGACCGTTGTCCCCTTGCCCAGCTGACTTTCAAAATGAAGTGTGCCATCATGTGCATCTAGTAATGATTTGACAATTGATAAACCAAGCCCGGTACCCGGTGCTGAAATTTCCGCGTCCGATTGCTCACGAAAGAAGGGTTCGGTTATATCTTTTATCGCTTCTTTTGAGATTCCTATTCCATTATCACTGATGAGAATCTTCGCAAATCCCTTCTCCTCATGAAGACTTATAGATACTTTGCTATCTTCCGGTGAAAATTTTATGGCGTTTGATAATAAATTTATCAAAATTTGCTTAATAGACCTTTTATCAGCATATACCGCGGGCATGGTTCCGGAAATATTTGTTGCGACAATTATATCCTTTTTTTCTGCCAGAATATTAAGTGAGTTAATGCAGTGAAGGATAATTTCCTCAAGATTAACGCTTTCTTTCAAAATAACGCGCTTATCCGCTTCAATTTCCGAAATATCCAGCACATCATCGACCAAATCCAGCAAATGACGCCCACTATCGTGAATATCTCCTATATATTCCTGGTATTTCGAATTCTGTAATTTTCCGAGACTATGATTTTTAATAATCTCACTGAACCCGAGAATAGCATTTAATGGCGTTCTGAACTCATGAGACATCGTCGCGAGGAAATTGGTCTTAACGCGGTTTGCTTCTTCTGCAAGATATTTTGCCTCTATCAGTTCCACATAATCATTATGTAACGCCGTTATATCTCTGGTGCCGCACACAATTTCCACTACACGATCTTTTTCATATGTCGAAAATATCGGCGCCGCCCTCTGGTTCATTCGGCTTTTTATACCATTAAGTCCGGTAATCATAAATTCGACTTCTGTCACACTACCTCGGTATGCGTCATCAATCGCTTTTTTAAATTCCTCGTGATATAACGGGTCAACAATTTCGAGCACGCTTAAGCCACGAACTTGTTCAATCGAACGGGCACCGATCATTTCAAGCCCCGCCTGATTCATTTCCATTAGCCGATAATCAGGCCCAACCACTTTAACACAGTCCGGTTGCGCATCCAAATGAGCTTCCATGCGCGCATACTTAACAGGATCAAGCGTCGGTGCCGCTTTATCTTCTTTCTGAAGTTCCAATTTTCGTATTCTGTTTAAGTTCGTTTTCATCATGACAGAACCTAGTTCTCTATCTAAATATTTTAAGCAGATTGTCTTAAAAAAATATTAATTTCAGCCAAATATAATTGTTTAAAGTGAGATGCTGTTTTATAGGGTATTTATAAACAAGAGACCGCTAATGACTAATTTATGCAAAATCGCAATCATAATGATTTGTTATCATATACCTGCAGAGGCACAAACGAGTGCAGATGATATAAATCTATCGGTTAAAGAGTTTGATCTGGCCAATGTTGCTATGATGAAAAAAGATGCTGAGCAAGCTTATATCCATTTACAGAAGGCCGCGTCTCTTGACCCAACCAATTCAACTTTTTTAAACAGTGCCGCATTCATGGCCATGTCTAATGGTGAACTGGATGTCGCTATGGATTATCTTGATGACGCTTTGCCCCTCGATGTTGAAAGATATGGTGAAAGTCATCCTGCGGTGGCATCAGTCCTCAGCAATATGGGTACCGTCTGGAGCAAAAAAGGCGACCATAAAAAAGCAGTAGAATTCTATGAACAAGCACTGGCAATAGTTGAAAAAGAACTTGGAAAAACTCACCCAAGGGTCGTTAATATTCGGGAAATTCGCGATGCAGAAAAATCAAAGGCAGAATAATTTTTCATAGACATGATTATTCAATATCGCTCCACACGGCAAGTTCATTGCCACTTGGCTCGCTAAAATGAAAACGTCTGCCGCCCGGAAACGAAAAAATTTCTTTGGAAATTTTACCGCCGGCGTTTTTTACTTTCGCTTCTGTTTCTTCAAGAGCTTCACTGTATAAAACAATCAGAGCCCCACCATTTTCGGTCGTTGATGCAAGATCAGCTCTAAAAAACCCACAATCCACACCACGATTTTCAAATGCCGTATAATCAGGACCATAGTCGGTAAACACCCATCCAAATACGGAATTAAAAAACTCTTTGGTCTTTTCCAGATCAGCCGCTGCAAGCTCGACATAATTCACCATATTATGCCGGGCGCGTTTTTCTCTTGTCATTATATAAATGCCCCTTCATTTCCATACCCGAGGTTGATCTTATCTTAACTTACTATCTTTTGGCAACCATAGAAAATGAAATTAATTACGCTAATTTTCTATTCAGATTTAAGTACCATCAATAAATCTTTTGCCTCCACCGTATCGCCCGCACCGACGAGTAATTCGGTTATCACCCCGTCTTTTTCAGCGTGAAGTGTCGTTTCCATTTTCATGGCTTCAATACTTAGCAGCAAATCACCCGTTACAACCTTTTGGTCAACTTTGACCGCTACATTCGAAATCATCCCCGGCAACGGCGCACCAATGCGGCTGGCGTTGCCACTTTCGGCTTTTCGGTTCTCCTTGATTGCAACGTCGGCGCCTTGTTTTTTAACTTTTATAACGCGCGGTTGACCATTTAATTCATAAAATACCTCTACCGTGCCATCATCATGAACATCGCTGATCGCCTGACATCTGATCACCAAAGTTTTCCCAGCCTCCAAATCAACCATTATTTCCTGAAATGGTTCCATACCGTAAAAGAACACATTAGTAGGCAGATGGCTTATCGGTCCAAATTCATTACGGTAATTCGCGAAATCGGAATATACCTTCGGATACATAAGATAAGATGCTAAATCAAAGTTATCTACTTTAGATGCTGTCGCTTTTTCAGCTTCTTTTCTGAGCTTTTCGATGTCCGCAGGGGCAAGGCTTTTACCCGGTCTTTCGGTTAACGGCTTTTCCCCTTTTAATATTTTCTTTTGCAGTGCTTTCGGAAACCCCTGATATGTCTGGCCGATTTCACCTTTGAATAAAGATATAACGCTCGCTGGAAATGCGATATCTTTATCCGGGCTTTCCACGTCTTCCGGTGTCAGATTACTGGACACCATCATAATCGCCATATCACCAACCACTTTTGATGACGGGGTCACTTTTATAATATCACCAAACATCCTGTTTACATCGGCGTACGCTTTTGCAACCTCATGCCAGCGTTCTTCTAGTCCCATGCTGCGGGCTTGTTCTTTTAAATTGGTAAACTGCCCGCCCGGCATTTCATGCAGATATACTTCCGACGCGCCTGACCGAATATCACTCTCAAATGCCATATATTGGCGACGCACGAGTTCCCAATAATCGGAAAGTGTTCTGATTGTCCCGTTATCAAGACCGGTATCTCGATCTGTGGTCTTTAATGCCGCAACAATCGAACCCAGATTTGGTTGTGAAGTCAGCCCGCTGAAACTATCCATTGCCGCATCCACGGCATCAACACCCGCCGACGCGGCCGCAAGCACACTGGCTGCGGATATCCCGCTGGTATCATGAGTATGGAAATGAATTGGTATACCAACTTCTTCTTTAAGTGCTTTTACAAGCCGCCCTGCTGCCACCGGTTTAAGAACGCCGGACATGTCTTTTAGACCCAAAACATGTGCGCCCGCTTTTTCAATGTCCTTCGCCATATTCACATAATATTTTAAATCATATTTTGCCCGGTCCGGATCATCAATATCACCAGTGTAACAAACGGTGCCTTCACATATTTTTCCACTATCAATAACCGCGTCCATCGCCACCCGCATATTTTCAACCCAGTTAAGACTATCGAACACCCGGAATATATCGACACCTGCCTCAGCCGAGGATTTGACGAAATATTGAATAACGTTATCTGCGTAATTGGTATAACCAACACCATTTGATGAGCGCAGCAGCATTTGCGTCAAAATATTAGGTGCGGCATTTCTAATTGCCCTAATCCGTTCCCACGGACATTCATTTAAAAACCGCATTGAAACATCAAATGTCGCCCCACCCCAACATTCCAGTGACAACAAATCAGACATATTATGTGCATAAGCCGGTGCAATTTTCACCATATCGTAACTACGCATCCGTGTAGCAAGCAACGATTGGTGCGCGTCCCGCATTGTCGTGTCAGTAATCAGCAACCGTTTTTGATCGAGCATCCATTTTGAAAACCCCTCTGCACCCAATTTTTCAAATAAATCACGCGAGCCTTTTGGTATTTCAGTTTCTGTCAATTTCGGTGCTTTTGGTACTGGGCTTTCAATGGGAAGTCGCCTGCCTTTAACTTCCTTATTACCGTTTACAGTTATTTCGGAAATGAAATTAAGAAGTTTAGTTGCCCGGTCTTTCCTTGGCTTAAATGAAAATAATTCCGGTGTCTTATCGATGAAACGTGTTGTGTAACTGCCGTCGCGAAAAGTCGGATGATTTATTAAATTTTCAAGAAAATTTAAATTGGTTGCTAACCCTCTTATTCTAAACTCACGAAGCGCGCGCCCCATGCGCTCAACCGCTTGTTCAGGGTCCGGTGCCCAAGCAGTTATTTTTTCAAGCATACTATCGTAGAACCGGGTGATTACCGCCCCGGAATAAGCGGTACCACCGTCAAGACGAATACCAAAACCTGTCGCCCCGCGATAAGCCGTTATCCGCCCATAATCCGGCACAAAATTATCCTCAGGGTTTTCAGTTGTAATGCGGCATTGAAGTGCGAAGCCATTTAATTTGATGTTCTTTTGTTTGGGTACACCGGATTTTTTACTACCAATTTCTTCGCCGTCGGCAATTAAAATCTGCGCTTTGACAAGATCAATACCTGTCACCTGTTCTGTAACGGTATGCTCCACTTGTATGCGCGGGTTTACCTCAATGAAATAATATTTACCCGTATCCACATCCATCAAAAACTCAACCGTACCGGCGTTCGAATATCCCACGGACTTCGCGAGCTTAAGTGCTGATTGGCATAGTCCTTCGCGTTCTTTGTCGCCCATAAAAGCCGCCGGCGCACGCTCAATTACTTTTTGGTTACGTCTTTGCACGGAACAATCCCGTTCAAATAAATGAACAATATTACCGTGAGTATCTCCTAAAACCTGCACCTCGATATGGCGCGCCCGTTCCACCATTTTTTCAAGATACACTTCATCCTTGCCAAATGCGTTTGCAGCTTCCCGTTGCCCTTCATTAACCTGCGACGCAAGCTCATCAGCACTGCGGATCACGCGCATACCGCGTCCACCACCACCCCAGCTTGCTTTTAACATCACCGGATAGCCCACTTCTTTGGCCAGTTTATGAACTTCGCCCATATCTTTTGTCAGTGGACCCGTCGCGGGAACAACCGGTACATCAGCCTTAATGGCTATGTTTCGTGCGGCAACCTTATTACCCAAATCACGCATAGCTTGTGCTTGTGGGCCGATGAAAATGATCCCGGTTTCCCGACACGCATCAGCAAATTCCGGATCTTCTGAAAGAAAACCATATCCGGGATGAATGGCATCCGCACCCACAGATTTTGCAAGGCGTATGATATCTTCACCATCAAGATACGCCTTTACTGGACCAAGCCCTTCACCAACCAAATAACTTTCATCAGCCTTAAAACGGTGCAATGCCAGCCGATCTTCGTGTGAATAAACGGCCACAGTTTTAATTTTAAGTTCGGTTGCGGCACGCATGATCCGGATGGCAATTTCCCCACGATTTGCGACTAGTATTTTTTTTATTTTGTTCATTTATCTCTTTGTTTGATTGGTTTTTGAGGCTTGCGATCATCACTAAGAATAACTTTTTTATCCGTGCTGTAAACCAAAAGTTGTGAATTGTATTTTTAAAACTGAACCATATTTCAAAATCCTATTCTTTGATGCAAGTCAATTTATAAAGTGGGTTTTATAGGTACCCTTCAATCTGTCCCGAACAGAGACCCCGACCATGCGCTATAAACGAGGAGACCATAAATGTTTAAAACCATATTGCTGCCCATTGGTACCGATGAAGAAGCAGAAACAAGAATAAAGTCTGCGATAATTCTGGGTAAAAAATTTGGCTCTTACATCAAGGGTCTACATGTCGTTCCCACCCTTAAATCACTGGAGCAGTTAACCCCATATGCATATTATTCATATGATCTTTATACCCACATTTGGGAAGCTCAAAAACAAAAAGCTGTCGAAAAGAAGAAAAACTTTCTCGATACTATGAAAAAGAATTATGAAAAGTATGAATGGTGCGAAGAAAAAGGCGACTTTATGCGCTTTTTTAAATTAAAGTCCAGATGTGCAGATTTAACACTGATCAGTCAGGGAGAGGATACTTATTCCGATATAATGGGAACAATGGCGCGTTTCATAATGGAGAGCTCTTTACCCGTACTAACGGTACCATCAAGCGGTATCGATAAAAATATCGGAAAAAATATACTCATCGCTTGGGACGCTAGTGCTGAAAGCGCCCGCGCAGTCCACGATGCAATGCCCTTTTTAACATCAGCAAAAGAAGTGACAGTGCTCTCCATTTCCGAGGATAGGAAAAATTCAAGCCCGACACGGGAAATATGTGAAATGTTGGCGCGCGCAAACATAAATGCAAAAGGTGTCGATGAAGGTGAACATTATGACCGGGCCGCAAGGATATTGCAGCAGGCAAAAGATTGGGATGTCGATCTTATTGTTGCAGGTGCGTGGGGCCATAAACGACTACTCGAAATAATTTTCGGTGGTGTGACCAAATCATTGTTTACTAACCAGGAAATCCCCGTCTTTTTCGCCCATTAGCCATAGCCAATACCGTAAATTTTTATCTATTTTTTATCTAACCGTTAAGTCAATTTTAACGACCTATGGTTAATGTTTTCTATTAGTTAAATGGTGAATTATGGGCATCTGGAAAATGAGACAAATATTAAAAAAAATAAGAACAAACCTTAAACGCAATCAAATAGGTGCGGTAGCACTGGAATATGCCTTACTTGCACCGCTTTTTGTGGCTTTTACGTATGGCTCATTAGAAATTGGCCGCATTTTAATGGTTTATTCTGCGCTCGAGGGTGCCGTTACCGAATCCACCCGTATTTCAATAACCGGAAATATACCCGCTGGTTACACAACAGTTGAAGATTACATAAAAGAATATGTTGAAAATTCGATTAGAGACGTTGGTGTCAGCACCGGGGTGACCATATCAATGAAAGTTTACGATTCATTTTCATCCATTGGTGACGAGGAACCTTATACTGATACCAACGGCAATCTAACATATGATATAGGTGAATGTTATACCGACATTAACAGCAACGCCGGTTGGGACGCCGATATGGGTTCAAGCGGTGCAGGCGGTGAAGAAAATGTTATGGTAATGGACATTAGTGTTGACCTTCCTTACATGATGCACGGCGTTATTAGTGCCTTTAGCCAAAGTGAAACCATCAATCTTTCAACAACAACGGCAGTACGTAACGAACCTTATGGTGGCGTGGCGTGGGAGCCGAGCTCAAATGTAATTTGTTCATAGACAAATGAACCGGGACGCATCATGATCAAAAAAGCAAATTTATTTAAAAAGCTAGCCAAAAAACTAAAAGAACGTCAGGAAGGCGTGGCACTAATCGAATTCGCTTTGGCCACACCTGTACTATCCTTGCTACTTTTGGGATGTGTTGATTTAACCGTATATTTAGTCGCACATCAAAGAATCGCGCGTTCTTCCTACACCATGTCTAACCTGATCACCCAAATGGATGATGGTCTCACAGAATCGCAGGTCTCAGATATGATGCTTGCCCTTGATCAGGTAAGCAAACCGTTTGATATACAAACGGACGGTATTGCAACCATTACGGCGATCATTGGTAATGGTACTGATGGTGCTGCGCCAGATAACTATACAGTTGCCTGGAAGCGCTGTTACGGCGCCGGAGCACCTAGCACGACTTATGGCAACGCCGGGAGCCCGGTCGCACAAGCCGACTTTCCAGTCGACAGCATTGTAACAACCGGGCAAATTTTGGTTGTTGCTGAAGTTGATTATACTTATACCCCTATCTTAGGCTTTCTGCCTTTAGACGGTGTTATTACCTATAAGTCTTATTTCCGACCCCGCCGTGGCACTATTGAAAACATTACTGCTGACGGCTCTGCCGCTCAGGTTTGTGCTTAGCAAATACACCAGCACCAATATTTCAATTAATTAGCTTTTTTTAACGGTCGGTTCTGTCGAACGCGGTGGCAAGTGGCGTATATGAGCACGTATATAAGCGCACGGGCCGTCTGCTTCCAAGTGCCAGTACCAGATCTTAATTTACCTCATACTCTCCCCGGACGTCCTCATAATTTGCAACATCATCATGACATAAAATACGGGCGTCTGCACGGGATATTAAATATCCCGGTTTTATCTCTTTTTATCTCTATAGTTTGCCTTATGAAAAAAGGCCTATATCTTTGAATATAGGCCTTCTCATACTGAATTGATTGAATAGGACTTATTACTTACTCAGTCTCAGATCTGCAAGGTCATTGGCAATCGCTTCAAACGCACCGTCCAGCTCATCAGACGAAGGCGCATGATAATATTTACCGGTGTCCGTTGCGCACCCCTGATATAAGTTTTGTAATGTGGTATCAGTGGCGCCACTACCAAATGTTACCGTATAGATGGTAATGCCCATGCCTTTCATGGCTGAACACACATAGGCAAGACGCTCATTAATTTTAGACCTGGTCGTAGTAGTTGTTGTAGCCCCGTCAAGGCGGCCTTCGTCGCGACGACCATATCCTGAGTAGTCCCCCGTATATCTTCTCCCAACAGAACCATTTACAGCATCCCAGTTATCTGGGCCGTCTACTTCGTCATTCTCGTCCCATTCACGTGTAGTGCATCCCGGCCCGGGGCATTTACCATCGCCGTCATCATCATAATTATCGGAATTCCAATCCGTTGAGGATTCCTCCCCGTTATAATGATAGTGTGATCTATCCCAATACGGTGCTCTGTTATTAGAATTCTTACCGCTAATAACATGGTTCAACCCATCCGTCATTAACACCGCCGCTTTAATCATTTGGTCATCATCATAAGCGACAGGATTATTAAATGGTGAACCAGTATGAAGCATGCGCCACCCCCAAACCATTCCCAAATTGGCAATCGTACCGCCGCGGTTATATGAATAATATAACCCGTCTATATATGTTGTTAGGTCGGCTTTCACAGTTGTAAAATCTAGCACCGGAGCCGGACAATTGATATTCGGACCGGCATCGTTAGTGCTCTCCCCGGCACCGCCTGGTCTTTGATAATCCGGGGCAGCCCAACTTTCGCCATCAGGCCCCTTAAGGTCAGTAAGGCTGTAATAATGATTGTCGTATCCGGGAGGCCACAAAAATGGCACCCAGTCTTCGCCTTCATGTTCTACTTTTACATCATAAGCACCGTTACTTAAATCTGATGTCGTAACCCGCGCTTCAACGCAACCATTCCATTTATCTAAATCAGTCGCGTGATATGTATAACTTGCAGGAACTGCCGCGCTGTCAACATAACCTGCATCAAGCAAATGGCCAACATTCACCGTAGTAACATACGGAACTATAGATATTTGTAACTTGTCATTATTCGCATCATCACCAAATAATGAGTTTACCATCGTTGTTGACGCTGATTTAAGCGCATTAATTCTGACTGTTCCGCTATCACTGGAGCGCATTGAACCCGTATTATCAAGTACCATAACAAGCTGTAATCCCGTTTGCTTACTTGTTGTTTCTGCGCCTGCTGCGATGTTAATATCATTATAACCGAAAAGCCTCATGAATACGGTATTCACATTACCGGCAACAGAAACGGCAAGAGTTTTTGTAACCGTATCAACTTCGGTAATGACAAGCGCACCAACAGACCCCCCCATATAGTTTGGATCAAAATTGCTTTCAAAAAAGGATTGGATCTCTGCATCTCTTGTTGCCGAATGGAATGATTTTGCCCCGGCAAGTGCCGCCGCATCAAGCGCACCCGATAACTGCGCCCGATATAAAAAGGCCCGTGACATGTCTACGCCAATGCCAAGCATGCCGATTAGAACCGTCGCCGATAATGCCATTTGAATAAGAATACTACCCTTTTGGTTTTCTTTCAGCTTCAGACACAAGTTTTTAAATTTCTTAATATATTTGTTAGCCATTTTCTTCGCCATTATGTTTCTTTAAATAATGACAAAAGTAACCAGAAAAGATTAAGGAGTGGTTGATGATTCCGACAAATAAGTTAAAATTTTAACGACAACAATTATATCAGTATATTTTATCGGGTTAACGAAAATTAGCCCGCTAATTTTCTCTCTGCGCCTCAAAAACCCCTCGAGCAATGGCTCGGGCCATACAGTCCGCCCCGGCAGCACCAATCTCACCTAACTGCCTTGAACGATCTGGGCCATTTGATATTTCCCTGGTACCACCGGAAATACAAAAAATTGTATCTCCGTCTGCCGGGGTGTGAACCGGGCGAATAGCGCGTGCAAGACCGTCCTGCGCCATCATTGCCACTCTTTTACATTCTGCTGATGTCAGTTTTGCTGACGTCGCGATGATACCTATGGTCGTATTCGTGCCGGGGCTCATACCGCCAAATTTACTATCGTCAGGCATTGGCTGAACTGCTGTCTGTTGATCAGGATTCGCTTTTTGTCCACCGAGTTCATTGCCTATAGCAAAGGGTTGCGCCCAGAATGTTTTTCCGTCCGGCATATAAACACTACCTACACTATTTACCGCGACAATTGCACCAACCATCAATCCGTCCCCAAGATCAAGCGATGTTGAGCCTATTCCGCCCTCTTTATTACCTGACCTGGCGCCAAGACCGGCACCCGCATTTCCAAGCGAAAAAATACCCTCGGCATTATTCTGCGCATCATCGAGCGCTGCAATACCCAGATCATGATAAGGTGGGTCCATTTCCCAGTCCTTGTCACCACCATTAACCAGATCAAATAAAATTGCCCCCACTACGATAGGCACTGGTGGCATAGTTGGTGTAAATTTTAATCCAACATTTTGTTTTGAAAGAATTTTTGCAACGCCGTCACCGGCCGCAAGGCCAAAAACGCTCCCGCCCGATAAAACGACAGCATCAGCGCGTCCAACGGAATTTTCCGGACTCAAGACTTCCACATCCCTTAGTCCCGGACCGCCGCCACGCACATCAACACCACCTGTCACCGATTTTTCACATAATAAGACGGTCGTTCCCGTTTTTACCTTCTCGTTAACGGCATGACCTATTCTTATGCCGTCTACATCTGTTATTAAATTACGGGGGCCGGGTTTATACATCGATTGCCTCGTTTATATTTATTTACGTATCCATGATTATTCAATATAGGATCACAAGTCAAATATACGTCAATATAAAGACAAAAATAAACGGAGCAGGAAGAAACTTCCCGCTCCGTTATCAACCCATGCCCCTTGGGGGGGAAGGCACAGATATGATCTGTTGTTGTCCTGCAACTCATATTTAGTATTACATCATAATGTAATTATTTTCTTCTTATGGTTGCATCTTAGATATATAAGCATTTTATTATTTCTTTGGCAAGCATAAAAATAAATTATTTTTCAATAAAATATATTAACTATAATAAGTCTAATGTTCAAGCTAAATACAGCGCCCGCCATCAACTTCCATCGCGACCCCCGTTACCATACTGGCCTCATCACCGCAAAAAAAACAGGCAGCATTCCCCATATCTTCCGGTGTTGAAAAGCGGCCGATCGGAATGGTACTCAAGAATTTTGCGCGAACTTCGGGTGTATCCTCTCCCATAAATGTTTTAAGAAGCGGTGTCTCCCCCGCGACCGGGTTTATCGCGTTTACACGAATACCGAATGGTGCAAGTTCAACAGCCATACCCTTAGTGGCAGTAATCATCCAGCCTTTTGAAGCATTATACCAGGTCAAATTTGGCCGTGGACTAACCCCGCCTGTACTGGCGATATTTAAAATAACACCCCGGCCGTCCTTTTTCATAATCGGTACGATATGTTGCGCCGTGAGATAAACCGATTTTGCATTAACATTGAATATTCGCTCAAAATCCCCCTCTGAAAGTTCATCGAGCGGCTGCGGGATATGTCCAATACCTGCATTATTAACAACAATATCGATGGCTCCGTGCGCTTTTAACACTATATCGACCATTTTCTTTACATCATTTCCGTTTGAAACATCAACTTCCACGGCCATGGCATTATCGCCCAGTTCAGTGGCCAACTCCTGAGCCAGATCGATATTCATATCCGCAATAACCACCTTCGATCCTTCATTGATAAACTTTGTTACAATTCCAGCACCAAAACCGGATGCGCCACCGGTTACAATTGATATTTTATCTTTTAATTTCATGATACTATAATGCTTTCTTAATTTATAATGTTAACCATGATAAACAGCAACGGTTTTTAATACGGAAAAACCATATAACGCTTCAAGCCCTTTTTCGCGACCAAAGCCGGACTTGCCAATGCCACCAAATGGTAATTCTACACCGCCCCCGGCACCATAATTATTGATAAACAATTGTCCGGCTTTTATTGCCTTCGCCATACGCATTTGCCGCCCGCCGTCCCGGGTCCATACCCCGGTTACAAGACCATATTCAGTGCCATTGGCAATCTCTATCGCTTCTTTTTCGGACTCAAAAGGTATAACGACTTGAATTGGGCCGAATATTTCCTCTCTTGCCAACTTATGTTGCGGCGATACATCTGCGAATAATGTCGGCCTCACATAAAAACCTCTTTCAGCACTAACCATCTTGCCCTGTGCAGCAACGGTCAAACCGTTTTGAATGCCATTCATCACATACCCCTCAACTAGTTGCTTTTGTTTTGCAGATATAAGCGGGCCGACGTCCAGATCATCAATGGCAGGCCCCACTTCAAGCGATTGATACCGATCAACAAGTCTTTTAAGCAATTCATCATAAATTCCACTTTGAACCAGCAGTCTGGAGGACGCCGAACAAGTTTGACCGGCATTTTGTATACCCGCACCAACCAAAAACGGCATCGCCGCATCCAAATCCGCGTCATCGAAAACAATTTGCGGTGATTTACCGCCCAGCTCCAAGGTAACTGGTACAATATTATCGGCGGCTGCCTTTTGAACCATTGATCCGACCGCCACCGACCCCGTAAAGGATATATGTTGAATATCAGGATGCCCCGATAACGCTGCCCCTGCCTCATTACCGAGTCCCGTCACCACATTAAGAGCACCCTTGGGTAGTCCCGCTTCTTCGGCTATTCTGGCAAATAATAGTGCCGTTAAACAAGCATCCTCTGCGGGTTTAAGCACACATGTATTTCCCATTGCCAGTGCCGCGCCTACACTACGTCCTATGATCTGCATGGGGTAATTCCAGGGTACGATATGCCCGGTAACCCCGTGTGGCTCACGCAATGTATAGACTGTATATCCATCAAGGTAGGGTATAGTATGACCCATGACTTTATCCGCTGCCCCGCCGTAAAACTCCATATAACGTGCGATAGCAACGGCGTCAGCCCGCGCCTGTTTTAACGGCTTTCCAACATCCTTGCTTTCAAGCACCGTAAGTTCGTCTTCATATTCAACCAGTTTACGGCCAATATTCGTCAGCACCCTGCCCCTTTCAAGTGCTGTAAATTTTCCCCAGTCGCCCTTAAGTGCCTTATGTGCTTCTTTGACGGCCATATTAACGTCATTTGCCGATCCACGAGCGATTTTGCAAAGTAATTTACCGGTTGATGGATTAATAACGTCAATTGTCGCACCATTTTCAGCATTACGCCACTTCCCGCCGACTAGCATCTGCTCGGTATTAAACGAAATTGTCATCTAATTCATTCCTTTTATCATTCAATGCCTTTGTAATATCTGGGCTCGCTTCAAGCAATGTATTTGTATACGGGTGCTGTGGATTATTATATATTTCGTTCGTCGGACCTTGCTCAACGATAATACCGTCTTTCATAACCAGCACACGGTCGGTGATATTTCGAACCGTTGTCAGGTCATGGGATATAAATAAATAAGAAATTCCTAAATTTTCCGATAAGTTTTCAAGCAATTCAAGTATTTGCTCCCTAATCAGCACATCTAGCGCCGACGTAGCCTCATCCAGCACGATAACTGATGGTTCGGTGATGAGGGCGCGTGCGATTGCTATTCGTTGCCTCTGGCCCCCTGAAAATTCGTGTGAATATTTATCCATATCATCTGCATTAAGCCCCACATGATTGAGCATCTCCTCTACCTTACTTAATTGTTCGGTACTCGAAAGCGGTGTGTCTATCAAATAAAACGGCTCTGCGACCACTCTTTTTACCATATGCCTCGGGTTAAAACTGCCAAATGGATCCTGAAATACGGCGTTGATATGCTTGCGAAGTTCCTTTTGACCGTCAAACACTTCACCATTTAGCAATATTTCACCACTTTTGTATGCTTCCACCCCCAGTATACAGCGCACAAGAGTGGATTTTCCGCACCCACTTTCCCCAACCAAACCTATATTTTCACCTTTTTTTAGGCGAAAACTAACATTATCAACCGCGCGCAGCTTTTTAGATCCGGAAAGTTTATAATCCTTCTTTAAATTTTTGATATCCAGAATGATATCAGAAGACTTTTCTGATTTTTTATCCTTAAACGTTAGTTTCGAAGCGGCAAAGAGCTCTTTCGAATAATCATCGCTCATTTCATTAAAGAAAATATCTGTATTCCCTTGTTCAATGACTTTCCCGTTTCTCATAATAACGATATGATCCGCAACTTCCGCTACAACTGCAAGATCATGGCTTATCAGCAATAATCCCATATTTTCCTGTTTCACCAACTTTTTAAGCAGCTTCATAATCTGCGACTGCGTCGTTACATCGAGCGCAGTTGTTGGCTCGTCCGCAATTAACAGTCTTGGGTTTTGGCTAAGCGCAATAGCAATCACCACACGCTGCCTTTGACCACCTGATAATTTGTGCGGATATGTATTTAACGGAAAACGCGTCTGTTCAAGTCCTACTTTGTGAAGCATTAGTTCCGCTTTTTCCCGCGCCTGATCCTTCGAAAGTGATTTGTCAGCCAACCGAACGGCTTCTATTACTTGCTTGCCAATTGTTTGCACCGGATTAAGGGCTGTCATTGGTTCCTGAAAAACCATACCTATATGATTTTTCCGAACGTCACACATCTCCGCCTCAGTTTTATCGAGCAGGTTGTCGTCCATAAACCAGACATTTCCTGACATCTCCGCACCATTTGGTACTAATTGCATTACCGCGCTAGCAGTCATTGATTTGCCGGAGCCACTCTCTCCGACAATTGCCACGATCTGCCCTTCTTCAACTCCAATTGCTACGTTTGATAAAATTTCACTTCCGTGAATAGAAAGCAACAAACCCTGGATATTAAGCAACGACATCTTGACCCTTTCGTTGTCTTAATTTCGGATCGAGAACGTCACGAATTCCGTCCCCCATTAAGTTGAGACCAAGCACCATTGTTACAATCGCTCCGCCCGGGAAATAGGCAAGCCAAGGCGCAAAAAATATCATAGTTTGTGCTTCATTTAGCATCCGCCCCAGGCTCGGCATCGGCGGCTGCGTTCCAAGCCCGACGTAGGATAAACTGGCTTCGGCAATGATCGCTATAGAAAATTGAATGGTAGCCTGAACAATCAGTAAATTTAAAATATTCGGTAATATATGTTCATATGATATTCGCCACATTCCTTTGCCGCACACACGCGCCGCCATAATATATTCCCGTGACCAAAGCCCCATCGCTGCACCGCGGGTCATTCTTGCAAATACCGGTATATTAAAAATGCCAATAGCAATTATCGCATTAATAACCCCGGGCCCGAACACCGCGGTGATCATAATCGCCATTAATAAAGAAGGAAAAGCGAATATTAAATCATTCCCGCGCATTAAAATTTCATCAAAAAAACTCCCACCATTCATTCGACTACCCGCCACCCATAGGCCAAGCGGCACGCCAATTATCATTCCAATGCCCACTGCAATTATTGAAACGGCAATGGCATTTCGAGTACCCACCATAATCATCGAGAGCACATCGCGACCAAAATGATCAGTCCCCAGTAAATGTAATAAGCTTGGGTCTAAAAACTTTTGATCAATATTAAGGGCTGTAACGTCATAAGGCGTCCAAACAAAAGATAATCCAGCCATAATGATAAATATTAATGTCAAACCACTGCCAACAAGGAGGCTAAGGGGTAAACTTTTCATCAATTACTTCCTTCCCTAAGCCGTGGATCAACGACTGCGTAAGCCAGATCAACAATAAAAGTGATCATCACAACGGCCATAACCAGCAAAGTAACAACGGACTTTACAACGATCAAATCACGCTGTGCTATTGATTGGAACACTAGGCGTCCAAGCCCCGGAATAGAAAATATACTTTCAATTATAATCCCGCCCGCTAGCAAAAACGAAAATTGAAGTCCCAAAATAGTCAACACCGGAATCAATGCGTTTCTTAAACCGTGGCGTAATAATGCCTGACGTTCACTCAATCCCTTTGCACGAGCGGTTCTCATATAATCCTCGTTCATAACTTCAAGTACGGATGAACGCATGACACGTGACAAAATTGCCGCTTGCGGCAGCGCGAGTGATATTGCCGGCAGTGTTAGTGATTTTAGACACAGCCAAAATCCCGCTTCCCAGCCCGGAAAACCACCTGCTGAAAACCACTGTAATGACGTAGAAAATAATAGTACCAGCAGAATGGCAAACCAGAAATTTGGCACTGCCACACCAACTTGGGCAACACCCATCAACGTAGTATCAACTGCGGTACCGCGTCTGGACGCCGCAATAACACCGACGGGTATCGCGATAACTGTCGATAATATTAACGCATAAACAGTAAGGGGTACCGATACCAACATTCGGTCAAATATAAGGCCGGATACCGGTACACGGTAAGTATAACTGATGCCAAAATCACCGGAAAGCATCCCTGTAACCCATCCGAAATACCGTTCCAAAACACCTGCGTTAAGCCCTAGCTCTGCACGAAGTGCATCCGCAGCTTCCGTATTTGTTGATAGCCCCATCATGAACGCTGCGGGATCGCCCGGCACCACTTCAATCATTAAAAATATGACAATCGTCGCCACGAAAAGTGTTGAAAATAACGACAGCAAACGCTTGGAAATGAAACGTAACATCAATTACCGCCTTCAAAATAAACGTTTCTTAAATCGTTGGAACGAATTGGATAATTGTCCCACATGCCTCTGACATTATTTTTCCACACGCCATATTTACCAAGCTGGAACAGGTACCCGTTCACCGCATCTTCCGCAATTTTAATTTGCGCTTTTTTATAAAGCTCACTTGTCAAACGCGGATCAGAACTTTCGTCAATATCAGCAATGATCTTTTGAAATTCTTGATTGTCATAACCGAAATAATAGTTTGCATTAGCATAGATATTAATATCCATTGGCTCCACATGGGAAACAATCGTTAAATCAAAATTGCGATTTCGAAGAACCTGATCAATCCATTGGGCCCACTCCATATTTTCAATTTCAACATGGATACCGATCTTTTCCAGCTGATAAGCGATAAGTTCACCCGTTCTTCTGGCATATATCGGCGGCGGCAATTTTAGGCTAACTGTAAAACCATCCTGGTAACCCGCATCTTTTAAATATTCACGGGCTTTACTTAAATTATGGGGGTATAATTCGGTCATATCCACATAATCTGGATGATCCGGCGCGAAATGGGTGCCAATAGGTACCGCATTCCCGAACATTGCACCATTGATAAGCTCCGTTCGGTTAATAGCATGGGCCATTGCTTTTCTTACCAATATATCATCAAACGGGGCTTTCTTATTGTTGGTCGCTAGTATCGTTTCTCCCGCAGTCAGACCGATCACAACTTCAAAATTAGCATCATTATTAAATAGAAATAAATTTTCCGGCGCAGGATAATTGGGAAACGCGTCTATATCACCGGCCATCATCGCCGTATAAGCAGAAAGCGGGTCTGTGATAATTTTAAATGTCGCTGAAACCAGACTTGGTGCGCCGCCCCAATAGTTATCGTTGCGAACAATATTTATTGAATTGCCGCGCACCCATTTATCAAATTTGAAAGGCCCCGTTCCAATGGGATTAAACGCATTATTTGCTGCGCTGCTTTCATTTACAATTACCGCATCACCAAGGCCAAGATTAAATAAAAAATCCGTTCTGGCATGATTAAGTGTGATCATAACCGTTAACGGATCAAATACATCAATATTAACTATTGGCTCAAAGATGTATTTTTTTGCATTGGTGGAGCCGGCTGCGCGCGCCCGATTGAATGAATATCTGACATCTTCCGCGTCAAATAGTTCACCGTCGTGAAATTTAACACCGTCAGCTAAATGAAATACGTAAGACCGCCCGTCTGTTGATAGTTCCCAAAAAAGTGCCAGCCCCGGCACGACCTCACCTTTTTGATTTATGCGCACTAAACCTTCAAAAATATTGCCGTAAACAACTTCATCAATTGCCGCTGCGGCCCCGGAAGTCGGGTCCAAATTTGGTGGTTCAAGCTGTAAGCCCAGGTTAATTGTATTTTGTCCAAATGAGGCACATATACCAGACAACCAGATCATCATAATTTGCAGCAGGCATTTCATTAAACCACCTCACCTACGGCAATGATAAGGCCATCTTCACTTGCTTTATCTATCAAATTTCTTGTTTTCTGTGATACGTCGTCGGTAATTACTTTATCGCCGAAAGCGAGTTCCTTAAAGCCGATGATCCCGGTTTTCGAATAAACTTTTCCACCCGCGACGTGATAATCATCCACCAAACCACCATATTTTAACGCAGCATTTTTCAACAACTGCGCCTTAAGTGCAAATGCCGCCCGCTTATTAGTTTGATAGGATGAAAAGCTCAAATGATTACTGCACTGCATGAGCAATCCCCAAAGATGGGCTGGATTATTGCCAACCTCAATCGCATATTGGTTTCTCTCGCATTGCAATATTTGGATGATCGGATCTGCAATAGTTTGATCATCATAAAGACCGCTATAACCGCCACCTGAATTGATATAAATCTTTCCGTCACACTTCAAATGTAAATAGCCGTCTGCGCTTTCTTCCTTAATCGAATTCGCGCTAATCAATTCGGGATACGGAATCAGGAGCGACACCATGCAGGCACTTGCAAAAAAGCCTCGCCTGGTCATGGTATATCGCATTTCATTGTTCATAGAACTACCTTGAATGTCGGTAAATTATAACCCACAGTAGCCTCAAGTAGCTCATTTTAAAAGGATAAATAATAACTATAATGCTGAAACCGCATTATACTAAAAAATAAAAGAACACAGCGCGAAAACATCGCCGAAAGCGATGCTTTCACTTGCAAACAAGTGGTACGGTATTAACCAAACATAGTCGTAATTAAATGTTCGACCGTCGCGAACAATGTTTTAGTGTCCCATACATATTTTTCGCTTAGCCCGATCGATTGACCTGCGATAAACGCGAACATTGCGATCATCAAAATACAACAGGCACTACTTATAAAACCTTGATACACAATACTATCCTTACTAACACTCATTTTCCTACCCTAAGGTTCGGCAAGATAGGGAAAACTTAAAAATTTATATATTCATATATGCGAAAGGTATGCCAACTTTCTAAACATTAATATTTTCAAATAGTTAGATGGTTAATAAAGTGTTTACAAAAAAACATACTGTAAGTGAATTTTACAGCATTAATTCAACATTCCCATTATGGGACGTTAATTTGATTATGTTAGGATGATTTGCCCATCAATAATTTATAAGCGGATGAGGCCATTACTTTGGCGGAATTAAGCATATCTTCAACAATCACATATTCATCCGGTTGATGAGCGAGTTCAAGAATACCGGGACCATAGGCTATACAGTCTTTAAGATCACCGATTCTATCGATATGCTTTTGGTCGTAAGTACCCGGCGAACATATAAACTCAGGCGTCTTTCCAAGAACCTCTTTAATGGCCTCTGCCGTTGCCTTTACCACCGGTGCATCCTTGTCTGTCATGCTGGGGATAACTTCCAGCATATCACGAACTTCATAGCGAAAACCGTCCCTTAATTTTTCCAGATCAGAAAGTATGTCGTCAATTTCCCTTTTTACTTCATCGAGGTCTTCTTCAACCAAAAAACGACGATCAATAATCATTCTACAACTATCTGCAACGCATGGCGCAGGCAGCCCTTCGGTGATTTCCGATTGTCCGCCGTGAATGCTGTTGATATTTAATGTCGATTGTTTGGCACCCTCAGGTACGACGGGCATAGATGTATGACGAGCCGCCATTGCCGGATAAAGTTTATCTTCGAAGCTGGCAACTACAGCACCCATATGACGAATGGCACAATCGCCTAAAAATGGCATTGATCCGTGGGCGATCCTGCCATGGGTTTTAATCTCTGCCCACCAAACACCCCTGTGGCCTAAACAAACACGATCCACATTAAGAGGTTCCGGTATTATCACATGATCAACACGGTCCTTTGAAAAATAGCCTTTTTCAGCAAGGTAAGCCACGCCGCCCAATCCACCGGATTCCTCATCCGCCGTACCCGAAATCTCAATTGTCCCTTTAAGCTCTATATCGCTAGCGATTAATGCCTCAACCGCGATTATCGATGCCGCTAACCCTCCCTTCATATCACACGCACCGCGGCCATATATTTTGCCGTCAATCAGCTCGGCCGCAAACGGGTCTTTGGTCCATCCGTCACCCGTTTCAACCACGTCAATATGACTATTAAAATGAACACAGGGGCCTACTCTCCCGGTCTCATACCGTGCAATGACATTATAACGCGGGTAGTCGGCACTGTCCCCCGGCGCACCATAAGCTCGGATATATTCAACTGTAAATCCACGACTTTTAAGACGATTACCGATATATTCCACACATGCCTGATAATCATTACCTGGTGGGTTAACGGTTGGGAAACGGATTAAGTCCTGGCATAGGCGAATTAAATTATCTTCTGATTTTACGATGTTTTCAAAAACGGCGGATAATGTTTCGTTGCTCATAAAAGACCTCTGCTTTAATGAGAATGAACCTATAAGTTATGCGGTATTTACTCAAGTGTTTTATCTCGTTTCCTACATTTCTTGACCTCAATCAAGGTTGTAAATTTTCCAAATCATATAATGAAAGCGAGTAAAACAAATAACCAAACTTAACTCAGGAGAAACCAAATGATTAAATCTATCCTTGTTCCCATAGGTCACAATAAGGGTGCCAAAGAACGCGTAGCATTTGCCGCACAACTGGCTGAAAAATATGACGCACATGTTCAAGCACTGCATATACTTACTCCCGCCGGCGATATGTTTCTGGCAATGTCGGCAAAAGACTACACAGCAGAAGCCTTTGACCGTTACGAAAAAGACTTGCAAATGGAAGCAGATGAATATCATAAAAGATATGAAAAACAATTAAAAGCAGCCGGCATTCGCTATGACTGGTGTCAAAGGCAAGGCGACCGCCTGACATACTTAAACCACTATTCGCGTACGGCTGATTTGACAGTCCTTTCACAACAATCCGCCGCTTTTGATGATATTTTGAGCGTAACTCAGGATTTTGTTATTGAAAGTGGCATGCCAATTATCGCGATTCCAGAAAAAGGAGCAAATGCAGAATTCAAGAATGTTCTAATAGCTTGGGACGGCAGTCAACAATCCGCAAAAGCGGTTCATGATGCCCTGCCGATACTAAAAAATGCAGATAAGGTTACGGTACTGACCATCGCTGAGGATAGTAAGGATTTTATTCCGGAAGCCGATATTTGTGTCAAACTTGCAAGGCATGATGTTAACGCAGAAGCACTCACAGTTTCAGATAGCGTCCCGGTTGGTGATAGAATCCTCGATACCGCAGAAAGTTTGAATACTGATCTGATTGTCTGTGGTGCATGGGGGCATAGACGTCTTCGTGAAATGATTTTTGGAGGTGTTACAAGGAAACTTTTGAGCAATCAAAAATACTCTATATTCTTATCACACTAACTCCCTCCTGAGTGGGAAGGCCGCCGCAGTCTTTTTGTAATTATAATATTACATCAAGTCTGTGGCGGTTTCTCTTTTATGCGCACTACCGCATTACATTCTAAAAATTTAATATCCAAGCGCACAGCCATCTTTCCTTGGATCTGAACCACCCGTAAGCGTTTTTTTTTGCCAATCAATCCAGATCGCTTGCGCGCCCCCGATTGGAATTGGTGATGCAACAGGATTATGGCCCAGTCGCCGCAAACCTTGGATAATATCTTCGGGTATCGCGCCCTCTACCTCAACTGTGCCAGCGTCAAAATTTGAAAAGAAGCGGGGTAAGTCCAGCGCTTCCTGAATATCATATCTATAATCCAGATACCGTGACAAAAACTGCATATGCCCAAACGCTTGATAAGAACCACCCATAACCCCGAAGGACATGACTGTTTTGCCGTCTTTAGCCACCATGCCGGGAATAATAGTGTGTAATGGGCGCTTATTGGGCGCGATTACATTGGGGTGGCCCGCTTCCAGGGTAAAACCAACACCCCGGCAATGCAGCATCACACCCGATTTAGGTGCCATCAACCCGGTGCCAAAATTATGAAATAATGTGTTGACGAAACTGCAACAATTGCGGTCTTTATCGACAACGGTAATGTAAACCGTATCCTTATGCGCAGGAAGATCAAAATCCGGCAGGTTTTCGATGACACCATCGTCTTTGATCATATTGAATAATTTATCGATATTTTGATCACTAAGCATTTCATCAACCGGCACGTAAGCTTGATCTGAATCCGCCAGATACGCATCTCTTTGATGATAAGCAAGCCGCCCTGCTTCAATTTCCTGATGAATACGTTTCAAATTTATCGGATCTTCACCGCTTCGTTCAAACCGTTCCATCAATTTAAGCAGCATAAGGGCAATAACACCCTGCCCGTTTGGCGGACACTGATAAATATCATAGCCTTTATATCTCGCCGATATTGGCGTTACATAATCACCTTTTGCATTCTTGAAATCGTCCAAATTATGAAGCCCACCCCGGCTTTGCAAATAGCCAACAATATCCTCAGCAATTTCCCCTTCGTAAAATCCATCGCGGCCTTTATCCGCTATTATTTGCAGCGTCCTGGCTAACTCTTTCTGATGATGAACTTCGCCTTCCCGTATGGCGCGATCATTAGGAAGAAATACCCTTGTTGAATTTTCGCATGCCCGTAAATGATTTTCATTTCTCGCAAAATCTGTTGCAACGCGCGACGTTATGGCATAACCGTTTTGCGCATATCCAATTGCCGGTTTTAGTATTTTACTTAACGGCAACCTCCCATGGTCTTTGATTAATCTATCCCATGCGTCTATTGCCCCTGGAATTGTTACCGCGTGAGCGCTGGTGAGTTTAATTTTCTTTATGCCTTGCCCGGCGTACCACTCTGCTGTCGCCGCGTTAGGTGCCCGGCCGGAACCATTGTAAGCTATATATTGGTCAGTACCCCTAGGCGCATAAAGGCAAAAACAATCGCCTCCAATGCCGGTTGCTTCCGGCTCAACAACACATTGAACTGCGCAAGCCGCAACTGCGGCATCCATGGCGTTGCCGCCGTCTTGCATAATTTTCAGTGCGGTTTGTGTTGCCAGATAATGCGAAGTGGCGGCCATAGCCTCAGTCGATATGGCTGGTGATCTACCGGGCAGTTCAAGGTTTCTCATTAAAAATATCCGTCCTTTTGAATTTTCAAAAAGACTTTAATCAAATAAAACATTTTTTTAAAGCAAAGAGTTTGTTTTAATTATTACCAGCTACTCTCGCGGCTCCCACATGACGATTAAGACCAACACGACCATTATTAATAACCACAAGCGGATTAATAAGAGGCAAGGAATTAGACAAGCCACTCACTTCATATTTGGTTAATACTAGATTTCATTCATAATTGAACGCGCTTCAACAAGTTGTGTTCTGGTCTCATCTGCATTTGCAGTATTGGAAAGAAGCTCTGAAAAATACTCTCCGGCGGCAACCATATCACCGCTATTATAGGCCGCTTTTCCCGCACCGAAAAGACTGTTAAATCGGCCCGGGCTGCGAACCAACGCAACACGATAAGCCGCTAGAGCATCTTCATCGCGACCATTCTCAAGCAGCATATCGCCGTATAATTCTGCGACGGGTAATACTTCCCCGGGCGTAACGGCGTTTTTATCTGTTGTGGCCTCTAAGTCAGCGGCTTGCTTTAACAGCAAGATACCCGTTTCTTTGTCACCTCTGGCATATGTTTGCCAAGCGCGCGATGCCGATGCCTGAATTTCAACTTGCTTTGACCAATAAGGGCTCGTTCCTTCAAGGTCGCTTTGCATTACTTTAAGCGTATCGATATCTGCTTGTGCTTCATCCGGACGACCTAGCCGCGACAATCCGATAGCCCGTGCGAAATGAGTGATCGCAACATATTGATCATAACCTTTCACCCACGGAAAACTGGCTGGAACTCTCGGCTGCAAGTCTGCTGCCGCATCCCAATCGCGACGTTCAAGTGCGAACCGCGCTGGCAATGCTGAAAAAGCGTAGGCACTGGCATCCCGGTTAACCGGACTATAAGGTGGCTTTAGTTCATCGGCGTCTGCTAAAACCTGCTGAACATTCATATCTTCGCCTTTTTGAAGATACGCATACGCCAAATAATCTAATGCATGTGTATAATGGAGGTTCACTTCTCCTGTCGCAATACATAATGCTAAAGCTGTTTCTGCGGAAATTCTATTCCATGTAATTGCCTTATCCCACTGCCCAAGTCGCGTATAGGTATGGGTCATCATGTGAGTAGCATGCGGTACCCGGGGCGTAAGCGTCCCGTAATTATCAGCTGTAGCTTCCGCGAGCTCCGCAAGTGCCGGCGTATCATAAGAATGAATAATATAATGGTGTGCACCGGGATGGTCTTTTGCTTCATCAAGTATACTTATGGCAAGAAGGCCCGCTTTTCTGAGTTGTTCTTCTTTATTATTTGCTGTTGCAATCAGTGACAGAGAATAAAAGGCACGCGCTTCCAAATCTTCAGAATTTTCATCACTTACCTGCTTCCACGCATCTTCAAACTTCTCAAGTCTTGCACGTTCATTTAAACTATCATCTTTTTCAAAGTAGGCCGCCGTTGTACGAAGATATCCGTTTTCCCGGTCCGTATTTCCGCCGATTGACGCTGCTTTTTCAACAAGAGCGAGTCCCCGTTCCAATGCTGCGGGCGAAGAAACATCCGGCCATAGCGGATGAATAATTGTCATCGCTTGTCCCCAATAAGCCATCGCACAGTCCGGGTCGGCATTGTCTGCCATCCTGAATAGAAACTGCGATTCTTCATACATCATATGATGCAGCAACGCCACGCCGCGCTCTATAAGCGGCATTGCTTGCGCATTACAGCTAACCGGGAAATTCACATTGCCAACAGGTGTTACCAGAAGATCAAATTCCGGTCCTTCAACTGTCTCGACTGCGACTTGCTCGGTCACTTCTTTCGGGATTTTTTCATTATTGCCGCATGCGGTGAGAATTAATGTTAAGCAACACGCGAGGGTCAAATAACCCTTGCGAGCAAAATTACGATTTTCAAAATAACCGTCTATTCGTTCTGAAGCGAGTGACATATGTTCATCCAATATTTTGTTATATTCAGCATTAGGCGGTTGATTGCTCATTAGCTTATTTCTTTATTTTGCCGTGAAATTCAAACCCTGTTATTTATGGTCATCAAACCATTTTATTATGTGTTGTACTTTGGTGATCAAATTACTCGGCCTTGTTGTGATTCCATGATAAGACCCCGGAATTCGCACAAGTGCCGCCTCTACTTGTCTCATTTTAAGGGCCTGATAATATTGCTCACTTTCCGGAATCGGTGTTCGCATATCCAGCTCCCCCGTCAGCAGCATGGTCGGGGTGGTGACATTACCAACAAGTGACAAAGGTGACCGCCGCCAATACTGCTCCTGATCATCCCACGGCATTGATCCAAACCAATATAGTGCTGATGATAAGGACATATCGGAATAAAGCGTAAAACTGGTCCAGTTAATCACCGGCTTGGCGACAACTGCCGCTTTAAAGCGGTTGGTCTTGCCAATAATCCATGAACTAAGCACCCCGCCGCCACTGCCGCCGGTTACATAAAGTTTATCCAGATCAACATTACCCATTCCGATCACATGATCAACACCGGAAATAAGGTCGTCATAATCATTACCCGGATAGTTATGATGAATGAGGTTGGCAAAATCATACCCGTAACTGGTTGAGCCGCGCGGGTTGGTATAAAGCACCATATATCCGGCGTTTGCCATAAGTTGAATTTCCGCCGCAAAATGGGGACCATATGCGGTAAACGGACCGCCATGAATTTCAAGGACAAGCGGATATTTTTTGGCCGGGTCAAAATCAACCGGCTTCACGAGCCAGCCTTGAATGTCCTGCCCGTCATGGCTGGATTTATACCAAACTTCCTCAACCGTTCCTAACTTACGGTGGTCAAGAAGCTCACCGTTTAAATCAGTTATTTGATTAACCTCTCCGCCCCTGTTGCCCGTAACCCCAATGTTTGCCTGGTCCATCGCCGTCGCATATGTAAGCGCAAGCGCGCCTTTACTACTAACGTTAAATGTACCGCTGGCGTAAGGACGACCAAATGATGTGCCGCTGACACCGCTCGCAAGTTCATCAATGTCGCCGTCTAAGTCTACTTTTGCCACCTTGCCTGACCCAAGGTCGGTATATTGGAAGAAAAGCTCACGGCTGTTTGATCCCCATTTAAATGACCCGACACTTCTATCCAGACTTCCCGTGAGCATTTTTTTGTCGCTGCCATCCACATTCATCACATAAAGGCGGTTAGTATGAAACCCCATGCGTTCATCGTCGGAACCGGAATATGCAATCATGCTGCCATTTGGTGATACGCTTGGGTTGCTGTCCGGACCAAACCGGTCTGTTAATGCGGCAATATCCCCTGAATTCACATCAACCGAATAAACTTCGCTGTTGCGGCGTTCCATTTTATGATCATCATGACGATTGGCCGAAAAATAAAGCTTTGCGCCGTCCGCCGCCCACGAAATATTCGATGTATGATTAAATTCACCAGATGTTATTTGCCGCGGCGTACCACCCATCGCCGGAACGACAAATATTTGTGTGTTCCCCGGCTTCACATAACCGCGGCCATCATTTCTAAACTGTAATTCTTCAATATAAATGGCTTTTTTCGCCCATTCAGCCCCATCGGGTTTATCGGGAAGCGCCGCATATGTTTTATCCTTCCCCGGCACAAAGGCACTAAAAGCAATATACCCGCTATCCGGTGACCATGAAAGCTGCGATGCGCCGTTTTGAAGTTGCGCCACTTCAAATGTTTCGCCTGTGTCCAGCAGACGAACCATAATTTGGCTTTTACCACTTTCATTGGATGTATAAGCGAGCTTTGATCCATCCGGTGAAAACCGCGGGTTGTTGTTATTATTTAATCCATTGGTCAGCGGCCGATGATTATCACCGCCTAAATCAACACGCCATAAATTACTGCGCTTTCGGTCTTTCATAATGTCCATAAAATTGCGCACATAAACAATGCTGTCCCCGTCCGCACTAAACTGCGGGTCGGTGGCATATTCCAGCTCGAACACATCTAACCATTCAAAATTTTTCGTCTGCGCCTGTGCCGATAACGGCACCATTAACATTGCAATTATTGATAGATATAGAAACTTTCCCATGTCTCACCCCTTCTTTTATATTTTGTGATAGCTGAGCTTAGACGGAAAGTACGTAATTTTGCAAATGATAGTTTAAAATATGAACGATCAAACAAACAAATATGCGCTTGACTATATTGAGCCCCCGATTGACGCTTTTTATAAACAGAAAAACATATAAGAATATAAAAAGGAATATCAAATGCATCAGTTAACCAAAATCCGCTCTCTTGATCGGCAGATCAATGAATTAAGTAAATTAGAACAAAGCTTGAACAAGTTGTCCATAACAAATGACATTAATAAAATGCCCGCAGGACAAATCACGGGAATTGAAGAAGTCAAACGTCTTAAAAATAACATTAACTGCGACGCGCGATTACACGGTATCGAAAACCCATTAAATCAAACACAATTTGAGCCAGAAGCAAATTTCGCGGGTAACAGCGTGCTTGAAAACAAACCAATTCCCGAACGTATGCCCGCATCCAGTCTAAATGTCAGTGATAATTTGGTCAATCACCTCAAGACATGGGAAACTTATGTACCAAATGTCTCTGATGATGGTTTTGGTAACCCCACCGGCGGATATGGCCATGTAGAGGGTATCGGCGATGCATGGTTTGATGGCATGGCAGTCCCAGAAACTTACCCAGAACAGCTTCTACGAAATGATATCGCAGAGGCAGAACGCGGCGCCAAAAGAATGCTTGCCAACCTACCCCTTAAATAAAATGAATATGATGCTTTGGTTGATTTAGCTTTCAATGTCGGGACACCAAATTTAAACGAAAATAACAGCCCGGGTCTTAATGATGCCATAAAAAACGGTAATTATGTTATAATAGGAAATAACCTTATATACACCAAAGTGGACGATAAATTTGTAAAGGGTATAGAAAACCGAAGCAGAAAAACTATTCGATATTGAAAATGATAAAGGTATATTAGAAAGTCGTTTTTCATGCAAAAATGATGTTTCCCCGACAGAGGTACAAACTATACTTAACGTCTTGAAAGACGCAGTCGAAACCGGTAACGCCAATGATCTGTCAAAATTGGTAACATATCCTATAACCTATCTACCGAGGCTTGAACAAAGAAATGAGCACGGAAGTATGTTTGGCCATGTTGAGGTAAATGATGAGGTTGAATTCATCAGCCATTTTGGCAGAATAACAAGCCCCCTATTTAAGGATATTGTCTCCTGCGCCAGAGTAAAGGTTATGAGCGCTGGGGGGTTATTCGGTATTTTGTTAGGCAGCGGGTATATCTATTTTAAAAAAGAACCAGAAACAAATAAACTTAAATTATCCTACATAAATGCTTATACGAAAAGTCAATTTGAATGGCTCGATACATTTTGCAACTAAAGCATCGTAAATTCTAAAATTTTTAAAGTTAACACCTCAATCATACCAACCCTGTGCCGACAGAATCATTTAAGTTGCATGCACCGACCCGATCCATGCGCTTAAATATGAATAAGGCGGGCTTAGTCAACATATACTTCACCTTTTAAACTAATACCAAGTCCCAAAACTGTGCGGTTGGCGTAAGCGAAATATCCGCATACCTGATTGACTTCAAGTATTTCACCGTCATCAACACCAGCTCGTCTCAAATCGTCGATTATGTCTGCTGTGAGTGATTTTGGGGTCTCCGTTACCTGCTTCGCATAGCCAAGTAGCGCAAGATGCTTACCGTTAAAGGCTTTCTCCGGCTCGTCGGAGGTTAATGCATTGGACAGTATTTTCCATTCATCCGCGCCGCCTTCGAACGCCAGTTCGCCGAAATGACCATGATGGTCAATGCAGTAATTACAGCCATTTAGACTGCTTACATAAACACCGACAGCCTCCAGAAACCATAACGGCAACGTGTTGGCGGAATGGCCAAGCACGGCGCGGTAAAAAGCCATATGCCCTTCTAACATATGGGGGCGAAGGGAATGAGCACTGACGATATTTGCTACTGTTTCGTTTGCCCGCATATATTTTTCATATAGTGATTTTAAGCGTCCGGTTGCTTTATCAAACGGCACATAATTTATCCAAGTCATTCAAATTCCTTCAATTTATAAATCATGACTAGACCATATCTGTAGGACCGAATGTAAACAAGAAGAAGAAAACAAAAATTTATAAAAGAAATTAAAAAAGGGCCAAAGCTAACAGTAAGCTCCGGCCCTTCCTCGATAGAAATATTAGTTTTAGAACTCAGCACCAATTGTCAATTGGACTGTACGCGGAGAAAGCGGTCTATAAAACGCCGTTCCGTTAATGGTTCCAAAAGTAAATGATAATGTATCCGTATCAAATAAGTTAGTTACGTTTAAACGAACCTTTAAGTTTTTCAAAGGTCCAATCTCTTCGACACCACTGCCAACTTCAACATAAGCATCAACAACAGTATATGATTCCATTACCTGCGTATTAATAAAATCGGCGAAACGTTCACCAGTATAACGCGCGCTAATATTTGCCACAATCCAGTCAGTAGGTTCGACCGTCAAGCCGACCGTTGCAAGCCACTTCGGACTATCGGGAAGCTGATTGCCCATAATGCCTAATGGAGTTCCGCCACTGCTATTAATGTCATTTTTGAATGTTGCCACATTGTGGGTAAGGTTCGCTGTAATATAAGCATAATCCTGAAAAAATTCCGGCTTCCAGTTTCCGGTAAATTCTATACCGTATGCTTCTACGCTACCGACATTTTGTGCAATCGTTTCGATTAAGCCCGGCTGACCAACGACCTCGCGCCCAGCTGTTTCAATTCGGTCATCGAAATCGATATAATAAAATGCCAGTGCAGCGTTAAACGTCGGACGGTTTGTCCGAACTCCCAGTTCATAGTTAGTTGACCTCTCACCACCAATATCCGGTGTTACGATATTATCAAACAACGCATCCGCACCTCTCGGTAAGGAGAAATTCTGCGAATAAGAGGCAAATACTTGCTCAGTATCCGAAACCTTATATACGGCACCAGCCATCGGCAAGAAACCGTCATTAAATTCTTGCGAAATTGTTTGAGGTCCAAAACCAATCACGGGCACACCGCCAACGACACGGGAATAATCATCAAAATCACGGAACCCGGAAAGTCCATAATCCAGATACAGACCTTTAAAACCGGCTTCAATTGTCAGACGATCATCCAATAAGGTCATCGTATCCTTCAAATAATATTGCTTAAACTCCCGATCACTTGTGTAGTTTCTCCGGTAATAAGCAACCTCACTCGGTATCAACTCGCCCGCAGGATTACCACCTTCTTTATTTAAGCGTAGCTGGGTTCGGTTAAATGTTTCTTCCTCATACCAACCGCCAAACTCTACTTTGTGGTTTGCTACATGATATGTGAAGCCAGCGGTAATACCTTTACGGTCACCACCCACTGAAGACAGGCCGTACTGAACACCCCTTGGCATAACTAAAGGAAGGTTAAAAGAAGCTGGCACACCCGCTGCAACCTGTTCGTCATAATTTCTTAATGTATTACCGTAACTGTCGGGTGAAACACCAAATCCGTCTTTGTCTTCATAGTAACCGGTACTTTTAAAATCAAGGGTGTCTGTTAAATTTGTAGCAACGGTAACCCCTACTAAAAGATCTTCTCTCACATTAACACGGTCGATATAATAACCCGTGTAATTACTATTTTGAAATTGGACATCTGAACCAACACCAAGATCCGGTACGGTTCCTAAATATGCTATATTGCGACCCGTCCCGTCGCGACCAGCACTGGTAGAGGTTGGACTTTCATATTGTGCTCTGCTTATCGACGGTGAATCATAATCAAAAAAGTCATTATACACTAATTGAGTGCTAATATATGAATCGTCATCAAACTCATACCTAACTTTTGCTTCAAAATGTTCGCGGTCAATTGTGCCCGGTCCACGCCACAGATCACTGTCTGTTTTGGAGCGACTAACATATCCCGAAAATCCATCTAGATCACCGGTTTCCAACTTAATAAAACTGCGACGCAAATTGTCTTCACCAACTGTGATAAGCATTGTCGCGCCAAATTCGTCCGATGGTTCCGTTGTCAGATATTCAACAACAGGTCCAAGAGAAGTCGCGGATGGCAGTACTACATTACCGGATCCAGGTGATGCGCGCACCTGTCCTAAATTTTCGTTATCAACATATCTGAAAATTGGGCTCCCCCCAAAAGCATCCGGTCGGCCCATTGGAATACCATCCAATACAAATCCAACTTGTTGAAAGTTAAAAGCCCGAACGGTAACCGAGTTACCAAATTCGTAAAGGCCCAATGCACCATCAGTTTGAACATTAAATCCGGGCAATCCTTCAAGTGCTTTTAATCCCGATACGCCGGAAGGTGCCGATAACAGTGCTGCTCTCGTAACAGAAATAGTATTTCCGGCCTCTCCTTCACCAACGGCATCGGCAGCAGTTGATATGCGACGGCCCGTGACAACCACAACGTCTGCATTACTTTGATCTTGTTGTGCATTAGCGTCCTGTGCATTTGCAGATTGAACCACGGCATTTTGGCTAACTATTCCCGTAGCCATTAAAAACGACATCAATAAATTTGATGTCCCACCTTTGAGCTTTTTATTTAATTCAGCTCTCTCCATAACATTTCCTTCATCTGTTTTTTCTTTAGCAAGATTTGTAGATGAAAACGGTTCAACGACCAAAGTTCCATTTTCGGGAATTCTTCCCGAAAGCCCTGTCTTATCGAGTAAAAGGGCTAATCCTGCTTTGATTTCATATTCACCCTTCACTGAATTAGTTGTGAAGGAAGTCATACTTTGTTGGCGGAAAATTACGGCTAAGCCGGCTTGTTGGGCAAAATCCCTCAAACCACCATCAGCAGATTGGCTATTCACATCAAATTGGACTACCCCTGTTGCATCTGGCTTTCCATCGCTTTTACCAAATGCTGCGCTTTGCACAAATGTCGTCAAAACACATAAAAAACAGATTATAATCCTCCCGATCAAGTTCCATTCTCCACGATTTCAGCCAAATGATCTTTATCCAACATCCCGTTAATCAGGATTTTTTGGAACAAAATAAATTGGCCTTGTGTATAAGGAGACTTGAATAACATTAATCCACTATTCGGACGGTCGTTATTTTTGATTTTAGTGTTTAATAACATTCATTTGACTTCTAAATTCGTCCTTTAATCGAAACGTAGTGCTATATTTAAAACCATATAATATAGTAATACGATTATAAATCGGTATTTAAGGTTACTTGCGTGTTATATAATAAGTCTGCTCATCAACCTGACTTATTTCCAGCCCTAAATTTAGCTCCAGAGCATTAAAGATAGCTTGAATTTTGCCTATTGGGTAATATCCACCGACACGCAACGATCGAATATTTGGGTCCGCCACAATGATCTTATAGGATGTATACCGCGAAACCTCATCGATCACATCAGAAAGCGGCTCATCATCAAACGCAAGAATTCCTTGTCGCCAGGAAAACTTTCTTTCGAGCGATTCTCTTTCTTCCATTATAACAGATTCGATGATTTGGTCACCAAAAGTAACGTTATTTCCAGCATTCACAATAACCATAGTGTTATCATGTTCTATTTCTTCCAGTGCAATTTCTTCTTGTGCTATAACGGGAACATAATCTATTTGATTGATATCATCATTTGCCCTGATCCGGACCCGTCCTTCTTCTACCAGAACATTTACTTGATTATTTTTCAATCGAACAGAAAAAATAGTTCCTAATGCTCTAACATCGCCATTTTTCGCTTTTACCGTAAATGGTTTCTCCGCATCGTGCGCCACATCAAACTGGGCTTCACCCTTATAAAGATGAATTATTCGCTCACCATCGTGATAATTTACTTCAATCAGAGTATCTGTATTTAGACGAATTTCCGATCCATCCGATAGTAGTACCGTTTTTTGTCCGCCGATATTGGTAAGGTATTTGCCATTGGTTGACTGGAATTCATTGATATTTTGAAAGTACAGCAATAAACTCACTGATGCTATGATCAATAAACTAGCAGCCAATGAAGCTAGGATTTTATATAAGCGACTGGCTCTTGTTGTCGAATTTGCTGCACTCTCTTCGTGACCACCTTGGCTAATACTAATTTGATCGGGGTCAATGCCGACGTCCGAAATACGGTCCCAAAAATGAGCCAGACGCTCAAGTTCTTCCTTATGAAAATCACTTAAGCAGACCCATTCATTTAATTCTGATATTTTCTTCTTCGGTAAATTACCCCGATCCATAAGCACGATCCACTTACATGCTTCTCGCCTTATTTTTGTTTCTTCTGTTGGAAAACTCACAATCTTAGTCATTAGCAGATACTCCGGCATTACATTTTTTACTCAATGCCGTGTCTTCATCTTTTGGGGTAATCCCGTCTCTATGCACACGCATATAAGCATCACACCTTTCCAATCCCTTTGAAATGTGTTTTTCCGTCGTGCTTAACGATATTTCCAACTGTGCCGCTATTTTCTTCAAAGGCATTCCTAACAAGAGCCTCAATATTGTTACCCTTTGACATTGCGGAGGTAAGGCCTCAATTGCACGCTTCAGCAACTGTTGATCTTCCTTAACTGACAACTCATCAAATGCAGTAGGTTCACTACTAGAGAGCATCGGCCCGCCATAATCCTCTATATACTCAGTTAAACGTGTCGACATTTTAGTATTCTCTCTTATCGCCAAATTTTTTGCTGTCTTATACATATAGGTTTTCGGATATTCAATATTTGTTTTTTGGTTCGCCGCATATGTTCTCATAAACGCTTCTTGAAGAACGTCTTCGGCATCACCTTCTCTACGAACATATCTTTTGATAAATCGCGTCAACGATTCTTGGCATTCAATGAATGCTGAAAGAATATTATTTTTATTTGGCACCTCATCAGTCATATTAATGAACATATTTTCTCAATAACCAGTTAACAGTAGAATCGAGATTTCATGGCCTTTCTGCTATTTGTGCTGAATCAATTATCATCAGGAAAGCAAACCCCATCTACTTTGTCAAGTACCGCCCTCTGCACGCTTTTCTGTCTAAGCTAATATTTAGTTATATGAGCAAATAAAATATACTTCCGTACCGAAATTAACTAGCTTAATATCGATACGGATCAGATAAGGACAAAAGCGCGACCGCTCGCCGCCATAGCGTCACGTATTTCTGATGATTTACTGAGCACTTTCTTCTGTCAGGATTATATCCAGCACAAGTCGCAGGTTTTCATAAATGTCTTCGTCAATTACACCACCAAACGCGGGCGCAAGTAACGCGTCATCGCATACATGATAATATGATTTTTCGTCCGTAAGAACCACACTGTCCGGCTCGTCAAAGAAGTTTGAGTTTTGAATTGTATGATATTCCATCAAGTAATTTTTGGAATCCAGAAAATAAAAATTCATGTTCGCCTTGCCGCCTTTTCCTGAAAAAGCGGCTTTGATCGCGGTCAAACTCTGTCCCATATAATAAGCGTCAATATCAGCACCTTCCATAGAACGGCCCAAACTGACATCAAGTTTCTTTTTCTGATGGGTGTCAAAGTCAGCTTCCAGCAAACCGGAAAGGCTTTTTGCCGTGCATATTATATCCTGAGCAATCGCGTGATTGTTTAAGATAAAAAAAGTCATAAATGGAATGATGGTTGCGGTGAAAACCCTATATTTAAAGATCACAATATTTTCCTTAATTTAAAAACTTGTATCTTTTAATAATCTTCCCCTGCAAAGGCAACGACTTCACAAAAATCTACAAGTAACAACGCTTGTGTACATTCGGCTTGCGCGTCACTTTGACTGTCAAATTGGCCAATAATAAGGCGGCGGAAATTTTTGCCTCTTACCGTCACATCAGATAGCTTAACAGGCTTTCCCTGAATAAGAACGGGTATTCGGTTCGTCAGGAATTGAAGGCCCGGTGCAATGCTTTCTTCTAATTCGAATGATGCAAGATGAAGCCCGTAACCGCCATCAGGCGCGACCTCGCGTGGTACATTCGCTGTCACACTTTCTGCATCTGCCGCCACTTGTTCTTCGGCGCGCGCATCAAGCATTTCCTGTTTTTGCATCGCATCCAGCTTTGCTGCTTCGAGTTCCTGCTGAAGAGTACTCAACTCTTCACGCATACTCGTAACATTTGTCTGTGCAGCCGCAAGACGCATTCCCTGTTCGACCAACGCTTCATCTTTTTGTGCCAAAAGTTCTTCTGCTGTTGGCGCGGCAGGTTCCATCGCCATCTGATCTTCCATGTTCATTTGTTCTGCTTCTTCGGCGGCATTGGCCGCTTCAACATTGGCCGGGTCGTTCATTCCGCTACCAAATATACTGTCAATAGTACTACAGCCGCTCAGCACAATCACAAATATAAACACAACCGAAAATTTATTAAATATTAACTCTAATACGCGCATTTGGCAAAACCTTGATAATTATCGTACGAAATTAACCATAAAGGTTAACCATAACGATAATCAAGGTTAAAAATTAACCAGACGACGTAAATAATTAATTTTTAACAATAAAATGATATTGTAAAATATTATCAGGTGAAACTAACCCTCCAGATCACATCATCCAATATTGACAAACATGCTATTATCAAGGCTTGCGGTACCGCCAGCCATTAATTTCACAAGCCGACCATCTCGTATGCTTAAATTGACGATAATCTCACTTTTGCTTGGGTTTTCCATGAAAAACCCTTGCTCTACAATAATCTTATCGCATTTATAGTCCATTTGTTCAAAAAGATAAGCACTTAAATTCCCCGCTGCCATTCCCGTTGCGCTTTCTTCGGGAATTGCGAAACGAGGGGCGAACATCCTTGTGGTTACATGATGACGCTTATCCACAGGTTTTTCTGTGAATGCATAAAGCCCAACTAAATCATATTTTTCGCTTATCTCATTAATTTTATCCAAATCCGTTTTGATCGCTGATAGCACTTGGTTATTCGCAAGCGGGATAATTAAAAATGAAACCCCGGTATTTGATATTTTTGGCACATATCCGGCAATTAGATCATCTTTACTAAGCGACAAACTATTCATCACAGCATCAATATCATCTTGCTCTACGTCTTTGAAATACTTTGGTATTTGCTCCATATAGGCGTAACCGTCTTCCAAAATTATGTCACGGTTGCCGTCGATGGTTTCCTTAACCGCATATTTTTTATCTATCAAACCTGTTTGCTGAAGATAAGAAAAAGCAGCTATTGTTGCATGACCGCAGTGGGGTATTTGTTTATTTGGTGTAAAAAACTCCAACTTAAAATCAGCCACTTCAGAGCTGGACACAAATGCCGTCTCCGGATAGCCCGCTTTTTTGGCGATCTTCTGTTTTTGCGCCGCACTATACTTGTCAGCATTAAGCACAACACCCGCTGCATTGCCGCCGCAGCCGTTATAAGTAAATGAATTTACTAAATTCACTTCAATGTTAGGCTCTCTATCGATATACGACATCACATTCGCCTTTAAACTTGTCATACTCATCATCATAACCTTCTTCCTTTCTTGTTCTCAAATGTTTTTAATCTTGTAAATCTATGCTGATTGTGCGTGTCACATTGGCTCTTCCGCCCGCCATCACTGATACTAATTTGTCTTTTTTTATCTTTAATTTTACGAATATTTCACTTTCACTTGGCCTATCCATGAAATAACCTTGCTCAAAGACCATTTCAGATTGCCGGACGCCCATATATTCGAACATATATGCCGCAAGGGTGCCCGCCCCCATGCCGGTCGCCGCTTCCTCCGGAATATCGTAGCGTGGCGCAAACATTCGCGCGGTTATGTCATGGTTCTCCTCGAAAGCATCCTTGCTGAAGGCGTAATAACCGATGGTGTCAAAGTCATCACTGATTTCAGTAATAAGATCCATGTCCGCATCAATATTTTGCAAAGCTTCGCGGTTTTTCAGGGGTATAATGATGTAGGAAACACCTGTATTCGATAATGTCGGACGGTACCCTTCCATAAGGTCATCTTTGGTAAGCGACAACGATCTAAAAGGACACGGTCCACATCGGCCGCGCTCAAATCTTCATAATATTCCGGTCTTTGTTCCATGAACGCAAGATCATTAGCCAAAATTATATCGCGATTTCCGTCAACTGTTTCTTTAGTCAGTTTTCCTTGTTTTACCTTCCCAAGCTGAGAAAGATACGCAAAAGTCGCCACAGTTGCGTGGCCACAGTGGGCTATCTGTCTATTGGGTGTGTAGAAATCCAGTTTAATATCAGCTTGCGTTGATTTTGAAACAAATGCGGTTTCGGGATAACCTCCGAGCTTTGCAATTTCCTGTTTTTGCGCATGGCTATACTGATCCGCATCAAGCACAATACCTGCTGGATTACCGCCCTGACCATTAAAGGTAAAGGCGTTAACCACCATAACCGAAACCTGTGCAATTGTTGTAATATTAATCATTTCAAAGTTCCTCTATTTCAATTTTTTAACTTGACTGGAACTTACAAATATTATTATATCGAGTAAAACGAATATATTAGATTAAATTAATCGGTTATTTCGATACAAGGATTTTATCATGGATACAAAACAACTTAACACTTTCCGCCACCTGGCAAAATCGTTGAATTTTTCGAAAACAGCAGAAGAACTCAACTTTGCCCAGTCAACCGTTTCAGCACAAATAAGATCGCTTGAAAATGAACTTCGTCTTACATTATTTGATCGTCTAGGGAAAAAAGTTATACTGACAAATGAAGGACATAGTGTACTTAACTATGCTAATCGCTTTATGACCATCGAAGATGAATTCATCAGCAGCCTGAAGAAAGAAGGTGAAATTACCGGTGAGTTAAATATATTTGCCCCTAACACGGTTTGTGTGTACCACCTGCCCCTGTTACTCACTAACTTTAAGGCGAACCACAAAAAAGTTAATTTTAAATTGCGGGCGCATTATGACACCAAACGCGCACTCACAGAGCTCAAATCCGGCAACATCGACCTAATGATTGTTCTCGAAGAAGAATTTCAACATGCGGATTTTCACGTCGACTGCCTTCGAAACGAAGAAATTATTATGGTTTGCAATAACCAACACCCCTTTTCGCAGCGCGGCCGCGTCTCATTAACTGAATTAAGAGATCAGAATCTTATATTAACGGAACCATCATGCGGATACCGGAATGTTCTTAGCCGAACGCTCCTGAAATTAGGTCACAAGCTGGATCCCAATATGTGGTTCGAAAATATCGAAGCCATCAAACAATGTGTAATAAGCAACATGGGTTTATCATTCCTTCCAAAAATCGCTACTCAATCAGATATAAATTGCGGCGCGTTCAGTCAGGTAAGGCTTGAGCAAAAATTTGATACACAAATTAAACTACAGCTTATCACCCACAAAGATAAATGGCTAAACCCGGCACTCAAGGAATTTATTAAGGAACTAAAAGCAAGATTTGATGAATAGTTTTTATTAAAGCCAGGCCAGTAATATTGTAATATGCGAAATTTTAATTAGTATGACCTATTCTAATAAGTTGATTAAAACAGGTATTTAGACATGGCGAATTTAATGGATGATCAACGAGCGCGGGCCTTTGGCCGCCTTGTTGGCAGAATTAACCAACGATTAATCCGCGATATTGCCAAGCGTCAGACTTTAATCGGCGATATTAGCCATGCTCAAAAAATGGTCCTTGTCCTTTTGAAAGTAGAAGGAAGCAGAATTTCTGACTTGGCAAAACGTATGTATGTAAGCAAACAGGCGGTCAGTAAAACCGTACAGGAACTGGAGATAAAAGGACTCGTCACCAGAAAGCCGGACCTTGCAGATAAACGTGCCTATATCATTAAATTTACCCCCCAAGGTATAAAAATTGTCGAAGATACTTTGGTTTATTTTTCAGAAATTGAAGGAAAGCTAAAGGAAGAATTTGGTGACGACCAGTTCGATGACATAATCAGACACCTTGTTGCACTTGCAAAATTTATGGATCCGGACGGGTTTTAAACTGCACCATTACTACTTAGTTCCAATATAATTGATAATAGACAACTTAATTGACTTTATATTTTAGTCAACTATATTGTCTAATTACATATCCCTTCCTTTAAAAATTAAATTACGGAGATTAAAATGAAGACACTAATTTCAATAATAATTTTATGCTTTTTTACCATACCCACCAGTGCTTCCGATTTGGATGACGTTAAAAAAACTATAGAAAATTATGCAAGTTATGATAATAACTTCGACGCAAACGGACTTGAAAATATAACCGATGAAAGTTTTCATTTTATAATGCATGCTCCCGGTGAAACTGAAACCGTTCAGACAATCACAAGGGATGCTTTTTTAAAAGGGATCGCCGCTAAACAATTCGGTGGTAATAATAAAATACTAAAAATTGAAAAAGTTGATGTTCAAGGTAACATTGCGAATGTCTATTTCACACATAAAGGCAAAGGCGCAGGATTTCATCACTTCATGAATCTGGTGAAACTTAACGGAAAATGGAAGGCGGCTGCGACAGCCGCACATATAGAATTTTACGAATAATTTAATTTAACGATCAGTAGGCTCATTCATTTAATGCCTATTGATCGTTTTACCAACAGGTTACCGATTATTCCCTAGTTGCCTTTATTTTATAGACGACACTCCAGGATTTCTCATCATCAAATGACATTTCAAGTTGCCAGTCCCATCCATCATGAGTCGGCGGGAAAAAAGTTATCCGCCGCGATGGGTTTTGTTTGGGCGATACATAGTGCATAACGATGTTCCCCGCCTCATCTTCAATGGCACTAATATGTGATAGTCCGGGAGCACCCGTACTGGTCCAGGCAATGTCCCAACTGGAAGTATCCGCGTTATAAATCCGAAGATTAGTGCCTACACCGCCGTCATTGGGCATCCAAAAATCTTGTACGGCAATACCATCACCCACGCACATAAAATTCCATTTAGCACCCTTCTCTTCGGTCCAGGTTTCACCGTCCTGCGAAAGTTGCCAATCCTGTATTTTCCAGTTGCCAATATAACGTCCGAATTGTTCAACCGGCCCAACTAAGCACCCATCCGCTTTTTCCATTGTCACCGACGATAGATCCTCAGCACTCGCGCTTGCCAATATGCTGAATGACAAACTTAAGCTTAGAAATAGGGATAAAATATTTTTCATAAAAAGTCCTTCACTACCAAGGGATAATCGCGTAACCGTCTTTTTGTAACATAGCGTGTGCCGTCATCGCTGATAGCGAAAACTTTACACCCGGAAGTATATTTTCCCGAGTAACACCGCGAAACTTCGCCGATTGCCCGCAAATATAAAATTCGACTCCTTCATGCAACAGCGTTTCTATCACCGGAATATTGGCGTTTTTTGCACCATTATGTTTTTCACCGTAATAAAAATCCTGTGTCACGTCGAGCGACGTTGTGCCGTGAACAACAACAGCCACTTTTATATTTTCCTTCGGGTGACCAGCATCCACATGCATGTTAATAAATTTGGCGGCACTAAGAAAAGTACCATTCACTTTACCGGATTCTGCACCTTTATAAGTATCAAAAACCACTTTAAGCACAGTATCCTTGGGTACCTGCATATCGGTATTAACGCGTGCTGTTTCGACAAAATCAAACACTGGCCCACTGTGATAAGGATTTTCTTGCGCTAGCGATAAGACTGGAACTGCTGTAATACAAAATACGGCAATAAAGTTGTATAAAATTTTCATCATTAAATTTTTCTCGTTCTAAAAATTTGCGTTTGTTTATGTCAGTTTATCTGACTTCATAATATAGAATAATCTCCGTCACCCTACCCCAATATTTCTTTATAATAATTATAAACATTAAGTCCGGTGATTTTTTCAACGTCATCTTCCGAAAGTCCCCGTTCGACAAGCTTGTCCCAAATGACTTCCATACGGCGAGGACTGTTAAGCTCTTCAAAATAAAGTGGCACGCGGCGCACATCAAAACGTTCGCCCTGCTCGCGCTGCATTTCGGCCAAATATTCATCGGTAACAACAAGCCTGCGATGATCGCGGTCTGACCCAATCCCCACATGGTCAATACCCGCCACATTTACCGCGTGCATAACATGATCAAAATAAAGCTCAACCATTCCGTATCGCTTCAACGTCATAAAGGTACGCATTTGAGTTATCCCCACGAAACCACCTTTATCCGCAACACTTTTAAGCGCGACGTCCGGCATAGCGCGTGGGTTCGCGTTCACGTCGGCACAAGTCGTATGGGAAATATGAATTGGCCTTTTTGAGATTTCAGCAGCATCCATCGTGGTTTGCACGTTAGCGTGGCTTAAATCGATCATCATGCCCACATCGTTAAGCTTTTCAATCAACCGAGCGCCAAAATCAGTAATCCCGGAACCATGTCGTTCCATACAGCCCGAGCCCGTATAATTCTGGTAATTATAAGTAAGCTGACATGAGCGCTGCCCGACGCCATAAAACGCATCAACATTATCCAGATCACGCATAAAATGATCGGAATTCTGCGTGAGATAAAAAATCGCCATTTTGCCTTGCGCTCGCGCGATATCAATATCCGTTGATGTGGTTGCCTTCAGATAATATTTCGACTTTTCCTTAATGTGATTATCAAACCAGATCATCTCTTCAAGGGCCGACTGGAACCCTTCCTCAACCGACATATTATCCTGACGGGGGTTACCACAGGTTACCGTAATGGCTCTCATCCCGGCAGCAAGCATTTCTTCAATCAGTTCATCGGTATAAGTATCGCGAATTTCCCCCATAGCATCAATCACAAGGGCATTTCGGTTTGGATCCCACGGCTTACCAACAAGAGCCGGCGTAAAATCAGGATCATTACTTTGTGCAAACGCCTCGCCGCTCATTGCAGCCATGATAGGAAGCGCAGACGCACCAATTAAAAATTCTCTTCTATCCATAATTTATCCAATAATTTTTTCGTAAAGATCATAAACATTCTGACCCATAACTTTTTCAAGCTGACCTTCGGAAAGACCGCGATTTTTAAGGCCGTCCCAAATAACTTCCATGCGGCGCGGACCGTTAAGGTCTTCAAAATAAAGCGGATATTCGGCAGGATCAATATGACCTTCTTCCGCTATAAGTTCCGCAATATATTCTTCCGACATGGTAAGGCGCCGATGATCGCGGTCTGACCCGATACAAACATGATCCATACCGCAAACATCAATAGCATGCATAATATGATCAAAATATTTTTCAACGTTCTGGTCCATTGTTACAAATGGACGCATTTGCGTAATACCCACAAGACCGCCCTTTTCCGCAAGCCGCCGCAAAATTCTGTCCGGTACATTACGCGGATGATCGTTAAGGTCTTTACAGCAGGTATGAGAAATTATGATCGGTTCCTTTGATGCGTTAATGGTATCAAGGGTTGTCGCTTCGTTGGAGTGGCTCGCATCAACAAGCATTCCTATATTATTCATTTTTTCAACGAGTTCATGACCAAAAAGAGTAAGACCCGAACCGTTTATTTCTTCGCACCCTGCACCAGCCCAATTTTGATGATTATAGGTGATTTGAGAAGATCGCAGCCCCAAGTTATAAAATATATCGACATTTTCCAGGTTGCGGCGAAAGTGAGTGGAATTTTGTGTAAGGTAAAAAACCGCCATCTTCCCCTGCTCTCTCGCTTTGGCGATATCCTTCACTGTGGTAGTGCGCATATAGTATTGGCTTTTTCGATCCAGAAATTCATCATATTTAAGCACCCATTCCATGGTCAGGTCATAGGCTTCCTGTTCCTGAACCTTTGGGTCGCATAAAGTAATGCAGATCGCACGGATACCTGACGCAAGCATTTCTTCCACCAGACTGTTATCATATATATCGCGAAGTTCCCCCATAGCGTCAAAGATTAAGCTCTTCCCGTTCCAGGGGTTTCCTGTTGCTTCCCCATATGAAACATTTGGAAGGCCTGCCGTCAATGGCATTGCCGCAGCACCGGCAAGAAATTGTCGTCTGTCGATCATTTTATTCTCCCAATTTTATATTTTATGTTGGCAAAACCGTATCAGACGATTAGCGGCCTTAGCAAGTCAAATTTCATTTATAATTTGACAGGCACCACATCTATAATGTTATTATATAACCTAATCTGAAATGAATAATAATAAAGCGGGTCTTCAGACAAAGTATAATGAATATGGAGCATGACAAATGACTGAACAAACTAATAACCCCATCACGAAACGAGATTTTCTTCAAACGCTTGGAATGATAGGCGGATCAGCCGCCGTAATGACCGCGCTAAGCGGTTTTGAGCAAAGTCTGGCATCAGATATGAAAGTGCCACCAGCACTGAACGCTAACGGTAACGGGAAAAAAATCGTCATCCTTGGGGCGGGTCTTGCCGGTATGGTTTCCGCGCTTGAACTTGGTAAAAAAGGATACGAAGTAGAACTTCTCGAAGCACGCGATTTCGCCGGTGGGCGTACCAGTTGTTCGCGTAGGGGGACCAAAATAACCCACGCAGACGGCACCACACACACATGTGATTTTGACCACGGACAATATCTCAATCACGGTGCATGGCGTATTCCGGGACAGCATCATTCAACACTGCATTATTGCCGCACTCTTGGTGTTGAGCTTGAAGTAATGCTTAACCACAGCTCGCAAAGCTACGTTTACGCAAACAATATAGAAGGACCGCTAAATAATACACGGATTCGCCGTATTCACATGGAAGCTGACCGTAAGGGTAACGTTGCTGAACTTCTTGCCAAATGTGCTTCCGGCGGCGCACTTGACGACAAGCTTTCACCGGAAGACGTTGAAAAATTACTGACTTATCTAAAAGGAATGGGATTAATTAACAGAGAAACATTTGAGTATCAGGCAAATCAAGTCCGCGGCTTTTCGACTTATAAAGGCGGCGGCCCCAATTTCGGCACGCTGTCTGAACCATATAACTTCAGCGATCTTCTTAATTTGCAAATGGAAGCGCGTGAACTTACATCAGACCACCCAACTTGTATGTTCCAGGCAAAAGGCGGTATGGACCATATTTCTTTTGCCCTTCGTGATGCACTGCCAAAAGGTTTAATAAAGCTCAATAAGGAAGTAACAAAAATTTCACAAACTGAAAATGGTGTCTCCATTAATTATAAAGATACAATGAGCGGTGCGGAAATGACGACGACGGGCGATTATTTAATTTCAACCATCCCGTATGCGGTCGTAACAAACATTGAAAATGATTTTAGCCCCGCTATTATCGAAGCAATGAATGCCCCGGCACCAAGCGAGGTGGCTAAATTCGGTCTACAAATGAAAAACCGCTTCTGGGAAGTAGAAGACATGATTTATGGTGGTGTTTCATCAACCAGCATGGCTGGAACAATTGCCTATCCGTCCGCCGATCTTCACGGCACAAATGGCGGCGTGATTCTTGCGTCATATCTATTTGGCGGAAATTCAAACAATTTCAGCAAAATGAACATGAACGAAAAAATTGAATATGCCCTTTCCACCGGTGAAAATATTCATCCTGGTCAATACCGAGAGAACTTTAACGGCAAAGCCGCCGGCGTAATTTGGCAGGACGAAAAATATAATAAGTCCGGCTGGTCAAGCTGGCGTGGGGACAGCGTTAAAAAGCTGCCAACTATCCTTAAGGGTGAAAACCGCGTTCTTTTTGCCGGCGACTGTATCTCACCGCGTCTTGCAGGTTGGATGGCCGGGGCGATTGAAGGCGCGTGGATTACAATCGCAGAACTCGATAAGCGCGTCGCCATGAGCTAAATACGCTTAGATAGATAATTAAAATCCTCGATTAGAAATGATCGGGGATTTTTTTTATTATTACCTTGTATTTTTTATTGTTACCTTATAACTGTTTCGATATAATGTTACATTATAATAATAAAACAGATACCATTAAGCGATATTTTAAAGGGGCATAAAATGACCGACCAATCCAAAAGTACCATTACAAAGCGTGATTTTCTTCAATCTGTTGGAATGGTTGGCGGAACCGCCGCGATGTTAACTGCGTTAAATGGTTGGGATATGAGCATCGCTGCAACTATGAAAGAGCCGCCAAAAATGACCATGGATGGCAGCGGAAAGAAGCTCCTTATTCTAGGATCGGGTCTTGCAGGTATGGTAACCGCCATTGAAATGCGGAAAAAAGGTTATGATTGCACAATTATTGAAGCACAAGATCGTTCCGGCGGGCGCTGTATGACAGCACGGAAAGGAACAATAATTAAGGAAGAAGGCGGCGAAACACAGGTTTGTAATTTTGAAGATAACCAGTATTTAAATGTGGGTCCTTGGCGGATACCGGCAGAACATCATTCTACATTATATTATTGCCGCACATTGGGGGTAGAGCTTGAACCATTTATCAATAAGGCGGCACAAGCCTACTATTTGTCAGAAAATATGGAAGGCACACTCAAAGGAAAACCAATCAAGCAAATTCATGCTGATGTTGACCGTGCCGGCAATATCTCTGAACTTCTCGCTAAATGTGTCAACGATGGTGCCCTTGAGCAACATTTAACCAAAGAAGATCAGGAAAAACTTCTTGAACACTTAAAATCAACCGGACTAATTAATCGAAGAGAACTTAATTACCGTGCAAATCTCGCTAGAGGATGGGAAGACTACCCATCTGTCGGCATGGATTTCGGCAAACTATCTGACCCCTATAAATTACAAGACCTTTTAGCAATGAAGGTAGGATCGTTATATGAAACTGCGGATCATCCGCCGCTGATGTTCCAGGCAGTTGGCGGTATGGATCGAATTGCCAAAGCAATGCAGGAAGCGTTACCAAAAAATATATTCCGCTATAATTCAGAAGTGACGCAAATCACCCAAAGTGATGACGGTGTGATCGTCACAGTAAAAGATACTGCAACAGATAAATTAAGCGAATTAACGGCTGATTATTGCATTTCCTGTCTTCCATTCCCGCTTTTAAATAAAATTCAAACCGATTTTAGCCAAGAAGTAATTGATGGCCTAAAAGCACCTGCTTCGGGACCAACTGTTAAAATTGGCCATCAACTGAGTAAACGTTTTTGGGAGCAGGAAGAAATGATTTTTGGCGGTGTATCACAAACCGATATATCCGGCCATGAAGCCACCAGCTACCCTTCTTCTGAGTTTCATAGTAACAAAGGCGGTGTTTTACTTACGGCCTACCCAAAAGGGGGACCTGCTGTCAGTGTCGGAAATCTGGGCGTGGCGCAGCGTCACGAATTTGCATTATCTGTTGGTGAAAAATTACATCCGGGGAAATTTAAGAAATATTTTAATGGCAACGCTGTTTCTGTGGCTTGGCATAAGCAAAAATACCATCTATCAGGTTGGGTTTTCTGGTCAAAAAGAAACAGGGAACGCAAACTGGCCGCCCTTGTCGAAGGAGAAAAGCGTGTAATTTTTGCTGGCAACGGAATGGCACCGTTTCATCCTGGATGGATGTTTGCCGCTATCGAAAGTGCCTGGCGCGCTATGGATCAACTGGATAAACGGGTTGGCAAGATCTAACTAATACACAAGGGTGGTGTTTTAAATTCGACTCAGATAATGTGCTGTACGAACGTATAATTTGAGGATCATAAAATGATTATAAAAGACGGCACACCAGGTGAAATTCAAATCAGTAAACGTCAACTTTTGAAATCAATCGGGATGGTTGGTGGATCAACTGCCGTATTTGCTGCGATGCAAGGTTGGGACCTTGCCGGTGCGACCGAACCCACCAAAGCACCACCGAAAATAACAACGGATGGCCATGGTAAAAAAATCATTATCCTAGGAGCCGGCCTTTCCGGTATGACCATCGCCTATGAACTTTCGAAAAAAGGATACGAATGTCAAATAATTGAAGCTGATGATAAAATCGGTGGGCGTTGTCAATCGGCGCGTAAAGGCAGTGTGATACAGGAAGTAAACAGTGATAAGCAAACCTGTAATTTTGAATCAGGTCAATATTTTAACTATGGCCCGTGGCGTATTCCTGCACAACATCACCCTACTCTTCACTACTGTCACAAACTCGGCGTGGCACTTGAGCCGCTAATTAATAAATCACCCATGGCTTACTATCTGGCCGACAATATCGAAGGCCCCCTTAAAGGACAAAGGTTACGTCAGACCGACGTTGACCTCGACAGGCAGGGTCATATTGGTGAACTCCTCGCGAAATGCGCTGATCAGGGCAAACTTGATGACATGGTATCCGTGGAAGACCGTGAAATGCTTCTGGAATATCTCAAGGCTCAAGGCCTTATCAATCGCCGAGAGCTAAACTATCGGCCAAACCGTGCTCGCGGTTGGAAGGATTACCCCGGTGCAGGAGAAGATTTTGGCGTTTATTCAGATATCTATAAATTAACTGATTTATTTAAAATGAAGGTTGGTGCTCACCTTGAGAATGAAGATCACCCAGTGGTTATGTTCCAGCCGATTGGCGGTATGGACCGCATCGCCCATGCACTTTATGACACGCTTCTAAAAGGAACCGTCCATTTAAACAGAGAAGTCACAAATATCAGCCAAACTACCGACGGCGTTTCTATTAAATATAAGGACACTGTATCTGGCGAAGAAATGACAGCCATGGGTGATTACTGCATATCGACAATTCAATTTCCGGTGGTTTCAAAAATAGAAAATAATTTCAATCCCGAACTCCAAAAAGCCTTAAAAGCACCAGCAGGATCCCCTGCTTTTAAACAAGGGTTACAATTTAATCGTCGTTTTTGGGAACAGGATGATATGATCTATGGCGGCGCGTCAATGACAGACACACCGGGTCATGCCATTACTGCCTACCCTTCATCTGAGCTTCATTCAAATGGCCCCGGTGTCGTGCTTGGTTCTTATATATGGGGCGGTGAAGCAGCGCGCCTAAGCAATTTATCTAATAAAGACCGCGTTGAATTCGCCCTTAACGTTGGCGAAAAACTCCACCCCGGGAATTTCCACCATCATTATAACGGTAATGCGGTAACTATGGCCTGGCACCGGATGAAATATCATCTTGGTGGTTGGGTAACCTGGACCCGCCGCAAACGTCAAAGGCAGCTACCTACTATCTTAAAAGGTGAAAATCGCGTGCTGTTTTCCGGTAACGGCATTGCTACGGTACAAAATGGCTGGATGGTTGGCGCGTTCGAAGGGGCGTGGCTCACCATAAAAGAACTGGATAAAAGGGCTGCTCAAGGGTAAAAAATGGAGAAATACGCAAAAGAAATCAACATACTGCTTGGGTTCGTCTGTTTTATTTTAGCTCTTTTTTGCTTTCTCGTTGGTGCGGGCCTTACGGCTTTTTTGACTTACGCAATTTTTTATACGGATAACGGCGCGATGTCTGGACTGATATTACCTTTTGCGCTGATGATCGTGGCGGGCGGCACAGTTCCGTACCGAATGGGAAAAAACTTTATGTCTGCTGTGAAGCAACAATAGCATGGCAACAATAATCACCCACCCGCTGGTCCCTGTTGCTGCGGCCTATTTAATTGGTCGGGATAAAATACCCCCGCGCCTATTAGTGGGTGCCTGCATTGCGTCAATTATCCCTGATCTGGACGTGATTGCCTTTCGTTTCGGCATTTCTTATGGCGACCCTTTCGGCCATCGGGGGTTCAGCCATTCCTTCACCTTCGCCGCGTTGGTTGGATTAATGGCTGTGTTTTTTAAAAACTATTTCAATGCATCAAGCGGTATCATTTTCACGATGCTTTTTATCAGTTCTGCGTCCCACGGTGTTCTTGATGCTTTGACGGACGGTGGCCAGGGGGTCGCTTTCTTCTGGCCATTCACCACTGAACGATATTTCTTCCCTATTCGTCCCATTGAAGTATCGCCAATTGGATTAAGGAACTTTTTAACCCCGCGCGGTATGACGGTTTTATGGTCCGAATTTATTCTAATCTGGATTCCAATTTTTTTATTTTTGGCAGGGATAACTGTCGCCCGTAAAAAGAAAACTTAAGCTTCACCTATTTTAAATTGATTGCTATAATGCTGCGAGCGAACAAATAAAACAGGAAGAAAATGGCACAAAAACGTAAAGTCGAAAGCACTCTATTCAGTTACAAGTCACTCCGAATGATTTTAATGGCGTCCGGCAGTCTTATGATAGCGATGGGGCCTATGTACGCTTATTTCATTGTCGATACGGTTGGATTCTCTGGCCTGACTGATGTAATTATCCCATTTATTTTCGCGATCCTGGCTATACCGGCCGGTATTTTTGTCTGCATCACCGGGAAAAAACTGCGCAAACCCATTATAGAAGACAAATAATCATTAATTTCTTGGTTTAAATCCAATTAGTTATTAGCGTAACCGCATTGATTAATGTATTATGGTTAATAATGATTAGGGATTTGTGAAATGGTGAATTCGCAAAACATCACGTCAGACGATGTTATATCTTTCTGGTTCAATGAAATAACGCCGCAGGACTGGTGGAAAAAAAGCGACGCTTTTGATCAAAAAATTACCAGTAATTTTAAAACAATTTATGAAAAGGCCGCAGCAGGGGAACTTTACCAGTGGCGCGATCAACCTCTTTCTTCATTAGCAGAAGTTATAATTCTTGACCAATTTCCGCGAAACATGTTCCGGGACACTGCAAAAGCCTTCGCTACTGATGTCCTGGCTCTATGTCTTACACAAAATGCGGTCGATAAGGGTTTTGATAAGGAACTAAACCCCAGTCAAAGGGCATTTTTATATATGCCGATGATGCATAGCGAAAGTCTTGAAATCCATGAACAGGCCGTAAAATTTTTCAATGCACCCGGTATGGAAAATAATTTAAACTTCGAATTAAAGCATAAAGCAATTATTGACCGGTTCGGACGGTATCCCCACCGAAATGGAATACTGGCAAGAACATCGACACAATTAGAAATAGATTTTTTGAAAGAACCAAATTCATCATTTTAAGGTAATAAAATTCCATGGATCATTATAATAATAAGCCGAAATATGCTAAAACCGACCATGTTTTAAATCCTTCAAAATTTGATCAAGCGTATGAATGCATCAAAAACTGGCCCGACTATGAACCGACACCGTTAATATCATTAGACGGACTTGCCAACGACATGGGTGTTGGAAATATTTTATATAAAGATGAAAGCCATCGATTTGGCTTAAAAAGTTTTAAAGCACTGGGCGGCGCATATGCGGTAATTCACGTTGTTCGCGAGCATTTAAAACAGCTTCTATCCGATACGACAATCACTGACGAAGACATAAAATCCGGCAAATTTCGTCAACACTTAAAAAATTTCACCGTTGTGACCGCCACAGATGGCAATCACGGACGCTCCGTTGCCTGGGGCGCGCACCAATGCGGTACTAATTGTATCATATATATGCATAAAGCCGTCAGCCAAAGCCGGGCCATAGCCGTGGAACTCCTCGGCGCGACTGTTGTTTGGGTGGATGGTAATTATGATGACAGTTTAACCCAGGTCAAAGCCGACGCCATAAAAAATGAATGGCATATCATTTCCGACACATCATACGAGGGATATATGTTTGTGCCAAAATTTGTTATGGCCGGGTACAGCGTCATGACATCTGAAATTGAAAATCAGATAAAAGAGCAGGAACTAGAAATCCCCACGCATATTATCATTCAAGGCGGCGTTGGTGGCCTTGCGGGGACAATATGTTCACATGCCAAAATATTATGGGGGGACGATCGACCACGGTTTATCGTCGTAGAACCGGAAAAAGCCGATTGCCTATTTCAAAGTGCTAAACATGGCGCACCTAAACTTGTCAAGGTCGAACAAGAAACAATTATGGCCGGTCTTTCCTGCGGTGAAGTATCATTGATCGGATGGGGTATATTAGAAGATAATACGGACGATTTTGTTACCGTCGGTGATGATAATGTACCCTCCGCCATGCGTCTTCTCGCCAGTGGTGTCGGCGATGATCCGAAAATAGAAGCAGGTGAAAGTGCTGTTGCCGGTCTGGCATTATTGATGGAACTTAAAGATAACCCAGCAATGACATCGGCACTCGGCATAGATGAAAATTCACGCATTCTACTATTCGGTACTGAAGGCGCAACCGATCAAGAAATATATGATAAAATTATTGCAGAAAATTAAGGTTTACTTCGCCCCAAACATCATAAGTTCAGCTTCGGCGGGCCAAAATCCTCTTGTTCCCGCATCGGTAATTTCCTTCCATATTTTTATGGCACTTTCATTGTTACCTTCAAAATGATCCTTCATGGCGACCGTATATTTGCCAATAACATCGGCTGATTTTAAAAATTCTTCGCGGTCATAATTGCCTTTTAAATAATTAACGGCTGCGTGGTAGGTATCATTTTCTATAAGATCATATTCATCAGGAACTTTCGCAAGTTCTGTCTCCGCCAGCTGGTGATGACCAAGTTTACGTAGTGCCAGATATTTCCATAATGTCACCGGGATAAGTTCTTCCATATAAGCAAATAAAACTGGGACACTAATAGCCTGATCCATCGCTGAAAGTACTGTTTCATAGTCCCCCGTTGCCATGCTGGTTTGGCCAAGATAATAAGGAATATTTTGCTGAAAAGTGCTAATTGTCAAATCAAGGCCGTTTGCTATTCCGTTTGGCTCATAACTATCAGGCTCACCCTCTATTAAATCCAATGCTTTTTCATAATCTTTAATGGCTTGCTTGAACTGGTAATTACGTGCCAAATGACGCCCGCGATAACGATATAACTTATAACTGTCCGGAAATTTCTTTAAACCTTCTGAAAAAACCTGAATCGCTTCCGGCAATTTTCCCAAATACCCGTAACGACGACCAAGCCATGCATAGCTTTCTTCGCGTTCCGGCGCGATTTCCATTGCCGCCTTGGCGATGGCTAAATCTTTTTCCAAATAATCCCGTGTATCTTGACTGAATCCCGGTTCTCTGAACGGTCTGCCGGTGGGGGTCTGCGTCATTGCAAACGCCGCTTTGACGATATCATCATGACTTTGCGCATTCACATTGATGCCAAAAAAACAACAGCAAATGACATTAAAATATATAAGCAGCCTAAACATCGGAACCTCTCCGTCAACTAATAACTTTTTATTATTAGTTCGAGCTTAACAGTTCCGCCTCTGCAAGCCAATATCCTTTATGATTATCCGCGCTAACCTCGGTCCAGAGCTCTTTTGCGCTGTCATTCTCACCTTCAAAATGATCCATCATGGCGACCGTATATTTGCCCAGGCTCCCCGCACGGTCTAAAACCTGCGCGCGTGTAATTCTACCCTGTATAAATTTAATTGCGTCGTGATAATCGAAGTTCTCTATTATATCCAATCCGTCTGGAATATCTTTTATAAGGGCTTCGGCCTCTTCCGCGCGACCCAACTTTCTAAGCGCCATATATTTATAATATGAAGTCGAGACAAGGAAATCATCTTCATCACGCAGCTCGTTCGCTTCGACCGCTTTATCCATATATTCCAGAACAGTATTATAATCGCCTGTCGCCATACTTGATTGCGCAAGGTAATAATAAATATTTCTCTTAAAAGTGCTTGGGCTAAAATTTGATTTGCCCGGTATCCCGGGTTGACTTGGTGAAACATCGAGCAGCGAGATTAGCCCTTCAGCACGTCTTAAATCAGCAATGCCATGTTCGAATTGATAATTTTGTACCAAAAAATATCCGCGGTAACGGTGAAGCGCGTAACTTTCCGGAAAATGCACAAGCCCTTCGGTAAATATTTCAATTGCCTTGGCATAATTCCCTAAAAACCCTTCACGGCGTCCTTTCCAGCTAAACGAACTTTCCTCAAGCGGTGATGCGTTAAACACCACGTTTGCAACCTCAAGGTCACCTTCGAACCATCGTTTAGTCGCAGTTTCAAATTCTTTTTCCCGGTACGCACTGCCGGATGGTGTTGATACTTTTGCATATGCATCAATGACAATCGGATCACTGATTGCTTTGTCATGGGCCTCGCTTTGCGGAGCATCCTGAGCCGCACTCCAGGTGGTGCCACACGTAAAGCTTAAAAATATCACTGATATTATTAAACGCTGCATTTAAAATTCCCATAAATTGTTTTCATAAATTTAATATGTTGTATATTGCATAAAAGATTAGGGGACACCAATGAAAATATTGTTAATTTGTACTCACAACGCTTGCCGGAGTATAATTGCCGAAGCCGTATTCGCCAAGATGGCCACTGCCCGCATCACCGCAAAAAGCGCAGGCAGTAACCCAAGGGGTCAAATCCATCCGCTTACAATTAAACATCTTAAGCGTCGGGGCTATGATACTACATATTTGAAAAGCCAATCATGGGATGATTTTGATGATTACAAGCCGGACGTGGTTTTAACCTTATGTGATCAGGCCGCCGGGGAAACCTGCCCGGTGGTTTTCTCCAGCAGTTTGAAAATACATTGGGGCATAGCTGATCCATCAAAAAATACCGAAAATGAAACTAATAATTTTGATGACGCTATTAACACCCTTGAGAAACGGGCCGAAAAATTGTTAAATGAAAACTTCGAAAACATGAGCTTCACTGAATTGTACACCTTATTCGAGAAAGTAATTTGAATGATTAGTTGTTTAAATTTATCAAGAAATATAATTGTCATGTTTGCTGGTCTTGTTTTAATAACCGCTTGCGGTGAAACTGAGCAAAATTCCGAAAATACCAACGAAGGAAAGTGGTATGACGTCCTGCCACGCACTTCCTGGTCAAATTATCAACTGATCGAGACGGGGCAAAATTGGTTTGAAGTGTACAAAATAGCCGAAAATACATACGCAATATATGAGCCAAATCAATGGCAGGAGGCCATAAGTTACCTTTTGATCGGCACCGAAAAAGCAATGCTTGTCGATACCCTTCAGGGAATTGGTGATTTGAAAGCGCTAATAGATCAGCTAACTGATTTACCGATCATCGTCATGAACACCCACAGCCACTATGATCACGTCGGAAGCAACTTTCAATTTGATACTATTTATGGGCTTGATACTTCCTATACCGCGAATAATGCGTTAGGCCATCCCCATTCGGATTATGTAAATAGTATGACCACTGACACCTTTTGGAAGAATATTCCAGTTGGGTTTTCCGTTGACTTTTTTGATAGCAAACCATTTCAAATTGACAGGTTCATAGTTGACGGCGAAATCATAGATATTGGCAACCGGGAAATAGAGGTCGTGTTTATTCCCGGACATTCTCCTGACAGCGTTATTTTAGTCGACCATTCAAATAGGATGATGATGACCGGCGATACTTTCTACCCTGCCCCCATATATGTCTATAGCGATACCGCCAGTTTTGCCGACTTTTTCATGGCCGCGCAAATAATGTTCCGGTTTCGCGATGAAGTCGATTTTCTTTTACCCGGTCATAATGAAACAATGCAGCCGGTATCCTATTTAAACGAACTTCGCGCCGCTACCCTGTCGATAATTAATCCTACAACACCGTTTGAGCAAGGCAGCGGAAGACGACGTTATGACTTCGGTAATTTCAGCCTCATTGTCAAAGACCCGCTTGATTTCGGCATAGCGGCTGCGCCCAATTAACATCTCCCCGTCTGCTCTTTCGCCAACGATATTTCCAGCTCCAGTCGTTTAATATTGCGAAGGACACTTACCCGGTTCATTTCAAGCCAGAACCATAGTTTCGTGAAAGCTTGCAGCGTTAATACTACCGCGAAATGAATACCCCAGAAAATTCTGTCATATAAATTTTCAGCGTTATAAAATTCAATGACGCACCAAATCAGTAGCACCGACAACACAAATATCGCCGCAAAAACCACCACATACCCGATACGGAATTTAGTGGCAAACGCAGAAAACATGCGGTCATTCACATCCTTATCGAGTTCGTCTTTTTCGATATCATTTTTAATTTTTTTAAAAATCCTATTTTCAGATTCAGACATAACTTTATCTCCTATAAACTGAGCCGGTTTAAATCTCTAAGCACACTGACACGGTTCATCTCGAGCCATATCCATATTTCACCAAATGCGCAGAAGAAAAGGCTAATTAATGCATGAAGCCCCCAAAAAAACAAATCTTCGGCTGTTTCAGCGTTATAAAATTCAATTGTCGTCCAGATAAAAACCGCTGTCATGGCAAATAGAATTACAAATGTGAAAATGTAAATTTTCCATGACTTGGTCGCAAAAATAGAAAATAGTCTTGCGCCCGTGTCTTTATCCAGTTCACTTTGATTAATATCTGCCTTAATCCGGCTTAATACTTTTTCTTCGAATTCGTCATTTTCGTTTTCTACCATCATCGATCCTTTCAATAATTTCCTTTAGCTTTTGCCGCGCCGTAAAAAGACGGGATTTTACCGTTCCTCGCGCGATATTCATTGCACTCGCAATTTCCCCTATTTTCATTTCCCTATAATAATAAAGTTTAATCAGTTCTTTCTGTTGATCATTCAATTTATCAATCGCCATCTTGATCAGTTCATCATCAGTTTCACCGGCGTCTTCTTCCGCACACACGTTTTTCAATTCATCATCTGATATTTGTGAATGACGTTTGTCGTAAGGAATTTGTTTTCTTTGCCAATCTCTGACCTTGTTGGTCATAATCCTATATCCCCAAGCTGGAAAAAGGCGGGGATCTTTGATCTTGTGTAAGTTTTTTGAAATTGCGATCCAACCATTTTGCAAAATATCTGGCGTTTGATCTGTGGAGTCGCTTATTTTCAATACATGAATATGAAAACGAGAATTCCATACTTCATAAAGATCGACAAATGCATTTTTATCATGATCCTGACACCGCAGTACCAACCACTCAGTATATAATTTTTCCGTATTTGAAACTGTCATACCTACTTCACAATAAAATTGCCCTTCATGATTATAGTCGTATTAAAGCCGGGATTGGTTCATTTTATGAAAAATTTAATGGAGAAGCTCTAATTTTCAAATTATTACTTGTAATACGCAAGTTGCAAATATAATTTGGTAAGCTAATAATCTAAGGGGAAATTTAATGACACAGTATTTCAAGGGTTTCACAAACGACTTTTGGAAATTCTTTAACGAACTTAAGGAGAATAATAACCGTGAATGGTTCGCTGAGAATAAAGAGCGATATAAAAGCGATGTCGTTAATCCGATAATGGATTTTATCGTCGATATGGGCGATCGGTTAAAGGAAATCTCACCACATTATACAGCGATCCCAAAATCCAACGGTGGATCAATGTTCCGCATTTATCGGGACGTTCGCTTTTCAAAGGATAAACGTCCTTATAAAGAAAACGCCGGTATTCAGTTTAGACACAAATTGGGTAAAAATGCTCACGCACCAGGTTTTTACGTTCATTTAGAACACGGGAATTTATTTTATGGTGGTGGCATCTGGATGCCGGAATCCGATACGCTCGCCAAAATTCGCGACCGTATCGTCGCATATCCCAAAAAATGGCAATCTGTAATTGAAGACGAAAATTTCGGAAAATATTTTGGCACGGTCGGTGGTAAAGGGTTAAAGCGCCCACCTCGCGGTTATGATGCTGATCATAAATATATCGATGACTTAAAAAGAAAAAGCTTCTTTGCCATGCATAACGCAACCGACAAGAAATTAGTCACAAAACCGGAATTTTTAGACGAAGTCGTCAAAACATTTGATGCCGCAAGCCCCCTTATGGCATTCATATGCGATGCGACCGGCGCGGAGTTTTAGGTACGTTTGATTCGTCTTATGACCAACGTCTGCGGCCTTAAGAATCGTCATTACCCGCTGCCCAAAACCTTTCGGGCGGCTCAAAACTCTCTTTATCATATTTGATTGACCACTTGGCCACACTATGCAGGACCGGGATTACATCTCGGCCTTTTTCAAGCAAACTATACTCATAACGTTTTGGCCGCTCTTGATATATTTTTTTTTCGATCAAACCATTATGTTCGAGCATTTTTAATCGGCTGGCCAGAATATTAGTTGGAATTTTTTCCGAACCAGCTTCAAAATCTTTAAACTTTTTAGCACCAAAGATAAGATCCCTTATCAGTAATAAAGTCCACTTGTCGCCAAACTGTTCTAGTCCGATAGATACAGGGCAAGCTGACCTTTTTGCCTTTATAATGTCCCTTTTATGTTTTTTATCAATCGTCATACTGTGGCGATCCTTTTTACTTACTTGATCGCAATATACACCAAAATTAAAATATATGCAAATCCGCGAATTAACCTTAGTCATTATAATATAACAATATTTTTATACTTGTTTTTTGAAAGTTACTTGTTATGATGTACTCACCGATAACATTAACGGTATCACTCCCACCGTTAAACACTGAATCTGAGATGTGGTCATTAATTGAACTGTTCCGTACCTCACTCACATCTTTGATACTAAAGGAGCAGAGTTTAATAACTCTGTTCCTTTTTTTTCTTGCTCTAATTTAGGTGATAAGTAAGCGCAATGTTAATAATATGACGAAGTTCTTTCTCAGGTTGATCATCTCCAACCCTAAATAATACGGCTCTACTACCGCTATAAGTAAATTTGGCAGGATATATGTGTTTAAAATCCTCAATTAATCGCGTACCACAATGCACATAAAGGCCAAATTGATCTGGTGTTTTCTTTTCAATTCCCAACCGGATTGGTGAACCGGTTTTCGGTTTCGTAGCATAACTCGGCTGTCCCCATTTTAAGCTTTCCGATACGGTGCCAATATTCTTGTTGTTCTCACTTTCTTCGAAAATTAATTTTCGAATAAAAAGCAAACTTTCTCTGACTGATTCTGGATAGGTCGCAAAAACAGTTTCTACATCTTTATTTTTAAAAGTATCTTTCTTCATCATTTAACAATATCTTTTGAGCTACCGTCTTTATCAACGGCCACCATAATAAAATCGCTGTCGGCACAAAATTGCCTCTCACCGCTTAAAAGGCCCTCTCCCCACATTTTAACATTGACGGTTAGTGACCGCGTACCAATTCGCGTAACCTTTGCCGATAAATCAACAATTTCACCTACCACTATTGGTGCTTTAAAATTGGTTCGCTCCAGTGATGCCAGCACCATTACTTCGCGGCACCTTTGCGTTGATGCAATAAAACCCGCCTTGGCCATAAGGGATAAGCCGTGACCACCAAACAAGGTGCCGTGATGGTTGGTATCGTCAGCAAAAACCAGTTCAACAATGCGCAAATCCCCATCAGGATCATCATGGGATACTTTAGACATTTTAAGGTCGCAAAGCGGTTTGACTGCTTCGTTATTATCATTTTTCCCCGCCACAGCCACCATACTGAATGTACCGCGCGTACAAATAGCCCTTTTACCCGTAAGCATATCTTCAGCTTGCATGATTACTTCAACTTTTAAAGATCGCCTACCCGCCTCAACAACGGTTGCCGCAAAATCAACGATATTGCCTTTAAAGGCCGGCTTCTCAAAATCGATATTATCACAGGACGCCGTCACAAAATGACGCCGACCAAACCGCGTGGCTGCGATAAATGCCACTTTATCCATATAAGAGAGCGCCGCACCGCCAAAAAGTGTCTCATGATGATTAATGTTTTTTGGAAAAACAATATCCGTCAAGTGAATAATTCTATTAGTATGGTGGATCATTTCATTTGTTCTTCTTCGTTATATTCTGCCTAAATGCCGCCGCTAAAGCACATTCCCCGACTTCAAGTAACTTCACTGCATCTTCCAATTGTTCAGGACTAGCATCGTAATAAGGCATTTTCCCCACCTTTGTCATGCCCCAAAGAGCATATTTTTCTTCAGTTTGATTGTCACCTTTAAATGAAAGCACGTTATTCGATGTTATTTTTGCAAACATTCTTTCTTCTATAAATAGTCCGGCACCACCAAACATGAAGCGCTTTGTAATATCTCCAAGCGGAAACAATTTATTCAAAATTTCCTCTATAAATTCATTGCTGATCGACATGGACAATCCTAAAAATCTTTTTCCATTGTAAGTACAGGGACTTTTACGCCGCCGGGTGCCTCATCAAATTCATGTGATACCACCGTAAACCCACAGGCTTCATAAAGGGGCTGACCGGCCAGGGTTGATCCAAGAACCATTTTATTAAATCCCGCATCTCTCGCCGCTTGCTCACATATATTCATAATATATCGACCGATTCCTTTTCTCGCCCAGTCCGGATGGCAATACATTGCCCTGATCCGCGCTCGGTCTTTGTTCGGATCAAGCAATTCGTCGCTACGTCCTGCCGTATGATTTCCGCCATAAAGGGTTTTACGTTTACCCCAACCACCACAACCGACTATTGTTTCTTCATCCTTTCCTTCAGCATGGAGGATTAGGAAATATGTTTGATCTTCAATTAACTTTGTATCTACTCCCATAAATTGTCCTGCAACTTTCAGTTGATCTTCGTTGAGAAAATCTTTCTGAAGTTCATATATTGCCGCACCCATAAGTTCCTTTATGGCTTCTATGTCTTCGGTTTGCGCTAGCCTATGAGTAAATTTACTTGTCATGTTATTTCCTGTCCTTGCATTTCTTACTATTTTGTACTTTAGTAGGCACATAAAATACTTAGACCAAAATATAAAGGGTTTGTCATGAAAATTCTTCGCCTTTTGCTGCTAATTTCTATTGCCGCCTTTACGTCATCATCCTTCGCCCACCAGGACCCTGATCAATCAGGTTATATTCAAGTTGATGGTGGTAAAATATGGTACCGTATGAACGGGGTGGAACACCTTGGTAAAACACCAGCAATCATTGCCATGCACGGTGGCCCCGGTGGCACGCACCGGGGCCTTATGCCTTATGTCGAACTGTCGGACACCTACCCTGTTATTCTTTATGATCAGTTGGGCAACGGCAAGTCCGCAAAATTTGCCGATGACATTAACGATCAATCCACCTGGACCGTCGAACATTTTGTCAATGAAATAGACCAAATTCGTGACGCGCTCGGTCTTGAAGAAGTAATTATAGCCGGCCACAGCTGGGGAGGAACTTTATCAGCAGAATATGCCGTAAAAAATATGCCGGGCTTGCGCGCTTCAATCCTCGGAAGCCCACTGATCAGCACACCACAATGGGTCGCTGATAATAATATCTGGATCGACCAGCTTCCGGCAATACACCGCGATAACATCCGAAAACATGAAACAGCGGGAACATTCGATGATCCAGAATACCGCGCCGCTGAAGACGCCTTTTACGATGAGCATATGTGCAGGCAAGATCCCTGCCCGGATCGTGGTTACCGCGACGGTGGATTACGTGGAAACAGAACCATGTACCGCACTATGTGGGGTCCCAGTGAATTTACAGCGGACGGCACCCTTAAAGATTATGATATCAGTCCACAACTTTATACAATTAAAGTTCCGGCACTGATGATCTGCGGTGAATTCGATGAAGCAGCACCAAAAAGCTGCAAAAAATTTGCGAACATGATCGATGATGCAAAAACAGTAATAGTACCAAATGCCGGACATGCTATTACCGCAGAAGCACATGATTTCGTTATAAAAACCATCCGTGACTGGCTTGAAGAAAAAATAAAATAACGGTGAGACGGCGTACTAAAAAGATTTTCGACGTCGAAACATTACCTATTTTAGGTATTTTTTGTTTTGTTCTAATTTTGCAATCATATCTTGCCCTAAAATGGTCCGCAATTGGGGTCTTTGACCAATATAATATTGTATTTGACGCAGACCCAAACCAGTATAAAGAAGAATTTGCTCATGGTTGGTCTCCGGGAAGTTTTGAACACCCGCTAATACCTTATTTCTTTTCCCTTCCGTTACGCCTTCTTTCGCTGGTCGTATCGTCTTTGACATTTATTGAAGATCAACAAAGCTTTCGGGAGACGGCTTCAATTTTTATCGCTCCCATATGCACATCCTTAAAAGCTATTTGTTTCTATCTAAGTTTTCGTCTGCTCAATTTTAACATAACAAACGCGTTAATTATTACAGGAATTTCAATATTTTCTATTAGTTCTTATATATTTGGATCAACCCCCAGTGGTTATCCAATAACCGGTCTTGCGTTCGCTTTGTCCAGTCTGACTGCGATTTATATAGCCGTTCATCCGCAGAATATAACCAAAACCGGATTTATAATATCCGGAATATTCTCAGTAGGCATTACGTCATCAAACATTATCCATTTTGGATGGACGTTATGCTTTTTAAACCTTATTAAAAGTAATAACTTATTTCAGTCTTTAGGAAAGTCAGTTTTAATCGGAGCAGCCGTTCTTGGTTTTGTTTTGGTAACATTTTACTCATTAAGTGAGGTCCGGGGGTTCAACCGGGAAGTAAAAGACCTTGCCCCAATAGAAGAAAATATAAAGCTTTATACGCTTGGGATCAGAGATCAAATAGAAAAAATACAACATTTTCCCGAACTGGTTGTCAGGACCATTGTACCGACGGTACCCAACACTATTATAATTGATGGTGCAGCCGGAAGAAACGATCCGATAAATACGGGATTTGATTATACCAGAAATAAGTTTGATTTATTGGCAGTGATGATGTCAATTGGGTCAGTTTTTGTCTTTGGTGGTGGTGCATATATCGCCTATCATAAAAATGCCTTGTGGAAAAATCTTACTATCTGTTCTTTGGCTTCCATACTAACATTCGGCATTCTATATTCCTGGTTTGGGGTAAATATGTATCTTTATTCTCAGACTTGGCACGTTTCCTCGGTTTTCCTTCTCGCTGCGTGGTTAAATACAGCGTTTCTTAATTCAACCATTGGCCGGACTTCATTGCTTGTTATATTAATTCTCATGATGTGGGGAGATTTTTATGTCGTCGACCACATGACGCAGGAAATTATTAAATCTATACGGACATAACTCCCACAGTATCATCGATAACTCACCCATTACGGAAGGTATAACCATATCCATTGATGGCAGGGACACCGCCAAGATGAGCGTATAAAACTTTAGAGCCTTTGGGAAAATATCCTTTTTTTACCAGATCCATCATACCTTGCATTGATTTACCCTCATAAACTGGGTCGGTAATCATGCCCTCTAACCTGGCGCAAAGTCGAATTGCCTCCTTGGTTTCTTCCGAAGGCACTCCGTATATCGGGTACGCATATTCTTCATGCAATATGATATCCGCTTCGCTAATAGCTTTATCCAGATCAACAAGCTGCGCCGTATTTTGCGCGATTTTCAAAACCTGTGCTTTCGTCTGTTTGGGCGTACAGGAAGCATCAATACCAATTACATTTCGTTCTCTACCGTCCTTGGCGAAACCAACAAGCATCCCGGCGTGGGTTGAACCAGTCACCGTACAAACAACGATATAATCAAACTTAAACCCAAGTTCATCTTCTTGGTCTCGTACTTCTTCTGCAAACCCGACAAAACCTAATCCGCCATATTTATGAACTGACGCCCCAGCCGGAATCGCATAGGGTTTACCACCTTTATCCTTTACATCTTGAAGTGCACTTTCCCAACTTTTTCGAATTCCTATGTCAAAGCCCTCATCCACAAGCTCCACATCAGCACCCATTACCCTGCTTAATAATATATTTCCAACACGGTCATAAACAGCATCTTCGTGTGGCACCCAACTTTCTTGAACCAAACGGCACTTCATCCCTATTTTTGCGGCCGTCGCCGCCACCAAACGAGTATGGTTTGATTGAACCCCACCAATAGATACCAATGTATCAGCACCGGTCGCTATTGCATCTGGTACAATATATTCCAGTTTACGTAATTTATTCCCACCAAAAGCAAGACCGGAATTACAGTCTTCTCGTTTTGCATATAGTTCTACATCTCCGCCAAAATGCTTTGTTAAACTTTCAAGCTTTTCTATTGGTGTTGGTCCAAAAGTAAGCGGATATTTTTCGAATTTCTCTAACATTTCTTTTCCTAATCAATTTGTTTTATAAATGAATTCTATCAATTTTTCTCAGAACATTTTTTTGTTATTAAAAAAGTTGTTGATAATGCACCTCTCAATTTTTAAAGTTGTCATCTTGTAACACATAAAGGGATCGGAATTCTTGATGAATAGTAAGCAACATTCTAAACTACCACGCGAAAATATTTCCACTATTCAGAAAATCACAATCGGTAATGAAAAGCAGTTTGAGGCAACATTGGGCCGTTTTACTGAGCCGCTAAATATGCAGAAATTAGGATGCAGTTTTGTCGAATTAAAACCCGGCAAGAAAGCTTGGCCTTATCATTTACATTACGGAAACGATGAATTGTTTCTGATAATAAAAGGAAGTGGTATTATTCGCTATGATGATCAGGAATATTCCGTTTCTCAAGGCGACGTAATTTATACACCTCCCGGTGACGGGACCGCCCACCAGATCATCAACAGTTCTGATGAAACGCTACAATATTATGCAATAAGCTCGGTAGATTCACCGGAAGTTTGTTACTATCCGGATTCCGATAAATACGGAAGTTATTATTACGGTGAAAAAGACAATTCTCGAAGAGCGTTTATCGCCAAAAACAACAGTAAAGTTGAGTATTTTGAAAGCGAAGATGAATGATTATTTTTCAGCCACATCGAGTTATATGAGATGGCGTTCTTAAGGCTGGAAATCGTCACAAAAATCGAACGGAACCAAGCAATAACAAAAATTAAAGATGCCATTGGCTGTGCGGAAGGCTGGATTGCCGATCATAAATTATTTTCAAACAATTCAGCGTCTTTAAGTTTTGAAATACCATCAAAGGCCATTGAACTTTTTTTGCTAAAACTCAATGAAGCCGGTTTTAAACCAGAAATCATCGGAAATAAACCAACCGCTAACGATGAAGATATTCGATGCGGTCTTGCCATAACGTTCGTTCATAACGAACCGGATATGAAGCGTGAGGTCCCTCCATTTGGATGAATATCCAAAAAAGCTATAGACCTCTGTTCTTATCATCCCAAATCATCGGCTCCCAAAGCTCTACTTTGTTACCGTCCGGGTCAAGAATCCACAGAAATTTGCCATTTTCATGGGATTCTGGTCCGGTAACAATTTCAACACCGTTTTCTTGTAATCTTTCAATCATTCCGTCCATATCATCTACACGGTAATTAATCATAAAACTGGAACTGCTCGGCGAAAACCACTCAGTTTCCTTTTCGCCCACACCCCATACCGTCAACCCTTTGTCTTCTGCCTTATCTTCCGGCCATAAGAATACTGCGCCACCAAAATCTTCTAATTTAAGACCTAAATTTTTCTCGTACCACGCTACAAGCGCTTTATCATCGTTTTTTGATTTAAAGAACACACCCCCGATACCGGTCACTTTCGCCATTTTACCTCTCCTGATCTTTATTATTCACTTTATTTAAAGCTCTAAATTTTGCGATCCCGAATTCAGCGAAACCGAATTTCCGTTCCATTCGATCGTGCCACTCATACCTTCCGGCAATATAATGCGTGCCGACAGTCCATCAGTCCCAATGCGTTTCAGTTTCACATTAATATTACCCAAAGGATGAGGAATACTTCCCTCAGCAACATTTAATGCTCCCAATTCAGGATTTATCCGCACCGACTTAAATCCTGGTTCTGCGGGTCTAACGCCAAGCACTGTCGCTAACATCCCGTAATTGGGATGCGCCGCCCAGGCATGAGAATCTGTTCTTGATGGATCGGGTTGTTCCGGTGTTGTGGTAAGGCCCAGTGTCAGCATTTCCTGCCACGGGGCAAGGTTTTCAATATACTGGTTCGCCATACCCGCTTCACGAAGGGCTTCGAGAACATAATAGCTGTAATAATAAGTCGCCTGTGTTAATGCACTATCCGTTAAAATCCTGTTCATTAAGTCCGCTGCATCATCACCGGGAACGGCTCCCACCAAGATAGCCATGGTATTGGTTTGTTGGCTATATGTCGTGGCCTCCAATGAATCACGAAAATAACCCTTATCGGCGTCCCATGCTTTATCTCGCGCCGCTTCAATAAGCTTGTCTGATAAATCGCGGTAACGGGCCGCCTCACTCGCCTGTCCGAACGTCTCTTCAAGTTCTGCCGCGCGTTGCAGTGCGTAGGCAAATTGCAAACTTATCATCACCGAATGACCGTCCCGGCCGCCGGGTGCTGTCCCTTCAAACCATTCTGTGGCCCAATCGACAAATGGCCACCAGGGAATAGGGCCCAGCAAACCAGTTTCATCGATATAGCCTTCAAACCAACCCAGTACACTGCGTATTCCAGGCATAAGTGCCGCTACATATTCTGTTTCATCGCGGAGCATCCAATAGTCATGTATCATCGCCACCCAGATCAGTGAAAAAGTCGGGATATATTGGCCAAGATCAGAAGGATAGCGACTAGCTGTAATTCCTTCAGGAATTCTTGAATAATCAAAGTGGGTAATGGCCTGCTTTACCAAGCGGTCATCACCATCCATATAAAGCGATATTAGCGCCTGAATACGTGTGTCACCAATATATTGCAGCTGTTCATAATAGGGGGTATCAAAAAATGTTTCCCATGCACATAAACGCGTTACCCGCCAGTTCATATCCCACATATCTTTAAGCCAGGGCATGTCACTGTCAAAACTTGCATTCATTTGATAAGGATAAGCAGTGTAAATACCGCCAATGTCACTTATCGTTAATGCTTCCTCTTCGGTTTCAATATCAACCTCAACATAGCGATATGTTCGAAACCACAATGTTTGAAACTGGCGCGCATTCCCGCCGTCCGGATAAAACACGTCTTGAATACCGGAAATTACTTTCCCTTCTATGTCATTGCGATTTCCCTTTTGCCCTTGTGCATCTTTTAATGCTTCGGCGTAAGTTAACGTAATTTTACTGCCCAGACCGCCACTTGTTTCAAGTACCGTATAAGCATTGGTTAAATGCGATTGATCCAGTAGCAGTTTTACTTTTGACCCTGCCGGAATGATTAAATCACCTTCTTTTTTTAAAAACGCGCTGTTTGCTTTGATCCCGGTGCTGCGGCGCACCGTATCAAACCGTATTGAACTTTCTTCCATAAGCGGTATCGAGCGCGGTGTTAATTGCCAGCCCCCTGCTTCACCGGCTACATGAATGCCGCGAAATTCGATTACCTCCCCGCCTTTTGCAAGTCCTGCCTGTGTCCAGCTTTGATCATCATAATCCGATTTTTTCCAACCCCAGGGATAATCGCGAGCATCCATCATTTCACCGGGCGGCGATGCGTAATATCCCCCAACCTGCTCGCGGGTCACGGGAAGTGCTGAATAACCTTTATTTTCAAATACCTTCCAATCTGCGCCTGTATTTATCACCGCTTCCTTTGCGCTATCACCTTGCAATAAAAATCCGGTCTTATAGGTATGTTGGGCGACAGGCTTATGGTCGCCCCAATTCCAAATGGTCGCAGCAATAATATTCTCACCGTTTTTTAAATAGGGGGCAATGTCAAGTGTCTCATACCGCCAATGCATAAGGTCCGATCGCTGTGGGCCTGCTGCTAGCGAAATGCCGTTTACAAAAAACCGGTAACGATTATCGCCCGACACGTGCACAATAAATGTAGTCGGTTTTTCGCTTAGGACCAGTTCCCGTCGAAAATGAAACACACCATACGCATTTCCTACGACATCCGGGTGCGTGATCCACGCCGCTTCGGGTGCATCATTGAATACGGTTTTTTCCTGGGCAGTGGCTTGGAAATGCGTAACAAATAACCCGGCAAAAATTATCATCCTAATTAATGGTAGAAACATTTTTCTTAAATCAGTTGCGCTCGCGAATACCATTCACTACCCTTTTTATCTAGTTGATTTTTGTGTTAAATGTTATTGCTTTTGAATATTCAGAAATTCGATTTATTTTGTCATATATTCGAACTTTCCAGTAATAGGACCTATCAGGATCAAGTGACGCTCCCACAACTTCAACATTCGTTGAGCCAGCTTCTTCAACTCTTTTGCTGTCCCACACATCACCAATATTATGATCTGCCGCTTCGCGGGTAGATGAAATCAATATTTGATAAGCTTGCTGCTCGCCCGTTACTTCCGGCACTGACCAGTTAAATTTTGCTTTCCTTTCTTGCATATTCACTGAAAGGTCGTCAGGTGTTCCCGAGTACAGATCCTCATATTTGTCTGCTAGTTTATCATTCTTGTTTCGATATTCATCAAGAATATCTTTATATTTTGGATTGGTCGCAAGGTTATTCACTTCCTTCGGGTCATCCACCAGATTATAGAGCTCTTCGATGGATTTATTATTTACGTACCGTATATATTTCCATTCTTCTGTGCGCACCCCTTCGCTTGGCGGAATGTCATCAAATTCCCAAAGATGCTCTATCAGTACGGCTTCCCGGTCCAGGCTGTTTTCTTCACCGGTAACAATCGGGAGCAGACTTTTTCCCTGGTAAACATCCGGCACTTTTATACCTGCCAAATCCAATATTGTTGCGGTTATATCAATATTAAGTGCCATATCATCGACGTCGCGATGTTCGCCCGCACGTGGATCATAAATAATAAGCGGAACACGCAATGAATTATCGTACATCAACCACTTGCCCGCCAGTTGGCGTTCCCCCAGAAAATAACCATTGTCACCCGTAAAAATTATTACAGTGTTCTTATCCTGCCCTGTTTCCTCTAGTTTTTTTCTTATTTTTGCAATTTCAAGATCGATACCGTTTATCATCCGATAATAACCTTTGACGCTATGCTGATATTTTTCCGGTGTATCATAACGCCATGTCCAACGAAGGCGGTTAAATCCGGCGCGCACCGCCATAGGCAACTTGTTAAAATACTCATCGTCCGCAATTTCTGGATCAGGTATATCGATATCCTGATATAATTTATCCGGTTCTTCTTGCCAGAAATATTGTAACGGCGCATTGTCCTGTGCGTGGGGCGCACTAAAACTTAAAGAAAGCGAAAACGGCTTATCTCTCGGAGCATTTTCTATAAAGTCCAATGCCTTTTGCCCCGCATAACGGGTAAGGTGAACTGTTTCGCCGTTCAATTTTTTATAATAATATCCTCTACGGTCCGGCTCGTCGCCTCGAACAATGTTTTCAACTTCATCAAATAACTCATTCATTTTCGGGTACTTAACACCGAACTTGCCAAAAAATCCTGTATAATAACCTGCATCCTTTAACAAATTAGGGTATGAATGCGTCATATACCTTTCGTGAATTTGATCCGACCCAAATGAATATTTATGGCTCCTTTCGTATACACCACTAAAAATACTGGACCGGCTGGCAGAACAAATTGGTGTGGTGACAATGGCGTTTTTAAAATAGACACCCTGGCTTGCGAGTTTATCCATTTCCGGTGTTTGAATAATGTCATTTCCGGAATAACCAAGTGCGTCCCACCTCTGATCATCGGTCAATATGAAAATGATATTGGGTTTCAAGGCGGGTTCATTTATTTGACCGTGGGCCATTGAGAAAATTGCAAAAGAAATCGGGAAGAAAATGAAGATCAATTTCCATTTTAACATCGCATTTGCATAATTTTGTGTTCCCATTTCATCATCTTATCATTTTCATCAGCTCTCTCAACATATTTACGGAATTTTATCACACTTCCCAAACCTGGAATTATTGGCTATGCTGTCTTTTTTAAAAATCAAAAGGGTGAGAAAATGAAATATTTACGCGCTATGTTTGTCGGTCTTATCATTATGGGTCTTAATTTTACCGCTGCTCAGGCGGCGGACGACGAAACCGTCTATGAGCTAAGAACTTATACGACAAATGAAGGAAAGCTTGATGATCTCAATGCACGCTTTCGCGATCACACCATTGGACTATTCGACAAACATGGGATGGAATCTATCGGTTACTGGCTGCCCGTTGATAAAGACAACACCCTGATTTACGTTATCCGCCACAAAAGTATGGATGCAGCAAAGCAAAATTGGCAAAACTTCGGCAATGACCCTGACTGGAAAGTCGTTGCTGAGGAAACCAACAGAAATGGTGCAATCCTCGCGGTCGCCCCTGAATCTGTTTATATGACTGCGACTGATTATTCACTCAATATGCTTAAGTAAGTTTAATCTGACTGTTATCTGAATTGGGTTTGTTTCCAGCAACACAAACCAAAAAGGATATAGTTGTACCAATACATAATTGCCAACTAAAAGCCAGTCCGCCCAAATACTCAGACAAGTTAAAAAGGCCAAGAATATATTCCTGCTGAAGAAGCGTTACCAGAAAGCCAACAATTAAAGCGAAAATGACAGACCTAATTGAGCCGCGCTTCGTGAATATGGCGGTGAAATAGACGCCCAATAATCCTGAGTAAGCAAATACCATTACTGAAAGTACAAAGTCCAGCAATGCAAGTCCCGTATATCTTTGCCAGTAAAAACATAACACAGACATTAAAAACAGTCCCAAGCCCACCAAGCCCATACTAAACTGGCCTGCCATCACATAATGCCGGTCATCTTTCTTTAAGCGTTTCTCCAGCCAGGGACGATAAAAGTCCTGTACGATCACAGATGACATTGAATTTAAACCTGAATTAATCGTGGAGACAGCCGCCGCGATCACCCCTACTGTCACCATGCCCTTCAAGCCGGACGGCAATTCATTTAAAATATAATACATGAATATAGTGATCTTTTCTCCCTGAAATTCCTGAGGCGAGCCACCACCGATACCCCGGTTCATCAAATCCGGCCGATCATAAAAAATATGAAGCAATTGTCCGATGGAAATAAACAACCAGATAAGCGGTATGCCAATAAACACCGATACGATGATTGCTTTTGCCCCTTCTTTATCTTTATCACATGTCAGTAAGCGTTGAGTAATATCCTGATCTAATCCGAAGCTGGCGATGTAAAGCAGGATCATACCCGCAAATATTGAAATCATCGTGTAAGGCTCAGAAAAATTAACATCAAAATTAAACAGTTGCAGTTTATCCTGCCCGCCAGGCGCACTTTCAAGTGCCGCCAAAATGCCTTCCCCGTCAAGCGGGATCGATTGCAATAAAAAATAAAGCACAACAAGAGCCGAAGAACCATACATGATAAATTGAATAAGGTCGCTCCAAATTATGGAATGAATACCGCCCAAAAATGTTACCGAAAACCCGAGCGCGACAAGGATAAATGAAGCAGAAATTATGCTGCCTGCTTCAATATTCGAATAGAGGATCATCGATACGGCGATCGCCGCCAAATAAAGCCGTGACCCACTGGCAAAAAATCGTCCGATGATATACATACCCCCCGCCGAGCGCATGGCACCGTCACCATAACGTTCTTGTAAAAGTTCATAAACCGTTGTGACTTTGTAAGCGTAAAACCGGGGAATAAGAACCTTTGCGACAAATATTGACCCCAACAGCGCAGCTAAATTCACTGCCAAATAAGTATAATTACCGCCGTACCCTTGATCGGGACCACCAAGGAACGTGGCAGCAGATTGGGTTGTGGCAATAACCGAAACCGCGACCAACCAATAAGGCATTTTATTACCGCCTAAAAAATAGTCCTTGGAATTTGCCGATTTATGAACCGCAAATGAGTAACCCATACCAAACAGCAATAGAAGATAGCCACCGACAATCACCCAATCCAGTACTGAAAATGTTCCGTTCACTAATGACCCTTATTTTTATTATTGTTGGTCAGTATAAACAGTTTTTGCTTCAAATCCACTTCCCCCCGCTACCGTCATTTACATACATTAAAGTGTATTAAATATTTATGTTGCTATTACTAATTGTATTTATGATATAATTAATGGTATTTTATTGTATTTTAAAAACTTCAGGTGTACCCTACCGGATAGTGTAGTTGCCGATTTGGGATCGGCAGTTTCTAGTACGCCCATTTTTAATCATGAAATATTAGGGAGAAATCCATGAAGTATTTTCGTTTGTTGATGTCAGCAATATTCTTTTTTGTCTTTACCAATTCGTATATTATGGCCGATGATGCTAAAGAAGACAAGCTTGCAAAAGCACTTACCAATTACCAAAATACTGGTGATGTAAAAGATTGCATTTCTGTAAGCAGTGTCAGAAGCACAGACGTTATTGATGATCAACATATTTTATTCAAAGCGAGAGGCCGTAAAGCTTATCTTAATAAGCTACCGAGCCACTGCCCTAGGTTAGGTATTGAAAAAAGAATTGCTTACCGTGTAACTGTTGGCAGATTATGCAATGTGGATACGATAACCGTTCTATATGCTATGTCGAATTTTTCTGGACCTGGTTGTGGTCTTGGAAAGTTTGAAGTTTATGAAAAAATTCCATCTGAAGAAAAAAGCTGAATACATACACCATTTATAACAGAAAACAGGTGTATGTATAATTCAACTTACTATTTTAGGAACGTCTTTCGGCTTCGATTAGTGCTCGTTTGCGCTCTAGCCCCCAGCGAAAACCACCAAGGCTACCGTCGCCTCGTAAAATTCGGTGACAGGGAATAAGAACCCCGATATTGTTTCTCGCATTTGCGGATGCAACGGCGCGTACTGCGCTTGGTTTACCCATTTTTGTCGCTTGTTCTTTATAACTTAGAACTTCACCTTCTTTTACGCTCATCAAAAACCGCCATACGCGAATTTGAAAAGCGGTGCCGTTCAAATGAAGTGGTATGTCCGGCTTTTTCGCGCCATTTGAAATATGGTCATTAAGCGCATCCACCCATGTGGAAAGTTCACTTGATGGTTCTGTTTCATTAAATGTCGCGTGCGGATATTCGTCGTGAAGACGCGCTTTTAATTCTTCTTCACGGTCACCAAAATGAACCAAGCATACTCCTCGGTCCGTTGCTGCCATAATAATAAGGCCAATAGCACATTTGCGAATGGCATATGATATTTCTTCGCCTTTGCCCCCCGCCCTGTACGCCGCCGGTGTCATACCGATGCGGCCATCAATTTGTTCATAAATTCGGCTTGAAGAACCGTACCCCGCTTCATAAATGGCACCGGAAATATCATCCCCTTCTTTTAAGGCCGTTTTAAAGCGGTTAAGCCTTATGCCGTTTTGATATTCCTTCGGAGATAGACCATATGATTTTTTAAATTTACGTTGAATATGATAGGCACTTAAGTTGGAAATTTCCGCAAGATCATCAAGGGTGATTTTCTCGTCCGCATGTGCTTCAATATATGTCGCTATTTTCGCAAGCGGGTTAACATCGCGGGGATTACATTTTTTGCAAGGACGAAGGCTTGCTTTTTCTGCTTGCTCAACATTATCAAAAAACTGCATATTTTCCCGCAGTGCCGGTCGCGACGGACAGGATGGCTTGCAATAAACCCCTGTTGTAATCACACCATAATAAAATTTACCGTCAAATGCGCTATCGCGCTCTTCAATGGCTTTTAAATATATTTCATCGTTAGACATCTTATCTGCTCCATATCAATTAACAATATGGCCATTTTATCCATACACAAAATTCATTCGCTCCGAATGTTGCGATTATATAATTTATTTTTGATAAGTCACTTTGCCATCAACGATCGTCATTACCGTTCCACTATCCATTATTTCGATGGGTTCAATGGTCATCCAGTCTTTGTTAAAAATACTGAAATCGGCTTTTTTACCGACTTCAATTGTCCCGCGTATATCGTCCTGGTATGCCGCGTGAGCCGCCCATACCGTCATGGTTTTAAGGGCTTGATCATGAGTAAGTTTCTCTTCGACATTCCACTCATCAGTATAAAACCCATTAAAATCAGTACGCTGCACAAGCGAGAAAAACTCAATCCGCGGATCACCCACTTCAACAGGCGCGTCGGTACCCGCTGAGAAACGGATGCCTTGATCAATAAGCGATTTCCATAAATAAGCATTTTTTAGCCGTTCCGCGCCAATGCGGTCTTCTGCGAAATAAAGATCAGCTTTAACGGTTGATGCTTCGACCACAGCAATAATATCGAGCTCTTTATAGCGCTTTTGGTCATCCGGATGGATAATCTGCGCATGTTCAATGCGCCAACGCGGATCAGCATTGGCACGCTGCGCAACCGGGACAGCGTTAAATGCCTCTTCATAAAGATCAAGCACAAAACGGTTTGTGTAATCGCCTATGGCATGGATTTCAATCTGTATTCCCTTTTTAAGGGCATCAATCAAAATCGGGAGTGCTTGTTCGTGGTCAATCAGTTGAAGGCCTTTGGTGTCTGCGTCTGAATATGGCTCTAACATCGCCGCACCCCGCGAGCCAAGGCCGCCGTCCGCCTGATATTTTATCATTTTAAGGTCAATCATATTATCCGGTGATATATCCGGTCCGAGCTCAAGTAATTTTGCAGCTTCCTGCTCCCCCCATACGGAAAAATACATTCGGGTGTTTAATGTTCCTTCTGAATGCATTTCCTTTAATATATCAAATTCTGTATAGTAGCCACCAGCTTGTTGAACCTGTGTCCAACCCATGCGTGCCATAAAATCAACACCCGCTTGCAGTGATCTTTTATCCTGTGCACGGCTTGGTGCTGGAATATGGTCGCGAATAAGTGCCATCGCATTGTCAATGAACATTCCCGTTGGTTCGCCGTCCTCATCTTTTAAAATCTCGCCGCCGTTCGGGTCCGGAGTATCACGGGTAATACCAGCGATTTCCATCGCTTTACTGTTTGCTACTATCGAATGTTTGCCAGCTCGATCCGCAACAACCGGATTATTAGGGCTAAAGGGATCAAGATCATTCTTATTCAAAAAACGCTGGTCAGACCAGTTATTTTCAATCCATCCAATACCAACGACCCATTCGCCTTCGGGTGTGCTTTCAACATATTCTTTGATCTTATTCACTGTTTCCGTCAAATCTTCAATCCCCTGAAGATTAAGACCCAATTCCCGCTGCCCAATCCAGTTAATATGGACATGGGCATCCGTAAGCCCAGGGAAAACGGTATTTCCAGCCATATCAATAACATTGGTGTTTTCGCCGATATATTTTTGGACGTCATTATTGGAGCCAACAAAAATAATTTTATCTTTCGCGACCGCAACTGCTTCCGCCTTCGGCTCGCTATCATTTGCTGTATAAATATTCGTATTGTGAATTACCATATCGGCCGATTTTATCGGATCAACGCCGTCCGCTTCCCGGTAAAAAAATATAATATAAATCGCGAAGGCGGTAATAACCGCAATTAGAATTTTATTTTTCATAAGTAATCTCTATTTCTGATAGGTAATTTGGCCACCAACAATGGTCATTAAATTTTCAGAAGTTAAAATATCCGCTTCCGGCACTTTAAGCCAGTCACGGTCAAGAACTGTGAAGTCTGCATATTTGCCCACTTCAACCGAACCCCTTAATTTTTCTTGAAACGCACCGTGCGCAGGCCAGATTGTAAACATTTTAAGCGCCGTTTCCCGGGATACCGCTAGTTCCGGATGCCAACCAGCACCGCTGGTACCATCAAGTCGCTTACGGGCCACCGCCGCATAATATTCGATGCGCGGATCACCAAGCTCAACCGGGGCATCTGATCCACCAAGTATCATAAGCCCCCGATCAACAAGTTGCTGCCAAGGGTAAGAATGACCAAGCCGATCAGGGCCAAGCCTGTCCGGTGCAAAATTAAGATCACCAATACCGTGCGAAGGCTGCATTGACGGAATAATACCAAGATTAACAAACCGGTCCTGATCTTCCGCAGGGATAATCTGCGCATGTTCAAGTCGCCAACGCGGATCATCCACCGCCCATTCGGATTTCGGCACCGCGTTAAAGGCTTCCTCATACCAATCAAGAAGTGATCTTACCGCGCGGTCACCAATCACGTGGGTTTCAATTTGAATCCCTTTGCGAAGTGCTTCACGCAGGATAGGATCAAGTTCTTCTTTTGTGGTGCGGTTCATAAATCCGTTATGATCCGCGTCCGCATAATTTTCAAGCAAAGCCGCACCGCGAGAGCCGAGCGTGCCATCAATATATACTTTAATGCCGCGCAGATCGAACATATCGTCTGCTGTGGTTTCGCGGCCCCGTTCAAGTATTGTTGCCGCCTCCATAACATTTGCGGCGGCGTATATCCGGGTAGACATATTGCCTTCCGCATGGATTTCTTTCATGATTTTCACATTAACATATGGCATTCCCGCATCCTGGGTCTGGGTCCAGCCAAGCTTGGCATTTTCATACATACCCTGGGTTAAACTGTCTTTTTTATATTCCCGGCTTTCCGGGGGAATGATATCCCGAAAAAGGTTCATGGCTTTGGCAAGCACATAACCGTTTGGCATGCCGTCCACGTCCCTTTCAAATTTGCCCCCAAGCGGGTCCGGCGTATCCTTCGTAATTCCGACAAGTTCAAGTGCTTTTGAATTCACAAGTGCCGAAACGCCATCAGCCCTTGGCATAAATAACGGCTTATTCGCCGTAAACGGGTCAACATCATGACGGGTTAAAAAACGTTCCTCGTCGGTCCATTCCCGTTCGATCCATCCGCGGCCCTGCACCCATTCACCGTCTGGAACGTTTACCGCGAACGCTTCTATAGCATCAACCGTTTCTTTTAAGGTGCTAATACCAAATAAGCTAAGCGTTTTGGGGCGACGACCCACGCCTTCAACATGTTGGTGACTATCTGTAAAACCGGCATAAACATATTTACCGACCATATCCATGACTTTCGCATCGCCGCACATATATTTGGCCGCGTCCGCATTACTGCCTACAAAAATAATTTTATCACCAAGCGTTGCTACGGCGTCCGCAGTCCACTGTGCATCGCTCGCGGTATATATGGTTGTGTTATGCAGCACCATATCCGCAGCTTGACAGGCTGAAGCCGTCATCTGTTGATCGCCTTCACTACAAGACATGCTGACAAGGCTTAATCCCATAAGCGCGGCAGTATTCCTAAAACTCATAATATTTTGTCCCACGGTTTTTGAATTTAAAAACAATAAACGGATAGAATTTCCAGTTCATCGCATCTATTGGTAAAGACATTAATAGGATATACAAAACATGCCAAGAATAAAAACCGAAAACATGAACTGGGACAGTATAACGGACACCCTTTTGACCACCGGATTTTCCAAGGTCGGCTCGATTTTATCCGATATTGCCTGCGAGAAACTTGTAAATGAATATGATAATGATATTTACCGTAGCATCATAAACATGCAGCGCTATAATTTTGGCCGTGGTGAATATAAATATTATGCCTATCCCCTACCCCCAATAATCACCGAATTAAGGTCATATCTTTATGAAAGTTTAACGCCCGTCGCCCGTGAATGGTCGGCGAGGTTGAAACTTCAAAATAATTATCCAAAGTCACATGAAGACTATATTAAAAAATGCCATGCTGCTGACCAAAAACGTCCTACGCCGCTTATTTTAAAATATGGCCCTGATGATTTTAACACCTTACATCAAGATCTATACGGCGATATCCATTTCCCCTATCAGGCGGCTATTATGTTAAGTCGCCCCGATCAATATACGGGCGGTGAATTCACATTGATCGAACAACGCCCCAGAATGCAATCCGTCGCACATGTCCAAAAATTAAATCAAGGCGAAGTTATAATATTTGCGGTAAATGAATTTCCAAAACTCGGAAAAAAAGGATATTATCGCGCCAAGTTACGTCATGGCGTCAGCAAACTTCATTCTGGATCACGCCATACCTTGGGAATTATATTACATGATGCAAAATGATTTGTTTTCTTCAATAACACCGGTAATGGAAAAACTCGCGGAAGGCGTATTCTTATTTCGTGATTATGTTGATACCGAATATTTTTATACACAGATTCAAGATATATTTAAGCAAGCACCCCTTCGTCATATGATTACCCCCGGCGGTAAGCGCATTAACGTGTCCGGTACCAGTATCGGCAAAGCGGGGTGGTATTCTGACCGCAAAGGATATCGTTATGAAATGATTGATCCTGTTTCACAAAAAGCCTGGCCGGCCATTCCACAAAGATTTATGGAAATTGCCAACAAAGCTGCGGCCAGAGCCGGGTTTGAAAAGTTTCTGCCCGATAGCTGCTTTATCAATTGTTATGAACCGGGTACGCGTCTTACCTCTCATCAGGACCAGGATGAAAAGGATTTTAGCCAGCCAATTGTCTCCGTTTCTTTGGGGGTTACTGCCATTTTTCAACTTTATGGTGATCAGCGCGGCGGCACTCCCATGAACATACCGCTTCATAATGGTGATCTTCTTATTTTTGGCGGCATTGCTCGTCGTTATTTTCACAGCGTCAAAAAACTCGAAAAAGAAAATCATCCACTAACCGGTGATAGAAGATTTAACCTAACTTTCAGAAAAGCGTTATAGTCACATTTTAAACAACTTTTAATATTCATATGACAGCATAGGAAAATGATAACCGGAAAAGTTGTGAAATCGTTAAGTCTGGCATACGTACTTTTGTCTGTGCCCATTGGCAGTTTACCTGCAATGGCAGCGGATGAAGCTGCTAACGATCAAGAGCAAAAGGAAAACCAGGGCCTGTGGAATTATAAAAAGTTCCTGCTTGATGAAAATGGCAAATGGTCTGTTGGCGTCGGTACTATTGTGAGGAATTCTCCCTTTCGCGGCGAAAAGATATCTGCTTTTCCCATTCCAATTGTCGATTATAGCAGCAAGAACCTTTTCATCCGCGAACTCAAGGCAGGCTATCATTTTAAAAAAGTTGACGACCCTTATATAGGTGGCTTCTTTTTTGATACTTACCTTGGCGCAAGGATGAGACCGGGCGATTCAAGACGTAAATTTTCCATCGATGCCGGGCTGCGCGGCGGTTATCAACATCCCTACGGATCCCTTGCTATATCTGCAACTCAAGACATAACCGGCGCATCCGACGGTCAGGAAGCAAGTATTTCATATAGCTTTACGTTTTTAAACAGGGCAAAAAGATCGATAGTTATTCCGCGCCTGACGGTCACATGGCAAGACCGCAAAATGGCCAACTATCTTTGGGGCATATCGCAGGAAACTACCAATAAAATGATCGCGTCCCAAGATGAATTTGTGTTGCAACCGTACGAACTCAAAAATTCGGTGGTCAACTACAGTGCCGGGATTATTCATATCTATAAACTTGATAAAAACTGGAACACTATCCTTGGCGCGCAAGTCGCCATTCTTGACGAAAAAATACTTGCCAACCCTGCGGTCGAGAGACAATTTGATTATTCCTTCATCATCGGCGCCGCTTATACGTTTTAGATTCAGGTCTCAAATTACTCGGCTGACGTTCCTTCTCTTTTCTTCCAGAATTTCATGGAATCTGACCAGTAACGCGTCAGGAAAAAGAATTTTAAATAATTTGGCTCGTCCGAATATCCGGACGGATGTCCCAGGTGCTCCGGCTGAAGCGGTACACCGTTTTTCGTCGGTAAATAATAAGTACCAAATACCCGGTCCCATAAAATAACACCAACGCCGTAATTGACGGAATGTTTGTGTCCTTCCGGCACAATTGCACTATGATGCCAGCGATGAAGTTCCGGTGTGACAAAAATATGACTAAGCCAGCCCGCATGAAGCCCTGCACCGCAGTGGGAAAACACGGAAAACGTACCAATTATTGTGGTGGCAATAACAATCGCGGAAAGATGAAAACCCATTAATCCCAATATTATCGGCGGCAATATATTACGAAGAAAATAGTCAAGCGGGTGGGAAACAAGTGTATTTGATGTCTGAATATCACTCACCGCATGATGATAAGAATGCAGCTCCCAAAGGTATTTATTATGGTGCTGATAATAATGCACGCTGTAGCGCATCAAACTATAGAAAAGAAAAACCAAAATAGACTGTAGCCAAATCGGGCCAGCATCGGTCCGTTCAGCGAAAATGAGACCTCTTCCCAATGTTTCCTGAAGGACATATGCAATCGCCGGGACCATAAAAATTCGCCCAACGGGACCCGTAACGAACATATGCACTACATTTGATGAAACGTCCCGCAACAAAAATTTTGTTTGCTTGACGCCTTTTTCATATTTAAAGAACGCTTCCATAACGACCATCACAGCATAGGTACTAATTAATCCAAAGCTCGGAATGATATTTCTGTATTGCGCATCAGCTGTCGTAAATTTGTAAATCGTATAAACAACTGCCGTCAATGGAAAAATGATCCATACCGTCGTAAGTTTAGCATGTTTTGTTTGTGTTTGTTCGGCTTGCATGTGTAGGTCCCCTCAAACCTGCGCGGCCCCCAAACCACCAAATGATGATTTATTTAACCCATACTTTTCGTGACTACAATGGCATCACTGTAACTTAAATAGCAGGACTTATCAACTGACCCGATGTTTTTGAGGTAAAATACTATATTTCGCTAACAGCCCTCTATTTTCCCATATAAATTTATCTCAAATCCTTGTCATCTCGGCGCAAATCGCTTTTCCCATTGCGCCCAGTGATCTATCAACGTACAAACTTTTCAAGCAAAGGACCAATAGATGGCAAATACTGCTAAATTTTGGGATAGGATGGCCAAAGGCTATTCAAAAAGACCCGTTCCCAATCAAGAAGTCTACGAACAGAAGCTAAAAAAGACCCGTGAATATTTAAACCCGCACAGTCAGGTCTTTGATTTTGGATGTGGTACCGGCTCGACGGCGATCCTGCACGCGCCGTTGGTAAAACATATTCATGCGGTCGATGTGTCCGAAAACATGCTTGAAATCGCCCGCGGGAAAATGGTAGCAGAAAACATCAAGAACATAACTTTTGAATGCGCCAATATTGAAGAGCTAGACGTTCAGGACGACACATATGACGTTGCCCTCGGGATGAGCATTCTTCATCTGCTTGATGACAGAGAAGCCGTTATCGCAAAACTTTTTGATATTCTTAAACCCGGCGGCGTTTTTATTTCAAGTACCGTTTGCCTTCAGGGCGTTATGAGAATTTTACTTCCTTTTCTTGCGATCGGAAAGTTTTTAGGGTTGCTGCCAACCATTAAGTTTATCAGCCGCGAAACTTTGGAGAATGATTTAATAACCGCCGGATTTCAAAATGAATTTACATGGAAACCCGACGGCAGCGACGCAGTTTTTATCGTTTCAAGAAAACCAGATTAACAAACCTGGTATATGACTTATATGGCGAACCGCCAAAGAATAAACTAGCTTTTTTTATTTGTGGATACATCTTTAAAAATCAACATTTCGGGTAAACGAGCGGAAGCGCCCTTGTAAAACCCGGCTTCTTGGTGTTCACCGGATTTTGGGTTACGAAAAGTACCAAAAATCATATCCATCAACGGCAAGTCCGCATAATTATACGCATGTAATCCGCGCTGGTGGTGAATGCAGTGGCTTTCTGGTCGTTGCACAAAATAGCCAATCCATTGTGGCGTATTGATGTTTAAATGTTGAAACATCACATTAAAACCGCCGAAGGCTATCCCTATTAAACCTGCTTGGAGGGAAAGACCCAAGAAAGGGAAAAATACAAAACTACCTAAAAGTGTTAACGTAATAATTTCAAGAGGATGTTGATAATAAGCTGAAAAGCTATCAATCCCTTCTGCGCTGTGACGCATTTGATGAAATTTTAGAAATAATCCGTCAAAAGTGTGGACCGTGCGGTGATACCAATAAAAGAAGAAATTAAAAGTAACTATTCCCAGCAGGGCACCAATTGGTGTCGGTAGCTGACGATTATCAAAAACAGAAAGATCAGCAAACGCGCTTTCCAAGATTGTCGCAATAAATATTGAAATTACCAGACTTATTATGGTGACCGATATGCCGCGTAACTTCCAATATTTTGGGGTTTTATATTTTCTGGTTCCCTGAACCGTATCTATGATCATACATACGGGAATTATTGCAAGTCCGAACCAAGTTAAAAATTCAATCATTTGTTTGTTCCTTTTGTAGGGGGCCGGCGTCATTTGATCACCGGTGAAATTGTAAAAAATTGTAATAAAAATAGACCTGTATCTAAGATCTTTTTTGGAAACATACTTATAGGTAGCTTAACCACCAATCTGTGCGAGTTCGTTTTACCTTCTCCACCCACTTACAGAAGGGATAAAGAATGGCAATTACACCTAGCCAAACAAGATAAACACCAGTTAAATCTGTTCCGTATCCTTGCGGGTAAAAAATAAAAATATGCATAAATTCGTGTGCTTGAAAGCCTTGAGCCATGCCAAGAAGGATACTAAGAAGATGGATCAGGTAAAAATGCGCCACGTAAAAAGCAAACGGTACGCGGCCAAACATAATCAGTGTATCTTTAAGCCACCCATGCAGCTTAGAGGAAAGGGCACAAATTATGGCCATTGGGCCTAATGTAGCCATCAAATATAAAAGGCTAGCTGGATATTTGCTAACATTCATAAAATCAAAAAAAGTGGCGAGCGCACCTGATGTCTGAGTTTGCCAAGGGTTTGGATCACCGTAAAAGCCACTAAAACGAATAACGATAAATGCGGCAACCAAAGCAACACCGGTTTTAATCAAGAATTTATCTCGCTCAAGAGCCGGTTTTTGGAATATGAAGGCCGTGCCATATCCAAGCAACATCAGCCCGATACAAGGTAAAAGCGGGTAAACAACTTCTATATAAAACGGGCCTAAGACCAACGCACCGGGCGAATATAGAAGTGTCCAGAAGATGCCATTACCGCCTAAACTCGTTGTTGCAGGCAATATGACATCGAATAAATTATGGCCTAATAAAATTACGGCACCAATTATTAGGCAAAATCGCGGCCCGATAAATTGCGCACCGGCAAGTATAATCATGCTGACGCCTAGCGCCCAAATCACCTGCAATATTATTAAGGAAGCACCGCCCATACCGGGTTCACCTAACGGTGCAAATGTCCATGCTGTTGATATGATGGCCACTTCTACAATGATCAGCCATAAACCTCTCTTGAATACAAATGATCCGATATCCCATGTTGATTTTCGGCTCGACATTAAACCTACGGAGGTCCCCGCTAGGAATATAAATACCGGGGCACAGAAATGTGTGATCCAGCGAGTGAAGTAAAGTCCCGCAGAAACATCGGGATCGGCCAATGGGAATTCGACACCACCAACCAAAAAGAAATCGCGTACATGATCAAGCGCCATTATAATGATCACGATACCACGAAGCATATCTATATTTGATAATCGATAAGAACGGTTGTCTGTTGTTTGAGCTTTTTCCTCAACAACAAAAGAAGCTAAACCTTTTACTAAATCGGAATTGTTTTTATCTTTAATGAGTATATTTGGCATTTTCGTTATTGCGCCTTTTAATTATTTCGATATCTTTAGATCAACTGAATGAATGAGGGGCGAAAATACAAATAATGGAAAATGGAAACTAGTGAACTTAAGGTTGGTTTCGGATAATTAATTTAACGTGTTGGAAATAATATGAAATACTGTATTTCGTGAGCTGTACTACATTGAAAGATTTAAAACGAAACCAAAAAACTATACTTTAGGTACAGTAAAAGGATTTAATATGGGCAAGGGTGAACAAACAAAAATACGCATTCTGGAATTAGCCGAGAAAGCTATATTAGCAAATGGTTTTGCCGGCACATCAATTGAGGGGTTGATCGAAGAAGCAGGCATAACCAAAGGCGGTTTTTTCTATCACTTCAAGGATAAAACCCACCTTATTGAATGCCTGATGCAGCGTTATATAGAAAATGATAATATTTTCTTTGATACCTTGTTTAATCGCGCTGATGATTTGGTGGAAGACCCATTGCAGCAATATTTATTATTTCTAAAATTGTTCGCAGAAGCGATGTCTGAATTACCCTCAACACATCCCGGCTGCATTATTGCTTCGGTCTGTTATGCCAATAAAAGTTATGCCCAGGGCGTTGCTGATCTCAATAAAGAAGGCATGGAAACTTGGCGGCAATTGTTTCATATTAGACTACAAAATATTGCACAAATTTACCCGGTTAGAACTGAAATAGATTTGAAGAAAGTAGCAGATGCGCTTATCGCCATCTTGGAAGGCGCATTTGTCTTAACACGCGTATATCAAGATAAAAATATTCTACCCGATCAAATTTTGCTTCATCGCGACTATGTAAAGTATCTATTTCATAGCCATAACTAAGCTTATATATCTCTTGCAAATTTTTCGCTAAAACTATAGATATTCGCCATGTATATTGCCCTTTACCAACCCGATATTCCGCCCAACACCGGTACCATCATCCGCATGGCGGCCTGCCTTGATGTTCCGGTGCATATCATTGAGCCCTGCGGGTTTCCTTTTGGTGAAAAGTCTTTTCGCCGGGCGGGAATGGATTACATCGACCAAAGCAGCATAACTCGTCATCAAAGTTGGGATAAATTTTTGCAAAAAATGCCCACTGGCCGTTTGGTATTACTGACCACAAAATCGTCCAACTCTTACGCTAGCTTCACATTTAAAGATGATGACATATTACTACTTGGCCGCGAAAGCGCCGGCGTGCCGGAAGACGTGCATAATCGCGCCGATCATAGGATATTAATACCGATGTGTCCGCAAGCAAGATCATTGAACATTGCCCTTTCTGCCGCTATAGTTTTGGGGGAAGCATTAAGACAAACCAATCAATTTCCAGAAATGTGATGATGACCATAGAACAACAAAAAGAAACCGCTAAAAACTGGTTCGAAGAACTACGCAGCAACATTTGCCATGCGTTTGAAGCTATCGAAAATGATTATGAAGGCGAACTAACGAGCCAAACACCCGGTAAGTTTGAACGAAAATCATGGTTTCGCGAAGATGACCCCGAAAAAGGCGGCGGCACGATGGCCGTAATGAAGGGCCGCGTATTTGAAAAAGTCGGCGTCAATGTGTCCACTGTTTACGGCGAATTTTCACCGGAATTTGCCGCGCAAATACCCGGCGCAGACAAAGACCCGCGTTTTTGGGCAAGTGGTGTATCGCTTGTCGCCCATATGCATAACCCACATGCCCCCGCCGTTCACATGAACACAAGGCATATCGTAACAACACGCGGGTGGTTTGGCGGTGGTGCGGATTTAAATTCCGCGCTTCCAAACGAAGCGGACACAGCTGAATTTCATGGTGCCCTAAAAACAGCCTGTGATAAACATGGTGACGATTATTACGACAAATTTAAAAAATGGTGCGACGAATATTTTTACGTTCCCCACCGAAACCGCGCCCGCGGTGAAGGCGGCATTTTTTATGACCAGCTAAACACCGGGAGTTGGGACGATGATTTCGCCTACACCCAGGATGTTGGCCGCGCATTTCTGGACATATACCCAAAACTGGTTCGCAAGCACATGAACGAAGAATGGACTGATGCCGAACGGGAAGAGTTGCTTTATTACAGAGGGTTATACGCAGAATTTAATCTTGTTTATGACCGCGGAACAGCGTTCGGACTTAAAACAGGTGGCAATGTGGAAGCGATATTGATGTCGCTACCTCCTCACGCGAAATGGAAATGATAAAATCCCATGGATTGGTCGAATTTCGAAGAACATTTAAAAAATGAAATTCAGAATATAGGCGGTCGCTATATCTGGACAGATATGATGATTCAGGGGGATCATCATATACAAAAAAACGTCAAGTCAGGTAAATACCGCCTTCTGAATGGCGATAGAAATGTTCTATATAATGGTAGTTTATGCAAATGTCAGGCTGAACTGGAAAAACTGGATCTTAAGTTTCACTGTGATCACCTTGTTTTACTCATCCACGGCCTCGGACGCCACGCCGGGATTATGAAAAAATGCACGGCCGCCTTGCGCGACGCCGGATTTGCCGCCCATTCCCTGAATTACGCCACATTATTTGAGGATGTTGTCCATCACGCGAATCATTTCGAATATCTTCTTAACCACATTCAAGGGATTAAAAAAGTTTCCTTTGTTACCCATAGCTTGGGGGGGCTCGTTGTACGGGAGATATTGAAGCGGAATTTGAATTGGAACGGTGCCAAAGCGCACAAGCTTGTGATGATGGGTACACCAAATAAAGGCGCACAAATAGCTGAGTTTCTAGGTCGCCTAAAAGCATATGAAATTATAGTGGGCCCTTCCGGCCAGGACGTTAAACCAAGGCAAAAGCTGAATGAGCTGCCGGAACCGCAAATACCGACTTTAATTATCGCCGGTGGTCGCGGTAATGATAAGGGTTTTAATCCACTATTAAGCGGTGATAATGACGGCATTGTCTCCGTGGATGAAACCCGGCTTGACGTCGAACATGAATTTCTGCTTATTCATTCAATTCATACAATTTTAATGGACAATAAAGAGGCGATTAAAGCAACAGTCAAGTTTCTTTCCGCTTAATATTTCGTTAGCTCAAAATCGTTTTCAATCCAAAGTCTTTCCAGTCGCTTAAGTTCGGCGCCCATTTCTTTTCCTGGCTTGAGCCCTCTTGCTATCATGTCTTTACCTTGCAAAGGAAAAACGGGTATTTCGTACTGCCTGATATAATCCAGAATTTCTCGGGTAAGAACTTCCCGTCTGCATAAATGATAAATCAAGGCATTCTTACCACGCTCGTATGTCACTTTTCGTAAACTGCGTCTGTCTAGCTCATGCTTCGGATAATCAACCGCATATTGCTTTAATGTGTCGATTTGCTTATTAGATAACTTTAATAGTTTCGCGGCATTATCAACGGCTTCGACATCCTGTTCCAAAAGGCTGCTCAATCGGCCTAATATGTCACAAAGCCCAAATTTATTTTCATTTTCCACATAGCGACAAAAACTATCAACATTATCTGGTCCCGTGATTATCTCATTTAAGAGCATACCATCATGCATCACTCTTATAATTTCATTGCTATAAACTGCGCCAAGAATTTTGCTGAATTCCTGCCAAATCCGTTCACCTGAAAGCCCATTAATCATGTGTTTTAAAAGGATGGTTGCCCTATACCCGTCTTCATTTATCTGACCGTCACCGACCTGCGCTAAAAAGCGGTAAAACCTTAAAATTCGCAGCGCATCCTCTTTTATTCGCTCTTCAGGATCACCGATGAATTTAACCCGCCGTGCCTTTAAATCAAGAATGCCGTCAAAGGGATCAAAAATACTTCCGTCGATATCCATATATAGAGAATTAATCGTAAAATCGCGCCGCTTAGCATCTTCTAACCAGTCATTTGTATAAGCAACTTCCGCATGGCGACCATTGGTTTTAACATCACAGCGTAATGTCGTTATTTCAAAGGCGTTCTTATCAAAGACCGCGGTAACGGTCCCGTATTTGATGCCTGTTGGAACAACTTTTATACCAGCATTTTCCAACATATTAACGGTTTCGAGAGGTTCAAACCCGCATGCTATATCGATATCGCCAATTGCAAGATTGTCGTCAAAACATAAATTCGCCACCGTATCGCGAACGGCACCACCGACAACCCGCGCATTTAATCCATCTTTATTGAGGATCGACATAAGTTTCTGAAAATCTTTATTTCGAAGCCAACTAATATTCTGTGTATCAATCTTAAATTCACTCACCTTTATTCACCAAGTTGGCAAACCGTACAAGCATCGCCGCTGTCGCTCCCCATATTCTGTGATCATTATGTGGAAAAACGTAATAATGGCGCAATTCGCCTTTCCACATCATTCCTTCCACTGTGTGATTTTTGTCATCAAGTATAAATTCAAGCGGTACTTCGAATACTTCTGCCACTTCTCTGGCTTCAGGAATAATTTCAAAATTTGGATCAACGAATCCAACTACCGGTGATACGCTGTAGCCAGTCACTGTTTCATAGTCTTCCATCGCACCAACGATTTCAACGTTACTTTGCGGCAGGTTTACTTCTTCATTTGCTTCGCGCAGCGCGGTCGCCATCGCGTGGGCATCTTCATCATCACAACGACCACCCGGGAAGCTAACCTGTCCGCTATGACTTTTAAGTTGCGCCGATCTTTTGGTCAGCATGATAGAGAGGTCAGTACCACGTTCGACAATCGGAATAAGCACCGCCGATGGCTTAAGCGGTAACTCATTCATCAAATCATCATTTTGCGGCGGTCTATATAAAGAATGATCTCCGATTGGCGGGCGTTGCCAGGCGCGCGCAGCGGCCGGTGTTAGCGCACGGTTCATCACCGGGTCATGGCGTTCGAAGGTGCGTTTTATTTTAGTTTTCATTTGCTTTCATTTCGATCCATCGAGTGCAAAAAACACATTTCCACTCCAAACTCCGTATATCCCCTTATGTTCCACTGCCAGATCAGCCAATTGATAATATACACTTCTGCTCAACAGCGCGTCGAGATTATCCCTTACCCGTACATATGGCGAAGGTTCACCTGTTTCACTGTCAATAACGATACGTATCGGGTGATCAATGTTCGCAGAGAGATAATCACCCAAATTGGTTTTAAACAGGATATAACCATCTTCCACGCCCATTTCAACGGCTACGAAAGGCGCATCATCGACTTTAATGCCCACTTTTTCCGTCGGTGTTACCAGATAATATTTTCCATCATCACAACGCAAAATTGTTGAAAATAGTCTAACCATACGCACCCGGTTTATTGGAGTTCCCATATAATCCCAACTACCATCACGTTTTATCCGCATATCAATATCACCGCAAAATTCTGGATCCCAAAGATGCACCGGCGGTAAATTATTCTCTTTCGGGTTGTCGCCTTGTGCTTTTTCTGCGGCCAAAGCATAGAGCTCTGGTTGAAAGCCGTTGGCAATTTTATCCTTAATAGTATTCATGATAACTCAAAATAAATGGAATATTATATTATGAGTATAAAGCAGTTTGCTTCACATTTAAATGTCGTTTTCGTACGATACCGGCAACATTAGAAAATGAGCCTTTAACAAGTTCTTTTGCCAAAATCCGACTTTCTTCATGTTGTCCAGGTATCGCAATATTTTCAGCTATATCCCTGGAAAATCCTATTCTCTTGTAGTATGCCTCGTCGCCGACTAATAGAACCCGTTTATGACCAAGCTTCTTCGCTTCAGAAAGCCCGGACTCCATTAATTTAATACCTAAACCAAGGCCCTGCAACCTGGGCAATATGGCAATGGGGCCAAGCAACAAGGCATCAACATATTTGTCGTTTTTCTCTATAGAAATTTCCCAGAACCGCAAAGTGCCTGTAATATTTTTGTCCATGTCAATAACGAAAGATAGAGCGGACACGGCGTTAACGCCGTCACGTAATGAATAAGCGGCTTTGGAAAAGCGATCTGTTCCAAAAGTTATATCAAGAAGATTTTCGATATCAGCTATATCATTTTCTGTTTGCAATCTTACGTTCATTTTATTAAATCTCTCTTCGGTGCAAATAATGCAATTATCATAGAAAAAAGATTGATGCCAGCAGTATTTCCAAATATTATTCATTTATTTATTAATATTTGGAATATTATTCTATTTATCAGGAAATTTTCGAATAATTACCAATTTATCTGAAATCGTAAATTGAACGTATTGACCAAATTTGTTTTCTGGTTCAGCTGATTTTTAACCGTAGTGTGGGCATAGTTACCCTGGATTTTCATATAATTATTTAAATACCAGTCAATGCCAAAAATATAAGACCCTTGTTTATCGCCGAATGTTTCGTGGGTGAAATCCATCATATCATAGCGCGCTGCTATTTTAATTTCTCCCATACCGCCCTCTCCTACCGGGCTTGTTACTTCGACATCATAAAATCGACCACGTGATCCATTGATAATCCGTTCTCCTCCGGTTGGAAAATAACTGACTTCTACATAACCGCCTTTATAAGTTGGATCATTAATCGTCAATATTTCGCTTGGGTGAAGTTTGTTTTTGATGATCCCTACCTCAGACTGCACCGCAAAAGAATTATATGTAGTAACAAACTCAAACCCGTAAAATTGTTCCGATGTTAAATTGAAAGCTTGGCTTGAAAGCGGTTTCAATTCACCCTGATGACTGAATGGTCGATCACTATAGCCGAGTTCAAAGCCATTTCCATTTCGGTTGCGATGAAAAAACGAGGTACCAAAATGAAGTGCGATACCATTTTCAAAAACAGGACTAAAAGTCACTCTCGACGTTATCATATTGTGATCGTCAATTGACGAATTTGTAGTTTCAAGTGTTTCAAAAAAATAACCGCCACTTGCGGTCCAGTTTTTGCCGTAAGTTGAAACGCCTACACCGACGCGCGGTTTGATCCGAAGCGCATTTAAAAATGCTGCCCGCGAAGAAAAACTTGTATTTGCTGCGGGTGTAGATTTCTCAAGCGAAGTGAAGGTTCTGGTTTGTCCGACAATTACATTAAATTTACCAATAGAATAATCAACATATGCTAACTTAACTTCAACCTCACTATTAATAAACTTTGTCACCAGACGATATTCAAAATCACGAAACATCGTTCCACGAACGCCAAATTCCAGTGCCCGCAATTCTGTACCATTTATTTTGTCCTCCGGCATCGAAACGCCGTCACCATCCTTAAAATTGACAATCCCGTAATCATAAATCATCCGGCCGCTAGTCGCGAAAGAAAACCGCCCGTCTCTGGTTTCAAACCTCGGCATTGGATCCCATGTGATTATTGTATCGCTACCGTTCTCTTCTTCACTATTTGCTTGAGGACCATTTTGGTTTGCTTCATCGCTTAGCGTATCAACTTTAGACTTAAGTTCATCAATCTGATTTTGTAGTGCCTCCACATCTGGCTTTTCAAAGCCTGTTTCTTGGCCGAAAACTTCCGATGCTATCAACAGTGGTACCATCATACTAAAAATAATTAGTTCTCTATAATATAAAGAGGAATGTAATTTCATAAATAACTCAAATGTAATAATGTATCTTGGGAATTGAAATTAACCATTGCACCGTTGGGGTCAAGAAATAGTTTTAGAATATATAAAATAGACGTTCACCATCTTAAATCTATTCACTTAGTTCATGCGATTCGCGGGTGTCCCTGTGAATAATACGATGATAGAGATTTGCTATATGATTAAGTATATAAAATAATTCAATGCTGAAATTTCTGTCAACATACTGTAACCATTGCAAAAAGAAAATATTGTCTTAAGAAAATAAAAATTTATTAGTATTTTATTTACCATAGGAAGACGGAAATTAACCTTTTGTAAATTTTTCGTTACTAGTGTTAGAAATGATTATTTCCTCCCCCAAACTTGGGCGACCTCCTAATTGGGTCGCCTTTTTTTTGTCAAAATCTAATGTTTTAATTTTTTGAGCAACCTAATTAAAGTTATCACTTGTAAAATGGGCCAAAAATAAGCTAATAAATGGTTACAATGTTTGAATTTTTAATTAATAATCTGCAACATATCCGGCCTGTGGGGGAAAGAATCTGATGAGACTTAAAACACATTTTAAAAAATGTGCACTTCCCGTGGTGTCTTCCTTATTGGGGGTTATTTTTTTAACCTCTGCTTCCGCGCAAGATGTAAGTGAAGAAACCACAGAAATTGATGAAATTGACAACTCCCGGTTTGATGCAACTACAATTGAAGAAGATTATATTTCTGTTCCGCTTTTTAACGAACGGGAATTCACATTTACGAGCGGATACGATTATAGTAGTGGGAAATTCAATCTCCCTACCAATACAAACATCAGTTACATCCCTTACTCGTTAAAATATACAGAAGGACCGTGGAGCTTTCGTGCAAGCAGTGGGTATATAAGTTTTGCTGGACCCAAAAACCTTATTACCGCCGTTGAGGGCGCACCGTTGGTAACTGACGTTGAGCTCAGCCCTGCTGATCGCGCAAGCACAAGTCGCAAAAGCGGTTTTGGTGACATTTATCTAAGTGGTACATATGCACTGGAAAACCCATATAGTGACGATTTTTTTATTGACCTGACAGCGCGAGTTAAACTTCCCACTGCGGATGAGAATAAAGGACTTGGTACCGGAAAATTCGACTACACCATCCAAACCGACGTGGCTTACTTGATTGGAAACGTAATGCCATTTGCGACGTTAGGGTACAGGTTCGTTGGAAAAACCAGTCTATTTGATCTTCAAAATAGCTTTTTTGCGTCAATCGGGCTATCATACTTCATGACACGAGACACAAGTTTTGGGGTTTCTTACGAATACCGCGAAAGCGCGACACCGGGTTTCAATTCACCAAAAGAAATATTCAGTTATGTCGATGTTCAATTGAATAACCATTGGGGCCTAAATGTATACGGTGTCGTTGGTCTTAATAACACTACGACCGATTACGGTCTCGGAACACAGGTCAGATATAAATTTTAAGCCCAACATTCTATTCAATAAATGGCACTATATTATTTAAAATATGCCCCCAACCCGTTTTTAAATCATCCAGATAACTCACCAGCTCCTGACCAAATTCGTGGGTAAGCGTCAATCGGCATCCCGTATCGATTGGCACGATTTCAATAACAACAATGGAACGTGAATTTAGATTGGTATCATCAAAGCTAAATACCAATTTGTTCGGCCGATCAATTTCCAAATATTCCCCGGTATGTTCGACAAGCTCATCGCCGCGCAGTTCGTCAATATGAAATTTCCCGCCGACCCGCGCATCAATTTCAACACGTTCCATAATACCATCCGGTGTCGCAAACAGCCATTTTCCGGCGTTCTCAGCATCGAGCCATGCATCAAAAGCGAGTTCAGCCGATGCATTATATTCTCTGGATATGGTAACTATAGTTGGGTCATCAATTTTAAAATATTTGTTCATGGTTACTCTCTTTTTATTCAGTATTTGTGAATGTCATCCCACTGGATTTATCATTCAAACAATTCAACATGTGTTCAAATACGTGCGGCCAGGCTTCGTTATGGCCTTCCATCGTCTGTTTATTTAAAAACCCACTATGACTTAATTTGATTAAGGTCTGGTCGCCTTGTTCTATGAATTCAATTGAAACCACAGTTTCCGCGCCTTGTGTTCCAATTTCCCCTGTAACCCAGGTCATTTGTATAAATTTATTTTTGTCCAATTTTAAAAATCGGCCGTAATGTGGGTGACGCTGCGCAGTTTCCTGATCATCGGCTTTAAAAACAGTTTCAAAAAAAAACGGTTCATTAACCTCCACACGCATCAATAAAGTGCCGGGTGCTGCAAACCATTTATCAAAATTTATCGTCCAGCCATCAAATAATACGTTCGCCGGAAAAGGAAAGACCTGCTCGACGGCTAAACCGTAAGGCCTCTGTGATAAATCGGGAATACAAATCGTTTCGTTTGCCATTATAATCCTCCTTAAGATCGCCTGGTTTCGGGTTTCATCTCATTTTTTACATTTGGCTCACTCTTTTGCAATTCACCAAGATACGCGCCAAAGTGGTCCAATTTCATTTCCCAATAGGTGTGGTATCCTTCGATCCAATTTGATACATTTTTTAGTAGCTTCGCTTCTAACCTGCAAGGGCACCACTGTGCGTTTTTACTACGGGAGATTAACCCGGCTTTATCAAGAACTTTCAAATGCTTAGAAACAACCGTCAACGACCACTCTTATATATAGTCTACACCCATATTCCTAAATAGGTTCTCCCGGTGGGATGGGTGCCAGGTCACTTGCTTTTGGCATATAGCGGCCTTCAAGGAACAACCCTATGCGTCGCGCTTGCGCTTGATAGTGTGCTTTATATTCCCTGTTCATTTCATCATTGGCAATTCGGTCCTCTAATATGCCTTTTAGGCCAGCTAAATGCGATGCCGTCATTGCCTGGGCTGCCGGGCTTGCCGTTTTATCGCCCGCCGTCATCATCATATAATGAACAAAAACATGACCAACCCGGCGATGTACGGCTGCTTTTAATGGGTCATCTTCGATGCGAGGGGCGAGCATGGTTTTACCGGCAATTTTAACAATATATCGGTCCAGGCTTATTTGACCATTATCGCGAACATTAAAATCGTTGATCCGTGCAAGTCGTTGCTTATTAAAAAGTAAGCCCAGTGTATGATTGGCATGTGCTTCCGCGAGTGCCAGTGCGTCAAAACTGGCGCCGGTATCACGGGGGAAGCTTTCTCGCGTAAGACCGTACCCAAATGCCTTCGGTGGAATAAGATCGAGTATATTGCGGGGCAGCGTTAAATAATCAGCACTTAACACTTCTAACATTAAATCTGTTGCCTCATCCTGTCTTGCCCGGTCAACAACACGGTGTCGTGGGACCAGCGTTTCGCCCTTCACTTCATAACCATAAATCATTCCACCAATTGATTTGGAAAGCGCGTTAATTTGAAACCTCGATAGATAATATAACGGTACAAGCACCTCTTCCAATTGTGAAAGCGGAGTCCCGTCGGGAATGTTATCAAGCCCGAAATTCGCTAGTGCCGTTCTCCTCACTTCAAAAAGATCCTTTGATTGATCAAGAACGTCCGCACCGAAATCCCATAAATGACTATCCGCATGCAGGCTTGCCGCGCCACGACTATCACGGCCGTCGGCAACAAACTGATGTCCGGCGGCATAAGCATCTTCCAATATTTTCTTTAAGCCTGCGGCCTCATCTGCCTCTGATGCATATTGGCGGTAGCCATAATTAACGGCAATTTTATTCCACTCTCCAATATTTTCCCGGTACGGATTTTTAATGTTGATTTCCCCGTCATCGGTCATGGTTATCTGCGGATGCGGATAATCCATCACATCATCATCACCGTTAACGCTTGCGATATAATTATGGGCAAAGCCAAGGGTATGACCCACTTCATGGGCACCAAGCTGGCGGGTGCGGGCAAGCACCAGATCAATATCATCTTTTGTGCTTTTACCGTCCGCGTATGGCGCCGTTACACCGTTTGCGATCAAAAAGTCCTGACGGGAACGAAGTGAGCCAAGTGTGACATGACCCTTGATAATTTCGCCGGTTCTTGGGTCCTTCACGCTCGCACCGTATGACCAACCCCGTGTTGAACGGTGAACCCAGTTCACCACATTATACCTAACATCATCGGGGTCCATGCCTTCGGGCATAATCTTTACCTGAAACGCATCGATATAACCTGCCGCCTCAAAAGCCTGATTCCACCAACTTGCCCCTTCGCGCAGTGCATTTCTTATAGCTTCCGGTGCACCGCTATCGACATAATATATAATTGGCTCAACCGCTTCACTTCTTTCTGCATTCGGATTTTTCTTCTCCAAGCGGTGACGGGAAATAAATCTTTGCTCAATCGGCTTATCAATGGCCGTACCGTAGTCAACCACCCGTGTTGCATTAAATGACATCGCCGGGTGAAAAACACGGGTTTGATAATTATCATCAGGAAGTTTAACAAAAGAAATCCGCTGTTTTAACGTGATAATATTCGGGTTCGCCGCAACTGAACGAACAAAGTTACCTGGGTCGCTTCCCATAAATGTAACAGTGCTTTCCAGTTCTGTATTTTTGGGAAAAGTTTTAACATTATCAAAATTAACAAAGCTTCTGCTTTCATTTAAGCTAAAGTCTCCCTGTCCGTTGCGCTTTATTTTGGCGGCACTTCCATGTTGGTCATTTAACATTATTTCCGTAATGTTAATGAGCGATCCGCCGTCGCGGTCCGTCGCCACGGCCTTAAAGCCCCAAACCACCGATGGAGCAAAAGCATTGGTAGCCGCTAACCTTTCTTTGGGGTTATCACTTGTGGCTATATAACGAGTATTTTTCTGATGAAGCAGAACTTTTTCACCGACCCTGTCAAAATAAACGAGCTTCGTTCCGCCAAGCTGCCCGCGGTCAAGGGCTATATCATTGGAACCCAACGCCCCGGGAAGGCTTACCTTATAAATAAAATCTTGATTATATTCATTAATTTCAAGATAAACGGCCCCTTTATCATGGTCCAAATAAATATTAAAAAAGCCTTCTTTCTTTTCCATACTATTTGTAAACTCGGAAATGCTTTGCGCAAAAACAGATGATACTGAAAAACAGATAAAAAGTGCTGTGATGGTAATCTTCCGCGACATAATAGTCCCTCTATATTTTTTTGATAGTAATTGAAAATAGCTTAAGGCTAATTGCAACCGAGTTCAAGCCTTGCTACTATTGGCAAATCGATAAACTTAAGAGCGCACAATGATGAAGCGCGCGATTTATGCCTTCCCCGACCTCTTTTTCGGCCAAACACCATAACCTGTCTTCATTCTGTCACGCACTTCACCCATTTGCTGCTTCGTCAGTATTTTGGGATCGCCCAACTGGCACGCGAGATGATACTGCTGACTTAACGCTTCAAGCTCCCCTGCGCGCCATAACGCCTGTTTTAAATCACTGCCGCATGCGATGGCCCCATGTGTACCCAATAAGCATCCCGTGCGGTCTTTAAGCGCAACTAAAGCATTTGCGGATAATTCTGCGCTTCCATAATGTGCATATTCGGCGCAGCGGATACTATCCCCGCCAAAAATCCCGATCATGTAATGGCAGGCCGGTATATCCCGCCCCAGCATCGAAAGTGCCGTCGCATATATGGAATGGGTGTGAACGACCGCATGAACATCATCCCGTTCATTATAAATATCGGCGTGGAACCGCCATTCTGATGATGGTCTGTTCGGCCCGATCGCTTCACCGGATAATCCGTCACCGGGAAGCAACATAATGTCCTCCGCCACCATATCTTCATACGCCATGCTGCTGGGTGTTATTAATGCACCTTCGTCACTGCGAAGGCTTATATTGCCTGACGTGCCCTGATTTAACCCCGAACTATTCATCCATAAACAAGCATCAATGATTGACTGTCGGGCTTCGGTATTATTTTTATGAACCATAATAATATCTCTAGCTTATTTTAAAGCGGACTGATTATTCCTGATAAAAGTTATGCCTATTTCTATCGCCTAAATCAATGTTGATATTAGTTGCTCTGTGAAAATCGCGCTTTAATTGACCAAGATCATTATTTTATCGACCTAATATAGATATAATACCACATTAATAAAGCAAATTAACGTACTGGCAAAAAGGAATTTATTATGATTATTAGAACTATACTTCTAACCGGCGCAATTATGGTATTGGCGGCGTGTGATATGGGGCCAAAATCGTCTTATGGCTTTACATTGCCGGACGGTAATGCCGAATATGGTGAGCAATATTTCGTTGAATTTAGATGTATTGATTGTCACGCCGTTGCAGGAAAGGAATATCTAAGGGATGGGTCAGACGGCATTGAACCAATCATGGAAGTGGCGTTGGGCGGCACAACAACTAAAATCGCCACTTATGGTCAATTGGTAACGTCAATTATCAATCCCTCTCATAAAGTGTCCGATGAATACCGGGTCACCCCTGAAATCGAAGGCGGGCAGTCAATGATGCGAAATTACAATACTATTATGACCGTCGATGAACTGATTGATATTGTTGCCTTTGTGCAGGACCAATATGTATTGCGGCCTTACACACCGAGCTCCTATCCAGTTTATTAACTTTTAATGGCCAGATATCTAGTGGAACTGGCTAATTCCCGGCACCTGTTACTTTCCAGGCAGTAACGCTGCCGGGACTAATATTAGCAACATAAAGCACGCCATTTACATAATAGCTGTCATTTTGCGATATTTCATCATCTTTTGAATCTAACAGTAACTTGGTTTCTGTTTTTGATTTAACGTGATAAATCTCACCGGTAAAGGATGTGATGATGTAGCTATGATCAGGCAATATACCAATACCATCACCGTTTAATATGCCTGATCCCAGCACCGTCATCGACTTATCACTTAAATCAACGGAAATAAGCGAACCTTCATCCATAATCGTAATCATTAAATTATCGCCATGCGCCAAAAGCCCGTTGATCGCATTCACTTTTTCACCGGCAAGAAAAACGCTTAACCCATCTTCTTCGGTATATGTATAAAGCGTGTCACCATCCGTATCGGAAAAAATACTCTGCCATTCACAACGGAAACATCATTTAAAAACCCTGCACCCGCAACCGGAACACGATTTACAATTTGACCCGTATTGATATCAACAGTAACCAGACCGGTCACGTCGGAAATATAAAGCTTCGAATTATCAAGCGCAAAGCCCCTCGGCCCGTCAAGGCCGGTTATCCATTTCTTTTCAATGACTTTACCGTCCAATGATATCCTGGAAATATAACCGTTTCCATCTTGTTTATTACTTGGGCCATTGATATTGGAAACATATATTTCACTTTTATCGGCACTCGGAATGACACTTTCCGGGCGGTCAAAACCGTCTATTTTCCATTGAAACTCAAGACTTGCATTCTGTGCAAAAGCGGCCGACGAAAGAAAAGTAGCACCAATAAATAGTAATGTAGCGAACAACTTTTGCATAAAATAAATCCTTATTCATACTCAAAAATTTCTATTAATTCACTTCAGCTCGGAAGCGTATAATATGCCAACTGTACCTTCGCGTCGCTGATCAACGCCGCCCAACAGTGTCCCATCGGCGGTTTTAACAACAGAGCTAAGCCCTGATATTTCCCCTTCGGTGGCTTTTACCTGAAACCCGAAATTTCTTAGGCCATCAATTATTTCCGGCGACGCACTATTTTCAATTCGGGTGAGTTCCGTCCTTGCCACAATATTCGGCAAATTGATGGCTTCTTGCGGCGTAAGGCCCCAATTCATAATCCCCACAACCGTTTTTGCGACATATGAAATGATTGACCGTCCTCCGGGTGATCCCACTGCCATAAGAAAGTCTCTGTTCTCATCCATCACAATGGTCGGTGACATAGATGACCTTGGCCTTTTCCCGGGAGCAACAGCGTTGGCTATCGGCTTACCGTCCGCGTCTTCATATTCAAATGAAAAGTCTGTCATTTGATTATTTAAGAACATCCCGCCCGCCATGCGAAGTGACCCAAAATAACCCTCTACCGTTGCCGTCATAGAAACGACATTGCCCACGGCATCAATAATCACGAAATGGGTGGTTCCCGACGTATCATAAGTGGCATCTTTACCAAAAGCTGCTGCCTGCTCATCCTGATACGCCCAAGGGTCCCCTGCTTCGATAACCGAATTTGCACCTTCTCGTGAAATAAGTTTAGCCCTTTCTTTGATATAATCCTTATTCATCAAACCTTTAATGGGAACCTCAACGAAACGATCATCCGCGATATATTGGTTATTATCTGCATAAGTAATACGGAGTGCTTCCGCCAGCAATGTCCAGTTTTGTGGATCATCTGCACCTTCCGGTGAAAATTCCGGTGCTTCATTAAGTATTCCCATAACCATGGATATAGATACCCATGATGACGGCAGCGGTGAGCCACATAAAGTCGTATTTCGGTATTCACTGCAATAAGGGGCCAGTTTTCTCGCACTATAGCCAGCAATATCAGAAGCCGACAAAGTGCCGCCATTTGGCATTTCCTGTGCCGCAGCCGCAATATCCGTTGCGATCTTACCGTTATAAAATGCGGCAGGATCCGCTGCAATTATATTGAGTGTTTTCGCATATTCCGGGTTCTTTAAAATGTGACCGGCCGCGAGCGGCATACCATCATCATTGAACAGATAATTATAGGCGTCAATCGGCCCTTCCTCGGTTGTTTTGGGAATATTAGGCGCGTAGGTCACAATCGTATCATGCATGCGGGGTGATACGGCAAACCCATCTATCGAATGGCGCAGCGCAGGCGCGAACAAATCTTTCCATGGTAATTTACCATAATCATTATGGGCTAAGTTAAAGAGCGCAACTGCCCCCGGCGCCCCAATTGAAAGACCGCTATTTTTGGCATCCGAAAATGAAAGTCTGTTGCCTTGATCATCAATAAAAAGTTCTTTTGTCGCGCCCATTGGTGCCGTTTCGCGACCATCAAAAACGACAATATCTTTGCTTGTTGCATCATAGTGAACAAGGAACCCACCTCCGGCAAGGCCGGAACTTTGCGGTTCCACCAGACCTAATACGGCCTCAACAGCCACCGCAGCATCCACTGCGGACCCCCCTGCCCGCAGTATCTCTAATCCCGCTTCGGTCGCAACCGGATTTGCGGTAACGACAATACCGACCGCCTCATCAACGTTATTTTCAACAGCTTGTTCTGTGCTTTGATCCGCGCCCGAACAACTTGAAACTATAAAAACAAACAGCAATAACAACTTAGATTTAAAATTCATTTCCTACTCCGTAATATTCATTATAATGCAACTAACTCGTCGCCCACTATTTTTTATCACATTCCAGACCAACACATGAAACACCGATGAGCAATTTAAACGCTTTTGAAATTTTCACGATTATTCTCCCAGAATGATAGATTTTTAAATTTTTCCCTTTAATTCACGGTATAAGAATGATTAACTGGTTACAACAAAAATAATACGGTCAACAAAGAGGAATAATTATGGAAAGAAGAAGTTTTTTTGCCGCAGCCGGCCTTAGCGCACTGGCTGCAACTGCCCTTACGAGCAAGGCATCTGCACAAATGGGCGGAACAGTCGATGCAAAACTAGCGGAGCTTGGCGTTGAAGTTAAAGCAGCTGAAGCCCCGGTTGCCGCCTATGTGGGTTGGCGCAAGGTTGGCAACATGGTTTATATTGCTGGTCAGATCCCTGTGGACGAAAATGGACCAATTGTTGGCAAACTCGGCGGTAACATGACAACAGAACAAGGATATGTCGCCGCGCGGTCATGTGGCGTAAATATTCTCGGGCAGTTAAAAGCAGCCTGCGGCGGCAATCTTGATCTTGTAAAACAATGTGTTCAAATTCAGGGTCTGGTCAATTCAACCGACGATTTCACCGAGCAGCATTTAGTTGTAAACGGCACGTCGGAACTTTTCCGTGATATTTGGGGTGATCCAGGCCTTGCAGCACGTGCCGCTGTTGGCACAAACAGCCTGCCACTTGGCATTGCCTGTGAAGTGCTTGCCGTATTTGAGGTCGCGTAATGATACGCCGCGCCTTATTCGCATCGATCGCGGCGAGCATACTTGCCGCCTGCGGGAAATCGGAGCCGACAGAAGAGGTGGCCGAAGGCGAGCCACAAGATGATCAAATGGCCTCCGGTGGTAAAATTGACGCGCGTTTAAAAGAACTGGGTATTGAAATACCTGAGGCAGCAACGCCAATTGCCGCCTATACACCCATCCGCATGGTCGGGAACATGGTATATATCGCCGGGCAAGGGCCAAAAATGAGCGGCACTGTCGGTATTGAATTTACCCGTGATCAGGCATATGGTGCTGCAAGAAGCGCAGCCATTAGTGTGCTTTCTCAATTAAAGAAAGCTTGCGACGGTGATCTTGACCGGGTTGTGCAATGCGTTCAATTACAGGGCATTGTCAGAAGCACACCTGATTTCACCGAACAACACTTGGTGATTAACGGGGCGTCTGAACTGCTCCGTGATGTATTTGGCGATGCCGGACTCGCGGCGCGCGCTGCCGTTGGCACCAATGCACTACCGGTTGGCTTTGTCTGTGAAGTCATCGCAACGTTTGAGATAAGGGACGCGTGACGTGCCCCTTATCCCCGCCAAATATAACAAACGACTTCTTGACCGTCAGGAAGAACTGCAAAGTCTGATCATTGATACAAAGGATAACGCCGCAACAGTTAAGCTGGACCAGACATCAGTTGGTCGCCTGTCCCGCATGGATGCAATACAGGGTCAGGCCATGGCCGAAGAGGTTAAACGCCGACGCGACATGGAGCTTAAAAGAATAGAAGCGGCCCTCACCCGAATTATTGAAGACGAGTTCGGCTATTGCCTGACCTGCGGCGAAGATATTGATCTAAAACGTCTGGACCTTGATCCGTCCATTTCACTTTGCAATAAATGCGCTGTTTGACTATTCGGTAATAAACAAAAACGAGCTGCCCTCCACGTAAATGGAAGACAACCCGTTTTTAAATTACATATAACTCTATTAAGCAGATTTAAGTGCTTTATTCAAGTTATCAAGGGCTGTTTTAAGGCTTGAACGTGGAACAGCGATATTCATACGCATGAAACCATCTGCGCCAATACCATATGATGAACCGGCGTTTAGCTGAACGCCGCACGCATCAACAAACCATTCACTAAGGGCCATTTCCGGTGTCAAACCTGAATGTCTTCTACCTTGATCCCGCATTTTATCATGATAAGCACGTCTATAGTCATCGGTAATCACTTTTGCCATGATACCGTTACAATCAAGCCACGCTAGGTAAGTCCCTTCGGGTTTTGAATATTCAACACCCGGCATGTTGCCATCCGCGTTTACATATTCAACAAGGAAGTCAAAATTGCCGTCGATATATTCGTTCACATCGTCAACCCACTGTGAGCCAACTTCAAACGCTGTTTGACAAGCAGTTAGACCAAAAGCATTGCAACCGGCATCATGTCCGCCACCGATCATTGTTGCGTCCATAAGGTCCTGATTTTGAGTATAGAAATAAGCCACTTTCAAGTTTGCATGGCCAAATGTTTTCGAAGGTGAACGGTACGTAATGCTGCTGTTTGCATATTTTTCACCGATTGATGAATATGGGGTGAACTTGTGACCTTTATTAACAAAATCACAATGGATTTCATCAGAAAGAACTGTAACACCATGACGCATACAAACATCACCCAGCGCACGAAGCTCGTCCGCAGTCCAACATTCGCCGGACGGGTTATTGGGATTACAAAGAATAAGACACTTTGTTTCATAATCAAGGCGACTATCAAGGTCTTCAAGATCCATTTGCCACCGACCATCAACTTTTTTCATTGGGTTCATTTCAACACGCATGC
>JAJFIR010000009.1 GCA_021774795.1 Emcibacteraceae bacterium | reverse complement strand
GCGGCCCCGCATATTATCAAGCGCAAATGACGTGTCCCATGACATTGGTGTTGATGTGCTGCCGGGGAAATAATTTGTCCCGGCGTCAGAGTTATACAAATTTTTGGCACTGTTCAGCGTGTCCAGAATAAACGGTTGTGCGGGCGCCCACGGGTCCCGTGTGTCTGTTTTTTCGGTTTTTGTTTCTGTTTTGCTTCCCATAATAAATTCCTTTTCTATGGTAATAATATTTAATTTTTTTTCACCGCTACCTGCGACCCATCATTTGCTGTATGCGTGCGTCCACAAGTGCCGAAATTGCCGCAAGGTTTTGATCATTTCCCCTTGTTCTAAATCGGTCCATGTTCGATATAAAATGCGGTTGGGAATGTGACTGTGGAACATTTGCAGGAATGTTTGTTGGTGCGGGGATCGTCGGCGGTATTGTATTTGCAACCGGCAATTGGTTTTGCGCACCAAATGCACTATTTAAATAAGCCTGACCGTTCGTTGTCGGAAAAATGGTTTTATTGCCAAAAAGACCACCCTGTTTTTGAATGCCCAATGTCTGCCAGGGGCGCACACTAAATGTTGGGTCCGGCGGCAATTGTGTTTGTGGTGCAGTTTGCGTTGTTGACATTGTTAGCGTGTTCGAAGCATTTGCTTTTGGCACTGATGCATTAACAGGAAAATATCCATTGCGCCGTCTTTGTTCTTGCAATATCGGGCTTGGCCCTATTTTGCCGCCTTGTCGCCAAAGCGTATCAGCCGCGTGCATCGGTGACATTTTATCGGTTTTTAAATTGCCGTTTGGGTTGAACCATTCGGGATTATCCAAAATGAACTTAGCGTCCTGTGCGTCATAGAAAGATTTTTTATTGGCCAATTGTTCATATTGAAAATCTTTATCACCCTCACTGTTATTACCAATATATTGATAGGCCCGTGCGGAAGGTAAAGTAGGCGGCGTGACCGATTTAATGTAATCGGAATAGGATAAACCGCTTCCCGCACGCATCATGTTTTGAAAGTCAGTGATTTTCTTCTGCATTCTTTAATTCCTTCGATAGTATGATTTTTTTAAGGTTGTAATCTTTAAGCTTTCTTTTCCATCCCGGGCGTCCGGAAAGTTCCATGCGCGCGCATCCGGCATCTTTCGCCCATTTTTCAATGATGTTTAAAAATTTGGCGCTTTCAACCCCGCGCCCGGCACAAAGCTCAAGGAAACAGATTTTCTCATCCGCTTTATTAATAAGTTGGGTGATTAATATGCTTTCGATTTTCTGATCACCCGAAACCCACAATTGCCGACTTCCATCAAGCAGCGAAGAATATATTTCATCAAGACTATGTTCGTTATAAACACGGATGGCGCGTAAAATAAGCGGCGCGACCTGTGGCCAGATCGCAGCAATCTGCGCTTCCCCCACAACGCCGGTGAATTTAAGCGGATCACTCAAATCACGAACCAGTTGCTACCGTCGCTGATTAAACGCAGCGATCCGTAATTAGTGTTGATGGTGTAATTTGTCGCACCGTCTATGGTGCCCTGAACAGTAATCGGTGACGTGCTGGCGCTTCCAGCTTCATCTTTAATAATAATCTTCCGGATCGTTTCTGGACCCGACAATGCCACCGTAAAACCGCCCATAACCGCCAGGTAACTATCCCCGTCGGCCAAAGTATAATTCGCAGTCACATCTGTCCTGCTCGTTTCATAATTAATCCAGCTGATCGCCTGGTTAAGCCGCACCGCCGCCTGTCTTATCCAGTGGATGGGCCGTGACGTGGTTGTGCTAAGAAGATTAATACTCACCGCACACCTCCGTCTTTAATTTAAAGCCTGTTGCTCTCGTCCAGTTGTTAAAATTAAATTCAAAACTATGATAACGACCACTATCGGCAAAAGGCGAAAACCCGATCGAATTAACACCAATCTGCCCTGTTGTTGTCGCGGCTGATTGATGCGTATCCCGACTGGTTAATTTGACGTCGATTGAACCATCGATTTCCGGCCAAACTTGTGTCACCAAGGTCATCTGATGTTCATTAAGCTCAAACTCGCCGGTTTTAAGGGTTCCTGCCAAAACGCTGCCCCCTGTAAAAGATGCTAACATATGATCAGTATCAAATGTTGAAAGCACAAGCGTCCCACCTTGCCATATGCGGCTATCGAGTGACGCCGGCACAAGGTCAAGTGTGGCATATAGCGCGCTGATATCCTCCAGCGTATGGTCTTCGGAAAGTGACGTATATATAAGTTCATGATCAAGGCTGGCTTCTGACCAGTTTTTCTGGTCCCAGTTATAAATAATCAAACTATCAACGGTCCCTCCTCCCGTTTTACTGGCGTATGACCAAATGACCAGCTTATTAATCGGGTCAATTGCCGATGTCATTTTATAAAGGGAAAGCTCATCCGCTTTTGCAAAGAAATATTTATCGATTTTTTCGGTACCGATCGGAAATGACTGTGTTCCGTCGGTGACATAAAACCCATTATTGGAAAGATAAAATACCTGAATACCGAAACGAATAATGGAACCACTGGTAATCGCGCCAAGGCCAGTTTCAATTACATCAAATGAAAAATTAAGTGGTGGCCCCTGATACTCCATACGGGTAATTTGATTTTCCTGAAAAATAAGCCCATATTCCCCGCCAATCATCCCGGTTATCGCCCCGCCTTCCGGGAAAACCTGCGCACCGCTTTCTTTTTGGCCTGCGGTCCATTCGGTTATATCGTTTATGCCGCTCCACTGCACTTTATTGGCACTATCAAGCTCGATATTTCCAAGCACCAGAAAATCACGCACGATCGCCATATGTTTGGCTTTTGGCGGCGTGCCGCCAAGATTTGAAAACGAATTTTCAGAGGCAATATCGATGCTCTGAATATTATTCTCGCCGTTGCTCGCGATAATATTGTTGCCAAACCGTTTAAACACCCACCTGTTTTCACCGGTTGTGCTATATGTTGTTCCGATATCCGACCAACTACCCGACGTTAATTTATATAATTTCGTGGCTGTACCCGCAAAATTAAAACTTAAACCGTCATCATCCTTGGTTGAAAAGCCACCAATGCACGTATCATCAAGGGCGTTGCTTTGTGATGATAAAGTCCTGATCGGTTTATAAAATGTCCCCGGAAGAACGTTATGTGCAGCCGTCAGCCCGGGATTTTCAAAATCATCCCGGTCCGGCATCCATTCTGAAAACTTCATCTGATGTTCCTCACTCTCGGGATCATCGGCCCCGCGCCAAGCCGTGCTTTATTTCCGGCATTATTAAGCTCAGCAATTGCCATATCAGCTTTGCGTTCCCACACCGGCATCCGGCGATCATTATATAAAAAAGCTTCCGCCTGAAGCAGCGTTGCATACAGATAAATATCCGGATGGGACGCCAACAACCAATTGCTCGTGTTGCTGTCGGAAAGCGCTGGAATTTTCTGAATATATATTATTTCAACATTAAGTTCATTACCCACACCCGGACTTGGGAAAAGCTTTATTTGCCCGTCAAGAATGGTGTAAGCGAACGGGTTTGCGGTATAACCGCTATATTCAATATGGGTTAATTCCTGCGGCGTTATATAATGCAGTGGGCGGTCATGGGATCCTTCCACATGTATTTCCCGAAGCGAAAGAAAATCACTTGGAAGCCCTACAAATTCACCGTCCGCAGAAACCGTTGCCCGCGCTTCCATTTCCGGCACACGAATAGTGCGGTTAAAATGCGCTTCCGCCAGCTGAATAAAATTGGGAACTTTGTCAACTAGTTCCGACCTTTTGAGCCAGTCGGTCACGGCGGATTTTAATTCATCATATGTTGTAATCATAATGTGGACTTTCTGTATTTTGGGCAATAAAAAACCCCGCAACAGAATGTTACGAGGCACAAAATGGGTAGGAAAACTTACAGGTGTAAAAGACCTAAATTATATTATACTTAATCACTATTTCTTTCATCTGTATATTTAAACCATAGGTGAACTAATCCGGAGGCAATGACATTTGGTACTGTTGCGTAAAACAACGCAAATGCATAAAATCCTAGTGTATATTCTTCAAAATCAACTAAAATCACCCATCCAGAACACCCACGGCAGTTAACCCGAATGATCCAGCATAAGCTGTAAAATTGTCTCGTTTTAGAATACGAAAAATGATAGCCATTATTACCGAACAAACAAATATAGTATTATATATGGTTCAATAATAATATTCACATTTTAACTCTCATTCCAACTTACTATCCAATATAAATGCCCATTATCAATCTTCCTGCAAGACAATCTTGAAGTAATAATAATTATATCATAGTAATTTACAATTGTTTTCACTTCTGGAAATCCTGTAACGGATGCCATTCATTTACTCACTTTTTTTTGCAATTTTGCTACAATTAATGAGGTGAACGCATTTGCAATAAAACAGGGTATAGTAATATAAATCTCTAGATAAATTAGTGCTGGATCAAACCCGTTACTTGCAACAATAAAATAGACAAAAGCACCAATTGGAACTGTAATCATAGTGATCCAGAATGGTGAATATGTTTTCGGAAATGTAAAATGGATGGTTAAATTTAATGCAATTGAAATTAAAATTATTATTATGGAAAAATCTAGAATATAAATATTCACAACAACACCTATCACATTTTTCCCTTAATATCTCACATTTGAACTTAAAAATCTACCATAACGTGCATTAATAACGTTGTTTGGGGTGCCATCCGCGCGACCAACACGCCTTTCCTATCTTTTGAGCATCATTATATGCTGGACCACCTAAATGTCATACACCTGTTGCGTAGTGATGACTGCGTGGAAGGGAATACCCTCCTGCGATAAAGTTCGGACTTATTTCTACCAATAATCCTTTATTAAAAGCGTTATCGGCAAATTCCTTCGGAACGTTCGGCAGCGCATATAAATCATCATGAAAAGCACATTCATCGCTATAATCAGTTTTATAACCTTTATCGGGAACCAAATAATCTAGACTACTGGTGCCACATCCATTCGATGATAAATCACGGCATTGTTGATTTAGCTCTCGTTCGTCGCCAATTTTTTGATAGGGTATATTTGTTGTTCCAGTATATTTATTTATCTCTAGTTGCAATTCTTGCTGCTCATCTGATGATAGCCAACTCGCGCGCTGAGCTAGTCTCTGTGCGAGATTTAATCTCGGTTTGTCTTCCGTTCTCCATTCTAAATCCGGCACACTGAAGGATAACTCTTCAACATCCAGCACATTCGGAATAGGTCCTCTCGGCGGCACATATTCCTCTGGAACAACTAAATTCTTTTCCATAAGGTCATAATCAGTTTGCTCTGCAATATCAGACGTATTATTTTGTGGGTATATCCCAAGCTCAGGGCCAATTAAATCAAGGGCGAGTTCCAGATCATCGCTTAGTATTCCGCCGTGCGGTTTGACTAAGTCCCGCGCCTTCTTGATGTCTTTATCTGAATATTTGCTCATAATTTAAACTCGTTGCGTCGAAGGTGGGAATATTCACTGCTATTGAGCAGTTTTTTAACGGCGCCCCAGTGGTTCTGGTTCATCATATCGACGCCAAATTTCGTCATCCATTCAAGCTGAACTACTGCCGGAATGGTCGCTGCGTGCCACATGTCACTTTTTTTGTTTAATCCTTCATTCTGCTGCGCTTTATTAAGCTCAAGGATCGGTGTGACATCCTGTGTGGTTTCTATGGCCATCACATCATCCGCTTCGTCGTAATGATGGTAAGTTTTAATGCTGGTTTCTGTATCGAAATCAAGAAGACGTTTGCTCATTTTATTTTCTCCACATGCTTTAAGGATATAAGCGACTTGGCATCGTTTGCCGAAATAGTTGCCACTTCACCACATGGAATTTTACCGTCACTGTGCCACGCGCCTTTGGCAAGTAGCCCCCTCACCTTAACGGGTTTTAATTTGCGTTTCTTTGGGGATATTTTCTTTTGTGTCTTTTGGGTCATTTTAAATCCTCATGTTTATAAGTTAAACCATATGACCATCCGAAATGGCCACGCGTATGCAGGCGCTAAACCGTCATCTTTGAAAGGAACTTGTTATTAAAAAAGGACGCTAAGTGCGTCCTGTTCCCAATGTTAGCTGTGAAAGAAAAAATATTCTGTAAAGTGCTAAGTTAACTCATTCATTCAAAGATGAATAAAAATTCATCTAATCATCATCAGATGACGTCGATGTTTTCCAAAAATATTTAATAAAAAAATAATAGAAAACTACAATATTAATTAATGACCAAAACACATCCATTGTTCCTGCAGTCATGTATGAATAAAGATTGAAACCGGTGACGCCCACCAACAATAAAATAATCACAAGTTTACGTTCCGAACGATATTTTAATGTGAAAAATAATAAGCACATAGTAAGGATACCATACACGATTTTGAATTCGACTACATACTCTTCCATTTTTATCTCCATACCTTCAAAGCGATCATGTTTTAATCTTGATAGTCATCAACCGCAAAATATTTATCAAATATAATCGCAAATACGCATAATGGCACGTTATTATACCCCCAATTGCAATAACGTGCACTCATTCTATTGAGGGTAATATAATTTTTTACATAAGACAAATACCAAATACCTCACTTTATTTTTAGTAACCCAATAGCATCCAAGACATCTGGTTCAGGCCATATTTCCATATAATATTCATGAAGACGCTTCTGGTCATCAGTATAAATCGGTCCCAAGTCATTATGATTGAATTTTGGTATAGATTTAGTGATTTTATCAAAATGGGCAGCAACACCTGGATATCGTATTCTCTTTGCAATATAACTTTGATCACGCCTATCTTTTGGCGTTCCCCTTACAATTTTATAATTATCACTTTCAACAGTGTCTATGAACGACGGCTTATAGTCCCATTTCAATTTCGATCGGTCGGTAGGAATTTCCCTGCTGGCTGGGGCATAATTTTCTATCGCTTCAAGATTTGACGTTATTAAAGAATGATCAATTTCCTTTTGAATGTCAGAAATGTCAATTTCGGGTGTTTCTATTATAAATTTCGGTTCTGTTTCAAGTTCTTCAGATGCATCAGCATCAATTTTATTTATTTCCTTTAAAATTTCATCTGATGGTCGGGAAGCGGATGAGTTTGCTAACCCGGCTAATATGTTTCTATCTTCCTGAGCTTTTAATTTTATATACTCTTGCACCAATATATCACGGTTAAGGCCAAGCCCTAAATTAAACATTTCCATTTTATCTTCCTTTCAAAATAAAAGGGCATCCCGTTTTCAGGGACGCCCTTCTTAAGGGTTTATGAGACCGATTTATGTCAAATCATAAATTCCGCCGCTTGAAGCCTCGTTTTTACTGCATACAGCCAGTTCAACACAAAGCAGCCGACGATCAGAATGCCCTGTTTTTGCAAGCTCTTGCGATCCAAGGTTCTGAAGGTGTTTAAGCTCCCAATATTCAGGATCAATGCAATAAACCGCATCTGTCGGCATAAAGCGGTTTGCGATAACCTTATGTTCACCAAAATCGGAAATATAAACATCCGCCGCTCCAAGAATGGAACCTTGGCTATTGTCTTTAATACTCGATTCACGGTGAAGCGTCGCAATACCACTAAACGCAGAAATTGCCTGCTTTTGTGCCGCATTTGCAAAAATGTTAACCGGGTTACCACCCTCTGACCAGCAGCTGGCGATCACACCTTTAAACATGGTTTCGGTTAATGGTCTTGCGGTGCCGGCACCCCCCGCGGCAACGATGCCGCCGGAAAAGCCGCCGTCTGTGCCGGTTGCGCCGCGGTCTGTGTTTGTCACTAACCATGCACCAACACCGGCCGAGTTGCGGGCCGCTGATGTGGTACCGGCGTTTGACGCTCGGTTTGCCAATGCCATTTTTTCGATATCGCGCTTAAGTTCCTTGCCGCGTTTTGCGACTTGGTATGTAAGCTCGCCTTTGCGCCCTGCGGCTTTAACCGCCTGGTTGGTGGATGATACCTGAACCACTTTGTCCATAAGTTGGGTATAATTTCCAACCCGGGTTGATGCCACGGCGGCATCGGATACCGTATCGTCGCCTTCTATAACCGCGTTTGCTTCATTTGCGGCGTCAAGCACGTCTATTTGCCATTCAACATAAGTGTTTTTCGCATCACCCTTTGAACAGGAAGACGTAAACGGTGTTTCCGTTGGCGAAATGCTATAAACCGTGTCTGAGATATCCTCGCGAATGCCGCGTGTATCGTATGTTTGGTATGTATTTGTTGGTACTGCCATTTTCTAGTCCTTCATAATATGTGAAAGAACGGCCGCCGCATCTTCTGTGGAGCCCGTCCGTTTAAGTTTTTTTGTTGCGTCCGCCAATGCACGCCTGTTGGATGTACCCCGTTTTTTTGCACCGGGTTTTTGGACCTTGGGCGCTTTTTTTACCTGGGACTGTACCTGCGGCATTTGTGCCATCAGAATGTCGAATTTCATCGCCTTATTTAGCAATGTAACCTCTTCGGGGTTTGCCGTTTGGACATCTTCCGGTGTGTAGCCATGCATGACACCAAAACGAATAAGCTCGCCTCGGTGCTGTTCATTTTCCCAATCGGGGATATTCTCGGCCAGGCGCTGATGGTTCAAATTAATGAATTCTGCCTGTGCCAGTTGCGCATTTTGCTCGATAAGGTTTTGATATTTTGCTGAATGTTGCTGCAGCTGTTGCTGCTGAGCGGCCAGCGCGTCATAATTTTCCTTATCGGCCCAATATTTATTGGGATTATAGGTTGGCGAATTGGGGTTAAGTTCCTCAATATTCGGCTCAACCATCTGCGCCCCCACTTGTTGGGAGAGCGTATCCGCGTACATTTGGCGTTCTAAAATCGCTTGCTGTTCAATTTCCTCCAGTTGGCGTCTTTGTTGTGCAAGCTCGGTCGCTTTAACTTGAAAACCTTTATCACGTTCCCTTTCCCGCTCGACAATAACGTCTTGTGCTTCGGGTGGAAGGGCTTCAAAAATCTTTTTCTGTTGTTTTGACCAACTGATGGGGGCTGGGATGGCTGATAGGTCTTCGTCTTGATCCTCAGTTCCGTTTTCCTCATCAAATTCTGTTTCCTGATTAATTGCCACCTCATGTTCGGCGTCCTGCATATGATCATTAATTTCATAATTATCTGTATCTGCTTCCGTATCTGAATGTTCCGATTGCTCGGGGTCCAGATCATTATTAGGCTTTAATTTAAGTGCCTTTAAATTTTTTGAAAGCGTCTTTTGCTCATTATATTTTCGGCGTTCAATCGCTTTTTCTGACGGATCATTTTCAAAAATTTTATCAAGCTCCGCTGCGGCGCCTTCAACCGTTAGTGCCTTTGTCACAGGGCCGCGATGATAACTTTCTTCATTTTCCGGCTTTTCTATAGGAGTTTCTGATGGATGAGTGTCGTTCAGGGCTTCCGTTTCGGGATGGGCCATTATGTTACCTCTTAATGTTGGGGTTATAAAAAAACCCCGTACAAAAAATGTAAGGGGCTTAATGATCCTGTTTCACAGGAATTTATTGCATTAACTCGATTTATGAATTAATCTTTTGATACAAAATGGGGTTACATGCACACATCATCAATAGATTTTATCATCCGTATAATCTTATCAATTTTATTGATGTTTGCGGCAACTATGACCACAGCTTTATCGTTTCAAAGCGCCCCTTCCGCCTCAAATAATAAAATCCCTAAACACAAATTTGCTCTCTTATTTGAACAAAGTGAAGAGGGACATAAAAAGAAAGCTACAGCAACCGACCATCAGTTTCTGAAGAATTTCTTCGATACTGAAGATGACCCTACCGATAATAGCGGCAGTTTAGGCTGGCTAAGACAATTAGGGGATCTCGAAATTAAGTATGAGCATTTTAATGAAGCCCGAAAAATTTATATCAATGATCTTATGAGACGTTCGATATTCTACGAAAAACACGACGAATTATTTAGCAGCGAAGAAGGTGTCAAACTATTAGCAAGTCAATCAACAATGCAAATACGCTATAATTTAGCCGCTAGTTCCGCGGCGGATTTAAGTATTAAAATTGCTGAATTTGAAGAAAGTCAATCTAATCCAGATCAGGCAAAATTATATTATCAGCAAGCGATAGAATTATATCAACGTCACAATATGATATCCGAGGCGGAAAAATATCTATCCAAAATTAACTAGTACACCTTTTATTTAAAAACTATTCTCAAACATGCTCAATGTTAAAAAAATCTCCTGTGCATCACTACACAAGGGAGTAAGTTTCCTGATCATTCAGGAATAAAAAAAGCCTGATACAGGATGAATCAGGCAAATAATTAGATTGAATTAGATCTGTTCAATAAACTTGGTCTTCATAGGAATAGAGAACACGACCATATACTGCCGCATATACATGGATGCACTTTGTCATTTCCATTTCTAAAACTGTAGTATTTTCATATTTTTTGATTTAACAATATGTGCTCTAGTAAGCATAAATGGCACTAATGTTATTGAGCCAAAAGCATTAGAATCATTGTATTTTATGTTATAACCGAAGCGCCCTTCAATTTTCATTTGATCATATAGATCCGGAGTAGGAGCCCCATAAGGACCGCTATAATGTCGTAAAAAAAAGGTGTCAAAGCCAACAGCTTTTTCATAAATTTTTCTCTCCGCTTCCACTTTGGTCGGAAAAATTGCATCTACTTCATTTCTATGAGGGAATATTCCACTTGTTCGAACATAAAGTCCTTCATAATTTCCCGGATGAGCAAGCAATTCTTCCAGTGTTACATCCATATATTCGATCTGTCTTTTATCTTCTGGTTCCGGCTTAAAACTTTCAAATATAACCGTGTACATCGCCCAAAATCCGACGAAAAAAAACAATACTTTAATATACTTACGCACTTTACCCCCTTTGTTAACTCGGTTTATTTCCCTTATTTATAACAATATATCGACCATTCATCTTAATCGGATTGCCAAACCTATCCATTTTTACATCCTCAGCAGCAGCCGTACCAAAATATAATAAGGTCTCACCATTCCTTAAATCATATAAAAGACCGGGGTCGCCTTCAACGCCTTTGCGTCCATTTTTACGAAACGAGTTCGCATAATCGATTTTTGAAGGGCCACTATAAATATCTTCGAAACCTTGTTTAACAAAATGCGTATGATAAGGAATAAAATCCCCGCCATAGTCCCTTTCATTTAATTTTACGCCTACTCCACTATCAGCTTTTTTCTCATATCCAATCTGAAGGGGCGAATAGTATGAAGAATAGGTTCTCTCCTCCGGTCCCATGCCAACTAAATTCCTCACTTTGTCCCAGAAACCATCATAATCTTTACCAGACAAAATTGGTGTCCCCAGCTCATGAATATCTCGCATCGGATAATGATCAACTACATCTGCTAATTTTCCACTAACTTCGCGATAATTGTTCAATTCGTTATCCTCTGTTACGTCGTGATAAACACGTACTTCTCTCGGGTTATTTTTGTCATATCCGTTTAACTCGTTAATAAATACATCTTTTTCGTAAGGATTCATTTGCTTAAAATAAGGTAAGACCTTTTCAACTTTATCCTTCCAGAGTTTATAATAACTGCTTTCATAATTACTACCTAAGATAGCATTATTACTTATAGTATTCAAGTATTCATCATCATTTTCGAGCCGCTTTATCTTTTCTTGACTGATCATTCCTTCAAGCTTTTTAATTCTTTGATCAAGCTATTGTTGTGGCGAGTTGATTTTCACGTTTTATTTCATTATCACGTGTTTTATAAAGTCCGATAAGCTCTAGTTCTCTTGGGTCATTGCTGTTTGCTTCTGCCATGGTGCTGTCCTTTTGGCGGAGATTATTTTGACATAAAAAAACAGCACTTCGATTAATCAAAATGCTGTTCTGTGGTTGGATTGGCGACTTTAACCAGTCGCATAAATCCTATGTACTGATTAAGGATCAATGCGGGTCCCAATAAAGTCAACTTTGGAAATATAATTAATAAACCTGATTTTCGTAGGAATAGAGTTTAATTATGCGGCCCTCTGCATTAAAGACATGGTTTGGCCATTCTTTGGGTATTGATGGAAAGTTTTTTTGCATCATCTTCGCGATATCGTTAAAATTTTCGCAAGTATCATTGATAGCAAAATATTGATTTTTACCATACCAAAAATATAAAATAGTTGCTGGTATAACGTATGTTTCTTGTTCTTCTCCTTCTATTTCATAAATTTTGTCCCAACCAATTTTCCTGACAGCAAACGGTCTGATGTCGATTAAATATTGATCCGTGCAAAAGCTGTAATTCGTATCCTTCCAGGCGCTCCACATAAGTTTAAATTGTTCTGAAGTTTTGAACTTATCATTTAAAACTTGGTTGGTTGAGCTATTCAATTTATGCCAAAGAAAATGGCTGGAAAATAATACTAATTGAGCAAATACGAATAAAGTTAATGCAGCTATAAACCAATACTCACCCAAAAAGTAATTCAACACACCGCATAAAATCAGCAAACATATAATCATCCCAATGATGTATATATATTTCCAATAACTTTTATGACTTCTAATAAAACTCATTATAATTGTATTTGAAAGAAATCCGAAAATAACAAACCCAAAAAACACTAAGCCCAGTTTTATTTCTTCACTATAGTATTCCATTCTTAACACTTCATATTATTGCCTTCAAACCATAGCAAAACATTGATAATTATGCAATGTATGATTTAGTTTATAAAAGCAATTATTCGTATAACGTGTCATGCAAATATTCACCAAGATCATACCCATAATGGCCGCCTGCTAGGGAGCCTGCTATCCCAGTTCCTATTGCGATAGGTCCACCAATAGCGGCACCACCTAAACCACCCACAATTGCTCCTCCGGTTGAAAAAGCATTTGCAAGTGCAGCTCGTCTTCGATTTTCCGCTTCATAGATATCCTTGGCCGCTAAACCGACACCTAAAACACCTAAACCTCTTCCCAAGTGTCCGCCTGCACTCGCAAGTTTATTTACAGTTGGGTTAGTAACATGCGCCCTACCTACGCTGCCTTTCCTTCTTCCTGTACCTTCCCTATATTCTTTTATGGGGCCAAGGAATTCATTGGGCGTTGGCTTTCTATACTTTAATTTCAAATAACTTCTTCTGTCGTAATCAAAGGGTTTCAATTTTGACACTTCGTCCACATATGCTTTCCTTACCTTCGCTCCTTCAACCAAAAACCGATTGGCATTAAGCAGAGGCCCAGCGGGATGTTCTCCCAAAGAAATTAAATATTCAGACATACCATCAAGGTTTTTTCCTTCTAGTTCACCCATGTACTGCTCTGAGTTTTCTTTTTGGTTTTCATTTTTCTCTTTAGTCTTATGCGAAGGTTTTATTTTTTCTCCATCAAGTTGCCCCAAGAGGTTTTCTATTCTTTGATCGAGCATTGCAGTAGCTAACTGATTTCCACGTTTTATTTCATTATCTCGCGTTTTATAAAGTCCGATAAGCTCTACTTCTCGTGGATCATTGCTGTTTGCTTCTGCCATGGTGTTGTCTTTTTTGAGGAAATTATTTTGACATAAAAAAACATTCTGTTTAACCAGAATGCTTTTCTGTGGTTGGATTGGCGACTTTAACCAGTCGCATAAAGCCTGAATACTCATTAAGGATCAATGCGGGTCCCAATAAAGTCAAACGGAAAAATAACTCTTTTCTAAAATAGTTTAAAAATCTTACCGTTGGCTTGCTCCCGCTGAATCTTGGCCAGTGTTTTTTCTGCCATCTTGCCGCCACCGATGATGCTACGGATATGCCCTTCGAGCCGCTCCACAACACCAATGGCGATATAACAATTCTCTCGCCCCTGGGTGTCGGTGACGTGTGAATTAATAATACCGTTTACATATGATTGCTTAATGCCTTCAAGCGCGTCCTTAAGCCCGTCTTGCTCAAACCAACGGTCATAACGGTCGGCCCGCGCTTTATCCTGTTCTAAATTTCTTTGTTTGTTTTGTGGGTTGTTGTTCTTATCCAATGTCGCCTCCTAATTCTATATTTGCTACGGATCCGTTGATCCCTTGTTGTTTAAGCGCGAATTCCGCTTGCATCTCTTCCCGTTTAAGGGTCATTTCTGCCTGCATTTGCTCCCGCTCGAGCATCACTTTGGTTTCCAGTTTCTCACGTTCTAGCTGCAAGTCTTCCTGCATCTTTTGTGCTTTAAGCTGCAAATCTGCTTGGGACTTCGGATCCAGTTGTGGTTGTTGCGGCGGCTGTGGTTGTTGAGGGGCTGCTAGTTTCGGATCAAGAAAATATTGCGATGCATCACCTAGCTCCATTTCCCGCACCATCCGCGACACATTATTATAAAGCTGCTGTGGTTCCGTAAGCCCCACCTGCATTGCTTGTTTCTGAAGCTCCAGAAGCGCCATGCGAAGCTGCACCCTTTCGTTTCGGTTTCCGGTACCAAGCCCCACTTGTTCACGAACATGCATATCGGCATTCCACGCGTCCGGTTGCATGGGGATCCAATGCCCGCGAAGGCGCACTGTCCGTTCCTGATTTTGGTATTTGACCACAAGCCGTAAAATTTTACGAAATAACTGCCCAAAAGAGTTGGCAAAATTGCGGGCGATAAGCTCGACCTTGCCCATACCTTTATTCTGGATCATCGCGATACCCGTTGCCGTTTTATTGAGGCTATTGGCATCAAGCCCCTGATTATAGCGGGTGACCCCGGTACGCTGTTCTTTTTCACCGTCCCAATAATCCAGCATTTGGAAAGACTGCCCGGCCGTAAACGGAAGCGCAATGGCGTTAAGTCCACCTGCCCCCTTTGTACGGATCGGCGCGCCCGGCCGCACAGTCAGAAGGTCATCAAACGTATCTTCGCCAACAATCGCATCCGGCACTTCTATCCGCGGATTATTGGACATATATAAATTGTCCATGCCTTGGCGTAAAAGTGTTGATTTAATAAGCTGAATATCAACCGTGTCATCGGCGATTGATTTACCAAATACCTTATGGGGTAATTTTATCGGTGAAAAATCCACAAACGGGTGTTCGTCAACTTCTATATTCTCTAAGATTTCATTATCAACCCGCGTCACTTTTCTAAGTTCCGCGACCCCGTCACCATCAAAATCACAGCGTACATATTCCTCCGCCACCCAAACTTTGCGCATGGCCGGATCTAAACTATCGCTGTTTAAATCGAAATCTTCGTTTTTATAACGCTCAACCGCGCGACCGTCATATTCATCATAACTACCGGTGCTTCTTAAATTTTCCACCATATCCTTATCGAACCCCATTTGAATGAGCTCGGAAAGTGTTTTAAGGCACTTATGGGCCACATAATCCGCATCTTCCAAACACCGGGTGCTTGGCGCGATTAAAAACTCTTCGGGTGGGATGTTCTCAATCCTCACCCGCCCTTTATCTTTGCTGCGGATCACCGTAACATCGCTAAGCCCGGTTGCGTCATCGGTGGTGGCTTCAATAATTTCCGCTTCTTGGGAAAGTAACAAAAGCGCTTCTTCAGAAAGACCTTCATATGTTTCCCGCTTTTTATCCTCCACTTCGTCCCAGCACGCCTTGACCACACCAATTTTGTTCATAAGCCCGTCTTTGGCCCAATTATGGGTGATGCTGAAACCATCATTATCTTTAAAATAAATATAATTGATATAATCTGTGGCTTGTTCCGCGATCGCTTCGTCGCCGGGTTTCGTCGCTTGAAATTCCACAACATTGTCACCGGACACAAATACTCGGATTAAATCCGGCATAATCCCGTCTATGGTGCTTGCAACATCGCGGGAAATAACCGTGCTATGGCCTTCTTCTTCATTTCCGAAAAGTTCACCATGATAATATCTCAATGCCTTTTCCTGATCCGATGCGACCTCGCTATTATAAAAGCCGACCGCGCCATACTCTTCCGCTTGAAGCATGGCAATAAACTCTAATTCATCCATGGATAAATCCTTTTCTGTTGTTAATTATTCATAAAAAAAGCCACCCGGATCGATGGCTAAATAGCTTCAAATGTTAAATGTAATATTATCTTGAATTAAGCGGCTTATTTTGCCGTAAAAGAGGTAAAACCCTATTTGTTTTCGCACTTAAATATGATTTTTATTGCTTAAAGTAGCTTTTTCATTCACACCTTTTATATAAATATATAGAGCTGAATAAAAAATAATTACAAATGGCACTAATCCGAAATAATAACGAAGCCCCATCACCCCACCTGTTAAAACAGTAATTATAGTCGCAAAAAAAGTATGTATCCCAAAAAACCATAATTCATATTTAATTTTAGTCTTAAATTCTGCACGACGGATGAAGTAAGCAGATACAAATATCGTTACAGGAAGATAAAGTAGAAAAAAATACCATACAAAGAGCCCCAAAAACGAAAACGTAAGAACCTTATCTAAATCCCAAGCTGAAATGAAGATACTCACAAAAATAGAAAAGCATAATGCGCTTAAAAAATCTGCGGCTCTAAATAACAACCAACGTTTAAAAGTGCTCATGACAATCTCATTTAACATTATTACGTGTAGATATCTTATAACAATTAATCATAAGTAGCAATTGAAATTGTCACCGGATTTTATTCTTATTCGTTGTAAACCTTCCTAAAGCTTCGCGGTGTGATTGGTTGCCAAAATCAAATGGAACACCTGTAGCTTTCTCAAATTCTTCGTGAAATTCCGACAAGTTACCATCACCGAACAGCCAGTCTCCAAATTCGGATAACGGAGAATGTAATATATCATTATTTAATCGGATGAATGTTTCTCGTTCTTCCGGTTCCATTCGATCAAGGTACCCTTGAACACCACCTGGCCCCTGTTCAATTTCTACCATCCGCGCATTAAATGCACCACGATCTAGATTATCATCTATTCCATCCACGGGAAGTCCTTGGTCTATTCTCTTTGCATTTTCCCGGTTCATCGTTTCCAAACCTCCACTAAGGTTTTCCATATTCCTATCATAAAATTCCCCGTATTTATAAAAATCGACAGGACCCATAGTAAACGGGAGTAAACCGTATCGCGACGCACCCGCGCCCCAGGAAAGGTCATTTGTAACGTCCGACGCTGCACCAAAAAAATCCGTCTTTGCTTTAATTTCCGGATCTTCATCATAACTTTCATATAATTCTGATCGCTTTTCAAATTCGTCTTTATAATGCTCTGGATTAAGTCGTGGAACTTCAATTCCGTCGATGATTCCCGCGCTAAACTCACTCTGACCTGACCAATATCCTTCCGGGTATAATCCTATGCTCGTCTTTACTGACGTGGGTTCCTGAATTGCTACTTCCCCGTATCTGAAATACTTTTTCTCTTCCTCATTGACAAAATCTCGGAACATGGTTTCCACATATCCATTATCGTTCATGTGCGGCATTGGTCCAAGCGGATCCAATATTTCTTTCTTAAATTTTTGGCGCAGGCGCGCTACATACTGATCATCATTCATAATGATGTCCTTTTCGATTGTTAAATTTTGATTTGACACAAAAAAAGCCCCTTATGAATTAAGGAGCCTTGCTTTTGATCTTGATATTTGGATTAAAGTTTTTCAGCTTCTTTTTCGCGCCTTCGAATTTCGATAATATGGACGACCTGCGCCAACATGGAACCAACAAAACTGGGCGCCATCAACAGCATCGGGATTAAATAAATATCCCCTTCCGGCCGCTCACCCATCACCAAAATAATAAGAAAATAGACCACCACGCTGATCGCGTAAGGCACCACAAAACAAACAAGGCCGCTTTGATGCATCCGCCTTAAAAAAAATGCTATCCCAAACGGAACCGCAATAGTTATAAATATGAACCCGATAAGTTCCATTTTACTCTTAATTTTTTATTTTGAATAATTAACCAAAACTATAAGCAAAATTAATTAGAGCGCAATAGCCATTAAGGCAATTATTCAACCTGATAACAATAATCGAAATGTTTTAGGTTTTGTTCCTTTAATCTTATAAGACCAGTAGCTCTGTTAAGCGCGAATTCAAGCTTGTAACGAAGTAATGGTGGTAAATGCCCTTCACCGGTTTTTGTTGAAAGTACGCCACCAAATTGATCCACGTAAATAACATCATCGGGGTAGATAATTTTTAAGCGTGTTTCCCAAGTTTTATATAAACCATCTAAACTGGGGTCTTTTGACTTTAAAATGCGTGTAACTTCTTTGATATCTGGATCATTTCCATCAAATAAACCATATTCGTAATTTTCAGATTCGATAGTCTTCACATCAATATTCTTGTGGGCACCACAGAAAAAACTATAGTAATAAATTTCAACCTGCTCTGCTTCCTTGGTAAGGAAGTACAATAAACAATATGGCAATTGTTAAGGTTATTACTTTAAGAATGGCTTATCTCCTCAATATCTTATTCTAGGTCGCCCGCCAAAATATTTCATGATTGGGTCTTCATTTTCCAGTAGATTTGAATCAACAGCTATTTCTCGATTTTTGGGTAAGGGCCATAAGTAAAACTCGGTTCATAACCGACAATTTCCTGCAAAGTTACGTCAAGTTGAAGAAGATTGGCATAAGTAATACGCCCTTCACCGGTTACGCTGGAAAGAATTCCACCCACTTCATCGATGTAAATAACTTCGTCTACGTATACAATTTTTGCACGCACATGATCATGATGGAAACTACCCTCTGTTCTTGATTTTAAAATGTCGGATACTTTCTTCAAATCCGGTCTATCAGCATCAAACACTCCATGTTCCGCTGAATTTAATACGATTTCGTGTATGGTCTTTCCGCTATAGCTTTCTATATTAATTTGGTCATAAAATATCTCAACCTGCTCTGCTCTGCTTCCTTGGTAAGGAAGTACAATAAACAATATGGCAACTGTTAAGGTTATTACTTTAAGAATGGCTTATCTCCTCAATATCTTATTCTAGGTCGCCCACCAAGATACTTCATAATCGGGTTTTCATTTTCAAGCACATTTGGGCCCGGTGATAATATTGCTCTATCCCCTGTACCAATCATCGCATGCGGTAGTTCATGTGATAATAATCTCCTCATAGTTGTATCGACAATTCCACGGTCAGTCAAGACATTGGGCTTAAAAACTGGGTCAACTCTTACTAAATTCCCATTAAGTTCAGCTTCGATGTCACCATTATTGTTAATTTCTACCGTAATATTGTCATCGTTCAAATATTTTGACCGACCTTTATAAGCTTCAAGAATTTCTTTTCCTCTGGGCGTATTAAAAATATTGGCTAAATTCGCATAAATATCATTGGCCGTCTCCCCGGCAAGGCCGTAAGGGTGATCATAATGGGTGGTTTTAAAATCAACGCCGTCAATGTTAAATTCATTGGGAAAGTTCTCAACATCTTCCGGCTCGTTGCCTAGCAACGCCGCTGCATAATTACGTGCGTCTTTAAAACTTTCCCCTGCATTATCAAACGCTATTTCATTTTCGCGTATATCTTCGGTGGATAGAGGATCACTTTCAAGCGCTTCCTTTTTTTCCTCATCTTCTAAGAAAGTAGCGAACATGGTATCGATCATACCTTCATCATTAAGCCCGACTTTATTTCCGATCGGTTTTAGAATTTCATCTTCAAACCGTTTATACATTTTTTTATAATTCATTAAATTTTCCTTATGACATAAAAAAACACCGCAAATTGCGGTGTTCTACGTTGAGAATATTTGTGGTTGGTGTTAAGCTAAACCACCCATCTCGTGTTAATTTCAATCGGTTTTGTCTTACGCACCACGGGAAAGGCGAAAGTCAGTGCCAGCGCATCCGCAATATCAGGGGAAGCAAGGCCGCGCTTTTTCATATCTTCTTTTTTTTCAAGCTGGATTTTATTTTCATTGGCAAAGCCGTACTGAACCCCGGTTAAATCATCAATAAGCGATTGTTCGTCGGGTATTTGCCCAGTGCCAAGCCACTTTTTCATTAAGCCGTACATCTCCGCTCGCTTGTTATAGTAAATATCACTTTCAATTGCCCGGGCGCCAAACTGCACATCTTCGACGGTATGTTTATACCCGCTTGCGTGAAGCTGATCGACAACACCGCTGCCATATCCACCGGTACCGTCCACAAAAACCTTACGCGGATTATATTCATCAATAAATTGCGCCACCTGCCCCGCCAATTGAATGCTATCCAGCTCGCGGTACATTTTATAACCAACCGTGCGGCCGTCCCGCCCCTGACGCACATAAATCACACTGGCATCATCGCCAAATCGCGCCACATCAACACCAATTACCACAGGTGCTTTATCATCCTTGAAATTTTCCCGTGTTGCCGCACTTTCCGCGACGTCTGTGCCAATAAACTGCATACTGCTGGCACGCGGGAACTGTCCTTTTACCCGAATGCGAAAAAAATCGCTATCCTCGCCATAATCCTTGGCCCAGCTTTCAATAAGTTCTTTATTGGTGCCGTCAACATTTCGACTGTCAATCTGCATGGTGATAAACCGGTGGCGTAGTGCGCCAAATGTCTTTTTGAAATAACCGGTATTTTTGGTGGGGTTACCAAAAAAGAACCGCATCGGCTCCCCGTCTGTCAGCCCGCCTTCGGATACCTCAAATATTTTTTCCGGAACGCCCGATGCTTCATCAAATAAATACCACGGCGTTGAACCTGCCGCGTGAAGGCCGGCAAAGCTTTCTGAATTTTCTTCGCGGCATGTTTGCGCATCGACCCGCCATGTGTCCGGGTGTTCCCGGTGCGCAAGGTTCATATTGCCGTGGCTTGCGTTAAAATTAAACCAGCCGCCTGTTAAACAAAGCCTTTTCCATTTACCAAGCTCGGCCCATGTTTTGGTCTTAAGCTGCGGGCTGGTGGTCGCGGTCACCACCCCTTTTGAATAGGGTCTGGTGGAAATGATAAATAGTGTAATCCACGATGAAAGCGCGCTTTTACCGATCCCGTGACCGGACGCGAAACTAAACTCTATCGGCTCACATGGCGTCTTGCCGTCAAAGGCGCGGTTTTTAATTTCGTTGCCCCACCTTTCTAAAAACTCCCACTGCCATAACCTTGGCCCCATTGAATTTTCAAGCATGCCGCCTTTTTCGCCCCACGGAAACGCAAACAAAACAAAACCAAGCGGATCATCATAATATGTCGCCACTTCTGCCGCCAGTTTTTGATCGGGGTTTTCTGCAAAATTAAGGTTGCTCATTAACTATTCCTCCGGCTTATTACGTAAATATGCCCTGTCCCGCCCTTCGCTTAAGCGTTCCGCCGTAATGCTGCCGGAAAGTTCCATATGCTGCTTATCGCGCCACAAATTTGGCTGACGGTTTTTAAGCCAGAATATAATCGCTGCCGTTTCCGGCGGATAATGTTTTTGATATTCCCGCACGTCGGTGATTTTGCCGCCGTGGGTCGCAAACTTGTAATCGGTGTGGGTATAACCGGTGGCCCGCTCAAATAAGGACCTCACCACCTTGGTATCAAGCGCAAGTTTGCTTTCCCTTAAGGTATCGGCAAAATCGGGATAATCATTTTTCCAGTTATAAATGGTCCTGACTGTGACGTTGAAAAACTCGGCCAAATCTTCATCTATTGCCCCTAACGTACAAAGCTTTCGCGCTTGCTCAACATAGTTTTCCTTAAACTTGCTACGGTAATCAATTTCATTTGTCATTAATGTTCACCTATCCTTTGAAAATCTAATTATATTGAATTTGTCGCCGCCGCCCGCTATCATTGCTGCTATGAATAGACCAACAAAAATAACAGTTCTGGCTGTTGTTGCTGCACTTGCGCTTTTTATCGCAAGCCAGCAAATAACAGACGAAAAAGCATCCATCAATGATGCCGCTGATATCCCCGTGGACCACACCGCAGCCGCAATAACGCGTGCGAGCGAGACGTTAGATTTATTTTTTGAAATGTTTTCGATAAAAAAGGCGCCAACGAGGCGCCTAAAAGAGAATTTTATTAAATATTATTACATTGATAATTTTGTAATTTTCTTTCTAATTGTATTATGCGGGTTCATTTTCGACAGATGGCCAAGAAGGAAATGGTGAGGTCATATTTAATCTTCTATCTAAATAATTAATATAGGTAGGCATCAAAAGTTCACTTTGCTGAACACCACTTACAACTACAAAATGTTTTCTGTCTGGAGATTTGATCGTTGTCACGGTTGTAACTCCATTAACTGTATTTACACCTTCCTTGTAGTCGCATCCTTCGCTACAAGCCCATTCAAGATAATCCTTTAATTTAGGCTGACTTCCGAATGGATGCGCCATATTTATCCCCTAAGCTACAGTTCTTAGTTCCGCTTCAATGCCATTATCACCAATTTTCAAAGAATCCATTTTGTTGGTAGATCTAATTTTTTTCCACAGTTTTTTATACATATCCGGTGCTGGACTTATGCCAGCAAACTTGGATCCATTCATTTCTTCACTCAAGTTAGCTTCCGCGCTAACCGCTACTTCAAGACGTTTACGCAATTTATCTTTGTTTTTCGCTTGAACCACTATGTCATATTCCAAACATTGAGCATGCCATATTCGATTTCCATCGCGATATACAATCACGCGTATTGAATTCTCTTTGGCCATTATACTTCTCCTAAAACTTTGAGGTTGATATAGACATTTTGATAAACGCTGGTCAACCTATAATTGCACGGTCTAGTTTATAACTATCAAGTTATTAAACTCTTAATTGCGCTATCTAGTTGTAAATAGGTTGTTTTTAATCTTTTTACACTTATTTCGCGCTTATATGTACTGTTCCCTAGACACAATTTTGAATTAGATTCTGATGTAATTTATTTCGAATCATTCAATTTACGTCGGATCAGCAATTTCAATATCCCATGTGGGAAACGTTATGGTATTACCGGATGTAAGCGCTTGCGACGTGCATGTGGTCACGTAAAGTAAAAGAAGATTTGTTACGTCCAGGAGCGCAACATGGGTAGCCGACCCGGTTACGTCAACGTTAACACCGCTTTTTGATGCAACGGCCACTTTACGGCCGCTTATATCGCCAACGCCAACAGTGAAATCAACGGCTGCCATAGTCACGTCGCCAAGGTTATTTGCGCCGCCTGTGTTGGCCGCCGTATAGTTTGCGGGTTCGGCGCTACATACCACCATTCTCGTACAGTTATTCTTGATTTCATTAAGCGCCGCATCAAGCACGCTATCAGCTGCTTTTTTTGCCATGATATTTTCCTTTAATTTTAATGTAATAGATTAGGTTATTATTTTAACCAGTTGTTTTCACGTAATATTATAATTTATCACGCGACCTTATTGAATACCAAAGACAATAAAATGCCTAGGGTGATCCGTATAAAATTATTTAATTTTTTGATTGGATGCCTAAGGGCATCGCCCTGTTGGAAGTTAAATTTCCCAATTAGGAATATACGCTCTTATAGGAACCCAGGCCTATTGGAACCCAAGCATGTTAATATAAAAAATGCTAATCACTCTTCCGACCAGTTTTTCTGATTTTCTGACTGGACCGGCCAATCCGGGCTTTCCTGATCCATATTTCTCTGTGTTAGGCATTAATTTCAAATGTAAAGTTTTGTATGCGATACTTAACTAGTGCAAATGCAAGTTCACTTTTTGCGAGAATATATTGGATGAGGCTCCATAATAGCTTCAAAAATAGCCATTAGTTCGCCAACCTGCTTCCCATTAAAATGTTTCATAAATTCTTCTTGGCCATTCCTGGTTGATTTAATACCGCCACCTTCACTAATGTAAATTGTATGATCATTCGGAAATTTCATTATTATTCTCCCAACTGACGCAGCATAATATCCAGGACTCGCATCTTCAATAAGCTCCAATACTCTTTTTATCCGTTTGTCATTGGCTTTAAATATTTTATGTTGTCCACGACTTTCCAGATTATCTTCTGAAATTGGATGATAGGGGCTAGGCAACCATAGCCCATAATAATAAATTTCGACATCTTGCGCGTAAGATATAGTGGTAAATAACGAAATAATCGTAATGCCAATTAATCTCAGTAAATAATGTTTGTTTTTGCGCAACATTAATGTCCTTAAAAAAACATTAAAAGTTGATAGTCGTAGTATACGAATCTACCCCAAGTAGAAATATATCATTCTATTGGAACCCGACAAAGTCAATATAAAAAGTGAATTTACTCTTCTGACCAGTTTTTCTGATTTTCCGATTGAGTTTGCCAACCCGGATTTTCCTGATTCACTTCGTTCCAGGTTGATGAATTAGCCGCGTCTATACTCCAACCCGGATTTTGCTGCGCTTCATTGCTCCAGTTTGGTATATCTTCTTCTGTATCGGCCCATACGCCCGCCGGAACCCGCACATAAGGCGCGTCGGCAAGCATTTCATGATATATGGGCGCGGGGCTCAAATTATGGGTTTGGCTGAATATAACCACGTCATTTAATAAATTATGAGTGCACTCATCGATACCAACATAAATATCCGTGATAAATTGATCCGCAATTTGCTGATGATCAGAAGCTGCTACCACCAAAGCATGGTTTTGGGTAAAAATCATATGATCGGCAAAATGTTTCTCTGCCGCCTCGCTAATGACGAGCGTCGTTGCATACCCAAGGGTAAGCCCATCGCTTAAAAGCGCATGAACGCATGGTGCCAACGTTAAGGATTGTTCCGTTTCAACGATTATGCCAAGCACGTCCGAATTATGGCCATGGCCTGCGTCATTTACTGAAACAGTATGAATTTGCGAAAAGCTAAAGTTATCAGACCCTAATGCATGCGTCGCACTTGAAATATTAATGTTATTAACCTGCGAAAGTAAAAGGTTATCACTGGTTGGTAAATGGTTTGCCTCCCTGATCATAATCAATGATACATCAAGGACAATTTGATCGCTATTTAACGCCTGCGCGGCCTCGTTTACAGTAAGCCCATGAACTTGAGTTAATGTTACGTTATCCGCACCGTGCGAATGTGTGCTTTCGGCAATTATTAAATTGGAACCTCCAGCTGTAGTGGTCAATCCCGTTAAATCAACGATTTGAATTTCATGAGCCATGATGTTACCGGAACGCGTACACCAGTGCGCTGCTTGTGTTAGGCTATTGAGATAATAGTTTCTATATCCACGTGGCAGGGCAATACCGGTACCACTTGACGTAGAAGACCCCACTATAAGCGATTGCGCTAAATCAGAAAGACCGGCAGATGCAATATCAACTGTACTTTCACCCGACGTAGAACTGGTATCTTGATATCTAGTCACAGCTAAATTTGAATGATTTAAAACATGAACAAAATGCCTGTTTGTCGCTCCCGCACTTACATGGTCAGTATGGAACGCCCAATCGACCGTTTGCGAACCAATGCCAACGTCATATACAGGCCAGAGGTCCGAAATGGCGTCATCTGTACCAGACGCCCCGGTGTCAGCCCTGAATTGGCCAAATATAATCGCCTCTGTCCAGGCACTGACATTTGTCGCTGTACCCGTGCCGTCTGATCCATCCCGTATGATAATTGATCCTGTGTCCGCCGCGCTCGCACCACTATCACCATGAAGCACGGTCCAGTTTGTACCGGTAAATTCAACAACCGTTATATATACTGTGACATTGTTGGCGTTCGACCCTTTTTGTACCCGCAGCGTTGTATTATTTTCCAAATACGCTATCGCAGTCTGGCTATCAAAATCGTCTGCTATGGCGTTATTCATAATACCCGTAACAATCGGTATACAGTCCGTCGCCGTAGTGATTCCCGTTAAGGCTTGCGTGGCACTGTTAGTCACTCCATTAAGCGAAACCGCATAGCGCCCTCGAACTATAAATTCATTTGCACCAGATGCTGCGCCGACATATTCCCAAAGTGACGTTCTAAACGCCATATTTTCAGCAATCGAACCAATTTCCCGGTAATATGTCAGCGTTCCTGCTGCGGTTAACACCCGCGCCCCGGCCATATCATCGCCTTCGCGATTTGACGCTGTTAAGGTTGTCGCCCCCGCGTGTCCCATCCGGTTATTATTTGGAAGCTCAATCGCATTGTTTAAGGATGCAACCGCCGTAAAGCTTGTATTTGTTCCTCCTGTGTTTCCGATACCGTCCGATATGTGCTGAATGCCCATATCTGCAATGGGAATATTACCCGTAAGCGTTAAACCATCCGCCGCATGGGCATGATTTGCACTTTGGATCGGTATAGCGTTTGGGTCCGCCGGCGCAGGCGTTCCTGCCGTTGCAAATGTCGCAGGGTCATTTTGATTATTATATTCTGTATCCAGAACATCGTTTGAAATGATAGCTGCACGTATACCTAAGAGAGAGATGCTTCCGTTATAGAAGCTGGCATTATCCGACCTTTGAGCGATGGTAATTTGATTTGTGGATGATCCGGCACCCCAACTTAAAGAGGTTGCGGTATAATTTGTCGTACCAATACGAATTGTTTTACCGCTGCCTATGCCTATGTGTGTACAAGCAATTCGCTCCCAAATATTGGCCGCGCCGCTACTTCGTTGAATACTGGTAGCATCCCCTCCTATTAAAGTATCTGATGCAAAGGCATAAGCACCCGCACCGAAATCGGTATCTGCATTAATTTGAACGTACCCGTCCGCTGTCGTAAGGTCAAGGAGTCGAGGAAATGTGTTACCCGTATCTGCTTTTGCCCATAACGTTATTGTTAGATTACTGTTAAGATTTATGCCAGTGATCGGTGCTGTATGGTAATCCACCGACCCGTTAAAGTCATGAGCTACCTTACCCCAAGGAGAATCAATTGTAACTCCTGCGTTATCTTGCGTAATAGTGCGATTACCTGAACTATCATTAATCATATCATGAGTTAGAAATTCATAACCTGCCCATACCGCATCTCTACCAAAAGCAGCACTTACGGCAGGCTGACTTTCTCCCGCCTTATTATACCAGATATAAATATCAGTATTTGCTGAAGTTGAAACGCTGGGAATTTTGACCCATATTTCACATTCGCGGCTTGGTGCGCTGGCATTTGTAACGAAACTGACAATCTCACACGCAAGCTGCGTTGTTCCGGCCAAATCCGTACTGAACCTAACATCGCCGCCACCATTTAAAGCCGAATTACTTCCGGCATCAACGATTTCGGAATTAAGGTGGCTTAAAGTGATAAGAACAGGGACATTTAAATGACTACCCGTGCCAACCACTTTTGAGTTTTGAATGGTTATTTTCTGGATGCGACCCCAGCCGGTTGGAAATGCCATATTTCTTCTCCTGAAAATCTAAAACAAATGTAGAACCACATAGCCACCCCTATTGATAAGGTTTTCATGGGTCAATTTCGTGTGAGGGGATTTTTGATTGTTAGTGCTTTACGGGCGCACAAATCCTTATTAGCTACAAATGTTCACAGCGGGTCCCGGTAAAGTCAAGGGCGAAAATGCCGAAAGTCTGATATATATTTTATACTGTAAGTTTTAAAATGGCAGCGCAAAACCACAACCTTTATCTCTCGGATCATGGTTGTTCCACTTCAAAATCGGAAGTAATTAAAACTTATTCCGTTATAGGTTTATAAATAAGGGCAACAGTAATACCGCCTAATGTATAAACGATCAGATTAATAACAGTATCCGCCACAAGCGCAGTCATTTCATAGGGAAGCATACTGTAACCGACCATACCCGCCCCACTCATCAACACTCCAAACATTAATCCAAATTTAGCACCTTCGATGGCGTCACCCGCTTCGCGGCCTTTTATATAAATATAGGTAAAAATCGCAGTGATAATCAGATATCCCGCCATTCCCCATCCGGTCATTGCCGCGAGATCTTCTGGCCCTCTGGCAATTGCCATTAAACTTGACATTTGAGTTGCGCCAAGCGTCATTCCACCAAACGCCACTACTCCCATTACAACAAAAGATACAACCACTGCTATTAAATATCTTGAAATATTCATGATCTCGCCCCTTCCAAGGTCTCTTTTTTCCCCAATTTATGGCAGTATACTCCATTTTTTATTATATTCAAAATGCCCTACTATTTCTTGTGTTTGAAACAATTAAAATTTTCTGTAAAATATCAACATGAACAGTCGGCTATCACATATATTAAAAAAACTTTTTGTTATCTTTTATGTGCTTTTAAGTTACGCAAAATACTTTATTGCATATTTACCGCGCCTCTCTATCAAAAATACTGCTGTTTATATTCTCGGCTCTCTATTGATCATTGGCATGATCATCTCATTATTCGCTCGTGGTACACCCCACGGTAATGATGAACTGAATAGCGGATATGACAGTCAGAATGATGGCCGTTTTAGTGAAGCACATATTTCTTTTCAAAATGCGTATGATATATTTGAAAAAGAAAAATATGCGCGCGGAATGTATGTAAGCCTCCTTGCTCTCGGCGATTTGGACAAGAAGCGCGATAACGATATAGAGGCACTCACTCATTACGGATCAGCTTTTCGTCTTGCCCGGCAAATAAATTATAAACAGGGTCAAATTAACTTGCTTGTTAAGCACGCGGAGCTAAAACTAAAAATGGACCGTGTCGATACTGCTCGCGCTCATTTTTATGACGCTATACTAATCGCTCAGGATATTAAGTCTCAAAAAAACATTAGCACATTATTCACCTATGTAGGAAATCTGGAACGCGATATTGGAAATCATCGTCGGGCGCGATTTGCTTACCGAAACGCATTAGACACCTACCGCGAAACCAGCGATATTAACGGTGAAGCCAACCTGCACTGGAATGTAGGATATATGGAACGTGGCCTCGAAAATTACGACGCAGCCCTAAGCTCCTACAACACCGCCAGAAATCTATTTAAACGATCTAATAGCGTTGTTAATGAAGCAAATGTCGTGAAATATATGGCCCGACTTGAAAAAAAGTTCGGTTCTTCTGATAAAGCCAGTGCTTATTATAATGAAGCGGCAACCCTTTATGCATCTGTGGGCCGAACAGCCTCACTTGAAGCTCTACGCAGTGAAGCAGAACAGATTCTATAAATTATTTTGTCATTAAAGCTTCGAAAAGCTTTTTAACATCCATATGGGACGCAAGCCCCGTAACACTTCCTGCTACACTCGGATGATTTAGCACTTCTCTGCCCGCCACTTCCACATAAGACCTTATGCTCATTTCTATCGCACCCGGTCCTTCATTTTGAACGGCTTTTTTTACCTGATTTAAACATTTGTCATACATGAATTTCTCCACAAGCTTTGCCATTTCCTGATCGGCACTGGATCTTGCCGCGCTTGTAATTGCCGCCATAGAACTAACTGACGGGTGATTGCTTAATGATGAAAATACCCACTGTGTCATAATGTTTTTATCGGCTTGTGTTGTATTGTTTATCAAACATTGCGAAAGCGCATTCGCATGCTCTCCCGCCTTTAACGACGGGGACGTAAACATAACCATAATAATGGCAATAATTATTTTTTTCATGTTCTTCCTTTTAATAAACTCAACATAACGATATCTTTTTCTCATAACATACCGAACAAATTAAGGCAGCAATTTAATAAAATGCAAATAACAATGATTATAAGAGAGTTTCATATTGATGACCAACCAGCTGTAATAGCACTTTGGCACGACGTCAATTTAATCGTCCCTCATAATGATCCACAAAAAGACATCGAGCGAAAACTAAAAGTAAACCCGGAATTATTTCTTGTCGGAGAGAAGGCTGGCCAAATTATAGCAACCGTAATGGGCGGATATGAGGGTCGCAGGGGTTGGGTAAATATGTTGTGTGTCTCGCCCTCGCAAAGGGGAAACGGTTACGCAAGGATATTGATGCTGCATTTGGAAAAATTATTAGTCGCTAAAGGATGTCCGAAAATTAACCTTCAAGTTCGTCACTCAAATGAACAAGCCATCGACTTTTATAAATCTATCGGATATTCGGATGACCATGTATTCAGCATGGCGAAGAAAATAACACTCCCTAATGATAATTCTTAACATCGACAACAACGCCGCCCCGTCGCTTGGCTTCGGCATCCAGTAATTTATGGTAACATTCTATCTGCTCTTCAATATCCTTGCCCTTAATAAATTGCGAACGTCTGTTAAATGCCGATCTGCCTACTTTTACTTTATCGAGTGTCATGGTCACGACCCTATTGCGTTCATATCGATTATTATACCACCGAATGTCCTTATTTCTAAGACAGGTACCAAATATTAACCACATGTAACCGAGCTTACCGTCCAGCATATTTTCCGGTGCTAAATCTTCGCTTTTGCGTTTCAAAATATCCCTGACCATAAATTCAAGGAACGGTCCGCTTGGAAATCTTTTTATCTCAATCATTTACTAACTCCGTGGAAATATTTCCGCAATTACTGATACTCATGTCTATAATTTTATCTGGTAATTATCCCTTATTTTGCCACAAAAATGCAAATATTTTACAAAAGATTAATATTTGTTAAAATTTTAACTATATTTGTTAACAAATGAATTAGGGAATAAGCCAAATGCCCAGCATCTTGCATTTTTTGATCATGTCCTAAAATGGGATCCCAGTTTAATAAATTCGACTCATTGAAATCTCTGATACGAAAATTATATCTCACAAAATTCATAGATTGCAATTAATCTTTGTCCCGTTATAGTGCGCACCTTTAGCGCGTCGACGATCGCTTAAATATATGGAAAATAAATGCAAACTGCCCCCGACCTGCCAATTATAGAGCCAAAATCATCCGGTATAATCGGAATATACCGTACCGAAATATTATCGGGTCTAACCGTCGCATTAGCCCTTGTTCCCGAAGCCGTGGCCTTTTCGTTTGTGGCCGGGGTGCACCCTCTTGTTGGATTATACGCTGCTTTTATCGTTGGTCTTATAACGGCCATTATCGGCGGCAGACCGGGCATGATATCCGGTGCGACCGGCGCACTTGCGGTCGTAATGGTTGCTCTTGTCGCGACCCACGGGGTCCAATATCTTTTTGCAGCTGTAATTCTAATGGGAATATTGCAAATCATAGCGGGCGTCTTTCGGCTGGGTAAATTCATTCGTATGGTGCCTCACCCGGTGATGCTTGGTTTCGTAAATGGCCTTGCGATTGTTATTTTTCTGGCTCAACTCGGACAATTTAAAATGCCTGACGCGATCGGAAACCAAACATGGATGACCGGACTACCGCTTTACTTAACGCTCGGCCTTGTTTTGCTGACAATGTTTGTGATCTGGTTTGGGCCAAAGCTCATCAGAAGCATTCCCGCACCACTTCTGGGAATCCTCGTCGTATCAGTCATCGTTATTGGCTTTGACGTCGATGTGCCGCGCGTTGGTGATCTTGCTTCCATTAAAGGCAGCCTGCCAGAATTTAATATTCCAAGCGTGCCATTTAATTTGGAAACTTTGAAAATAATTCTACCCTACAGCTTTATTCTAGCGGCTATTGGTTTAATTGAATCGCTACTAACCTTGAATTTGGTTGCAGAAATGACTGAAAGCCGCGGTGGGGCCAGCCGCGAATGTGCCGCACAAGGCGCCGCCAATATCGTTACCGGATTTTTTGGTGGAATGGGTGGTTGTGCAATGATCGGTCAAAGCATGATTAATGTAAAATCCGGCGGTCGCACCCGCCTATCCGGCATATCCGCTGCTTTATTCCTTCTTGGGTTTATTCTATGGGCTTCCGGTCTTATTGAACAAATTCCCGTTGCCGCATTAGTCGGCGTTATGTTCATGGTGGTAATCGGTACTTTCGCATGGTCCAGCCTTACTATTTTGCACCGGGTGCCTCTACATGACGCATTCGTCATTATTCTTGTCACCATCGTCACCGTCTATAGTGACCTTGCTGTTGCTGTTGTTGTCGGTGTAATTGTTTCCGCACTTGTATTTGCCTGGCGTGCCTCAAAGCGCGTTTCTGTAACCACGGAAATGACCGACCAGGGGCAGAAAGTTTATAATCTTCGCGGCCCAATGTTTTTTGGCAGCACCGCTAACTTCCAGGATATGTTTAGCCCCAAAGATGACCCGGATGATGTGGTTGTTGATTTTTTAAAAAGCCGCGTTTGGGATCATTCCGGCCTCCAGGCCATTGAAACATTAACGGAAAGATATAACCGCCGCGGCAAAACAGTGCATTTGCGCCATCTCAGCCCTGATTGCAAAGCGTTACTGAACAAAGCCGGTAGCATGGTCGAGCAAATGCCTGATGAAGATCCGGATTATGGCGTCGCCGTTGATTATACCGATCATTTCGAAAATGATTAACCGCAGTTTCATTGACAACACAGCCATATATATGATTAGATAACCTATCACAAAATATGGGAGATGATCATGGATCGTAGAAAGTTTCTTGCCTTTGTTGGCGGTGCTGGTGCGCTTGCTGCTATGGATGGCAATCAAAAAGCAGATGCCCTTGAAATGGCTATGGGCCAAGAACTAGAGACAAAACGAATTGGAAAATCGGCTTATTGCCGTGCATATGGTGCTGATAATAGCTGGGAACGCGGGCCACGCATCCCCGGACAGCTAAGCCACATGGGACATGATCCACGTCTGGAAAAAATGTCAAAAAAGCCAACACTCCTTGAATATTTTGATAAACGCATTGGCCATAATAGTCATCTTTTACAAAGTGCAAGACTTGCCAAAATAAACGGGCTTCCCGAACATATGGTCCTTGCTTGCTTGCTACATGACATCAGTGTGGTTGGATATATAAATTCTGATCACGGTTATTATGGCTCGCAGCTCATCGCCCCGTACGTCGACGAAGAAGTAAGTTGGGCCATCAAATATCATCAATCTTTACGGTTTATTCCGGATGAAGATGTCGGCTATCCATATCCGGAAGCATACATCCGTATGTTTGGCGAAGATTATGTGCCGGAGCCATATATTTTTACTGATGGTGAATATGCCCGTAATCATAAATGGTACATGTCAGCAAGGCAGATTTGCATCAATGATGTTTACAGTTTTGATCCAAATGTCGAAGTTAATTTGGAAGATTTTCATGATATTATCGGTCGCCATTGGCGCGACCCGGAAGAAGGTCTCGGCTTTGACAATAGTCCATCCGCCCATATGTGGCGCACAATGAGCATGCCAAATAACAGCTTATAAACCGACAACAATAATCAGGGTAAGTTTCAGGTAAAAAATCCGCAGAGTTAGCGGAGACATATATTTGTGTTCAAATATTGATTTATAGCGATTATTGTAATAATGTATCATATTCGCTATCATAATAATGAATGAAATTAGGCAAATTAAGCAAAAATACGGGAGCTAAATATGGATAGAAGAACCTTCATCGCCTCTGTTGGTGGTGCAGCGGCACTCGCTACAATGGATGCCAATCAAAAGGCCGATGCACTTGAACATGCTATGGGCCAGGAACTTGAAAAAGTTATTATGAAGCCCCCTATCGCAACCACTTACGGTAAAAGTTATCAAAATCCCCGAAGAAAAGATAATCAAGTTTACCATATGGGGCATGATGACCGTCTTCCAAAAATGTCGGAAAAGCCGACGCTGCTTGAATATTTCGATAAGCGCATAGGACATTCAAGCCATTTACTGCAAAGTGCCCGTCTTGCAAGAATAAATGGCCTGCCGGAGCCAATTATTCTTGCCTGCCTGCTTCATGATATCAGTAACGGTGCCTTTATAAAAACCGATCATGGCTATTATGGATCGCAGCTGGTCGCTCCCTATGTGGACGAAGAAGTAAGCTGGGCCATTAAATATCATCAATCTCTACGGTTCATTCCTGACGAAGATATCGGCTATCCCTATCCCGAAGCATATATCCGGTATTTCGGCGAAGATTTTAAACCGGAACCCTATATTTATCGTCATGCCGAATATGCCCGTAATCACAAATGGTATATGTCAGCAAGGCAAATTTGCATCAACGATGTTTACAGTTTCGATCCAAACGTCCAGGTGGATCTCGAAGATTTTCATGATATCATTGGCCGAAACTGGAGCGACCCGGAAGAAGGTCTGGGTTTTGATAATAGTCCTTGTGCTCATATGTGGCGCACGATGAACCACCCAAACAATTTCTTGTAGGAGCATATTATGGACAGAAGAACATTTATAGCATCCGTTGGTGGTGCGGCTGCGCTCGCTTCAATGGACGCGAACCAAAAAGCGGACGCTCTCGAGTTTGCCATGGGTAAGGAGCTTGAAGAAAAACAGGGCAACATGTCCTCAGCTGACGCAGATGTGAAGCCAAACGGTTATATTGCCCCTGCCCGCGTTTTTAGAACATATGGTAAAGACGAAATGGATATTCCCAAAAAACAACCTGGTGAATTTTTCCATATGGGTCATGATAATCGCCTGCCACGCATGTCTGATAAACCCAGTTTGCTCGAATTTTTTGATAAACGTATCGGCCATTCAAGTCATCTACTTCAAAGTGCCCGCCTGGCGAAAATAAACGGCCTTCCCGAAAAAACGGTATTCGCATGTTTACTTCATGATATCAGCGTATCCGGCTTTATAAGCGGTGATCACGGTTATTATGGCTCACAACTTGTCGCACCTTATGTGGATGAAGAAGTAAGCTGGGCCATCAAATATCACCAATCGCTGCGCTTCATTCCTGATGAAGAAGTCGGCTATCCCTATCCGGAAGCGTATATTCGTTATTTCGGCGAAGATTTTAAACCGGAACCATATATTTTTAAGGACGCCGAATATGCCCGCAATCACAAATGGTATATGACAGCCCGTCAAATTTGTATCAATGATGTTTACAGCTTTGATCCAAATGTCACCGTTTCTATGGATGACTATGTTGATATCATCGGCCGTAACTTCCACGAACCGGAAGAAGGTCTCGGTTATGATAATAGCCCGTCTTCCCATATGTGGCGTACTATGATTTTCCCAAATAATTTCTTATAGTTAAGAAAAAAGGGTAACATCTAATGAAAATATCGCGTGCCTTATGCGCTGCACTTGCCGCGTCGATTACAGGGTTAAGCCAAAATATCGCCGTCGCAAATGATTATGCATTCGATGACCATAATGATCGCCTCGAACATAGTATTTATTTAAAAATTCCATTTGCGCCATCAAATGTAAAAAAATCAAACCGGGCTATTAATTTCGGCTATTCATTCAACTTCAAGCGAACACTAAGCACTACTGATGGATTTCCTCTGCGGCAACAGGATATAAAAGCATCGCTTATTGATATCCGCTTTTCATCGACAAGAAATCATAAATTAAGCCTCGCAGGGCAATCAATTGCCGGAATAAATCATGCAGGGTTATATTTGGGTCCAGACGGAGGTGCTTCAACAGAGGAAATATTCATTGGCCTTGGAATAATCGCAGGTTTGGCGGCGATAGTCGCCTTCAGCGGTCAAGATCAAACCCCTGACGAAACACAGTAATATTAAAGTGTCTCTTTAAGCCACTGGATAATTTTATCTTTAAGTTCGGGCGCGTCCTTGAAAATACTAACTCCATGCCCCATTGAATCATCAATGATCGATATTTTACGGCGTCCTTCCGTCATATCATACATTTCCCTCGCCCATCCGGTGCGCTCACCGTTACTTTCCATCGATGAAATATAATATGTTGAATGAAGCGGCATATTTTTATCACCTGCCAAGTTTAAAACGGCATCTGTTTTGCCGGACATGGCAACCGCCGTTTTAATATTCATGATACCCGCGCCCACAACAGCAAGATTTCCGCCAACCGAGGCACCAATAATCGCTATCCGGTTTTTATCTACGTCTTCTCTGGCTTCAAGTAACGTTATCGCCGCTTTTAAATCCAGTGTCGCCTGATCTGGTGCATTATAAATATTATCAACCGTTTTTCCAGCGTTACTTTCTTTTGGTGATGCCCCCATCCCTCTTATATCGTATGACAAAATCACATAATCTTGCGAAAGAAGTTGTTCATGAAAAAACAACCACTCGCTGCGGTTTGACCCTCCTTGGTGGATGAGTATCACTGCCGGGTTTGGTCCTTTATCCGCTGGCGTCAAAAGCGTAGCTGCTAGCGCGAAGCCGTCTTCAGTATTAAGTGTGAATTCCTCTGAATGGGCGTTTAATAAACTGACCGTGAAAATAACCATTGCTAGCAAATATTTCATCATGCTTCCCTATCTAATAAATCGATCGTAATAAAAACGATCTTTGAAACTTCCTGATTACTTTCCATCGGTAAAATAACTACACTTTGCTTGATATTTTCTACCCGCAAACTTGCTCCACTCTCAAGTACCATAAGTTCACCTTCCATATCAAGCATCACCGGGGCACTGCCATCCAGCAAATGAATAAAATTCACATCTGCTTTGAGTGTTAATCTTTCCGGTGTATTAACATAAAAGCCGGATATGTCACCTTTTGCAAACCTTCGGTCTACCATAAGATTAAAATCTTTGACCGGACCGTCCGCCAGCTTGCCACTTAACTCTATATCACCGGGAAACCGGTAAACCTGAAATTCTTCAAATAACACTCCCACACCGTGCGTGCCGCCGTCAAGCGTGATACCGTTTCCGTCTATTAACATCAAATTACGGTCAATATTTGAAAAAATTGAAAAAGGACCGTCTTCGGTAACGCCGGCGATGCTAATCCGCCACACAAAGGGGCTGTCATCGCGCTGCGGATCATGTTCTTCAATTGCAAGTTCCGTCGTCATGCCTAAGCCATTTTTCCATGGCATACGTTTATAATCTGATAGATTTAAGTGTGCCTTCATTTTAAATTTCTACTTAGGTTAAAGAAGATTAAAGTATGTGCGACTTTACAATATAGACATTCTAAGAATAATTCCAATTTGTATATCATTGCTTACTTTAATATTCTTGAATAAAATGCTCTAGGTATTAAGCTAAACTTATAGCATTTAAACCGATACGCTATATGCTAGTTGCGAGATATTCTTATTGCATTTAAAACCTATAATTGTTATGTTTGACTATATAACGAAGTTTTTATACGGAGTTCATTTTGTCAAATAAGTCGATTCATTGTTTTATATTATTCTTGCTATTCAGCACTCATAGTACATTCGCTGATATGGATGCAGCTAATAAAGCGTTAACTGAAAAAGACTATGAAACCGCGTTCAAGGAGTATTTACCCCACGCAAAAGAAGGAAATGCTTTAGCCCAATATAATCTAGCCACTCTATATTTCTTCGCACAAGGAATGGAAAAAAACACCCCCGAAGCAATTGCCTGGTACGAAAAATCCGCTGCACAAAACTTTCCAAAGGCCTTGTATGCTTTGGGGCAAATTTATTTATCAGGCGACGGTGTCCCTACAGAAAAGGAAAAAGGGAAAAATTTTCATGTTGCTGGTGCTGAACTTGGTTATCCTCCTTCTCAATTTGCTCTTGCCCTAACATATATTATTGAATCTTCTGATTTGGAGCTCAACTTTATTGAAGGTCTCAAATGGATGCGATTGGCTGCGGATGGTGGTTACTCCGAAGCGCAATACTATCTCGGAGCTATTTATAATCTTGGTGAGAAAGTACCACAAGATATGGATAAAGCCCGTCATTGGTATCAAAAAAGTGCAAAGCAATATAATAGAAGTGCATTACTTCAACTTGGATATATTTACATATATGCAAATGGTGTCGAAAGAGATCTTGATAAAGGCTACGGCCTGATCAAACAATCCGCCGATCTCGGAAATTCGGACGCATTTATGGCACTGGCTGATTTACACGGAACCAAAGAAACTCCCTTTATAATCGCAGCACAGCATTTATCTGGTTGAATCTCGCTTATCTCGCCGGTAAAAAAAATACACAAAAAGGCTTCGATGAACTTGATAGCGTAATTACCGTTGAAGAACGCGCCAATGCAGAGTTTGAAATTGGTGACGTGTTATAATATGGGTACTATAGTTTTCCAAAAAACCCGAATATGGCAACTGATAGGTACTATAAGGCAGCGAATAATGGACACCTGGAAGCACATGTGAAACTTGCACAAAATACTGGCCTTGGGAACGGAGTACCAAGAAGTGAAGTCGGGTCCGTCGAATGGTATAAACGTGCAGCAGATAAAGGGTTTTCCCAAGCTGAATATATGTACGGATTAGCTAGATTAGAAGGATACGGATCGGATAAGGACACTGAAGAAGCAATAAAATGGATAGCTTTAGCGGCCAATCATAATTTTCTGTTAGCACAGTATAGATTAGGAAGGGAATATGAAAAAGGTGTAGCAGTAGAGCAAAATTATACGCAGGCATTTCATTGGTATAATATTGCTTTTTCTGCTGGAAGTGCAAATGCAGCTGTCAGCCTTGGAAATTTATATGTTGATGGCAACGGGACAGAAAGAGACATCGATAAAGGATTAGAGCTATTAACCTATGGCGCAAAAAAAGGACATCTATATGCCCAGGGTCTTCTCGGCAATCTCTATCTCGGTTTCCAGGATGGTATCAATGCCAACCCGGAAAAAGCCGTTTACTGGCTCAAAAAGGCCTCTGAACGCAATCATCCTGATGCTTTATTAATGTTAGCCAGAATGCATGACATTGGTGAACACCTTCCCTTGGACGAAGATAAAGCATATGAATATTACGTTCGTGCATCATTTGCAGGTTCAGCAGAAGCACAAAAAGAAACTGCCGTAAAACTTATGTCAGGTGATGGAATTGAATCCAGGCCCGGACTTGCTCTATTATGGTATTATATTTTGGAAAAAATGGTGACCAATTTGTTATCGATATCATTGATGACCTGGAAAGTAGAGTATCGAAAGAAGAAATAAAATTCTATCGTGGCAAAAGCGAAGAGTATTTCGTCGAAATTGCACGAAGTAATAAAGCCTTCCAATCCAATATGGCTTTACCTCAATAATTCCAGAACTGCAATCCTTGCTCAATGCGGGACTTGAGACGTTGTGAATCCAGTTCTTGTTTATACTCGCCGCAAAGGAGATCGCGAAGCACACTAAAGGCTTCGGTATAACCCATTTTATCCATATAGCCTTTTTTGCGGCGATATCTTTCGGCAAGATATTGTTCTTTTGATTGAATTTCTTCTATTTTATCACGGTCTCCGTTTTCATAGGCAACTTTCGACTGATCACAAAATTCTTTAACACCTACCATTGATTTTAAATCAAGAATAAGCTCAAGCACTTCATCAACCGTTGCCGGGATCGCTTGCATTAGACTACCGTCATCATGGCGCTGTGGACGATGCTTTCTTATAAAATTATGTGTTTCTTTACTGTCTAAATCCGGAAATATGTCATCGGCAAAATGGCGCACAATTGCTTCGGCCAGGAACAAGTCACCAAGATATACATCCCCACCCGATGCCTGCCAATATTCGGTTATCATATTATGGACGCTCATATATTCGTCCATATCGAAATATCCGCTGACACCGACACGGTTAAACGCCTGATGAAGATTTTCGTCCGCCCATAGGAGCTCACAAAGCGCTATTATTTGTGCGTCTGTTGCAGGCTCTCTGTTCGTCCCCCTATAACTTCCGTTTAACAATTCATCTTCTCCATTAATATGGACTGTTTAATAAAGGAAAAATATAAATTTAAAGTAAATGATAGTTAAAAATAGCAGGTAAACTAACTAAATATATTCACCGCATCACGCATCATTGATGCGGCTGTTGGAATGGGTTCTTTTTCGTATAATTTATGATAACTGATGCCATAAATATCACTGTGGATTTCAACGCCCATTTCCCACCCGTCACAAGAACCAAGAAAACCTTCCCTGGCAAGCACTGTCGGTTTTACAGTATAGACGCCATTTTGGGCTGTTGCTACCAATTTTACCGTGTGTCCCGCTTCATACTCTTCTCTAAGAAGTTCCGGCGTAATGGTGCTTATCCCCTCAACTTCTATATCGTCAAGTGATATATCTGCCTTCAAAACGCTGTTGACGATAATCAAAAGCTTAAAAGCCGTGTCCCACCCGTCAATATCCAGTGAAGGGTCAGCTTCTGCGGCACCAACATCCTGCGCCACTTTAAGGGCATCATCAAATTTTTGACCTCTGATCATTGCGGCGAATATAAAATTACTGGTGCCGTTAAATACACCGCGAATTTTATGTATGTCCCCTGCAATCATATCACGTTCGCCAATATTTAAAACCGGAAGACCACCACAAACTGTTGCACTATATTTTATTTGTGCATTATTTTCAGCAGCAAGTTTATGAAGTTCGCCGTGAGCGCAAACAACCGGGCCTTTATTTGCCAAGACAACGGATATGCCATTTTTTAAAGCAGCCTTCACAATATCCAATGCTTCACCGCCCGTCTTATGGTCAACTGGCGATCCTTCAAACACAAGGTCACATTCAATCTTTTCTAAAGCATCCGACATCGACATATCCGGCTTATAGCCAACAAAGTTCCTTGCTTTTTCGCCGTCTTCCTTGCGCAAAGCAACCTCGGTCGGATTAAACCCATGATTATTCAATGCAATACCACTGCTGTCAGCGATGCACACAAATTTAAATTCGATATCGTAATCACGGCGAAGAATATATTTCTTTTCTTCGATTATGCTCATCAAGTTCGTATTGACAGTGCCAAGTCCGTTAACCGCTGCCTTAATAATCATCTAAACAAGTCCCATTTGCATTAATATCAAATAGGCCGCGACCAAAATCAGCCCGCCGCCCATGATCCAGTTAAAAATACGCAAATTACGTTCATCACCCAACAATACGCTAATTTTTGACCCCGCATAACTCCAGGTCAGCAAACAGGATGTACCCACCATATTAAATAATATTACGAACATAAATAATTCGGCGTAAGTTCCGGCCAAGTTAAAAGCACTTATTCCTGCGAGACTGGCGATCCACGCCTTTGCATTAACAAACTGCAATATAACACCGGAAGTAAATCCTGGTCGGCTCTGCACGGCTTCCACGATTTTTGTTGGTGCCGTCGCTATTTTATATCCCATAAAACAAATATATGAAGACCCCAGATAACCCATAATAGTCATAAACTTTTCATTACCGGATGCAAATTCCCCCATGCCTAGCCCAATGATACTAAGGAGCGTGGCAAACCCAATGGTCGCGCCAATAATAAACGGAAATGACTGGCGAAACCCGTGATTAACCCCTGTGGTCATAGCGATTATTGTTGTTGGCCCGGGTGATAGCGACATACTAAGCGCGTATAAACACATGGCTATGATAACTGACACTAATTCTTACCTTTATAATTAAAAACCAGATTGCATATAAAAAAGATATAAAGCAACTACGAACAAACTCATACCCATTATGATATTAAATATTCTGTGCCTGCGTCGATCAGATAAATACTCAACGATTATTGAACCACCATATGCCCATATTGAAACAGACATAAACACAAGCGCGCAGTACATTATGATATATATGCTTAATTGTTCATAATTTCCCACCAAATTAAATGCGCTTATACCGGCGATTGATCCGACCCATGCCTTGGGATTAATACATTGGAATATGACACCGTGAATAAATTTGGGCTTATCGTTTTCATTTATGACAATTTCCGGTTTTGACGTGGCAATTTTAAACGCCAGATAACAAATGATTGCCGTGCCGCCGTAACCTAATATTTTCATAAAAGTCGTATTGCCGGTAGCAATTTGGCCAAGGCCAAGGCCGGATGCTAACGACAAAATACCAAAACCGCATGTAATACCGCTAACGAAGGGCAAAACATTTTTAAACCCGTAACGAACGCCCGCTGCCATGGATATAAGGTTATTAGGCCCCGGCGTAATCGCCATTGAAATAGAATACATGAACATTGCAAAATAAAATGACATTAAACTTATCCAGAATTCAAACCGTAATTAAGTACCCGGCAATCAGTATCAAACCTCCACCCATAGTCAAATTAAAAATCCGCATGTTACGAGTGTCGCCAAGAAACCGTGATATTTTGGATCCGGCATAAGCCCACGGCAAAATGCTACAAAAACCGACAGTGATGTAGATTGTCACGTAAACGATTACTTGCTGAAAATCTCCGGCCGTTACAAATGCACCTACACCGGCAATCGACGCAATCCAGGACTTCGGACTTAACCATTGAACGATCATCCCGCTGACAAACCCGGGCGGCCCTGCGTCCGCGTTCTCATTGTCACCGACTTCTTCTAACTGAGTTGGCGCGGTCGCAATTTTATAGCCCATATAACAAATGAATGCCGCGCCGCCGTAGCTAAGAAAATTTAAAAATATATCATTGCCCTGTGCAAACTCACCAAGGCCAACGGCAATAATGAAATTCAATATACTAAAACCGATCGCGCCGCCCGATGCAAACGGAACCGCTTTTAAAAATCCATACCTCACGCCGGTGGAAAGTAAAATTACATTGGTGGGACCGGGGGTAATTGACATGGAAAATGCATATAACCCAATCGCAAAAACCGCTGTCATAACAAATACCCTGTTCTATCTATCATTAATTAATTGACACAATAGTATCACCATGACTTTATTGTGAATAGACAGGGTAATTCATTTTAATTGTTCTAATATATTTAATTATCAGGAGTTTGTCATGATTGACGATCTTAAGGCTATGGCCATTTTTGCTGAAACCATAAAACGCGGGTCATTCAGAGCAGCAGCAAAATCGTTAAATCTATCTCCATCCGTTGTCAGTTATCAAATAACTCAACTGGAACAACGTCTTGGCACGGCCCTCATTTACCGTTCTACTCGAAAATTATCAAAAACAGCCGAAGGCGAAGTCCTTTATAAACACGCTATAGATATGCTCGATAACGCACAAGTCGGCATAAATAAAGTCAGCGGACATGATGTCGCAACGGGTCGTTTAATTATCACACTGCCCGGCTCGCTTAGCAGAGATGATTTATCAAGGCAGCTCGTTGAATTTAGCAAGCAAAATCCCGGCATTCATTTGCAATGCATATATTCTGATGACCGACATGATTTAATCGCCGATGGTATCGATATTGCTTTTCGAATGGGTTCTATGCCGGACAGCACCCTTAATTCAAAAAAACTGGCTTCCAAACAGCGAACACTCGCCTGCTCCCCGGAGTATTATAAAATGCATCCTGAACCAAAACATCCGCGCGACCTCACCTCCTGGAACTGGTTGCGACACGACTTGTTGCCTAACCACAGGGAGTTACGCAAAAAAGGACATAAACCGTATCAGGTAGAAATTAAAGGAACCGTTACCGCCAATAGTGCAGAAGCAATGGTTGAATTTGCGATCCTGGGACTGGGTATTTCAACACTTTCCCATTGGCTGATTGAAGATGAATTAAAGGACGGGCGGCTCATTCGCGTTCTTCCTGATTGGGAAGCGGCACCGATCCCTTTATATGCTGTCTGGCACGGCAATATTACCGAGTGCAGTAATACACGGAGGTTATTGGATTTTTTGCAAAATTATTAAAATTTTCAGAATGTCACTATAATATTTAGAATAATTATTCTAATATACAACCTATTATATACCTAGGTAAGATGATTTTATAAAATGATTATTCAATAAATGACAACTGTTTATACAATACCACCCAAAGTTACGCCACAAGTCAGATCTGCTCCTAAAGTTAGACAAGTTTATTGGTGTGATTTTCCAGAAGACGCCCAGTTGCCGGAGTTTTGGAAACGCAGACCAGTTATCGTAACCTCTTATAATGGCCACACTTTAAATGGAGCGGTTACTATTGTCCCTTGTACAACCAAAGAACAAGGCAACAATAAATGGGCTTTTTCTTTAAGAACAAGTATTGAAGAAGCAAAAAGTTGGGCTATATGTGATAAAATTAGTACAGTTGCGGTAAGTCGATTAACGGTAGATAGGAATGGTATATTATCTTTACCGATGAACGAATTTAATGAAATGTTAAAAATAGTATTAACTTGGCTTCCTAAAGTTCGGGAGTACTAAAAATACTTAAGGGAACCCGAGGGCTCCCTTAGCATTTAACTCCCAAAAAGGGAAGCGGTAACTCTCTCAAGCCCCGTAATTGGTAATATACTAATAAAATATTGACAAAATGTCAACAAATAGTTCGTTATATTGAAGCAATATAATTGATTTACATATATTAATCAAACTTGGGATAATATAACGGATTTGAATAAACACCTTTTGCAATAACATTGAAAATTTTATCTTGCTATTCAATAAAGCATTTGGTTGTATATACAACCAAATAACCATAATAAGAAAGTACATAAAAATGACATGGATAAACACTGTACCTTACGAAGAAGCAGAGGGAAAATTAAAACGCCTTTATAACCGGGTCAAAGGGCCGGATAATAATGTCGATAATATTATGATGGCTCATAGTCTGCGCCCGCACACTATGGAAGCACATATGAGCATATATAAATATGTCCTCCATCACAGTGCTAATACTTTACCGAAAGCCTTTCTCGAGGCCATTGGCACCTATGTTAGTATCTTAAATAAATGTCATTACTGTATTGAACATCATTATTCCGGCATGGCCCGCCTGATAGGTGATGACGAACGATCCTTAGAAATTCGTGCAGCGCTTGAAATATCCGAACCCAAAAAAGCCTTCGATAAAAAACATGCGGCTCTGCTTAAATATGCACGAAAGTTAACAATCAACCCTTCTGAAATAACTAAAGAAGACATCAACAGGCTGCGCGACCTCGGTAACACTGACGGTGAAATTCTTGAAGTAAATCAGGTAACAGCCTATTTCTGCTACGCAAACCGAACGGTGCTTGGCCTTGGTATCAACACAGACGGTGATATTATCGGCCTTAGCCCTAACGATTCCGATAATCCTGATGACTGGAACCATAAGTGAAATATTTCGCCCTCTACTGTTTGATTTTGGTAACACCTGCCCTCGCCGATGTTGAAAAAGCACGCCTCGCTGAACGATCAGGAGATTTTCAAACGGCATTTGATGAATATAAATTGGACGCCGAGGAAGGCGACGCCGAAGCACAGGCCGCGCTGGCAATGTTTTACGCCGAAGGTATTATTGTTAAACGAGACCGCAATATAGCAAACCAGTGGACGATAAAAGCCGCCAAACAAGGTAACAAAGAAGGGCAATATAATCTCGGCCTTGCCTATCAACTGGGGCTTGGAAACTTGCCCATCTCCCCCATCATTGCATTTGAGTGGTTTTTAAGTGCCGCAAAACTTGGTGAAATGAATGCCCAATATGAAACTGCTGTCGCTTATCAATATGGCCGGGGTACCACACGAAACTTTGAACAATCCCGTCACTGGTATTTGATGGCTGCGGAACAAAACCATTCGCGGGCTCAAAATAATCTTGCTGTTCTTTATGGCGAAGGCCTTGGTGTCAACACCGACAGAACGCAAGCCATGAAATGGCTTATCAAGGCCGCAGATAATAAAAATGAAGAAGCACTTTACTCACTCGGTCTTATTCATCACCAAGGTGTTGGTGTGAAGAAGGATTTTAAAAAAGCCGCAGAATATTTTGAATATGCATTTATAGGCGGCAAAAGTGCTGCTGCGGAATATCTTAGTCAATATTATTATTTGGGAACTGGCGCCAGAAAAAATAAAATCGAGGCCATGAAGTGGCTAATGTTGGCAACAGAACTTAAAAGCACAGCCACTACCGGTATGCTTCACCCTGACACTCAAACAAGACTTCTTCAAAATAAAAGGTTTTTGAAAGACGAACTTTCTGAAAACGAAATGACCCGCGCCAAAAGGGCAAAAGAAAAATATATAAACGATAATTTACAATAATCTAGTTTTGGTTCTTCTTTTGATTATACGCCCGGATCAAAGTCGATAAATATGCCCCGCTAAAAAAACTTGTAGACGCCAGAAAAAAGCCAAGCCCGATAAATGTCATCATCGGTGCCGTGGCAAAGATCAATGCCAAAATGGAAACCGCGGATACGCAAAGCGATATATAATAAGCAAACCTTGGCGGTGGCACCTCCCGCCAAAGATATAATCCCGTGCCAAGCGGAACAATAAATATGGTAATGATTAAAAACATTAATTCTCCGCCTTTGGCGTTTTTTGAAAAAGAATAACTGGCATAACATTTCCACTATTTTGGGCGTTGTCCAGCCAGTTCTCATCAATATCCGGAAAATGCTCGTTTATCAATTCGCATACTTTTTCAAAACATGGGTTCGTTTCATCTATGCAAAATTCATTAAGAATTTCTTTTTCGCGTTCCACACCATCTGTAATGCGCAAACTAACAATCGCAGGCTCGGCATCAAATTGATATTCAATTTTTGCAACATCCGCAAAGGCAACTTCAAACATTCTTAACCGCCTTATTTCAATGATATAATCATCTCCTATCTGGTAATATTTGCTAAATATCCACGCGTTAAACAGCGGCTTAAACGCACCTATATTTTTTAAATAGACCGATTTATACTTTCCCCAAATATAATGAACGATCCAACCGCACAGAAAATAAGCAATAAGGATACATATACATATAATAACAATCCCGATCCAGTCCTGCGCCGCATAAAAATCAGGCATCCAGAATGCTTGTGTATAAAACCCGAACACCAATAATGTTGCAAGAAGCGGCACCATATAATTTTCACGAAACCGAAGTACCGGCGGAACCGTAAAAAAGAATATTGCGGCAAACCACAACATATCTTTCGTAATATTTTCCAGTCCCATGCCCTGCCCTTTGCGGTGTTAAGTGGGTTCAAGGGTAACATAATCAAAAAATTTGCCAAGGTACTAATATTGCGGATCACTTCTTGAACCGGGCCAGAAACCCCGTAAAAATCCCCATATTAATGAAAATTCCATCAGAGCGACATATAAATTTAAAACCCCACAAGCTTAAAACTTGATCCCCTTTCTTGGCTTAAACATTTTTACGTATAACTTAAGGCCGTTAATGACGTGGCCCCTTGCGGTGCCATTGCGGTAACCGTAATATCTGTCCGTTTCTCGTAAGGTTACCGGTTCGGTGAGCAAATGAATAACCGGGCCTACTTTGATGCGTTTTTTTGTGCATTCATCGAACCATTTGGCATATTGGTGTTGCACCCGAACTTTAAGCTCACTTTCGGTTTCCGTTGGTGCGCCCCCGAATAAGTCAACAAACCCATCAAAGTTCATCACCCGCACTCTAATCTCAGATGTAATAAGTGAAAACGCATAACGAATATACTCCGCTGCATAAAGCTCGTTTATATCCATATCACCACTACGATATAAGCTAAGCAACGGATCGCGTTTAAGCTTGCGTTTTGTTTGCTCTGTCCCCTTGGCCATTTCAGCGCGAACTTCGTCAATCTGTTTTTTTCTAATCCCGGGAAACCGCAAAGAAATCCGACCATTATTTGCCCCGTCATCCAACATGGATACGATCATTCCTTTATCTTCTACGCTAAGGTTTAGTGGCATTTTTCTCCCTTTCCGAAATAGTGATATCTTCTTTTTTTTCAATGGGTAATATATTTTTCTTCCTATTTTGCTTTAATAACTTCTGAATTTTAGAAATCCGCAGCTTTAGTTTCCAATGAATGGGATGGATATATTTCAAGAGAACCTTCATTGTCGGGAAAAATTTATCTTCTTCGCACTCAAGTAAATTTGAAATACCCCGGTCAATGGCGTAATAACAATATTCGCGTTTTTCCAAATGTTCGCAGATATCCTCGAGAAACACCGCGACGCTATGTTCGTCCATATATTGCGTGGGTTTTTGAATTTTTAACCGTGTTAACCTTGTTAAAACATGTTCAAACGGTGCTTTTATGAGTGCCGCCTCGCCCTGAACAAGTATTTGCGCCCAATAGGATTCATCCTTTGGTCGGATATTAACGATATTCTGATTATCATACCTTTCCCTGTCGATCGCGACGTCGATCAAGTGCCAGTCGCGCGCCGAGAGCGGTGGTACAGCTGCCAGCCCGTGACTGTTCCTTTTTATAAGTACTTTTAGCTCTTTGCCGGTCGACATCTTTACGTACCCGTGCTTTCCATGTGGCAAGCCATCCCCGCGCACCAGCTTTTCGTCCATTCTCGCTAACCCACCAGTTGGCCCAGTCGGTAAAAATCCGTTGGGTATTTGAAAGCCCCTGTTCTTCAGCATAATTTCGATATTCCTCAGGGACTTTTCCATCGGGGTCCAGGATGTCTTCGATTGAACATCTTGCGTTGCTGGCTGGCAGGCGGTTTGATTTCTTTTTTCTTCGTTTGTCATTTGGTGACCTCTTGATAGTTAGATTTTTTTGGCGTTTAGTTATTAAGGAACCATCACTTTCACTATTCACTTTCTGATTCAGCACCCGGTTGGCATCAGAAACTGCATCTGCGCCCTCACCTGCATCGGCATTGATAATAGTCTTGCGTTTCGATGACTTAGCCCACCTGTTAAGCGCCTTGATTTTATTTCGTTCTGATATTTGATTGATTTTTTCCACTTCAAGCGAGGCTCTTTTATTGAAGTAAAACCCACCTTTTATGGTGATTAACCCCGCTTCGATAAGTTTTCTTTTCAATCTTAAATGCAGTTTCTTGTGAACCGGCATGGCCCGGCAAATAAGATCGTCCTTATCAGGCAAACAGTCATCATAGATATAAATCAGGTTGATAAGTTCATCGAAATAGCCCTTTTCTTCAAAGCTCAACATCAACGTCGCTTCCCGCCAATCGCGGATATTCTTCATATAAATCTCTGCCATCAATTATGTCCAATTTACAAAAACCATAAAAAGACAAGTGGCTGAGAAAAAGCTAACGAAAATCAGAACCGACTGCTTTAAATTTGGAATAATCTTTATCTCTTCGGTCTCTTCATTTGGTTTTGCCATGACTTATCCTTCACCGCACTGCTTGTCTGAGCGGTTTTTCTGTGTTCATATTTATAAAATGAGCGGATGGGGAAAATTGAGGAAGACACCCCACCCGCTCTTATCTGGTAAGTCATCAGGGAAAAATGCTTACCGAATGTGATTTCGTGAAAGGGGAAGTTTTGAAGAAGGGTTGAAACTTCAAAACAGATAGGCGAACCAGCCCCAATACATCATCACAATTAACACCATAAAAAAGGTCTATTACTGCCGTTATTATTCCAGTTTTAGAATCAATTTTATGTTCTGTAAGAACAATATATACGTATAACGCATATATTGTCAACCTAAATATGTTGAATTATGCGTATTTATACGTTATAATACCCGCTAAATGCATATACGTTGTGCGCATGGATTCCTCAGCGAAGCAAAAATTTGGCGAACGCCTGAAACATATGCGAAAGTCGATTAAAAATATTAATCAGACCGAGCTTGGTCATTTGATGGGTGTTAAACAGTCAACTATATCCCGTTGGGAAAGTGGTATTGACGAACCTGAACATGATCATGTCCGCGCTCTTGCTGAATTGTTTAAATGCACAACTGATTATCTGCTAGGCACTGATGTCCTTCATAAAAACCCACGTGTTACATCGGTTGTTGGATATGTTGGTGCTGGCGGCATAAACATCCCTTTCGATGATTACGCACATGGCGACGGTATGGAAGAAGTAGAAACACCGCCCGGGCTTAATGAAAAAACCATAGCGGTTAAAGTCGCGGGAGACAGTATGTACCCGGCCTATGAAGACGGTGATATAATTTTCTATATTCGCGACGGCACAGATATCAACGAAGATGAATGTATCGGTAAACAATGTATTATTAAGGTTAGCGACGGTGCTATTTATATAAAAAGACTTTCCCGTGGTTCTGCACCCGGGCTTTATCACCTTGAAAGCCATAACGCCCCTCCCATGCATGATAAGACCATCGAATGGGCTACTAAAGTGCTTTATGTTAAAAAGGCCTGACCCATATACTCCCCTATTTTTCTTTGTTATAAATAGCGCGTAGAAAATATTTAACGTCTAATGTTTGGATTTATCATGAAAAAACTCTATCTCATAATGGCAATTCTCGGTGCGATTATACCTTATTTATTTTTCTTTCAATTCTTTCAGGTTGAAGGAATTAATTTGCCGGTCTTTGTATCTTCGCTTTTTGTAAATGGTGCCGCTGGCGGTTTTAGTGCCGACCTGTTATTTACGTCGTTTGTTTTTTGGATATTTATGTATAACCAAGCAAGTAAGGGAAACTCTCTAAAACCCCCTATTTTTATTCTGTTAAACCTTTCCATCGGACTTAGCTGTGCTTTACCAGCTTATTTGTATGCACGCGAGAAATAAACCATTGTCTGTTGGCAAAAAATATTTTCTGCCGGTCAAATAATGTTATAATTATAAAAATAACAGAGCGATGAAAATAATCCCCGGGTATAAAATAATGCATACATCCTTATTTAAAAATGTGTTCATGACAATACTTGCCGTGTTATTATCCTCTTGCGGGGATAACGCACCCGAAGGCGGTCCCGATCTTTCCGCTGTCGCAGAAGCCAATGTCGCTTTTTTCACCAAATCCTATAATCAATGTAATATCAATAACACTATGTTTGATTGCAATTGTATTGCCCGTCTCTATGTGGACCATCGCAGTTCCGCTTATTCTAAATATGAAAACACGTATGAAAGCGATATTAAGTTTAAACTGGAAACGGATATATTGACATTGTCCGCGACACTGGAAGAAAAAACAAAAAATCATTCCGATCCGCGCATCATCGAAAACATGGCTGAAGACTTGGCCAGACTTAAGGCCCGCCTGACCCGTGGCTTGGATGACATTGATAATTTTGAAATGCCTTTGCTTCCTACAGGAACAACAGAGCAATGCAAACTTAATCAAAACTCATAAACTCGAAAATTATAAACCTCACGCACGATAACATTTAAGTGACTGAATGCTACCAAACGTGATTTGTGACGGCCATCAATTCTCGCTATTTTATTCAAGAAGTTCTTGCGGTTAACTCGGCACCTGTACCCCGCTTATGCCGTATAGATTCCCCTCTAAATTTCTATATAACTGCAAGACTTCACTTTTTCTCCCATTAAAGTCCGATCTCACTTAATTGTAAGGTCGGCCTTTTCTTTTTTTTTTCGGCGCAAAAATAAACCGACCCCGCAATTAAGCAAGGCCGGTTTCATATGCATACTATTATAAAATACTATTTCTTTTTTTATACATACCCTTCACGGATAATCATCCAATAAAACAACATTTCATTTAAGAAATGATTAACCACAATCAACTATTTCGAAAAAATATGCTATATTGCGAATAATATCAAAAATATATTAGGGGAATTTAATTATGAGAAACTTTGGAAATTTGGAATGGATCGACTTAACGGTCGATGAAGGCGAAAATATTCGCGAATTTTACCAGGGCGTAATCGGATGGACATCCGAAGGCTGCGACATGGGCGGTTATAATGATTATAATATGAAATCATCAAACGGCGACACCATATCAGGTATATGCCATGCTCGTGATGCCAACGCGAATATACCACCCATGTGGGTGCCTTATTTTTCCGTTGAAAACATCGAAGAAAGCTTGACGTCCGCTACGGAAAATGGCGGCACTATTATTGTTGAACTATGTTCAACTTCCGAAGGTAAATACGCCATAATTAAAGACCCCGCAGGCGCCTGTTGCGCCCTCTGGGAAAAAACAGAACCAAAATAAACCTGGCGACTAAAGCCTTATTCGTTGACCTTATAGAAATGAACTCTGCCCCAGCTATTCCATTCGCTAACAAGGATATTTCCGTCTGCGTCATATGCAATACCGTGCGGCGAAGTTACCAGCCCATTTTGCCACGCGACCGGGGCCACATCGTTTGTGCTGCGCTGTGTATCATCTTCGTTGGTACCAAGCGTCGATACGGTAGCCCCGTCTTTATCAAGCACAATTACTCTGCCATGAAGCTCTGCAATGCCAAGATGATCCCCGTGGATAGCGAGCGCACTGGGTCGACGATATCCCCCATCATTAATATTAAGAATATTTCCGTCATGATCCATGTGAATGATCCGGCCATTTTCCCGGTCTGCACAAACCAGTTGTTCAGGACTAAAGCGCACATCAAATATTATCTTGTGACAAGTGTTAAAATTATAAGGTGCCTGCTTACCGGCAAATGATTTAATGTAACCACCCATTGCATCATATTGATGAATAAAATCACGGCCGTAACCATCGACCACATAAATATCACCATTTTCAGCAACCGCAATTCCAGTTAAACTAAGTCCCGCCGTTTCATCTTTTTGATACTGCGTGGGAATAGTTGCAAGAGCATCAATGGAAAGCACCACCTCACCCTCCAATGTCATCTTAAGAATATATTGGCCGTCCAGCTCCGCCCCATATATATATTCAACACCATCACCCGCATCATGAATAATAAAATCATGAAAATTGTTTGGGGCTCCTTCAACATTACTTATATAATTACCGTTTGTGCCATAAACCTGAATTCCTTTTGGTTCTCCCATAACGCTAACATATACTTTGCCATCTTTCGCTACTTCAATATCGCCATGTTGATCACCAAGGGTTTCCTGACCTGGCGGTGGTGTTAGCCATCCTTCCTGTTCAATATGGCTCGGCTTCATTTCCTGCGCCATTTCCGTTGAGGCCATATTTTCATCATCACTTGCTTGAGCATCCTCTGTTGTCTGCTCTTGCGCGCAAGCCGCTAGTAAAATTATGAATCCCGTCAAAATTCCTGTTTTTATCTGCATCGCCTTAAATCCTTTTATGCAATTATTTTGTTAACGATATTACCGCCCACATCAGTGAGCCGGAAATCTCTTCCCTGGTAACGATAGGTGAGTTTTTTATGATCGATACCCATCAAATGCATCACCGTCGCCTGAAGATCATGAACATGTACCCCGTTTTCAGCAATATTATAGCCGAAATTATCCGTCTTGCCATAGGTAAAGCCTTGCTTAACACCGCCACCTGCCATCCACATTGTATAACATTTAATATGATGATCTCGTCCTGATCCCTGCGCCATGGCCGTACGCCCAAATTCGCCGCCCCAAATCACCAACGTGTCCTCGAGCAATCCACGCTGTTCCAGGTCAAGTACCAATGCAGCCGATGCCTGATCCGTTGTCTGACATACTTTTGGCAAGTTAATATCAATATCATGGTGATTGTCCCAGCCGCGATGATACAGCTGAATGAACCGAACTCCATCTTCGACCATTTTACGGGCAAGAAGGCAATTATGGGCAAATTTATCATTGCCGACGCCAATTCCATACATGTCTTTTATATAATCCGGTTCATTATCAAGGTCGGCTAACTCCGGCAGGCTACGCTGCATCTTATAAGCCATTTCATATTGAAGATTTCGGGTGATAACTTCCGGATCCATCGATCTTTCACCGCCTATTTCATTCATGGCGCGAACTTGATTGATCAAATAACCTTGCTGATCGCGACTGGTGCCCGGATTATCAAGATAGTGAACCGGCGTTCCGCCTGATTGAAATTCAATGCCTTGAAAACGGCTGGGAAGAAAGCCGGAATTCCATTGCCGTGATGAGATTGGTTGTGGTCCGCCGTATGCCTCTTTTGATACCATTACCACAAAGGGTGGCAAATCATCCGCTGCGCCGCCAAGTGCGTAATCCATCCAGGCACCAAAACTCGGCCGCCCGGAAACGATTGACCCGGTATTCATAAACATGTGGGCCGTATCATGGTTGATCTGATCCGTATGCATGGTTCTGATCATCGTAATCTTATCCGCAAGATTATTTCCGATATGCGGTAATAACGTCGACATATGAAGACCGCTTTCCCCGTAATGGGTATAATCAAACGAAGAAGGCCGAACAATAAGATCAGAACCTTGAAGCTGCGCCAGTTGCTGCCCTTCGGTTAATGATTCCGGCATCGGCTCCCCGCCATATTTAACCAGGTCTTCCTTGTAATCGAACAAATCAATTTGCGATGGAGCCCCGGCCATATATAGCCAAATAACCCGCTTAGCACGTGGCGTCACATGGAACTTATCAATGATCCCGGTCCATTTTGCCTGCTCCGCTGCTTGCACCAATTCAGGAATGATACCGCTGATCGACGCACTACCCGCCGCCGCTGCCGTTGCTTTAAGGAAATCTCTTCTATTTAAACTCATCGCATCATCCTCCCTTAAAATCGCGTCACTGTTTCATGCATATTTATAATCACCCGTGCTACCGACGTCCAAGCCGCTAATTCTGCTTTATTGACACCTTCCGAAACCGGCTTAAGCCCAACTTCAAGCATGTGGTCCGCTTCCTCATCATTTTCATTAAAATATTCCAGGCTGGTTTGGTAAATGTCCCGTGCCATTTCAAGTTCCTTATCATTCAACGTCGGACGCGCCATTGCTTTTTCAAATGCCCAAATAAGCTTCTCGTCAACATCACCGCTTCCATTCATGATATTCTCACCAAACGCACGTGCCGCTTCGACAAACGACGGATTATTTAGTAATACAAGTGCCTGAAGCGGTGTATTCGATGCGGCCCTGTCCGCGACAGCATCCTCCCGCGTCGGTGCGTCAAATGCCATCATAGCCGGATGTAGTCTTGTGCGTTGCCAAAATGTATAAAGTCCCCGTCTGTATTGATCTTCGCCTGCATCCGTCTGCCAAATGCGCCTTGGAAACGCCAGATCAGAAAGATACCCTTCGGGTTGATAAGGCCTGACGCTACGTCCGCCAACTTTTGGGACCAGCAAATCGGCAATTGCCAGCGCATTATCGCGGATAATTTCCGCAGGCAATCTTATTTGAGACTGCCGGGCATAATACCGGTTTAACGGGTCTTGATCCCTGACGTTCTGATCGACAAAGGATGATTGACGGTACGTAGCGGATGTCACCATCAACCGCACCATATGCTTCATATCCCATCCGCTTTCAATGAATTCAACCGCTAACCAGTCTAGAAGCTCAGGATGGGTTGGCCATTCTCCCTGCGAACCGAGATCATTCAGAATATTGGAAAGGCCTGAGCCAAAAAACTGCTTCCAGAACCGGTTTACCGTCACCCGGGATGTCAGCGGATTTTCATTTGAAACGAGCCAATTAGCCAGATCAAGCCGCGTAGCGCGTCGTCCATCTGTTTCAATTTTTCCTAAAAATTCCGGTACCGCCGGCTCAACCACCATTCCATTATCATTGGTCCAGTCACCCAGAGGTAATATTTTGGTCATACGCGGCTCTTCCATCCGCGTAGTAACCCATGTCCGCGCACCGATATCGCTATATTCCATCAGCGCATATTCAGCTTCATAATCCGCATGACCAAGCGCAATGGCCTGTTCGCTGAATGTCTGGTAATATTTGCGAACTTCTGCTTTATCTTCTTCCGACTGTCCGCTTCCTTTGCGGGCAATCGCCGCGATCCCGTCCGGGTCGGGTCCGCCGCCCGGTAAGCCCGTAACTTTAATCCGGGTTGAAGGAAGCGCAGCAACTTCACTACCCTCAATACCATCATCCCATGCCAGGTCCATTTCAATTTCCAGCTGGTCCCCGTCCTTCCAGTTAAGCGGCTCTAATAAATGAAGTCCAATTTTATCTCCCTGAAGTTCGCTGCGGTTACCAATACGCCTTTCATATTCTTTATATGGGACAAGCTTTTCTCTCAACAATCGATAATATGCATAACTTGGTGCTTCAACCTTATTTGCCCTCGAATGAAAATCAAGTCGGGTTTGCTCAAAGGTTCCGTCTTTATGGCGAACCCTGACGGTTACATCATGAAATGCCAGCCATACATTTTCAGTAAGGTCCGCAGGTCGCGGCGTATCTTCTTCTTTCGACAAAAGTTCTAACTGTATCGTTGTAATAACCGCCGGAAATTCGCCGGTCCCTTTTATAAGCAAATCACCAGGAACAGCAGGAACATCCCATGAAGACCGGATTACTTCCCCCCCTTCCACTTCTGCTGACGGATGATCATTGGTTTTTAACTCAGTAATTATCAACGGCTTCCAAGCACTTCCGTTTTCAGGGGCACTTTCTTTTAACTTATCCAGCCATGTTTCAATCCCCGGAAGCGGCTTGGCATCTTCATTGCTGGAAAGGGCCGCTTTTTTTATTTTTGAATCATCAAGCAGTTCATTATATTTTTTTTGGTTTTCTTCCGAACCTACAAAAGCAATTGGAAAGACATCAAACATTTCTGAGCCAATCCGCGATGACCCCCAAAAACCTTTTTCCTCAATATCTGCAAAAAATGCACCCATACTATAAAAATCTTTCGCGGTAATAGGATCAAATTTATGATCATGACATTGCGCGCACGCAGTCGTACTTCCAAGCCAGGCTGTACCAATGGCACTGACACGGTCAATCAGGTATTTCATTCGGTATTCCTGATCCTGCGCGCCGCCTTCCTGGGTTATTTTATTCATATGATTATAAGTGGACGCCACAAGGGCAGCCTGCCCCCCTTCGGGTAAAAAATCACCTGCAAGTTGTTCACGGGTAAATTCATCAAACGGTTTATTGTCATTAAATGAATTGATCACATAATCCCTGTACGGCCAGACCATACGTTCATTATCACTATGATATCCCCATGTATCTGCATAGCGCACAACATCAAGCCAATTCAGGGCCATACGTTCCCCGAAATGCACATCATTCATTAAGTCGTCCACCATTCTTTCATACGCATTATCACTTTCATCGTTTAAAAATGCGTGTACCTTTTCTGGCGTAGGGGGTAATCCCGTTAAATCAAGTGTTACCCTGCGGATTAGCGTTCTTTTATCGGCTTCTTCTGCTGGGATAAGCCCATTTTCCAGATGTTTACCAGCGACAAATTGGTCGATGGCGTTTTTCGCCCACATATCACCGGCTTCGGGCAACTCTGCCCGCACCGGCGCATTATAGGACCAGTGACGCTCATATTCCCCACCGTTATCAATCCATTTTTTAACAATGGCTATTTCAATGTTACTTAATGACTTACCCGTGGAGGTTGGCGGCATGCGGTCTTCCGGGTTATGATGCGTTAATCGTTTATAGATTTCACTATTTTCACCGTCCCCGGGGATAAGCGGGATGACATTATTCTTGCGTGATGCCGTCGCACCTTCCCATGTTGAAATTTGTAAATCTGCTTTTCTGCTGCCTTTATCATTACCATGACAGACAAAACAATTATCAGAAAGTATCGGCCGCACATCCCGGTTAAATTGAACGATATCCGGCACAGTTGTTGGCCCCGGGTTGGACGCTTGTGCCATCTCAAGTCCTGCATGTGCCTCAATTACAGCACCATCGTCGCGCACTGATGTCTGATCACTACTATCATCCAGAAAGAAAAGTGGAACGCTCAGCGCAGCAATACCAATAGCAGCCCCTATTAGAAATACTGGTTTTTTTAAAATTGATGTCTCAGTCATCCTCTATCCTATTAAATCATTCTGTTTCTGATGCTACCGCTGGTCCTTTTATAAGTTCCGCACCGGATAATACTGTAACTCCGTCCAATATATCCCTGAGCCTTAATAAATCATCCCCCTCAATCGCTGTTCCCCAAATGTATAACGTCTGTAATGACGTCATTGAATTAAATTCATCCGCAAGTTCCAGTGTTATTGGATTACCGGTTAAATTCAATGACGTCAAAGTCGTATGCCCTTCAAATGCACCGACTTTATCATCATCGATATTTGTACGCGCCAGCGATAGCCGCGTTAAGTTGGCAAATGAAGCAATGAGTTCAACGGTATCATCATCAAGCGTATTACCTGCCACATTAAGCCATGATACCTGGTTCTTTATCGGCTCAAGCAATCTTTTGATCATTTCATTGTCATACGCCTTAAGCGACATATCCACATTAAGCAGCGGATTATCTTCGTTCATCGGAAAATATGTAACCCCTGCTGTGTCGAGCGCATCCAAAGCATCCAGTGATGCTGGTACAGCATTTACACTTAAACTATCAGCCATCAAGGGCGTTGGTCCGATAGTTTCCCCTTGCCATGGCGCACCGGCCTCAATCCAGTCCATAATAATTACTAAATCTCTATCGGCTGGCCTCGCACGCCCGTCCGGCGGCATTGCCTTTTTATCTTCCCGGTTCAGAAATAACCGTCTGACCATCTCGCTCGATAAAGCTTTACCGGGCACGATCGTCGGAAGGCCACTTTCCCCGCCGATCAACACAAGTTCCGGGTCATCAAACCGTAAACCGCCTTCTTGTTTATCTACGCCGTGGCAAGACGCACAATGCTCATCAATAATTGGTTTAATCGCCGTTGAATAATGGTCATTGGAAACTCTTTTAACAGTCGCGGTTTCGCCTCCCCTCAGCCAGCTTGCAATCGGTTCCGGTGCCGCACTTGGCAGGAATTCAGAACCGTGGGTAAGGGCCCCGCCATAATGGCCCGCCATAAAAATTGCAAATACGCAAGCTATTAAACTTACACTATATAACCGGCTTAACAATTTGCTGGATTTTTCTGCTGCAAAAACTTTCAAAAGAACCGCAACAACTGAAAACCCGGCGACAGATAATCCAAAACGCATATGCCAATAGACCATTTCCCCCCCATATGATCCCGTACTGGCAAGTGTTAAGCCCATGCTTGCAGCTACGACCGCTGATAAGGCACCCAGACATAACACGATCCAAAGTGCGATGTTATACCCATTGCCGTAATTAGTTTTTGTAATTTTTGGAAGAAATTCTAGAACTGCTGCTACGATAAGAAGTGCTACCGGAAAATGAAGGACGAGCGGATGCAAACGTCCAAACAATAATATGTAACCCGGCTCAGCTAGACCCATAATGCTCCCCACATTGATGAATTAATATACGTGGATTAAAAGATTAAGCACTACCCCTGCTTACTTATCAGTAACCCAGATACTATTTCTTCCACACATCATGAAGCTTGTCAACTTTACAGTCAATAAGCATCCCCACGGATATTGCCTTAATTAAATTTAAATTGTTATATTTAGAAAGGTATTAATAGTCTTCTGACTTTTTAAGCTCTATAACCACTTTTTTCTGTGGTTTAATCATTATTTCACCGTCCGCAGTATAACGTATCATACCCGGATCAAGTGTTGGTGATTTCGCATGGCCCGGATCGGCAAGCGGCCCGCCTGAAGCATAGTTGGCCTGAGCTCCATGTGTTTCCAATTTCCTGATATCATAACGTTCAACGATATTTTCACATTTTGAAAGGACGTCTTGAATTTTCTCATTCATTAATTCAAATTCACGTAATTTTTTCTTGTATTCTTCCAATATGTCCGGTGCTTTGGCCAATATTACTTTATTGGCAGCAAAATCCATAATTTCTTCTTCTGTAAACATATCAGGTTCTTCGCGCATAAGAATTTCTGCATCGCTGATGCCAGCCTCTGCATAATGAAGAAGCAAATCCATAGTTTGCTCCCCTTCCACATAATCTTCTGCGGAGGTATCATCAAATATGATCGGTTGTTTTTTGATCATTAAAGTGCCTAATTTCCTCTGCCAGATTAAGATGCGCTTTTCTTAAGCACCAGTTCCCCACCTTCAGAATATGATAAAACGCTGGCTTCTTTTAAAACGGTTTTGATTTCGCTTTTTGCTTTCTCATCACCTGTAGAAACGATTTCTTCACATTTATGCAAGATACCAAGCATCTTTTTATGCAGTGCATCATGTTCAACCATTTTTGTCTTGTATGTTTCGATTAAAAATGGTGCCTGATCCAGCATATTTTTATTTTGCAGAAACGCTTCTCTTTCTTCTGGTGTAAACATATCAGGGCTGTCTTGCAGTGACCGTTCCGCTTCTTCCATCCCGGCTTTGGCATAATGAAGTAGCATATCCAAAGTATTACTGTCATCGGGATTTTGATCGACAGCCTTATCTGCGTTCGATTGTTTTCGTCCAAAAACCACTGGTTTTCGCACCATTGATCCATTTATGGGCACTACACACACCTCTCGATAATTATATTTCCACTCAGAGTAGAAGAAAATACTTAGAAAAGGGTAAACAACGCCTTAAATGTTTCCTATTTATTTGAGGATCGGATGCATGGCTATATAGGCCTCTTTTTCGTCGATCGATGCTTGTCTAAAATGGTTATTTCCATCTTCCAAAAACAATAGTGCTTCTTTTGTTTTACTTACTAATCCACCTGTTTCACAGTACCCGCTTGTTACAATAAAGTAATTCCCCAAATTTACAGTCGGTTTTGCTTTCACCACCATAATATCCTCTATTAATATTGTTTATATACACTTTTGAATACACGCAGTTAGCAATAAACAATATCCCCCTGCGGCAAGCCGTTTAATTCGCTCTGAACAAGAGTCTCGTATACAAAAGCATGCATTCTCATCGCTCCTTTTCGAAAAAAATGGCATAGCCAGCAGTCCCCAAAAGTTACTTAAAAAAATATAGATGTTTCTCTACTATTCATATTCTATAAATAGAAAATAAGAATACATAATGTCATAATTATGCCGCCTTAATGGTTAATTCAAACTTAACAAATCAAGCCAATTTTATGAAAATTTATTTGAATTCCCAATCCCGCGATACCGGCATCTTTATTACGATAACGATATCAATGGGTAGGAATGAATAGATTAAAAAATATCAATCTTAAGCAAATTTATTTTGCATTAAATAAACAACTCATAACCTAAAACCTCAGGTCAATTGATTGTGGTAATTACCCCTGAAATTCGAGCGTAATGTCTTTTGTAACACCATTGGATAATACGCTTAGCACAATGGTTTTTCCTTCAATTTCAAGCGCACCGATCATTTCTTCTGCGTGTAATGTATTTCTTACGTCATCCCCGTTTATTTTAATCAATACATCGGCAGACATTATATTAGCCAGAAAAGACGGTGAATTACTCAGCACCACATCCACGTAAGCCCCGGTATTACGGCGAAGGTTTGTTCTTTCTTGCGGTGATAAATCCCTCATCAACAATCCCAAACGGTGAACTCGTGCCGACTTGACCATATAAACCGCCCATTGGTCAAAATTATCATAATACCGCCGGTAAGGAACTGCTACGCTATCGCGCACCGTCACCGCCTTGGTGTAAGCCACTTGCTTTCCGTTAACAGATTTTACTCTATTGACATAAACCGTGCGGTAATAATCCTGATAATCATAAGCCAGATATGAATTGGTGTCGGTATATTCGGACGATACAATCACATGTGTTGCGCCAACTTCCTTTGCTTGTTTGATCGCGTTATTCTGACTTTCCACAACGCCGTTAAACGCACTTTCGCCGACGACAATATAATTGTGTTCCTTATAAAGTCTGACATCATTATCAAGATTGTTTGAACGCAGAAGGTTCGGTTCCTGCTCCTCACCAAGCGCGATAACATCCGGTGTTACCCTTGGGTCAATATATCCGCTGTAGGTTCGGCCATACCCCCCTGCGCCGCAGCCCGCCAGCATTAATAACACTGAAATAATAACTAATATTCTCATGACAAACCTCCTTTGTGACGGAAATTTTATCTTATTTTACCTTAATGGAGGCTGAATAAACCCAGCGGGAACAATTAACGCACTGCGCGCTCAAGAAGTAATATTATTTTTTCTTAACCAGAAACACAGCTCGCTGTTCAAAGATCGTTATTTCTTTCACGGTGGGGATCATAATTGGGCTTGGAATTCGCTCAATACTATTCACATAATAATTGCCGACTAATCTGGACCTCGGAACATAATCATAACTCTCAACAAATACGTTCGTCTTCTTTTTTACGTCGTAACCATAATTTGACGACGCAAGCACGTGTGTCGCGCCAATTGTTTTCGCTTGTTTCAGTGCTTTATCAAGGTCTTCGAGCGGTCCATGAAAGGCACTTTCTCCGACAACCACATAATCACGATCAAGATATAATGCCACTATATTTTCAATATCATTCACAAGATATAATGTGGGTCTTTCGCCCCTGCCAAGTGAAATAACATTTTTTGAAATAACCGGATCAACAGACGGTTTATAAGACTCCGCATATTGCTGTGTACCGCAACCGAACAACAAACTCAGCCCCGTAATTATCGATAATAATTTTAACATCGCCATGCGATATTCCTTAATATTTACACATATTTGGAATCTATTCTGTTTTTGAGTTTATTACAAGAAACTCCTTGAATAAAACAAATGAATATGCGAAACACTCACTCTTATCTGAGGTGCGGTGGCGGAGAGGCTACGCAGCGGATTGCAAATCCGTGTACACCGGTTCAAATCCGGTCCGCACCTCCATATTTTTTTACCGGGAGTTCCGCTTCTCAAACCGGTGTAAATTTATAGCTTTGATGATTAAATTCCTTCATGGCAGTGAAATGCGCTAATCAGTCAGTGTTCTCAATTTTGTCATTTCCATGCCGCCGATCATTGGTCGCGCCTGCCCGATAAGCTCCCCGACCCCTTCTACGGATAATGATTGTTCGTGGCTTTGCTCATCCCGCCAGATTTCCGTAATCCAGATGATATCATTATCATCCGCCGCCGCGTGTACAACATAACTATCGCAACCCGGTGCTTCTTTCATTAATGTGGCCGCTTCTTTCATTATTTTTATCAGCGCATATCCCTGTCCCGCTGCCGCTGTCATTTTCACCAATAGGCCAAACCGTGCCATAACCATCCCCTAAATATACTCACTTGAAATAAACAACAGTTTATCTCTATCCTCTCTCCTTTGTCCAGTAGGCAAGAATAAATTAAATAAAGCTGATTTATAAAAATTTTTAGTTCTTGAATAACGCCAAATCGCGGACGATTTTAAGTCCTTTTTTGAGCTGATTTATGCGCGGTGGGGCTAATGCCAGCCGCACGGCGTTTGGCGCACTGGCGGGCTCCACGGCAAAAAGGCTCGCGGGGGAAAGCGCAACACCGCGCTCTGCTGCTGCTGCGGAAAATTCTTCTGCCCGCCACGGATTCGGTAATTCCATCCAAAGATGATAGGAACGCGGGTCAGCGTGAATAAGCAGGTCTTTTAAGATATTTTTCGCCAGTTTTTGACGATTTTTTGCGTCCTTATATCTAAGCTCGCTCATTCTGTTGACCGCGCCGCTTGTAATCATCCGCTGGCAAAGCTCAAATGAAATGCTCGACGTTGTCCACCCTCCGGTTCTAAGGGACGCGATGCATTTTTCTTTTAATTGTTCCGGCACAACCAACATCCCAAACCCAAGGCTTGGTGATAACCTTTTAGAAAGACTATCGACATAAATCGTATGCTCCGGGGCATAGGTTACAAATGGTTTGTCGGATGCTAAATACGCATATACCGCATCGTCAATGGCGTAAATATTTTCATCTATCACAAATTTGGCCACGTCTTTTCGTCTTTGATCGTCCATGCTAACGCCCAGCGGGTTATGCAACGAAGGTTGAATATATATGGCCTTAAGCGGTGTTTTTTTATGAATTTTACGTAAGGACTTCAAGCAAAGCCCGCCCTCGTCCATATCTACCGGAACCAATGTAATGCCAAGGCGCGCTGCTATTCCCTTGACCACAGTATAAGTCAAATATTCAACACCAATGCGCTCACCAATGGACGCAACTGCCACCATCGCCGCCGTCAACCCCTGCCGCCCGCCACCGGTATAAAGTATATGATCCGGATTGACTTTCCACGACGACCGGCTTAAAAATTCCGCCATATCTGCGCGGCTTTTTGCGTCTTGCACCACGCTTACGGGTTTTAGTGATGTTTCAAGAACGTCTTTACGCAGCATTGGCACCAGAACTTTTGACATTTCTTCCGCTTGCTCACTGAGTACGGAAAAATTAAGTTGCATGTTTATCGGTTCCTTCGCCGGCTCACCAAGTTCCGGCGGCACTGAATCAAAAGCACGAATATATGTACCGCGCCCTACTTCACCAATTGCCACACCACGTTTTACCAGCTCCGCATAGACCCGCGAAGCCGTCGATGGGGCAATTTCATGGATATAGGCAAATTCCCGCTGGGGTAAAAGACGTTCCCCGGGTTTTAAAACACCATTTTTGACATCGAGAATTATTTTATCTGCTATTTGCTGGTAATTTATCGCCGCTTGCATCACCGCCTCCTCAGTACAATATCCATTTCGTTTATTGCTCTACTATATTGCACTGAGTATTTCACATAATTGCACTGGGCGTCAATCAAATCGACTTAAGTGCCTTATTAATATTATCGAGAGCCAGTTTTAACTGGTGACGCGGTACCGTGATGTTCATCCGCATGAACCCGTCGCTGCCAATCCCGTAAGAGTGACCGGCATTAAGCTGAACACCGGCATGCTCAACAAACCATTCTGTCATCACCATTTCCGGTGTAACCCTACGGTGGTTTCCTTCGTCCCGCCATTTGTCATGCAGTGTGCGAACATGATCCGGTGTTGCAATTTTTTCCTTAAGGCCGTTGCAATCCAGCCATGCCACGTATGTTCCTTCGGGTCTTGCATATTCTATGCCCGGCATTTCACCGGGTTTATTAATATAGTCAACAAGAAAGGCATAATTTTCATCAAGATATTCATTGACCTGATCAAGCCAGCGGCTCCCGTTTTGATAGGCCGTCTCAGCGGCAATGCGGCCATATGTATTTGTTCCCACATCATGACCACCACCGATCATTGTCGCATCCATTAAATTTTGACTGGACGTGAAGAAATAGGCCACTTTTAAACTGGCTTGGTTAAAAGACTTGCTGACGGACTTATATGTAATACTGTGGTTCGCGTATTTCTCACCGATCGACGCGTAGGGCGTATACCTTCCGCCGTCACGCACAAAATCACACCATATTTCATCGGCAAGAACGGTCACACCATGACGCATACAAACATCACCCAGCGCACGAAGCTCATCCGCACTCCAACATTCGCCGGACGGGTTATTGGGATTACAAAGAATAAGACACTTTGTTTCATAATCAAGGCGACTATCAAGGTCTTCAAGATCCATTTGCCACCGACCATCAACTTTTTTCATTGGGTTCATTTCAACACGCATGC
>JAJFIR010000008.1 GCA_021774795.1 Emcibacteraceae bacterium | reverse complement strand
ACAATGTCAAAGATCAATAAAAAACCAACAAAAAAAATCCCCCAGAACCTGCCAAGTAAACATAATGCTAAACTGACAAATAAAAGAAGCTCCAAAATGTCGGTGAAGCGGGTTATAAGGGGGGCTATCCCACTTGTAAACCCTTTATTTTAACCTAATTGCACTTTTTTTGTAAAAAGCCAAAAATTTGTGGTTTTACCTCAAAAAAACTGCCAAAAAAATTGACAGCCAAAAACTGCCAACAGGGCAAACATGTTAGCACAAATGACCAGGAGAGTTCAACTATTGTAAAAAAGCAAAGCAGATCACTTATTTTTACATAATATATTCAAAGGGTTAACTGGTATAACAACCTAGAAAACAAACACGCGTATATAATGGACAATATAAACAAATTCACGACTCATAAAATGTTACGGTTTTTATGTGGCAATATATGCTTTTAATGCTTCCGCTTCCGCTTCTGTTTCGGACATGCGTTCTTTGACCACATCACCGATACTAATCATACCAACAATCGAGCCATCATCACCAACAACCGGTAGATGACGAATGCGTCGAGATGTCATAACTTCCATAACCTGTTTGATACTGTCCTCTGCCTTGCAAGTATAAACACCCGTTGTCATGTAATCGCCGACCTTTTTATCAAGCACTTCGCCGCCTGATCTCGCAATTGCAATCACGATATCACGTTCAGAAATAACCCCGCACATTTTACCATCCGGATCACAGGCCAATATTGCACCGATTTTATTTTCCCTAAGAACTTTTGCCGTTTCAAGCATTGTGCCTTCCGGAGAAATTGAAATTACATCATGCCCTTTTCTTAAAAGAATATTTTTAACGTACATGCCTCACTCCTCTTGCCAGTTGATTTGACTTTCTATTATTTGGAAAACACTTTAACACAAATTAGTAAGAATAATCGAATCCTTAATTGCTAGTATAGTGGCATGTTAATAGAAGGACATGATACTCCTGCAAGCAGGCGAGCATATTTAACAAATTGAAAAAAGTGAAATTTAAAGTATAAGGCGATATAGCAATAATTTGCCTTTATCATAAAGAGAGCTTATTATGCGCAGAAGAATAAGAGATGCACAAAATATAAAAAGAGACAACACATGATTATTGGGAAAAAAAAGCCGTCTTTGTTGGCGACGTTAGTATTTGGTATCGCTGTCCTATCAGGCATCGCTGCCCTTGTTATGATATTCGGCGCCGCAATGGGATTATGGGAGCCAATAGAAGGCTTTCGGTTAAGTAGAACTTACAATAATAGTCTCGGATATGTTGTTTGCGGTCTGTCAATCGCGTGTCTCGTATATCTTTTTATAAAAAAAGGGTTGGAGGGTAAGAAAAAAACCCTGATTTCGTTGATTGTAGGCCTCGCTATACTCAGCCCAACATTATATTCGATGATGGGTCCGCAAATTAGATACCCTGGCATCCATGACATTACAACCGACACCGTTAACCCGCCGTTATTTATCACCCTGACCGATGATCGTGAAGGTGCCCCCAACACACTTGTTTACGGTGGACCCGAGATTGCGGCACAACAAATTGAAGCTTTCCCGGACATCAAGCCCATTATGTCTAACCTTTCACCTGATGAAGCATATGCAAAAGCGCTTGCCGTTGGCGAAGCAATGGGCTGGGAAATCATAGGCGCGGATAGCAACGCTCACAGATTTGAAGGAACTGCCAGAACGCCATTCTTTAAGTTTGTTGATGATACAGTTGTGGTTGTTTCCAATGCCGCAGGGGGTAGCCGCATCGATGTTAGAAGCGTATCGCGTATTGGTAGAGGTGATATTGGCGTTAACGCAAAACGCATTCGAAAGTTCATTGAGCTGTTCAATCAGTAATAAATAAAATTTGGTCTTGTTTTTGCCGCAAAAAAATCCGAAAACAAGGCCATGAACGCGTTTATATTTAAATCAGCACATTATGATCAAGCCGAAAAGAATATTATACTGCAATATGCGTATTCAAATGGCTTATCCTTTACTGAAATCGTCCACTTTCCGAACGCTAAAACCGGGCTGAGCAATGAAGAAAACAAAGCTCTTAAAAAAGCCGTTCGAGCACTACATCTGGCAGCAGGTATAAGCTACTATAAAGCATACTGCCCAAATGAAATTCGAATTGAGACTGAGCCCTTAACAAGAGAAGAGTCCGACTTTTTCAACAAGTTTTACCTGATGGGGCTTGGCGAGTTTGCCGTAGAAAACAAAATTGTACTTAACGACGTGATTAAATTCCCCTTTGATAGTACCAAACAATCAATCGCAAGTGATTTAGTACTACCAAATGAAAGCGTTGTTCCTATCGGCGGCGGAAAAGACAGCATAGTATCCCTGGAAACTTTAAGCCGAACCGATCATCCTTATCGAATGATCGCTATAAATGCCGGCAAACCGATTAAAGATGTGATGAAGATCGGTGGCCGGTCTAATTCCATATTAATTACACGTAAATTAGACCCATCCCTTTTTGATTTAAATGACAAAGGAACCATGAACGGACATGTTCCCATTACCGGAATTCTATCTTTTATAATAGCCTGCGGTGCTATTTTATATGGATATGATAGTGTTGTTATGTCCAATGAGGGTTCTGCAAGTGAGGGAAATGTGGAATTTGCCGGCATTGATGTTAATCATCAATATAGTAAGTCGCTAGAATTTGAACTCGACTTTGATGGCTTTATTAAAACGCATGTCTTAAAAGACTTTAAGTATTTTTCATTGCTACGCCCCCTTACTGAAACCGGAATTGCATGTTTATTTTCAACGTTACCACAATATTTCGATTACTTCAAAAGTTGTAATCGGAATTTTCACATTGATAAAGGTGTCCGCCAATACGGATGGTGTTGTGACTGTCCAAAATGCCGATTTGTATTTCTGGCATTATCACCGTTTATAAATAAGCAAGAACTCATTCAAATATTTGGTAAAAACATGTTGGATGACAAAACACAAGAAGACGGTTTTCGCGAACTTGTGGGACTTAAAGGCCACAAACCATTTGAATGTGTCGGCGAAATTGAAGAATGCCAACAAATTATTAAATGCCTCACGACCACCGACTGGGCCAGCGACTATCTAGTTGCACTGTTGGCGAGCGAGCTCAATACCCAAGCATTAAATCAGGATGAGCTTAAAAAACTGGCACTATCGCTAAATTATGATCACAATATCCCTGAGGAATATTTGGAGTATTTGAATGACTTTATCAGAACTCAAGGATAAACAGATCGCCATCTGGGGCATGGGCCGAGAAGGACAGGCAAGTTTCAAATATTTGAAAGATATTTATCCAAACAAAACAATCACAGTGATTAACATCCAACCATTAGACGGATTTGAGGGAAATCCGTTTATTCCCGAAGCAGATTTTCTCGACCACCTTGATGAACTCGACGTGATCATTAAGTCGCCAGGAATAAGTTATTATCATGAATATGTCGCCAAAATTCTGGAAAAAGGGATAACCCTTACTTCCGCAACTAATTTATGGTTTTCCATTGAGCGAAAAGGCAAAGTGATCGCCACAACCGGCAGCAATGGTAAAAGCACCACCAGCGCATTACTCTATCACATATTAAGAAAATTAGACCTCAATGCTGAACTCGGAGGCAACATCGGTACACCACTATTATCATTACCCGATGATGCCGACTATTATGTGGTCGAGCTTTCCAGTTATCAAACATGCGATCTTAAATATGCGCCGGATATTGCTGTTTTACTTAACTTGTTTCCGGAACATATTCAGTGGCACAAAAGCCACGAAAACTATTATAACGACAAATGCAATTTACTAAGGCGCGGTGCGACCATCAATATCGTAAATTATGACGAAGAACGGACAATCAATATTGCACCTAATACAATTTTTTTCAATGACCGCAAAGCCATACATTTTATTGAAAATTCGATCTTCGATAATCAAGCTAAGATCGGGGATACGGATCAATTCCCGCTGATCGGCGACCATAATTTGGAAAATCTTTGCGCAGCACTCACCATATGCAAGGAGCTAAAGTTAAATTTGCCAGATTGTCTGGAAGCATCGAACAGCTACCCCGGCCTTGCCCATCGGCTGCAAATGCTTGGGGAAATTGGCGACCATTATTATGTAAATGACAGTATTTCTACTGACCCGGAAGCAACAATCGCTGCACTCAAGGCACTCTGCAATAAAACAGTAACTTTAATAGCAGGCGGGGAAAACAGAGAACAAAACTACGATGAATTATGCAACCTAATCGATGATCAAAATATAAATGCCGTCATAACCACTTATGAGACCGGACCAAGAATATTTAATGGTATAAATCGTGCACAGAAAATAGCGGTAAAAACGCTAAAAGAAGCGGTAAAAACCGCGCAAGCAGTAACTCCCACCGGAGGATATATTCTTTTATCACCTGCTTCGCCAAGTTATGATGCCTTCAAGGATTTTGAAGAAAGAGGCGATTTATTTATAAAATATGCACAGAGTTAAGAATTCTTAACTTCCATTCTAGGCTGAAGAACAAGCGGTATAAACCGAATAAGAAAAAGCAAATATGCCATCACCCAACATATGCCCGACACAAACAGCATGACTGTATAAAAATCTATGAAGATTATAGGAGCGACTATACGCGAAATTGCTGATATGTTTATTAAACAAAATATAGACGTTAATATTACTTCATTATTCATAGGCCGCCCGGAATGCCCGATCATTGCCCGCGACATCACACCCAGAGTGAGTGATCCGGCCGCACCAATACTAAATGCGTGATAGGAAAGCACTAAATAAGTATTATCGATAAATGAAGCATAAGCAAGTAACGAAAACCCCACTGCAATCCATAGGATACCAATATGCAGAATAATATGCAGAGGGTCGCTGATTGCGATCCAGCCTTTCCATCCCCATAAACGAATTAAAAGGCTAATAGATACAATGAGAGAAAATATTCCAGTGATATATTCTAGCACTTCAGCGACGATGCATATGATAATCGAAATTATTGAAATCATGCTGACAGGAAGGATAAGTTTGAAGTTTTTCTGCTCAACTGATGGGTATTTATTTTTGAGAAAAGATGGTGCCACACGCCCCCCAATCACGTTCATTAACATGACGATGAATAAAAGTGATGCCACAAAGAAATTATTTTCATCCAAATTCGCTATTTCTAATGCTGATAGATGACTGAACAAGTTAAAACCGGCAAAACCCATCAGCATTATTGGCAAGAAATAATTTCGCTTATTTCCTGTTTGAAAAATTGCAGGGGCTATCCCCAATATCGCGAGAGGAAGTAATGATACATCAAGAATAAGAGGAACAAAGTTGGGTAATAAATTAGCATTGAAGATCGCTATTCGACCCAGCACCCAAAGCAGTCCTAACAAAGCAAGCGGTAATCCAGTTGGTGACGGCTTACCAGTCCAGTTCGGTACCGCAGTGAACAGAAACCCAATAATAATGGGCGCAAAAACACCGAAAATCATTTCATGTTGATGCCACGCCACCGGCGCAAAATAACTGGGTAAATAATCAGAATAGCCAGTTATCAACATCACCCAATACGGTAACAATAACACAGCACCGATTGCCCCCAACGGGAAAAACACTCTAAAGCCGGCACTTAAAAATATTGAATTCATGATGGTTCTCTGCTGCATTCAAACAAGAAGCTAACATCGAGAGGAACCTTTTCTTTGATCTTTGTCAAGATAAGTTCAAACACATCCTTAAAGTTCGATATTTGTTTTTAGAAACTTCAGAAAATCAAGATATGTTTTTGCCAGCGGCCGATCTTCCAAATGCAGTGCTTTCACTTCAAATTTCATTGGTGGATTAAACCCTTTATACTTAAGACATCCTGGTCCGCGTGATTTAGCCGTTAAACTATCAACAATGGCTATTCCTCCTCCTAAACCTACCATATTTCTAGCTACAAAATATGTTTGGGCAATGATTTTCGAATTAAAATTACTTTCTTCATGACCCATTCTTTCGGTGAGTATATTACCAAGCGGACCACTCGCTTCAATACTGATAAAATCGTACCCTTTCATATCTTTTAAGGTCAATCGATCGGGGTATTCATCAAATTCATCATTTAAATATATGCAGACAAGTTCTCCTTCACCAATTGGGATTTCTTTAACCCCTTCTTTAGGGGGTGGATTTAATGCAAAACCCAAATCTTTGTCATATTCAAAAAGCGACTTAACCAAGTCGTTATAATGGTGGGTCTGATAAATAAATTGTGCTTCTTTATATTTTTCACGGTAGCGCTGGATAACTCTGGGTAATACTTCAAGTCCTAATGCTGCGACAGAAACAATTCTGAACTTTCCGTGTTCCGGGTTTTTTAAATTTTCTACTGTGTTTCTTAAGTTATTTATCTGACGGTATATGCCCGAAGTTTCTTTATAAAGAACATTTGCCTCACTTGTCGCAACAAGCCGCCCTTTACTTCGTTGAAATAATAAAAAACCCAGCTGGTCTTCCGTATGTTTTAAAATCTTACTTACTGTAGGCTGTGCAACGTTTAGGTCCCGGGCAGCACTGCTTATTGACCCTGAAGTAAATATTGCGTTGAATATTTCTATTTGTCGTAATCTCATAGCCTATAACTATCATAATCCATAGCTTTGGGCTATATATTAGTGTTAATATTTCATAGGCGTGTTTGAAAAAAATGAGCTATAAGGAAGAAATTATTTAGGAATAAAAAAATGACCGCAAAAAAAGCGAACCAAATGGAACCGTTAAAAGCCCCTTACCACCTTTTCTTGGGCTGTGGAGATAGCGAACTTGCCATAAAAACTTCCCGTGGCATTGCCCAGTGGAATCCGGATGTTTGCCTTGGGGAAATCGCCGGTGGCAACAGCCGATTATCGTTAGGTTTGCCGAAAATGTCTATAAAAGAAGCCTCTGAAAATGGAGCAAAAACCTTCGTGCTTGGGCTTGCCAATGCCGGTGGATATGTTGATCCGGAGTGGGTGCCTTATATTATTGAAGCCATCGAATGCGGCATGGAAATCGCAAGTGGGTTGCATCGCCGTCTTGATGAAATACCAGAAATTAAATCCGCCGCGGAAAAACACGGTGCCGCCCTTCATGATATCCGGCACGGTTATACCGATCTTAAAACCGGAAAAGGCCATAAACGAACCGGCAAACGCATATTGGCGGTCGGAACTGATTGTTCAGTCGGGAAAATGTATACAACCCTTGCTATTACAAACGAAATGGAAGCAAGGAATTTTAACGTCGACTTTCGGGCTACCGGTCAAACCGGCGTGATGATCGCCGGTTCCGGCATTTGCATTGATGCCGTGGTAGCCGATTTTATTTCTGGCGGCATTGAAGAACTCGCCCCGGATAATGATGCCGACCATTGGGATGTCATTGAAGGACAGGGATCGCTTTTTAACCCGGCATTCGCTGGTGTAAGTCTTGGACTTTTACATGGTTCGCAGCCCGATATCATTATCATGTGTGTAGAAGCGGGACGTGATCACATTAAGGATCTGCCGCATATCCCGGCACCGGATTTAAAAGATTGCATTGATTTAAATCTGAAATGCGCAAACCTTACGAACCCCGATGTGAAGCTTGGCGGCATATCCCTAAACTGCCGAAACCTCAGCGCCGAAGAAGGGGAAATAGAGCGCAAACAATTGGCCGCAGAGTTTAACGTTCCTTGCTTCGATCCGATGATAACTGGCGTTGCTTCGTTTGTAAATATATTGTGATGAGAATATTTGAATATAGAGCCGAAAAGTTTGATTTAAATGCACCCTTTATTATATCCCGCGGCAGCCGAATTGAAACAACGGTCGTCGTTGTTGAGATAACGGAGAATGGCCAACGCGGCTGGGGGGAAGCAGTGCCAACACCCCATTACGGTGAAACGGTTAAAAGCGTTATGGCACAAATCAATGATATATCACGTAAAATGGCAGATGGCCTTAGTCGCACAGAATTGCAACATGCCATGTCCGCAGGTGCGGCACGTAACGCCATTGATTGTGCTCTCTGGGATTTGGAAGCAAAGCAACAAGGCAAAAATATAGCGGAGCTTATGGGACATAAGTGGCCCAACACCCTTCAATCCGTTCAAACAATAAGCATTGGCTCAATCGAGAAAATATCAGAAGATGCTGCGAAGTTAAAAAACTTCCCGGTTATTAAAGTAAAAATGAATGCCGAGGATATCATTCCGAGAATAAAAGCCATCCATCAGAATGCACCAAATGCAAAAATAATCGTCGATGCCAACGAAAGCTGGAATATTGAATTGGTAAAACAGGTTGCAGAAGAACTTAAAAATAATGGCGTCGTGATGCTCGAGCAACCGTTGCCACCCAGCGAAGATGAAGCCCTTCGGGACTACAATGCGCCGCTTCCCCTTGGCGGTGATGAAAGTTGTCATACTTCAGGTGATCTTGCGCGTCTGAAAGGATTATATGATGTCGTTAATATCAAGCTTGATAAGACCGGCGGACTAACCGAAGCACATAAACTGCTTGCCCAAGCTAAAGATATGGGATTTGATATTATGGTGGGATGTATGGTCGGAACATCGCTGTCTATGGCAGCCGGGATGTTTATCGCGACCGAAGCGTCCTACGTTGATTTGGACGGCCCCACCATGCTTAAAAAGGATAGAGATTACGCATTGAGCATCATTGACGGTCAAATGAGCACCCTCGACCCAAGACTTTATGGCGGTAGCGAACCCTACCCCCAAACGTAAGTAAGGATCATCGCAATTATTAGGGTAATTATGCGGTTACGATTGTCATCCGCAATCTGAAATGCGAGGCGAAAACATGCCACAGCGGTCATGGTAAGCGCCAGCATCAAGGCTATCGGCATAAACGGTTTTAAAAAAGTCACCACCGGTAAAAATAATACAAGCAACGGAATCCCGTAATAATAAAACGCCGATATTCCGCTAAACAAGCTCTCAATCGCTTGACGACCTTCCTTCCATCTTTCAACAACAATAACCTGCGCGCCTGCCCAGAGAATGCCTTGCGTTGGAAAGAACGGAGCAAGTATTGCCATTAGGCCATTTCTAATTGACAGTGCGTAGTGCGAACGGTTTAGATCAAATTTAATTACGTCATCCGGGCGATGTTTTTGGCCCGATTCAACAAGTGCCATACCGGTAAGCAAATCACCAAACAGCAAAAGATAACTTATAAAAGCGAGCGGCAAGGCAGCCAAATAGTATTCCCAAGGTGGGAAGCCGATGATAAGAGGCGACACTTTATTCATCAGATCACCAAACGGCGGAATTAGAAAACCATATTGAATATCAAACTGAAATTCCCCCATCAATCCGCCAAACACACCTGCAAATACGAAACTTGGGAGCAATCCGAAACTGGCGATAAACCCGACGGTTTTATGTTTATTTTTAAATCGCTGAAAAGGTCCATAAAATGAAATAATCAAGCAGCTTATCAAGGCAGCAGTCATCGCTACAGGCATAGCGATAAAACTATCAACATCATCATAAAAAACACGTTTAAAAGCACTAAGCGAAGCCCCAAGGATGATCCCCGCCTTTAATGCGCTTGGTATTTTTTCCACTAAAGCGCGGCCAAGACCTGTTATACCAAGAACGAATAAAATAAGTGTGAAATCAAGAGTTATTGCGGTCATCATTTGAAACCGCTCTGTCGGTGTATCATACCCCCCCATGACAAAAGCAAGTGTAAAAGGGAGCGCTGGTGCTATCCAACCGGATGCAAATGGTTCACCGAACAGCATGACACTAGACGTCGCAATAACGATATGAATAACGGAAATTGTTATTGCTTCTTCAAACGTAAGACCAAATGCTGTGGTTAAAAGCGGCACCAAAGCAAGCCCCGTAGATAAGGCCACAACGAGCCCTTGCAGCAGCTCCCTCCATTCAACGCGCATGTGAAGGATCGGCAGCCGCGCAGTAAATATTCCCCAATTCAAACCTGAACTTTTCATAAAATATACATATAGGGCAATAGGAGAGAATGAAAGCTAAGATTTAACAACTTAGACATCAAAGAGCACACCTTCCCATGGAAGCCTTTCTATTGTAGAGTTTCAGAAAATAATATTTGATATAGGTGGGATATGGGGAAAAATTTACTTTTTAAGATAATAATATCTTTCGCGACTTTAATTATAAATTTTGAAATCTGCTTCGCGGCATCGACGCATGATGATTTGATAATATTTTTCAATGAATGGCGCGCCTTTGAAACGCCGCCCATGCAAGATGGTACCCCGGACTACACGGCCGAAACCTTTAATAACAGATATGAAACGTTCGAAAATATCAAAACAAAATTATACCAGTTCGATATTAGCAACTGGCCCACAGAAGATCAGATAGACTGGCATATCTTGAGGGCGGAAATTAACGGGTTCGATTTTAATCATAGAATTTTAAAGCCATGGGCACGTGATCCCGCATATTACAAGTCAATCTGGACGGCGAAAAGCGATGTTCCCGCACACGAAGGGCCAACTCATCATAATGTGGTCGAGTTATGGACATATTCCTTTCCGCTTTCAAAAAGCGAGGAAAAGCGCCTTATAAATGAGATGAGCGTCATACCTCCACTGATGAAACAAGCGCAGCTTAACTTGACTGGAAATGCACGTGATTTATGGATCACTGGCATTCGCGATATTCGCGAGCAGCTTGAAACCATAGAGCGAATGAAAGAAATGGCAGGTGACAGCACGAGTGATGATTTAAAGACGATCATAAATGCCTCAAAAACCGCTACAATAGAATTAATCGCCTGGCTCGAAGCGCAAGCACCGTCAAAAACGGGACCGTCGGGCATCGGTAAAGAAAATTACACGTGGTACCAGCAAAATGTCCATTTGGTACCGATGACGTGGGATGATGAAGTAATGCTGCTGCGCCATGAACTCGAACGCGCATGGGCCGCTTTAAAACTGGAAGAACATCGAAATCGCGAATTACCGGAATTGAAAGCGGCTTCAGACCCGGAAGAATATGACGCGCTCGCTAATAAAGCCGTCGACGATATTATTTCATTTTTGCGCGATAAAGAAATCGTTACGGTAGCTGATTATTTTGAACCTGCACTGCGGGCCCATGTGGGACAATTTGTACCGGAAGAAACACGGAATTTTTTTTATATCAGCTCGCACATCGAACCAAAGGCACTTTTTTCACATTCATATCACTGGTTTGAACTTGCACGCATGGAATTTGAGCCACACCCCAATATTATCCGCCGAAACGCTCTACTTTATAATATATTCGATAGCCGCAACGAAGGAACCGCCACCGCAGTAGAAGAAATATTCATGCAAGCAGGGTTATATGATGATAATCCGCGCGGACGCGAAATCGTTTTAATATTGGTCGCCCAAAGAGCCGCAAGAGGTCTTGGCTCCCTTTACGCACATGCCAATGAAATGACCATGGAGGAAGCTGGCGGCATTCACTCTGATTGGACGCCGCGTGGTTGGATGAAAACGGAACCGGAGCTTCGTATTTTTGAACAGCATTTATATCTTCGCCAACCCGGTTATGGTACCAGTTATATTACCGGAAAATATTTACTCGAGCGGGCCATGGCCGATTATGGTAAAATGATGGAAGAGCAAGGAACACCTTTTAAGCTTAAAGATTTCTTTGATAACTTAAGTGCTATAGGCAACATTCCCATTAGCCTGGGTCGGTGGCAAATGACGGGCAAAGATGATGATATAAAGAAAATGCTGGAGGACGCAAAATAACTTTCCGGATAAAAGGAATGAAATTAATGCAAAAAATATCGCGACGAGAATGGCTTTCCGGAAGTACCGCCATAATGGGTACAGCCACGATTGCGGCCTTAACCGCACCGCAAAAATCATTATCAGCACCTAAAATGATTGAAATGCCCGAACCTGATGATCACGTAGTCGATATTTTGGCGATGGGCGGTAATGAAAACCCTTACGGGCCGTCAGATAAAGCCAAACAAGCCATATTGACAGCATTTCATGAATTGTCACGGTATAATTTTGCTTTACCACAAGAATTAAAAGTCGTCGTGGGCGGCATTCATAACATAAGCCCCGACCACATTGAAATTGGTGCCGGGTCTAATGAAATACTCCGCAGCGTTGCTTTGATCGCCGCCCAAAACAAGCAAGCCGTTCTTGCCGCCGACCCAACCTTTTACTCCCTCTATCGCCATTCCCAGGATCATGGATCAAACACAATATTTGCTACGGTAAAAGAAGATATGATCTTAAGCCTTGACGCTATGCGAAGGGCAATGACCAATGATGTCAAAGTGATCTATATTTGTAATCCCGATAACCCTATTCCTTCAATTATTGGAAAAAATGAACTTCGGGAATTCTGCATTGAGATGTCAAAACGCGCTATTGTTATTATTGATGAAGCATACGCAGAATTTTGCGAAAATCCTGATTTCGGTTCGATGATCGATCTTGTGCAAGATGGTCATAATAATATTATTGTCACCAAAACTGCTTCCAAAATATATGGACTTGCAGGGTTGCGCGTTGGGTTCGCATTTGCCCATCCTGATTTAATTAAAACCATCATGCTTCATAAAACTTCCAGCAGCCGCATGAGTGGCGGTGTCGCGATGCATGCGGCCATCGCCGCCTATAAAGATAGCGACTATCTTGATTTTATGCGCAAAAATACGAGAGCGTCACTTAAAATCGCCTACGACATGTTTGAAGAAATGAACATCCCTTATATTAAATCAAACACAAACTTCACATTGTTTGATGCGGGTATCGCAACAGCAGAAGTTGGTCAAAGAATGCTAAAACATAATATTAAAGTCGGTCGACCTTTTCCACCTCTAAAAACCTGGGTACGGCTCAGTATGGTAAGGACTGAACAAATGCCGCGTTTTGTCGAGGCCTATAAAAAAGAATTCGGATAAGTTAGATATTTTGTGGCGAGGGCGTAATTGTGAAAGATCATAACGATAAAAATCGCAGAAGTTTTGTAAACCTTTCCTAGCAAGCCCGCTAATTAAATTAACTCAATTAGTATATGCTGCCTGTGAACAAGTCCAATTCGCCACCAACTCACTTTACGTCACGTCAAAATCCCACCGCTCGCACAGGGGATCATGATGTGACACCATTCACAACAAAAATAACAGGTAATGGTTCATTTACTATTTAAAACTAAAATACACGACGTAGGATTTTACCCTCTTTAATGCTGAAGTGAAAATTAATGATTAATTCGCTTAGGAATATGTTTAAAACGATAGGGCCAAAGCAATTTCTTTTGCTTTCTTTAGTGCTTTGTGTGTGCTGTATTTCGGGCTTTTTTAGTATTCATCTTTCACATAAATGGGAACAAGAGCGACGGACAAGCTCGTTTAACGCACTTGCTGAAATTTACGGTGACCATCTGACAAGTGAAATTAGGTCGCTACAGACAAATATTCCAAATATTAGCGCGCATATTGACGGCAGCCTGTTGCCTTCAAAAGATAATTTTCACTCGTATATTTCTGCGGAAAGCACTCTTTACAATAATGCAAAATTCTTTGGGTTAGTGCTGGAGGTTCCATTTGAGAATAGGGGCGATGTATATACGGCATTAAGAGTAGCAAATGGCCGCCAGTCCTTTGGTCAGGAAAACAAATTCACACAATCGCCTGAAAATAATGAAGCATATTATTCTATAGCATATATAGATACCGGAAAAACTGACAACGTAGAAGTCATAGATACTCTTCAGGCATTTCAAGGAAAAAATGTAATAGATCTACTTAATAAGCCTGGAATAGCGCGATCAACGCAAAATCAAGATATTGTTATTTCCAATTTCTTGCCGTCCCTTACCGAACAGCCGGGTGATGGAACGTGGTTTTACATGGCAATTCCCGTTGATATATTACTGGGAAATAGGGAAAACAAAAGTGTTCGTGGTTTCTTCTTCTTTGGTATGGATGTGGCTATTTTTCTTGAAAATGCTCTAAAAGATTTGGCAAGTCAGAATTTGGTTCTTTATTTAACGACCCCAAGTAATGGTGACTTTGAACTCGAATATCCTGTGATGAAATTTATCAATGGTGCGGTGGTACCTCAACTATTTGAGGTATCGAATACAGTACTAAATAGTGCTGAAATACGGTACGACGAAATTATTGATTTTTCCCAAGGAATATGGCCCTTTTCTATAATTCCAGAGGAAGGAGCATTTATGCTCCAGTGGAAACAGGTCGGAACGGGATACATAGCGGCAGCAGGTTTGATTATGTTCGGTATTCTCGCATCTTATTATACAGTTAATTGGAATGCAAACCTTGAGATATTGGTTCGAAAACGTACTGAAGAATTAGAAAAAATGCAAAAAAATGCTGAATCTGCTAATAGAGCGAAAAGTGAATTTCTAGCAAATATGAGCCACGAGCTAAGAACACCACTTAATGCTGTCATTGGCTTCTCGGATTTAATGAAATCGGGAATGATTAAAGATGATGATATCAAATGTTATCAGGATTACGCACGAGATATTAATGAATCAGGCGTTCACCTGCTGGAAATCATTAATGATATCCTTGACCTTTCCAAAGTAGAAGCCAATAAAATGGAACTCATTGATAGTGAAACACATCTCATCGATATGGTTAGTCCGGCACTATCTATTTTAAGCGGGAATATTGAAGAAAAAGAGCTTAACCTATTAATGGATGAAAAACAGTTAGAAGAAATATGCATGAGAGTTGATGAAAAGTTATTTAAGCAAATACTTCTTAACCTTTTATCTAATGCCATCAAGTTTACAAACAAAGGTGGTGAAATTGGTATTAAAGCGGAAGGAAGCGTTGAAAACGGGATAACTGTTATTGTTAAGGATAACGGCATAGGAATGAACGAAGAAGATATTCCAACTGCAATGACGCCATTCTCACAAGTCGACGGCGGCCTTAATAGAATATATGAAGGAACTGGGCTTGGGCTGCCACTCGTGAAGTCATTCACCGAATTACATGGCGGTACATTTCAATTGCTTAGCAAATTGAACTTTGGTACATCCGCGATAATAAAACTACCTAATTCAAGGTTGGTGGTCTAAAATTACCGTCAAGTGACATCAAGTTTTATCAAAGAAAATACTTTTGATAGCACCGTTAGCCACTCCGAAATTCCGCTATTATTATTCAGCAATTATTCATGAGCCACCGACGGCCGATGTACGGCTACACCGATCATGACCAATAGGACACCAAAAATATCTTGTATTGACGGAATTTGTGAGAGCACAATCAAAGCTATTATCGTCGCGGTAGCGGGGAGCAACGCCAAAAGGAGAGCGAAAGATGCGCGCGGCAAACGTGACATCGCAAATTGATCACAGATATACGGAATAACAGACGAGCAAACGCCTACGCCAATTCCAGCCAACACTAATTCAGCCGCACCGAATGCTTGCATCGCCTCTATGAATCCAATAGGAATCAAGATAAGGAAGGCTATCGCCATTGCGGCACCAAGACGCTCGACGCCACCGCTTGCACCACCCTCAGAAGCCTTATGACCAAGAATAATATAGCCAATGAATAAAGTTGAATTAATAGCCGCCCAAAATAGTCCGACGGGGTCTGTTGACCATTTCACATCAATCAAGATGAATAAGCCAAGCACGGCAAAACAAAGTGCGATAAGGTTTCGCCTGGTGCGTAGTCCGTATAATGCAACCCCAATAGTGCCTATGAATTCCATCGCCGCAACCAAACTCATGGGCAGGCGGTCAAGTGCCAGATAAAATGATGTATTCATCACCGCCAAGCAAATACCCAAACCAAGAAGTAACCATCTTGTAGCGGTATCAGCTTCCCATATTACTTTCCATGGTTTGGTGAAAGGCGCGAAGATGATCGCGGCCGCCGCCACACGAAACCACGCAACACCCAGAACACCTACAGATGGAAACAGCAAAACAGCAAACGAGGGGCCAAGATAATGAAAGATGGCACTAACGCCGAACCACGCTTGTGGCGGCACACTTTCCGCTACCTTATTCAATAAAAATTTTTGAGATGGCATTATAAAATCAAATTTTTTGTTTATTTTCTACTCTACATTATATAAGGTAAAATCCATTGAATAAATATATAATAAACTGTATATATGTCTTCATGGTAAGTATGATTAGGAAATTTTAATGAAACGCCTAAGTTATAAAAACGGTAATATCGACGCAACGGACAAAAAAATTTTAAATACGTTAATCAATGAAGCCCGTATCAGTAATGTGGAACTTGCCCGTCTGGTTGGATTATCACCTCCGAGCGTCGCGGAGCGAATTAGAAGATTAGAAGAAGCGGGTGTGATCGAAGGATATACCGTTAAAATTAACTCCGGTGCTCTTGGCCTACCTATACGCGCATGGCTACGCATCAGGCCAGTACCCGGTCAGCTTCAAAAAGTATTGAAAATTATACAAGAGCAGCCGGAAATAATTGAATGCGACCGTGTTACCGGTGATGATTGTTTTGTTGCACGGGCACAGCTACAATCTGTAGATCATCTTGAAAAATTGATTGATAAAGTCATACCATATTCTATGACCAACACTTCAATAATCCAGTCTTCCCCTGTAATCCGCAGGCTGCCTCCTATATGCACCTAAATTTATATACAAGATAATTTTAATGTCATTTAACTTCCTTTTGACTTAGTGTATTTCAACCAAATAATTAAAGAGATTTTATCAATATGAAGATGTCAATTTTTCAGCTAGGGGTACTGATCTTTATGACCATACTAACGACAAATGCCAAAGCACTTTCATGCAGTTTTAAAACATCAGATGACGTGACGATCGACTATGAGGTCACCGGCGAAGGAGAAGCACTTGTAATGCTTCATAGCGGTATGATGTCTCGTGATGATATGAGCGCGCAGGTCAAGTATTTTTCCAACTTCTATAAAGTGATTGCCATTGATGCCCGCGAACAAGGACGCAGTTCTTCTTCTCCTGTAACAATTTCATACAACTTAATGTCAAAAGACGTTATCGAAATATTGGATTATTTGAATATCGAGAAAGCGAGTTTTTTTGGTCAAAGTGACGGCGGCGTTACCGCCCTTGTTACCACCCATTTACACCAAAACAGAATCAATAAATTAATCATTCATGGTGCCGTATATCATTTCACCGCTTATCCCAAAGCGCAAAGAGACGGATGGAAAAATAGCGCATGGAACGAGAGCAACGCCAGCGACCATGATCCGGCAGGTTTTCCCGGCACGGCAATTTCAAGTTACTTGCTAGGGCAGAGTGATCTCAGTAATTTCGAAGCACATTTTAAAGAAATGTCGAATATGTGGGCAACATCGCCCTCCTTAACTGATGAAGATCTCGCAGCGATAAAAGTTCCTACAATGGTTATCGTCGGTGATCACAATGATATTTCTTTGCAGCACACAATTAAAATGCATGAGGCATTATCCAACAGCGAGCTTTTTGTCGCCCCGGGTGCCACCCATTTCATTCACCAGGAAAAACCCGACTTGTTAAATAAAATAATTCATGATTTCCTAAAGCAATAATACTGGTCAAACGATAATTAAATAGTCGAAATTTTGTCGGCAACATTATAGTATAAACCATCTAAGGCATGTCGGTCATAACCCGGTTGAGAAGTGCTATTGTTTTTCGAATTCCCTCAAACTCGCTAAGGCCATCACCTTCATATTCAATTCCCAGATAACCTGAGTATCCGGCGTCAACAACAATTTTAAGAAGTCGATCAAAATCGATATCCGGCTCATTACCACTTTCATCAAAATTAAAAGACTTGACGCTAACAGCTTTGGCATAAGGCATTAATTCTTCAACCCCCATATATTTGTCATATACTTCCGTGTCGCTGATCGTAAAGTTTCCAAAATCCGGTAATGTCCCCACACGGGGATGATTTGCCGTTTCCATTACAGATGCAAGCCATTTACCGTTACTGGAAATACCCCCGTGGTTTTCAACAATGACATTGATATTAAATGGATCCGCAAATTCGGCAAGGCGAACGAGCCCCTCCGCCGCCAGTTCACGTTGTTCATCCCATGTGCCGGTACTTTGTGCGTTCACCCTGATTGAATGACATCCAAGATATGCTGCTGCTTCGACCCACTTATGGTGCCGTTCGATGGACATTGTACGTTCTTCGGGGTCCGGATCGCCAAGTGCCCCTTCTGCATCACACATTATTAACAAACTTTTGACACCCTCCCCGTCTGCACGGGTTTTCATTTCTGTTAAATATTTTTCATCACGCGCCTGATTAAAGAAAAATACATTCACATATTCAACCGCATCAAGGTCAAATTCGCGTCTAGCAGTCTGTGCAAAATCAAGATTGGTTAAATCACCATTAAGATATCTGTCTAGATCTTCCCGATATGCACGCCGTTTTATAGTATCATTTTCAAAATTTGTTCTGTTAGGACCAAATAAATGTCTATGAATTGACCATTCAGCAAGAGAAACTTTGAATTTAGGCGTCATGTTTGTTACTTCCTGCGTACTACACCCGGAAAGTGCCATCGCTGCCCCTGCTCCCGCAAGGGTTAAACCGGTTTTATTAATAAACTGGCGCCTTGAGTAATCATCCTTCATAAATATTCTCCCATAAATTTTAATTTAACGTACCATATGGTCAAGCGAAAAAGGAAATAGAAAAATGATCATTTTGAGTTATTTGAATATTATCATTAATATGAAAATTCGTTTCACTTAAATTGACACACTTTCACAAACACTAACAATAAGACGCTCCCCGATTAACGCATTTTTAGCCATTCACGGGTAAGGAAAGACCTTTGGCAGAATTTCATCTTATCTCGTATTGACGAGCCATGATTACACCTCCATAGCTTATCCAGATCACTTTATAAGAAAGGTTATACCATGCCATATAAAACTCGAATTCTGATTACATTCATTACTATAATATTTGCTTTAACGACCAATATTATAAAAGCGGACGAGCCGCCTGCGGAAGGTATGTTGCCGCCGACCGACATTCTCTATCTTAGTTTTAAATCGATGGCCGAGAACCCGACCATGGGCCGTATAGAACAAGTAGGTAAGTACTACGGACGCGTGACTACAGAAAATCTTAACGAAGCGGAAAAATTTGCGCTTGGGGAAGTTCATTTTATCAACTTGAAACCCAACGAAGCTTTAGCGTCATTTGAACCGTTTATGGGCGGGGATGATTTACGAGCACGCATAGCATGGCAAAGGGTTATGCAAATCCGGTTTCGAGCCTTTAATGAAACAGACCGTGTTGAGAAAATGATAGAAGAATATAAACAAAAATTTGAACCCAACGGTATGGATGTTTGGGACATTGACCGTCAAATATTAAATATCGCAACTAAATACCAAAAAGCCGGTGAATATCAAAAAGTGGTCAATTTAATCACCAATGCGATCGAGCGACTATCAGGAAACGCACCTTATATGACTTATAGAATGCCCGCCCAGTTTATGAAATCTTTTGAAGAAACAGGAAATGTCGAACTTGCGGAAAAGATGATGTTGGATGTACAAAATAAGTTGAAGAATGTCGTCGCGGCTTATGTTAAGGAAAATCCCGAAGGCCATGTTTTTTATAAAGCCGCTGATTATGTACCGGGGCGAGAATACAGAATGGAAGAAGGGTTGCTGGGCTATACATTTGATGAAGGCTATCCAAACCCGGAATTACGTTTTCATCAATATAATCTTATTATAAATGATCTGGACGGTGCGTTATGGCGAATTCGCATTGAGAAATAATCTCAATGCTCTCGAAGTTTTCGTGTTAAACTTAAACTTTATTACTGCTGCTTAAAATAGGGATCATTTAAATTATTAGAACAAAATATCTTACGCCCTATATCGCTTTTTGGCTGGCCATTGCCATAGTTTTCGAAGCTTTGTTTTTATTGTCGCCTAACGTGAACGTAACACAGGCACTAAACGCAGCAATCCAGATTATAGGAATTGCAGCTATACTGGGGGTGGGGGTTCTGAAATTCGCTATGATCACCCCGATGCCGCAGGATAACCGCTTGCAAAGCATTGCGCTTCATGTTGCAGGCGCATTTATCTATACCATATCTTGGATTGCAGCGGTTTCATTTATTGGCGGCATTGGAACACTTATATCTGACGGAGTTTTTCAACTCAGACCACCTAGTGGCCCGGCATTTAGATGGCATTTAACCGCGGGCCCTATATTATACGCAGCAATTGTAACCGCAATTTTTTCTGTGAGATCATTTGAAAGATCACAAAATCTCATAAAAAATGCCGAATTACAGGCTTTAAGGGCCAAATTAAATCCACATTTTATATTTAATACCCTTCATACAATAATGATGCTTTTCAGAAGTGACGCTGCAAAGGCGGAAAAAGCGATGGAACAATTTTCGGATCTGATCCGTTATTCATTTCACGGCGAGAAACAAAAACAAGACAGCGAAAGTCAAGTATCATTGGCTGACGAATGGAAAATAGGTAAAAAATACCTGGAGTTGGAAAAGTTGAGATTAGGTGATAATTTAAGAATAAATACATCTATTGACGAAAACGCTCTAAAGTATTTAGCACCGAAACTACTATTACAACCCCTTATTGAGAATGCCATAATTCACGGAGCTTCCGGCCGCGAAGATGGTACTGAATTACGGATCAGTATCAAAAACAAAGCTGGAAGAATTAATATTGCTATTGAAAACGGCTGTATGGCTATCGAAAATTCGCATATTTCCGGGTTGGGATTAAAAGCGGTAAATGCCGGACTGGAAAATTTGTTTGGCTCTCACTTCAGAATGACGTCTGAAATAACAAAAATAGGAACATACAGTGTGGAAATTGAGATGCCCGCAAACGAGGTGTCCGGATAGTGAAATACAACGTCGTAATTGTTGAAGATGAAGTCGTTTCAAGAATGGCCCTCGCTAATATGGTAGATGAAATACCCTGGCTTAATAGAACTGGTGAAGCGGAAAGCGTGAAAGCCGCTATCGAAATCATCGAAAAAAATAAACCGGACGTCTTATTTCTAGATATAAAAATACCCGGAGGTACCGGCCTGGATATATTGGAAAGCGCAACGAAGATATCGCATGTGATTTTTACAACCGCCTACGGTGAATATGCCGTAGAAGCATTTGATCATGGTGCTGTGGATTATTTATTAAAACCGTTCAGCAGACGCCGCTTTGAAGAAGCCATTGAAAAACTTAGGAACCGCCTTTTCGATCATATAGAAGAAATTAAAATTTTTACGAAATCCGGTGATCGAATGCTGCCAATAGCACTTGAACAGGTAGAGTATTTCCGTGCTGACAAGGACTATATCATTGCCCATTGTAATCACGGAGACCACCTGCTTGCAACGACTTTAAATGCTCTGGAAAAACAATTGGACAATGGTCAATATATACGCATTCATCGATCATATATCGTCAACATTCATATGGTCCTGTCGATGCAAAAATACACGGACAGAAGGATAAAAGTTCATCTTTGCAGCGGTGGCGCATTAACCTCGAGCCGCGCGGGCGCGAAACGTCTCAGAAAACTGATTATGCGCTAATAAACTTTATTGAGGGTTCCACGGTGTCTTACCCTCTTTTTCCCGAAGGAATTCTGCGCCAACTTCCTTGTACCAGTTATCCAGCATATTTTTCATCTGCGTCGTTTTATCAGGATTACCTTGCGATAAATCGTGCAACTCTCCCGGATCATTAACAAGATTATATAAATGACAACGTCCATCTTCCAGGCGTTGGATTAGTTTATAATCCCCCAACCTGATTGCAGAAGCCGGCATCCCGCCCTGATTACTATAATGCGGATAATGCCAGTAAAGGGGTTGATCGGTACGCTCCACTTCACCTTTGATTTTTGAGACAAGACTATGACCGTCAACGCTTATTTCTTTAACATTGGCAATTTCCATTACGGTCGGAAATAAATCAAGGCCGGTTACAGCAGCGGGATTTGTATAAGCCGCTTTTCCGATACCAGGCCACCGCACCATAAAGGGCACACGAATGCCACCTTCATATATCCATCCTTTGCCTCCCCTGAAAGGAAGATTACTGGTGGGTGAGCCTTCCGACGACGATAGCCCGCCATTATCAGATGTAAAAAACACCACCGTATTGTCTGCAAGTCCTGTATTTTGCAGATGATCAAGAACGCGACCAATGTTGCGGTCCATATGTTCCACCATCGCCGCATAAGTCGAATGGGTTTGATTTTGGCGCACAACACGTATTTCCTCAGTTGGCCAAACCTGTTCCTCCTCGGCGAATATCCCTTGTAATTTATTTTCTGTCGCCAGATCGTCATATTTTTCAATTGTATTTTTCGGTGCATTTAAAGGAATATGCACAGTGTAATAAGAAAGAACCATCAGGAATGGATCATCGTTTTCGCTATATCCGTCCATTAAATTTATAGCTTCAGTGCTCAAACGTTCGGTTAAATATTCACCGTCAATACCGTCTGTCATTCTTGGGTTATTGTAGGGGGCAAAATAACCTTCACCTTTTTCGTCATTGGTTCCGCACGGTGAGCCACTCCAGTATCCACCAATATTGATGTCAAAACCCTGATGTTCCGGCCAATATTTTTCATCATGTCCTAAATGCCATTTACCTATAAATGCTGACCGATATCCCATTGGTTTTAACGCTTCGGCCAAGGTCATTTCTTCGCTCGGCATGTGTTGAATATCTTTGGCCCATTTAAAAGTTTCTTCCCGGCCTTGCCCTTCTTCCATATGGAACCAATCTGTTGCGTTTAGTCTTGCCGGATGGCGTCCTGTCATAAGCGCAAGTCGCGCAGGGCTACAAACTGGGCTGGCAGAATAATTTTGGCTAAACCGGACACTTTGCGATGCAAATTTTTCCAAATTGGGCGTCTGATAATACGTGTTTGGGTTATTTGGCGAAATATCCATTTGCCCCAAGTCATCAACAACAATAACAAGAAAATTCCATTTTTTGTCTTCCGCCTGAACAGGTGAGCACGCAAAAAACGTGGTTAATAACAATGTTATAGTCGTACTTTCTTTTAACTGCATTGTTTCATTTCCAATTAAACTGCGCGTCAGCGATAATCACTCATTCAATGCGCTTGCTTTGGCCTCAGCCGCTGCCGCGCGGATATCTGCCATGTCAGCAGCCATGTGTTTTTCCCCACGCTTTCGTGCTAGATCGATTTGTTTTTGGCGCTCTGCCGAACGGTTTTTCTTTTCTTCCGGCGTTTTATCAAAACAACGTGGGCAGCAAACCCCCATGATATATTTATCGGAAACTTTATCTTCTTCCGTTATAGGCCAACGACAACCGAAGCACTGGTCATAAGATCCTTCTTCAAGGCTATGTTTGATGGCGACACGGTTATCAAAGACGAAACATTCGCCTTCCCACATGCTTTCTTCTTCCGGCACTTCTTCGAGATACTTTAAAATGCCGCCTTCAAGATGATAGACATCCTCATATCCCTGTTCTTTCATATAGGCAGTAGATTTTTCACAGCGAATACCGCCGGTGCAAAACATCGCAACTTTCGGCTTATCAAGCATATTTTTATTATTTTTCACCCACTTTGGAAAATCACGAAAATTTGTCGTTTTCGGGTCAATCGCCCCTTTGAAAGTTCCAATACCCACTTCATAATCGTTGCGGGTGTCAACCAGAACAACATCCGGGTCACTAATAAGGTCGTTCCAATCTCCGGGTTTTACATAACTTCCGACAATTTTTTGTGGGTCGGTTCCCGGCACGCCCATTGTAACAATTTCTTTTTTAAGGCGTACTTTCATTCGCAGGAAAGGCATTTCCTCTGCCCGACTTTCTTTATGTTTAAGATCACTGAAATCTTGACTTTTATGTAAATAATCAAGCAGCGCGTAAATGCCCGCTTCTGTACCCGCTACGGTGCCGTTGATACCTTCACTGGCCAAAAGCAATGTGCCTTTAATACCATTATCATTACACACATTGAGTAGCGGTTCCTGCAACGCTTTATAATCAGGAAGGGTGACAAATTTATAGAGGGCAGCAACAAGAAAATTAGACATAGATTTAAGCTCTTATAATCGTTATTGATATTAAAACCGCTTTTACGCCTTTTAAAGCGCAAGATCAAGATGCGGCTGTGAAGGATTACCCCGCCACTCTCGCTTCCCTCGCCTTGTAAAGCTTTTGATAGCTCTCAATCAGCTTCAGGTGTTTGTCAAGCCCTTCCAGTTTCATACTCGTCCTTGTTAAGCCGTAAAATTTAACGTCGCCTGTAACCGATCCGATGACATTATCCATTGTTTCGCTTCCGTACATTCTGGTCATGTTTGATAAGTAATCCTCTACGTCCAGTTCTTCATCTAAGGTAATATCAAGCACCGCATTCAACGCCTGATAAAACAAAATACGTTCCACTGAATTATCGTTGAAGTTTAAGAAATCGAATATTAATTCTTTTGCGTCTTCATATTGCTTGAGTGCCAAATGGACCATTATTTTAAGCTCGCCGATATCAAGCTTGCCCCAAACGGTATTTTCATCAAAGACGATCCCTATTAAATCGGCAATCAATGTATGGTTATCAAGCTCGCTTCCTTCTAAACGCTCAAACAGACTTTCAAGCGCCTGATCACTCAGCGAATGGATATTTAAAATGTCTGACCTAAAAGCAAGTGCCTTATTGGTATTATCCCAGATAAGATCGTCAGCCGGATAAATCTCTGAATAACCGGGAACCAGTATTCTGCATGCTGTTGCACCGAAATCTTCATAAAGGGCCACATAAACTTCTTTTCCCATATTGGTAAGGATATTCATCAGAGTGGTATTTTCTTCCTCGGTTGTGCCCGAGAAATCCCACGCGCAGAAATCATAATCATGTTTTTCGCTAAAAAATTTCCAGGACACAAGTCCGGTTGAATCGATGAAATGTTCTACAAAGTTATTTGGTTCACTAACGGCGTGACTATTGAAGGTAGGCGGCGGCACATCATTTAACCCTTCAAAGCTTCTGCCCTGCAATAGCTCGGTTAATGATCGCTCCAACGCCACTTCAAAGCTTGGATGCGCACCAAATGAAGCAAAAACACCGCCCGTTTTCGGGTTCATTAAAGTGACACACATAACCGGAAATTTTCCTCCCAGTGACGCATCCTTCACCAACACGGGGAAGCCTTTGTCTTCCAGTTCATTTATTCCGGCAAGAATTTGCGGATATTGTTCTAAAATATTTTTTGGAACATCCGGCAAAACAATTTCCTGTTCAATAATTTGTTTCTTCACGGCTCTTTCAAATATTTCGGAGAGGCATTGAACCTGCACCTCAAAAATAGTGTTTCCTGCGCTCATACCGTTGCTGACGAATAAATTCTCTATAAGATTAGACGGAAAATAGACCGTTTGCTGATCTGATTGCCTTATGAACGGCAGCGCGCATATACCCCGCGCAACATTTCCGGAATTCGTATCAATCAGATGTGAAACCCTAAGCTCATGATCTGGATCATATAATTTTAAAACCCCGGCGTCCATAAGACCATCCGGCAGAGCATCATCCAGGCCCGTTTTAAACCATTTTTCATTTGGGTAATGAACAAATTTTCTCTTACTTATTTCCTCACCAAAATAATGATCATTATAAAAAAAGTTGCAACTCGCCCGCTCAATATATTCCCCGAGGGCTGAACAGAGCGCACTTTCCTTCGTCGCCCCCTTGCCGTTGGTAAAACACATGGGTGACGATGCATCGCGAATATGAAGCGACCAAACGTTGGGGACTATATTTCGCCATGACGCGATTTCGATCTTAATACCAAGATCAGCAAGGATTGCTGTCATATTGGCAATTGTTTTTTCAAGCGGGAGGTCTTTGCCGATAATCATTGTATTCGCATCGCCGTTAACGCCATCAATGGACATAAGCGAGTTGTCCTGTCCAAGGCTTTCAACCGTTTCAATTTTAAATTCAGGGTTTGCCTGCACGACTTTTTTAACAGTACATCGGTCGATCGACCTTAAAATCCCTTCGCGGTCACGCTCAGAAATACTTTCCGGAAGTTCCACATCAATTTGAAAAATTTGCTGGTATCTATTTTCCGGATCAATAATATTATTTTGCGAAAGTTTTATATCCTCGGTGGGGATTTTACGCGCCAAGCAATAAACCCGCACAAAATACGCGGCACAAAGCACCGATGAGGCCAGAAAATAATCAAAGGGACTGGGTGCAGACCCATCACCCTTGTAGCGAATGGGCTGGTCGGTGATTACGGTAAAATCATCGAACTTTGCTTCAAGTCTTAAATTTTCCAAAAAATTTACATTAATTTCCATTTGATTATTCTTTCCTGAGCGACAGGCCGCAAATATTGGACACGGTCACATTAACATGATGCCTTATTATTCATGACAGAAATTTTATCAAGACGAATATTCATATTACGATTTGGAATTTGCAGATAAACCACGTGAGAAGCGCATAGCTATGGAAATATATGCCGTAATTATTTTGGTGAATATATGCGTGCTTTGTGATTAGTTGGGCGGAATAAAAGAGAATGGATTCCACGCTACTTTAGGGCCAAACATAACACCAGAATCGGTTCCATCCCAATATACTCCCGCCACAGTGGTCTATTTCATTTTGAATGAGGTGCAGATGTTCTTCCTGAGCATTGTCACCACTCTATAACCGCAACCTAAATGACTGCTTTCGAGTCAAATAGGCAAATTTTAAAGTTTATTACGGTCAACTACCAGACAGAGATATCGTTTGACGCATGTTTCACATATGGGTGCAATTAAAAATACCCCCATAATATTTCTTGGCAAAGTAGCCAAACTTAGTCAATGTGTTTCCAACCAAGACTTAAGAAATTATGGAGCAGCATTATGAAGTATCGTGCAGACATAGATGGTTTGCGAGCTGTGGCGGTAATGTTGGTGCTTATTTTCCACTTTGACCTCATTGTAGAGGGAAAGGCCGGCTTCATTGGTGTTGATGTGTTCTTTGTAATTTCAGGGTATCTAATTACATCAATTATAAGCAAGCAGCTTAACGAAGGGACGTTCAGACTAGGAACTTTTTATGTCAGAAGAATAAGGAGGTTAGCACCGCCTTTATGCGCCGTATTGCTTATTGTAACCGGTGCAGGTTGGTTATTGCTGTTTCCGAGCGAATTTAAAGAATTATCAAAACAGGTTTTATATTCGCAAACATATGTTGCAAATATATATTTCTGGCAAAATATTAACTATTTTGGACTGCAAGTCGACAACGTGCCCCTGCTGCACATGTGGTCATTAGCTGTTGAAGAACAGTTTTATCTTTTCTATCCCTTTTTTCTGATAATAGTTTACAGATACTTTAAGGGATATATCGGATTAATTTTATTTACGTCAATCACGATATCATTTCTATTAAATATAATTTTTGTAGATATAAAGCCAGAGGCAACATTCTATTTGTTTCCAACAAGGGCGTGGGAGCTTCTGCTTGGCGGCGTTCTTCCGTTTATTCATACGAAATTTGTGCGCTCAAGTAAAATTGATGAAGTCTTGGGGATGGTCGGTGTCGGGTTAATATTTAGTGCCGTCTATTTCTTTGATAATGATGTTAAGTTTCCCGGCTATTTTGCATTATTACCTACTGTTGGTGCAGCATGTCTAATCCTTGCCGGGATCAAAAGTGAACCAATAACCTCGAAAATACTCAAGCTTTCAGCCGCAGTATATATTGGGCGAATATCATATTCATTATACCTTATTCACTGGCCGGTTAATATTTTTGCAACAATGATATTTCAGGAAAATTACGCACTTTCATGGCGTTTTGCGATGTTTGGCTTATCAATAATTCTTTCTATGTTAATTTATCATTTAATTGAAAACTCCTTTCGACATAAACGTATATTTGGGCTGGATAAACGCCTGACCTATGCCTATTTCAGCAGTTTGCTCGCAACCGGTGCATTTTTTATGGTGGTGATGGTTACTGACGGTATCCCGAGCCGCTATCCGGATGAAGTTGTTCGATTAGCTAACTTTGTCGATGATAAGGAACTCCCGTTGAGCGAATGTAACCACGGAAATAAAAATTCTAATGAAAATAGTTTCTGTCAGATCGGGTTACCTGACAAAAAACCGGAATGGTTAATATACGGAGACTCTCATGCACTGGCAACCTACTCAGCGTTTGACGAGTGGTTAAAAAACAATAATCAATCCGGCTTGTTTGCTTTCAAACATGGGTGTCCGCCGCTCATGAACATCCACATATTGGGTGATCAGGGAGTTTGCCATGAATTTAATAATCGTATGACACAAACACTACAAAACAGACCAGATATCGAAAAGGTATTTCTGATATCAGCGTGGATTCAGGGGGCAGAGGGAATTTTATCGACCAATGGAACACAATTATCTGAAGAAAACTCCCTTAAACTGTTTAAGAACCAATTCTCTTCAACGATAAAGCACCTGAAAAATCTAAATAAAGAAATATTTATTTGGGAACCGGTTCCGGGTGCAAAAGGCAACGTGCCTATAACAATGGCAAAAGCGGCCCTTACTAACCGGCCAATTGAACTTATGTTTACACTGGAAGAATATCTATCCACTTTTGATTTCTTTTTTAATGTTTCAAGACAGCAAAAAGATTTAATTACCGCATCATTTTCACCGTCAGATGCTCTGTGCGGTTCAGGAAATTGTGAAGTTAGTATAGAAGGAAGTCCGGCATACTCTGATAACGCACATATTACCAAATCCACCGCGAACTATTGGGCTGACCAGCTTGATTTACAAATAAATAATTTTTCATATAAAATATTAGGCCATGAAAACGAGGATTAGTGAAAATCCCCTCACTCCGACTTAACACCCCTTGCGCTAAGGTTTGAGACACGTTCTGGATAAAATATTGATATAACAGAAAAAGTCAAAAAAAGTGGTGCCGCTAGAGAGAATTACAAATCCACAAATCGCGATTTATAACTTATTGCTTTAAATTGTTTCCTTACCCTACCAGTCCTGCTGGCTGCTCTTAATATCTTCTTTGTACCTTTCCAGTACTTCTGACAAGAGCTCTATGTCACTCTCAAATGTTTCCGGAAGCAATGGTCCGAAACTAAACCTGAACATGTCCATATAGGGGCTAACGTAACTTGGGTCCTTGGAGTGTGGTCTACCCATATCGCAGTCCCGTCCCGCCAGGATCGCCGCACCTCTTTTATAGAGACGCTTATTGAACTCATCAGAGTTCATTCCCTCCGGCAACTGTATCCAGTGGTAAAACCCGCCACTCCCCGTAAACACTTTTAAACCCATTTTCTCAAAAGCTTCTTTATACCGTTTGCGCTGCCAGTCGTAATGCTGCTCAACGGCTTTGCGCTGTAATGCAACGCGGTCCGGTTTGAGGAGCTCCACCGCATACATTTGGCTGGGGTGCGATACACCCCCCATCCCGAAGGAGCTGTAATTAGAGAGAGTTTCAATGTTCTTTTTTGATGCGATCATCCAGCCAATTCGAATGCCAGGTGACTGTAGACCCTTGGTACAAGCACCTGTAATAAATATGTTCGAGTTATCGAGGTCTTTAACATACTGAATGCCGCTGACCGAGGGCGAATGAAACATTTCATAAGCTTCATCGAGCAATATTCCGTTTTGTGGCCCCTCTGCCATCTGCATGAGTTCTTCGAGTTCATCGCCGGCGCGCGCATGCCCGGTGGGGTTGCTTGGGTTGGAGATTACTGGAAAAAGCATTGTCTTGTGATTGAGGCCTGTCCGGTCAAAATATTCGCCATTGGTCGGATGAAAGTTATTTTCCGGCGTCATACTGACTGTTTTCCAGTCGACATTGGTTTGGGTCAGGATATCCAGATATGCCGGCCACTCGACATTGCCGATCCGAATTTGGATGTTCTTTTTTAAGTATGCGAGCACGGCATATATTCCAGGTCGCCCGCCAGCGAAGATCATCACGTTACCCGAAGTAATATTTGAGCCGTAGTAGGTGTTGTAATAGTCGACAATAGCCTCTCGTAAATGCGGATGTCCCCAAGCTTTCGGATAGAATCTGTCTTCCCACGTCACGTCGACAGAGGATGGAAGTTCAGGGCCGTTAAACTTTTCCAGAGGTGTGGTAAGAGGAAAGCCCTGTGACCACGGGTGTGTACCCTCGCCTCCCATAAACTCTCCAAAGGTATCTTTGAACGCATAAAGCGTTTCATAAATTCCCATGGGCGGCACGTCATCAAGAAGAAAAGATTTTGTAGGTTTATTTGTTAATGTCATGGTTATATCCAAGTTCAGATCATCTAATTACCAAATCCTTTTATATTATAATTTAGTATAATGCTAAGCTATATTTTGAGCTTGATTGTAAGGATAGCGTTGCGGCTCGATAGAACCCTCACCCTCTTAAATAATATGAACGCAATATCCTTTGTCAGCGACGAGATGTATATGTGTTTTTTGTGGATAGGGTGTTTGCGGATAGATTACGTCGCAAGCGCATCAGACACGAAATAATTTCAGTATTTATTTTAGCGAATGTGCGGGGGACGAATGGATGATTTGGCTCCTTTGGATGCAGGAGCATACTTGATGGACGTGGGATGGGGCAACGAAACGAAGATGATTTCCAATTCAATACATCTAAGCTAGACCTGTTGTCATCTTTTCTGCATTGCCAAACAAATCAATAGGGTACATCGTAAAGTTGCGATGACCCCATGCTGACTCACCATAATCACCCATTGCTGAATGCAACCCAAATGTATATTCATCGTAACAAATAACCACATGAAAAAATTCGGTTAATTCTGGCGATGGCCAATCTCTTAAAAATAACTTCTTCATCAACGGAATATACCCGACAGCTGGTTCATCAGAGATCTCAACAAGTAATTGGCGTGCGTCCTCTCCAAACCACGGCAATATGGTAACAATCATATTTATTCTATTATCAAAATCATGATAGCGGTAATTTTGCGCCTCATTATATTTCATTGAATAACAAACGTTCCACGCGACATTCTCCAAATTATTGCTAAACGCAGTTTCGCATCTTCGAATATATTCTGGCGGGATGACATGTGAATTTATTCTGGCTTTTTCATATTGATCTTCAACATGCTTAGCCAATTGTTTTTTATGGGAAATAATAAATTTTTCAAGTTCATCATCGGCCTTGCAATTTTCAACGTCACAATCTCGAATAAATCGGGCCGGTGCCTGTTTTGCGATATTTTCGGGTCGGGGAACTCCGTATATCTTGCGCCTGTTAATCCTGGTGACGATGGAATAATATTTTAATAGAAACCAGTTCTTTATCATTTTAAAATTTTCCTTCCCCTTGATAAAAAATGGTGGTTAAAACATTTGGATGGTAAACTTAATGCATACCTTATCGACCAAGCATCTGCATTCGTATCTTAGCAACATCAACATCCTTTGTCAGCAACGAGATGTATATACGGTTTTTATGGAGTGGATACTTGCAAATGAACCACGTCGGCAACGCACACTTGACACTATACTTTATGCTGTCTTTGATGACTTGGTGCTCCTAAGGTGGGTGGAGCGTACTTGGCAGGTGTGGGGTGGGGCAACGGGTGAGAAGTATAAAATTAACTGCCGCAGGAATACATAACAAAAGAGAATACTAGGAAAGCTAATTATTAGCCGTCATTATTTAATTGATGACGGACGTTTAATTCTGTAAAATACTTTATAATTAGCAAAGAGAGAATATATGGAACGTGTCAATAAATCGCTACTCGAACAAATGAAAATCAATGATGCTGAAATTTCCAACAGAAAGCGATTATTATACCTTGGTGAGAATGAACTGGACCTGCTTTCAAAAAGCAAACCTGTAATAGAAGAAAATATAGATGATATTGTTGATGTTTTTTATCAAAAACAAACTGATATTGATGAAATCTCGTTATTAATTGGTGATGCCGATACACTTGCCCGTTTACGATATGCGCAAAGACGTTATATTATTGATTTATTCTCAGGTGTTTATGATGAAGAATATGTCAATAACAGATTGCGGATTGGCATGGTTCATAAAAGAATTGGTGTCGAGCCAAAACTTTATCTTTCAGCGGTTCTGTTTTTAAAAGAATTAATTATCTCGTCACTAACAAAGAAAATTAAGCAAAAATCTGTGTTGAAGACGACCATTTTGGCACTTGAGAAATTGATTGCATTTGATACCACACTTGTTTTCGATACTTATATTGACAACCTTGTTCAGGAAATAGAAAATGCTAAAAAGAAAACTGAAGAATATGCAAATAATCTCGAAGACCAGGTTGCTGAACGAACACGTCGTTTGGAAAGTTTAGCGAAGCTAGATCCCTTAACAAAGCTCTATAATCAACGGGAAATGAAGACAATTCTCAAAAGAGAGATAGCGGTAAACAATCGTCGCGCTTCTAAATTATCTTTTGCATATTTTGATATTGATAACTTCAAGAAAATAAATGATAAGTTAGGTCATCTTAAAGGTGACGAAATATTAGAAAGTCTCGGACAGATCATCATAAATAATATTAGAAAAACAGACGTCGGTTGCCGTTACGGTGGTGATGAATTCTGCATTATTTTTTTAGATTGCAAGTTGCCTGATGCCCAAACTGTTTGCGCTAAAGTAATAAAGGACTTTGAAAAAAAATATAATAAATTCTCAATCAGTATAGGTTTAACTATATCAGATAAAAATTCTCCTAAAGAAAATGACGAAATTTTAAAAGACGCTGACGAGAAGATGTATTTGTCAAAGAAACATAAAGGCTCATATATTACGCTCTGACTGCACACCTATATAATCAATTTGAATTTTGACATTAAAGATACGGCTTTATCATTACTTCAAAATAACATGATTTCCCACCCCAATTTGACACCAGCCGCGAAAGGGTATCGGCACCATTTCGCGTAGTGCGTTGATATATAGAGATAAGTCCAAAAAAATGGTGCGCCTAGAAGGAGAAAGTTTAAACTCTCTCTTTGAGGAATTAGCCGATTGGGAAGAACAACTAAAACATTCAGAAATTAACTTTAACGATCTTGAGGGGCCTTCATTATGAACGGCCTTTCAAACATCATAGAATTTAATGCGCTAGGTTCCATTAAACCAAAACGCAAAAGAAAACTGCCGCCGCCGTTTTCCTTGCGTTTGACGCATGAAGAACATAAACGCCTCAAACGTGATGCTGGAAAGATGCCACGCAGTGCTTATGTGCGTAAAAAACTCTTTGGAGATGATGCCACCCCGCGCAAGCCTCAAGCCAACCGCAAAAAACGCCAACCAAACATGGATGCCCAAACCATTGCGCGGCTGCTTTCTACATTCGGACAATCTGAACTGGCAGCCTCCATGATGGCCATAGCAATGGCGGCGCAATCCGGCGCGTTGCCTGTTACCCCTGAACTGGAAGATAAGCTTGATAAATCCTGCGCTGACATTGATGCGATGTGCAGAGCAATGGTTTATGCGCTAGGGGTTAAGCGTGAGGGCGACAAATGATTTTGATAGGCAATCAGCGCGGCGGGGCTAATAACCTCGCCAACCATCTTATGAAAGAAGAAAACGAGCATATTGACGTGCATGAAATTCGCGGCTTTATGTCGCAAACAGTTAAAGGTGCGCTTAATGAAATTTACGCCATTAGTCGCGGAACGCAGTGTAACCAGTTCATGTACTCGCTTTCCTTTAACCCGCCGCCACAAGAGAAGGTCACGATAGAACAATTTGAAGATGCGTTTGAAAAGGCCGAAAAGCGGCTTGGTCTTTCAGGTCAATCCCGCGTAATTGTCTTCCATGAAAAAGAAAGTCGCCGTCATGCCCATGTGGTTTGGTCGCGCATTGATGCGGATAAAATGAAAGCCATTCAAATGTCATATGACCATAACAGGCTTAATGTTTTATCGCGTGATTTATTCCTAGAACATGGCTGGAAAATGCCTCGCGGCCTCGCCATAAGTGGGGAGCGTGATCCCAGGAACTTTACCCTTGCCGACTGGCAGCAAGCCAAACGGGTAGGGAAAGACCCGAGAGAGATACAAACGTCTATTGAGGATGCGTGGGCAATATCTGATTCAAAATCTGGTTTTATTCATGCAATGAAAGAACGGGGCTATAGCGTTGCCAGAGGTGATAAAAAGGGCCGGATAGTAGCGGTTGATATTCACGGTGAAATTTATTCTGTTCCAAAAAAACTAAACCTTAAAGTTAAAGACGTTCGCGCCCGTCTTGGGGATGAACAGAATTTGCAAAGCGTGGACACTGCTAAACAGAAAATTGCCAATGACATGCTGCCTGTCATGGCGCGGTTTAAAGATGAACTAAAAGAGCAAACCTTCCATCAAAAAGATGATTTACTGCATGAACGTGATGAGCTTGTGAAACGGCAACGGGCCGAAAGACAAACTTTCACCGAAACACTCGCACAGCGACAAAAACAGGCTGCTATTGCTAGACAAGTCCGTTTCCGATCTGGCTATAAGGGGCTGTGGGATCGTGTGCGCGGTGAACATAAACGTATCAGGGTTGAAAATGAACAAGACGCGCTGCGCTGCCGTGATCGTAACCGCACAGAAAAAGATAGCCTTATTGCAAACCAGCTTAACCAAAGGCAAATAATTCAACAACGCGCTATAGCGATAAAACAGTACTCCCACAAACAACGGCAGAAATTGCAGGAAGATAAGCAAGGGTTTAAACACATGCGGGGTGCTCAATATGAAGACCGAAAGTCTGCTTTCAAAGAGAAAAGGCAAACTTCAAGACCTCACCACCGCACACGCGGCCCGACAATGGAGCATTAAAAAAATCTCAAAAGTGCTTCCTTAATAGAAATTGGAGTTTAAGCGAAAACTTTCTTTTCGCCTTAAAACCCATGCAGACACCTACAACGGGTGTGCAAGCGGAAGAAAAAAGCCGCGCAAGATTATCTTCGTAATTGGGGGAAAGCTTTAGGGGGAACCGATTACGAAATAATCTCTGCGTCTGGTTTTATTTGAAGTGCGCCGAGGGCTGGCCCCTAAGTTTTCAAAAAAATGTTTTTGTTTTCGTTTTGTTCTTATTTTTTTGTTGATTTCTTGGAATCCTAAAGCCATAATGGCAAAAAAATACCTAGAGGAATTACATGAATATTATCAATGCAGCTAGCGAGTTCTCCATTTTGCGCCAAAAAACAGGCCTGTCAGTTGAAGAACTGGTAGATCATCTTGATTACGCGCCCCGAACATTGTGGCGTTATGAGAAGGGTGAAAGTTTACCTCGGAAGACGGTTATTCACATGCTTAAAGAACTTGTATCTAATAATGACCTTTTAAAAAAGGATGCTTGTCAGTTTCGCTTTATTGACCTCTTTGCGGGAATCGGGGGATTGCGGCGCGGGTTTGACGCAATAGGCGGTAAATGTGTCTTTACATCTGAGTGGGACAGGTTTGCTCAACAAACCTACCGTGCCAACTATCCGCAAGATGATCATGATGTTATGGGAGATATTCAAAAAATTGATGCAAAAGATATTCCAGAGCATGATCTGCTGCTGGCAGGATTCCCTTGTCAGCCCTTTTCCATTGCCGGAGTTTCAAAGAAAAATTCACTTGGGCGTTCTCATGGTTTCAGATGCGAGGCACAAGGGACTTTATTTTTTGATGTTGCCAGAATAATTCAACATCACAGACCAAAAGCGTTTCTATTGGAAAATGTCAAAAACCTTATCAACCATGACAAGGGAAACACCTTCAAAGTAATTTTCAAGACCTTGAAAGAAGAATTAGGTTACGATGTTGTCGAAAAAAGAGTCATTGACGCAAAATGCCTGGTTCCTCAGCACAGGGAAAGAATTTTTATAGTCGGTTTTAGAGATAAAAACGATTTTTCTATTGATAATCTTGAATTGCCGGACGTGTCTGATGGACCGACACTAAAAACAATTTTGCATTCAGAAGATGGTAGTGAAACACCGGAAGGACATTTCACAATAGGAAAAAAAGCGCGTGTATCCGATAAATATTCACTTTCTGATCATCTATGGCAGTATTTGCAGGACTATGCGAAAAAACATAAAGCAAAAGGCAATGGTTTTGGGTTTGGCTTGGCGGGACCTGATAACATTGCCCGAACTCTTTCTGCCAGGTATTACAAAGATGGGTCAGAAATATTAATTGAGCGTAAGGGCAAAAACCCTCGCCGCCTGACACCCCGTGAATGTGCACGTTTGATGGGATTTGATATTCCTGGCGAAAAAAAGTTTAAAATACCTGTTTCTGATACACAGGCCTACAGGCAGTTTGGAAATGCCGTAGTGGCTCCGGTTGCCGCTGCTATAGCACGTCATATGGCTCCATACATTATTCAAAGTGAGGCTGTAGATAGCATAGCAACAAAAATTAAAAAGACTGCAAATGGCTGATATTGTTGACAGGGCTACGCGTAGTCGGATGATGTCTGGTATTAAAGGGTATAACACCAAACCAGAAATGATAATAAGAAAAGCACTTCATAAACTTGGATACCGTTACAGGTTGCATGACAAACGTCTGCCAGGAAAACCTGATCTTGTGTTTTCATCCAGAAATGCTGTAATTTTTATACATGGGTGCTTTTGGCATAAACATGATTGTCATTTGTTTAAATGGCCTTCCACAAGAGTAAAGTTTTGGAAAGAAAAAATTCTTGGTAATTTTCAAAGAGATAAAAAAATAAAATTGACGTTGAAAAAACTGAATATAAAAAATCTGACAATATGGGAATGCTCTCTAAAAGGTAAAACCCGTTTGTCACGGGAAGATTTAGTTAGTGAAATAGTTTCCTGGCTTGAAAATAATGATAGGCAGAACATGGAAATCAGGGGAATGTAATGGCTTTATATGATGTTACAGAATGGATGGATGAATATTCAAAACCTGAGCATATCTGGTATATAAAACGTCTTTCCGGCAATGATACACTTGCCAATAAATCACATCAGGCAGGTCCCTACATACCAAAAAAAATTCTGTTCGATATTTTTCCGTCAATTCATGATCAAAATGTTGAAAATCCAAGAAAAGAATTTTATCTCATGATTGATTCACATCCTGATGCACGTCAAGCGACAGTTATCTGGTACAATAATAAGTATAGAGGTGGAACAAGAAATGAAGCACGCATAACCAATCTTGGTGGTGGTGCTTCTGCACTTCTTGACCCTGAAAGTACAGGTTCACTGGCCGTATTTTCTTTCAGGCGAGATGAAAATCGCGAAGCTGACTGTTGCCATGTCTGGGTATGTAGACATGAAACAGAAGAAGATCAGGTCGAGGATAGAATTGGACCAATTCAACCAGGTGAATGGAGGTTAAAAGACTTTGGGCAGCCGGATCTTTTTGATATTAAACGACCAGACAATAGTTGCTGGCTTAAATCACAGGATATTCCGACTGACTGGCTCATTAAATTTCCGACGGGGGCTGAAATTATTCAAAAAACATTGGATTTTCGTCCTAGTCATGGTGTGGATATTGATCAACGCCTTATCAAACGCCGTAATTGTGAGTTTGAAATTTTTCAGAGTGTGGAAGAAGCCATTGCCTTACCTCGCATAAAAGAGGGGTTTGATAATGTTACGGATTTTGTAACTTTTGCACAATCTCTTCTGCAAAGACGCAAGGCTCGCTCAGGACACTCACTTGAATTACATGCAAAAGCTATTTTTATTGAAGAAAACCTTGGTGAAGAAAAGGATTTTCAGCATCAACCGCATTCAGAGCCTGGAAAACGCCCCGACTTTCTTTTTCCTAACCAATCTTGTTATCAAGACCCTACATTTCCGGAGAAAAATCTTAGAATGCTTGCTGTCAAAACGACCTGCAAGGATCGATGGAGGCAAATTTTAAATGAAGCAAACAGAATACCAAACAAGCATTTACTTACTTTACAAGAAGGAGTTTCTGAAAATCAGTTCAGAGAGATGCAGGAAGCCAATGTAAAATTAGTTGTGCCAAAACCAATAATTTCTACATATCCAAAATCAGTGCAACCCCATCTGCAAACACTGGAAAGTTTTGTTGCTGATGTGAGGTTACTAAATTTATAAATAGAGAAATTATTCTTAGCCGGATTGGATGCAACGGAAAACGCGCAGCGGGTTTTCCTTGCCAAGCAAACGCAGTTTGCGCAGTTCTTCAAGATGCGTGTACTACACGCACATCTTGCGATCATCCAAAATACTCTAAATACCAAACGTGTCAGACAATTCACTCCAATGGCAGACGCATACTCTATGCTTCAATCGCTATAACCTTACGTTCTAATTTTTAACTTTTTAAATTCCCATAACTTAAACCATTTGCTATAAGTATTACACCTTACAAGCTTTGATGCTTTTCAGGTTCAGAAGGCTAGGTTTCCCCCCCAAGGACCTAGCTTTCTTCTTTTTACACACGATACAGCTCAGTCTTACCCTGTAAAACAGTCATGATATTAAGGGGATTTTAAGACATTATTCATATAATGTTTATGTGAATAAATCGGTCAAAAAAACAGGGATGGTGGGACATTGGGGCGAGTTTCGATGAAAGATTTAGGGAGGATTACAATCAAGTTTCTTGATTGTAATCTTTGGTTTGTTCTAGCAAACCATGATTCTTTTGATCCACTACCCCGCAATCTCCAAACGGGGGTGTAATGGGTTTCAAGAAACACGATCTTTTGAAGAACTTTGAAGTGCAGCGTCAAGAAGCATCCGGCGAAACTTTAGAGCAGCTTCGCGCCAATTATTATATAGGCGCTCTTATGAATGAAACAGGTGATAAAACTGTAGGCGGTATAAACATTAACGCATCGGGCCGCACTAATAATATTCAGTTAGAAAAGAAGAAAGCGAAACGTTCTTTAGACGACATGGTTCTTATGAACATAATCAACGAAATGTCGCTTCCTGATTTCGAAAGTATGATGGCTGGAAAGTACGGCGACGACTTTGCCGAAAACCTTGCCGCCGAGTATCTTGAACCAGATGTCTATAAAGAGATTATGACGATTGATGATCCCGAAGAAAGGCGCAAGGCAATTGCTGAGGCCTTAAATGAGGGGATTGCTAACGGAACAATCGACCATACCAACATTTACGCTAATCCTGATTTTAAGTACTGGTTGGAAAAAAGAGGGCAACAAAACCAGTTAGAAACTGCCCAAGATCAGGCATTCGACAGTGAAGATATTAATCTCGTTGATGATGTTAATGATCGGTCAAACACAGACCTCAATGATGATTTGCAAGACAGCACTTTTTCAGCTTTTGGGCGACCACCTGATTTTAGTTGATCACCTTTTCTTGCGGCCACACATCAACTTGTTTTCTGGATATAAAAATAAGCTTGGCCTCGGCAACAAGATACTTCACTTGCTCCAATGCTTTTACAGGGTCTACGGGGTCTTTTAAATATGTTTCGCCATTGATAAAAAAGACTACGTTACTTCCATGTTCGTGTTTCAAGTCTGTAAACACTTTTGCTTTCAATCCTTCATCGCCGATTCTATCCAGAAACACCCTTTCTATATGTGAGGGGGGATAATCACCTAAATCCGGCCCAGCATAAAATGCAATTCCGATTTGGGGTTCTTGGCAAGAATACTCCATAGCCTTACCCATTGGGTCGTCTTTGAACCCAAGATATTTCTCTATCATCTCGCATCGCTTTTCAAACAGTTTTTCCATTCTGGACAAACGTGTGTCGTGTTTAGCAGCTTTTGTAACTTGAGCATTTAACAAAGCTTGTAAATCTTGCGCCTGAGATTGAGGCGCAAAAATCATCAAGATCATACCCAAAACAACCCCAATCCATTTAAAATTCTTCATATTAGGTAAAGACTTAACTACCCGTGAACAAAATAAGTAAAACTGTTTTAGCACTTGAATATTAAGGAGTTTTTATTAATAATAAATGCTAATGACAAGATGCAATATTACTAAAAGCACTGGATATATACGGTTTACAAAGGAGTATTTTAGATGAAACAGTTTTACTTAAACTGTTTATAAAAATATTTATAAAAGAGGTGTTTATAATGAATTATTCCCATGATTTCTTTAATGGAATGACGCTTTTTACTTTAAAGGGAGACCGCAAATATCTTTCAAGTGATGAGCGAAAAAGATTTTATGATGCGCTCTCGGTGCTGAAATGCCCCAAAGAGCGGTTTTTCTGTGAAATGATATATTGGACAGGATGCCGCCCGAGTGAAGCATTAGCATTGAGCGCAATTACAATTGATCTCAATGAGTTCTTAGTCATTGTCCGCAGCCTCAAAAAACGCGGGAACAATAAAGGAAAAAAATTCAGGCTATTACCGTTACCCGCCCCATTCGTAAAACTACTCAATAAAGTTTATAAAATAAGAAAAGCGCAGTCAAAGCCAGATGGCGGCGAAAAGATAAGGTTGTTCCCATTTAGCCGCACCAAGGGATGGCAACTTGTTCAAACTGTCATGAAGGCTGCGGGGCTGGCTGGTGCAAAAGCGTGCGCTAGGGGTTTGCGTCACGCATTCGGCGTTAAAGCTGCACTGTCCGGCGTTCCTGTAACGATGATACAAAAATGGCTCGGTCATACGAACCTTGAATCTACGCAAATTTATATTGATCTGGTTGGCCCTGAAGAACGTCAAATTGCACAGCTTATGTGGGCTTGAGGTAGATATGAGACGGAGAGCAGGCAACCCAATTGACAGGCACATTGCTTCAAGGCTTTTTATATTACGAAAGAACCTAGGTATGTCACAAAGGCAAATGAGTGAAATCATCAAAGTCAGCACCCCGCAATATCAGAAATTTGAAGGTGCTAAGAACTGTATCGCCGCTTCTCAGCTTTACATGCTGATCGAAGAACTAAACATTCCTGCTGATTATTTTTATAGGGTTTAAAGGACAAAGTTGCTTGTCCTGCCAATGATGACCTTGCATGCGTTTAGGGTAAACAGGGAAACAATCCAGCGGCGCGTTGTGGAGTTGGAGATGGTGGCTTAATATGAAGGTGGAACTAATCTGTTGCTCCAGCTTCAACCAGCATATCGACAATTTCAGAAAAACCGTGTTCACGAGCCATTCTCAATGCTGTTAAGTTTTTGTCACGCGTCTTCACATTTACATCAGCTCCACCCTCTATCAACATTCTTACTATCGTAGTGTTTCCAACGCGAGATGCAAAATACAAAGGTGTTTCATTATTTTGAGTGCTAAAATTAACATCCAAACCTACATCAATCAATATTTTGGCCGTTTTTGCAAAGTCATATTGGGAGTTAATTATCAACGCAAGGTCATTTTTAATATCCACGCCAGCGTTTATTAACATCTTTACTATCTCTCCATACCCCATACCAGCAGCATGAGATAATGCAGAATGACCACTGTTTTTTAAATTTACATTTGCCCCAGCGTCGATCAAAAATCTTACAACGTCTTTATACCCCTTTCTACACGCTTCCTCTATGGGTAAGTTTCCTACATTTATTGGATTTCCATCTGATTTTCCTATCAAATCAATATCCGCACCCGCATTTTCCAAAGCTTTCACAATTTCCAAATGGCCCTCTCGGCAAGAGAGACTCAAAGCTGAATTTCCATGATGGTCACACAAATCAACTTCTGCACCAAATTTGATCAACGTTTCAACGACACTTAAATAGTTCTTCTCAGAAGCGAGCATTAATAACGTGCTCTTAGCTAAACCTAAATGATTGACACTTGCTCCCGCTTCAATCAAGCTTTTTACAATATTTGCATGCCCCATTGTAACGGCCGTAATAATTGGCGCATCTTCACTCCTGATATAAGAAAGAGTGACATCTGCACCTGCTTCAATCAACGCATCCACGACAAATTCATATCCGTAGTGACACGCAAAATCCATCGCCGTTCGATCCAAATCATTTTCAGGCTCTATTTTTTGGTTTACATCTACTCCCTCTCTAATCCGTTTTAGGATAACATCTTGGTTTCCTGTTATTACAGCCTGTGCAAATGTTAGGGTATTGGATTGGATGAACCTTAATTTTTGAAAAGATTTAGGAAATTTTGTTCTATTGTTTTTCTTACAATCCAAAAATGTAGTATTTGTAAAATCGAATATTTCTAAATCTAAATTTGATAAATCCACTCGTTTTATAGTTTGGCTTTTAAAGGTATCCGTTGATAGTTTAGCAAGATTAAAGAGATGGATAAAATTATCGTTTTGAGAAATATGAATTTCACTAATTTTATTAACTGTTTTGCCTATTCTTTTTTTTAGTAAAGCCGCGTTTGGATTGTCACGTTCCATGACAAAATCATCTCTCTCGAAAGAAACCTTTTGCACCTGTTCACCGCATTCTTTTATAACGCGATCAATTATGAGTTGGTTTATAATGAGCTTCTTTTCTGGATTGTTTTCGTGACCACAATATTCGCTTATACCCTCTACCCCAATGTCTGCGGGTTCCATGAGATGTTTCATTGAGAGAGAATGTTTTTCTTTATCTTCTTCTAGATCAGCATAAAATATCTCTTCTCGGGAACTATCAATTAATGTTCCCTTCAAAGGTATACGCGCATATTTGCCGCAAATATTGATTTTCCAACTGTCCCGCTCCTCTTTCATCGGCCAGTAAGTTATAATAAAAGGGCTATCTTTTTTTCTGCTATTTCTTTCAATTCGAGTTTTCTGAAGCCGAAAGCCGTACGATTCAAAAAATAAAGATACGTTCAATAGTGATACATTAAATTTATACCTAATATCGTCACGAACCAAATATATGTTTTTATCTTGGCTATATACGTCACTTAAGAATGTAAGCCTTTCCGCAGGGAATTGTGGCACTTCCAAATCAATATTAACAAGTCCGCCCTCAATATAATCTGTTATCGCCTGAATGATTAATTGTCGTTCTTTATTTGTTAGAGCATCTTGTTTTTCATCATCTGCAACTAAATTTTCGATTTTTATGTTAGAAGTGCCAACCTCCTTCGATATATGTTTATTTCTAAATATACGGCTAAGTTGGTTGGATTCTTCTTTGGAATATTTCTTTCCTATAATTGATTTTTTGAAATATTGCTCGTAAGAAACTCCATCGCCAAATAGTTCGTCATCTATCAATGCAGCATAATTTGATGAGATATATTTTGTATGAAACCAATAATAGGCAGCTAATGGGAATCGGAGTCCACCAATACCTCTAATCAAGTTTTTGATATAGTGAGAATGGGTAAGAGAATTGTCTAACTCATCATTTTTAGGCTTAAAATCTCGATAAACGTGAATACCTTCTCCAACCGTTTCAAAGAATTCTTCTCTTAAAGGCTCTAAATCAATTTCTTTGTATGCACTTTCACGTTTTTTCCGAGGTCTTTTATCAATATAGATATTTATAACTTTACCAATTGCAGATAGCAGTTTTTTATTTGGAAATTTTTTTTCCAAATTTAATTCAAATTCATTAAATCCTTCTATATCCACATGACTACCCCAAAATATTACTTTTGAAGTATACAGGATTTGTTATTATGGAAATATTGTCAAGAGTATTCAGGGGGTGGCGGAGAAGAAGACCGTTTTTCACCCGATACATAGTATTCTTGATCTAAAACTTCACCAGTATGGGGATTATAATAAATTATTGCAGGTTCGCCATCCGTTCTGTGGTGCTCACCATATTCACTAAACTCAACATAGGTGAGTTTACCAGTAGTTGAAGACCATTCTCTTACTGCTGGCCCATTACCCTCACGCCGATGAATTTCACCTCTAAGATAATAGATTTCTTTTAATAATTGACCAGAAACCGGATCAAACTCCGATACCGCAGGACCAAATACCCTGTGCGGTGTTCCGTCTTCCTTGGCCCAATATTCTCCGGTAATATTTGATGTCTTTCTATCTCTGACAACGAGAACTTTATGTGTTTCTTCAATGCTATCACTCATTTACAGATTGTATCACAAAGAGTATTTGTTCTGCAAATAATCGTTTATTTGTATTAACTTAAGCTATTACTCTATCTTTACCCCTTTCTTACCCCACGCTTTACTCCGCTTGATTGAGATTTAATTCCTTTACCGATTCACTTAACGTAAAAGGATTACATTTTGACCAAGAAAATTTATGTAAGAAACTCCGAAACATTACTGAATGTTCACTATTTCCGCAGATTGGCAATTGCGATTGCCAATCTGGATTTACCGCGTCGTGAAATCCCGAATTGGATAGTTGATACGATCTATAATTTTGAAGGCACAATCCATTATCCAGAAGGTAGATTGTTCATCATATCTGACACTGATATTGATGATGCTTTTAATGGTGATGGATCATTTCGCTGGTTATCCGACTTTATAAAGTTTGCCACGATACCACCAAAGCAAAATCCACAATCAAGGTTATTAGAACGCCTTCGTTTATTAGATTTGGCCCTGCAAATAGACAAACCCAATATCTGGAAACATCTGAGCCGCTAGAAATTGTTTGCGGGACTTTCCCCCAAGATCGTCCCGCAATCTTCCTATCCTTCATTTATATAATTTCTCAAAAAAAGGAATAACCCTATGTCCGATAATCAAGAGGTAATTTCAAAAGAAAGACTCATCGACCCTAGACAACAAATCATTGATGATCTTAATCATATGATTTTGCCCTCAACTCTGACTATCCGCCTCTATGCGCTGGCCCTCCGCCAACCTCATGAAGATCAAATCTGGCTTCATAAGCAAAAAGAAACTCTTCACCAAAAAAATATCGCCGAGGTGTTTACTGAAATACTCAGCCTGACGGGTAGGCCTGTCAAAATCAAAGCAGATCAACAAAATGACTTTTTCAATCATTTGCGTGATGAGGCCAAACAAATCGAACATCAAATATCACAGAAAGAGGAATAATCATGACCGCTCATTATCTACCCATTGGAATTGATCCAATTGTTTATTGCCAGAATGCAAAAGTAGAGGCGAATAAAACGCTCATCAAGGTACAGTTTGTAACATTTGTTATGATACTGGCGGCCTGCCTTACGGTCATTCCACTGGCCATTGAACTTGCCTTGATCTTTACGATTATTAACATGAACTTTGGCGCGGATTTGCCGGACGATCCAACACCGATCAAGGTATACATCTTGAGCTTCGCCACTATATCCGCCCTCATCGCCTTTCATGTGTTGATGCTCAAAGATGGTGAGCATCCGTTGGCGCAACTCTTGCGTAAAATATCACGGATCATGGTTTTCTTTTATTTCGTTGGTATGTTCCTGCTGTTTTCAACCACAGACATGAGTAACCTTATGGACGGTAATCTTGGTAGTCTGTTTTCCGGCGCAGATGAATTTACTGAAAGTAGCGGTGAAACGCTTAACGGGTTTATCGCATTCATTAAACCTTATCTGGGTCTTGTTTCTTCTTTAGCTCTCGGCGGGTTGGTTTTTGTTAATCTGGCGGTTGTCGATGCTCTTTTTTCTTTTATCAAAAATCATCTTGAGAAAGTGATTGAGCAAAAAGAGAACGCAAAATCCATTTTACAAAAAATCAGCGAATTTACTGATCTAACAAATGATCTCGTGAAACTAGAAAATGAGCGAACAGCCCTTGAGAACGTCACTGACGACACTCATATTTTAACGGCTTCTGCTCACTGTGAAAACGCCATTAAACCTACTTTGCGCGCGCTTAAGAAAATTCATTTTCTCAAAACCAATGAAGCCGCCAATGATGAAGCCATTTTGGAAACGCATGGATCACATTTGCCTGATCCCCTGCCAAGCGCAAGAGAGCTGCAAAAATTTATCAGGGATATTGAAGGCCTGATTAAAAAACTGCCTCACATCATTCGAGACAATTCATAACCATAGGAGATTATTATGAAACAAATTTTATCCATCATTTTGACAGTCTTTGTCGTGACACTGTCATCCGCAAACGCCGCAAACTATAAAACACTTCACATAGGTGTTGATGTAAGTGGATCGAACCCCATTGTCACGAGCAAGCCTTACGCGATAATTATTGCCAAGCGCGTGGCTAAGCAAATTATGGCTCTAAATATTGGTGACAGTGTTTCTTTCAGAACCTTCGGTCATTTGGATTTGGACAATTTGCAGCAATATGATGTTCGCATTACCAGAAGGATTCGCGCTGCAGCCGTTGCTAAAAGGGTTGTAGTTTTAATCATCAGCATTCCTGATGGGCGCGTTCTCCCACAAGGTTCAACCGAGATAATATCTCATCTCGAATGGACAGAATATAATTGTGCTGCTGGTGACATCCTCACCCTCGCCACAGACGGCATTGAAACTGGCAGTCATGTGCCAAACCCTGACAAGTTGCTTAATGGTGAAGTGCAATTACCCACGCCGATGGTCGAGGGGTATTTATCAGGCTGCACCGTGACCATTCTTGGTATTGGTAAAACAGCTACAGGTTCTTGGCCATCCGTGAATGTAAAAAATTTAATCAAGGCATGGCAAAAATATCTGAAAGCGGCTGGAGCAACCTCCAAAATTCTTCCCAATCCTTAAATACCCCTCCCGACAAACTAATAATGCCAGCATTAAAAGCTGGCATTTTTTTTAATCTATCTGTTTCCCCCAGTCTTTACCTATCCAACTGCTATCAAAATAGAGAACTGATTTTTCTATTTTAATGAAAGGGTGTGAAATGAGTACTCCTCATAATGCAAACAAGGAAGCTATACCAAGTAACGTTGCAAAAATCGGTGCGCTGGTCGCCACGTTTTTTATCCTGCCGCTCTTTCATGACGTCACGCTTCATTTGATTGAAACTTTTACGGCACAACATTATGGTTACGCTTATGTTTCCTATGCGGGTATTGGCTGGTTCATCATTGGCGGCTTATTTGTCTATATGGGTTCCCAACTTCTTATCAGCATAGTCCTTAAATTCATTCTCAACATTCCGAAGTTCATCGCCTTACTATTTTTTATTGGCCGGTAGGGAGAAAACATTATGTCTCACCCTTTCGGTGATAATGAATATAACCGTTTTGGCTCAGCCGAATTTGCAGATATTTACGATGTGGCAAAAGCGGGAATGTTCAAGCAAAAACCAAATTCTTTGTTTGTTGGATTTTATGGCAAACGACCCCTCTGGTATGATGGCGCAGGTGGAGTGTTACTGGTGGCTGGGGCGCGTGGAGGAAAGTTGCGCGATATGCTTGCGTACAATTTATGTTCTGGCATATGCCTCGGCCCAATCGTCGTGCTTGATGTGAAAGGCGAGCTTGCCGCTATTTCACAAAATCAGACGGCCGATAATAAAGGTAATATCTATGCTAATCCAACTGGTCTTCACGGCCTGCCACAACACCGCATTAATCCGGTTGATTACCTCACCAAGGACAATCTGGCGTTGGTATCAGAACTTAAAATCTTCCTAGAAAATATGATGCCGCCATCAGGTTCTTCAAACGGAGAATATTTTGAACGCAGAGCAAGAGAACTTTCCGAGGGTATAAGCCTTACATTGGTCAAAAAGAACGGTGTTCTGACCCTCCCTGATTTATACCATGTTATCAATCTCATCCCAGCCAATAATGATGAATGGCTCGATTTTGCATTTCTCATGTCAGAAAGCGGTTATCCAATTTCCAAACGAGTTGAAGAAGAAATTGCCGCGTCCCGTGATGGTCATTCCGGTGATGGTTTTACCGGAATACTTGGCGAATTATTCAAAGCTTTTTCCTGTCTTAGCGATCCCGTATTAATGGATGCCGTTTCACCGCCCTTTGATTTTTCCTTTTCACAAATGTGTAATGAGGATCAGGCTTATCAAGTCTATCTCATGCCACCAGCCGAATATCTTGAGCAATGGTCGCCCGTGATTAAAGCCCTGCTGGTTGCGGGTATGGTCTATAAAGCCCGTAAACCACAAGCACCACAGCAAACATGGGTGATTGATGAATGTGCGCAGCTCGGTAATTTTCCGCTTGTGACCAAGTTGTTCACCTACGGTGCGGGCATTGGTATTCGCCCGGTCGCCGTATTCCAAAGCCGTTTTCAAATGAAAGCATTAGAACCGGATGCGGAGAATATTATTTCCTCAAGTGCGGCGATGCAGATTTATTATACCATTCGTGACCTTGAAACGGCGCGTACTATTTCCGCCATGATCGGCACACAAACACTCGTTTTTAATGATGAAATGCAGCAATCCCGCGCCCGTTATGCCAAACAAAAAGCGGTTCAGGCTTTCTTTAACGGGGAAGATACTTTAAGTGCAGGGCTGGATTATTTTCACAATAAACAAGCTTCTGAAATGCAAAGCAAACAGCAAAGAACGCTTTGTACACCTGAAGAAGTCATGGAAATGAGCCTCAATCACGCATTCATCTTTACAGATGCGCTTTCAAAGCCACTTATTTCAGATCGAAGACCTTACTATGAACAAAAGTTTATGGCAGGGCGTTATCACCCGAACCCTTATCATCCACCTTTAGACAAAGTGAAAAGCAGAACTTGGTATGGCCATAGGTGGCGCAAGGTCATAACCGAAGCTGTACCCGATCAATATGCGCATTATCCGCAATATAAAGACGGACTGTGGTCCTATATCGAAGGATATAGACCATGAGAGAAAACGTATCCTCACGCCTGTCTTATTCGCATGAAAAGCCTGAGTTTAGGCAATTGAACCCCTTATATGCGAAAGCAAACTCTATCACTATGAGTTTTGAAATTGAACGTGATCCTAATAGGGCTTTGCAATTGCGTGACATGAACAAAACGGAAGCCGAGCGCAGAAGAGAAAATGCAGAACGAATAAAACGCCGAAACTCCTTCATGGTCAAACGTCAAAAACCAAAGCCAGTCTTAAGACCATCACCCGCTTTGGCGTACGGGCCGGACAGAGCGGCTTTTAACAGTGAATGGAAACAGGAACAGAGACAGGCACAATACCAGAATAAAATACGGAAGTTAAAGGCAGTCAAAACGGAACTGCTTACTGAGCGCGAAAATTTAAACCAAGCTGATAACGAACGAAGAAATATCCCACATACCCCCAACGGTCTCAAGAAGCTGTTTAAACTTGAACGAACCGTGGACAGGATCAATCAGCGTGTCCACAGCCATACTCACAAAATAAAACGCAATATTAGGAGATAACAATGTCAGATAAAATAAAACCGGAAGTGATAAATGATGGATATTTAAAAGCCAATATCTGGACCAATGAAGGCAAGAACGGGACTTACCGAAACACGACAATCACTAAAACCTATAAAGACGAACATGGCGAATATCACGATGGTCAAAATTTAGACCAGACTGATTTACTTAAACTGCCTGAGCTTGCAAGAAGGGCATACAATCGCGTGAATGAACTTAAGGAGTTAGATTATCAAAATTCACGGCAAAAAGATCAAAATGTACGTGAAGATCAAGGAAGAGATGCCTTTAAAGAAAAGCGCACACAACAACCGCAGGAGCATCAAATAGATAGAACACGATAAAACCGATAACCCTCAGAGCAAACCTCAATTAATTTACTCTGAGGGTCTTGCCAGTTTCTAAAATAACGATTAATGTTCGTCATATGTTCTATTTATAGAAGAGGAAAATATATGGTGATAATCTGACTTAAACAGAAGGAATGAAAGAGTGTCTGATAAAAATAAACCCATCATCACAGTTGATATAGAAAAATACGAACATTTTCTGGAAGAGTCTGATTGGAGTGATGAACAAAAGGCTGAATTCCTGCAAGCACTATGGAATATCACTTTCGAGTTCGTATCACTTGGTTTTGGTGTCCATCCATTACAGCAAATTGAAAATGATTGTGGAGAACGTTCTGAAAACTCATATGACGATACGATACTCTCTCCAGATGTGTTAAACTCTTTACAACAGCCATTATCAACGGATTTTAAAGACCAGTCGGAGCTTGAAAAGCAGCCGCAAAATACGGGAGTCGAATAATGCAAAATACTATAGAATGGATTGCTCTTATCGTTTGCCGCGTTTCCGATAAATCACAGCTAAAGGGTAGTGGTTTGGACTCTCAAGAGTACAGATGTCGTCAACATGCGGAGCTTAAGAATTATCCCGTGGAACAGGTTTTCTATGCTGCAAAGTCAGGCGGCCTATCGCTCCTGAAACGACCAGAAATTCAAGAACTGATAGCCCATATTAATGCAAATAAGAATTCAGGAAAACGCTATGTCGTTTTATGGGACGATCATAAACGCTTTGCAAGACAAGCTGAGCAACATCTTGCATTACGAAGAATTTTAGAAGAAAAGGGTGTAAGGATTGATTTTCTTAACTTTACGGCAGAAGAAAGTCCGGAAGGAAAATTCATTGACCTTGTATTTGCCGGACAAGCTCAATTAGAAAGAGAACAAAATGCCCGTCAATCACGTCAAAAATCAATTGCGCGTCTAGAGCAGGGATATTGGATTTTTCGCGCTCCTGTCGGCTATCGCTATGAGCAGGCAAAAGGCGGTGGGAAAGAGCTTGTATTTGACGAAGTGTTAGGGCCAATTGTCAAAGAAGGTCTTGAAGGCTTTGCAACGGGCCGTTTCGTATCGCAGACAGAACTACGCAGATTTCTGGAGTCTAAACCAGAATACCCTAAAGATATGCCAAACGGTCAGATACGCCCCCAAACGATTGTGAGGTTTTTGAATAAAGAAGTTTATGCTGGTCTGGTTTCTTGTAATAAATGGGGCATAGGACTACGAGAAGGACAGCATGAAGGCCTAATCAGCATTGCAACATATGAACGCATCCAGCACCGCTTAAAGCAGGGGGTATATGCTCCTACCCGTAAAGATTACAAGATAGATTTTCCTCTTCGTGGTGCAGTGTCTTGTGGCACATGCTGCACGCCATTAACCGCCGGATGGACAAAAGGTAAATATAAAAAATATCCATACTATTTCTGCCGTGAAAAAAGTTGCTCCATGTATAGCAAAATGATTCCACGTAAAAAGATTGAAAGCGATTTCGAAACTCTTTTAGGCCAGTTAGAACCGGATGCCAAAGTATTCAAAATATTCCAATCAATGTTCAAGGACTGTTGGGAAATGTTTAGAGCTGATGCAACCGAATCCATTGAAGCATTACGGCTAGAAGTAATAAACATTGAGAAGAAAATTACAAAACTGGTTGATAAGATCGTGGATGCTACAAACCCCCGCGTGGTTTCAGCATTTGAGAAACGGATTGATGAATTAGAAAAACGACAGCTTATTTCACATGAAAAAGCTTCTCAGAATGGTAAGCCACTAGCCTCTTTCGAGCAAATGTTTGAACTCTCTTTTCAATTCCTGTCAAACCCTTGCAAACTATGGGAAACAGGGCGTTTCGACCTAAAGAGATTAGTGTTGAAATTAGCGTTTTCAGAGCATTTAGCCTATAGTTACTCAGAAGGCTTTTTGAACACCAAAAAGTCGTTCCCTTTCAATACACTAAGTGCTTTTAATATGGAGAAATGTAAAATGGTGCCGCTAGAGAGAATCGGACTCTCGGCCTCACCCTTACCAAGGGTGCGCTCTACCACTGAGCTATAGCGGCTAAATCATGAATGGCTAAAAAGCCTATGAATGGCGCGGAACATGCCACAATGGATGCGTTCCCGCAAGTCAATTTGAGGAATTAATTGCGATTATTTTATTATCCCCTTAAAAAGGTCATAATGTTACTTAAAAAGACAATTGAAGAAAATGGCCAAGCAACAATCAAATTCAAAAAATGAACAAAAACAGGAAAAACTTGATCGCCTTTCAAAGGCGTTAAAGGACAACCTGAAACGCCGCAAAACACAAGCAAAAAAGATAACTCATAATGATGTTAAGGATAACTAAAACATGGCAATAATGTCGGACAGATGGATAAGGAAACAAGCACAAAATACCGGGATGATCGAACCTTTTGAAGACCGTCAAAAAAGAGATGGCGTTATTTCATATGGTCTTTCATCATACGGGTATGATGCCCGTGTTTCCGACGAATTTAAAATATTCACCGATGTGGATAGCGTTACCGTTGATCCGAAAGAATTTGACAGCAACAGTTTTGTTGACCGCCCGGGGGATGTTTGCATCATCCCGCCAAATTCATTTGCCCTTGCGCGCACCGTTGAGTATTTCAGAATTCCTGAAAATGTGCTGGTTATCTGCCTTGGTAAATCAACATATGCGCGCTGCGGTATTATTGTAAACGTCACGCCGCTTGAGCCCGGATGGGAAGGCCATGTGACCCTGGAATTTTCAAACACAACGCCGCTGCCTGCGAAAATTTATGCAAATGAAGGCGCCTGTCAATTTCTGTTTTTCGAAGGAAACGAACCGTGCGAAGTGTCTTATAACAGCCGTTCCGGCAAATATATGGGACAAACCGGCGTCACGCTTCCCAAGTTATAGACAAAGTTAAAGACCAAAAATTTAAAGGTACCAATATTGGATAGAATAGCAATTACCGGCGGTTCCCGCCTAGAAGGTGAACTTCCCATCAGCGGCGCAAAAAACGCAGCTCTTCCGCTTATGTGCGCAAGTTTGCTTACGCCGGATACTTTAACGCTCGGCAATTTGCCGCATCTTGCGGATATTCGCACCTTAAAAACACTGCTTGAGGGTCACGGCGTCGCAACCAATGTGGAAGACGAAGGAAAAGATATTTCAAGCGGTCAGGTAATCACCTTTAATACCCCCACCATCACCAGTACGACCGCGCCTTACGATATCGTTCGAAAAATGCGGGCATCCATTTTGGTGCTTGGTCCGCTGCTTGCCCGCGAAGGCGAGGCGACTGTCTCCTTGCCCGGTGGTTGTGCCATCGGCAACCGCCCCATTGACCTTCATTTAAAAGGCTTCGAAGAAATGGGCGCAACTATTGAATTGCAAGAAGGCTATGTTAGGGCCGTCGCTCCTGATGGTAGACTTAAAGGTGGCATTGTGCAATTCCCAACAGTTTCTGTGGGCGCAACAGAAAATATCCTTATGGCCGCGACACTGGCATCGGGCAACACGACCATTGAAAATGCGGCTCGGGAGCCGGAAATATCCGATCTCGCTAACTGCCTAAACGCCATGGGCGCAAAAATTAACGGCATTGGCACCAGAACCCTTAAAGTTAACGGCGTTGATCAATTACACGGCACTGAATATTCGGTGATGCCCGACCGCATTGAAGCAGGAAGTTACGCCGTTGCCGCCGCAATGACAGGCGGTGAGCTTGAACTTCTCGGCGCAGACCTAATCAAAGTCATGACCGAGACAATCGGCGTATTAAAAAGTGCTGGCCTTAAATTCACAAATACAGATAATGGTGTCCTTGTTAAGCTTGGCACGTCTAAAATTAAAGGCATTAACGTAACCACACAGCCCTACCCCGGTTTTCCCACCGATATGCAGGCGCAGGTTATGGCGATGATGACACTCTGTGACGGCGCATCGGTGATCAATGAAACAATTTTTGAAAACCGGTTCATGCATGTGCCGGAATTAAGCCGTATGGGCGCGGATATTACGGTTCATGGCTCCACCGCAACAGTGCGCGGCGTTGAGCAGCTTCTTGGTGCCCCGGTTATGGCCACGGACCTTCGGGCGTCAATGTCATTGATCCTCGCCGGGCTGGTCGCCGACAGGCAAACATTTGTTAATCGCATATATCACCTTGATCGCGGCTACGAAAGACTGGTAGAAAAGTTAAGCGCTTGCGGTGCCAACATTGTCCGTGAGGATGGTAAAGGCATATAAATGAGCAAACGGTTAAAGTTAAGAGCGCAGGATACGGATGATTTAACCGTCATTTCCGCTTATCTTCAAGACGCGGTTACCGTCGTTGCCGACTTTAGCCACAGCTCAAAAGAACGGCTTTTTGCCATGATGTTTAATCGCTATGTTTGGGAAGAAACCGTTACTGCTAAGAATGAGGGTGAGGCAAAAAAATGCCGCCGCATCCGCACCGGGTGTCATTTTGAAAATGTCATCAAAGTCACCAGTCAAAACATTCCGCAAAGTGATAAAAAACATGTACTTGAACTGCTGGCTATCGAAGCGGAGGCATTGGATAATGACAATATTGCCATTGATCTTATTTTCGCCGCTGATGAAGTGATCCGCCTTGAAGTAGAGCTGATCGAAGCACAAATGCAGGATATTGGGGAGCCCTACCCCGCAGCCTGCCATCCAAAACACAAAGTACTGGAGAATTTAACCGAATAAGAACTGGCCATTTCCAGTGCTTTTCGTTAAAAGATCGCTTAAAGCTGCATGATTCAATTCGTGCAGAATTTGACGTAATCGGGAGACGACGGGTGCAAATAGCTGAACCCATGATTATAGCCCTTCCCAAAGGGAGAATTTTAAAAGAAGTCATGCCGATCATCCGCAGTGCCGGGATTGAGCCGGAAGCCGATTTTGATGACCCAAAGTCGCGCAGGCTTTCGTTTGATACCAATATCGAAAATTTGAAAATTATCCGCGTGCGCAGTTTTGATGTGGCGACCTTTGTCGCCTTTGGAGCGGCCCATGTCGGCGTTGCCGGAAATGATGTTCTTCTTGAATTTGACTATCCTGAAATATACGCGCCGCTTGATCTTGACATCGGTCATTGCCGCATTTCGGTGGCGGAGCTTGTTGATTTGAGTAAAACGGACGATCCAAGCCGGTGGAGCCATGTTCGTGTCGCGACAAAATACCCGAATCTAACGGCGAAGTATTTTGCAAAACGCGGCGTCCAGGCAGAATGTATTAAGCTTAACGGTGCCATGGAACTTGCACCAAGTCTTGGTCTTTGCCGCCGTATCGTTGATCTGGTCAGTACCGGAGACACGTTAAAAGCAAATGGTCTGGTGGAAGTGGAAAAAATTCTGGATATAACCTCGCGCTTGATTGTTAATCGTACCGCCTTTAAAACTCGCAGCACTGAAATTAGCCAAATTCTTGATAATGTGAGGGCAAGCCTCAATGGTTAAAATATTAAAAAGCGCGGATCCCGCATTTTATGAAAAATTCAATGATCTTTTGTCGACCAGCCGCAACACCGAACAAGATGTATCCGCGACCGCGAGAGATATTTTAAAAGACGTGAAAGCACGCGGCGATCAGGCCGTATTTGATTATACGGCGCAATTTGACCGACTAACACTTGATGCAAGTTCCCTACAAGTCACGATAGCTGAAATTAAAAAAGCGATAGAGGAATGCGACGCCGCAACCTTGGGTGCCCTAAAAATTGCCTCCAAAAGAATATCCGACTTTCATATTCGCCACCTGCCGGAAGATGATGATTTAATTGACGATGAAGGCGTCGAACTCGCCGTTCGGTGGAACGCTGTTTCGTCGGCAGGTATTTATGTTCCCGGCGGAAAAGCGGTTTACCCGTCGTCGGTCCTTATGAACGCAATTCCTGCAAAGGCCGCTGGCGTGAAGCGCATAGTTATGGTGGTGCCTGCGCCGGACGGGGTTTTAAACCCGCTCGTTCTTGCTGCGGCACATATCGCCGGTATTACGGAAATATATAAAATTGGTGGTGCGCAGGCCATCGGCGCCCTCGCTTACGGCACCAACAGCATAAAGGCCGTTGATGTTATCACCGGACCGGGGAATGCGTATGTTGCCGCAGCCAAAAAAGAAGTTTTTGGTACTGTTGGCATTGATATGATCGCCGGACCGTCTGAGATTTTGGTTGTGGCGGATAGTAAAAATGACCCAAGATGGATCGCAATTGATCTGCTTTCACAAGCGGAACATGACGAAATGGCGCAAAGCATACTGATCACTGATGACCCGGTTTATGCCAAACAAGTGACCGATGCATTAGAAGATCATCTGGCAACCTTACCGCGGGCCGCAATCGCGCTCACCAGTTGGGATAATAATGGATGCGTGATTGTTGTTAAAAATATGGACGAAGTCCCTGCACTCGTTAATCAAATAGCACCGGAACATCTTGAACTCGCGCTTGAAAATGCCAAAGAATTTTCAAAAAAAATAAAAAATGCCGGATCAATATTTGTTGGTCGTTACACGCCGGAAGCCATTGGCGACTATATCGCAGGGCCAAATCACGTATTACCAACATCCAGTAGTGCGCGTTTTTCATCAGGATTAAGTGTTCTTAATTATATGAAAAGAACTACTGTGATAGAATGCACTAAAGAAAGTTTGGAAATTATAGGCCCGCCTGCCATGACGCTTGCTGAAGAAGAAGGATTGGACGCCCATAAAAATTCCATAGGAATTAGATTACGGTAAGAAGTTAATGTTAGATCAAAAATGCGATAATCGAATATGCCATGTTGAGCTGGATCAAAAATCCATCATCCGTCGCAATTCGGATATTGAACACGAAAGACGTGTAGCCATTTTTGATTTACTGGACGCCAATTATTTTGCCCCAAAAATTGACATTCCAGATAATTACGGCGGGCCTTACCGCGTCACCTTGCGTATGGAAGATAACCGGCTTGCGATAGATTTAAAAACGGAACAATCCAGAGATTTATCCACTCTGGTTCTACCCCTAAGCCCGTTACGAAGCGTTATCAAAGAATATTTTCTTGTTTGCAATAGTTATTATGATGCGATTAAAACAGCAAGCCCAAAACAAATAGAAGCCATTGATTTTGGCCGTAGAGCACTTCACAATGAAGGATCGCAAATCATGCAATCGCGCTTTAGCGACAAAGTTGATATTGATTTTGAAACCGCGCGACGGCTTTTCACGCTCATATGTGTATTGCAGATAAGATAGCCATGACAGAACAAGAAACGCATACTCCAACAACAACAAACCCGGTAAGCAATGTCTTGTTTGTCTGCAATTTTAATGCAGTTCGCTCACCTATGGCTGCGCTTATAGGAAAAAATATTTGTGGTAACCACGTCCAGATAGAGAGTGCCGGCATTCATAAAGACCTTGGTGAGGTTAACCCTTTTACTGTTTCTGTCATGAATGAAATCGGTATGGATATATCCAAACATATCCCCAAACATACCAGCGACCTGGGCAACAAACCAATTGACCTGATAGTAACCTTAAGCTCACAAGCACACCAATGGGCCCAGAATCATTACAAAAACACCCGGATGATCATTGAAAACTGGCCTACGATCGACCCAACACAAAGCAGGGGAAACCGCGAAAACATAATCGCCGCCTTTAGGTCGGTGCGCGATGGTTTGGAGGAAAAAATCCGAAGCCGTCTTCTAAACATCAACGATGTAGAAGGCCAAAGTGATTAAAAATTAACATTTTCCTTGAATTTTGCTTAATTATCTCTATTTTCCCCTCATGTTATTTATGAATTTAAATAGGGAGCCATAATGGCTAAAGAAGAGTTATTGGAAATTCGCGGTACTGTCACAGAATTACTTCCAAATGCAATGTTTAGAGTTAAGTTAGAAAATGGTCATGAAGTGCTCGGCCACACTGCCGGGAAAATGCGTAAAAACCGAATTCGCGTTCTTGCTGGTGATGATGTACTCGTTGAAATGACACCTTACGATCTGTCCAAAGGGCGGATCACTTACCGCTTCAAATAAATATTTTGTGAACACATGTCAATTTCGGCACATGTTATCAAACAAAATTTTATATTGGCTTCTGCCTCTCCTCGCCGGGTTGAACTTTTAAACCAAATCGGCATCATTCCCGATCAAATCATTCCCGCCGACATTGACGAAACGCCCCTTGAAAATGAAAAACCTGCTTCTGTGGCGACGCGTCTTGCGCGGCTAAAGGCGCAAAAAGTTTTTTCGGAGCATAAAGGCAATTTTGTTATAGCGTCTGATACTGTCGTTGCATGCGGCAACCGTATTTTGGGTAAAGCAAGTGACGCAGGGGAAGCGCGTCAATTTTTAAAATTGTTAAGCGGTCGCCGCCACAATGTTTATACCAGTGTTCACCTCATAACACCTAAAGGTGAAATTAGCGTTAGAACAGTGAATACGGTGGTAAAATTTAAAAATCTGGATAAAAATGAATTGGATTATTATCTGGGCCATAATGAATGGCATGGAAAAGCGGGCGGTTATGCCATTCAAGGACTTGCCGCACGCTTCATCCGGGGCATAAACGGCTCATATAGCAACGTAGTAGGCTTACCACTTTTCGAGACATCGCAGTTGTTAAAAGGCCGCGGCTATCCGTTTTAGGATCAATATATTATGACCAGGCAAATATTGATTAATAGATCAATCGGTGAGACCCGCGCCGCTTATATAGAAGATGAAGTGGTAAAAGACATCCGTCTTTACCGGGATCATAACCCGTCCTTTGTCGGGGCCATTTATTTAGGACGTATCACTAAAGTTTCCTCTGAGTTTCAAGCAGCATTTATCGAACTTGGTAATGATTTAAACGGATTTCTTCCCTTAAAGTCATTGCCAAAAATACCCCGAAAAAAACCAAAAGATTTGACGACACTGATCCATGAAGGTCAGTGTATAATTGTTCAGGTAACGGCGGACGCGACGCCCGGAAAACATTTAAAGCTCACCGGGCGCGTTGAACTGGTCAGTACCGCCATCCTTTTGCACCCGTTTCGCGCAGGCGCTTTTGTTTCAAGCCGAATAAAAGACCCCCAAAGGCGCGCGGAATTAAAGGAATTTGGCCAGAATATGGACTTAAATGAATTAGGGTTGACCTTTCGAACAGAAGCAGCATCAATTCCTCTGGAACAATTAAAAAATACAGCGGACAGAATGATCGCTCATTGGCGCAAGGTCGAGAAAAATTTCAAAACCGCAAAGTGCCCTGACCTGCTTGCTCAGGGACCGGACGCCATCGATCAGATCATGCGTGAATTTACAGCTCCGGATATAACCGCTATCATCATTGATCAGGCAAATGCGCACAAAAGGGCAGTATTATGGTGTAAAAGCTTTGCACCCGATTTGATGGACCGAATCTCATTATATAATAAATCGGAAAGTCTATTTGGACATTACGACGTCGATGATGAAATCGAGCAGCTTTATTCTTCAAAAATTCCCATAAAATCTGGCGGCTGGATTGCCATTGAAAAAACAGAAGCCCTTACCGCAATTGATGTAAATATGGGCGACGCGCTGCTTTCTAATGATACCGAGCTTCAGGTTTTAAAATTAAACCAGATAGCAGCGCGAGAAATTTTCAGGCAATTACGCCTGCGTTCAATCGGCGGTATCATCGTTATCGATTTTATAAATATGCAAAATAAAGGACAGATCAAAAGCTTCCTGCATTTTATAGATGAACTTATGCTGTCTGACAGTATGCCCCTGCAGCGCGGTAATATGTCTTCCTTCGGATTACTTGAACTGACCCGCAAATCGCGCCAACAAAATTTAAATCAATTATTACTCTCCAATAGTGAAATAAACAAAAACGTGACCTCAGGCTGTCTGGATTTACTTAGGGAGGCGCAGCGCGAAGCAACCGCGAGCCCGGGCAAGCCGGCAACCATAAAGGTTAATACGGCCCAAAAATTATGGCTTGAAAATCATAACGAATTATTCGATAATTTTAAATCCCAAACAGGCTCGCCTTTAAAAACGGAACTCAAATGAAAGCAGCGAATAACAATAATAAATGTCCGGTTTGCGGCGCTCCCGCAGCGGTGGATTTTCATCCCTTTTGCAGCGGGCGTTGTCAGGACGTTGACCTGGGGCGCTGGTTTAACGGAAATTACGTAATTCCAAGCGAAGAAACCCCGGCAAATAAAGACATCGAGGATGAATTTGATCAATAATTGCGGTACATTAACACCATACATCAAAGCCACTGATTAAACTGTTATTTTTTTTAAACGAGTGCTGGACACAACAAAACTTATTTCCTATAACCCTCCCACCTCAATTATGAATTATACCCTTGCCCGGGTAGCTCAGGGGTAGAGCAGCGGATTGAAAATCCGCGTGTCGGTGGTTCAAATCCGCCCCCGGGCACCACTTCCCAACCTTTCCTTTTTTATTCAATAACTTATTGATTTTGTTGCATAATCACTTCTTTTGTGTTACATTTAATGCACCAATTATTGTTACATGGAGGCAGAAGAATGGATAGTGTAAAAGGGCACGCTTATTTATATATCAGAAGTGGGATTTATTATTTTCGAAAGAAAGTATCTGATGAGTACACACAATTTTTTGGTAAATCTGAAATAGTGCAATCTCTGCGAACTTCAAACCTCCGTGACGCTATAACTAAAGTCAGCAAGAAAATAGTAGCTTACCATGATCGTTTAAATTCCTACGACAAACAATTGAAAGAAAGTTTGATCGGGCGTCCCCTTCCCGCTCGAACAGAAGTATCAAAAGAAGAGTTAGAGAAAATAGTGCGTACTTGGTATTTTGAGCACTTAGAACAAGAGAATATTAGAAAAACTGCTAAATTCACTTCTAAAACTGAAGTAAGAAAAATTAAAGAATTTAGAATGGAGCAACTCGAACCAGCTGTAGAGAATATCGAACCTATTTCATTTTACACAAATTGGGCAATCGATCATTTACAACAAAAATATAATATAAATTTGGATAATAGCCTTGAGGCAAGAGTTGATTTTGAAGATTATGTCCTACGAGCTCAATCAGCGATTACAAAAAGGCACTTGGATCAGCTAGAAGGGAATTTGGACACACGGTACGATACTGATTTTCTCTCAAGAATAAAATACGAGCAGGAGCAAGCTGAATCTGTTGATGATTCAGCATTGACAATTAAAGAGTTAATCAAGGTCTATCAGGATGATGACGGCCATTCGTGGACAGCGAACACAAGAGTTGATTATGAACATCAACATAAAGTCATTGAAGAGTTTCTTGGCTCAGAAACCAAAGTGACTGAAATAACCAGAGAGAACTGCAGAGAATTTCAAAAACTTATTCAGAAGTACCCTAAAAATGCGACCAAGAAGTTTCCTGGGACTGATTTCAAAAAGGCGATAAAAAAAGCCGCCAAAGAGGGAAGCGACCTATTGAGTATAACGTCGCAGAACAAATATTTGGGAACTCTTTCGTCTATTTTTATCTGGGCTATTAATGAGGGAAAACTGGCTTTCAATCCAGCAAAAGGCCTCTTCATCTCTGATCCTGAACAGGGCAAAGAAAAAATTAGAAGTTTCTCAACAGAACAATTAAACATCATGTTTAACTCAATTCTTTATACTGGATCGAAAGATGATAGGAGGGGCTGCAACAAGCCGGGACCATCCGTTACTAAAAGATCACGATACTGGTTGCCACTTCTCAGTCTTTATACGGGTGCACGGTTAAATGAATTGGCTCAAATGAACTGCGACGAAGTCAGAGAAGTTGACGGGTTTCTAGTATTTGACATCAATCAAGAACAAGACGACATGAGTTTAAAGAACAGAAACTCTAAAAGAATAATTCCTGTGCATTCGGAATTAATCAAACTGGGTTTCAAGAATTACATTGAGAGTATGCAAGCGTCAAGTTCGGTTAAGCTCTTTCCAGATTTATCGAACAAAAGAAATGGACGATATTCACATCAGGCCTCAAGACATTTTTCCAATTGGACAATAGCTATTGGTTCCAAAAGAGATAAGACAGATAATCGTAGTTTTCGACACGGTTATGAAGATGCTCTTCGCAGAGCACGAATTTATCCAAATGTGCATGATGCTTTGTGTGGATGGAAATCGGGAAAAATGAGAGATAGGTATGGAACTGAGTTTCCAATTGATGTACTATCTGAAGCTATAGAGAAGATCACGTTCCCCGGGCTAGACCTCTCTCACCTTTATGAGAATTAAGAGCCGGAACGGTGCTCCCTACTATTAGGCATAACTACCTCTGCGCAAACTCCAATAATCAACTACGTTCACTGTCCAGCCAAATTCACCGTGATTAAACCACCACCGCATATTCAAGTTTGCAACGGGTTGCATCGGCGAGAACGGATTATATAATGAATTATGGACAAACAACGGATGATCTAAAAGAGGGGCGAAAGAATGAGTGACGAAGAGCCGATACAACTGCGGCGGCGAACACTACCTAGAACCACTCCGTTAATAAGAAGCCGATCAACTCTCCGGCCAGTGTTTAGATTTAATGACTTCCGCACGGTAGAACACACGACTATACCAGATAGACTTGTTATAAGGTTTGAACGTCATATTGTCTCTGACTGTAACTATGACGACATCGACCGATTTATGAGGGCAATCACTTGGAGACTAGGACGTGGAAGGGCACGTTCAGAGTTCAACCGCCCGCGTCCGGGCAAAATAAGCACGGTAATCAGAAAGGGTGAGGACAGATTTCTATCTGGCTCAGAGATCGACTTCCAAAGACTATCTAACAACCGCTTTAAGATGACCATTGATGTTTGTCTAAATCCAACCCGTTTCCTTGCCTATGGACCTGATGTCCCAGCGTCGCAAGAGAGGTTTGTGACCTTAGATCGCGCCCGTCGGAATGCGATCAGACGTGCTACTTTGGATTATAAAGATAACTATATTGATCGCGGTTACGAGACCTACTGGCACTTCTTAAGAGACGACCGTGGGGCAAGTCCTAATCCATCCTTTCTGGGCCTCATGGATGATGTACGGAGCTGGTTCGAGGACACTATCAATCAGTACGCGGTACCTAATGGATTGAACATTGATTATAATTGGGATAACTGGTCGATCTCGCAGTCTGAAGTCTACCACGAATACTACTACCCAGACGCTATTGCTCTGATGGCGAATTTAGCACGCTATATCCCGATGGTGTATGAAGAACCGGAGTTTAGAATATACACTGACCCGCCGCGTGGACAGCCTATTAGCACCTTTCAAATACAAAACTCCGTTTCTATTCACCTAAAATTAGCAAACAAGCTGAGGCTCGTCATATATCCCAAGTCGAGGACAGTGATCAGATTTGAGCTACGTAAATATACAAGTCTTCGGGACAACCTATCTCACATGCCATTCGAAATGACGGAAGAGCAGCATGAAGGAATACGCCTGATCAATGAATCTCCAAGAACCCCACAGCAAAAAACTTCAGCTAGGGCGACCTACCGGAGAAACTGTGTCTCCACCGAGTTCGATGGTATGGCTCGTTTGCTCCGGATCGCGGGGGACCATCTGGCAACTATAATCCAGCTAATAGTAACAGCTATAAATGAGAACCCAGTAGAAGGCTCATCATACTTCCATTTGGTCCCACGTTTCTTAAGATTTTTAGATCAACACATACAGAACGATCAACTTGTTGAGAACATATGGTCTGCGCTAGCGATCAACGGGCACATTAGATGTAACAACTACCCAGAGATAACGGTAGATACATTCCCTTGGCCAGCAGCCGGGGAATATTTTACGGTGTGGGAAGATGTCCTCACACTGTCTCCCATGTTAAGATCAGCTCTTTATCCTTATCGTCAGGATATGGCTCTAGGGTTACTAGATGAAGAATAAACCAAAGCGGTATTTAAAAGTTTGCAACCCGTTGCAAATTATCGTTAGGGTTTACTTTCCACAATTATTAATGCGAACAGCAACGAACCAGTAGCAATGACAGGTTTTAAGGGGGTTCAAATTAGACGACGTTTTTTAACCCATCGTTGGATTTCAAATACTTAGGAAGTTAGTCCCAATATTTACACCAATTTGATGACAAACAATGTTTGCTGTCAAAGTTTCTCAAGAGGTAGGGAAAAATCCAAGATATTGGTATTTTCGGATGCAATTGAACACATTTAAAAAATTGCAACGGGTTGCAAACTTTATGGCTTCAGTGCTTTGACCATATTTGAAAGTTTTGCCAATTCATCTTCATTCATTCTGGATAGAGTACCGTTTATTGTTTGAAGAAGTTTGCCACGGTCGCCTGATGGCAAAGTGACGATCCCTTGCCCAAAAAAGGCCATCACTGGAATGTTCAATGCTTCAGCCAATTTTTCGATGTTGTCGAATGAAGGAGCAACTGCACCTCGTTCCATTCGGCCTACCATATCTAAAGAGAGGTCGACTTTCTCTGCCAATTCTGATTGAGTCAAACCTACCGCTTTTCGAAACTGGCGACAATTTGATCCGAATACTTCACGTAAGCTCACATCTATTCTCCCTAACTGAAAGCTAAGAGAATACCCAGATCGATCCTAGGGAGGGATGATGCACATATCATAAAATATGCATTATAACTCTTTATTATAAGCAAAAGTGCCGTTATAATACGTAAATATGTATTGAATGGGAGGACGTAAAGTTGTGAAAAAGAATATTATGAAAACATTGGGTTATATATTTTTATTGCAGTTGTCATTTTTCGGCAATGCGCAATTAACTCACGCACAATTAAAAAACTATGAACCCGTACTGGGTGGTTTCGGTTTTAATTTGGGCGACATCTTAGAATTGGAGGATACCCTAGGAAAAGCGGAAGACTCTACCGACACCTATTGGGTGGAACCAAAAGTTCCCTATAAAGATTTCAAGCACTATGCCACGGTTCGAACGCCCATAACAGGAACCATCGCATACGTAACTGCATATAGTGATATTCAATCGGAAAACATGTGCAAACAAAAGCGCGAACAATTGCAAATTATTCTACAACGTAAATATGGCCCACATCGCTACGCAGATTACGGACATGAGTATCAGAAGATTTTTACCTTTGGTGGGAGTGACGGAAAATACAGCCCCGGACGGGTTGAGCTGAAATGCACAGACTATCCTCGATTCCGTTTAAAGATCACCTATTCGCAATTAGGATATGCAAATCAACTAGTTGCGGAGCGACTTGAAGTTGATACGGAGAATGAAAATAAGGATGGACTTTAGATCAAATGGCACACGGTTATGAGTAATCAGGGACGCTTACTTTATATTTGTGCTAGTTGTGGTATATTAAATTATCCATTTGAGCTTATACTCATCCGGGTAAGCAGGCTAGGTTTCCCCCCAAGGACCTGGCCTGTTTCTTATTTGATCTGATAAAAGTAATTTGCAAGTGTTCGTTATCTAACATATAATTTTTGCTTCATGATGGGGGAATAACATAGAGATGTATTCTAAAAACAAAAAAATAAACAATTTGGAGGTATACAATGACCTCTTTAAAGTCTGATATTGTCAAACGAGTAGAGCGTTTACCAAAACCTACACGAGCTTCGGAAGCTATGATCCCGCTTTTTGAAGCCATTAGTAATTCTATTCATTCAACAATCGAAAAATATGAAGACAATGTAAATAATGTTGGTAAAATTGAAGTTGAAATTGTTTTACCTAGTAAGGATAATTCATTTCATGCCTCTGTTGTTGATAATGGTATAGGGTTGAACGAAAAAAACTATGTCGCATTTATCACCACGGACACAGATAATAAAATTACAATCGGCGGCAAAGGTGTAGGGCGTCTCTTGTGGCTGGACTGTTTTGAGAGAATTAAAATTGATTCAAATTTTGAGAAAAATGGTTCAATATTCTATAGAAAGTTTGAATTTCTACTGTCTAACACAAATCAAATCTCAAATGAAACAATAGATAAACTCGATAGCGATGCAGGTTCTTTCTCAACAGGTGTATCAATTTTTTTCGAAGGCTTGAAAAGCAGTGAATACAAAAACAAGTTTCCTTCAAGATCACAATATGCATTTCAATATATAGCTTCTCATTTTTTGCCAGCATTTATTAGCGATAAATCCCCCAAAATGGCAGTCATAATAAATGGAGAAACTAAGAACTATCCAGAGGAGATCAAATCTTTTATTTCCAATGAGAGAACGGAAGAGAATATAGATACGCACGATTATGGTGTTATGCGTTTAGTGATGATGGAGTGTGACAAACTTCTCAGTTCTGACCTAAAAGGCAATCACTTCATACACTTTATTGCGCATGATCGAACGGTTGTATCTCAAAAGTTAGATGGAAAATTGGGAATTAAGTACTTTGGCGACAATGGTGACCGTGCATTCCATGCCTGTGTTTACGGAGATTACTTAGACACTCATGTTAATCAAGAAAGAACCAGCTTTGTATTTGAAGATAGTGTTATAGACAATATCATCAATAAAGTTTGTTTTGAGTATATTGAGAAATTCCTAGAAGAACCTCTTAAAGAACATAGAGAAAAACAACAACAAGTTGTCACTACCGTTGTAAATGAATATCCGTCTGTATCATTTGGTGAGATTAAGGAGTTGCAAAAACATCTCCCCAGTGGCGAACTTGTTGACGATGCAATATACGGACACTTATCTAGGGAACGGTTCAGAAGAGATCAAAAACAAAAGGTAAAAATTAGAGCAGCACTCAAAAAAATGAAGGAGGGAGATTTTAGTGCGGAAGATTTTAACGATACTATTAAGGAGGCATCTAATTATATCGAGGACTCTGAGAAAAAAAGCCTCGCTGAATATATTGTTAGAAGAAAAGTTGTAATTGATTTTATAGAAATATTGCTGCAAAAATTTCAAGATGAGGAAAAAGATAGTTCCTTTCAAAGAGAAGATTTATTACATTCATTCATTTGTCCTATGAGGGTTAATACATTTGGAGATACGGGTAAAAAGGTGAAGGCCGCTTCTTCACATGATCTTTGGCTTGTTGACGAAAGATTAACATTCGCGCAATACTTTAGTTCCGATGCATCATTTAATGACCTTTCAAAAACATATGATTCAGAAGATAGGCCTGATCTAATTCTTTTTGACAAAGTACATGGCTTGCGCGAAAGAGAGAATGGTTCAAAAGTACTGCTGATAGAATTTAAGCGACCAGGAAGAAAGACTTACAATAATGATGAAAACCCGCAGATGCAGGTTGAGAGATATATTAAAAGACTTCTCGACAACAAAGAACTAGATGTTAACGGACGGCCAATAAAGTTGACACAACAAAATACAGTGTTTCATTGCTATATAGTAGCAGATATTGTGGGCAAGCTTGATGAGTGGACATATTCTTGGACCCCAACATTCGATGGTAGAGGTCGTTTGTACCAACCGAGGAACGGATTCAACGGATATATTGAATTAATCGGATGGGACATGATCATAGAAGACGCAAGGGAGCGTAACAAAGCGTTTTTCGACAGAGCAGGTCTCGGTGTTGAAAATTATTTCGAAAGCGACTAATCGTCTGATAGAATTATCATTTAAAATGCACCCTCACTCATTCTCTTACTAGCGCTAATTTATATAATTGTTCTCTTTTCATTAGTAGTATTTTACTCCAATGTTTTTCTCAATACTTGGGACCTCTTTTGCAATTCTTGTTAACAAAATCTGACCGCATAAAGAGACAACCTTATTTGATAATTTGTTATAATCTATACCGGGTTTCGGGGCCATCCCGTGCACTAACTTGCTTCTATCGTTATATAATTCATCCCAATTTTTAGCTAAATGGTTTAAATCAAGCGCATCCAACAATCGCAAAACTCCTTGCCTCAACGATAGGCGATGCAATCCCTTTTTAACCACATTTACGACTTCCATTCGTTCTTTGGAAGTACCAATTTTACTTTTCTGGGCAATTCCGGAAAGCTTATTCAATAGCTCTTTCTGAGCGTCAGTCCAATTTTCATTTTGACCTAACATTTCTACTGCTGAGATAGAGAATACTATCCTTGCTACTGGGTCGGGCCGCATCAACGCATAGTTCATTAACAATATTATATCTTTAGTTTCACTTGATATGTCTTCAATTTCGCTAAAGATCATAGGTAAATCACTAATAAATGGGTTTACATCTGTTGATACGGTACCAGCAGCGGTAATGTTAGCGATGCGAATATTTGGGTCATCAATAAATACGTCAATTCCATGACGGTTTGGAATAAGAGTATGCCCTGTTTCCTTTTTGTATTTCTCTACGAATGGCATAAAGAAAGCTGAAGTAATTTTTTCAGTCCCAGAGTCAATTCCTATTCTTGCTGAGACGCTACTTAATTCGCAAGAAGCCTTTAGTTTTTCTGAAAATTCTTTTGCTTCTACCTCGTTGCAAAATCCATATGTATTCATTATTAACCACTTACTATCTTTTATCTTTTCTTCAGGATCAGGAGCGGACAAGACAACCTCATATCCATCTAGATTGAATCGATGTTCATTAATATCGAGATTGAAGGTTTTTTCTAAACGGAACCTAAATCTAGATCGATAAGTTGTGTGTTTTCCCAACTGTTTTTCCTACCTAATAAATTCCGTTAAAATTTAAACTTGGTGATTATTACAAACTTCTTGCAACCTCTAATAATATACATCAATATTATTTACTTAAAGGGGGTAATTTACCGAATAGTTTTATTCCCTAAATAGTAATTCGTAAAACCTGACGAAGAACCCGGTAAAATGCATCTATTTATTGATACAAATATTTTTCTTTCATTCTATCATTTGACAAATGATGATCTTGAAGAATTACGAAAATTATCGGTTCTGATTGAAAAGGGTCAGATCACACTTTACTTAACTGAGCAAGTAAAGAGCGAGTATTTGAGAAATAGGGAAATTAAAATCGCTGATGCGATAAAACGTCTCAAAGAGCAAAAACTAAATCTCCATTTCCCTCAGCTATGTAAAGATTACAAAGAATACCCAGCACTAAGAAAGCTACAAAAAGATTACGCAAAACAACACGCAGAATTGCTAGACATAATTTCAAATGACGTTGATAGTAATTCCCTGAAAGCTGACACAATAATTCAAGAATTGTTCAATAAAGCAAATGTCATAGAAACAAGTATGGAATTGGTTGATGCCGCTCGACTTAGAATGGAAGTTGGAAATCCACCCGGAAAAAATGGATCGTTTGGTGATGCTATAAACTGGGAGACTTTGTTGCAAAATGTACCGTCAGAATGCGATTTATTTCTGGTGGCAGATGATAGAGATTTTTTCTCTGTTCTTGATGAAAGTGAACCTAAGGAATTTCTCGCTGTTGAATGGAAGATAACCAAATCTTCCAATATTTATTGTTATCGAAGATTGTCGACCTATTTTAAAGAGCATTTCCCAGATATAAATCTTGCTTCTGAACTGGAGAAAGAACTTCTGATCAAAGATTTCATTATTAGTTCTGATTTTGCAACAACTCACACATTAGTTGCTAAACTCGCCCAATATGATGATTTTAGTTCAGCGCAGTCAAATGAACTCATTTCTGCATCACTAGAGAACAACCAAATCCATTGGATCATCGGTGATCCAGATGTATATGGATTCTTATCGACTATTGCCGACTCTCACAAAAATAAAATTGAGGATGATTTGTTTGCAGAATTGACAGAGGTATTAGAAAAAGTAACGCCTGTAGAAGAGGAATTTGATCCTATTCCATTTTAAGTGTTTAAATGATTGTTTACTTGGATCGCCAAATTAATGTTAATCCCTAATTTTGAGAGATAGAAAGGTGTACTAAAAACCCCTCCGCAAACCCTATTATTCTCTTACCATTTTCCGCCATTTCTTGTTTATGGTTTTGATGTACTAAAAACAGTTGATAACGGTACATCAATCTTTCCTGATTCCAACTTAAAACGCTTGACCCACCCCCTACCTGTGTTAACTTGACATTATACTTAATTGATTGAATTTAAAGGATTAATCGTGAAAAGAGTAGCAATTTACACACGGGTTTCGACAACTGATCAAACTACTGAAAACCAGTACCTTGAACTTAAGGCTATTGCGGATCGACAGGGATGGAAAATTGTTGGCCATTATCAGGATTTTGGGGTCAGCGGTGCTAAAGGACGCGATCAAAGAGCAGAATTTAGTAGATTGTGGAAAGATGCTACTAAAAGGAAGATCGATATAATTATGACTTGGTCTGTAGATCGATTAGGCAGATCACTTCAGCACTTGGTAAGCTTCCTCGGTGATGTTAATGCACTTGGCCTCAATCTTTACATTCATATACAGGGTATGGACACTACGACGCCCTCAGGACGTGCCATGTTTCAGATGTGTGGAGTATTCGCCGAATTTGAGCGATCTATGATACAAGAGAGGGTTAAAGCTGGCTTAGCGCGAGCAAAGGCGAATGGAAGGAAACTCGGTCGACCCAAGGTATCAAAAAATGTTGAAAACACTATTCGAGTGTTACGTGCAGAAAATAAAGGGATTAGAAAAATTGCCAGAGAATTGAAAGTTGGTGTTTCTACGGTTACCAGAGTGATCAATGAGCAGAGCTGATTTTGATTATGAAAAACTGTTATCATTACTACCTAGGCACAAACTTTTAAAACCGGTCGATCTAAAAAATGCCAATCTTCCGAAATGGCCTTGGCCACCTTTAAAAAACTATAATGGTTTTACTAGTAATGAACGCATCCACACATGGAAGGTCGGAACTTACTTGCTCAACATTGGAGCCATTGCTAAACCGAAAACCTGTGACATCTGCAAACATAAAAAACCTATAGGGTTTCATTCAGAAAATTATTACAATATATTGAATGATCCGTTCTTATGTAAATCATGCCATTCTATTCTTCATCTCAGATTTAGACATCCACATAGCTGGTACAGACTACTCGACACGGTTCATCCTGATAAAGAAACTTGGTTTTCGATATTGATTGTCGAAAAAATTGACCTTGCAAGGTTCCTTCGCAACACACTCAATAAAAAAGCAATGAATCGCAAATTTGGTACACGGCCGCGTCTGTAGACAGCTCAATGATAGATGTTTATAATCGGTTTGTTAGCATCTATCTTGGGGGAATTATTTAGAATGACCATTCATCTTTTAAAGTCCACACAAACATTATTACTTAATTATGAGCCTGACAGGTATAATGGTGTTGAAGACTGGGTATCTAAACGTTTAAGCGAAGATGGTGAAGTCTGCATTAGTAAAGTATTCCATTTCACAGAGGATCACGTTGTAGAAAATGAACATGATGATGGTGAGTGGAATTTCAGACTTGGTGTACTAAGAAATGATTACTTTGTAATAGATAAAGATATATTGGATATTTCGTATGACTTGAGAATCCACGAATCCTGCTCAATTACTCTAAAAATGTTTGTGGCAAATAGAGGTTTATCAGTATTTAGAAATATTGATAATGTCCTATCTGAACCTATTACTATTGGTGGGAAAGATGAAAGCTCAATACCTCTAATTGATTTCAGGCAGGTCTTGCAACAATTTCCTACAAATACTGAATTAAATCACTACGTTCGGTCTAGAATTACACGTATACTCAAGGATTATTTTGAGACAACAACTGATGCTCAATCCAAGTTTGAGAGTTACCTGAACAAAAAAAGGACGATCCAAAGGGCATACAGAGAGCCTTTATCAAAAGAGTACGAAGTTGAAAAATATGAATTTATCCGTGATGAATTAATCGAAATGTTGAAATTTCCCGACGCGTATCAGGAAAAAGCATGGCAAAATAGTATTTTACGTTTTCTGCTACTATTATTTCCCAAATACATTGCTGTGTTAGATAATCTGCATATCAAAGATTTTTATTCAAATCCTAGTAAGACGACTAATCGCTACATAGATTTAACTCTCGTTGATGTAAATGGTCATATCGATGTCATTGAAATCAAACGCCCATTTGCGAACAGCTTGATTTCGAAAGGAAAGTACCGAAATAATTATACTCCCAAAAAGGAATTGTCCGGCTCTGTAATGCAAGTAGAAAAATACATTTTTCACTTAAGTAAATGGGGCAGAGATGGTGAAAAAGAAATTCGTACTAAAAGAAGTGCAGAGCTTCCCAAAAATCTAGCTCCAAAAATTACCAACCCGAAAGGGATGATTATTTTAGGTCGGGAAAAAGACCTTACAAATGAACAATTGTTTGATTTTGAGTTTATCAAGCGAAAGTATAGTAACATTATTGACATAATTACCTACGATGACCTTCTAGGACGGCTCAACAATATAATCGAGATGATGAAAAGGTAATGGACCAATATTCTTGAAGGTAAACCGCTATAGGAGTTAAAAATATGGCATTACTTGAAGAAACCGTATTTGAAGGGAAAATTTCCTATAATGATGTGACTGCACACATTTCTTTCGGTATTACAATCACTGACGAATGCAGAATAATATTTGATATAAAACCAGTAGCTTCGAAAGTATTCTTACTTATTTCCAAATCTCAAGGTAAGGCAGGAACTTTGATTGAAGACCTATCTTTACATGGTGAAAGTAAAGGTGGAGAGCAATTTTCTTCACAGAGCGTATATCTAGTCAGTTACAAAACTTCAGATGCTGGCTTTCATATATTTTTGGCGGCACGAGAGGTCAAAATTATATTTCTCGCAGCCCAGCCCATTGAAAAACCTGTCCTGAGGCGTTGGTTTAGATCATTCAAAACATTTCGAAATTCTATTGTTGAAACATCGCTCGGAAAACTAATAGTTGAAGGGGACAATCAAAAAGGTTCTCATGATGATATGTCTGGAGCAGTTGCGCTCGAATCTAACTTGAAAATAGAAGAAACCGAATGGTTAGAAAATGGTAATAATTTTCTAAGACATATGCATAACGGATTGGCATTTGCGCACGGCGGTCGGCTGCAATGCCCCCGAGTGGACTATATTCATAATACATTTGTTGAAACGACTATTTACCAAGGGGAAGGGTTTAAACCAGAATTAGCAGTTCAGCATTATTTAAATCATGATCCATTCATAAAAGCGCTTGTGCAACGTTATGAGAATTATGGCCCGCTTTCAGAAATTTATTGGACCGCGCTTGGATGGATGCAAACTCATTCAACTTTTGATAAAGTCAGATTTCTTACTGCAATGACAGCAATTGAGGCAATAGTTAATAACGAGCTACCGAAACGATATAGTAGATTAATCGAAAAACCAATTTTTAAGTCAATTCATAGAAAGATCAATAATTTACTCAAGAATGATAAGTCATTATCTGAAGAACAACTTTTGACTTTATCAAATGGAATTTCACAACTAAATAGAAGATCGCTTCGATCTAAGATCAATGCCCTTTTTGAATATTATGATATTCCAAAAAATGATTTTGATGATGTAACCATTAGAAAATTAGTTTCATTACGAAATGACATCGTGCACAGAGGTATCATTTCTGGCGAAGAAAACATTTGGTCAAGTATTGTTCTAGTTAGAGATTTATTCACTAGAATAGTCTTACGAGAAATTGGTTTTGAGGGAAAATATTGTTGTTATATTGATGGGCAACATGATCGGGATTTTCCAGGAAAAAGTGAACGTCAAAATGTATCTCAGACCAATTCATGTACCGTGAATAAAGTTATAGAAACAGCTAAATCAAATATAATGATGACTATTTTATGCTCAGTAGTGGGAGTTGCTGCGCTGGCATTTTGGCTCATGTAATGCAAAAACATCGAGTATTTAGTGTTAAAATCAACGATAATTGAATAAGCAGTGCATATTCCCTAATATTCTTCAAAAACTTTCCTCCAATCAGTCTCATTGTAACCTAGGCTATCTTCAAAATGATACGATGCTTTCTTAATTTCGATGGTTTTTACATTATTGTGTGAAATCCTTACCGAGGGATTCTTATTTTCATCTCTTTCAGTATTGGCAAATACTTGAGAAGCATCCCCAACGAGAACAATATTTTTACCTATGGGATTCTGAGCCGATGCAAATATAATGCCTTCAATTTTTGCAGTTTTATCGCCCTTTAAAGAAAACTTATATTCATGGGCCAAATACTCAGCAACAATTTGAGTTGGAATGTACCGTAAGTGCTCGTCATTTGGTAAAATAGGTTTACTAATCTCGCGCATGAATCTTTTCATAAACAACCACTGCATTGATCTTCTATCAAAGTCTTTTGCGAACAAACCAAGTTCTTTAACTGAGTTTTTAAATCTGGTAGTATCAAGAACGCAAATAGGCCTAGTTAATTCAAATTTTCCTACAATTAGCTTTGACCCAACTGCTGGCCTAAGTTCAGCGACGCAAGTTTTTTCCTCATACGCACAATAAAGAGATGAAATACCCGCAGGATTAAGTCTACCTGCTTTACGTAAAGTTTTTGGAGGAGGACCCAATTCTTTTTCCGGTGTTTTTCTAATTTTGTCAATTTCTTCCTGCGTGAATACCTGCCTAGCACGGTAAAACTCGGAATTGGAGTCTCCAGGGTCAATCCTATAAACTGGAAATTGGTTTTTTGTATCTTTGAGAAGATGAATGTTTCTGAATATTTCGCTTACCAATTTTTTAGCTTCTGAATTAAAGAAACGTTTTTCGTGTGTAGCTTTATCGCAAAATTCCATCCATTTTCGCTCATGCTGATGTTCGTCGAAAGAATATTTATTAAACTCGTAGTTTTGATCCGTATGGTATTTTCCTATTTCACCATCTTTTTCGTCATAGTGGTCGTGGGCAATGAGTTGATCGATCAAATTGTCTACAACATTTTGGTCGTCCGCTCCGGTAAAATCATAAATAATGTCTTCAAGTGAACTTCCCCCTTGCTGATGGTCTACTCGATCATCATGTTCTCTTGGAACAGAATGATATTCCCCAAAAGTTATTCTAGGACCGATCACATCATCAATTAACGACGCTATCCGTTTGATCGGTATACCTTTTCGATTATCATGATATGTACACTTAGTCGTAGATTTTATTGTCGCACGGATTTTCTCTAGCCTTGTTACCAAGGATTTGTCTGCAAAACAATATGGACATAAATATATCATTTTTCTTCCCCCGTTTCCTGCTTTAGTTAAAAGTCTTCAATCAATTGAGTTTTTATAAGAAATTTGATTAAAGCATATCTAACAATTCTTTCAAGCCCCAAAAACGTAGGAGTGTCACGTATGATTTTTTGCATTTCTTTATCGCCTTCCACAATAGGGCCAAGATTTCTATTTTGTGAAAAAACCTCTTCATGCTCTCTTACGTACTTAACAGATAGCCACGAATTACCTGATTTTCCGTCGTGAACATATTTGCAACGAAGATCGTAGGCGGCTCTGAGTCTCAATGATATGTTTTCCTTTGTTAATTGATTGTATTTGTGTTCAGTTTCAGAATTTGTAAAAAACCTGTCATCTAAGCACCCTGTTAAATGTAGAACGAATTTTGCTCTAATGCTGCTAAATTTCTTAATTAGTTTATTGTAAATTTCTTCACCATTGCTGGAATTGCATTTTATTTCCATTAGTAGTGACTTTGTATTTTTATCGAGCAAATCTTCGCTTCTGTAATCAAAATAAGAAGATAGAGTTTCCCCAACGGTTACTAAACTGAGAAATGCTAGTTCGGGATTTTCTTCAACTATTCGAATTGCTTGAGTATAGAGGCGACCCGCTTGATAAAATGTTTGATGTGCCTTTGTAACCTTCCCACCACAATGTGAAAAAAAGCGACTTAGTTTGCAAAAATTGCTTAGATTTAAATCTAACGCATAGTCGGCACGCCGTTTGGTGTTATTAAATATAAGAAGTTTATTGTGAAATTGGGTTTGCTGATTTACCGATGGTAAATGGATTCTACCATGCTGAATGACAGCTCCATTGTTATCGAACCTCTTACCAAATAGCACTGCAAGTAACACGCAAAAATTGTCAGCAACCCCTACATAATTAGGAATTACTATCCCACTATCTTTTTTATATTCAGGAAGTTCTACAGATAGTTCCAAGTACTGTCTAAAATGTCTCTCTTCTTGTCTAGGACTATGGGATTCTAACAAATTGTTTTCCCATGCATGGCTTAACTTGAAAAATTCGTTTTCTATCTCTCCCACAAATCTTGAAGGAGTTGAAATAATAAACTTGAATATTTTTGGCTGTAACGAAAATTTACTCAATCGTCCCCCCGTATTGCAATTATCAAAAATGGCGCTCTAAATAACTCTAGCAGACAAATTGAACTTTGTCTTCTTTGCCAGCAATAACTATTTCCCGCAGCTCAATAATGCTCCTCAATATCTAATGTCGAGTAAAACCTGACACTCTTAAGTTTCGCTTTGTTATATTTAAGTGGAGGGCCGTATGAAATAACGTCTTGAAAAACTTGAGAAGAAATCAGTCCATAAATTTCAAATAATTTATCGTTTGGCACGGTTAAATAAACAATTTTCGACCCTCTATGCAAATCAATCGCTCCTATCCAGTCGGTACTTGCTCTATCAACAACTTTTGTTTCAAGTTCTTTTTGAACACTCCTCTCCCCCATTAAGGTTATCTCAACTTCCCTTCCCTTAATTTTATCGGGATGAACAACGGATGCTATCAGAGTTACATGACAAAATTCATTATGAGTTGATCTTTTCCTATCGTGATCAAAAGTATTCGGCGAAGCGTTATAAGAATAATGAATATCATGTTGTTCAATTTTAAAATGGTATGCTTCATACATAGATTTCTCCCGCTAATAATAGGAATTTGCTGGATACATAGTAGTTGAAAATACTGGACTAACAAAATTTGACATCAAAAGAACACATCAAGTGATACAAAATCGGCACCAACTCCATTTTGTATCACTCCTATAAGGTATTGATATTATTACATAAAAAATATAAGAAATCCGCTCCGCCCCCGGGCACCATTTTTCTTCCTTATACATCAATTAGTTATAAAAGTTTACCATTTGAGTGAAAAAGCTTCTATTTGGCCTGGGGTGTCACTGGGGCAACAAAATGAATTTTTTCGGCATTATTTGTATACAAATAATCACTTAGCTGTGAATACCCACATGGTTGGAGGTATTATTCTGAGTGTCTGCTAACGACGATCATTTCAAGTGGTCAACGCAACACTTTACTTTAGTATAGAAACAGAGGGAGTGATTGATATGGCTTATAGAACGAGAATAAAATACAGCTCTGAGCAGAAGAAAGAGTTATGGGACAGGTGGAAGCGGGGCGATAGTCTTTGGGATATTGGTCGCGCTTTTGATCGACCATC
>JAJFIR010000007.1 GCA_021774795.1 Emcibacteraceae bacterium | reverse complement strand
CATACCTTCGAGAGGGATAATGAGGTCCATTTCTCCGAGAACCGAAGATGCAGATACCTTGGGTTTTTCGATGTCTGCCCCTGTTTGCAACTGTTCCACACGCGCTAATTCGCGTATATAAGATGCCTGATCTTGCAATGTTTTTTGTATTTCTGGGTTGGATGTCTTGACTAAGACGTTTAATTTCAACCCTGGGTTCAGGTTCATCTCTCCACGGATATTTCTGATACCCGTTATGACTTCCATCACCGTGTCCATTTCTTTTTCTATCGCCTGGTCCGTTCGCTCTTCCTGATATTCAGGGAATGCACTGACCATAATGCTGTCTTCGTCTTGCGGCAATTTCTGCCAAATTTCTTCAGTAATAAATGGCATAAAGGGGTGTAAAAGTTTGAGCGCCGAGTTCAAAACATGAATCAACACATTCTGCGCCGCGACTCTTTCCGGTCCAGAATCGAACAATTTTGATTTAGTAAGCTCTATATACCAGTCGCAATATTCGTTCCAGATAAATTTATAAACCGTCAAAGCGGCATCGTTAAACCTGAAAGCTTCCAACGCTTCATTGACTTCTTTCGTCGCGCGATTCAGCCGACTCAATATCCAACGATCGGCCGTCGAAAGATTATTTTTTTCATCCAGCGCGCAGGAGCCTTTATAGTCTTCCAGATTCATAAAAACAAAACGCGATGCATTCCATAGTTTATTGCAGAAGTTACGGTAGCCTTCAATGCGATCTTCCGCCAGTTTGATGTCTCTCCCTTGAGCTGCGAAAGCTGCCAACGTAAAACGTAAAGCATCCGTTCCATACTGCTCCATCACTTCCAGAGGGTCGATCACGTTGCCCTTGGTCTTGCTCATTTTCTGCCCATCCGCATCGCGGATCAAAGCGTGAATATAAACATCGCGAAAAGGCACCTCGCCCATAAACTTGAGTCCCATCATAATCATGCGGGCAACCCAGAAAAAAAGAATATCGAACCCGGTGCAAAGCACGGATGTAGGATAGAAGCGCTCGAGGCTTTGGGTTTTCTCCGGCCACCCTAAAGTCGAAAAGGGCCATAGAGCAGAACTGAACCAGGTATCCAGCACATCCGTTTCCTGAACCAGATCGGTTGAAGAACAAGCCGAACAAGTTTTTGGAGTTTCTCTGGCGACAACCACTTCGCCGCAGCCTTGACAATTCCACGCAGGAATCTGGTGCCCCCACCATATCTGCCGCGAGATACACCAATCGCGGATATTTTCCATCCATTCGAAATAAGTATTTTCCCAGAACTTGGGAACAATTTTTATAGTGCCGTCTCTCACCGCTTTCATAGCAGGCTCGGCAAGAGGTTTGGCTTTTACAAACCATTGCTTTGATAGATAAGGTTCCACTACCGTCCGGCAACGATAACAATGCCCCACTGAATGACTTAAATCTTCGATCTTAACCAACACTCCGGAATCTTTTAGGTCTTCTACCAATTTCTTTCGACACTCGAAACGGTCAAGCCCTTCATACTCAGAACCGGCGAGGGAATTCATCGTTCCATCTGGGTTCATCACATTTACAGTTTCCAGTTGATGCCGTCGTCCCAATTCAAAATCGTTGGGATCATGAGCCGGGGTTACTTTTAATGCACCTGTTCCAAAAGTAGTGTCGACATAAGCATCTTCAATTAAAGGTATTTCACGATTCAATATAGGAAGGACAAGGCTTTTACCTTTGTACTTATGGTAACGCTCGTCATCAGGGTTAACAGCAACTGCCGTATCCCCCAACATGGTTTCGGGTCGCGTCGTCGCAATAATTAAAGAGCCTTCGCCCTCTTTAAAAGGATATTTGAGATGATATAAATGCCCCTGCGTATCTTGATGTTCAACCTCAAGATCAGAAAGTGCGGTATGGCAACGCGGGCACCAGTTGATAATGTAGTCGCCCTTATAAATAAGGCCTTCTTCATAAAGCGTAACAAAAACTTCACGAACTGCTTTCGATAGGCCTTCATCCATTGTGAAGCGGTCGCGTTCCCAGTCCAGAGAACAACCGAGCTTTTTCAATTGTCCGGTGATGGTGCCGCCCGATTCATTACGCCATTTCCAAACACGTTCAACAAAAGCTTCTCGACCTAACTCTTGCCGATTGCTTCCCTCTGCATGCAATTGTTTCTCAACCACATTTTGAGTTGCGATGCCCGCATGATCCGTACCGGGCTGCCAAAGGGTATTGTAGCCCTGCATTCTTTTCCAACGCGCGAGAATATCTTGGAGGGTGTTATTGAAGGCATGACCGATATGTAGCCGGCCAGTGATGTTAGGCGGCGGGATGACTATTGAATATGCAGGGAGGTCCCTGGTTTCATCCGCGTGGAAAAAATTCTTTTCCTGCCAAAATTGTCCCCAGCGTTTTTCAACTTCACCGGGTTCGTATTGTTTGTCTAATTGAATCATTCAAAAATCACTTGCAGCATAAAAAACCGGTCTTAATCGATCCATTCGGGTTCTAGAGAAAATATTTGAGCAATCTGAAACACGCATCACTATGTTTAATTGTTCAAAACGGGAGAGGGCTTTTTACCAAAGAATGACAAATAAAGAAAGATATTAAATCCCACAAGTGGGTTTTCTTCTCCATGGCTTAGACCAAGTGTAAAAGAAAAACCTCAGATTAGGCATTTCGTCTACTTCCAACGCTTATATCTTTTTAATTTTTGCAATCTCTTCTCGGATGATCGACCTTGCAATTTCTGGAGTGATTTCTCGAACCACTTCGCGGATCGTTTTCACTAGAATATCCGATAGGCCAGACATTTCCTTTTGCAGAGAACTATCCAACGACCTTTCTAATATTTGTCGCACCTGCTCACCAGCGACCTGAATAAAACGGTCGTCGCTATTCTCATAGCTCGGGGAGGTCTGATAGCGTGTAGACTCTGAAGATGTGTCCGTGTGTTCCCGAATTTCTTCGGGACTGTGAGGCCGTCTTTCTGTTCCTAAGAAAGCTCCCGGTGCCATTTTTTCCAGAAGGTCCTCGGGTTCAGGGACAATACCTCCCAAAACAGATATCGTTGCTTCTTTAATTTCTACAGATTGTTTTGCATCACCTGAAACAATTTCTTTGAATGCAGAATCAAGATCGTCGAAGCTTTCCATTTTTTGCGATCGCACCTCCGCATAAACCTCAAAGTCGTCATCAAAATTTTCTTCGTCTTCCAGAACAGGCTCTTCAGCCGTAAGCTCTGGCGCTGGCTCAGGAACCGGTTCTTCCGATTGGGTTTCTTGAATTATTTCTCCTAACACATCGTCATTGCTAGGAGCTATCGGAGCAGGCTCACTGCTGATTTCGCTTTCAACATCCTGCATCATCTGACTCAGTATATCGTTATCGATGACCGCAGATGATTCTTCAACAATATCTTCAAATTCTTCTTCCAGAGGTTCTTCAAAAGATGGCACAGCCTCATCTTCGACAGAATCCACAAGTTCGGCAGGTGGAGGAATATCCTCCATTGGGGTATCCGTCATTTCTTTGGAATCAGTGGAAAGCCTTTCAACAGATTCCAACAATTCTTCAAGACTGGGCTCGTCATCTTTTTCTTCAACACTATCTTGCAATACAGTTGTATCTGTCGCACTCTCCCCTGTCATAACCTTTGTAACCATTTGAACGATATCATCAGACTTGAAGGGTTTTGAAATATGACTTTCAGCCTGGCACTCGTTGAAAAGACCTTCATCAAAATCTTCAAAATCGCTAGCTAAAAGCAAAACCTTTATATTCGCAAGCTCAGGGGTTCCTTTAATTTTCTGGCACAATTCAAAACCATCAAGCCCGGGCATATCAACATCTGCCAGAACGATATCGGGTTTAAAATCTGGGATTTTGTCAAAAGCCTCTTGTCCGTCACCAATGCCTTCAACTTCGGCATCTTCATTTTCAAAAGCCATTGCAACAATTTTTTGAATTGTAATACTGTCGTCAGCGACAAGAATTCTAATTGTCATAAAATTCTATCCATTAGATTTTAAATTGGCGAGCCCACGTTCAATGGGATAATAACTGGCGATTGCAAAACCATTGCAGGAAGATTAAAAAATATCGTTTTCCACCCCCTCAGCAAACACATTTAACCAGCTAAAGGGTGCAATCTCAACCATTTAAGTATATCATATTTTCTGGTAACATTAGAAGATTTAAGATTCGGAAACTAAATCCATTATTTTTCGGGTGTGCTTGATTGTTCAAAATTTTGGTTGCTTTGGAGAAATATGCGCTTTGATGTTTTCTTATTTGTATAGACATTCCAAATGTTTTCGATGGGGCGCGCTATTTGTCTTCTGGCTGGCTTTCCCTTCCTCATCTTTTGCCAATTACATCCAGCTTGACACAATCGCCGACGTTAAAACCAATTTCAGTGAGGGTTGCGCCTCCGTAAAAGATATAGGCAATCAGTCCGAAAGGCTGGGAATTGATGCCGTAATTTTTGGGGACTATGCGAGAAATTCTCTAGAATTCGGTGCGAAACCTTTTGAGCGAATATTCAAAAATGCAACCGAAGGCCCTTCCGTACTTGGGCGTAGCGCTGCTGGCTTCATCTCCGAAATCAACGACAACGATCAACAGATAAAGGAAACTATTCTGATTCCCGGAGTAGAAACCATTCCCTTTTATTTCTGGTCCGGTAGTAACTACGATAAAAACCTGACTGCCCATAACTGGGACAAGCACCTTATGGTTGTAGGCCTGCCTACAGCACAGGAATATGAGCAGTTACCTCTGCAAAACAGCAACCTCTCTTCAAAATATACCGAACCTTTGCTGAAACAGTTTGCCATACTTGTGTTCTTGGTTATGGTGAGTGTTGGCGCGGTTTACAAGGGCTACGTCCGAATACTCACTGTACCCTTGATGGTTCTATTACTGTTATTGACAGCTAATAATCATCCATTTCGAAGCTCACCCTTCGATGCTTATCACGGCGATCAGGGAATGCAACCCTATCAAAATATGATCGACTACGCGAACTCCAAAGGAGCGATGGTATTCTGGAATCACATGGAACCTATTTCCAGCATCCGTAAACATGGAACTACGAGTCTGGAAACACTTCCCTATCCTGATGACCTGCTGAAGACAAAAAACTATACCGGATTCCAAGTCGTCGGGGACCACCCCATCCAACAAGCAGAAGCAGGGCGACAATGGGATCAAGTGCTGATGGAATATATACAAGGTCAACGCGAGCAACCTGTGTGGGGTTATGGCGGCAATGACTATCTTTGTGAAGATCAGAATGGCGACCGACTGGGATCGGTACGCACCATAGTTCTCGTCCGCGAAAAAAATCGCGATACCCTTTTGGATGCCATAAGAAAAGGCAGAATGTATTCGGTCCGGCAAGCCGATGACAACCGCCTGTCTCTCGACGAATTTCTTGTCGAAGACCAAAAAACCGGACAACAGGCGACACTCGGGCAAGAGTTAACCTCAACCGATTTCCCTGCGGTAAAAATAAAACTGCGATCCGTAAAAGGTGGAAACAAAACAGCACAAATCCAAATCATTCGCAATGGTGCATTGGTAAAACAGGAGAACGTATCCTTACCCTATGAGTTGACATGGAGAGATGTTGGCAGCGACCAGCAAGGCCGAGCTTATTATCGCGTTAAGGCATCCGTCAACTCCATGGATCACCTCGTGTCCAATCCCATCTTCGTAAAATTTTCAGATACACCAGGGGAGGTCGTGGCATCTTTACCACCCCCAACCGAGCAAAAAACACCCGCTCGACCTGTAAGAATACCCGTTGCTCCAAAACCGGCTATGCCGCAAAGCCCGGCAATGGCACCTGCGCCTGCACCAGCAATCTCTGGCGCGAAAACGATGACAAAACCCGAGCCGAGTCCGGCGCCAACAATGGCAATGCCGGAAATCAACACTCCCTCTCTCGATACACCCGTGGTTCCTTCCGTAACACCCCCTGTCGCCCCCGCTGAAGTCATGGCGAAAGTTTCCCCCAAAAGTGTTCGACCTCCAGTGGATCCCAAAAAGATTTTAAAAGTGGTGGTAGACGGAGTGGCACTGCGTAAAGGACCTGGAACGGTTTTCCCAAAAATCATAAAGCTGAAAAAGGGGGCCGAATTGGAATTCGTCCGCCGCACCAATATTATACTCAACGACAAAAACTGGCTCGTAGTCAAACGCGGCAACCGCTCCGCCTACGTCTGGGAGGGTGTCGTCCAATGGGCAGAACCTCGTCCCGCTAACATGGAAAGTAAATAGGAAGCAGCCTTGCGTTCCTAAGTATAATTGTTAATCTCCGTGCCTTTAGTGAGTTGATAGAGAAAGAGGGTTTTGTCGGCGCTGACTTTTTCGGGAGTCATTCCACGGATACAAAACCGATAGGAAACAATCCGCACGGTTGGTTTCAGCTTTTTCAATATCTCGGGGAACAGTTTGTCCATTGCCTGATGCGTTAGATAAAGATAAACAATGTCTGCATCTGAAGGATCAAAATCAAAAATATTTCCACGGATAATACTTACCTGACCCTCGACCTTTTTTAATTTTGCAAGCAACCGTGCCAATCCGACTTTGATCGGATCTATTTCAACACCTACCGTCTTCGCGGAATATTCTTTCGCCGCAGTTATCAATACACGACCCTCGCCACAACCCAGATCGCAGATCGTTTCCCCCGGTCTTATGTCGACAAAATTTAGAATACGACGAATGGTGTGAGGCATAAGAGGGTGCCAGGGTGCGCCGAAAAAAATGGGTAACACCACCATACCCGCTAAAACGATCAAACCCGCCAACAGAAAAAAAGTCCAATCCATATCCAAGCACCTGTAAAATCTAAACTATTAAATCCCAAATAAACAAAGGTTTCTCCGGGAGGGGGAGAATATCCATAAAAACATTTACAGTAATTTTCTAATTTAAGGTACAATACTTAGCGCTAACTACGAATCCCAAAAATTTTACGAGAAATCGAAATGGAATACCTCGATAGCTACGAACAAAAGACTCCCAACTCAAGCGGAAATGGCACGGCACCCCCATCGAAAGATACGCTAAAATATACTTTGGATGAATTGATTAAGTGTCAGAAAGAAATCACTGCGTTAAATAAAAAGCTCTTATCTTTATGCAATAGCGATACAAAACTGCACTGGCTCCAATCGGGAAGCTTCTTAAATTTACCCGTTGATTAAATGTTTTGAATCTTCTCAATAGAAAGACTCAGTTCATCCCACTCCTCCATTAAACCTCGCTCTTCATCCTTAACATTTCTCTGCTGCTCCATGGTTTTCATCAGGCGATCCTTTTGGTCGGCCTCATAAATATTGGAATCCGCAAGCTCTGCCTGAAGCTGTTCGTTCTCTGCCATTAAAATTTCCAAACGGTTTTCTACTTCAGCCAAACGTTTCTCCAGTGGCTTTAATTGTTTGTAACGCTGATTGCGCTCTTCCGCCTCTTGACGCTTTCTATCTTTTTCTATTGAAGTGCCAACATTTTTTTCTGAAGTCTTAGCTTCTTGATCTATTGGCGCTTCTTTTAATTTCGCACGTTCATATTCGCTATAGTTGCCGTTGTATTCACGCGCATGACCATCAGCGACTTCCCAGACACGATTGACGAATCCATCTAAAAAAAACCGATCATGCGAAATGATAACAATACTTCCTTCGTAATCTGAAAGCACAGCAGCAAGATGCTCGCGAGAACGTATATCCAGATGGTTGGTCGGCTCATCGAGTAAAATACAGGAAGGCGGTGCATTATTGTCAGAGGAGGAGTTGCCGCAGAGCATTCGAGCAAGAGCCAACCGCGATTTCTCGCCACCCGACAATACTGAAACTTTTTTCTCTACATCGTCCCCTGAAAATAAAAAAGCCCCTAGAATATTTCTTTGTTGAGTGCGGAGAAGTCCGGGCGCAGACTCCTGCAACGATTCCAACACCGTATGCTTAAAATTCAGAGTCTCCCCCTGATGCTGGGCGAAATAGGATCGTGATACTTTAACCCCTTGCTTTACCTCCCCACTATCTGGCAATAGTACGCCTGCCAACATTTTTAGCAATGTTGATTTGCCCGCTCCATTTTCACCCGCTAAGGCTACCTTGCATCCTCGCTCAAGCGTCACCGAAAATTTATCGTAAACTTTCAAAGCACCGTAACTCTTGGTTACGTTTTCAAGTTCTAAAACATTTTTCCCTGTTCGAACAGGTTGTGGAAATCGGAAATGGATCGCCTTACTACTATCACCAGTTTGCACCCGCTCCATCTTGTCCAGCATTTTGATTCTGCTTTGCACCTGTGTGGCCTTCGTATTTTTGGCGCGGAACCTTTCTATAAAACGCTCTACTTCAGCAATCCTTCGGCTCTGGTTCGCAGCCTGGGACTCGAGTTGCGCTTGTTTGTCTTCTTTCAGCCTTTCATAGTCATCATAATTTCCGGAATAAATCGTTAAGGTCGAACGATCCAGTTCAAAAATGCGTGTGGCAAGGGTATTGAGAAACTTCCTGTCATGAGAAATCAACAGAACACTGCCTTCATAAGATTGCAGAAAAGATTCCAGCCAGACCACAGACTGTAAATCGAGATGATTAGAAGGTTCATCCAGAAGCAACACATCGGGACGTTGAAGTAAAATTCGCGATAGCTCCACTCGCATTCGCCAACCACCCGATAACTGATCCAGAGACTTGTCCCATTGACCGGGTTTGAATCCCAATCCCTGCATGATTATTTTTGCCCGCGCATCGCGGTCATAACCGCCGAGCCGCTCAAATTCGTGCTGCAATTCTCCGTAACGGTCTTCGAACTTCTGGTCCGCTTCCAATTTTTCCAGTTCATTTTTCACCTGCAAAAAATAGGGGTCCCCAAGCACGACTCTATCCAAAGCTGACTGGTCGCCTCCCTCATGATCCTGCTCTAGCAGACCGTATCGTAATCCCTTTCTCAATGTCACTTGGCCAGAATCCAGAGACTCCCTACCAATGATGACTTTAAACAGGGTTGTTTTGCCCGTCCCGTTTTCTCCCACCAAGCCCACCTTTTCCTTGGGCCGCAGATGAAAACTCACATCTCGAAAAATTATTTTCGAGCCAAACTGTTTATTCAACTTCTCAACAAAAATCACAGGGTTCCCCTGAGTAAATAGGTCTATACGTTTGTAAGCTGGGCATTACTAATTTGATTCTTAATACAGTTTTTATCTTTTATCCTTAATAAAGCCAATATGCCCGCTTAAAAACAATTTTCAATAATCGGAGTGTAGCTCAATTAACCTTTGAGACTAAAAAATACTGGCGAACCTCAAAAAAAGGTTTATATTAAGATATATCTTCCGATAAATAAAATTATAGAATTATATTGACGCGCCCGTGATTTCATTTTATAAAAAAAAATATGGCTTAACGTTTGCATTGGTACTCCTTTGTGGGTTCCAATTCTTTTTTCTGCCGTTTGTCCATTTTCATCCAGGTAATACACACACTCACGACGCCGAGTTATCGCCACACCACCACCCAGGGCATTTCCATTCGCCCGAATTGGAGTCCCTGACTAATTTATTAGAGAACTTTGCGGCATCTCAAGGGGAAGATCATCATCATTCCGACAACTTTGATGATTCTGACAACATCAATCTCCATAATTCAAATTTAGTAAAAGGGTCATCAATTGTAAAAATTGAAAATGTGAACAGATATTCGCTACCGACTACTCCTGACCTATCATCTTTCATTAATCCAGACCTATATTCTAAAAAATCCTCTGGCCCACCAAGAAGTTTTATTGCGCGTTCTCCACCTGCCTTTCTCATTTAATTTCAAATTCCATTAACAAAAACGGATTGAATTCTTAGGAATTTGCCTTAAGCAAATTGCATAAAGTTCATACTTGAAGTTTTTGTCTTGTTTTCAAAATTGATTTGAGGAAGCTGTATGAAGAACTTTTTCATGTGGCTCGTCATGATTGGTTGGATATTTATTCCCTATACCAGTTTTGCCGAACCCACAATTCAGATTAAAAAAGAATCTAAAGAGCCTATCACTCTTAAAAATGCAGTGGCGTTGGCTTTAATGCATAACCCACACCTTAAGGCTTTTTCTTTCGAAAAACGAGCCAAAGAGGCGCGCGCTTTGCAATCGGGTTTACGCCCAAATCCAAAGCTTAATATTTTGGTTGAAGATGCTGCTGGCACAGGTGGGTTCGATGGATTCGATCAGTCCCAAACCACTATTCAACTAAGCCAATTGATCGAGTTGGGTGGTAAAAGAGCAGCAAGGTTGCGATCAAGCAATCTCTCCAAAAAACTGGCTGATTGGGACTACGAAACAAAGCGTATGGATGTTTTGACTCAAGTTGCCAGGTCTTATGCTTTGGTATTGAAAGCCCAGCAACAAACTAAGCTCACCGAAGATTTGGTTAAACTAAGCGAAAAATTTCTCAACATTGTGGACGAACGGATTAAAGCGGGAAAGGTTGCAGCTCTTGAAAAAGTTAAATCTGAAATAAACCTTTCTTACCTCAAAGTAGAATTAAAAAAGGCTGAACGGGAATTAAAAGCGGCACGGCGAAACCTATCTATCAATTGGGGAACAGCACAACCCCAGTTTGAGGTTGCCTTGGGAAATCTCAATCAAACCTCAAATATCCCTTCTCTGGAAAGCTTAAAAATTCGACTGAACAACAACCCTGATCTTGCGCGATGGACCACCGAACTGGAACAGCGTCAGGCCGTTCTCGACAGCGAAATTTCCAAAAGCACTCCTAACATACAACTTCAAGGAGGCTTTAGAAGACTAGAAACCACTGATGACCTTTCCTTGGTTTTCGGAGTATCCATTCCTTTGCAGTTCTTCAATAGAAATCAAGGGGCCATTGAAGAAGCTCGCCACAAACTGGGAAAAGCCGAAGCTGAAAAGCGAGCCAAAAAAGCATCTACAGAGAAAAACTTTCTAGAGGCATATAACGAATTGGTATTTTATGAGACACAAGTTTCGTCCATCAAAAACCAGATTCTCCCGGGAGCGAAGAAAGCCTTTAATGGAATTCAAGAAGGGTATCGTTTTGGAAAGTTTAATTTATTAGATGTTCTCGATAGTCAAAAGACGTTTTTCCAAACAAAGAAACTCTACCTTGATTCTCTTGTTCAATATAACAACACATTAGCTGACCTTGAACGACTCATTGGAGAACCACTTGCATCTCTAAACCCGGCATCCGTTCAATCGACAGGAGAAGGATCATGAAAATAAAATCTCTTCTTCCAATTATTTGTTTCATAGCCGCCGGAGTCTATGCGGGAAATATCATTCTAAATACAACACAGGAAAGCGCACAAAAGTCCAAACAGAAATCCTCCAGTAGCGAAGAAAATCGAGGAATACAAGATAGTGCCGGCAATGATTATACTGATTCGATTCTTAAAGGGCCGAATGGGGGGTGGCTATTTACTGAAAAAGATTTACAAGTTGAGGTTAAAATTTTTGAATCAGGTATCCCCCCGGAGTTTAGAGCTTTCATAACGGATGGCTCAGGCGAATCCATTTCTCTCGACGAAGTGGATCTGACCATCAAATTAAATCGGCTGGACCGAATCGACACCATTCAATTCAAGCCAATGGGCAAATATCTTCTAGGAGATAAGGCTATTGTCGAGCCTCACTCTTTTAATGTCGATATTCATGCACATTGGAAAGAAAGGCAATATGAATGGAAGTTCTCTCAGATCGAGGCCAGGGCAGAGCTAACCGAAGCTGCAGTAAAAAATGCAAATATCACTATCAAGAAAGCGGGACCAGCCCGGATTAAAAATAAAATTAACCTGCCTGGAGAAATCAACTTAAACGAAGGAAAGGTTGTTCATATTGTCCCCAGGCTGGACGGGGTAGTGAAGAAGGCCTTAAAGCACTCAGGGGATACCGTCGTCCCAGGAGACATATTGGCTACCATTGAAAGTCGTGAACTGGCTGATGCGAAGATTAATTATCTCGCCAAGAGTCAACAGGTCGACCTATCTAAATCTGACTTCGACCGGGAAACCGTTCTCTTTAAAAACACTCAAGAATTGTTGAACCTTTTGCATAAGAAAATTGATTTGGAAGATGTCTATCAAGAGCTGAAAGGTTTACAAATTGGAAAAAGCCGTGAACTACTTATCCCCGCATACGCAAAAATGAAATTAGCAAAATCTGTGTATCTGCGCGAGAAAAATTTGTTCGCTAAGGGGATTTCCTCAGAATCTGAATACCTGCAAGCAGAGGAAAACCTGAAAAGTTCAGAAGCAAAATATTTGGCCCTGCGCGAAAAGATAGACTATGACGGCAATTGGGCCGTTCGCCAGAAGAAAAGAAACTTTGACATCGAAGTGTTAAACCTTCAAACCGCCAGACAAAAACTTTTTGCCTTGGGACTGGTTGATAAAGAGATTGAAAACTTACCTCAGCAGGATGAGCAGAATTTTAGCAAATACAAATTGAGATCTCCTTTAGGTGGAATAATCATACAGAAGCATTTGACCACTGGAGAAGCGGTTAAAAGTGACGATGCTGTCTTTCTTTTGGCGGATTTATCTGAAGTTTGGGTGAACATGGCTATCCCCGTCATGGATATCAAATCCGTCAAGCTGGGACAAACAGTCACTGTAAAAGGCAACGAAATACAAACCAGAGGGAAGTTGACGTATCTTGATTCTATCGTAGACAGAAAAAGCCGAACCATCAATGGTCGGGTTGTAATTTCGAATCCAAAACTAAAGTGGCGCCCCGGAACTTTTGTCACTGTCGAATTACTTTTGGATGAACGCAAGGTACCTCTCGCTGTCTCAGCGAAAGCCATCCAAACCATCCGGGACTGGTCAGTGGTTTTTGTTAAATACGGAAATTTATTTGAAGCTAGACCTCTTCAATTAGGAAAAAGTGATGGCCAATGGGTAGAGATTTTAAAGGGGTTATCCGTGGGTGAGCATTATGTAGAGGAAAACAGTTTTCTGGTAAAAGCGGAAATCGAAAAATCTTCCGCCACTCACGATCATTAACATAAGGAATTTTTGATGCTTGAAGGAATTCTAAGATTCTCCATTAAGCAAAGGGTATTTGTAATGTTGGGGGCTTTGGCAATGGCTGTGCTGGGCGTTCAAAATTTCCAAATCCTGCCCATTGATGCTGTCCCAGATATCACCAATATCCAGGTGCAGATCAATACCAAAGCGCGTGGTTTTACGCCACTTGAGGTTGAGAAACGCATTACCTTTCCCATCGAAACTGCCATTGCAGGAACTCCAAAGTTATCACACACCCGTTCCATTTCCCGATACGGACTATCTCAGGTCACGGTGATTTTTGAAGAAGGCACCGATATTTATTTTGCACGGCAATTGCTAAACATAAGACTTCAAGAAATGAAGGGAGAACTCCCTGCAGGTGTGGAGCCTGTCATGGGGCCTATTGCTACAGGATTAGGCGAAATTTTTATGTGGACCGTAAATCAGGACTTAATAAAAACTGAAGGGAAAACCTATTCACCTTCTGAATTAAGAACGATCCAAGACTGGACCATTCGCCCGCAATTGCGAAACATTCCCGGCGTTGCAGATGTCAACAGTATCGGCGGTTTTATAAAACAATATCATGTTGCTCCTTACCCTGAAAAATTGATGGCATATGGAATTACTTTCCAAAGTGTCTTGGAAGCTTTAATGAAAAATAATTCCAACATGGGCGCAGGCTATATCGAACATAGCGGAGAACAATACCTGATTCGAACTCCCGGGCAGGTCTCAGGATTAGAAGATATTCGAAATATCGTCATTGGTTCTCACCAAGGCATACCTGTATACATTAAGAATGTGGCAAATGTTGAGATAGGAAAAGAATTGCGAAATGGTGCAGCAACACAAAATGGTGAGGAAACGGTACTAGGAACTGTTTTCATGCTCAAAGACGAAAACAGCAGGACAGTTTCATTAAGAGTAGCCAAGAGATTGAAAGAGATCAATCTCACTTTACCAAAAGGTGTCACAGCCAACACCGTTTACGACCGCACAAACCTGGTCAACGCCACTCTTGAAACAATAAAAAACAATCTTACCGAAGGAGCACTTCTGGTCATTGTGGTTCTTTTCCTGTTTCTGGGAAATATTCGTGCCGCAATCATAACCGCTCTGGTCATTCCTCTTTCCATGTTATTTGCAGTCACGGGTATGGTCAGCAACCAAATCAGCGGAAACCTTCTCAGCCTAGGCGCTATCGACTTCGGCATCATTGTGGATGGTGCTGTCATCATAGTAGAAAACTGCAACCGCAGATTAGTCGAAGAACAAAATAAATTGGGACAAATACTTTCTCGTGATCAACGTTTCGAAGTCGTTGCCCACGCTACCAAAGAAGTCTCGCGACCCAGCATTTTTGGCGGGTTCATTATTATGATCGTCTATCTCCCCATCCTAACCCTAACCGGAATCGAAGGGAAAATGTTTCAACCCATGGCGTTCACTGTTCTTGCCGCACTGACCGGGGCCATGATTTTATCCGTCACCTTTATTCCCGCCATGGTCGCGCAATTTTCGTCTGGGAAATTATCAGAAAAAGAAATTCCAGTATTGAAATGGATTCGCAATATTTACAAGCCTCTGTTGAGTTTTTCGCTGAACAATCGTTCGGCTGTCATAACTTTTGCCGGTGTGCTTGTTATCTTGAGCCTGCTTTTATCCACGCGCATTGGCAGTGAGTTCCTCCCCACCCTTGATGAAAGGGACCTGGCTATCCACGCTTTACGCGTTCCCGGCACCAGCCTGTCCCAGGCGATCTCCATGCAGGATAAGCTTGAGAAAAAGATCAAAGAACTGCCAGAAGTCAATTTTGTGTTCTCAAAAGTTGGCACAGCAGATATTGCCACCGACCCCATGCCACCCAGCGTTGCCGATGTGTTTGCGATTATTAAACCGCGCTCTGAATGGGCTAATCCGAATCGTTCTAAATCAGACCTTATCGCAGAATTAGAAGATAAAATGGAACAAGTTCCCGGGAGCAAATACGAAATTATCCAGCCTATAGAGATGCGATTCAACGAGTTGATAGCGGGGGTACGCAGCGATGTGGCGGTAAAAGTATTTGGCGATGACCTGGAAACTCTTATTGCCAGAGCGAAAGAAGTTGAAAAAGTTTTATCAGGCATTCCTGGAGCTGCTGATGTGGGAGTAGAACAAGTCACCGGGCTTCCAGTCTTGACCCTTGAGATGAATCGTGAATTAATGGCTCGATTAGGGCTGAACGTTTCCAATATTCAGGATGTCATAGCGATCGCCATCGGCGGCAAAAGCGCGGGAAAGGTTTTCGAAGGCGACCAGCGTTTTGATCTTATTGTGCGATTGCCTGAAAATATACGAACCAATATTGAACTCCTAAAAAGAATTCCAATTTCCCTTCCAGAAAGTCCCTCTGACTCCCAGGAGTTGCTTTCGTCACTGAGCCTGAGCGGAAAAAATCTAAACTACATACCCCTCTCTGCTGTAGCAAAGTTTTCGATTATAAAAGGTCCAAATCAAATCAGCAGAGAAAATGGAAAACGCCTGATCATTGTTACCGCTAATATCCGAGGTCGCGATCTGGGTTCATTTGTCCTGGAAGGACAGAAGGCTATGGCAGAAAAAGTTTCTCTTGATCCTGGTTATTGGATCACCTGGGGCGGACAGTTCGAACATCTGATTTCTGCGACCCAACGACTGCAACTGGTTATTCCCATCGCACTTTTGTTAATATTCCTCATGCTATTTGCCGCCCTGGATAGCATAAAAAATTCGCTTCTGGTTTTCACAGGAATCCCTCTGGCTTTGACTGGAGGATTTTTCTCCTTATGGATCAGAGGAATCCCCTTATCGATTTCTGCTGCAATCGGTTTTATCGCTCTTTCAGGAATCGCCGTGTTAAATGGCTTGGTGATGGTTTCCTTTATTGACGAGCTACGCGAAAAAGGAGCCAACCTCGATAATGCTATCCTGCAAGGCTCGCTCACTCGTTTGCGGCCTGTGCTAATGACGGCTCTGGTGGCCTCACTGGGATTCATCCCCATGGCGTTAGCAACGGGAACTGGAGCGGAAGTTCAACGCCCTATCGCCACTGTAGTTATTGGCGGCATTCTTTCTTCGACTCTCTTAACCTTGTTTGTTCTTCCTGCTCTCTATCGCACGTTTCATTCAGCTACCGAACACAAGTAAACACTACAAATTCTTCAAGACGTTGTTTTCAGTTTCGGATTAAACGCTTCGCGCAAACCTTCACCGCATAAATTGAATGCCAGCACGACAAGCAGGATCGTAAAACCTGGGATGAAAGTCAGCCAGGGCGCATCGAACAAAAAGTTTTTCCCATCTGAAAGTATATTACCCCAAGTCGCATCGGGTGGCTGAACACCGAAGCCTAGAAAGCTAAGAGCCGACTCGGTAAGAATGGCCGACGCTACACCGAGAGTTGCGGAAACCAATACTGGAGCAATTGCATTGGGAACCATATGGATAAAAATAATGCGCCACTCGGGTATCGCCTGACTTCGAGCAGCAGCAACAAAATCCTGATCACGGAGAGACAAAAATTCAGCACGCACAAAGCGCGCGGTACCCATCCAACTGGTTAATCCGATCACGATCATAATGTTGTAGATACTGGGAGGTAATAACGCAACAACGGTGAGAATTAAAAAGAACGTGGGAAAACAAAGCATGATATCGACAAACCGCATGATGATCGCATCTACAGTAACGAATCCAATTTTCACTCGACCATAATAACCTGCGATTCCCCCAAAAAATATCCCCACTGTTAACATAATTCCAACAGCAACAAACCCTACGCTCAACGACACTGAAGTGCCTTCGAGCATTCGCGCGAACACATCCCGTCCCAACTCATCAGTGCCAAACAGATAAAAACCAAAAGCAGGAGCATCTTCTTTAGGAGTTATAGAACTTGTAAATGCAGTTAAGGGCGGCAAAAACTTTTCAGACAAGCGGACTATTTTTGGATCAAAGACCACAATGTACCGAGTCAATACTTTTCCGATAAATGCCAGTGCCAATAAAGACATGAGAAACCAAAAGCTGCCATAGGCCATTGTGTTGCGCTTGAGAATATCCCAACGCTCCTGAAAAAGCCCTTTAGAAGGAGGCAGTGCATCTGTTTCCAATATCGTTATCGATTCATTCATTTAATCACCTTTAAAATTTTATTCGCGGGTCGACCACAGCATAAAGAATGTCGGACACCAACGTCCCCACCAGAACCAGAACTGCTGTCATAAAATTGAGTGTCAAAATTATCGGGAAGTCTCTGGCCAATATAGCTTCATACCCCAGTCGGCCCATTCCCGGCCAGGAAAAAATTTGTTCAAAAATAACAGAACCGCCAATGAGACCTGGAATGGTCAAACCAAACATCGTGATGAAAGGTAGCAAAGCATTGCGCAATCCATGACGATAAATGACCTGGTCCTCTGGCAACCCTTTTGCGCGAGCAGTACGCATATAATCCTGATGCAACACCTCCGACATTTGAGATCGAACATAACGCGACAAAACAGCCGTGCCCGCGATAGCCGACATCAATGCAGGAATAGTCAAATGCCAAACTCGATCCATCGACTGGAATAAAAACGATGCATCTTCCAGTCCGAAAGTTCTCATACCCAGAACCGGGATGTTGAAGGTTTTCACCATAAAAATGATTACGAGATAGGAAAGAAAGAATCCGGGAATGGAAATCAAAGCATAAGATACAAAAGTGCTAGACCTGTCAAAGGTGGAGTCGCGGTGAACTGCCGCACGAATGCCTACGGGAAACGCCAAGCACCAGGTGATAAAAGTTGCAATGACAAATAGCGGTAAAGAATTCAGGAAACGTTCCCAGATTTTTCCCATGACCGGTTGATTGTCTTTGAACGACTTTAGCTCACCGGTAAACAGATCCTTCACCCAATAAACGTACTGCATGTGCAGAGGTTCATCCAGATGAAAGGCGGCACGGATGCGCTGAATATCTTCCGCTTTCATGCGCGGATTAGATGGGTCCACCAGTGCGGGCTCACCCGGTGCCAGATGAACGATCGCATGTGAAATAATAGAAATAAATATCAGCAGGATGATCCGCTGCCAGATATTGCGCAAAATAAAATTAACCACTATTGCCTCGACCGTTCGTAAAAAGTTATACTTGCAAACATGGATATTCTACAACTCAGTCACTATCTCGACAACCTTCTGGAAATAAATTCCATTCGCGATGCACCCCATGCTCTGAATGGATTGCAAGTTCAAAACCAGGGTGAAATTAAAAAAATCGGACTCGCTGTCGATCTATGCCAAGCAACGATAGACCTTGCCATTGATAAACAATGCCAAATGCTGTTTGTACATCATGGCGCGTTTTGGTCAGGACTTCAACCGATACGCGGCAAGCATTACGAAAAGCTTTCAACCATGATGCAGGCTAACCTCGGGCTCTACTCCGCTCATATTCCATTGGACCTGCACCCCGTCTACGGAAATAATCGGGCACTCTCCGATTTGATCGGGCTCGAAAATCTCGAACCTTTCGGCGAATACGATGGAATAAAAATAGGATTCAAAGGTTCGCTCCCCACAACATCGGCGGAAAAACTGACCGAGTTACTTGAGCAAAAACTCGACTCTCAAGTAAAAATAATCGGCAAAGGAGAAGTGAAGACCGTCGGGCTGGTCACCGGAGGTGCCGCCGACATAGTCCGGCAAGCGATACAAGAAGGACTCGACTGTTACATCACCGGTGAAGGAGCCAATCACCATTTTCACGAAGCTACCGAAGGAAACTGCATACTGATTTTTGCCGGACACTACGCCACAGAAACAGGAGGCGTGAAATCGATAGGCAAACACCTTAAGGAAAAATTCGATATCGACAGCGAGTTCCTGCATTACCCCACCGGGCTTTGATCCACCGGGCGTTCACATTGTTTTAAAAATCGCATCCAATCCACTTTTATTATTGGGGTACTTTAACTTTACGCCCAACTCTTCTTTTATTTTTTTATTTCCCACCCGTTTACAGGTTTGATAGAATCCGCGCGCTATTTCGGATAATTCGGCAGATTCAAAAGGAATTAAAGGAGGTGGTGTAATATTCAAAAGTTTACAGGCATATTCTACCGCCTCAGACGGAGGAGAAGGCTCATCATCACTAACATTATAGACTTCTCCATGTCTTGGATTTTTTATGGACGCTTCCAAGGTTTGTGCTAAATCTTCAACATGGATACGAGAAAAAACCAGGCCCGGCTTTTCAATGCGTCTGGCTCGTCCCTGCTTAACCGAAACAAGAAGGTTTCTGCCAGGGCCATAAATTGCCGCACACCTGAAAATCATAACCGGGCCCATTTTTAACCAGCCATTTTCAGCTTCCACACGTCTTTCATTGAGTTCTGTTGCCGGTTGCAAAGGCGAAGACTCATCAACCCATTTCCCTTGGGTGTCGCCATAAACTCCGGTTGAAGAGATATAGCCAACCCATTCAAGGTTTTTGCATTCCGCGATTTGCGAAGAAAATTTTTGCAACACCACATCACCTGAAGGTTGTGGCGGAATTGAAACCAATAAATGGGTTGCTTTGGAAAGAGCATTGCGGATTTCTTCAGTCGCATGGGTTCCATCAAACGGAAACACAGATAATTCTTTCAACGAATCCTTATTATCTATTGCCCGACAAGACCCCGAAACAGTCCATTCTTGAGCGCGCATTCTTTTCGCCAAAGCCTGCGCGGCAAATCCCAGGCCAAAACAAAACAGGCTATTTTTTTTCGGTTTTTTTAACATGAACTTATTCTAGGGGGGACTTACTAAAATCAGAGGATATAAAATACTCAGAGAACCTGTTTAATCGGCAGAGTCACTTGAAAGATGGAGCCCTCGTTTTCCGAACTGACAGCTTTTATCTTTCCCTGATGTCGATCTACAATTTTTTTGCAAATGGCAAGCCCTATTCCACTACCCTCGTATTCGTTTCGACCATGTAAACGGAAAAATGGCTGGAAGATACTACTACCATGCTGAGAATCGAAACCGATACCATTATCCTTTACAAAAATATCCCATAAATCTTTTTTGTGCGGTTTAGCGACCAATTCAATCTTCGGAGACTCTTCTTTCTTTTTAAATTTGATGGCGTTACTGATCAAGTTTTGGAATAGCTGCCGCATTTGAGTAGGATCAGCCTCAACGGTTGGTAAGGATTCTGCTTGCACAACACCATTGGAATTTCGAATAGAAACTTCGAGATCCTCCAGAACTTCTTTTACAACTTTATTGAGATCAATAGAGCGGAAGGGGTCCCCTTTGGCGGAAACAAGGGAGTACTGCAAAAGCTCTTGAATCATGTTTTGCATTCTTGTTGCGGATTCCTGCATTTTTGACACATAAACACTTATTTCAGGATCTAGGTTTTCACTCTTGCTTTTCAAGCGCTCACCAAATCCAACAATTTTCCGCAACGGTTCGTTCAAATCGTGCGAGGCAACAAAAGCAAAACTACGAAGCTCTTCATTGCTTCTTTCTAATTCCGCAAGATACTTTTTCAGCCTGTCCTCAGCTGTTTTTCTTTTTACTACTTTTTCGATTGTCGATGGAAGCAGACTCAGATAATTTTGATTGTGATCTTTAACAAGAAAATCATATGCACCCGCTTTCATTGCTTCTACAATTATTAGCTCGGTGCTGCTTCCAGAAATAAAAATAACAGGGGTGTCATGAATTTCAGATAACAATTCAAGGCCGCTTCCATCACCCAAATTATAATCTAGCAATACAATGTCGTACTCGGCCTTACTTAATAACGCTAACGCCTGACTGTATGAGCCCGCGACGTCTAAATCATGACTCCACTTCTGACCTTTGAAAAACCGTTGCACAGCAATCTGGTCTGTCGGGTTATTCTCAACAAGAAGGAATTTCAAATGTCGCACGAAACCATTACCTATCAATTAAGCGTTGGCAAGTAATTCAATGACCAGTATTGATCAAGAACTTTTATGATCTCCGAGTATTCTTCCGGGTCCAGAGGCTTTTCAATGTACCCAGCAACGGAGTTTTTGTAGCTATCATTCATATCCATTTTAGAAGTCGAACTGGTAAGAACGATTACCGGAATAGAACGTAATCGTTCATCCGCTTTAATCACAGCAAGGAATTCGAAACCATTCATTATTGGCATATTTAAATCTAAAAGAATAAGGTTCGGTATTCGAACACCAGAACTATCTTCTTCAACAGTTTCCCCATTTAGATATGCCAATGCCTCTTCACCATTGGCGGCGGTTACAATAGGTTTACTAACTCCATTTTTCTCAAATGCTCGCTTCATACACATAACATCGGTTTCATTATCTTCAACAATCATCAACGGACTTCCATTACGCATCATCGACCCTCCCCTCCCTTTTGATTTCACTTTGGAATGGTGAACAAAAAGCGAGTGAACTTACCGACTTCCGATTCCACCCATACCCTGCCCCCGTTTTGCTCTACAATTTTTTTTACTAAAGTTAATCCAATGCCAGTCGACTCTGGTGATCTGCTTCTATCCAGACTTTGGAACATTCCGAATATTCTTTCAAAGTGTTTAATTTCAATTCCTTTACCATTGTCCCAAACCTGGAAACACCAAAAGTCATTTTGGTCCGCGCAGGATACCACAATTTCCCCTTCGGGTTTCCCCAAATGTCGGATCGCATTACTAATTAAATTTTGAAAAACTTGCTCAAGCTGAAGATTATGGTATACCAATTTTGGCATGGGTTCCTGAACTATAATTTTTATACCCGGTTCCTTTGTAAAATACTTGATCACCGTTTCCGCAACTGCGCCAGACTGTACAGTAATTGGCTTTGACTTCAATACCCCCAGCTCAGCAAATTCCAAAATACCATTTATCAAGTTATGCATTCTTTGAGTATTCTGAGTTAGCAAATCAATTAGTTTTGCACCTTCCACGCCCAGCTTTTCACCAAAGTCTTCCAACAACCATTTTGAATTGTAAGAGATGCCACGCAAGGGTTCTTTTAGATCGTGTGAAACAATATGAGCAAAATTCTTTAATTCGATGTTTATTCTCTCAAGATCTCTGAACAACATATCTTTTTCTTCAGCTAAATGTATTTGCTGACTGATATCTTTGAAAGTCACCACGGCGCCCACAACTTTCCCATGGTCAAAAATCGGGGAACTTATATATTCGACTGGAAAAGGAGAACCATCCTTTTTCCAAAAAATATCATCTAAAATTCGATAACA
>JAJFIR010000058.1 GCA_021774795.1 Emcibacteraceae bacterium | reverse complement strand
GCTCAAGCACTGCATAGGATGGGAAATGCCCTTGAGCGGATTAAAAAGAGAGGTGGTTTATGAAAGCGCCAAAGAAAACCTGCTCAGCGTGTAGTAATAGTTATATGGAACCAGACGCTAATTATCTTATTTGTGGTCATCCAGATGCTGGTGTTGTTGGAAAATATATAAAAAGCGAACCACTAGACCATTGTGGTTTTGATAAATTTCAGCAGCATCCGTTAAGAAACGCTGATGGTTCGTTGAAGTCTAATCTACCAAACCTACCATGATACATTTGAGTAGTACGAGGCGCATATGAAGTCACTAGAAATGAATAAGAAAAGAAAGCTCACTATGCTATGTGCATTATCGTACGCAATAGCATGGAATGAAGGTCTTATAGATGCTCATACTATACTTGGTGAGGTAGATAAAAGTAATAAACAGTTTGTTAGAGAGTGTGAAAAGGAGATAAAAGCCTTTTCTGAGCTACATCGAGAACTCAGCCATAGAGACCCAGTGAGGTGTAGATGAAAGACGTGACAACAGTAGCAGTTGCTGGTAAAATAGTACGAATGAAGAAGAACACTATGTTCAGACTAGTCAAGGAGAGATGGTGGCATTTCTTGTTTGATTTATTCTACAAGGAAGAACAAAAGGCGTTTGTTGGCACAATGACAATCAAACTATATGCTACCGAGTCTGGTCGTATGACTTACGAGGCTGTTGAGACATATAAATGACGCCTACATTGCCAGTGCAAGACCTTACGCAAAATGTGCAGCCAGATGATGTAATAGTCTACCACACTCATGGCTTTAGAAATTATGTGGGCACTAACAAATTGCACATTGATCCTAATTGTACTCATTTGCTCAATTGGAGACCACATCACCTTGATGGCAAGACTATAATGAAGAATAACTACTCTAAAAATATAGCCTCTGGAAGTATAATGTGTAAAACATGTTCCAAATCTAATGAGGTTAGCAAATGACACGAGCAAACTATCTAGGAGCCCCAGCGGCTTTCAATTTAAGCCAAGCTTGCAGGATATTAGTTGAAGCATATGGGTATCACATCTATCTTGTTGGTTCATGCCTGGTAAAGAGAGACTACCGTGACGTCGATGTGAGATGCATATTAGACGATGATGAATTTGATGCAATGTTTCCAGGTATTAGTGAGACTTGGTACGTGGATGCTAGATGGTCAATACAAAATGTAGCACTGTCTGAGTGGCTTGCCGCAAGAACAGGGCTGCCGATTGATTTTCAATTCCAACGTAGGACTCAAGCCAATGAAGACTTCGATGGTGATAGACAACCACTTGGTATATTTGTGAGACCAAAGGACAGTGAATGAGAATTAAATTGACTACAAACCTACCAATCGATAAAAAGCATAAAGCAATTGAGGGTAAGGAATATGATGTCATCAGGATAAAAGGCAACCTCGCATTTGTAAAAGACGAAAATGGAGACGAGTTTGGTGTCTATTTTGACTGTCGAGGTAGAGAATGTGAAGTGTTAGATCGAACTGGTTGGGATGATTTACAATGAAAGCCATTTTCAAAAATAGACACAGCTCAGGGTACGAAGGTTATGCAGTAGTTTATTGGTGTGAACAAACAGGTCGAGTCAAAGTAGTAGAGGAAGACAAGGATGGTAAGTTCTTAGGAGCATTCGTGCCATTAACCACACCAACAAATCCTGACGTTGTAGTGTTGCCACCTCGAAAGCATCATGAGTTCATGGGTGAACCTATTGACGTAAATGGGAAAACATACAAGGTTGGTGCTGTAAAAGTATTTGATGAGCCAGATGAACCGCCATTAGTGACTTTAGATTTAGAGGAGTATAAATGAACGAACAAGATGAGAAGTGGGAAGACATCGGCAAAGGTACGTATCGATTGAAGATGCATGGTGGTTGGCTTGTGAGAACATTAACACTTGGAACTTGCGATGGTGGTGCTGGCGTGAGCATTATATTTGTTCAAGATTTAGAACACTCATGGAGGTTGTAATGGATGATAGTCAGATTAAAAAGAACACTCAGAATGGTCAAGGTGGTTATACGGTGATTGAGGCTGCTGTTCTTACGACGATGGTTACTATTGTGCTGATATTTGGATATATCGTAGCACACTTCTTATCTAAATGGTGGTGATATGATTCAAAATTGGGAATATACTTTTAGATATTTTACTTGCCTAAAGAATGGTGTCAACTATGACGATTGGCTCATAGAAGAGTTAAATGACATCAACAACGCCTGGCAAGTCGTACAGGTCTTCCCACAGGGAGATGATCAGTATAAAGTATTGATGAAACGGGAGAAGAAATGAGGCCAAGACGAGTCATTGTGAAAGGTACGGATACTGCTGGGTGGTGTCATTGCTTCAGTACCGACTGGGAGACTGTTGGCGAAGTAGGCGTCATGAAGCCTGTAGCTATTGTCGAGCTAGATGATGGAGTAGTTGAGACTTATTTGGCTGAGAATATCCAATTTGTAGTTCCATACGAGACGGAGAGACATTTAATGAAGTTGGAGAAGAAGTGACTGTCTATCAGCATTATAAAAACGGTAAAACGTACTATGTTATTGATGAAGTAACAATCAAAGTAGAAGCTATGAAAATACCTGGCTACGCATACGTATGTGCTGATAATACGGATAAGAAGTTCGTAAGGTCTGTAGATGACTTTAAAATGAAGTTTGAAGCTATAGAAATCCCTGAAGATACTGGACCAAAGTATCGGTGTGTTCTTAAATATAAGGATGGCCGCCAAGAAATAGACCACGTCACACCAGACTACGATCAAGACAACAATGAATACATACCATTTGAGATTGAAATTGGTGAACACTGGTTTCAAGAAGCACCTTGTGAACCCAAGAGGCTTAGAAAGTGCTTGACTTACATAGAGGTAGACCGTAGATGAGTAAACAGACAAGAATGCTAGACACTTTAAATGGTGAGAGACGATATAAATTGTTGTGTATGTTTGCTGGTGGTCAGATACTACAAGGCGTTGACTTAGAGCTCAGACGAGCAGTCAAGGACTTGTTGAGAGAACAGTCTCGAATCTCAACAGAACTTTTGAATCACTATTCTAAAGATGCTGAAGCAGAATACTGGGAACGTTGGGTGTGGGATGAAGATCAATCAATTGAATGGCCGCCTAAAAGCGATCGTTGAGTATATTGTCATCTGATAGGAGATAAAAATGAGAAGAAAAAAGAAAAGAAGACTCGACACAAATGATATGTCACTATACGATTTAATAGAATTATATCGTGCAGATTTAGTAAGTAGAAAATATTCTGCCAGTGGTAAAGTTCTTGCAGAGTCTACGATCGACAAATGCATATCAAATCTAAATTCGTTGAAGTTGGCATTTGGCCCTAAGTTGGAGTTTAGAAAAACAAATACTCGTCTTATGAATAGACGATATCTAACAGGTGCGTGGGATGATGTCATACGCGATTATAATGCTGCGTATAGAGTGCATAGAGCTATCACTGCTGTTGCCAGATATGCGTATGATGTTGGTATATCTAAACATAGGAAGTCATACACTTCACCAGTGGCTATAGACAAACCAAACTCTAATCATTTCACTAGAATGTACTCAATAGATTTTGGCTATGGTCAACAAAAGACTAAAGTCTATGTTAGTAGTCTTCTTAAAGGCAAAAAATGAGCTTTCAAATAAGTGTTAGACTTGGTGGTCATGAACAGCAATTTCGTGGTACTGACATCCATAAAATCAATGAACAAGTGAACAAGTTCATGGTTGAAGAAACTCTTAAATTGACTCAACCAAAAGGCAACAGGCTTCAAGCAGCGAGAATGTTGGGCATCAATAGAAACACACTGGCGAAGATTGCTGGAAAGAATAAGTGGCGTAAATAGATGCTTGACATAGACATGGCTAAGCTCAAAGTTAAATTATTGGAGATAGCACTCATTACAGATCGAGATGATAGATGCGAAGCCCTTGATGCATTTTGGGATCAGCATATAGTTGAAGTCAGTAGAACTTGGCACGTGTCTAAAGAAATGGTGCACCATCTTAAAGCAGACAACAGGTTCAAAGAGATAAAGAATATAGAGATCAGAAATGTTCACTCGGTTCTAGGTGAGGACATACACTCAGACAAAATGTCTATAGTAGAAGAAGTTCCAGAGACAAAGCCTAGTAAATATGACCCAGATAGAGTCGAAACCGAAGACTGGGCTTTGTTCGAGAGTAGAACAAAAGTGAAAATATTCTTGGTGAGGCCATGAGCAGGTGCACTGGTCACTGTTGCAGACGAATAACAATCCCATACAGTCCAGACGATATGAAGAAGGCGTACAACGCTTGGTATAGTGGTAGAGAGCACTTCTACGATAGGAGTAGAAACAAGAAGAGCGTGCCTAAGGACATCCATCTTCTATTTCCAATGCTTAAGTTTCTCGGTTGGAGTACAAGCCACTCTGCCTCTGGTAAGCTTCCAGAATGGTACGAACCAGATGGGAAGACTAAGCTGTGGCCTGTCTATTCTTGCAAACACTTTGACTCGAAAGAAAAGTTGTGTACAATCTACGATCAACGTCCTAGAATGTGTAGTAGCTACCCAGATGGTAAGCAATGCAAGTTTAGAGGATGTACAAACCCAACAACAAAAGGAGAAGACAATGAGTGAAGTATTAGTAGTGACGAGCAAGATTAAGAAGAAGATTAAAGCTGACGCTGGTATGAACACATCAGCAGATGCAATTACTAAATTGTCTGAGATTGTGACAACTATTTGTAGTAAGGCAACTGAAAATGCTAAAGCAGATGGCCGCAAGACTGTGATGGATCGTGACATTGCAGAAGTAGTAGGGCATTAATGCCCTGGGAATGGTCCGTTAAGTTCAAAGTCTGGAGATTGATATTCCTTGTGCCAAATAAGGAAGCATTCCCAGATACTAAAAATAAATTTGCGATCGGTAGAATTAGTAAGACTGGTTGCTATAGCGTTTGGAGGAAATGGTGAAATATCTATTATTAGTATTAGGGCTCATGTTAGCTCTACCCACGTTTGCAGAAGAAGGTCCACTCATTAAAGTACAATACGGTCTTGGCATCGGAGATGTCTCAGACGGTGAAGTATTTAATGGGTCAGAAAAGAGTCTCAATGTTGGCTACTACAATAAACTGAACAAAGTATTGGGATGGGATGTACATGGTGGTATTCTAACCGATGGTGACATCACGTCTGGCTATGTGTTTCTACAGTTTGGCTCAGTGCTGCACCCGTTTGATTGGATGTACGTAGACCACTACTTTGGCCCTGGTTTCTTAACTAAGAGCAATTCTAAATTGACTGGACATTTACAATTTAGTATGCACATGGGCATAGGTTGGCGAGACCCTGTCAAGGGCACTACCATCGGTATGAATTGGAAGCATGTATCTAATGCTGGCATCCAGAGCCCAAATAAGGGTATGGATTTTCTTCTAATTCAAGTCGGTATACCTATCTAATATGGTGCAAATTGTAGACAAAGACTTTCAAGTAGTCAGTAAAACAATCAAGCAAATACCAAAAGACGTGCCAAGAATGGTTCATGAACAGGTCGGCAAGTTGAAAGACTTGTATGGTCAAAGTTTCGAACCACTTGGCTTTTTATTTGGTCCAAGTGAGTATTTTCTCTTATGCGAGTTCATTGACAAGAATCCATTCTACGATAAACGAGTGATGATTCGATATCCAGATGAATTCATGGGCTATAGAATCGAATTGAAATTATCAAACGGAATTGAACCCATCTATCCAAAAGATATGGTGATGATATTAGCGAAAGGTACGGTCACTACATGAGTGAAACAGGTAAAAAGGGTGTCATTACTATCACACCAGAGATTGAACATCGTGGTAAGATTGATTGGGCTCAGGTTGAGCTGTTCAGAAATCAACATGGTGATCTCCCACAACCAGACGACAAACGCAAAATTGAGTTAGAAAAAGCGTTCAAAGCTGCTGAAGAGAACTGTCTTGCTGGCAAACTTGACCCATTTAATGCCGCGTCTATGCTCTGGTATGCTGGTGAGCTTTTGAAAGGTAAAACTCTGTGACAATTGGCATTGAGAATTATTTAGAGACTCGAAAGAAGATCATTGAGACTCATAAAAAGTTAGACCCACATGGTAGATATGACAATCGTATGAAAGGTTACACTCTAAGGAGTGCACTCCATTACATATATTTATGTATGTACGAACCCGACGTACCTAGACTCGTCCATGACCACGGTGGTACAAGAACTGCGGATAGACATCAATTAGAGATGATTATTGATATAGTCAGAGCATTGGGTTTAGAATGCTTTTACTTCAGGGCTACACCAAAAGTGCAAATGGTGTATAGTCTTAAAAAAGAAAAATTTACAAAGTGGGCTAGATGAAAATATCTAAAAGACCAATGATGGTGTCAGACGCAATTAAGTTGCTTACCGACAAATTAGTAGAACATGGAGATGGCCCATTCAAGCTACACAATCTAGCCGATTGTGCTTCTTTCATTTCTGCACAGGTTGAAGAAGGCGACACTACTCTGTCGGTGATAGCATTAAATAGAGCAGAATTACGGGAGCACTACAATGACGATGAACCAGAATCAACTCCAGAAATTAAAAGAAACTCTCAGCCAGAAGAAAAGGCAGTTGAATAGCATCAACACTGAGATATCAACTCGGTATCAACAACGAACACTTCTCAACACTGAGATTGTAGCATTAGAAGCAAAGCTTAAGAAGGCAGGTAATAAATGAACAAAAGTGTAGCAATGCTAACAGCAATATTCAGCCTTGTTGCAACTGCAACGACTGCATACATGATAGTAGACAACAGGTATGCACATGCAACCGACATGCAGCAATTACAACAGAGGGTTCTCTCTAATGAGATCAATCAAACGTACAGGGATGCCAGGGCTGAGTATTGGTTTCTCAAGAAGCAGGTTGCTAAGTATCCAAACGATGTAGAGTTGAAGCAAAAACTCAAAGACGCGGAAGATGAAGTAAAGAGATTAAAGCTTCAATTGACTCCAAAGAAGAAGGTAGTAGATGATCAAACAAATTAAAGTCGAATTACAAGACACTATGGGCAGCGACGAGGCTATTGCAAATGCTGCATGGACTTCGACGTACGATAAAGACAAACGTGAAGATAAGTATGACGACCCAGAAAAGGTAGACAGCATTGTACGTAGACTGATACAAGATGGTCACTCAGTACCAATAGAGTCTGTCGTTTTTAGATTCTGGTATCGATTTCCAATTTTTACAGATCGACAACATATGACGCATAGGATAGCTTCACACAATGGATTGTCCGGTCGATATCGAACAATGCCCAGCGACTTTTATTCATTACCTAGTGATATTCAAGGTATGCTACAACATATAGGAGTAGAAGGAGAGCATATCTCTGAAGGTTATTATGAAATCCTTGAAAATTCTTGGAATCATTATCAATATTCGCTTCATCATTTGAACGATGCTTGGAAGAATAAGGGTACTCTATCAAATTTTCAATACAAACGATGTCGTGAGGTTTTGCGTGGCATGCTGGGCACGTCGTTCATGGTTGAGAGGACTTCAATATTCAACCTACGTTCATTTGCGAACTATATGAAGTTGCGTAAGTCTACTCATGCTCAGGCAGAAATAAGATATGTGGCTGAGCAGATGTATCAATTAGTTGTAGCTGCTAATGTGTGTCCAGCTGCACTAGAAACACTCGAGGCTAAAGGTTGGACAATATAACGATAACAAAGTCCAGAACAAAAGTATATATGCAGATAACAGTCAACAATCAAAGTTAAGGAGTTCGAGAAATGGAAACACAAGCACAAGAACAAACGCCTCAATTGACAATTACTGAAGCACTTGCAGAAGTGTCTTTAGTACAAAAGAAAATTGTCAAGAAGCGTACAACAGTCAATGGCACTCTTACGGTATATGAACACCAGGATGATCCATACCAAAAAGACGGTGGCATCGAAAAGGCAATTGCCGCCGAAGTTCAATCAATCAATGACCTTGAAAAGAGGCTTTTGAATATTCGTACTGGCATAGCAAAGGCCAACATGGAGACTAAGATCACTATTGGTAAGACTACTCGAACTATCTTTGATTGGTTGACGTGGCGCCGTGAAGTTGCTGAAAAGCATAAAGAATTTAGTCAAGGCATTTATTCACAGACAAAACGAGCTATTGACCAGAATGCGCAACGCCCGGCAGTCTTTAAAGACACCAACGATGAACAGCAATTGGCAAAGGTTAAAGCTGTTCTTCCGTATACTGACTATTTGAAAGATGCAGAGGATGTTGAAGACACTCTTGAGAAGCTAGATGGATTGCTTAGCCTCAAGAATGCAACAACAACGATTACTTTAAATTAATTGAGGTTTACCTTGAGTTGTGAAGTGAAGAAATCAAACAATAACATTGGACAAGTAGCTCATTTGGTTAGAGCAACTGATTCTCATTCAGTAGGTAGCCAGTTCAAACCTGGCCCTGTCCGCCATGCTAGGCGAATAGACTCCTCACCGAGTCTTGCGGTTCGAATCCGCACTTTTAACGCTCAACTGGCAAAGCTTAAAGTTGGAAAGTTATTTCTACCCAAAGCTCTAAAGATGAACGTTCAAAGCTGCATGAAATCCACTATTATGCTGACTCTCCCAGAAACGGGTAGAGAAGTGCTTCGTTGTTTGAGCACTGTTTCAGGCAGGTGGCTACAACTCACAGGTATTTTATTTTGTGTCGCACTCGTAGGGTGTGACAAAGACGAAACACAGGATGCAACCGAATTGAAGATGGGTTACGTCCTTGAATGTGCGGAGGCTGATAAAATGTCAGCCTTTGTTTTGGAGTGTATCAAGAATGCAAATCCAAAGTCTGATGAAGAACCTGAAGATTGGATTAAACTCTGTAAGTACATGAGCGATGGCATCCACTGTAAAGAGGTAGATGCTTTTTATTACAAGACTGGCTACAATCGATCAGCATATACTAAATGTAGTGAAGCAAAGAATGACAGGGAGAAGACAGCCTGTGGGTTGGGTAAAAAGGGCACTGAGCCTAATACTAAAAAAGAAAACTAATATTGAACCCACTGGAACAGTGTGGGAAATGTGGAAATACACTTCATGGGGCAACTCAATTGAATGGTCAGACTTTGATAAGAGAACCATTCGAGGGTGGTACAAAGGAATTGCATTCGGCAATCCTCAAATGTATAAACTCAAAATTGGTGACGAGGTTAGAGATAGAATGCAGTCTGGTAAGATAGCATGCTTCCTCATAGTAGAAATTCAATACAAAAGTGATCCAGATGATCTCTTTTTTGGCAAAGTACAAGACATAAACTACCTTGAGGAGGTAAAGAGTGAGAGGCAATGTTAAATTTTTCAATAAAGACAAGGGTTTCGGATTCATCACAGCAGAGGATCAGAAAGACTACTTCGTACATTATTCAAGTGTCGAGACGTCTGATACACTGATCGAAGGCGAAGCCGTCGAGTTTGAAGTCGGCGAAGGCAAAAAAGGTCCAATGGCTACGAAGGTTAATAGCGTTCACGCCAAACAAAAGACAGTGTAATGATCGTAGTCGGTCTTGATTTTGAGACCACGGGTCTACATCCGTCTGACCATGTCCGTGTAATAGAAATAGGGGCCCATTTGTATGATATTGCAAATGGGAAATCCCTTGCAATTCTGAATTGTTTTGTGCACTACGATGATGGTATGCATAAAATGTCACCAGCAATGACGAAGATACACGGAATATCTCAAGACATGTACCAGGCCTATGGTGTCAATCACAAAACAGTTTGGAAGCAGTTTCTGGCAATGGCTAGATCGGCAGAAGCTATAATGGCACATCAAACTAATTTTGAGAAGAAGTTTCTTAAAGCTGGACTCGAAAGAGCCAATATGATGAAGCCAAAGCTCAAGTGGGTTGATAGCCTCACTGATATACCATACCCGTCAGATGTCAAATCAAAGAAGCTCGCTAATTTAGCAGCATATCACAAGGTGAAATTAGTGAATGCTCATAGAGCATTGCCAGATGTGAATGCAATGTTAGCAATTGCCCAACAATACGATCCGAGCTGTATTAGAGGTCTCTCAAATATTGAGCATCTTAAAGTACAGGCACTGGTCACTAAAATGGACAAAGACAAAGCATCTACCAGAGGTTTTACATTTGACTGGGATCACAAGTACTGGTGGAAATATATGACTCAAAAGGAGTTAGACACTAGTAATTTCAATTTTAAAACAAAAATTCTATGATCTCAGCCGCGTGCCGCGTCTAGGAGTATATTTACGAACGGGTTGAACTAAGGAGAAGAATTATGGAAGCATTTGCAACGTTATTGAGTGATTTGAATAGTGTATCTTCAAAAAAGGCTAAAGAAGAGATGCTTCGAAACTACACAGGTCACAAAGAACCCGTCCTATATGCGATGGACCCTTATCGTCAGTACAATGTGACGTCGAAGCTAGTCGTTGTGAATGTTGGTGATCGATATACCAATTGGCATAAACTACAAATGTTGTTAGATCGACTCTGCAAAAGAGAATTAACAGGAAATGCAGCAATAGCAGCTATTCAAGATGCGATGGATGGGGCAAGACAATCTGACTGGGATGCATTCTTAAAGATATTGGACAAAAATCTACGAGCTGGAATTGGAGTTCCAACGGTCAATAAGGTATGGCCTAAGTACATACCAACATTCGATGTTCAGCTTTGTGATAAATATGAAGACCTAGAAGTACTCCCATTTAAAGATACATATGCTTCAAGAAAATTGGATGGTTGTAGATGTCTAATATTTAAAGATGGTCAAGATGTTACTTTTATCTCAAGACAGGGTAAGGCATTTGAAACTCTCAAGAATTTAGTACAACCTGTTCTCAAGGCTATAAAAGCTAAACGAGTAGTGCTAGATGGCGAAATATGCATCATGAATCCTGAGACTGGAATAGACGACTTTTCTGCGGTAATGAAGGAAATCAAACGCAAAGATCATCAGATAGCAAATCCAAAATTTAAAGTATTCGACATGATCACTCATAAAAATTTCTTAGAGAAGAAATCAAACGATCCATTCTTTTCTCGTTTCTTGGCTATGAAGGACTTGATAGTACAAAATGAATATATTGAAGTACTGGAACAATTGTGTATGCAAGAACCCGAACAGCTTCAGGAGATGCTAGATAAAGGCGTCAAGGAAGGTTGGGAGGGTTTGATACTTAGAGATGCTCAAGCACCATATATTGGCAAACGTTCTAAATCTATGCTCAAAGTTAAAAAGTTTCACGAACACGAATTTAAGATCGTAGACTTCCAAGAAGGTGAGGGCAATGTCAAAGGCATGTTGGGTGCCTTGATAGTTGAGGGCGAATATGAAGGTGAACAAGTTCGCTCTAAGGTTGGTAGTGGCTTCACTCAAAAGTGGCACAAAGATGAAGACACTCTTGAAGTTGATTTGTCTAGGCCAGTGGAGACAGATGAACGATACAAATTCTGGAGACAAAAAGATGAATTGTTAGGTCAGGTAGTAACTGTTAAATTTTTTGAGATGACAAAGAACCAGAAGGGTGATCATAGCTTACGATTCCCAGTATTCAGACATTTACATGGCGATGAAAGGTCAGTGTAATGAAATTCTACATAAATGATGAGATTGTCACAACAAATACGATGCCACTTGTTGTGGTTCTAACAGACAAGGACAAGGAGAACATATCAAATATGCATCCAGATTGCAATGTGTATTGCTCGTACGATCCTGACATACATAATCCTGATGCTGTGGGTAAGATGATGGATGAAGCAAAACAAAAAGATAAAAAGTGAAGTATCTATTTGTAGCACTTCTCATAGCTATTGGTGTGCTATACCATAGGCAAGTGACATTTGAGAAGCGTACGCTGATCTACGTAAATGAATATAGGAGAATGTTGACGCTTCAGGGTAACGTGCTGCTTGAAGTGTCTGATAGAGTAATACCAAAGATAGTGAAATGTCCAACTCAATTTGCTTTTAAGAATGGAAAGTATATCATAAATCATGAAGACAATTCTCAAATACCCAATCACTCTCGGACTATCTCAGAACAAAGAAGAAGAGCTACTACCTACTGAGATTGAGACATACGAAGAAGCAGAGTTCATGTCTATTCAAATGAACTTTGGTCAGCCAACTATGTGGTTTAAGGTTGACACAACAAAACCCAAACAAAAGCTGAAATTTAGAATATTTGCTACTGGTGAAGAGATACCAGAAGAAGACAACTTTGTTTACTATGGTACTTTGCAGATCAATAGAGGTGAATGGGTTTGGCACATATTCGAGATATTGGAGAGCTAAAAGACAAGTGCATGGCGTTTGTCTGCCTTGACGTAGTGAATGAGACTACTATCTTGGCGACACCACAGCAATGGGCTGGTGGTCAAGTAGACTTTGCAATGTATAGTCAAATGTGTAAGACGAAACAACTATGTCTAGGTTACTTCAGCTTAGACATAGTAAATGAGTATGTAGTATTAGGTGAGACGAGACTATTTGGTTGTTGTGCCACTACATCGTTTCGTCAATATTTAAAAGAACTAGAGGAGAGATTAAATGGGCATTTGGGATTCGGTAAGGGCAAAAATACCATTCTACAACAGCGAACCAAACAATGCGAAACCACCAAGACAGGGTCTGTGGTTGAACAAGTCAACAAACGAGCTGGAAATTTGGAGCTTCTATAGAGAGCCAGACAAAGAGCGGCCAAAGATGACAAAGACTGGATATGGCAGATCAGGTTATTGTAGCCTCAACAGTCAAGATTCTCTCATCGAGGATTGGATACGTGGGGTTATGAAACAGTTCATAGAGCGATACACTGAGGATGAGCTGCCATATTGGCTCCTCAAGGGTGGTCGTGATCCTAAGAAGATAGATGCTGGAAACGTCACAATTGCAGTAGCTGGTGGCTTAAATCTTGTGAAGCACTAACGTATTAAAATCATTAGTATATTTACGTATTTACATATTTATGTATTTATGTTATAACTACCTCCGACGTGATACTAACTAAGGAGGTGCCATTATGGCCAACGTCACTCAAGAAACTAAGACAAAAGTGAAACAAATCATCCAACTGTCAAAGAAGAAGTCAGTTGGTGAGGCTTGCAAGGAAGTAGGAATGCAAAAATCGTATTTCTACAACCAACGCAAAGCGCTAGGCCTCAATAAAACCGCCAAGCGAAAGTATACTAAAAGGAGTAAGGTCCCACCGATGGAGACCATAGAAGTGCCAGCATCACCAGAAGGTGGGAAGCTCATGGCATTGATCGGTTCACCGGAAGATATCTCAAACACTTTAATGAAACTCTTATAAGGGGTCAAAAATGCAAACATCATTAGTTGAAAAGAATGGTAAGTTGAGCATACCATCAAATGCTCTTAAGACAAATCGCATCATTAGGTTCTTTCCAGAATCTGACATGAGATGTGGCCACGTTGGTTTAGCCAAACATGCAAAGAAGCGGAGCATCAATGTAAAGGAGCTCCGAGTGGGCGAGTATGTTGTCTTTTTAAATGCTAGAAAGAACAACATGAAAATCTACACAACGAACAACATCATCGTACATCTACGCACACAAAACAACTCGAGAATTGATCTGAGGGTTGTGAGGATGATACCTGAGTTCTTCAAAGGAGGCAACTTTGACTATTCAGGCGCATTGCGTAAGACGATTGAAGACTCTTTTGGCTATCGTTCAAAAGTTTCTAGGATTCACTAAGATGAAGACGCTAAGAGATTTATGCGAATTAAATAGATTGCCCATCAAGGTTAGATCTGCAAACGGTACGATTGCAGTAGTTACAGGGTTGGCTAAGCCTGGTCGTATTGAGGATGACAGGGCCGTTGGGTATCTTCTCCAAGACTTTTATACAGAAAATGGTTATAAAGACCACTCTAAAATGAAAGCGTTTCTACCAGATAAAGAACACTGGGAAATTTGGACTGAACCAAAACCAGTACCACACTGGCCAGCAGTGAAAAGAGTCTATAGATCGCAACATCCAGATGGCTATGCTTTGACTGGTACTCTGTATCATAGTGAAAGAATACCAAAGCAAACAGTACAAAGTTTTGTGAGGTTGGCAACAGAGATGGAAGCGATAATGCTAATCCCTTCAGACTCATAATTGGTGCCACTACCCAGTGGTGTCACGTCGGCTGGGCTGTTAGGTTGAGCAAAAGCACAATCTTTCAGCCTGGCTATTTTTTTTTTAGGAGACATAAAATGTTTAAAAGATATCACATCTACAAAGTTTTCAAGTGGCGTTTTATGATAACTAACACAACATTCTGTATTTTTACTGGCGAAGGTGCCGCTGAAGACTTCATCTATGACGACTACTGGCCACCTAAGTTCTTACGATTTATAACGAGGTTTAATAAAGCAACAGGTTTGTAGCATATTCATTTCTATTTCTTTGTATAATATTTAATGTATGAAGGAAAAGGATGATAAGGAAGTTCAAAAGGTTGAGACGTTAGAAGAATTTTTGATACGCGGCAACAACATTGAATATTGTAAATATAGAAAGCCAAGAGTGTGGGAGCCAACGTTCAATGGTAGTTCTAAATATGACAGACGAAAAGGGATTGTGAAGAAATGACACCAGATATGATACCAAGAGTACAAGCAAGAGTTGGTCAAGCTGATTCAGACAACGAACCTGATGTAGCAAATAAATGGTTCTTTGAAATTGTGATATCGTTCCTAGGGATGGGGCAGATCGGCGAACCATTTCAGATAGGTCCATGGGAGACAGAAAAGAAGGCTCATGAAGAGATGAAAAATGCTGTCAAGCTCGTAGTAGATAAAGTAGTTGAGCAAACACCTGGTGCAGTGCCCGGTAAATACTACGACATGAAGACCAATGAAGTTAGAAGTTGGGATGAACATTAAGTCTACTTTGAAATCTTCTGTGTGTATAAATACACAACATGGGGATGTCACAAAAGAACATATTAGGTACATGGATGGCTGGTAGATTGGCTAATAGAGAAAAGGAAGAAGTCCCAGTCGTTCAATCAATGCCTGAAAAGTCTAAAGATGAATACGATACAATTAGAAAGACATCTAAAAATGGCTCTAGCATCGTTCTAAGGAGAAAGAAGTGTTCGAAGAAGATGCCAGATTAGTAGCATATATGATAGTACTCCTGTTCTGGGCAGGAATGTACTATGGCTGTAAAGCAGTGTTTTCATTCTAAAAGAAATTTGTTATACTACATCTAAGGGTGATGCAAGGATGCGGAATTGTGGCGATGGGTTTGAATGAAAGACGACTTAAAACAAGCAAGACTGCTTCGAAAGAACGAACGGCTCCACGAAGCCGCAGCAAAGCTTCCAACTAAAGAAGAGCTCGAATCTGAGCTTCAAGAAATTAGAGATTCAAAGCCTCAGAGAATTCGAAAGACTAGCAAAGATAAACTGATAGACATCTATGAGAATCAGCGTCTAGCACAAAACGAGCTCATTCGTAGAAAAGTAGTAGATGAAGGACGTATGGATGTCCTGGCAGTAGAAGTGCTAGGATATGGCTACGAAGACTTCCATGCTGAGATGTCAGATCATCAAAACTTAGAAGTTGAAGACGGTTCGAAAGAGCTGAGATCAATGGTGTGGGCACCTCGTGGTGGTGGTAAGTCAACAATTCTAACAACTACTCAAGTCATATATGAAGTGCTCAAAGACCCTAACATTCGTATTCTAATCACATCAAATACTCAATCCCAGGCTGAGAGCTTCTTGAGGGCTATTAATCAGCATCTCACAGAAAATGAAAGACTCATTGAGATATTTGGAGTTCAAAAGCACCCCAAATATAAATGGGATACTCGTGAATTAAACATAGCCGCAAGGACACGTAGGGGTAAAGAGTCTACGATCATGTGCATAGGTCTCGGTGGTGGGCTTGTTGGTCTTCACTTTGATTTAATCATTGGTGATGATTTAGTTGATGAGGAAAATGCAAGAACTAAGCACCAGAGAGATGTGACGTTTACTTGGTTCTATAAGACAGCATATCCGACACTAGAACCAGACGGTCGTCTATATTTAATTGGGACTAGATATCACCCTGATGATTTGTATGGTCGGCTCGAAAAAGAAGAATTCAAAGGCAGAGTAGAAGTCATTCCAGCTATTCGGAAGAACGATGATGGTACTGAGTATAGCTTCTGGCCAGATAAATTTTCATTAGAAAAATTATACAGCATGAGACGTTCAATGGGCATCATCATCTTCAACACTCAGATGCAGAATAATACTGATCTGATGATTGGTCGGATGATTAAGCCAGAGATGTTTCAGTCGTACAAAAGAATACCACAAACTGAAGGTTACGTAGTACAAGGTACTGACTCTGCTACGTCTACAAAGGATAAGGATGACTTTTTTGCTCACGTTACATTGTTCATCACAAAGGAGCAGTTGCCTAGAGTCTACCTAGTAGATTACAAGAAAGCTAAGTTATCTGCGAAGCAACAGTATGAATACTGTGCAAGAAGTGATAAGGAAAACAAACCGTTAAGAATATTCGTGGAAGCCAATGCTGGTCAGGCATATTTCGCACAAGGCCTCAAAGAAAAGAACCTTCCAGTCCACATGGTCTACTCAACCAAGGACAAAGTCAACGAAATGTATCGAGTGCTCCCAGTAATAGAAGATGATCGCTTCTATGTGAATCCAGACAGACATGCAGACTTTGTGAACGACATGGTGGCATTCCCAGACGGCGACACAGATGATCTACCTGATGCATGTAGGCAGGCTCTAAAAGGCGGGTTGTTTTCTAAAATCCGCAAGAAGCGTAAAAAAGAACCCGGTGTGATGAGATAAGCTTTAAAGAAAGTTTTACTTCTTAAAGATTAAGTTTATTATATTAAAGAAGTGGTGACATCAAGGACATTATGAATAGTCAACAAAAGCGTAGAAAGCTGCAATTGGTCGAGAAGGGTAAAGACCCATCTTCGGGTAAGAGCATCACCAACAACCGGATAGCTCGTGCTACAGTTATGGGTGTTGGTCAATCAATTGAAAAATTTGCAGCAGAGAGTGATGAACTAGATGCATTGGAGAGGTCCAACCGCATACTAGGAAAGAATCTTATTCGACCTCCATTCGATCCACTAGTATTGTCCCAATTAAATGAAAATAGTTCTGAGCTCGGCAAATGCGTAGAAGCCATGGAAGTAAATATTGATGGAACTGGCGGACGGCTTAAGTCAATACTACCTAAGCAATTAGAAGAATCAATCCTCGGTGCAGGTGTAGATACTGACTCTGAAGAACAACAAGAAATGAGAACTCTTTGGACTGCAGAATGGTTCAAGCTTGATAGCCTCTTTAATAATCCCAATGCTGAAGACAATCTCACCACTTTGCGTCGTAAAGCTAGGATAGATTTAGAGTCAAACGGTAACGCCTATTGGGAAATAGTCAGGCCAGATGCAAAGTCTCATGACATTTCTGCTATCAATCATGTAGAGTCTCACTCAATACGATTAGGTTTATTGCAAAAGAAGCCAGTTGTCGTTTCAATTAGACAATTACAGCCAGACTTCACGTATCGCAATAAACTATTTAAGAAGAGATTTAGAGTGTATGCGCAGCAATTGGCTAACAACAAGTTCATGTGGTTCAAGGAATGGGATGATCCAAGAATAATAGACAATCGAGATGGCAAACCATTGAGTGGTGAAGCTGCTCAGAAATTGCCTAAGCGATTTCATGCTACTGGCTTGATGAGATTCAAGATTCACAGTGCTCGCACACCATACGGCGTACCACGATACATTGGCAACCTCTTTGAGATATTTGGTTCAAGGGCTGCTTCAGAGATCAACTTCATCACTTTCAAGAACAACAACATACCGTCTATGGCGGTAATGGTCTCAGGTGGGATGCTTACGGATGGTTCAATTGACCGAATCGAGGAATTTGTCAGTAGCCAGACCAAAAAAGGTGATAATAGATCAGCATTTCTGATTCTAGAGGCTGATCCTGGTGATGACGGGGCATTGACACCAAACAATAGTGTTAAGATGAGCATCGAACCCCTTACTGGGCAACAACATAATGATGAATTATTCCAAGACTACGATAAAAACAATCGTGAAAAGATACGCGAATCGTTTAGAATTGCACCAATATTCGTAGGCCGTAGCGATGAAAAGGCAGATGTCACCGAACAGAAACGAATCACTGAAGAACAAGTTTTTAAGCCTGAACGTGATGAGATGGATAGGCGAATCAACCAACTGGCAGTTTCAATGGGTGTCAGGTATTGGAGATTCAAGTCTAATACAATGAACATCACGAATGATGACAATCTAGTGAAACTTGTAGCACAAGGTGAGAAGACAGGTGGTGTCACTCCTAATTTAGCTCGTGAAGCTATTGGTGATGTGCTTAATACTGATCTACCACCTCTCAAAAAGACAGATGACTTCGACCCTGACTTACCAATGTCAATTAATCTCATGAGGCTTTCCAGTCAAGCAGGTGGTCAACCAGGTGGTAATGACGAAAGTGGTGTCTTGGCTCCCAATCAAGGTCAAGTACCTAGAGGTCCAGATACTAATAGTGACGGAAAACCAGAAGAACTTCCAGTTCTTCAGAAAATAGCTATGCTTCTAGCAGAAGGCAATCAAGAAGAAGCTATCAAGCTCACAAAAGAGAATAGAGCAATGATAGCTAAAGCTGATGCAGCCTCAAAAGAGACTAGACAGCAACAAGGCACTCAAGGTCATGAGTTGATTTCAGCTCTCAAAGTGCTAGAACAACAACTGGTAAACAGGTTGGATGGAAAAGATGGAAGCGGCAGAACAACTACAACTTAACGGACAAAGCGTCGATGTATCTAAATTGACTAGATCAGACGCTGCTATGTCGCTTCTACACATTCGTAGAATCCTCAGTAAAGCTGATGGAGATTCTGATGGTCGGGTAATAAATGGAGTTGAACGCAAACTCACAGAAGAGATGGGCGACCAATGGGACAAAGATGCTAATAAAGCACTTAAGAAAATCGAACGCAAGCTCAAAAGCAAATCAGGTAAGTTCACAGAAGCTGAAGTTAAGCGTATTGAGAAGATTGCAGCAAGTGAGTTAGACGGATTTGGCCAGAAATTTAAGAACGAAATTGAAGATGCAGTAGCCGAAACATACGACATAGGCAAAGCCAAGTTCGAGAAAGACAATAAGAAAGTCTTGAAGGCTTTGACTCCAATCGACGAAGAAGCTATAGATAAGCTGTCTGAATTATATAGAGTGTCTGCTAACACATTATATGCAGAGTCATACTCAGTGCCTTTGGTGAATGCAATCAACAAACGAGTCTTTGAACAGGGCTTAAGAAGGGTTGATGCTATACCTAAAATTATGGCAGATGTTGAGAAAGCACTTGGCATTACTGGTAAGAATAATATGTCAGGTTTGAAGCCACCTAATTGGACTGGGGATGCTCGTAGCTATTTTAAGACAAACATACAAACAACAGTGACTAGGTCTCGGTCGTTTGGCTCACTTCAAGCTATGCAACAAGCTGAGATTAAGACATATAAAATTTTCAATTCTGCTCCAGAATCTGTCATCTGTAAACAAATGAACGGTAGGGTTCTAAAGGTTGAGACGGCAATTAAGACTATGGAAGCTGTACTCGCGGCTGAAAGCCCTGGGGATTTAAAAGACATCACACCATTTGTTGGTGATTTAACGAAGGCAGGCTTCGATGAATCATCTACAACTGTGTCAACCAATACAAAAATTCAAGAATTTGGCTTGTCGTTGCCACCCTATCATGGCAATTGTAAGACTGAAATCATCGTAGATGTGGAGGGTAGATGAAAGACAAAACTGCGAAGACTCAAAAACGAAAAATAGTAAAGCTCCGCGTCAAGAAGACATTTGAGGAGCACATGGAAGGCGGAGTAGGCGGGGCTCATGCTCACGTCTTATCAGCATCAAATCCAAGCATGACACCAGTTGATGGTTCGCATCAACACTTGTACATGATTAATGGTAGAGCATTTATGACCGATTGGGATGGTGCACACCAACACTCGGTTGATGCTGCTAACAATGTGACTGGAGATGAAGAATCTCCACACAAGCATAGAATAGTAGTTGATAATGACTCTATGCTCAGTGAAGTAGACGGTGAACACACTCATCAACTTCAAGTCACTAGCACTACGTTTGATGGTATTCATAGACATGAATTGGAGCTTCTAGACGGAACAAAGATTCAGTCGCTTCTTCCATCAGATATTCTGACCGAATCTGTCAATAAAAAGAAATACAATTTAGAGATTCAGGCAGTGCATGTAGACACAGACCGCTTCCCAACATATCAAGAAGCTGCTAAATGGGCAGGTGAAAACGACTTCGATGATAAGGTCTATATAAAAGACCCCAACGATCGTATTCACACTTTTAGACAACTGTCTAGAGACAGGTTCTTAGAGACATCATTAACTCAGATGAAGATCGCAGATGGCATCACTGCTACTTTCGGTACATTGAAAGAGAATGATCAGGCTGGTAGAGGCTTCACGAATGATGTAGAATATATGACATTCGACATGCTTCAGGATAAGATTACTCGAGGTGATGTTTTACTTACTGAAGGCGATCGTGAGATGATGCTTCGTCTAAAGGATGAGCATAAATCAACTCTTTCAAATTTAAAGGGCAAGCTCAATGCTTTTGGTGAGGCATTCCAAGGCATGTTAGACGAGATCGAAGTAGAAGAAGGTGAAGACAACACTCTCGAGAGATACAAGTCTACGTACGATCAAATTGCATCCGAATTGAACGAAGTAGAAATTGAAGGTGTTCATACAGATGTCCCAGAAGACATTGGTAGAGACGATCTGCTAAAGGCGGTTGCGGACATAGAAGGCGATGTAAACGATCTATATGAGGTCCTAGAAGGTTCATCATTAGACCACTTTACAAAGATGTTAGGTAGCTTCATCCTTACTTCTGACAAAGTTGTAAAACAAAAAGGTTACCCTCAAAAGCCTGGATCGAAGAAGGGCAGTAAGAACAGCAAAACCAAAAAAGTTGTGGCTGCTGTTAAGAGGTCTAATAGAGAGTGGACTCGCACTATTCCAATTCTCATCAAAAAGAATGAAGGATCTGAAGAAGAACGCATAACGTTCGGCATTGTTTTAGAACCAAACGATGGTGGGGGTAGAGGAGTTCCTCTTGACCCCGATGCTCACAGGGACATTTATAGTGCTAAAGATGTTCGAGGGGCTGCACACAGCTTCATGGAAGACCCTGACGGAGGCAACCAGGGCTTTATGCACAAATTCTTCATGAATGAGGAATTCACTCTCTTGGAGAACTATGTAACTAAGGGCAAGACTGAAATTGAAACCGAAGATGGCACAGTCAAGCTTCGGAAAGGTACCTGGATCATGTCAGTTAGAGTTAACTCTGATTCAGTTTGGGAGATGGTTAAAAACAAAGAGATCACGGGGTTCTCAATCGGCGGCTCGGCTGAAGTAGAATCACTTGACGAGGCTTATTCATAAGGAGGTATTCAGAATGGACATTAATTCGAATGCTGGCGACGTTAAACCACAACGGAGGCTGAGCAACTTCCAGATTAAGGAAGTATCCTTAGTTGATGAGGCCGCCAACAACCACAAGTTCATCATAGCAAAGTCAAAGCATGCTACAACAAAGGATGCTACGATTTTCAATGATGACCAGTCAGGTAAGAACAAACCTACTGCGGAACCAACATCTACTGAAAAGAATGTAAACCCGCTCACGTTTGCCCAGTTAGTCTTATTGGCTAATGATCTGGACAGTGACATGCGGAATTTCTTTGGGTTGGTGAAGGATTTGAGTGTAGAAGAAAATGGTAATTTTAGCATGGGTCCCGAGCTCACCGGGAGGGCGGTATCAATGCTGGAAAAACTTTCAGATGTGCTTTTCATTTTTGGAAGCGAATCCACTTTAGGCTTCGATTCACCTGCAATGATGGCCAAGGCTTTGCTTAGCAAGGACAAGGACAACAAAGAAGGTGTCGAGAAGGTCGGCAAACCTATGAATGGTAAACGCTTACAGAAATTTGAAGACTCAGTAAAAGCATTGCAAGATGGTTTGACTGGACTTCAGGGCATGCTGGAAGAGATTAAACAGTCTAAGGAGGTGTCTCAAATGACCGAAGAACAGAAAAAGGCAAAAGAGGCTGAACTCCAGAAGCGGCTTAAAGCTTCTCAGGAAACTGAGGAAGCAAAAATCCGTAAGGAGCTCGGACTCGATGCAAGTGATGCATCAGCTGATGCTGGCAATGGTGCTGGTAAAGATGATGCAGGAAAAGGTGCAGGTTCTGAAGGGGCGGCGGCAAGTGCTGACGAAACTGATGAAGTAGCAAAATTGAAAGCAACTGTTGAAAAACTCGAAAAAGCTGAGGAAGAACGTGTAGCCAAGGCAAAAGAGAATGAAGGCAAAGCTGAAATTGCTAAACTGCAGAAGCGAATCGCAGACCTTGAAGGTGCTGGAGGTAGCAACGCCGGAGCTACTGAAGAAACCGACGTCAATAAGGGCAAAGGCTCTGACGGGGCAGGCGATGATAAGACCACATACGTGGAGAAAAATGGCCGCAAAGTACGCAAAGGTCTATTTAAAGGAATCATGGGTGCTCCTTTGAAAGACGTCATTGCAAATCAGGACAAGTCCTACTAAGCGGACGTAAAAGGAGGATATACCATGTTAGGAATGACTAATGAAGAACTGATTCAGAAAGCGGTCATTACTACTGCGGCAATTGCTGCAGCTGGTAAGCTCAATCCTGAACAGGCTGATGAGTTCATCAATCTCGTTATTGATGTAACTGGAATGCAGCCTCATACAAGGATTGTCCGCTTTCGTAATAACCAACTTGATATTGACAAGTTGGATGTAGGTGCTCGTGTAGCTGTACCTAAAGCTGAAGCCACTGACCCAGGTGTCCGACGCAATGTAACAGCAACGAAAGTTTCATTGAACCCAAAAGAGATCATGGTCCCATTTGAAATTTCAGATGAGTTCATGCAAGAGAACATTCAAGGTGAAAGTGTTGAAGACATGGTCGTCAGCATGATGGCAACTCAGTTTGCCAACAACTTGGAAGAACTCTACATTGAAGGAAATACTCTGGGCCCAGCCCGTTTTGAGGATTTTCTTATCGAAGGTGGGTCATCCACAGATGCAGTAGTTGATAGCTATCTTGCTTTGTGTGATGGATGGTTGAAGCTTGCTGGTAATGATCACATTGTAGATGCAGATGGTGCAGACATCCAATCTGGTATTTTCAGTGAAATGATCAAAGAAATGCCAGACAAGTGGAAGAGAACACGAAGAAACATGCGTTTCTTTATCTCAACAGACCACGAACAGAATTACCGTCAAACAGTCAGCTCTCGGGCTACTGCTGCTGGTGATGTGGCATTGAGTACAACTTCCAACTTGACGCCTTTTGGTGTTGAGCTCGTACCATTGTCTTTGCTTCCGTCTACACCGTTGATTGTTGAACACGTTACGTTGGCTGGTACCACTGCTGTGGCACTATCTAACAAGAACATCGTACCAGGTAGTGACATCGTTACTCTTGATACTTTGGGCGGTTCACCAACTACTCCGTTCATTAATGCCACAGACTACATCTTGGATGAAGCTGCTGGTACTATTGCACGTGACGGTGGTGGTGCTATTAGTGATCCTACAACCGTTAAAGTTACTTATCGGTCGGAAGGTCAGATGTGGCTTACTGATGCAATGAATGCAATCTTGGGAATGGGTCGAGACATTCGAATTGAGAATGATCGAGACATCTACAAGTCTGTAAATCAGTGGGCAATCACGGCTCGAGTATGTGTCCAGTTTGAAGAAACTGACAGAGTTGTACTTGCAAAGAACGTTGGATTGAACTAATTAGTGCTGGTTGATACAGTCATAATTGGCACGCCTTAAGGAGGCAAAACAAATGACTAATACTGAACAAATGTATAAAGTTGATCTCAAGAAACTGAAGACCTGGCGATCTGGCAAACGTCGGTTTGTGAAAGGTAGAGCTCATACTATGCCCGAATCTGAAGCAAATGCTTTTAAGGCTGATGGTCACTTCACGGTGACTAAAGTACAAAGCAAAGCTAAAGAAGCGGACAAGAAGAGTAAGGGTGCTATTTCAAACAAGCCGAACGGGGAACAGCCTAGGTTGAAAAGTGGGGTCAAGAAAGACGCACCAGAACCTCCTGCTGACCATAGTGCCGCAGAAACTGGCCAAAAGGCCAAGAATAAGCGTGCACTGAAAGTCAAAAAGAGCTAATGGTGCTAACGAGCAAAGGAGATAGGCTATGAAAAAAGTAAGCTATACTGGGCCTAGATCAATGCACTTCGAGGGTTTTCCTGAGAAGTGTGAACGGTCTAGTGAACGGTCGAGTGAATCCAGCCTTATCTTTTTGCCCAACCAGCAGAAGCTGATTTCCGACGGTGAGTATGACCACATAGTGGAGGCTTACCCTCACGAAGTGAGATACTTACGATGTCAGAAGCTACCATCTGAAGAGAGAGTAGTTTTGGGCAAGAGAAAAGGGCAGGCTAATTCTGCCAAGCCACGAGACCCTAAGAAGGCTAAACAGTTTGATGGCAATAAGTTGCACATAGCAGCTAATAAGATCAAATCTGTTAAATCTAAAAAGGGTGGGAAGGGTAAGACATTTAAGAAAGCTGCTCCCGAGGTTGTAGAGGCTGAAAAGTCGACGCATAGTGACAAAGGTACTCGGAAGAAGTGATGAAATTTAGAGAACTTTACTTGGCTCATTGAAGCACAAAAGGGTTACTCAGTTATGGTGAAGGCGAACATGGCAGATGGTAGAACATTATCGTTTGACCTTAAAGATGAGAAAGAGAATGCGGATTGGAAACAGAAATGTACCGATCCAAGTTTTCAAAAGAGCATTAGGGGGGTTGGCATTGTACACAATACACAATGGTATGCTATTCCAGTTCCGAAGAAGTTCAAAGCTATTCGTTACGATGCTGATCTCATCATCAACAACAAGGCTAAAGATGAGTCTAAACGTCTTGTTGGTGAAAAGGTTATGTGCTATGTCGACGACATCCTTTTCTCACTACTTGTCTACTATGGCAACAGGCCTAAGATGGCTAGAATCGACGTCAAAAAGATTGGCAAGCAGAGGCATGTTGGTCAGTTTGATGCTGCAAAAGGCAAACAAAAGTTTGCTGAGATGGGAGGTAGTAAATGATTTTCTATGAACGTAGGAATGGCGGTGGTGGAGACCATGAAGAGGCAGTCATAACTACAGCATTTTCTGCAACAAAGATGGACTTTGGTTTTAATGCAACACACGTTAAGATTGAAGTTATTGGTGCTGGCACAGTAGATGTAGCATTTGCAAGTGCAAGTGTTTTACATGCTCAATTGGACGACACTAATAATGGACCACTCAATCCTGCTATCTTTCCTTTTATTGGGGCTGGAAAGCTGTATTTAAAGGGTACGTCGGCAGACGTGAAAATAACAGCTTGGAATGATGGGAGGGGTTAGGTGGCTGATGTAATACCTGCAGTAGACGTGCCATACATTACAGTCGCACAAGTCAGAACAGAAGGTGTCACTGTTGCAGAAGCAGCTGATTCAGTTGTGCTGGCAAAGATTGCATTGTATACACAGCTAGTAGACAGGTTGACTCGTCAATGGTTCAATAGAAGGGATGTCGTCATCACTGCTGAGGGTAAGAACTCAAACTTATTTCAGCTTGACATACCAATAATTGAAGTTGACTTGTTACGTATCAACCACCACCTCCCTAGTACTGCGGGTGAACTAATTGACCCGTCACTATTTACCGCTTTCAACAGTAGAACAAAACACTCTGACGATAGGCGGAATCCAAGAATTAAGATGCTCGCCAATCGTGGTAGCATCTTTGGCAACTTCGGTAGAACATTCCGAAGAGGTTTACTCACTGACATTACTGGTAAGTTTGGTTTTATTGAACCAGACGGTACTACACCCTTAGCAATACAAGAAGCAATGCTGAGGTTAGTGATTAGAAATATTAAGAATCCTATATTGGGTTCTGTGAGTGGTTCAGAATCTGGTGGTGCTGTGGGTCCGAGAAGACGAGAAAAGACAGACCTCCACGAGATAGAATTTTTTGAATCTGCAGCTAATAAGAAAGCAAGCACTACTAACACCGCAACAGGGGATGCCGAAGTAGATAGAATATTGGCTCTCTACAAAGGTCCAATAGGTATTGGTGGAAGCATCAACGACATACCACGGGTGGATGATGGCGCGAGGTTTTAATTATGGTCACACCAAATTTGATAAATCCAACTCCAGCATTTGTGAGGTTGAAGTCGGAAGCAACAACTCGATTTTCTAATACAGCTCGACAGACAAAGGGGAAGACTGTTTATGCAGCTGAAGTCGAAATCCCTTGTCAACCATTTATTGGAAAAGTAGACGATCCAGAAACTCAACCAGGCGGTAGCATCAAAGAAGAGGTTGAGGGTTACATAGTTGTCAGAGGTGCCGACATGAATAGTCTCTTGACGAGAAAGTTAGACAGGGGTGATAAGGTTGTTGGGCTTGGTACTGGAACGAACAGAAGAGACATTGAATATTATATCGTAGGTAGTAAGACTGGCGCAGCATACGACGACCAGGATGGTTTCTCACTACGAAAATATTTCTTTGCAGCTCGCATTGAGAACCAGAGGAAGAATCTATAATGGCTCGACTAAAGGTAGATTTCAAAGGCGACGTAAAGGCACTGAAAGTCTTTATGAATAAGCGAAAGTTCAAAAAGCTTCTTGATGACGAAATAGGCAAAGCTACTATTAAGAACAGCCTCATATTAGTAGCAGAGATCAAGACTCGAGTTCAACAAAAGAAATTTAAGAAGAATGCAAGAGTCACTCAACTCATAAAGGGTAGTAATAAGCCACCAATAGTAGATAGTAACGATTTGTTAGCAGCACTACAACGTCAAGTTGTAAATTCGTTCAAAGCTGTTGTTGGTTATACACCAGGAACACCTCAGGCTGAACTGGCACAGAAGATACAAAAAGGTTTTAAGACAAAAATCACACCCGAGGTCAGGGCTGCAATATTTGGTAAACTAAAAGAAGCAGGAGTGAATATTGACAGTCTTGCTGACAGAAGAACAAGAGGTGTGTTACAATCAAGTAAAAGGCCATTCCTTGATGAGACATTCCGTGACTTTCAGTTGCAGGAAACGATGAGAAGGAATTGGAAGTTAGCAACAAGAAAGTTTTTAAAGAAGGCAAGTAAGGGGAAGGCTCCAAGTGCTTAATAGGCTCATAAAACGATTCGCATTTGAAGAAAGCATTAGAAATGAGATGGTGTTTAGCGATCCCAATAAGATAAGAATGAACCCAAGACGAGAGCTCAGTACTGGCATACCAGGAGTTGAGCTTAAGTTGACAACTGGCTACCCTACAGATCCATGGTTGTTCGTAAGAACACCAATTACGACACCAAATGGTGTACAAAAATGGATAGGATTTGACGAAGAAGTGGATAAGCCAGACAACACAGACGTGCTGTATAGGTTTGGGTCTGTGATACCAGGCGGTGGCGAAGAGATTTACTATAATGATGGTGGTGCATGGAGAATAGCAGTTGACTCAGTACAATCTACTGGCACTATAACCGTAGTAGACTTTAGCTTGATTGCTGGCCTCACATATAGCATTAATAGCTTCATAAGAACAGAAGGTGAACAGTGGACAGCATCAGTAGACAACGATACGACAGCACAAAGCATAGCAGATGACATCAATACTTTTGCCAATGTAACGGCAACGGTCGTTGGGGCTGTCATAACAATTACGGCAGTAGATTCAGGAGTATCGGGCGACCTCATAACGTTAGCTACAACTGGTGGCCTAAATTTGGTAGCTTCTGGTGCTACTCTCACTGGTGGCATCGATGCAGAATTCAACACTGTGCAAGAGATAAGAGATAACATCGACACTCTTTTAGACTTCGTAGTGAATACTAGAAGCGGTGATAAGACTATATTCGTACATGCAAATCCAAAAACTACAGATCCTAAAGTCTCGCCGCTGGTTAAGGAAATTAAACTACTGGGTTTGTACGAAGTCGAGTGGATGGAAGATATCAAATTTGACACAATGCGCAACGACATGCATGATAAAATAAGATTCTCGTTTGACTTAGAATTGGAGATGCCAGTTGCTACAGATACTATAGATCTGACAACAGACTCGTTTGCACCAGACAATGCGGGCTACAATATAATGTCTATCGAATCTGTTTACGATATGTCAGTAGACCCAGAAAGATTGAATGATTTGCTTCTATCATATGCGCCAGGTTCAGCCAAAATAGATGGTGAGACTTTTGATAATGGAGTCATAACGTTAAGTTCTGCAGTGCCATTAGGCAACATCATCTGGATAAAAGCACTTGTAGTGCCAGAAATAGCAGTGAACACAGATCAGGACTTCTTTGAAGTAAAGAATTATCCTTGTATAGTTTACGATAAAATAAAAGAAATGTCTTCACGGACAACATTAAAGTACACATCGGGGTCTGGTAAAGACTTCGTGAGAGATATTGCAAATGGGACTGCGGTTGAAGTTCAACCACCAGCCGTCCAGGACTTGAGGTTTGACTTTTCTGTCTACACTTCAAATCAGATAGACCAATCAAGGTTGATGAGTGCGATGCAAGAGTACTTTAACGAGAATGTGGTTATCAATACGAATGCGTTAGATGAGCCAGTGACAATGATCCTCGTAGATGAATACGTCGAGGAAGAAGAACCTGACTTAGATGACACGAACACCGGATCGGGTGCCTTCGTATTGAGATCAGTCCCATTCTTTTTAAAGAAGAGCTTGGACGTGCCTCTGGTATTGGCAGTGAAAACAGATTTTAGAGTACAAGTTGAGTCCTAGCAACGTTTACCGAAGGAGGTAACAAATGGCAACAAAACGCTTCGGTCCTACTCAGGATGCTGGTGTAGCCGTCATCGAAAAGGAAGCTGCTGGTACAATTGAACCAGCAAGCCTTGGAGTGACAGGCCATGTTGGCAACTACGAGAAAGGAGTGCCAGGGACTTTAATTCAGGCGCTCACGCAGGAAGAAATGACTGCAAAAGTTGGAGGTCGGATTCCAGAATCTGATGCCCCTGCAGCTGGACAAGACTTTTTTAGTCTTGGTCGAGGTGCTGGCTTCATGAACTTTGTCCGAGTCACAGATGGGAGTGAGGTAAAAGCTACCTTGGAACTTCTATCACGTGAAGGACCAGTTCGTAGCCCGGTCATCAGAGTAGATGGCAAATCCGGTGGGAGATGGGCAGGTCGTCTACAAGAATTCGTAGATGAATATGTCGCAGTCACGGAGACTACACTTGATTCTGGTAGAGCTATGCTTGCAGATGAGTTTAAGGACGCATTAGTGACCTTAGATGCATTGCCAGGGAAGAGCTTTAAGGTTCTTTCAAATGATAGTGCTGGAATCCTAACATTTGCAGCTGACGTAACATTAGCTACAGACATCTCAAACAGTGCTACTCCAGCAGATCTGCTCTACAATGTGTTACTTGTCAACTTGGATACTCAGGTTGCAGAAGTGCTCGTTGAAGATGGAACGGACAACCCAACAACTGAATTTAAGTTGTCGGTGTTTGAAGATGGTGTACTTGTTAGGTTGTTTGACAACTTATCGATGGACCCTAATGCGGCAAACTATTTTGTGCCAAGCATTAATGATGATGGCTCCAATGAATATATTGAAGTCACTGACTTGAACCAGGGTGAAGTCACAGCAGCCAAGAGACCGGCAAACTTCTTTAGAAGTGAATCGAGAACTCTAACAGCTTTGACTCTCACAACCGACATTGCTGATCATGTAGACAATTCGGTACCAGGGGCTAAGTCAAGCATCATTGAAGCATTGGGTGCTAGAATAATCAGAGACACAGTGACTCTGACGAATACTGCCGCAGGTGCTAAATCGGCTGGTACTGTGTTGATCAATACAAATGCATTTGACCCTGCATTACAGTCGCTTGGCACTATTGAGATTATCAACAACGCATTTGATGCTGGTGATCTAGTGACAATAAATGGCGTCGACTTTGAAGAAGGAGTTGATTGGTCTGCAGGTGCTTCTCTGATTTTATCAGCAGATGCATTAGTTGCTGCTATCAATAACTCACTTGATCCATTGATCAACGGTATTGTCACAGCTGACAACGCAGGTGGTACTTCTCCAATTGTGACAATCACAGCTGTAGCATTTGGTACAAGTGGTGATGCAATCACTCTTGCTGAGACAGATGGTGCAACAGACAACTTCACTCTTTCAGGTGCGAACTTGGCTGGTGGATTTGCTGGAGACAATGTGCTAGTAAATGGAGAACAGTTTTTCTTCGGTGCTGGATTGGATGTAGAACCCGGTGCAAGTGTAACTGAAGCTGCATTAAACTTTGCAAATGCCATTAACGCTCGGGCAGGATTACAAAGTTTAGTATTCGCAGCCAATGTTGCTGGTCTTGTAACAATCACAGCTATTACAGCTGGGGTTGCTGGTGATGCATTTACTCTTACTGAAGATGACGGTGCATCCGACAACTTCACATTGTCTGGTGGTACCTTGACTGGTGGTGTCGCTCAAACATGGAGCTACAGTTCATCTGCAATGCCATTCTTGTCAGGGATAGTGACATCGGGTGTAGCATTTGCAGCATTGAACGACTTTGCTTTTGGTTTGACAGTGCAAGGGGTTGGAGTATTAAACTTTGCATTGGCCGACACAATAGTAATTGAAGTAAGACCTCTACCAGTGAATGGTCTGATAGGTGGCGGTGTATTTCCAGATGCTGCTGATTCAGATGTAGTGTTTGAGATCATATCGAATACTGCAAATTCAATTAGTGTGAGGACTGGTTCAGACATGACATTACTTGCAAGTGCTGGAGACCCGTACATCGTTACAGCCCCAGTAGGTTTAGCAGGTGGTTATGATGGACTTGCTTCATTGATCGATCAAAACTTTATTGATGCCTATAATGCTTCAAATAGCCCATTTAATGAGTTGTTTGGAATTAACGTAGGATTGGTGAAGCTTGCAACACCAGGTGTAACTACACCGGCAATTCAAAAGGCTGGATCAGAATATGCCAATGGTCGAAACTATGAATATCGTCACGAAATACCAGAGAACATTACTACTGAGGTTGCAGCATTCAACTTCATGAATGATCAAATCGGTAAGAGTGATATGTCAACTGTAGTCTGGCCAAGTTTTGCCTTCATTACTAATCCCGATGGTGCCGGCTTGGTGTCCAGGGCATTGGTTGGGCAAATACAAGGTCGAGAAGCTTTGGTTGCAAAAGACAATGATGGCTACCACAAAGCAGCAGCAGGTGTCGATGTAACACTACCTGGTATTGTAAGGTTGCCAACGGGGGATAGAGAACTCAATGGTGAGTTTTTGAACCCACGAGGTATCAATCGAATCGTTAAGAAAGATGGCAACTTTGTCATCTGGGGCGATCGCATGTTCACAAACGACACATCTTTCAAATTTAAGCACACAAGAGAGACCATGTCACACTTTGAGAACATCTTTCGAGAGAACTTCGACTTCATCGTATTTGCACTGAACAATGACAATGCTCAGGAGAGATTGAAGACAACATTTGATGCCTTCTTCCTACCCGAATTTGCCAAGGGTTCAATCGTGGGTGAAGATGCCCAAGATGCTGCAAGGGTGAAGATTGATAGTGAAAATAACACGCCAGCCACACAGGCCGATGGTGACTTATTTGCTGAAGTTGATGTAGCAATCGTAGAAACAGTAGAACGATTGATCATCACAGTAAGCAAGCAGGGCATCTTTGACCGGGCGGCATAACTAAGGAGGTAGCGAAATGCTAAAAGGCATAATTCAACCAAATCATGCACCCCTCAATAACTTTGAGGTGTTCATTCTGGGCCTACCACCAATTGTGTTCATCACAGTGGCTGGCTTAGAAGAAGAATTGGAAACAGTTGACTTGCCTGACCGAACTACGGCGTCTGGTGGTAACACCAAGCCTGTTGAGTGGACGGGGACAACAATGCTTCATCATACGGTGGAGAGGTTGGCTCTTGAAGCTTGGTTCAAAGAAGGTCAAGATTCTGTGACTTCAACTTACAAGAAGATCGGAACACTCTTGTCTAGAGGAATACAGAACAACGTGCATGCAACTTACACTTTGCCAGGTCTTTACATCATGAAACGGGTAATTCCAGATTTCGACAAAGCGAATGAAGGTGAACCTGCCATGTTGGAGTGGACTTTCAAAGCAGACGACATCATACCAGTTTAACTTCTGGTAGATGTGTTGTACAATAGATGTAAAAGCACCGGTGGTAACTACTTTACTGCCGGTGCTATTGATAGCAACTCAACAAACACTATTTGGGAGATGCATAATGGCAAACCTTAGTAAAAAGACAAAGAACAAAAATGAAAGAAAAACGATTAGAGAACTGGGTCGTATGTTACCTATTGGTCTCAAAGCAAGCGAACAATTCAAGTTTAAGCCAAAAGATGGCAGCTTCAAGTTTAAAGATTGGGGCTTCAAAGAAGAAGAAGAGATCGCAAAATTAAAGCAAGACGAGTCGTCAAGTGGCAGATTTGCTACGAGAGTATTGGACTTAATGCTTGAAGAACTTGGTGGTCTCAAGTGGAGTGAAATGGATGAGACTAGATTATTGGTATTGAACCAGGCTTGTCTTTCTGACATGATGTACATGTACATCCATCTACGAATCGATTCAATGGGCCACGAATTCGCATTCAGTCATTTGACTTGTCCATTCTGTGGACATGACCATGAAGAATATGTGGTTGACCTTAGAGACTTGGATGTAGACTGCTCACCTAAAGATGATCCAGTTGATAGCACAATAGACTATAAACTATTGAAGCCATTCAGTTGGGAGCACAATTCAAAAGCTGGTAAAGTTGAAGAAAAGATAGAAAGCTTAAAAATTCGAAGATCACCTTGGCAGGTGATGGAAGAGATCACAGGTGAGACTGCACAAAACGAAGGGCTCACAAAACGAGTGATCATTAAGGGTAGCTTACAAGGCTATAATGATACTGAAGGTTATGTAGACGATGAAAAGATCATTGGTAGACTTCAGAAGGCTGACTATGAACGTATCGATAGAGTCATAGCACGTCACAATGCTGGACCCACTATCTCAGTAAGCGACAAGTGTGAATCTTGTGGTAAGAAATGGGCTCAACAAATTAACTGGAGTTATGACTATTTTTTGGCGTCATCCTCCCTACCGTCAGTCTAGCAGATTTATGGGAGGACGAGTTCTTATTATTGTACAATATCAACGGGATGACCTCAGATAGAGTACACAAGATGACTCGAAAAGAAAAAGATTGGTGGTTGCATAGGTTAGCTAAACAGTTCAAAGATGAAAACGATGAAGTGAAAAAGCACTTAGCAAAAACTAAGAGAACTGGGGCAAGAAACAAGTATGGCATTTAACATCCAAGCAATTCTTAGCTTTACCTCAAAAGGCACTGAGAAGACTCTCAATGCGGCACAGAAGACATTTAAAGGCGTCGAAAGTGCTGGTAAGAAGGTTGCTGCTGGATTTTCTACTGCTGCTACAGGGGCAGTTGCTGCAGCCGCGGCAACAGCACCACTTGCTATCGGATTTGCAAAGGCGGCTTCTACTGCTGCTGAGTTTGAAAAACAAGTATCAATTGTCAAGTCGCTCACAAAGGGCACTACTCAAGATTTTATTAAGATGGAAAATGAAGCCAAGAGGCTTGGAGCAACTACTTCTTTCAGTGCTACACAGGCTGCACAGGGATTAGAGTTCCTTGCTCTGGCTGGTTTCAATGCACAGGAAGCGACAGGAGTCTTAGAGACTGTCTTGCGTACTGCGGAAGCAGGTTCTTTAGACTTGGGTCGTGCTTCAGATATAATCACAGATTCTATGTCGGCATTGAGTGAAGCATTCGATAAAACAGCACCAAAGACTGCAAGAGCTACAGAATTGTCAGACATTATGGCTTTAGCACAGTCAAGAGCTAATACAAATATTGAACAATTGGGTGAAGCTGTCAAATTTGGTGGTGGCGTCTTGGCTTCATTAAACATACCATTGACTACAATCATAGCATCGATGGGTAAGGTTGCAGATGCGGGCTTAAAGGGCTCTTCTGGTGGTACATCGCTTGTCAATATGTTCAATAAATTACTTAAGCCATCAGACAAAGCACGTGGCGCCATTGAAACGATGGGAATTGATCTCGATAAGCTTGACTTTAGTGATGTTGCTGGAACAGTTCAGACATTTACAAAGGGTCTTGCAAGTATCACCAACCCTACGAAACGTTCAGCTGTAGCAATTGAGATATTTGGTCAACGTGGTATCAGGGCATTCAACGCTCTCAGGGCTGCTGGTCCAGAGTCATTGAGAGAATTGTCAGCAGAATTAGAAAACGCAAAAGGTTCAGCAGACAGAATAGCAAAAGCAAGATTGGCAAACTTTGCGGGTCAAGTTGTCTCATTAAAGTCTGCGACAGAAGGATTGTTCATTGAGTTGGGCAACCTTTTCATTAAAGGCGATAATAGTTTTCTACCAATACTCACAAACATAGTGGGCGGTGTACAACAATTGGCACAAGCATTCCAATTTGCTGCTGGCAACGTAGGTGCATTTGGTACACCATTAGAAGAACTTACACCATTACAACTATCGTTAATAGAATTTGCAATGGGTTTCACAGAAGGCATAAGTGAACTATTCGTTGTAGCGAAGACAGTCTTTACTAGCATTAAAGGTTTTCTAAAAGATACTCTTGGTGTTGGTGGTGAGAACACAAAAGAATTTGGTAAGATGGTTGCTAAGGTCTTGGCTATTGGTGCTATTGCTGCACCGATATTAGCTGCAATGGCGGCTGGATTGTTTATTTTAGGTCCCATCATATCTACTGTTGCGTCACTATTTGGCGTCATGGGCTCTGTGATAGGCGGTGTTGCAACAGTTGGCAGCTTCTTATTGGGTGTTGTTGGGACTATAGTAGGTGTGATTGGCGCAGTACCAGCAGCAATAATAGCAGCAGTTGCGGCCGTTGGCATAGGAATATTTGGCATAGTAAATAGATTCGATGAAGTTAAAGCAGCATTTAAGGAGAGTTTTCTAGGTGGTATGCTCACACTACTCAAAGCATTCGCATCTGGTTTCATAGACATATTCACAGCACCATTCGAATTCGTAAGTAATAAAATAGGTGCATTCTTTGGTGGTGGTGACAACGCAAAGGAAGCTGCAAAGTCTGCCACTGCTCCAAATCCTGAAGCAAGACGTAAAGCAATATTAGCATCAATTAAAAATAAGAGTGCTGCTGATGATGTCAAAGTAGAACAATTGAACAAGACAAGATTAACAGCACCACCTTCACAAGGTCAACCAGCATCGGCAGCACCAGGTCAACCAGGAGCATCTACACCATCTGGTGGTGGCGGTCAAAGTGGTGGCAGCACTCAAACAATTGTAACAAAGATTGAAGTCGATGGCAGAGAACTTGGTAGGGCTGTAGTAAGGAACCAGACAGACAATAATGAGCGGAATGGTGTGAGAACATCTCCAGGTCAAAAACGGCGCAATTTAGAACTCGGGTCTGTTGCAGTAGCAGGAGGTTCAACATAGCAATCTTAGACGTAATAGGACAGATAGCAGGTTTCACAAATGAGAAGGCGTGGACTCTTGAGATGATAGATAAGACACCTGGTGGTGCTACTATCAAATATTCAGGGCAGTTTCTAGCCGAAAATGCTACTGAAAATATCGGTGCTAGAATTACCCAAAAAGACAGTTTAAACGTTCAAAGCCCACCAAAGCAGTGGACTGGTGGAGATGGTGAGACTTTTACATTTGATGCTAGAATATTTGCAAAGAATGGCGTACAAGATGTAGCATCTAAAATAGCACAACTGAAAGACTTTAGTAGAAAAGATGGTGGTAGTCTCAATCTAAATATAAATCGAGCACCAATATTCATTTTTAGCTTTGGTAGTCAGATATCATTCAACTGCTTTGTGCGATCTGTTGGTGGCATAAAGTACGATGAATTGAGAAGTGATGGAACATTAAGGGGTGCTTCATTTAGCATACAGCTCGAAAAGCTAGAGGAGAATGTCGTATCTGGTACGATTGGCCTAGCATCAAAGATCAAGAACATTGGTGGTATCATCACGTCAATAGCAGGATTGTCTGCTGGTATTGGTCTCATCAATATACCGGGTGGTTCGCTACACACGATTGGTCGTACAATAACAGCAAAAGACGGTGACACCTTTGAAGAAATTGCACGTCTTGAATACGGTGATGCTCTGATTGGTGACATATTGAGAAGGGCTAACGTAGACATAGCAAACATTCAACCCGGTGATGAAGTAATTCTTGTCTTGAGAGATGAGATTTTTCAAATAGAGGTCACTCCTCAAGCCAATGCGCTAAAAGATGAAGAAGATCAGAGGACATTAAGACAATGTTTTTTAGAACTTCGTGGTGGCTCTAAAACAGTGTTTCTGTGAGGAGGGATAAGTGGCAAGAGATTTATTAGCACCACGATACCGACTCACCGGCAACGATGGTGATGTTCTAGGCCCTGAGATTACTCAATTCATAACTAAAGTAGAATACGAAGATGAGAGTGAAATGACAGACATGTTGAGAATCACATTGTCTGAAGTTGGCATTGGTGCTCGAGGCCTAGATAGAACGATACAAGAAACAAAACTATTAAAAGAAGGCAACCAGTTATTACTTGAAGGCGGTTACGGTGACACATTACAACCGATCGGGAAAGTTGATATTGTTAAGAGACGTAAGAGATTCCCAAGAGGTGAATACCCTACGGTCGAAATTATCGGGTATGACCCATTTCATAGATTGTCCGCACATGTGCCAAGACGAGGTGTTAGTTACAAGGCGTTTCGAGACTCTCAGATTGCTACTATCATGGCTTCTAGACACAACATCGATTTCAGCAAAGTACGACGTCAAGCCGATAAATTTGACAGGGTTCAGAAGAAAGGCGTAAATGATTTTGAATTTTTAAAGCATGTTGCAGACATCAGAGGTTTAGACCTCTTTTTGAGATATGACAAGACTATAAATAATCACAGAATGTACTTTGAAGAACCTCGAGATAGACAGAAGCAGACGTTTACATTCAAATACGATATAGACCCAGATGCAGTAGACTTGACACTATTCGAGTTTATGCCAGATGTGAATACATTGGAACAGCCAAGCGATGTAGAGATCATAACATTTGATAAAAAGCAAGGCACTAAGAAGAGAGTGTTATTGACAGCAGCAGATCTGAATACTCAAGACGATGTAAAAGCAAAAGGCAAAGACAAATTTAAAAAAGCAAAACCACTTAAGAGTGGTAGCGCAGTAAGAGCTAAAGCCTTTGGCCAGACATTTGAAGTGATAGCAGACAAGCCATTTAAGAATGAAAAGGAAGCAAGAGACTTTGTTGTACAATATCTTAGAAAGAGAAAGGAATCCTTCATAATAGGAGATGCTACATTGTTAGGACTTGAAACGCTGCAATCGAGACAGACGCATTTATTTGATGGACTTGATGACCAATTCAACGGAAAATATTACTTCACTAGAGTAAAACACATATTCACACCTAGCGACTATCAGTGCACAGCAAACGTAAGAAGAGTAGTGGAGGATTGATGAGAATATTTGAAGAACATGATGCAATTGTTACGAGAAACTTTGACGACGATGAAGGCATCGAAGGTCTAAGAGGCTCTGTCTTCTTTCAATCTGATACACTAATAGAAGACACTGAATATCCAATTCCGGCAACACCTTGTTTCCCATACGCATCAGCTGCATTTGAAACTGCAAATGGTAATGAGCTTACGGGTGGCGCTGGGTTTTTCTTTGTTCCAAAGCCAGACGACTTCATAACAGTGAGGTTAGAAGACGCGATCGAACACCCAAACCCAACATATTTGTGCATGTTCTACAATGACGTCACAGACATAGCACGAGAATGGAAGAAGAACTATGCGAATAGAATGGGTTGGAAGACAAATAGTGGCCACATACTGCTATTCGACGACACTAAAAAGCAGCAACTAGTAAAGCTCGAACACACTTTTGGTAGTAATTTAGTCATGGGCTCAAATGGTAATATCAGCCTCAAGTCTAGAAATGTGACAAAACGTGATAGAAAAGACGAAGCAAAAGACACTGAAGCTGCTACATTTCATGAATTGTTATTAGACTATGAAAACAAGCTGATATCGTTGACGGACAAATTCAACAACAATGTGATGACGTTCGATGAAAATGGAATGAAGTTCGTAGACAAGAACACAAACCAAGTCATATTGAGCTCAGATGGCATAAAGCTTCAAGACGTCAATGGTCATATTTTAGACATGAAAGCAGGTTCGGTTGACTTAACAGCAGCTGGTGCTATGAATTTAACAGCATCTGGCAATTTAGTTGCCACTGGTGCTCAAATACAATTGAACGGAAGTACTGGAGATGTTCTCACTACAATTACAGACCCAGTAGTTGATTTGATAACTGGGGTCCCCACTGTGGGTGTGCCAACAGTCAAAGCAGGATAGGAGAAAGCAATGAGTGTACCACAATATCAATGTGCTAAATGTAAAAAGATGGGCGAGGCTCACCCAAAGACAGTGCCATTAAAAGGCGAAAAGGGTGAGATGCTATTTGAGTCCTTTGAAGGTACGAATGAACGTGGTGATGTAGTCAAACAAAAGACTCCAAGAGTTAAAGATATCGGTACTAGAGTGCATCCAATAACGGTTAGAATGGGCTTTGCGCAGTCTCTTACGCGTTGGTTATGTAATGACTGCGTGAAAGATATCAATACAGAAGTAAATGCTCTTTGGAATAAGTTGAAGAGCTATGGGAAGTAATCATGCTATCAGCACCCACTTGGTCATCAGCATTATTTTCGGATTTATCAGGCAAGGGCTTCGCGGGTTCTCGTTTAATGGATTTCACAGACGCAGTAGCAAATGGTTCAGTGCTACATATAGTTGGGAAGTCTTTCGATACTACAGACGTTGGTACTGTGCCAGGCGATGGGATTGGTACTGGAACTGGCATAACTGGCATAATCTCAGCAACAGTTGCTTCAGCAATATTCACAACAGCATCTGGAAGCTTTGGAAGTTTTGGTACTCGTCTACAAGATGTCGCAGACTCAGTAGCAGATATACTAGTAGCACAGATGTTGACAGCTTTGTTGACTTCAGCACACAACCCAGTGTTCGATGGTACTGGAACTGTAGACATTGGATCGATAGCTGTTGTTGGGTCTGCATGGGGTTCTGCAATTCAAACAGCAGCACCGACTTTCTTAGGTTCAGAGTGGCCAAATTTTTCAAATGCTATTGGAGTGGGTTGCGCAGCAGGTTTTGCAACAGCTACTGGTCTTGTTACTATAACTGGAAGTCCATCTGGCGCACCTGTACCAGGAAATGGAACTGGTACTGGAACATTGAGTTGAGGGTTCGACATGCTTAGAAAGCAGTATACAATAAAACGTACTTACGATACAATAAGAATGTTGGGGGCAGATTAACTATGATAACGAATCATAACTTATTGAGCAGCGACAGTACACAAAAGATTGCATCTCATTATAATTGTTACGACTGCAAAAAAGAACTCAGAAAAGATGAAGCTCAACGATACATATTCAAAAAACCAGACGGATCAGACGGTGATTGTATCATAGTTTGTGAAGAAGATTACATGTCTAGAATGGCAAAGAGGGCAGATGGCAGTACAAGTAAGAGGTCTTAGTGTACCAGTCACAGTTGGAAAGAATGGTGGCGCAAAGCTCAACAGCAAAGCTGCACATTTCAATCAAACTTTGATGCTAGCATTCTCAGAAGGTGGAGACAAGAACTCGTTTCAAGACCTAGGCATAGACAGTAGAGTAATATTCAGCATTGCGGATGATGGTGGTATTGCAAGAATCAAGAGAAGAATCGAACAAATAGCTTTAAAATTTAGTGAAAGCATCTCATTGGACCCAGACAGGCCAGTGACATTTGAAAAGACTGGTAATGCTCAAGAAGGTGAAGTTGAGATGGTTGTCAGATACATAGATTTAGCAACTAATGAAGTAGGGGAGTTTACAAACTCTTTTGGCAACCCAGAACCAAGTGCAGCTTAGGAGAATAAATGGCTCAAGTCACAATTGAGATACCAGATTTTGAGTTTAGTGGTTTTTACTACCCTGAACTCTTTGTGGCTCTTAGGCAGCTTACCCGAATTAATGTACCAGAAATCACAGATGAGAGTGATGAAGAACCATATACTCAATTGATAAGCAGTTTTGCCTTGATTGGACATTTGAACAATGTCTTATTAGACATAACAGCAAATGAAACTCTATTGCCAACAGCAAGATTGCTAGAATCTGTAAGAAGTCAATTGAAGCTCATTGATGTAAGGTTGTCTCAAGCAACACCTGCTGTCACTGACGTGTTGTATGAATTTTCTAAAGTCTTCACAACACCTACATTGATTGTCCCATCTGGAACACAGACTGCAACAGAACAAGAAGCCGAAAATGGTGAGATCACATTTGAAGCATTGACTGACAATTTAGTCCAACCCTCAAATGCACCATCAAAGGTATTCGTATTTAGTTCTGGATTTATTGAAGTAAAAGACAATGCATTCGATGGTGGCGATAGCATCACCATAGCAGGTGTCACTCTCACTTTTGGTGTAGAAATAGCAATCGGCGCAGATGAAGAAGACACTGCTGAGAACATACGAGTAGCAATAGCATCAAGCACCGATCCAGCAATTTTAGGTGTCATATTGCCTACTAGGGCTGGTGCTCTAGTTTCATTACTACCAGTGAACAGTACAGTGACTACATTTGTAGTAGTTGAGACAGATAACGCAACAGACAATCTTGAAGTTAGAAGCCTATCGTATAGCACAGACTTAAGTGGTACATTTTCTACTGCTGCATTGTTGGCATCATTATTTCCTGTTGATCCGAGACCACACGATGCTGTCTATATAATGCATGAAAATTTAGAATGGAATCAATTCGATTTTGAATTTGACACACCAGGTTCTGGAATCTTTGACGTTCTTGAATTTTTTGATGGTGTATTTGATGATGCGATACCAAATACTGTCACAAATCTTGGACCCAATCTTAAACTCGTAATAGATGATTTATTGAGCCCAGGAGATCAAGTGCCCCTAGACCGCAGAGGTGCTAGAGTTCGAGTGATACTAAATTCTACAGGTGCTTTCGAAGACGTCATTAGCGAATATGATGAAGTTTTGAATCAAAATTTTGTTACTACTGTAGGTTTGCTTGGTCAAGCTATTGTCTCAACTGATGAAGACGACTATACTGTTGGCTCGGCTTGGAATCCAGTAGTTAACGAGAACGATGAAACAATCGGATTTTCAGAAGATGGTTTAATAGAATACGACCTACCAGATAACTTGACTCAGAATTGGCAGAAGACAACAGTCAATGGGTTTGAAGGCTTTTTTCTACGATTCAGAATAAACCGCGTAAGTGGTAGAAAAGCAGCTGGAAGTTTAGACTTCATCGCATCTGGTGTTGGTGTTGCAATTGAAGACGGTGATACTGTTACAATTTCAGATGGTGCCGGAAACACAGATACATACGAATTTGATGTTGGTGGCGGTGGCGTCACTCTTGGAAATATCGCTGTAGTTATCAATGCATCTGACACTGCAACTGCTATTAAGGCTGCATTTTTACTGGCGGTGGTTGGTGGCACAGCAGCTGTCACTTACGTCAGTGGTGTTGGCAATCTTGTTACTATCGAAAATGATGTGATAGGCATAGCAGGAAATGTAGCTATAGTTGAAAGTATCTCAAACAGTCAAACATTGACTCCAGTTGGTATGACGGGTGGTGAGAATTTACCAGTAGTACCAATTGTAGATATATTGAGAATAGATCAAGGTGATCAATTCTTAAAGACAAGTCAAACTCAAGGTGAAACAAAGCAAGAAGACCCATTAGCTTCATCCAATGGTACGCCTTCACAAATTATTACACTGACATTTCAACCACTGATAGAAGGTAGTCTAGTAATTGAAGTAGATGAAGGTGCTGGCTTTACAGCATACAATCAAGTTGACAACTTTCTAAATTCTGGACCAAGTTCAAAAGATTACGTATTGGAGATCACAGCAGATGATGTAGCAACCGTCACCTTTGGCGATGGCACACAAGGTAAAGTGCCACCACTAGGAGTCGATAATATTCGTGCCACTTATCGTACTGGTGCTGAGGTGAATGGTAACGTAGGTTCGAACACTATTATCGTGAATAAGTCTGGAATCGCATTTGTACGACGTGTTTTCAACCCGAGACAGGCAATTGGTTGGGTTGCAAAGGAAGGTTCAACGGAAGCAGATTTAGCAAGGCTTAAGATTGAAGGTCCTGCGTCATTACGTACTAGAAATAGAGGCGTCACCACAGATGATTTTGAATTTCTATCAAGACAGTTTGAGGCGTCTACTGGAAGTAAAGTAGTTGAGAGAGCTGAGGCAATCGAAGAATCATTTGGCGTGAAGACAATCGAATTGATTGTTGCTGGCTTTGGTGGTCAGTTCTTGACAGATGCATTGAGGACAGAGATCGAAGACTTCTTCAATGGCAATAAATCACTAGGAATCGAAGGTGTAGGTTTAGCCAACCACGAAGTCACTGTAGTGAACTTCATACCTAAAACAATCGACGTCACAATAGAAATTATAACGGTGCTAACTGAAGTAGCACCATTTGAAAATGCAATACAATCACTACTTAGCCCTTCTGCTAAACTTGACGACGGTGTCACATTTAGATGGGACTTTGGCGCTCTTGTGCCACGTGCTATCATAATTGCAGAAATGTTTAAGGTGAACGAGACAGAAGTAAAGAACGTCATATTGACATTACCAGCAGCAGATGTTCAACTAGATTCAAAGGAACTTCCTGTTGTTGGCAACATACTCGTAACCCTCACACCACCGTCGTAGGTTTTACGAATAGGAGATTGAGTGTCTAAAATCAACCCAGACTTTCCGCATGATGCCTTCCAGTTCATTCACAGGCCGATACGTCTTGAAGATGGTAAAGTGCGGAACTTTCTCGAACGGTTTATGCTTGGACCTCAAACGATATTTGAAGACACTCAAAGTAAGATCGTAAAAGTTGTAGAGCTTATAGACCCAGCAAAGACCCCAGATGATACTGTCAAATTTTTAAAAGATCATGTTGGCTTCACAAAAGAATTAGATTCTATAACACAAGGTTTAACTACAGATGAATTGAGAAAATTGATCGTACTGGCTGTGCCACTGTGGAGACAAAAAGGTCTAGAGATTGGCTACAAGAATATAGTCAGACTGTTCACTGGTGCTGGTAGTAGAGTATTCAATTGGTTTGATTTCAGATTCATAATAGGCGAGAAAGCACTTGGCGAAGAACAGCTTGGTGAAGATAGTTGGTTGATCTCTACACCTGGTGTGGAATTGTCACAACCAACAAACAATGTAGTAGTGTTACTCACGTTTGAAGACAATTTCAAAGATAGAAGCCTCACAAGAAATGATTCGGTATTTATTGGGAACATACTCCAACATTTCTTTCAGGATGTTGGTGCTGTACCAGGTAGCTTGAAGCATCTATTTCTTCTTGATGGTGGTCGCATAAAAATACCACGAAATAGTGCATACGACTTTAGTGGCGACTTTACAATAGAGGGTTTCTTTAAAACAACAGAGCTACAAAATGCTGTATTGTTTAGAACAGAGAACCTAGCAGGTACCAAACGCATTCAAATAGATTTAGACACTACTTCTGATGAAATTACCTACACTACGACCACCGACGACATTATTGCTGCTGATGCATCATCAAATAACAACGACGGTGAATTTGAAAATAGTCTTGTTCCATCTGCACCAGGTAATCCAGGTATCACAGGTAGCACAAGAAGTTTATTAGGTAATGGTACTACACAGGCTGTAAGATTTCCAAGAATAGTCGACTACGACTTAACTGGTAACTGGACTATTGAAATGTTCATTTTAAGATCAGCAACACCAGGCGCAGTACAGACTGTCATGGCTAAGCAATTGGCTGGTGGGGATAATAGAGGAAGTTACAGACTCGAGGCTGGACCAACAGGATTAGTGTTCAGCATGCAAGATTTTATTAGCGGTGTTGATGACTCTGTAACAATTGCTGCTGGAAGTGTATTTGATAGTGCTTGGCACCACGTAGCATTCACTAAATCTGGAACTAGTTTACACTATTATGTAGATGGTGTGAGAGTAGCAATAGCGGCATTGTCTAACACAAATCCATTAGATGCTGCAGTTGATCTATTATTTCTTCGTGACATAAATGGAGCACAATTTAGTGATGTTAGAGTAGACGAAGTTAGAATATCTAACACTGATTTGTATACTGCAGGTACTTTGACAATACCCACAACAGAATTTGTAGCAAATGCTACATCTAAATTGATAGCTCATTTTGATGAGACAGACACGATAATTGAGACAATAGCAAGTGGTTCGAGCTTGACAAATGATAACTGGAGACACTTTGCACTGACATTAGATAAGACAAAAGGTGCATTGAGGGCTTGGCTCGATGGTACAGAAGCCACACCTAGGATTGAAAATGGTTTGAGAGATCTGACAACAGATGCAGACATGTTCATTGGTGCATCAAATTCTATAAGTGCTGACTTTTACGAAGGTGACTTAGACAATTTTAGAGTGTCTTTGAATGCTGTGTATGATGTAGATGGCTCAACAATAACACCACCAGCTGTAAATTTTATAGAGTTCATTGAAGAACAACTTGACGAATTTCAGACAGACATCAGAGTGGTAGACGATACAACACTGAATCGTGGTCTTCTGCTAAAAGTGTTAAACTTAATGAGACCATCGTCGGAGAGATTGAACGTTATTTATATACGCTACTTCGAGGATTTTGTCGTCGGAAAGGGTACTTTAACGACGATATCTGGTACGAGTTTTGTTCAAGACAACACATTAATCATGCCTGCTGGCAGTATTGAACATTCAGACATACTTGGAGATACATTGCTTCAGGATATTTACTATCAAAGTTCAACAAAAGTAGATGCAGGTGGTGAGACTGGTGTTCGCTTTAACATTCAAAATGTCAACGATTTCTATAGATTCGTGATGAGCACACTTACATCAGAATTTAGACTAGAAAGAGTTGTTGCTGGAGTACCAACGAACATAGCAGGCCCAGTATTCGGAGATATTGTAGCATCTACGAACTATGTGCTGTCTTTGACAACTAGCTTCAACCCTGTGACAAATTTGACAAAGATCAAATGCTTTCAAGATAGTAATTTAATATTCGATGTCGAAGATGCGGCATTCGAAGAGGGTAAATTCGGCATAGATGCTGTGGGCACTCAGGTGACAATAAATGAGATAGAATTATTCACAAAACCACTTGAGACAAATAGAATTGATCCGAATTTTGTGGTGAGCTGATGAAATGGTTTTCAGATTGGCTGTGATTGGTTATAATTTAACTTAAGGCGTAGGGATGTTATGGGCACAGGCGATAATCGCGCTAATTTATATTTAAAGAAGTTTCTACCGCAACAACAATTTCAAGAGAACATACAGTTCTACTTGCAAGACTTGACGGAGGAATTCGTATCGATCATATACCCACAATCGGGTGTATTTCAGAGCACAGCTGGTGTGATAACGCCTGGTGCTGCTGATAGGTTTAACATTTCTACTCCTCTACTAGGTACTGATGCTCTAGGTCACTTAATGACTTTAGACCCTCTCCAGGCTTCTGAAATACCATTCGAAAATACAAACGCAGTAGAATATTTCGTAGGCCTACGTTTCAACTTTTTAGATGCGTCAAACGTAAATACAACTGAAGTCAACGTACGAACTGGACTATTAGAATACACATTCGATCAAGAATCAATTGGTGAGATTGGCGATCCAGAACTCGTAGTTGATAATGGTTCAACAATTACATTAAGAGTGAATGGTGTAACCGAACCAGGCGTATCAAATGCTGGAAGAACTGTTAGAGTATACATGAAGCCACGACAAAAAGGTGGGGCAACAGGTGCATTGAGTGAAACAGTACCATTCGAGGATATCACCGTAGCATTCAGTGGTGGCAACAACGAAATAACAACATCTACTCTATTAGGTCAAACAGCTGGAAGCGTTTCGACAGACTTTTCAGACTACACTGTCATGCTCCTTGGTCCGACGGTAAAGAGAAACACAGACCTCTCATTAGATCCGAATATTATATTTTTAGGGAAAATTACTGGTACAGGTCCAGCTGCTGTCATAACATTAGGCGACATCGATCAATTGGGTAAAGTAGTTTTATCTGTATTGAATCCATTGATACCATCAGGTCAAACTCATGCAGTATTATTAGAAGGTGGCGGCACTGTTGGTCACAGTGAATCTACTGTTGGAGATATCACGTGGGGCTCAGACATTAAAGTTAGACCACTAGGAACTAGTGACGAATTGACAATAACTGCAGCTTCAGCATCTCTTGCAGATGATGAAGTTGGGTATGTAGATCTACCCAAACCATTCGTTAGCGGTACTGTAGCACTTCAAATAGCAGATAGAAATTCACCAGCTCTTACTAGCCCTGATGTGTTCTGGATTTTTCATAGAAACGGCATATTCGTAAATGTTCGTGGTGGTATGCAGCTTGAGCAAGGAGAACAAAGACAGCTTGAAGATATAGTCATCGGAAACGCCATTTTCTTTTCTGAAGATGATCAACTCAGATATTTAGATGCTGACAATTCGTATCATTTTGAAGCAGATGGTGGAACTGACAATGCTGATGTCTTTGCTGGCAGGTTTATAGCAACAATAAATGAATTCATTGCAGGTTTGCTAGTAGATGGAGATTTAATCAGATTTGCTGATGGTGGTACACCAACTTGGCAATTTCTGACGAATAGTGTCTTAAGAGGTAGCATCACAGAAGATGGAGACTACTTAGCAGTTGCAGATTTGCTTACACAATCAGGTGTCGCATACACTAAAGCATCTGATGCTACAAGGGTGACAGCAGCGAATGCTTCATTGAATGAAGTCTACGATCAAACGCTATCAAGAGAACTTCTAAGAACTACACCAAACAATCCTGGAGATACTGCTATCAACATAGCAAGTGCTAGGAAGACGTTAGCAGATGGCGAAGAATTTGGATTGGTCAATAATAAACTATTGAGTGCTTTCTTAGGTGGTACCGTTGATTTTGCCACTGGTGTGAATTCTAATGGTGACAATTTCACTCCGTTCACACCAGGCGCTGCTAGTAGATTCTTCAAATATGGAATTGTTCTTAGTAAAACAAATACTATAGTCATCATACCACCTACTTCAGACTTCGCAACACTCGTAGCAGCAAAGGCAGACACAACACAACCGGTTCTTAGTGGTGGTACACCAGTCTCTGTCATAGTAGTGCAGGATGATGGCGCTGGTGGTAGTGGTACAATATTGTCAATCGTTGAAGAGAACATAATTAGATTTGGTGCTGCTGGAGGTGGTGCAGGTAGTGCGGGTGGCGGTTTAAGTGGCGAATGGCAAGGTGATGCATTAGAAGATTTTGAATTCAATGAAAAGGTCTTGCTCTACGCACAAGGCGATACTCAAATTGAGACTATCTATATAAAGGTACCACAAGAATACACAGCAACAAATCAGATATTGTCTTTTCTTGGATTCTACAGCCCAAGTGCTGTCAATAATTTTGAGATGCAAACAACAACGACTCTCATAAGAAGAGACACCGATGCGATAGATGACGTAACGAACCAACACGTATCAGCAACTGGCGATATCACGAATACTCTTGCCAATCAATTTAGAGAAGGTACATTAGAACTGACAGACTCTGTTGGTGAAATTAATAGCGTACAAGTCAACCCAGGTGATCTTCTAAAAGTTGAGCTCATAAGAATTGCGCCAACCCCAACAGAAGATGCCGCAGATATAAGATTCATTCCAAGTTCAACGGAGGTAACATTCGGATGACGAGGTTAAAGCAAATAATGTTCAAAATGAAACAAATATGTTGTCCTAATAAAAAGGAGATGACTACTTTCATTGTCTGGTTGCAGATAATCTTCATGGTATTCGCACCAAACTTAGCATATTCCGTTCCAAAGGAACAAGATAGGGCTATGCTTGAAGGCACTGAAAGAAATTTATTGTCAAATCCTGGATTCGAGGCACGGAGGGCTGGTGTCACTGCTAGTGGAGGTACTGTTGCATTAGAAACTGCATCACCACTAGATGGCAAAATCTCATTAACGTGGGATTCAGACGGCATTGGCCAAACATTAGAATCTCCATTGTTTGTCGTTCCAGCAGGCATGGTTGGCGCAACATGCGGAGTATTTTTCAAATATTTATGGGATGCTGGTACTGCAGACGACTTGATGCTTATAGCACACGACGGCACCGTCAATATTGCAGAGATCAATTTGAATCCAACGTCTGGTATCAGGATTGTTGATGGTATTAATTTTCCATGCCCAACTTCGGGTTCTTTAAAGTGGAGATTAGAATCTACTGTAGCTAATCCTGCAATCATAACTTTAGATACTAGATTCCTTGGTAGTGGTCGGAACACTCAACAGACTTCGCAATCTACTATTTATGGTACTTCTAGTTGGGAGGGTTCTGGTTGTCAATGGGTGGGGTCTGCAGCATCGTTTGCCAACTATCCAGTTGATAACGACTGCGTAGAAACAACAACAGGTAAGGCAGTAGCATCTGCGACAAACGTACCAGGAATAAGATTCAATGATCTGCCACCTGGTAAATATCACGTATTTTTTTCAGGTCAGATGGCAGCTGGGACAACTACTACTTGTGCTTTTGTAATAGGTGATGGCACTGAGAATAAAGGTCTTCTAAGATCACTAGGCGACGAACAACATTATAATACAGATGCTACATTTGATGTAGCTGCTACAATACCAGATGTCACATACGAATTATTGCACGATAGACAAGCAGGTGCTGGTAACTGTGTCACATCAGCAGGCGGCACAGACGATGAACGTGTAGTCTTCACAGTAGAACGATTCCCTCTAACAAACGCTGAATCTCTTACGTTAGAGACAAGCGGCTTTTTAGCAAAAGGTAATATTGGAGGGAGTGAAAACATCTTCTCAGGTGTATCAAATAGTGGTTATACTGGTATAGAAGACAATGATTTAACACTTGTACAAACTGTGGGTTCGCCACTTCAAGCATGCTCAGGGGTAGAAGAATCAAGTGGTCTATCTTGTAGTGGTAATGAATCGGTTGGTTTTTCTGAAGAGCTACCTACTGCTGGTTGGTACGACATCTGTTTCACTACTCCGGGTCGTCTAAGTACTGTGAACGGTGCAGCAACTGCAACAGTATCAACAATGCTGCGATTCGTGGAAACGCCTAACAATGCTCAAACGATTATTCAAAGTTCAAAAGCCGTGACAGGTGTGAATGAGACAGCAAGTAATGCTTCTACTATATACGGTCGTGATATCACTGTTTGTGACGACATGTTTTTTGATTCAAGTGGTAAAAAGACAATTAGGTTATTTCACTCTTTCCAAATATCAGAAATAAATGTGAATTTTGTATATCCATACGATAGATCTGGAAGTAATGGATCACTAGATCAAGCTGTGTATTTTTCTATTAAAAAATCAAGAGAGCAAAAACCAGCGCCAATTTTCAATAATTTTTTACAAACTATTAATAGCAAATTTGAAATATTAGATGGTTCATTTTCGGGACCACCAAAAATACAAGCAGCGTCAATTTCAACTGGTGCTACTCCGATATTTAATGCAAATCCATTTGGTCATAGCGGTGTGGTGTCGGACGCGACATTGGGAAATGCAACTTGGACATTTGGTGTGCCCTTTGCATCATTACCCGTATGTAATGCACAACAGGCTGGAAGTTCCGGTAATAGAAATTGTACAATATCATCAACGACTAATACTCAAGTAAGCATACGAACACGTGATCCGTCTACAGGCGCTTTAGATGCTCAAGGTTGTTCTGTGCAATGTATGGGACTATAAGGAGAAAATATGAAAGCATTGATAGGTTTATTTTTACTATTTTTTTGTCTTGAATCACAGGCTCAGTTCAATTGGGTTTGTAAAACACACATCGAAGGACCTGGATGGTCATCTCATGCAAGAGAGGCACATTGTAGTGCAAGCTGCGCAGAAGGTTGTTTCGATGTGACAGGTAAGGACATGCGTTTTTGGATAATGGGCGAAGTAGACAATCTAGAAGACCCCACGTATGCAAAGAAAGATGTAATTCCATGTACAGATTTCGATACTTGTAACGTAGAATTTAAAAAGTTGAATTGTTCTCAATACATCAATGGTACTTTAACAGTTCGGTCTATCAACAATGATGAAGTGTATTGTGCAGTGCCGAATGGCTTCAATAAAAAACCAGACCTTGTGAAAGATACAGCAGCTGAAGCTATTGCAATTGCTGAAGATGCTGCAAAGGCACAAAAACAAATATTAGTAGATAGAGGTAGAAAACGGGTGAGATTTGGTGAAGCTACCATACAGCTTCTTCAAGGTTTATTTGCATCAAAGACGATGACAGTAGCGCAACGAGAACAAATATTCAATGGTTTGAGTGCTATAATCGTAGCACTACGGTCAGGTTCTATAGAAGTAGCTAAAGTCAAAATCGAGGCATTAGTGCCAGATAACGTATTGCTACTACAAGCCGACATCGATCTAGCAATTGCAGAGATAGATAAATTTCTCCAGTCTGAGTAAGAAGCATTAGCTGTGATTGACTTCTGTACATGAAGTCAGATTTGCAGTGTCAAATATCGAAAAAAGTGTTTAATATTTAACTTTGGAAGTACGATAAGTAACATAACCGGAGGCAAAATAATGTCAGAAGAAACAGAAGCAAAAGAAGTGTCAGAAGTCAAGAAATTAGACATCAAAGAGACCAAAGAAATGGTCACCTTTGTAGCAAAACTCGGAATGGGGCTTGAAGCATCTTTAGACGACGATGGCAAATTGTCATTTGGAGATGTTAGTAATATGATGCCAGCATTGATGTCATCTGGTGCAGCATTTGCAGGCGCTGGAAAGATTGGTGCAGAGTTCAAAGATATGGACAAGGCAGAAGGCAAAGAGCTCTGCGACCATTTGGCTTCAGAACTCGACTTGAAAGATGATAAGATTGAGGCAATCGTAGAACGTTCAATGACTCTTGGAAAAGAGTTGTTCATGCTCATCAACGATCTTAAGGAAGCAAAGAAAGACTAATGAAGTTAAGAATACTTTTAATCATTTTAGTGTCTCTGGCTGTTGTATCGTGTACATCGGTCAAGCTAGTCAGAGACCCAGCACCTGCAGCAATTGATGTCCTCTACCCAACGCTAGAGACTGTTTGCAATGGTCAACGACGATTTGGATTGAATGGATGCACTATGCCCATAGGGTCATCCACCTCCAACTTAAAAATTCAAGTCGAGACTGTTGGTGAGAAGGGAACTTTACAGTTTTTCTCAGATCGATGTAATGTAGATCAAGCATACAGCTTTAATAACGGCGAACAAGCTGTAGGTCTTTTTACTTTACCAATATCAGTCTTTCTGGGTGAGATATTGCAAAAGAAACACAATTGCTTATTGAGGGTAGACATGTATCCTCGATACAAGGACCAGGACGATAGTCCAATATTGGTCCGCGGTGGGTTCGGATATGTCTATTTAAGAACGTATCAAAATGCGGAACCCGGCAGGGTCATTATTAAGGGATTGATTTCGGAAGGCGTGGGTGGGGCAAATCTGAGATCACTCACCACTGTGTCTTCTTTAGTAAAGCCACAATCATCAAATCTGTCATTAAATATGCCCAACAGCAAAAGAGGCATATTGAGAATAGAACGTTGTAACGGCCATACGCCCATCATAATGGAATACAACAGCAGTTACGTCGAGTTTGAATGGAGAGAACTACTGAACGTAGAACGATATGGTGTATCGGACTTTTGCATAGTGCAAATTAGAGCGGTTCCAAGCGACTGGGCAGAAGATTACGTCTTCACCGTTATAGTCAACGTATTCAAGCAGAATGCAGTTAAGCTCCCATTGCCAGAAGTAAAGAGGGATGGCAATAAAGTCAAGTTGAGTGGAAGTGAATTTGCATCTTTCACTAGAGTAAACAATGAGTGGAAGAACAAATCGAGCATTGAGTTCGATTGGCTTCCAAACACGACCTATAGAATTCGTCAATATACTGTACAGGGTAGGTCATTTTTGTGCAACTACGAAAACGATGACATGGAGTGCCAGAACTAATGTTAGACAAATTGGTAAATACATGGTCAAATTTCATGAGTGGCGGCACAACGTCTGTCATATTGGGAGTCTTGTTCATATTCTCACCGATAGTCATAGTAATTCTACACAAGATTTGGAATGCTTGGCAAGCAAGTCAAGCTTATAAAAAGTCACAAGACAAAGAAGTGTCCGACAGTCAAGCTGCAATCAAAGATAATCTATCAAAGGATTCTGATGCAAGCAAAGCTGCCGATGCTGTAGATCAATGGGCTGAAAATCAACGAAATAACGAAAACAAAGGAGAAGAAAATGGGTAGCTCGAGTACAAGTTTACAACGTAAGCGGTATACTGGAAATGGTAGTGCCGTATTGCGCCAATTTGAATTAGGCGTCAAGCCTAAGTTGGTGATGATCGTCTCTGACAACGCAGAAGCTGTTGCGTATCTCACAGATGGTAGAGGGAAATTAGCCACAGGTGCTCAAATTGTTGGCGAATTTCGAATGGTAAACGACCCAGTGACTGGATTTCTCGGCATCGAGATTGAAAGTTCTGCTGTCGGCGTGAATGTCGACGCAATTGGGTACGAAATGCATGTGCTTAAATAAGCAAGGAGGCTCAATATGAGCATTTTAGATGGTAAGTTCGCTGGTGGTTCGAACATCAATAAAGGCCACCGACGTCGTCTATCAGAAACTACATTAGAAGAAGATGTAGCAGCTGGTGACGCCGCTCAAGCAGCAGATGAAGTATTAAAAGCAGGCGCTTTAGCTGAAGAAATTGCATTTGATACGTTGTCATTTGAAAGCGATGCTGGTGCGGGTGGTGCCGCAACTGAAGCAATGACCGTGACAGGTTTATTGGCTACAGACGTCATTCAATCTGTATCACAAAAGACAGAAGGCGCAAATTCTCTTGCATTATTGGGTTGGTCTACTCAAATCGTCGATGGCGTGACGGGTATATGGGCTGCAGATCCAGGTGCTGGTGCAGTGCTTGAAGTCATAGTTAAACGACCAGTATAACATGGAGGTTATGCTCAGTGGATATGAGATACTGCAATTGGCAAGGCTTTAAACATGCGATCACGAATGTAGCAGATGTATTTACGTTCAAGGCTGCATTAGCCTTGTTAGTCTGTAGCTCAAACTGGGTTTTCGGAACTGACAAACAAGCACCATTAGTAATTGTAGTTCTGATCTTCATTGATACGTTCACAGGAGTGATAAAAGCATTCAAGTTGGGTCACATACAGAGTAGATACTTCTTAGGATTTGCGCATAAGTTGTTTGTCTATTTCTTATTGATCCTCACAGCTTCAATGGTAGACAAAGTCACGCCAATAGAATTTGCAAAGACTATAGTCTACACATTCTTAGCAGCAACAGAAGCACTGTCAATAGTAGAAAATTTAGCAATAATGGGAGCACCCATACCTCAAGGGCTCGTGAAGAAGCTCAAGTATGTTGCTGAGAGCAAAAAGAAGGAAGTAGACTCATGAGCTTCAAATATGCTGATCATTTCTTCGACACGTTCAAGGTGACAACTACAGCGTTCCCAACAGTGCCGTCGATTGATTGGAATTTTCAATCTGTTGGGCTCACATTAGTCAACATATCGTCGCAAAGAATAGAATACAGCTTCAATGGTCGAAGACTAGATGGAGTATTAGACTGCATTCAGCCTTCAATTTCATTAGACAATAAGTCTGTGAGTAGAATCTACTTTAGGTCACCTGATGGTAACAACCCAGAAGTTAGAATATCCGCCTGGCCGAAGGTGTCGGCGTGAGCTCCGTCGTATTAGTTGCGCACCCATGCAAAGGCAAAGCTGCTAATGGCATTCAATTTGTGCAAGTAGAAGGCCGAAACCCCGACATAGATTACGACAACAATTTCCCATTCATAGACTTATGGGAATTGAGCCAGTCCTTTATATTGCCAACAGCAGCAGGAGTTGTCACATTGTCAAGCGACAATGCAAATGACAGTGCTGCTGGGTCTGGCGCTCGAGAGGTTACGATATTTGGATTAGATGAGAGCTTAGCACTAGCAGAAGAAGCTCTTGCTACAAATGGGTTGTCTGGTGTAGTTGGTAGCCAACAATTTTTGAGAGTATTTGGGCAACAAGTCACTAGTGCTGGTGGAAGTGGAGAGAATGAAGGCTTAATGACAACAACACTGGGTGGAGACCCAATGGCTGTCATTGAATCAGGTTTGAATAGGTCTTTTAGCGGCTTGTTCACAGTTCCAGCTAATACAGTGGGAGAGATTGTACAATTTGGCGGCTCGATACAACAAGCATTTGGTTCAATCGGCCACAAAGAAGCTGAAATTGCTCTAAGAGTTCGACTACCTGGTGGATTATTCATACCTGAAAAGACAATAGCGCTATCAACTGACGGCACGTCAGCCTTTAAAAAGATAATTGAAGAGCTCACAGAACTACCAGCAGGCACAGACATAGTAATGAGTGCACGTAGCAATGACCAAAATGTTAGAGCAAATGGTGAACTATTTCTCGAGCTGGAGGATGTGTCATGAATGAATTTTTGTTGAGCTTGATACGTTCACATCCAACTCTCAGAGTTGAAATAGAAATAATAGGAGAATCTACTTTCTATGGTTTCACAAAAAATCAATCAGCAAGCACTGCAAATCCAGTGTGGCTCATAGCACGAGTCACTAGAAGCGGAACTCTTGAACAGGTGTTGTGGGCATCTCAAAAATTTGACCAAATATATGACAATAGAGTGTCGTTGTTTGCGAATCCGCCATTTGCGAACCAGAAGTCAATATTGTTTGGCAGAGTAGATTCGAATGACAAGATATTGTTAGTAGACGATGCTTCACTTACGTTTACTCATTTAGAAGCAGTGACAATTTCAGTATGGTTTAGGACAGCAGCATCAGCAGCTCAAGCTATGTTTTCAAAGCAACAGGGCTCCAACAATGCAGGATATAGGCTTTCAAACAATAGCGGTAGAATAGAGTGGCACATGAGTGGTGGTGCTGGCACGAATCGTCAATTCATCAGGACGCCAAACGGCGGAGAATACAATGACGACAATTGGCACCACATTGTGATGATAAAACCAGCAAATGCTGATGCTGCAAATGTCATATTTGTAGTAGATGGAGTAGACATTTCTGGGACCTTAGACATTCAAAATAATACGCTATCTTCTACACCAGCAAACAGCACACCTGGTCAAATATCTGGAAGAAATAACGGCAACACAGAGACAATGAACGGCTTCTTAGACGAAATAGCAGTATTCAGAACAGCATTGACAGTAGTAGAGGCTCAAGCAATATTTGGAATTGGCGAACCTCTAAACCTGGGTTCACATGCCCAAGCACTGAACATGCCAGGGTGGTGGAGAATGGGAGAGAGTGATACATTTCCAACAATAACAAACCTCGGCACAGCTGGAGCAACGTTGAACGGCACTATGACAGACATGAAAGCCTCAGACATAGTTGGGGAGACGGCTAATGTATCGTAACCTGAGATTAAAATGGTCTGCATTTGAAAAATTTGTATCAGAACGCAATAAAAGTGTCCAATGGTTCGACAATGACACTCACTATCATTTAATAGTGTTCGATGGTCAATTAAGCATAGAGAGCTTTATACATAAAACAGAACCAGCTTCGAGCGAACAATTAGTCTTTGAGACTAAGTACAAAAAGACATTAGGATCACTCGAACTCACTACGTCAGACAACAGAAAAATTTTAACGTCTAATAGAATACCAGTAGGTTACACGATCTACATTTGTGGCATTAGCGATGATATAGTTGACGGTTTATATGGTAGTGGTGAGGAATTGCTACTCACTAAAGCATCACCAAAAAAGACATTAAGAATGTTAGATCACTATTATGCTATAGGCGGTAGAGCTATGTGGTACGGTATGGCATCTGGTCCATATATGGATGCAAAGCTGTACGCACCAGCATCAACTGGTTTTGCCGATGCTACGGGTGACTTTAATAAACTAACAATAGCTACTGGCGTCAATATTATAGTGCCAACTGAGCCAGGTAGCGGTAATATAGACGTCAACCTAGAAGCGACATTAAATGGGAACGTAACAATATTAGCAAATACGCCCGTACCGTCGCCGGGCAACCAAGGTTTCTTTGACTATAATTCTGACACGAATGAATTATCTGTCAATTACGAGCAAAAGGGTGGCTATAATTTGTTTGACGTACCGATAGACCTCTTTTACTTTATGCGTAGAGGCAGAGGTCCAGCAAACGGTGTGACTACATTTGAATCCACAGACGTTGTTGGTAAGCTATTATATAATAGCTGGGCAATGGAGTTTGAGATGAAGAATGTAGGAAGTCTCGTAGGTCCAGAAGTAGCAATATTGCTCACACTGGGCACCAAAAAGAACACAAACATATAGGAGCTCTGAAATGGGTAGCGTAAAAAAGACACAAAAGTTGACAGCAATAGTAATATTTATAGTTATAATTGCGATATTGGGATACGACGTGTTTGCATTTAATAGTGCTGGCACAGAGGGCACTGTGAGTTTTGTCATATACGATTGGTCTCACAAATATCCAGTCTTCACATTTGCTATGGGCTTTATAATGGGCCACCTTTTCTGGCAAATGAGAAAGAAAGCAGAAGTTGTCAAGCTCATGGACCGAGTAAAAGAGCTTGAAGGCGAGAAATAGACTGAAGATTTCCATAAAGCACATTTAAGTATAGTATTGAATCTTGAATTGGCAGTAATGCACAACAAAGGATATTTTATGCAACCATCGGACTTCGCAGACGTCAAACCTCCTAAACTTCAAGACATCGAATGCAATGGAGCTATTATACCAAGAAAAGAATTTAAAGCATCGATTGCGGTCATAGCCAAAGACTTTTCTGACGGCAAGATCGATGATGTCGTCATGGCGAAATTCTTTGCCAGACGTGAGGTGAATTTTCAAAAAATCAAAAAACTTCAAAACGAATTCAAAGACTTCCAGATTGAGTATGCTAAAAAGACTCAAGGCTTTGCACAAAAAATCATAAGCACGCAAGCAGTCATAGAAGATGCTGAAGTGACAATATACGAACGCAAAGCAGAATTGAACCACGAAGACAAACAAAAAGAAGAATAGATGCAATTATTTGTAGATACTCACATCCGAGTCGATACGAAGAATCAGAGAGTTACTGAATATCTAAAAGAGACTCTCACAAAACGAAATCCCGTCTATAGTAAATTGGTCCAAATGGGTAAACCAGTTGGCGAAGAGCCTAGAAACATTGAGATGTGGCACGTAGATGATGACGACAGGTTGTGCATTCCAAGAGGCACTGGAAAGTTAGCACGCAATGCTGGTAGAATAAGAAATGAGAAAGTCACTAAAATAATTGACACACGATTCGTAAATGAAGAACTAATAGATGCTGAGATTAACTTCCATGACACGTTCACGGAGTTTAAATACTATCAAGAGCGTATGATAGATGCACTTGCTATTTCAAAGCAAGGTGTTGGAGTTGGCGGATGTGGAAGCGGGAAGACCGTTGCTGGTCTGGGCTTAATTGCTAAAGTCAAACAACCAACATTGGTTGTAGTGCACACGAAGGAGTTGCAGCAGCAATGGCTAGACGAAGTTAACCTGAAATTGAAAGGTAACATAAAGGTCGGGCAGATCGGCGCAGGGAAACGAATTCTTGGCGACATCACAATATGTCTCATACAAACATTGAGAAATTGTAAAGACTCAGACTTTGAAAAGTTGAATGCTCGATACGGGATGGTAATATTTGATGAGTGTCATAGAGCACCAGCAAAGTCGTACATAAATTTCATGTCTCAGATGAAGTCTCGATATTTAATCGGCTTGACAGCAACACCAAAGAGAAAAGATGGCCTCCACTTCTTATTGAAAAATTACGTAGGACCTGTAGTTTCTGAAATAACCGACAAAGAAGTTGAAGCGGAGGGTCGTCTGGTTGGCTGTGAAGTCCGCAAAATTGAGACAGGATATGAAGTAGACTTTAAAAAGATCGGTGATGATTGGATCGTCTACAATAGAATGATAGCAAATGCGCCATATAGAGATAAATTGATATGCGGCAACGTCTCGATAGACTTAGAAGACGGGTTCTTTCCGATGATACTCATAAATAGAGTGAAGCATGGTTGGAAATTGACAGAGCGACTACGAAGCATGGGGCTAAGAGTTGGAGTGTTGATGGGTGCCGTCGACAAAGATGAAAGACGTGAAACAGTCATTGAATCAAAGAAGGGCAACATCGATGTGTTGGTCTGCAATTGGCAGATAGCGGGCGAAGGTTTAGACATACCCAACCTTGATAGCCTACACCTCACGTATCCAGTCAACAATGAAGGTAACTTGAAGCAATTCGTAGGGCGCACGAGACGAGCAAGAGAAGGTAAGACTCATGCTCGTTGTTGGGACTACCGTGACTACCTCTACTACATGAAGGGCATCAAGAAGATGAAGCATTCTAAGAATACTAATATGTTTGAGAATAGAGATAGATGGTACAAAAAGTGGGGATTTACTATCCATGAGTAATTGCTATGCTACCACTAACTTGTGTAACTCAGTCGAGATAAAGTACCGGGAAAGTACCGGGAAAGTACCTCTTTATCTATCTATCTATAGTCTATATAGAATTTTAAGATCAAAGAGTATTAGAGAATATTGGAATTTTTGACGAATGGGAGAAGGAAATGTATGAGTGAGGCAAAAGTAGAAAAGACGATGAACGTAGTTTGCATGATGCGGGCTAAGAGGAAGAAACAAGCAAAGGAGGGCATGTTGAAGAGCCACAATGAGATCAGGGATGAGATTGAACAGTTGACTTTCAAGATTACGGGTGGCGATTACCTGTTTGAGAGGGATTTGACAAATTTGATTAAGCTTCTAAAGCTCCGAAAGAATTCAAAAGCACATCGTCACTTCATGAGCAACATGTCAATGTACGACACGAGCCTCATAAAGTTAGCAATCAGCAGGTTTGCACTGCTCAGGGCTAGCGTCATGGACGAAAAGAAAGGAAAGCCAAGCAACTATTTTCTTGGGATGCTCAATAAGATGTCAGACGACAAAGGTGAGCCAAGAAAAGTATACTTGACTTCTAAGGACGAATTCATGAGCTCATACAATCAGGAGAAGTAATGAGAAAATGGCCTGAAGAGAAATTAAAGGATGTGCTGTCGATGGCACACCTCCCATCTTCTTTAGTCAACGTGAAGCTCGACAAGATTGGAGACTGCTTGAGAGCTAAGCAAGATAAAGTCGACATGCATAAGGCAATAGACTTCGTAGAGCTCTTCATTGAGAACCTGCCAGAGATGATGAACAGAAATGAGAACGTTTTATTTTTTGGCGACAATGTGTCGGATGCTTCAAAGTTAGCTGCAATCATATTGAGGGCTGCAACTAAATATGAAAGTAAAGACTTCTCACGTTACGTCAAGTGTTGTAGCATATTAGAAGAATGCAGAAAAGAAGTCACTGGCCGCATGGAAGAAGACAACTACATATTAGAAGAAATAGTAGATGCGCCAGTGCTCATGGTTGATGATTTACGAGGAAACATGTTCCTAGGTAGAGACTCAAGCATGGTGACGAACCATTTTGGAAATTTAATGTCAAAGCGACAAGACACTGGTGACCCTAGATGTACTATATTGTGCCTCAAGGGTTCGCCAGTAGACGTCGAATCTGTTGTTGGTATCAAAGACTACACTACGATATTCATACCGGGAAACAATGCAAAGCCGAACTTAGATTTATACCACGAGCTCATGAACAGGAAGTCGAATGGAAGAAAAGCAGGCAGCAAAGAGATTCAAAGTAAAGAAGGATCAAAAGTCCGTCAACTTCGAGTTTGAAGCTGCCATTGACATAGACAACGAACAATTGATACTGGGAAGCTTGTTGAACTTCCCAGAGTTGACGAATCCGTTTAGAATATACACAGACCATCGCAAGTTCCAAGCTGAGAACCACAAATGCATTGCATGGGTAGCGAACCAGTTAGTAGAACGAAAGATCGAAGTCACTCCAGACACAGTCAATGCTAACAAGAGCGACTATCCAGGCACAAAGCACAAAGTAGACATCAAATATCTAAACGAGCTTCGACATACATTCACTGAGTCTCACTCAATTGATGCATTCAAATCGTTCATAGACAAATTGAATAGAGATGCGTACAAAAAAGAAGTTCGTGAGACTACTTTAGTAGACCTCTACAACAAATTGAACAACCCTCACAGCTCAATTGAGAAAATACAGGGCGAGGTCGAGAAGATATCAAAAACTCTGATGCAGTACGATGGTGCATCATTGGGTGGTTTCAAGCAATTGGCTGAAATTGATGCCGAATATGAAACAACAGTCCAGCGGAGAAACGAAGGTTTCACGTTTGGTTCGACTGGATTCAAGGCTATAGATGATGAATTGACAGTAGGTTTTGGCGAGGGTAAAGTCTCAATTGTTGCTGGTAGACCTGGAATGGCAAAGTCAGCCTTGGTAGCAAATAGCATGCACAGGTTGGGCAACAAAGGCATACCAAATGCTCAGTTCAGTTTAGAGATGAACAACATTTCAGTATATGATAGGATGATTTCAGTACGAAGTGGTGTACCGCTAGAAAAAATCATCAAGAAGCCTGAAGAACTTACACAGGCAGATAAGATAGCAATTAAGAATGCTCGAAAGGCTTTAAAAGAACTACCAATCTACATAGACGATACACCGTCTATTACGATGGAAAAGCTTGAGATGCAGATTACAAAGCTGAAAGAAGAAGTTGACATCAAGGTTGTTTTCATAGACCTCTTCATGAAAATTCAGAAGCCTAAGTGGTTGGCAGGGAAGTCTACGACCGACCAATACACTGAGATGCTCAACCATGTCCAGAGGATAGCAAAGACTCTGAATTTGCACATGTGCTTAGTAGTTCAAATTGGTCGTAAAGCAGAGCAGAGGGGTAAAGATAAGAGGCCACAATTGTCTGACTTGAAGGATAGTGGTGCTTATGAAGAAATTGCAGATTTGGTATTGCTATTGTATCGAGAAGCTTACTATAAACGAGGAAAGGCTGTCGAAAAGCATAGAAACATTGCTGGAGACAAGCTAGAAATACACGTTGCTAAACAAAGAGAAGGTCGAATGAACCATGTCATTGAGATGAATTTCATAGACGACACAACTAAAATTGAGAGGCTGAAGGATGTTAGGACTAGGCAAGAAGAAGAAGGATGAGAGCAGCATGAAGGCTTTGATTCAACACGTATGCGAAGAGATGGTTGAAGACCCAAAGACAGTGACAATTGAGGAGATATGTGGAAGCAGGTCTACAATATATGAGATCAATTGCAGGTCAGAAGACATTGGCATTATGATTGGTGCTCAAGGTAGAAATATAAAAGCAATTAGACAGATTGCTAGATCGGTCAGTGCTAAGAACCGTGAGTTTGGATTCGTCGAGGTCGAAGTTGCAGGCGCCTAATGAACCACCACCAGAAATCGTAATAGATTCAGACCACAAGTTCGTGCTTGAGAATGGCAGGTGGCGATTGTACCAAAAGGTGACGTTGAGAGATTACAGAATTAGATGGCATAAGATGACGTACCTGACAGTAAATTTGATGGATAGGATTGGTGATTTAGTGTCAAAGGGCATCCCAAAACTATGACTGTTCACTTGTTTTCTTCACAGCACTGGTCGTATAGAAAAGTCTACACTAAGTGTGGTACTCATGTGCCATATGACAATACAACGTACAAGAAGAGCTTCAAGCAATCACCGAAGAAAGAATATACAACATCACACAAGAAAGTATCATGTAGAGAATGTCTACGCCTCTGGATTCTAAAGCAAAAAGAAAAGATAGCAGAGGCTGAAGATAGATTAGGTACTCTAACATAGGAGATAGAATGAACGCGTTAAAATTTAGTGAATTGAGAGAAGCAAATGTGGCTAGATTACCACAATTCAAGAATGCAAAGGGAGAGATTGTACACAAGACTGATGGTTCTGATTGGATGTTGTCTCAATGGTCAAATGCAGTGTGTGGAGAATTGGGTGAAGCTGCAAATTTAATAAAAAAGATCGAACGTGGCGACTTCACATTGGAAGAAAAACGTGAAGAGCTTGCGAAGGAATTTGCAGACGTTGTGACGTATTTAGACATCTTAGCATTGAGGTCTGGTATAGACTTAGGACAGGCAACAGTCGATAAATTTAATGAAGTAAGTGATAGGATAAATTGTAAAGTAATGCTATGACGTTTTTCTTTGAAATATCCAAACCATTGCAGCAAAAACCTTCGTTATTCAGAAATGATATGACGGTTAGATTTGTTTGGCTATTGTTTAGTATTGGATTCGTAAAAATTGACTTACATGAATTAACAACGAAGTCTCATGGATGGGATTATAACTAATGAACCCATCACTAGCCATCAACATGATAGAATCAAGGATGACCGATTGGGAAGTTGAAAAGCTTCTTGGTGATTTAGGTAGCCTTGAAGTCCTACCAATGAATTCCAATGACGAAGTGCTACACGTTTGTCTCAATCCCATGCACGACGACCACAATCCATCTGCATCGTACAATGTAGAGAAGAACAAGTGGCGTTGCTTCAGTTGCGGTGCTCAGGGTGGGATTGTTGGCCTTGTGATGATGGTCAAGCAAATTCGTTTCAAGCCAGCTGTGAAGTGGTTGTCAGAACGATTTGGTTTGACAAATGTAGACTCTGAAGATGTGCTCATGAGTAGCTTAGAGTGGCGACAAAAAGCAACAGAAGAAAATAGAAAAGTTGAAGAATTGTATATAGCACAAGAGACTCAACTACCTTATCATTACGATTCGAATTGGAAGGGGGCTAAAGATGAAATAAGATCATATATGTCTACAAGAAATTTTAGTAAGCTGGTGCTTCACCATTGGGGCATCGGTTTTTGCAATAGTGGATATTGGAGCGATCGAATCATCATACCATTCGTCCAATGGGACAAGGTAGTTGGCTTCACAGCAAGGAGCATTTATGACAAAGAAGAAGACTATTTTAGAGCGCATCCAGATTCAGATAGATACGCAAAGTACATGCACAAGGCTTCCACTCCTATTGATCAAGTCATCTTTGGTCACGATGCTGGCTATAAGAGTAGTGACCCGGTCTTTGTGGAAGGCTCATTTGACTGCATTAGACTTCGAACGCACGGTATCAATTGTTACTCAACGTTGTCCAATAACGTCTCAGAATCGCAGGCTAAAATGATCGAACGTTACCATGATGGTTCAATCATCGTGATGCCAGACAACGATCTGGGCGGCAAATTAATGGTCGAGAAATTTGTTGAGAGAATGGGCCATAAGTGGAATGTGAAAGTGTGTCAATATCCAAAAGGCAAAAAAGACCCGGACAGCCTCACTAAGGTCGAAGCCCTTGGGATGGTGAGAACTGCCCGAGACCCCTTTGAAACTTCAAAAGTTCCAAAGAGGGTTTATGCCACTACAATCACTCGATAACAGTTATGAGGTGATACCAAGGAGATTAGAGTGGCAATTAATGCATCAAAGATTTCAAATCCTCTACTAATTTGTCTGCCTCTTCTTCAGGCATCCCAACACAACCACAATGTTCAGTATTATTGCTAATTCCAGCAAATACTATAGTTCCAACAAGCTCATGGCCCATGATGTGCATAGTATGTGGTAGACCTTTTGGTTTACCATCTTCGTTGGTTGCAATTCGATACTTTTCTTGATATGCTTGTGGCACAAGTTGTACATAGCCATCAACCCAGGTTTGAAGTTGTTTGAACAACTCTGGTTCATTTGGGCATTCTGATTTTTCTACACTTGTAGGTGTAGCAATTACTACAAATTGACTCATGCTTTTCTCCTTTTCGTGAGTGTTATCATTCCAAAGCCTTGGTATTTGCTAAAGCGATTTTAACAAGTGCCACATCATTTTTAGCTAATACAATTGCTCTCTTTTTTGCTTCTTTAAAATTTTCAAATATGTACTCACCATCTACAACCTCATTAGTTTTTTCAATTTGATAACCCTCGCGCAATCCTATATATTCAATTACAAAATTCATGATACACTCTTCTTCATATTGACATTTGCCCAACCAATTTCGTCATTCTCAAACATTGCTTGAAGTTTTTCACAATATGCTTCAATCATTGGTTTCGTTTCACAGATACTTCTAGCAAGATCTAGTCGGTCAATTGTACAAATGCAACCAGTTTCTGTTTCAATCCAATGTAGATATCTAGAAACTCTACCCTGTATTTCAATGCCGAGAGCATACCAACCATTACCTTTGTCTGCTGGCACAAACTTTACTTCACGTTTTTCGAAGTCCATTTGGCTTCCTTTTCTTAGGTTTGTCGTCTTTATGTATTCGTTTCTCTGTATGCTGAAACATTAAACCAAGACTTTCGATTTGATCAATGTCTTGGTTTGCTACCCACACTGGTGCTCTAGGTTCGATAGTATTTCCATCTGGTCTTGTGCATATTGTCAATTCGCATATAGTTCTTATTAGAAACATAGCCTCTTCCATAGTATCAGTAGAATGACAAGGTAGCGCAGCACCTAATCGTGGTTTGCCAAGACCCTTTGTGAAAATACTTACAAAACCATCAGCACAAACAGTAATTTTTATGGGTTTCGAAATATCAATATTCATTAGATTCTCCTAACCTTCATATGCTTCAAATATCTCTTTCAAATCTTTTTGAACTACCAACCCATCACCAGGGCCACTAATCTCACCAGTTTTACGTATATTTTTATCGTCGAACAATACGTAAGTGTATTGTTTTCTGAAGTCTTCACTTTTCTGACAATACCGATGCTTTTGAGTAGCAACAATTTTGACACTACCTTTAGAAAATGCTATCGTGTAGTATACATATCGATTGTTCCACCTATCATTGAGAAACGAGATGTAAATAGACGAAGCAATTATTTCTTGTTTTTTGTTACCAGTACGATGCTTCATGCCTTTGCTCATGACCCAAGTGTTATATTCTTGTTCATGTCGAGAAGGGCAATTGTCTATTATTCTTTGAAGGAAAGTGGAACCATCTTTCTTGAGAGAGTTCCAGTCCTTTTCTAGTTGGTATTTGCCTTTGCAAAAAAGTTGCAAGGCCCAGAGATCAGCATTATATGGATTCATTTTCTACCTCTCAATGTTGCTCTGATTCGTTTATAAATTGCATCCGATAATTTTTCACTATCGAATTCAGCATTTTCTGATTTCGACAATTCTTCGAGTATCCAATCGTCTATATTTTCTATGGCATTATCTGCTAAATGTTCAACAGTTTCATCAAATTTAGTCATTATAGCACCACTTTCATTGCCTTTTTCATCTCTTTAAGGTCTTTTTGGAGGTCTTTCATATTGTAACTATCAGCCGCTAAGGCAGCTTTAAGTTGTTCTTCAGTTGCAAACATGAGAACTTCTTCAAGTTTTTTCTGCCAATACTCATTATTTGATGCATTTTCAGATGCATATTTCTTCAATTGTTCAATACCATAATCACCTATAGATTCACAAACATCATCAGGCAAACCTGGTAGTGCTTTTTTCACTTTAATCATATTAATCATTCGTTGACCCACAACATCAAGCAAGTCTTTAGAATTTAAGTTGTAGTTGTCCTTGATTGTGCTAAAATCTCTACCAACATTATCACCAACAAGAATTTCAGCATTGCACCAATTCTCCCAATGATCGTGTGGTCTAGTATTTTCCCATTGCCCATCTGATATCTGACCAGACAACTCATTGGTGAAAAGTAATTTTTGAATTTCTGTTCTAAATGTCATTTTCATTTCAATCTCCTTAGTTTGTTAATATCACCTCATATATACATATTAACGTATTTATGCCTAAATGTAAACAAAAATCGTTCAGATATGTCACAGATTGATACAAGCTAACGCATTAATATGATTATAAATTGTAATTTTTATCAAAATCTTTTAGAGACGTAATATATTGACAGCATACTAGAATTCAATACATTCAAGCTGTGTTGTCGTTTAGATGATCTTTGATGTTTGTGTATCTTAATGATACATTCACAGCATTCTACGTATACAGTATTGATAGAGTTAGTCGTGTCAGAATACAGAATGTCGAATATGTACGTATCAATATTCATTTTAATAAACGACAACAGTGCGAAGTCTGGGCTACACTATACGGTATGCAATACTGTGTATCCATATGATATAGAATGACATTAAAGATGCAATAGATCACATAGATTCATCAATAGATATAGTCGTGACAGACTACAGAATGCCGAATATGAATGGATTATCGTTTATAATAGAAGTTCGAAAACAGTATAAAACTCCAATTGTTATGTGTAGTGGTGGTGAGGCTTCAAACCTACCACAGAAAGCCATTGATGTTGGTGCCAATGTCTTCATTGATAAGTTAGAAATATTTGATGGTGGCTTAGAGAATGCGATCAGCAAGGCCTTATCTAAATGTACATAATATGATACTGATTGCAGTGTGTTGTTTACATATTTACGTATTAATGTTAATATGAATTATGAGGTGATAACCAAAAGGAGAAGAAATGGGAAAATTTGAACCAAGCATTTACCAACAGGCAATTTTTGACTTTATAAAATTTGAGAAAGGCAGCGCCATAGTTGAAGCAGTAGCAGGTTCGGGTAAAACAACGACAATAGTTGAGGCTCTCTCAATGATACCCCAAGAAAAAAGAACTTGCTTCCTTGCATTCAACAAATCGATAGCAAATGAATTAAAGGAGAGAACACCAAAACATGTCCAAGTGATGACACTGAATGGCCTTGGTCATAGGGCATGGATGAGATTTGCAGACAATGTGACATTAAATAAGGACAAGACTCGAGATATCATACTCAAAGACGATAGTGTAAAGGAGGCTTTTTCTGAATTTCTAACAAGGAAGCTTCAAACGCCGGTACGTCAATTAGTATCAATTGCCAAGGCAGTGGGTCTAGTGCCAGACAATATCGAAAACGCTGAAGGTTTGGTCAAAGATACAGACGAGGCATGGGAAAAGATCATCAAGCATTACGACATACAATTCGGTACTCATAAAAATAATGACAACCAGATGGTGTCTGATAAAGAAGTTGCAGTTGAAATGGCAAGGCTTGTCCTATCTATATCACTCAGCAAATGGAACGAAATAGATTTCGACGATCAGATGTATATGACGGTTGTGTTCAACGCACCAATTCAAAAATTTGACTTTGTGTTTGTAGATGAGGCTCAAGATGTCTCAGACATACAAAGGGCTATGTTGTCTATGGCAAAGGATAGTAGAGGTCGATTAATAGCAGTGGGTGATCCATGTCAGGCAATATATGGATTCAGAGGTGCAGATTCCGAATCCTTAGAAAACATAGCTAAGACGTTTAATGCTAAGAGGTTGCCATTGTCAATATCTTATCGTTGTCCAAAGAAAATAGTTAAGGAGGCTCAAAAATATGTCTCACACATTCAACCAAGTGAAACTGCAATAGAAGGAACTGTAAAGTCAATGGGCATCTACAATCATAAAATATTTCAAACGGATGACATGGTGGTATGTAGGTGTACTGCACCATTGATAAGATTGGCATACGTATTGATTGGAAATAGAGTATCGGCAACAGTATTGGGTAGAGACATAGGTAAGGGCTTAGTGACACTCATCAAGAAATTGAAAGCTGATGATATTTCAGACCTATTGGAAAAGCTTGAATATTGGCGCAATCAAGAGGTGCAGAGATTATACGCAAAGGACCCAGAATCTGACATCTCTGCAATCGAAGACAAGCACGAAGTGATTAAGACGTTTGTGGACTGTACAAATGCTCAAAACATCGCAGGTCTGATTGCATCAATTGAAAGCCTATTTGGTGATAACAAAAAAGGTGGTGTTACATTGGCAACAGTTCATAGGTCAAAGGGGCTTGAATCTGATAGGGTTTTCATCCTAGACGCATGGTTAATGCCATTGAAATTTGCTAAACAACCTTGGCAGATGAAACAAGAGAGGAACTTACAATATGTAGCAACAACACGGGCTAAATCGTCATTGTTTTACATTGACAGCCCAAAGAAAAATTGAATATCAAAATGATACAGTACACAGCATTGTATTTACATATTTACGTATTAATGATAGTATATATTAAAGGAGGCTAAAATGAGATTTTCGATTTTACTAATACTAATATCAATATTGGTCGGTTGTTCTACACTCAATGAACGCACTCCAGCATCTGTCGAAATCATCGATTGTAGCAAACCAAAGACAAAAAATGAAAAACTCGAGTGCCAAAGGATGTCGACTCAATTCAAAAAACTCAAGGGTAAAATTATCATCATTAAAGCGAACTAAAAGGAGGCCAAAATGGCTAAAAAGAACGTAAAAATTGGAGATCGAGACGTGACGATCATTCTTCGTAAGAAGGGCATAAATGCTACAGTAGAAATCTACAGTGGCAAGGTGACAGTTGAATTGATCAAAGTACCTGACAACGTAAAGTGGGGTTATCGCAATAAGCTCTATTCGTATCTTGAAAAGAGAGGCAAGGTCAATGGTAGAACCTTAAAGCGATTTTGTGATCGTGCAGTACAACAACTAGAACCACTCAGAAAGGACAAGAGATATAAGGACGAGATTAAAGATGGCATTAGAGATGGATATCTTAAAGTCTATAAAAATGCTGCGTAATTTAATACAATTTAATACTCTTTGACACACCAAGCCACCCTTCTCAAACGGTATATGGGGTGGCTTTTTAGCATGTTTTTGAACCCTAAAGTACACAGATTGTAAAAAATTCAAAAATACGTGTTTACAATTTCGTCTCAATTTAATACATTCCACATGAACACAAATTAATGCAAAAATAAGTGCAACTAATGGCGGCAAGGAAGCAGCAACTTTGAATACGACGAGGAGGGCATCATGCGGGGTAACCTGTCAGCACGTGCAAATGCTTCAGCATTCACGTTTTATCTAAACAACAACAATAAGAAAATTCTTGAGGCTATTCACCAAGTGTCTGGTAATCCAGATTCAAACCTCACGAACGAACTTAACGCATTGGTAGACAGTCATATTAATAAACACAAATATGTCAATATCAAAGGTAGCAAGGCAACAGTAAAAGGACCACAAGGCAGTCTAATAGTTAAACTAGCCAAGATCGTTGGCCTAGTCAAAAAATAAATCGAGCTCGTGAATGGGAGGGTCTATGCAAATAGAAGAGGTATTAAAGAGTGCAAAGAATGGCTGTAACGAATCTGTCAATTATATCATGAATCAATATGATCCATTGATTAAGAGTGTCTCATCTAGATACTACAGCAACATACATCAATTTGATGATTTCATGCAATTGGCTAGGATGGGTATCTGGTCTGCTATTCAGTCATATCCACTTCGACAGTACTACGTTCAAAAGGTAGATGGTAAGGTAACATTCAGGCTTAATAAAAGCTATAAGTCAGAACACCATTTCATTGGTTGGATGAAGATGTCAATACGACATGAGTTTGCAAGAGAGATCAGAAAAGAAAATCAAGTATTTAGGAAGACAAATAAATTGACAATTTCAGACGATGAAGCAGTATTGAATGTCTCTGATTGTGGAAGAAATATAGACAGTGTACATGAAAAATTGATGAAAGTAGCAAAGGTAAAGCTCTGTGATGACGAGATGATATGTCTTCAATCTGTATTAAATGGTGATACACAAGGTCAAATTGTCTCTAAAGTAAAAGAAGCGTATCCACACTTTACTGGTGACGATGCAAAAATGGCACACAAACAAATGCTGAGTAAAGTAAAGTTTGAAGTTTTGAATTTTGCTTAAAAGTATAAGTACGAATAGGAGAACAAAATGAGTGATGTTGCAAAAATCGTAGAAGAGATGATAGACTGCCCAGAATGTAAAACTGAGATCAGTCTGAAGAAGGTTGAACAGGACAAGAAGTGTCCAAAATGTGGTGCAATATTTGAGCTCGAGTATGAACCAGACAACGAATACGAGGAGGAGTCAATGCAAGAAAATGAAGACTCGTCAGTGGGTGAATTACCCATTGGTGCTAACGACATCGGATTAGCAAAATCCATAAAACCATCAAAGAAACAGAATGAAGATGCTATCAACGTAGTGAGACAAAAGTTTTTAGCAATTGAGAACATTCAAGAAGTAGTACATGACACATACGTTTCATGGTATAAAGATGGAAACAAAGCAAAAGGTAAAAAGGGTAAGAGATTCTTTGTAGCATATAGGCACGGTCGTTCTATTAAAGCTCAGCTTTTTACCGACAACCCACCAGAAGTTGAAGGTTTGAGACCCATTAATGCTGATAAAGGTATCTACGAATTCAAGACAAAGAGCTTCGAAGACTTTGAAAAATTCATTGATTTGGCACTTTAATGTTAGTAGTTGTCGAAGGTCCAGACCTCTCTGGTAAATCTACATTGGCTCAACGTCTAGCAACACATTTTGATGTTAGATATGTGAAATGGCCATATGAGAAGCACATCTTAGAAAAATGTCCAGATGAGAGTGGCGAGACTTTTTATAAGACATTGCTACAATTTGCTAATGAGCCGATGGTGATGGATAGAGGATTTTTGTCAAATTTCGTCTATTGTGACTTCTTAAATAGACAATACGACAATGAGTACATACACGAAATCGTTAAGAACCTAAAGCCTATAATATTGTATCTACATCCAACTGATGAAATATTTGCCAAGCGTCAACGCGAAGAAGAATTCATTGATAGAGACAAGTTGACAGATTTGAGAAATTGCTATCTTAAACATGCAGAGACAATGAAGACTCACAATGGCTGGGACATAGAGACGATAGAAGTCAATAGTAACACCGATGTATTTGCATCAGCAGTCAAGACTGTCAATAATAGTATGTTGACTCGTGATGCTCGAAATGCTGTATACGCCGACGGTAAATTTGTGAAGGTCTATAGTAACTATCACAAAGATGAAAAGGCTACACTGGAAAAGCTTTTCAACGAATTCCAATTCGAACCTACAGATTGTAGTTCGAGCTACGACGACGATTACGAAGACATATTACCTAGGCTTCATGAGGTTTGTGAATTGTTGAAAATACATAGCGCTCATAGAGGTGCTGTCGTAATGAATCCCAAGGCGGAGAGAGGTGATTGCATTTGTCTGTGGCAATTATTCATTAGAGACGATTCACTACATTCTTTGGTGTACATTCGTAGTAGTGACATAGATAGAAAATTGAAGCAAGACCTCGAAATGACATCTTGGTTGGTAAAAGAAGTGGCAAATAAAGTTGGTATATCTAGAATTGAGCCATGTAAGGTGATACAGGGATCGGCTCACATTTATGTCTAGGGAGAGATGATGGAGAATTTCATAGTAGGTGGTGGCTTAGCAGGTCTAATCTATGCGTACTACAACAAAGACTTTAAGATACTAACAGATCGAATAGGTGGTCAATCGACTACAGGCTTTGAACTAGGCCCTCGACTGATTCAAAAACATGAGATGACTACAAAATTGTTAGCAGACTTAGGTTTTAAGAATTTTATTAAATATCACGACTATAATATGATGCGTCACGCAAAACCCATGATTGAAAATGTTGCTGGTATAGGATACTACGAACAAGGTAATATCTCTGACAACGCATCTGACGATTTTCGTCTGAAGTACTACATAAAATCGAGATGTTTGACTGGAGACACAATAGAAGTTCCAGAAACTGTTATGAGTGAAAATAAAATATCAATCGACTATTATGAGATTACTCATGCTAAATTGGCAGGACTATTAGCCGAAAAATTGAAGAAAGAACAAAGAATATTTTTGGGTAAGGTGCAGCAAGTACACATCGACGATAAGCTCATAAATTTCACACCAAATGATGGCGACACGAAGACACTAGGATTCAACAAGATTGTCAACACTGCACCCTTCCCATTTTTCTTTAAAATGTGCAATCCATTAGCAGAATTAAACGACGGATTCGAATTTGAACCAAAGTACTTTATAGTAGCTGATAAACATGATTTCTGGCAATACATGGGTAGAACAGATCACGACTATGTTTATTTTGCAGATGACGACATACCCTGGCATAGAATCACAATGGGTAAGACTGAATGCATAATTGAATGCACTGGCGAAGAACAATATAGCAAATTTGCTGAGAAGTATAAAAAATATGATTGGCATTGTGAACATCTTAAGGTTGGTCAAATAAAACAGAGCTACGATTCGTTGAACATCACAACAGAAAATGGAACTGGCCCTCAACATGTAAGAATGCTAGGAAGGTATGCACAATGGAATCACGAGATAAAGACACAACAAGTAGTGGAGTCAGCAGTGAGAGGCTTATGGTAGACGCATACAAGAATCAATACGAATTCAATCGGAAGTTTCTAGCAAAACAGGGTTTAGACATAGATAGTCTACCAAGTGATAAAGTTGCGATACTTCTCAAAGACTATATACTTCATCTGATTAAGGAATCTACTGAAGTGTTAGACACCATTAAATTCAAGATGCACAGAAAAGAAGACGTCGAATTCATCAGATCAAATACAATTGAAGAGCTCATCGATTGTCAGAAGTTTCTATGGGGTATGTTTCAACTTTTGGGTGTAGATGATGAACAATTGATTGAAGAGTATTGGCGAAAGACAGAGGTCGTAGAACAGAGATGGAAGCAAGAACATGAGCTAAAAGAACTAGCAAAATGTGAAAAGGTATGTGCGATAGACCTCGATGGGGTGCTTGGTCAGTACCCAGACCATTGGTTATCGTTCATCAACTCTAGACTTTGTACTAAGTACGAAACTCTTGAGGATGCAAAGGTAGAGGTAGACGTGCTTAGGTATTCACAATTGAAGTCTGAATATAGACAGACTGGTGAGAAGAAGCACATCAAGCCAATGCATGGGGCTCAGAGATTTCTAACAGACCTCAAAGACGATGGCTATAAGATTGTGATTCTCACTGCAAGGCCATACAAGAAATATTATCGAATTTTTGCTGATACGTTGTCTTGGTTGAAGGAATGGGGTTTTGAATATGATGCTATCATGTTTGATGAGCAAAAGAACATGAAGATATTGAATGAAATACCTAATCTAAAATTTATGGTGGAAGATAATTTACGTTTTGCAAATTCTGTAGCAGCTGCAGGGTATAAGTGTTATTTATTCAACCCTATGAACAGACCAGTAAATGGGAAGCTCCACAAGAATGTATACGTAGCAACTGGGTTTGGTCATATATTAGATGAACAAGGAGTAGCAAATTGGCAGTAGATTTTAAGTCACTCAGTAATGAAGATAAAGATGTTCTCAGAAAAGAGATGGGCACTTTACCAGAAGAAAATACAGAATTTGCAGACACTATTGTCTACAAAGGTGTCACTGGTATTAGCGTAGAGATGTTTTCTTATCCAGGTAACTGGGGTCAAATCTTAGCTGAAAATGTAGTAGCTACATGGGGTGATGAAAAATTTGCCACCAAATGGCCAAAGATTAAACCAGAATTGAGATTCTTGATTGCTAAGGCAGTATTGACTGGACAAACGCTACCACAGGCTCAAGAAGGTCTTGAATTTCATTTCATCGTTCGTGGTATTTCAAGGGCTGGCTTCGATCAACATGCTAGACAACGTCTTGGTACGTTCTTTCAATCTCAAGGTGTGAGAGACAATTCACGTCTTGATGCATCATTTAGAATGCCCACAAACACGTACAATGATCCAGAACTTAGAAAAGACGTGATAGAACACATAGCAAATTGGAAACGATTGTACAAAAAGATATTGACAACAAAGGGCGTTGGAAGTTTTCAAGAAGCTAGACAAATCTATCCAATGAATGCAACACACAATTATAAGTTTGGGGCTAATTTTATGGCTCTAAAAGGATTTTGTGCCCAAAGGTTGATGGCTTGTGAGATGTTCGACATTGTTCAGACAGCTATCTGGGTGAGACATGCAGTGAAACAATATAGTCCATATTTAGCATCCTTGCTCAAACCCCGATGTGATATGGCTAAAAAGTGCGTGTATCACCAAGATTATACAATGTCTGAAGCCTTTGGGTGTCTTTTTAAAGGTTGTGGTCGATGGGAAGATAAAAGTCCATATGCTACACATAATCAAAGTTGTAGTGACTACGATACAATGGCTGAAGAAAGTGGTATTAGGTTAGAACATCATACTGACTGGAAAGAATATCACAACTATGAAGACCTTCACATTTTTGATAAAAAAATGTTTGAAGCACCATTGTCTTCTATCAATGTTGGTCAGGATTTTGAGAGAATTGGTGAGGTTGGAAATCGTTTAACAGACGAAGATAAGTTGGTTATTGTCCAGCTAGAACAAGATGGTTTCACTACAACAAAAGACATCCAGACACATTTGAAACACTACGAATAAGTTGGTGCAAATAGATGTCAAATATTGATATCGTAAATATTCCAGAAGATGAGAATCTAGACCTTCTCCCAGATGATATCACAATTGATAGATACTGGGAAGAACACAACGAATTCATTAATGGATGGGACGAAGGCACTTCTATATGTCTATCGTATCGTAGTAAATATTCAGATAAAAAGCTAGTAAAAGTCATAGAAGACTTTGATTGGTATTGTCATGTAGACAAGCAAGAATTTGCTAGTTTGAGTACAGTGCATAAAGCCCAAGTAAGAAAATATGCAAAAAAGATCATACCAAACGGCAAATACACTAAAATTGTGTGTGAGAATCAATCAATTTCTGAATTATACGACGATGATATAGACGACCGATTGAGAATTAAATCACTCTTAGATAGAAGAGGTGTGCCAGTACTTGAAGGTGATCTGAAAAATTATAAAAGATATTGTGTAGACAAACAAATAAAAATAGCAGATAATTTCAAAATTGCATATCTTGATATTGAGACAGATGATAGAGAAGATGGAATCGTTATAGGTCGTGATAGAATTTTATCATTTGCGTACTACGATCAAGATGGTAAATCGTATTTTCATAAACTTGAGGCATTCAATGATGTAGAAGAGACAAAGTTGATGAAGAAAATACACAAGGTGTTGATGGAGTACGACATCATTGTGACTTGGAACGGTAAAAACTTTGATATTCCCTACATCAAAGAAAGATTCAACGAGATGCATGGATATCGAATGAGTATGAAGACAGTAGCTCATATAGATTTTATGCAACGTATTCAGAAGCTATTTCAGTCTGATGTAAACATTCGTTCATGGAGTTTGAATTTTATCTCAGAATATTTTTTAGGTCAGCAAAAGATTGCCCATGAACAAGGCATATACGAGATGTGGGAAGACAATCCGAAATTGCTTAAAAAGTACAATTTGATGGATTCGAAGTTGATGTATTTACTTGAGAAGAAGCTAAACATATTGGCTCTTGTCATTAGAGAATGTCAATGGACTGGTACATTCCCTTCTAAATTCTACGTGTCTGAGTTGCTAGACAATTATATTTTGAGACAATCAAATCCAAAAGGTGTGCACTTCCGTAGTACTACATTTAACATACCAAAAGAACTGAGAAAGAAAGCATCAGACGTTGCGGGTGGTTACGTGAAGGACCCTGTCAAAGGTATGCACGACTGGGTACACGTATTCGATTTTAAGTCTCTATATCCAACATTGATGTTAACATTCAACATTAGTCAAGACACTTTTTATTTGGAAGAACCCGAGGACCTTGAAAACTATATTAAAACGGTTAATGGATATTGGACACACAGAGATAAGCGTGGTATGGTACCAGAAGTAATTGCATTATTGCTTGAGGCCAGAAAAGAATATAAACAAAAGCAATTAGATTCTGAATATGGTACAAAAGACTATGAAGCTTCTCAAGGCGCCCAACAAGTTGTGAAAGAATTAGCAAACTCTATGTATGGAATCATGGCCCAAGTTGGCAATAGGTATTATTCAAAGGAAACTGCAGAAGCAATTACGTTGTCTGGTCAACACATGAACAAATATGCTAGCATAGTGTTGAAAGATCAATTTGACTACGATACTTTATATGGTGATACAGATTCTTGCTTCGTTGAGATGCCAGATAGACATACAAATAAAGGCGTCAAAGACGTGTTGAAAACCGTACATGTCGAATTTGATAAACATCTGAAAGGTGAATACAACGTAAAACAAAGTTACATCGTTTTAGAACATGAAAAAATCTTTAAGCGTATTATTCTATTGCAAAAGAAGCAGTACGTTGGTCGTCTCATCGAAGTAGATGGTCAAGCAACTGACAAAATATATGGTCGTGGCATTGAGTATGTCAAAAAGGACACAATCGAATACACTCGTGAGCTTCAGCAAAAGATGTTAAAGCACATGCTATATGAAGACCTACCAGTTGAATTCTATCACGACTTTGTTAAGAAAGAGATGAAGAGATTCGATGAAGGCGATTTCGATGTGGAAGAGATTATAATTCGACAAAGAGTGTCAAAGAAGCCTTCAAAGTACAAAGTAAAACCAGTACAAGTACGTATAGCGGAAGACATGATTCAACGTAATAAGGAATTCTATGTTGGTATAACAATACCATACATAGTTACAGAATCAAAACCAAAGCTACAAGGTGTTCATATTGATGACTATGGTGGTGTCTACGATAAAAAATATTATTGGGATAAAAGAACATATCACCCTCTTAAGAGATTTTTAGAATGCGTATTTCCAGATGAGGATTGGCATCAGTATGAATTTACTCTTATTGAAAAACGTAAAAAGAGATTTGAACAATATTCAAAATGGTTAGGTGAAAAGAGTAAAGCTAAACGGAAAGATGAATACATTGAAAGAATTAAAAATGAAAAATCTGAAGCTTTAAGTCCAGCACAACGTAAACAACTGTTAGTGCAGGCTGGTGTAAGAAAACCAAAAAGATTCAAAGTAGCATCAAAGGGAGATGAACAATGTCAGACGGTCAAAAAAAATTCAAACTTAAAGCAAAAACTGAGAAAACCACCGAAGCTAAAAGTGAAAAAGTCTTAGGTAAAAAGGTAAGTAGAGACCTTCAAAAATACAACGTAGAATCATTTAACACTGTTATTAACCATTCAAAGGCATTGTCTAACTTAGAATATGCAGTTGAGAGACACGGACATCTATTTGAGACTACAAAGCTTATCAAGGGTGAACGTTCTAGTTATTCTCTTGGTGACGTGAATGAGTTGTTAGCTAAATATCCGGGCAACTACGGCTGGGCAATAATCGAACACGAAATTCTTAGGGCAGAATTAGAAGCAATGAAGGACGAGTATGAGGGCATAACAAAGACTTGGTATGCCGATGCAGAAGGCACTATAGATGAGAAAAAGCCGACGGTCAAAGCTATTGAGGCTCATATGTATATGTGTAATAAAGATGACGTAGACAAGTGGAAGAAAAAGCTGCGAGACATGGAATCAAAAGTGAATATAGCTTCTGGTATGGTGAAGGTGTGGTCAAATACTATCAATAGCATCCAGTCGTTGAGTAAGAATATGACCACAGAAATTGAGATGTCGAAGGCAAAGTTGAGGTAGAAATGAGTAAAAATGATGAGCAATTTGAAGAAGGTGGGTCTACAGATAGAATCCACTACAGCATTAGTACTAAAATTGACTTAGGCAATTGGGAAAATGTCTCTGTCACTTATGGATATTCGTCTGATAGACGGCCAGGCGAATCTTTGTTAGAACATCAAAGCCGTATAACAACTCATGTAGAAACATTCATCGAAAGCAAAGAAAATGACATACGTGAACAATCAGGAGGTAATTAGTGGCAAGTGTTGATCGCTTCATTAAGAAGCAACGTCGAAATCATGAAGAAGGTAATAGACCTGATTTTGAACGTAAAATTGTAAAAGATGGCGGAAATTTGATGCGTATTGTTGGCGACATCGTCTTTGTGTTTGAACATTGGTTCAAATCTGCAGATGGTGTATCTGTACACGCAATTAGCACAAAACGCTACAATGAAGAAGGTGAAGTAGTTGGTAGTTATCTTCTGGACGATGTCTATAGTGACGCAAGAGTGTTGCTAGCAGACGAAGATGGTTTAGCCGAAGGTAAATATTCAGAGGCTGAGATTGAACGTGCAGAGATCATCGTAGGCGATAGAAAGGCCGATGGAGATCAATTTCCGAGTGCTTGGAAGGGTAGAGAATATGCTTACATGAATGTCATCGATAGAGATGACAATTGGTGTGAGAAGAACAAGAAGACTAAAATTCTCTGTAAGTCTAAGTCACAAGCTGGTGTTAGTTCTGGCAAGAATGGAATCTTTGATGCTATCGTAGAGATGTTTGAAGAATACGGTGACTACGAAAAATATGACATCAAGTTGAAGAAGTCTGGCAAGAAATTGGAGACTAAATATTCTTGTTTCAAGGATGATGAAAGTGAGCTCACAGACGAAGAGAAAGAATATGAATTGTGGGACTTGGAAGCTATTACCATCGCAACACCAGAAGCTACAGTCAAAAAGTGGCTTAATGAAGGCGTCAAGGGTGATAAAAAAGGCGAGGAAAAGACCGATAAACCTAAGAAGAAGTCTGTATTTGCAAAAGGTGGTGGCTTGAAGAAAAAAGAACCTGAGTCAGAACCAGAAACAGAAACAGACCCTGAAGAAAAGGTTGGAAAGAAAGTTGCAAAGAAAGTAGAAAAGAAGGCTGCAACTAAAGACACTGGCAAAAAGAAATTGACAGTGAAGAAGAAAGAACCTGAGCCAGAACCAGAACCCGAAGAAGAAATGGCTGAATGCCCAGAGTGTGAAGCTATGATCCCAGTTACGTCAAGCAAATGCCCTGAGTGTGGTGTAGCATTTGAAGGACTAGAGGATGAAGGTACTGATGTCTAAGGACAAACCCAAAGAAAAAGTTAAGAAGGTTGATGATCAGCAGATGGTCATCGACTTTCTTAAGACCTCAGTTCAGAAGGATTTTGGTGTAGAAGCCATAATGCAGATGAATGAAGATGGTAAAAAGAGAGTCAAGAAAGCCTTCAGCTATGGTTGGAGTGCTCTTGATGAAGCATCTGGTATAGACGGTGCACCTAGAGGTCGAATTATTGAGGTTTATGGTCCAGAATCTAGTGGCAAGACAACATTAGCACTACATATGGCAGCAGAGTGTCAAAAAGTAGGCGGTGTTGTCGCCTTTTTAGATGCAGAACACGCAATTGATATTGAATATGCTAAAGCCTTGGGTGTTAATGTCGATACTTGGTTGCTCAATCAACCTGACTATGGTGAACAGGTTTTTGAGATTATGAATAAAATGATTTCAAAAAAGACCGAACAAGAGTCTAAAAAATCGGAACTTAAAAACGTACCAGTAATAATGATTGTAGACTCTGTAGCAGCTTTGACACCTGAAGCAGAAATTAAAGGCATCCTTGATGAAGATGGCAAAGGTGCTGGTATGGGTGTACATGCGAGAATGATGTCTCAACAATTAAGAACACTGACTGCTGTGTGTGGTAAGTCGAACGTTACAATTGTGTTCATAAATCAAACTAGGTCTAAGATTGGTGTGACATTTGGATCACCAGAAACTACTACTGGTGGCAACGCATTAAAATTCTATGCTTCTGTTAGGATTAGAATTTCAAGAATTGGTTCTGAGAAACAAGGTGATGTAGTAATTGGCAATCTGACTAAAGCAAAAGTAGTCAAGAACAAATTAGCGCCACCCTTTAAGGAGTGTGAAGGTCTCATAATATTTGGAGAGGGTTTTGATAAACACTGGGACATGTGGAAGGTGGTACAAGATAAATCTTTAGCACCCTATGTAAAGAAGCCATGGCGACAATTTAAAGCACTCGGCGAGAAGTCTAAAAAATTCTGTGGTTATAAAGGTTTCAAGAACATGTATAAAGAAGACCCAGAACCAATTGACAAAATACTGGGAGAGTTCTAATGAACAACACACTTGAGTTAGCAAAAGAAATATGCAGAAGGTTGCTTATTACAGATAATGAGCAAATCCTCTGTGTTGAGAGAATATTGGCAAATACAATTGCTTTGAGTCATTATAGAGTCTCAGAGAGAAAAGATGATCTCAAGAAGGAGATGATTGAAAAATTAGTAGCATTGTTGAGTGGGTTTGTAAGTGAGATCAAAGAAATCTCTGATAAACCTGAAAAGTACAATGAAAAGATGGAAGAAATTAGACTACTAATAAATGAAAAGTTGGAGGCACCGAGTGGATTATCGGCTCATTAAGTGGCTCGATGACATTAAAAAGTTCTTTGATGTTGGATGCGAGCTGTTGATAGCTGACGGAACTGTAGTCATCAAAGGTGTTGACTATTATTCTGAAGACAAGCTATCTCACATTTCAGTATATAGAGAATATGAAATCAGGTACTGGGAAGATGAAGGTGGGTTTCACATAGAACCTAGTCTTGGACAAATACTTTCAAAAATAGCAGAGGATAAGGGATGTTCAGGATTGCCCACACATCAGACCTAGGACTTAAGAATTGGCCCTGGGGTGGTACGAACCCAAAAACTGGATTAAACAAAGGTTTTGAGGATGCTCTCAAAGCATTCGAATATGTGGTAGACGATGCAATCAAACAAAAAGCACAACACATCATCATCGCAGGCGACATTAACGAAGAAAGAAATCCGGAAGCTCTCCTCATTGAGAAATTCTGTGGACAGATCCAGCGTTTGGTATCTGCTGGGATCATTGTTATCGTGGTTGTTGGTAATCACGATCTTGACGGTGGTTTTGGCACTAGCACTTCAGTTTCTTATCTCAAAGCTCTCAAGTATCCAAATGTTCATGTTGTTGATTTAGAACCAGAAATATTTGAATCAGACGGTGTAGTTTACCATTGTTTGCCATATTTCACAAAGAATCAATTAGGTCATGCAAATAATAAGGAACTACAAGCATATATTGATGATTGGATGAAAAACGTACCAATTGAAGAAGATAAGTACAATATATTCGTATCGCACTATTCTGTAGAATCTTCATTTTATGGTTTGGAGATCGATGAAATACGATTAAAATTCAAACTCATGGAGAAATTTGATTATGTTGCACTTGGTCATATACACAAGTATGAGATGTTTGGAAGTGACGGTGTTACTGGGGGCTACTGTGGTAGTCCTTACATTAAAGATTTTGGAGAAAATGTAGAAAAATACTACAATATGCTTCATCTTTCAGAAGGTGTGCTTGACATAGACAAGAGGTCTATACCCTCAAGAGAATTTGCAGAAATTGAAATGGATTGCGACGATGCTTCGTTGGAAGACGTATTGTCTACGTTGAAAGAAAATTTTGAAGGTGAACTAACAGACAAGATAGTAAAGATCAAGCTCACGACAAAGCATCGTTTTAATCCAAAACCTATTTATGAATTTTTGAGAGAAGAGAAGGTCTTTCATTACGTACCAATACAATGGAACGTGATACAAGTAGATAGAAAATTGAAAATTGAAGCTACTAGTGAAATGAAAGATGACGAATTAGTATCCGCTTATTTAAAAAGTTCAAAGGTTGAAAAGAGTTGGGTGCCAAAAATTTTGAACTTACATGGAGAACTAAGTGGCGAAGTCAGAACATGAAAAGAAAGCACTTCTAAAGAAAATAGAAAAGGCTTACAATGAAGGCTTCAAAGAACATAGCTATTTAGAAGCATGTGAAAAAGCTGGCTTTATAGAGCTCAAAAATAAAAACGTTGTCGTAGTAGATGAATTGAAGAATCAGCTTGGTATACTTTTGGATGGCATGGCAGGTGGTAATATAACACACATAGCTTTTGATGTGAGACATAAAGATAGAATAGATTTAGCAATCAGAGTCAAAGGTCAAGATACTTTATACGATTTGAGGTTGGGTAGTGAATCTACTAAGAATAAGAGCAGTTAATATAGGCCCATTCGTAGATCAAGAGTACATAATGGGACCCGAACCGTTGATTCAAATGGTTCTTGGTATAAACAATGAAGAAGGTTCTAAGAAAGAATCAAATGGCAGTGGTAAGTCGATGTTCTTTGTCGATATACCAGAATGGGTGACTTTTGGTCGGATGCGTGGTGAATGGAGTAAAGAGCTTCTCAATGATGAAGTACTACGAATAGTTGAAGGAGATACAAGAGTAGAAGAAGGTTATGGTGAAATTGAATTCGAGGCAAATGACAAAATATTCAAATTAAAGAGACACATCAAGTTCGAAGGTAAACAAACATTGTCTGCTTTCATGTTAGTAGATGGTGAATGGAAGCCATTGAGACAAAGTGCTAGTATTGACAAGAATAGTGGAAAGCGGTTGTCAGCAATTGCAACAGTGCAAAAAGCAATAGAAGAAGAACTAGGTTGCAATTGTGAATTATTCATAAACAGTGTGTGTTTTGAACAAGGCAACATGAATGCATTTGCTAGAGCTGGGATCAAGGAACGAGAAGATTTGTTGGGTGTAGCAGTCAACAAACAAAAATGGACTGCGTACGGTGAAAAGTGCAAAGACAAGAGAAAAATAGTAGTCAAAAATATAGATAACCTGCAATTTTATCTAGATGAAAACGATTCAGATGCTCTAAACACTGAAATTGAAGAAGACAAATTGAGCATAGAGAATACAGAAAAGGTTATGAAGGCTCATCAATCTACATTGAAAGACGAAAAAGCTAAAGTAGAAGAACTCAATATGAAATTCATGTCATTGATAGCAAAGAAAGAATCAATTGACGAATTAGAAGAAAAACTTGGTGAGCTCGGTAGAGAAAAGACATCGCACGAACGAATGATTAAAAGCATCGATCAAAAAATCTCAGGCTTTACAAGTAATGCAAGTAACGCAAGACAATTTCTACCAACGCACAAGGAAACACTACAAGAAAGTGAAACTGGTTTAGTACAAGCACAAGAACACCTACACGGTATATCTCAAGAACAGGTCATGGCATGTCACGAAAAGGCTACAGAGTCATCGAATGCTTTTAAAGATGTAGAACGAGACCTTGAAAAATTAGAAACTCAATTAGAGTCTACAAACACTGTAACTTGTCCGGGTTCTGAGAGACTTTGTACTAATGTAGACAATGATGCAATCGAAGAACAACAAAAGAAAATAAAAACTAAAATATTCAACGTAAAACGTAAGTTGTTGAAATGTAGAAAGCTCAAAGAACAGGATTCTAAAACATACGATGATTTGAAAGCTGATTTTGATGAAGACGTAGGTACTCAAGAAATCATAGATGATGCAGTAAGGTCAATCGATACTCTTCAAGAAACTATACGCGAATATCAAGAACAAGTAGATCAGTGCGACACTAAGATTAGTGCAGCTGAAGACGAAAAGGTTGCATATCGTAAGCTTCTAAAGAAAGTCGAAGATGAGGGTGAAAAGGTAGAAGCTCAATATAACGAAAACCACGAAGCTGTCAAAGAGATCGAAAGTGTTGAAACAGAACTTGATGAGTTTCGTGAATCTGTGAAAAAATACGAAACAGCAATAGACGACTGTAAAGACACTATTAGGACGAACAAGGCAAATATTGAGTCTAATGAGAAGACATTAAAAGATGTCAAGAAGAAGAAGAAAGAATTGTTATCGCTTGATGAGACTAAGAATATTTTAGACTTCACACAGAAGATGTATAGTAATGGGATTCCGCATGCTTTGTTGGAACAGGCAATACCCGAAATAGAATATCACGCAAAGCACTTTTTAGAACAGCTATCAAATGGTCGAATGGATGTCGATTTCATAACTCAAAAAACTCTGAGGTCCAAAGATGCAGAGAAGAACCAAAAGACTAAAGATACTTTTGAGATAGTGCTCACGTTAGATAGTAAAAAATATAGCTATGGTCTCTTCAGTGGTGGTGAGAAATCTCGAGCAGATGTTGCAATACACCTAGCATATAGCATGTATTTGCTTGGCAGGTCTGGTGCTAAATTAGAAACATTGTTCTTGGATGAAGTATGTGGTGCCTTAGACGAAGAAGGCAAAGAACGACTCATACTCATTCTCAATCAATTGATGGTGAAAGGTTACTTTAAGAAAATTTTCGTCATCACTCAAGATGAAAAACTAAAGCGAATGATGGATGATGTCATTGTTGTTATGAAGACAAACGATGGTAGCATTTTGAAGCATTGATGTACAATAACAACTTCAGATATTAATGTAGGGCGATATGCAAAAACAACTACCACCACCAAAAATCATAATGCCAACACCAAAACGAAGAGCATCTTGTGGTGTTTGCAATAGGCAGTCTAAACAATCAAAGGGTTTGAGAGATTTCACATGTTTCTCATGTGGTTGGTCGTACAACGACAGAGGTCAGGCTGATCATACTCATCACATTTCAAAGAAGAAACTTTATCAAGAATTTCAACATGCTGGTATCACTCTTAGTGATGGTGAAGTAGATAGAATGTTCATGGCTTGTCATGCTATGTCTAATAGAAAAGACCTGAAGATCACTATAACGTTTCAATCTCAGATAGGTAAATTGATAGAAGAATACATTGCTCGAGGCTGGACCGGCACAAAAAGAAATAGACGTACTGGCATCTTAAATCCACAGGGTAAGAAAATTTCAAGGGAAATATGAAATCAAGAAAAGACCACTGGGATAAGATAGTAAAAGTACTAAAAGAGTGCATGCCAGACATCACAGCACATGAGATGTACATAGCACAAGTAGCATTTGTTGTATGTTTCACTATGATGGCAAATGAATTTGCCATTGACGATCCAGAAGATTTTGCAAAATTCTTAGAAAGAATAAAAGAAATAGTAGAACAAGACAAAGCCCCTGTAGCTCAGTCGGTAGAGTACCCGGACGAGACATCTGTGGAGGTCGCTGGTTCGAATCCAGTCGGGGGCGCCATTGATTAGATTAGGTATCGATAGTTCAAAACACAAGACAGGCTTTGCAATTCTTAGAGATGAGAAAATAGTCTACAAACATCTTGAAGAATTTGATAAGAAGATGTCAATTGGTGAACATTTGAACGTCATACGATTGAAGATCATATGGTGTATAGCAAGATTTAAGCCAGAATCAGTAGTAGTAGAAGATTTGAACATCCAACACATGTCAGCAGCCAGAGTCATGTTCTTGTATCATGGCGTGATAAAAGAATGCGTTTGGTCAAAAACTAAAAAGGATGCCATTTACGTAGTTAATAGTGAGTGGCGTAAAGTGCTAGGTATAAAGAATCCATCAAAGGATGAAAAAATATCTAAAGCCTTTCAAGTCGGTAAGAAGAAGAATGGCACACCTAAAATGCAAGAATATGATGTGAAGTGTGCTACAATCGAATACGTCAATAGTAGACTGGGCACTGAGTTCAAATATGAAGATAATGATCTCGTAGATGCTATAGGTTTGTGTCTTTCACAAAATGATCAGTCTAAATAAAGTATATAGAATAGTCGTAAGGAGAAATCATGGCAGTGCCAAAATGGAGCTTCAGGCTCATACAGTTAAAGGTAATGAAGATCAATCTATCGAAGCTGTTGGCTCAAGCAACAATTGGTGCTCAACAGATACACGACATCAATCTCAAAGTGAAATTGTCTGAAGACATTGCTGAGATCAAAGAGATGCTAGAAGAACTCGACTTCATGATTGAAGAAGAACGAGTTGAGTGTGGTTTCAATGCTAAAAGTTAAGCATAAGATGTACAAAAAGATGTTAGTGTTCGATGGCAACCATTTGGCATATCGTAATTTTCACACTCTGAGAAGCCTTACAAATCCAAAAGGTCTTGGTATTGGTTGTGTATTTGGAGTTATTGGTAGTATAAAAAAAGCCATAAGAGAATATCCAGAACATAGAATAGTATTCTGTTGGGACACTAGGCCAAAAGTACGAAAAGAACTATATCCGGAGTATAAAGCACATAGAGGTGAGAAGCCTGAGTGGTTCGCACAATTGATGTGGCAAATAGAGCAACTAAAAGATGGTCTAAGACATTTGAACGTAGATCAATATCAATCAGAAGGCTATGAAGCTGATGATTTGGGTTGGTATATGTCTTCTGTTAGGTGTGAAGAATATCCAGATGGTGAAACTGTTTTAGTAACTTCAGATTCCGACTGGCTTCAGTTGGTAGATGACGATTTAAATGTGCGGCTCTATGATCCAATAAAAAGTAAAAAGTACACAAATAAAGAAGTTTGTAGTAAAATTGGTATTCAAAAGCCAAGAGAACTTGCAATGTTCAAAGCTATTACTGGTGACAAATCAGATAATGTACCAAAAATACCAAGATTTCCTACTAAGTTGGCTTTAGAGCTATCACATCATTGTCCAACACCGAATAGATTGGATCATTACATTGGTAGTGCAGACCCAAACCCGCCCATTAAGATGAGCGATAAATGGAAGCAATCGTTAAAAGACAACATGGATATGATACAACTCAATTTTAAGCTTGTCTATCTTGGATTTTTGGAGCCAAAGAAGATAGAATACACGAAGGGTCAAGATGATGTGCAAATGCTTAAAGCTTTTTACAAGAAGCACGGATTCAAAAGCTACCTCGGAGAAATGGCAAAACAAGAACTTATCAGAGGAGTCAGACCAGGTGGTTGAAGACAATACAGAATTGAACGATATGCTCAAAAAAGCAACTAATCAGGTTACTGAAACGGACCCTAACCCTGTTCATGCATTAAGAGTTGATAGCTATTTAGACACTCCAGATAGAAAGTCAAAGACGGAGGAGTGGCAGGGCATCGTTATACATCACACGGGAATAGGAAATCGTTCGAACGTTAATGATTTATCACTGTGGCGTCGTCTAAACGTTAATATCGCCAAGTGGCTTGCAACAAACGACAACGTATATGTTTCAGCACACTATCAAATTGGCTATGAAGGTGAATTGACACAATTAGCAGAAACAGATAACCACATCACATATCACGCTGGTAAGTCGTCTTGGTGGCACCCAGGTCTTAGAATCTGGAAGAAGTCGTGTAACAACTTTATGATAGGTATTGAGATATTGGGCGATGGTAACAAACAACCATTTAGCGATAAACAATACGAGACATTGTCTCATGTGTGTCGTGCTCACATGCAAAAGTATAACATACAACCAAATATGATAGTGGGTCATGAGATGGTCTCACCAGGAAGAAAACAAGACCCTGGTAAATACTTCGACTGGACTAAACTATATGAGTTGTTGTATGCAAAATATTAAACCTAGTAAAGTAGAGTGGTGGCTCAATAATGCAAAGACTATGTCAGAAGCATCACATGATTCAGAAAGGAAAGTGGGTGCTATACTCATTAATAGTAATAGTGGTGCTATCATTGCTAGTGGGTACAACGGTTTTGTACGTGGAGCACCAGACAACAAATTGCCAACAACAAGACCTGAGAAAATGGAATACATGCAACACGCAGAAGAGAACCTCATATTCAACTGTGCTCGACATGGAATAAGCATGGACAATTGCATAGTAGCAATAACGTGTTCTCCATGTGCTAGTTGTGTTAGAAAGCTTTGGCAATGTGGCATAAAGAGAGTATTTTGTAAGGAACTCTATAGAGACTTTGACGATGTTAGAAAAATGAAAGACATCTCACTAGATATAAAAGGCAGCGTAAATGGCGAAACAGGTTCAAAATACTTCGAAATCGAGTATTCCAGATACGGAGAAGCAAACAACATATCTTTGCCTTCTTGATGAAGAACGACACACTAAAAAGCATCTCAAACCATTGTGTGTTCATTATAGAACGGTAAAGACTTCACCATTGTTGGGTAATAGAGTTTGTAAAAATAGATGTAAGATGCCAGAAGCAATGGGCATCTCTGAAGAAATTGATAAAATCGTCAAAGAGAAGGAAGATGATGAGGAGTGAGTATTGTCAATCTGCTTCAAATCGAATTAATATGTACAGTATGTTACAAATATGGGTCAGCTTTGAAGACGAGCACAGAGTATATGAACTTTCAGAAGAAGACGTAGAGACTGTGAAAGACCTTATGGAAGCATACGGCGAGACGAATCTCAATCACATAAAAGACTTCTTACAAGATAAGAAATTGATAGCATTCAGTCGTAGCGGAGTGCCAGATTTAGATGACTATAGCATCCCATTCGGGGCTACAAGGCATTAAGTGTATATCTGAGAATTGTAACGCAACAGGAGTACTTAGAGTGGAAATAGACAAAGCAGCAGATGCTACAAAGCATTCATCAGTACCTAAAAGACCTGAAGATATGTCTGAACGTGAACTACATAGAAAGAGACAAAAAGACAGTAAAAATGCTGGTAGAATGGCAATGAAGCCCAAGAGTGGTTATGAGTGGAATCCTTTTAAAAAGTATCCACTAAATCTACATTGTTATTGTGGGAGTGGTAAGAAGTTTAAGAAATGTCATGCAAATGCCATACAACAGTGTGTGAAGTCTTCAGATGTCAAACAAATAAAAGCATATGTCGATAAGATGATTGCATACGTGTCTGAGCTCAAATCTGAAGGTATCGTTTACAAAACACAGCAAGTAGAGAACAGTAAAGGTTCCGACGAAATAGAGAAAGATGCAAAAAGAACCTAAGTTTGACTTTAAGTACGACATACTCGAAACTCACTTCGTACCAGATCGTTTCAAGGTCCTAATTTCATGTATTCTATTGAATAGAACAACAAGAAAACAAGTAGATAAAGTCATCTATAGATTGTTTGATACGTACCAAACACCTAATGAGCTCAGTCGAGCAGATCAAAACTACTTGAAGGATATGATAAGACCTCTTGGTTTCTACAATCGTAGATCAAAAACTCTCATAGAATTTGCAAAGGCTTTCGATAATGGATTCGATGACGTTAGGTCGCTACCAGGTGTTGGTGAATACGCTCATGACGCATATAGAATATTATTTTTGAATGATTTATCATTTGAGCCAAAAGACAAAGCACTGAAGAATTTTATAAAATTTATAGACATGGACTTTACAATATGCCCTACCTGTTATGAAGAATTGAGACACTTAGACCAATGCGAATGGTGCGGTTGGTCGGACATAGCTAAAGTTTGTAGATGGAATATTTCGAAGTTGAGTTTGAAATCGCAATTAAGGCAGAAGCAACAAATAACTTGACTTGGAATTTGCTTAAGTATAATACAAAGATATGGGAAATGAACCAATCAAAGGTAATAGATTGAAACGTAAGATACGTGCTAAGTACCACGAAATAAAATTTAAAATCACAAAGTGGTCGTGGTGGAAGAAGAAAATACCATCAATGTTGGCTTCGTTGGCAAAGGGAATGGCTACACGTAAAAACAAAGACGGGATGTAAGATGTTATGAGATTAGCAATAGTAAAAAATGTAATGGAAACGGGCGGTAAGAATTTACAAAATGTTCAAAGATTGACAGTAGATGGCGTTGAAATATGGACTGGTGAAGGCGACGATGGGTGGTGGAAGTTATGGAGCCCAACATCAAAAAGTCTAAGATTAGCTAAGTGTAGATCGTTACAAGAGGCTAAAATATTAGCACTGGACGTAGCAATTGGCAGATTTAAGTGCAAAAAGCATGAAGAATATTTAAAAAGTTGGCAACTTCGATTGTATCAATTGGAATCAATATCTAAATCATATATGTACTGACGGGAGAACAAATGAAATATGCTACACTATTGTATCAGGAATTGTCACAACGCACAAATACCACAGACACAAAATCAATCACAGATAGGTTAGCACCTCATCAAACTCAACAAATATTACATGCTGGTATTGGGTTAGCAACAGAGTCTGGTGAAGTGTTGGATCAAATCAAGAAGCATGTCTACTACGGTAAAGAACTCGATAAAGTAAACCTCATTGAAGAGGCTGGTGACGTGCTATGGTACGTAGCAACATTATTAGAATATGTGGGTAGTACATTTGAAGAGGCCATGGATAAGAACATTCAAAAGCTTGAGACTCGATTTCCAGAAGGCTTTACCAAAGATAAAGCACTCAATAGGGATTTGAAAACCGAACGAACTGGATTAGAATCATGAATCAAAGTGCTACAAAGACTGCGAAGAATTTTAATAATATTGCAAAAGAAAAACGAAAGACTTTACTGTTGAGTAGCGATTTAGTAATAGCTCGTGGTAAAAACTTTGTGGAGCTTTTATGTGGTTTATTGATATTGTGGTGTCTTTTTAGTATTAAAGGTTGTGTTGGGCATGTAAGTAAATTTGTACAAGGTCTCAATTATACGTACGAAGTTAATCATGATGGTGCCAATAAAATAGGTCATTTTAAAGGGTCTACTCAAGAATGTGAGGTAACTGATGCAGCCGAAGACTAGAGACATACGTAAAGAAAAGACACAAGATGCTATAACGAGACTGGAAAAGAGATTGCTGTTGTCAAATGATGACATCATTCTCACAGCAAAGCGTTTTAGATCAAAAATTAACAATGACATCGAAGTCACAGAACAAGAAGTGAATAACTACAAGAGAGATATCAAAAAACAAATCCAACGTATGAGAGATGCACATGGCATTGCAAAACCAAAAAGTCAAAAAGCCACTGAGAAAACGAGTTAAAGACAAGTGGGACATCGACGAAGACGAATTGACTGTTAAGTCTGGCGAGTCTGACTATTGGAATGAAGCTCATTTATTCTATGAGAAAGTGAAGAACGATCCAGTTCATTACATGTCAGAGGGTCAAGAAAATTGGCTCGACAAAATAGAAAGTGATCTTCAAGAATGAAAGATGTGAAACTGACACCGTGTGTAGAATTACCAGAAACTAATAACAAACCAAAGATTATTAGTCACATTGACCTACTAAATGATAAAGGTTGTTTGACAACATACGATAGTAAGAAAAATGGTTTGGTTGGTTGTGGTTTCAATTTTACTGGCACTGGTTTGTTGCTCAATGGCAAAGTGTTGATAAAAGATTTGACATGGGATAGACACATAGTAGAATTTACAGATCGAGACATCTATAAAGCATTGACAGCAATGTCTGTAGATGGAGAACACATTTGTTGGCTCTCTGATGAAGTATTAGAAGGCTCAAATTGTACGATAGAGGTCACTGGTGATTGAAGCAATAGTAGTAGACGATACTTCAAATCCTGCACTAGTGCACAGAAAACACGATTTTGAGGTTAGTAAAAAGCAAAGAAGAGTGGCTGTTGGTAAAGACTTAAACCCATTCATGCCATCAGTACATGCAAATTGTCGTTCATATGTGACTCCATTTGAAAACACAACAAGACCAAGCCATGTAGCACTTGCAAGTGCTAATGGTAGTAGATTGACAGTGAAGGGTTTAAGAGAAACAAAAAAGCAAATCGACTCATTAAAAGGTGGTCATTTTCATACCTTTGAGGTAGCGGAGCATTCAGAGATACAAAAAAGTACTAAAGCATATTTAAAAAAGTTCTTACCTTCGTCTAATATAGAAGATGAAATAATCAATTCGATGTCTAGACGTCTCGCAAAAGATTTAGATGAACAACTTTTAATGGGTATGCCATCTACATTAAAAATTGAAAGAGAGCCAGACATCTTTCGAGATAGCATGAGAATTCAAGCATCTATGATGGGTATGCCCATTATAGCTTCACCACATATGCCAAAGGGTCAAGCAATCGTCATGAACCCATCAGATCAACATGCTCTCATCAATGATATAGATACTCGAGATAGCTATGATGATGTGCTTAAAGACAACAATTTGACGTTAGCGGAGATTTTATAGTGGCTAAGAAGAAGGTTAAAAAGAAAGATACGAAAACATACGACTTCACTGATGGTGTCAATCATCCAGATTACTACAATTTCGGCAATATAGAAGTCATAGAATACATAGAAGATCAAGGATTTGGCGAAGGATTCTGTAAAGGCAACGCATTAAAATACATATCTCGTGCTGGTAAAAAAGACATCGAATCAGAGATCAAAGACCTTGAAAAGGCTGTATGGTATACAAGACGAATGATAGAATATCGTCTTGCGCAATTAGAGGGTAGACAACTCGTAAGACCAAACGACATGCCTAAGGAGATGTACAATGGTAAGGTGGCTAAAAAGCATATACATAAATCTGCAACTAAAAAGAAAAAGAGCAAAAGCACCAAGAACAATAAACGACGCAATAGATAGGCTACACGAGATATTAGACTCAAAGACGAAGTCAGATATTAAACGTGGTAGTGCGTCTTTGCATTGGTTGCACCACGGTTTAGGTCAATCTATTAGAAACGATTGGGGTCTATGGTCTGGTAGTCCACTGCAAACTGTATTCTTTGATTTGGGAATACATCACGCTGATGACATGTCTGGCATCATCATCAAAGGCCTTATATGTGATTTGAGAGGTACTGACTTTAGCATAGAAGAAAGAGTTCAGTACTATCGCAAATGGTGGAAAGACAACAACGGGGTAGATTGTGATGAAGAAATCAAAAAGCTCAAAAGTCAATGAGTTTTTAGTTCTATTGAGATTGAAACGTAGAATAAGAGTTATAAAGAATGCAGACATAGACAGCATGGCATTGGTAGATTTCAATAGAATATCGACTATGTACAATGTGACTGATTGGGCATACGTATACAATTGGCAAAATCCATTCAAATCAAGAACGAATGCTAAACGCTTTAACGATAAAGAGTATAAGAAAGAGATACTTGGAGGTAGACTAAATGAATCAGTTAAGTAGCAATAGCAAAATTAAAGTGCCAATGGGAAGCGTGGACTTCCTAATTAGTGAAGTAGAAACAAATAGAAGAGAACTTGACGTGTTGAGAGCAGAGAACAACGTGATGAACAACTTCTTCAACATGATTGATAGACTTGGTGCACCAAAGTCAAGAGGCTATGGAGAAGACAAATTGCGTCAAGCAAAAAATGACTTTAAACAAGCCGTTGACGATGCCAAAGGGCTCAATAGTGTGGGTACGTCAAAAAGTGAATAAAAAGAGAAAACATAGTGGCGTGACAATATGCGTAGACTTTGATGGTACAGTAGTCACTCATGCATATCCAAAAATTGGGCACGACATTGGTGCATTTCCTATTTTGAAGAAGCTTCAAAGCTTTGGACATAGAATCATTCTATGGACTATGAGATCAGGCGAAGAATTGTTGAATGCTGCTGAGTACATGGAAGAAAATGGCATAAAATTGTATGGTGTAAACGTCAATCCAACGCAAAAAGAATGGACATTATCACCTAAAGCGTATGGTCAATTGTATATAGATGATGCTGCATTAGGATGCCCGTTAATTGGTAAGCCAGGTCTTGATAGGGCTTTTGTAGATTGGAAGGCTATAGACATGTTGCTCGAGGCTGAAGGATATTATAAATGAAAGTGAAAATACCTGTTTATGTAATAACTACAGCATCTAAATATGTTGGTGATGTTGAGATAGAAGACATTGCTGATTTTGATGAAGCAGCAGATGCATTATGGTCTTCTCAAGGTTACGAACCTACTATACGTACTAATATTACAAATGATTTCGATTTAGGTGACCCTGAAATAGAAGAACTATCACAAGAAAACTTTGATAGCTACAAGTTAGAACAAGAGAAGGCAAATGTCGTTAATAAAAAAGTTTAGGGCATGGAGAACAGTAAAAAGATTGATGCCTAGACAAGCAAAAGGTAAAACGCTTGATAGGTATGGTGCTCTATACGATGAAAAGAGACGAGTAGTGTGGTCTTGGTGGCGCATTAATTTTATGGAGTCTGATAAAACGTATAGCATGCGAATGCTCGTAGCAAAGATCAACAAGAATAGTATATATGGTACTTTGGGGAATACAAAAGAGGTAAAATGAATGTCATCGACAGTGAAATAGCATTAGTAAAAAGGGTAGAGGCTAATGTCTAAACCAGAAACTATCAATAAGCGTCGCTGGCCTCAAAATCCACTCGAAAAGAAATTTGTAATGAAGTGGCGAGAAGATAATAAATTCACTACAGGGTCAAGTGATAGTCATCCTTGTAAGATGCTTCAATATTTGATGAGCCCTGAACAACCTAAAATGGAAGAAATATCACACAGAGACATAGTAGTAGCTGAAAGTGTTATTCAGTGGTTGGGCAGTCCTGTGGGCCAATCATTCTTAGTGAATGTAATCAAAGACGAAAAACACGTTTTAAAATTGCTTGAACTTGAAAGGCGTCAATGTAAATGAATAAATGTAAATGCCCTGAGAAACGTGTAGCAGCTAACTGCCCCATCCATGCCACACAACCTAGTACAGAAAAGATAGAAGAAGACCTGAGCACTTATGGTGTGCACTACCAGAGAAACTACATTGATGAGTCTGGTAGACAAGTAATAGAACGATTAGAACCATCAGAAATCACGTGCTATACGAAGAATAAGATGAGAGTGTCTCAATATCCTCCTAAAGTATCAACTCAATTCGATCTATTAATGAAGCCAGAAGGTATTAAAGGCTCACCAGTGTGAAGAAGAAACGAATGCGTCTACACCATAAAATGGCAATAAGAGACATAGACATGTTCAAACCCGAAAAGGGCAAGCACGAAGTACAACTCTGCATCGCTTACGCACCTTACGTAGCAAAAAAGCCAATATTAGAGATGAGATGGGATAAGGTCACATGCAAAGATTGTTTGTGGGGTCGATTTCAGGATGTACCAGATGGTATGGAATTGAAATTAGTAAAGGATGAATGTTGAGATGAACACTCACAAAACAAGAGTTCGTAAGATAAGGGCAATTCAATTCACAGGTAGCAATACAGTATACATATCAAAGTTCTTAGACGTACCATTGGATAAAATCAGCATAAGCCCACTGTCTGGCACATTGCACATACGAGATGCTGGAAGAATGGACATGATAGTACAAAAGACTCATTGGATAGTAGATAATAAATTGTGGCTAAAGCCAAAGACGTACTACGATGTAGATTTCAAAAGTGAGTTCGTGCCAATATGAATCAGCTCAAGAACCTGCTATTTCCAGTCTTTACATTAAAAAGAAATGGCAAAAGGGTAGCGGTCAACCCAAACCACGTAACAGCAATATATGAAGATGAAGAAGGTAAGACTGACATCTTTACATTAGACTGCGCTAGGGAAGATGATGCATGGGATGTAGAACAAGACTTTGACACAGTAAGAGATCAATTAGCTAAATGCCTGGAGACGATATGAAAGCCCAACCATGGCATAGCCTAGCATGCCCTACCTTGTCAATGCCACATGGTTGGATAGATCAACGAGGTCTTTACTATCCATGCGACTATTTAGGGCACATGAATGCAATGGATGAAATACAGGAATTGGGATGTAATCCAGATGACTCATACCAACAAGTAGAAGAAAAATGGGTGAAAGTCACTACGTTCATGGATGGAGAAGCTGTATTACTCACTCTTCAAACTCGTCTCACAGCAAGGCAAAAGATCACAATAGAAAAGTTAATCGTCAAGCATGACTTATTTAACAAGAAAACAAATAAATGGTTCATGGTGGCAGACCAAAACATAGTATTAGAAGATGGAAAGGTGAGGTTCTACAAGATATGAAATCTAACGTGACAGTAAACGTAGCATTTGAAGTAACGCTAACATTGACAGAAATAGAGGCAAGAGCACTGGATGCTATATGCGGATACAACTATAGCGACTTCATTAAGACGTTCAAGAAGCACATGGGTGAGTCGTACATAAAAGGCAAAGAAGAAGGTGCTAAGAGCCTTTTTGATAGTGTTAAGCATCAAATAGGTCCAGCATTGAGTGAAGTGAGGACATCACGTGTAAATATAGGATTAGCAATTGAAAATGCCGACCATAGACTAAAGTCAGCACAAGAACAATGAAATTTCCCGAGACAGCCACATTAAAAGAAGGCCACAAAGAACAGTTTGAGAAAGACGTAAAAGCTGCCATGGAGATAGGCAAAGGTCGTCTAGGATGGGACGGTCAAGCAGAGATGATGGTTGAACTAGGATTTGATGCCCTCTGCTTTGAAACTCTCAAAACAACTAAGGAAGAACGCATAAAAGAAATGAGACTTCACATCATATCCATACACGTCAGAGAAGTATTTAGACACTTCGTAGGATTCACCGACCAAGGACTACCAATTGAAACAAACCCTGTGTAGAATATGTAAGACATTCGTGCCCAAGAGGCACACTCATAATTCAGAATGTGTAGATATGACATCATGTTATGCACGTAAAGCAAAGAAGGGTCTAAAGTGAAACAGATTAGAGAACACATGGTTCAACTCAATGTCACTGGAACTGATGAATCTGTATCAAGGTTCATAGAAAACTTCAAGAAAGCAATATACAGCCCAACAACTCTAGAATGTTTCATGGGAGACGTAGCATTTGAAGACATGTCACTAGCGATGAAGCAAAAATACCATCATCCAAACATGACGTCGTACGAAGGCCCATTCAAGTTTAGAACAACAAATAAAAGCCCTAGCCCACAAAAAGACATAGCAATTGAAAATTTCGTCAACAACATCACCATAGACTGGAACGAGAATAAGATATACCTACACATCGACAATGGATACATCATGATAGACAGTAACAACACTCTCCACGAACTCAAGTCGTTGCCAACACGACGTGCTAATGACACAATAAAATAAAAGCTTCTACAAACGGTCATAATTCAGTCTAAACACAAGTCACACAAAAGTCATAGCAACCCTATAAAGCAAAAGCCCTTAAAAATGAATAATCCCTCTAGACACGTAAAAAGGAAACGAAAAGACTTAATTCCAATATAAGGTAACTGATACAGCCATACATACAGTCCCCACACAATACGGAACGTTCTCTCCACGCACTCCTTAAACAATATCAACCAATTAGCCCAGAGATCCGATTATACGTCAAAACTATCCGACGCAAAACACTCCTAAACTCATCAATGAAGACCACGTCAATCTCCATTACAAGTTACTAGAAGCTAACGTATCTGAGCCAGGCGCGACGCATATCTAAGACGACGTTCGAACGATCGCTCTTGGAGACCACGCAGACTTTCAGTAAGTCACAGCCTTTCCATAGCCACTGTGTTGGAGATTAGTGGTGTACAAGTAGCATACCGCAAATTACAGTACAAACTGTGTTTGTACACTGAAGCGAGGATATGTATGAAGATCAAAGACGTATTAGGAGATAAGAAGTATAAATTCAAAATGAGTGAAGAGGCTCGAGAAATGCTGACGTTGAGAAATGCTGCGCAACAAAGACAGACAGACAAAGATGATCAGGTCGCAGTTAATCAGGCTCGAGACGAACGCAACATCACTGTGCCCAACACCGTCCGCACTGATAAGCTCAATGACATGACGAGGGGCTTGAAGCTTCCTAAGGGGGCTGACACTAATGCCCGATTAAACTTCTACAGTGCTCGAGAGGCGTTTGTGAAGCAGGCCATTGCGTTAAACTATACTGACACAGAAATATGCGCGGCACTTAAGTGTACAGGTAAGAAGCTTCAAACATATAAGTCACGAGTGTTCACGAATGAGGCTACCGTGTTGAATCGCATGACACAGATGGAGCACTTTATTGAGTACAAGTTGAAGACAATGGAAGTCATTAAGGACATTGATGTGTTAGTTGAAAAGTTCCGAGTGGGTAATAACTTAATGGGCCTGTCATCGGCACTAAAAGCAAAACAAGATGCGATCGAACGTTTGAAGGGTGCTACACAAGAAGTCGGCCTCATGGACAAAAAGGCTGATGAGGTGAAGATCATTGGGGGCATCAACATGCGTGAACTGTCTCAAGAGGAGCTACTCGAAGTCATTGAGGAGGGCCAGAAGACCACACTACGGCTCTTAAAGCCTGCAAAGGTACTCCCAATCAAGTAAGAAAATCTGTGAAAATTTTTTAATGGGCTCGGGCTGCATTACTGTGCCAGAAAGTCTGTGTCAACATCCCGGTCGACTGCGAGGGCTTTGCTGTGACCCTGGAGAGGGCTAGAGTGTTAGACAACGGTGCTTGGGAAATCTGCTCGCACTGTACCCCCGGGTGCGGTTGTACTGTGTGCAGCTTTAGTCTCCGGCGGCGCTCTTTGGTGCACTAGTTAGAAAGTATTTTTACTATATAACGAGTTTGCTTCTAGTCTCTAGCACCACTCTAGGATCATAACGAAGCCCCTGAAGTCGTCAATGGTCTTCTCGAAGCCGTTCAAAGTGTGTAATGAGGATTGTGACAGGCGCAAAGGGGTATATGAAATCACATGAATGTCAGCAATGATCAAGCCGATGAAGTCAAAGGTAGTGGTAGCCACAACGGGCAGACGCCTCCGGCGTGCCGCTGTTGATGTCAAGCCCAATCGCCCAATGAGTCGGCAAGGAGTATAAATTGAGTAAGTGTAAGAAGTGTGGTGGCAAAGGATATGTAGAGGGTTGTAGGTTGAGAAGCGTGTCGGAAGAACCAGTAATGGAACAATGCACTGAGTGCAACGATGTAGCAGCATACTCAAAAGCAATAAAAGAGAAATATGGTGATCAAAAAGAAACGCAACAACAGAGAGTTGATAGGTTGTTAGGGAGGTAGACATGGGATTTGGTGAGCCAAAGATAGTATTTGAGACAAAGGATCACAGAGTTGTGCAACATCCAGATAGAGGATTGAAGTTCAATTCCACAGTAGGCTACGTAGTCGAGAAGTCCAAAGGTAAGGATGCTATGGGCCAATTCCTCTGGGAAGAGATGCCGATATCACGTAGTAGTGTGTTCAATAGGGATGACCCGCCACCAGAAGAAACTAAGATGGTGTTTGACTTGTGTAGCCACATCAATAGACAGAATGATCAAATAGCACGCCTTGAGAAGAAATGTGAGAACCTCATGCCTAAAGACAGGCCAGGCAACTGAATATGAGCCACACTATGGTTGAGATAACCGACACTAGATTGACATTAGCAGTGAGTGCGATGACACCTGGAAATGTGCTGTGGTTTGAGACCTCGAAGAAGGCCAAAGAATTTGTTTATGATAATGCCTTGGAGCCTGACAGCAGGGAGGTCAAAAAATTGATGAATTCGAACCCTCGACACCAGCCTCTGAGCGTATTTCGTAGGAATAAAAAGACATGACAAAGACTCAAATTGATCTGCCATGGAGCGATACGTCTAAAATGGAGATTGGCAAATGGTATCCGCATCCAGTTGGATATTTCCAAAGAGACAATAAAGGTTACATCGTAGAGGGTTATGACATCTTTGAACTCGACCCTGAAGATGACGGGCTAGGTGACATCATTCCAGCCGGACCACAGCTGCCAAGCCTGCCATTCAGTGCTGCATTGGCTATATGCGAGGCTCATAATGGTGGCGTACTATTATCTGAATACCCTGAAGAGAAAACTAGTTCAAAATGAAAGCAATACTATTTTCAAAATCTCAAATAATTTCAATAGCGTAGTCAAAAATGAGACTCAAATGAGTTGGAAGTATAACTATCACTTGACACTGATGCTGGAGATCAGGGTGAAAGTCCCATTGGTTACGGCTAATAGCATAGCGGCCATTGATACCCGGGAAGGTCGATGAGTCAATGTGCCAGCAAACGTGTCTTTATTAATAGGAGATCGAATGACTAAATTTATTGGCGGAATGATAGTTTTGGCTGCTTACTTTTGTGTGCCATGGATTATGGTAGTAGTTGTAGCTTTATGTATATTGGCTGCTATATGAACAATGATCCAAACAGCAGACATAGAAGACAAAAGAAGAAGAGCAGACCCAAGCGTACGTCGATAACCAAAGCGCTTAGACGTGACTATAAGGACCTCGCAATTGCAACAAATAACATGTTCGAGGCTGCTGCTAAGGGTGGTGGGAAGATGATAGTACGTCGCAACGTGTCAATGGATGAAGAGGCTCAAGCACTGCATAGGATGGGAAATGCCCTTGAGCGGATTAAAAAGAGAGGTGGTTTATGAAAGCGCCAAAGAAAACCTGCTCAGCGTGTAGTAATAGTTATATGGAACCAGACGCTAATTATCTTATTTGTGGTCATC
>JAJFIR010000057.1 GCA_021774795.1 Emcibacteraceae bacterium | reverse complement strand
GGCGAGACCTGCCGGATAAAGTTCAGTTATCCCATTATTGAGATAGCTGAATAAATTAATGAAAAAAGTAACCTTTGTTGTCAATTGTGATGATAGAGCTATTTTTTTGCATCCAGTTCTTACTAAGCCCAAAGCCAAACTAAACGGTATTTTTAAAGCAGAGACTTGTTTTCCAAGAGTTTTGAGAAGGACGTTGACAAAAACTCATACAGGTAGGCTTTTCCCCAAAGAGAAAAAATAAATCTGAAAGTATTTTTTTATTTGCCAGCCTTTGGGTAAATCTTTATAAAAAAGAGGTGTAGATATTTTTATGTCTCACCAATCACAAAATTAACCCCGGTCTTACTGAGAAGTTTGGCCGGGGTTTCTTATGAACTCAGCATATATTTTTGTGGTTTCCAAGTCTTTATGCCCCATCCAATGCTGCAAAGTCTCAACCGGTATACCTGATTTGATGGAATCAACTGCGAAGCCGTGGCGTAATCCTCGGGGGGCTGCTTGCGGACCTTCTATTCCTGCTTCTTTCATGATACGACAAACCCAACGCCAGGCGGTTGTCCTTTCCACAGGCCAAAGCTTTGCGGATTTGCCGCCATCTTTAGCTTTTTGGGCATGGCGAACACCGTGAATAATATCAAGTGATTGAATAACCATAGGAGGCACCGGAACACCGCGTCCGCGCCCATTTTCTTCGCTAAGAATAATCGCATCCCCTTCCAGATCGACATTGGCGGCAGTAAGCTCCAATGCTTCTACGACATAACAGCCCGTATAGGCCAGAACGAGACAAAGGCTTCGCTCATGCGCTGCCGCGTCATAACAGGTATCTAAAAATAACTGCCGTTCTTCGGCAGTAAGATATTTTCGCCGCCCTTTTCTATCGTAAAGTCCTGGTTTTTTTTCAATCATGATCCCTCGATTTAAAAAAGAAAAGAGGCGCAAGGTAATCCCCGCGCCTCTGCTCTAATTCTTTTAAACTTCTAAAATATTAGAAGTTGATTTGTGTACCAAGCATAACGCTTGTGGCATCGAAATCAGGATCACCGATCGCTGTTGGAATATCATGATCGATAACGCTGATCGAACCACGGAATGTCATACCAGGACCATAGGTGTAAACAACACCAGCCGTCCAGCGGTCTGTTTCCAGGTCCTGGGAAGCAAGCGCAACATTAAGGGCATCAAGCTCAACATCCTGATCATAATAGGACGCGCCAAGTTTGAACGGGCCGGTTGTGTAATCAAGACCGACAACCCATGTTTCGCGGTCGGAATCACCTTCAAAACCAAGATCGTCTTCGGTGTATACAACACCAAGACCAAAGGCTTTCCAGTCAAAGTCAACGCCAGCATTCCAGGCTTCACGGTCATCAAAATTACCAAGAGCAACAGGAGTAACAGCTTCTTCCAACTCAGTATGTGACCAGCCAGCGCCGAACGTCACGCCAACTTGATCGAACTGACCTTCATAACGGGCTGCAACATCCCAGGTTTCGCCGTAATCACCCAATACGTCATCGGTATTTACACCCATAGCAGCAGTATCAGCGGTAAGACCGGTTGCGGTCACGTCAGGCGTATAAGATACACCGGCCTGAAAGCCATTGAAGACAGGCGTCATATAGGTCAGCTTGTTATCAAAACCGGAAAGCGCCACATCATAGTCAAAGCGCACCAACTCGGCGTCGGCTGCGGCTACACCAGCCAAGAAACCGGCAGCAAGCGCTCCATCACCAGCCAGGGCATAGTTAACCGGGCTGACCCATTGACGAATACCATCAATGTTAGAATCGGCAGAAGGAGCCGCAACCTGCAACAGATAAGCAGCGCCATCTTCTTTACCGAAATTCACGCGACCCCAAGCACCGGAGAAATAAGCATAGGTTTCTTCAGCGTGAAAATTATCATCAGCGAAATCAGAACCGGAGCCATCAATATCGGCTTCGATATGAATACCAACGGTTAAGCCGTTATCCAGCGTTGTTTCACCGGAAAAATGAACTTCCGTTTCGCGCAGAATATCAAACGAACGGGCTTCTTCCGCACTGGCATCACCACTAATATCAACATCTTCCTCCTGATCGATCCAGGACACATAGCCTTTAAAGTGACCGCTAACGTCAAGAGATACTTGAGCGTTTGTCGGGCTGGCCGTAAAGGACATACCCAAAGCAATAGCAGCCGTTCCAAGTAGTAATTTTCTCATGTCAATACCTCCATGTATTTTTGAGAAGTTCCAATCACTGTTGTAGAAAAGTCACAAGGAGCGTCAATTCACAACAATCACAAAAAGCTCACAGGAATCTGCGAACCCACGGTAATTATTAAAGAAGAATTAACGCGGTGGCAATCAGGTGATTTTATTTTTTATTTTTGTGTGACATTTTAGGCACATACGGTTTGTGAGGTATGAGGTATCTAAGGGAATGGCAATCAGAAGATTTTATTTTCATTTCTTGTGTGACAATTCAGCCACACACAGGCTGTAAACTAAAAACCTTTCATGCCGGGTGCTGATCGGAGAAGAATTGGATTTTAAAAGAGGGTCATTTGTAAATTGTCCGGGTCTGGTATTCCGTATATTTCCCGCGCCATTTTCAAGGTGGCTTCGCCTTCGAAAATTGGTGTTTCGGATACTTCCAAAGGAATGCGACCGGCATAGATTTTCAAGCCAACTGGTTCGCATTGTCCGGACATTTTGCCGGGGCCTCCCCACACAAGACGGCGGCTCAGGCCGTTAATTAGGGCCTCAGTTAATTGTGTATCGCTCATGCCCTGGGCGGATGTTTCACCATATTGCTCGTCAAAGAATTTTGTGGCCACAAGGAAGGCGTATTCTTTTTCATCACGAGATAAATTGCCGGTCATGGATCAATACTCCTCTGCCATCATGAGGGTGAGAACGCGAACCGTCTTTGACGGATCAGCGGGATTTTCGTTGCCATGCATCATATCCGGCGCGTAGTAATCTATCTTCCAGAAGACTTTTTGACCGTTGTGGTCAAAAGCACCGAAATCGTGCTCGCCATAAGGATCATTGTCTTCGGTGAAACTATCGAAGCGTTCCACCTTTTCCCGAATGGCCGACTGGTCCTCATCGGGCAGGGAACAAATTCCCTGCGTTTGATAAAAACGGCCTCCGACACCCAGGGCCTTCCGGCAAATATCATTTAATTCAGCAATGCGTTTTGTGTTGTTCATGACCATCTCCTTGTTTGAAGGTTTTCTTAATGCGGAAAAACCTTGCCGGGCACATAAGCTGAACGGGTCATGGGCCACACGGGAGCGCAGCGAATGGAGCGGGCCAGCCCATTGACGCGGAAGCGCGACCGGCTATGAGGCATTAAAATGAGAAAACCAACAAAGGGATGGAAATGAGGGTTACAACCAAACGCAAGCGGAAATGCTATTTAGTGAAGGTCCGGAAAGGGTGGCTTAAAAAAACGTCCGTTGGAAGGGGCAGGAACATTCGAGGCGGGACGCTTTGAGTGAAGCTTACAACTTGATCTTTTTGGCGAGAGTAGAGGGCTTTAGGTGGGCTTTTTCCATACCGATCATTATCACTCAACAGAAAATAAATTAGAAATTCCACCTTGGCCCCTTGAAGTGTAAAAATATGACTAGTCTTTTTTCCGTTCTCGCCGTTTTAATTCCTGAAGCTGTTTACGAGCCGTGCGGCGCACAGCAGTAACTTTTTGGATGTCTTTCAAATCTTCCGGTGATTCAATATTGTGTTGTTCAAAGAATTCTCTGTACTGATAATCATGAAATAACCCAGGTGAAATCGGTTTACGAACCACCACCTTGGTCAATTCCATAAGCTGGTCCATGGATAATGTTATCTCGGTAATTCTTGCCTTATTTTTATTATCACCCCTAGGATTATTTTCTTTAACAATTTGAGATTCAGGGAAAGTTATCCCTGTATTACCCTCAAGTATTACGACCTTGCTCAAACGTGAACTCTCATCTAGGACCGAGACATGGCTAAAATCCCTTAACAAAGTATCCACCACTGTATTCCAATTGGTTTCTTGGACCTCCATTCTGATTACTTTTAGTTTTAGAGATACGGGAACTTTGAATTGAATACCGGTTTCTTTAGTAACTCGCTGCAAAACCTCCACTAGAGGACGACTGTTTACATTAACCCGTATCCCTTCCTGTGGGTGAGTGATCTCAATGCGGGTATCTGTGCTTGTTGGTAGGACTACAGGAATAGGCTTGGAGCCAG
>JAJFIR010000056.1 GCA_021774795.1 Emcibacteraceae bacterium | reverse complement strand
CATCCCCGTGGCATGACCGATCACTTGGCCCACAATCAAACCCAATGGCCCAAGATGAATAAGCCCTAGGCCAATTTGCGCTACAGCGCCTCCAATACCCTGCTTGACTTTGGTTCGTGCTATACGATTAAAGCTATGACTCCTTATCGCCCAATAACTAAAAGCCTGATAAACTCCGGTCAATAGAATTCCTAATGGTAATAGCCATAGGCTAGGAGCGATAGAAGGGGTATTGAGCCATAAAGGAATTTTAGCGCCAAACAATGCCAAAACAATTAATACCAATAACGTATTAAAGACCACGCAAAGCAAAGTTAGAACAAGAATATTCCCGGCATTACCATTTGTTCGAGGTAAAGGAATCGCTAACTCATACCGACAACCAGCAATACCGCTAAGAATAGCTAAAAGGCTGGAAAAAACAGCTAACACACCAAATTCTTCAGGTGTATAGATCCGAGTTAAAATGGGTGAAACAAGAATAACAGCCAGTTGCCCCAAGGTGGTACCCGAGGCCAAGGTAAAAATATTTCGCACGGTGCTACCCTTCGGTAGCCATTGATCAAAAAGTTTTTTCACTAATTTAAGAAGATTCCCAAGATTCTTTAACGATCTTCCAGCGATCCCCTTCATTCTTCCAAATTAGAATCTTCTTTCCAACATCGGAGATTCGATCTGATTTATAGTTTTGGATAAAAGACATCTCCACCGCATCATCTGCACGGAGGATTTGAATATCACTGACTTCAATCGAAACTCCAGAACTACTGCCAAACGTTTTTCGGCGTTGAGCTTCCCAACTTTTACGGGGCCTTTTAGAATCTTCAAAATCCTTCGAATAAAAGGATAGGTAGGAATTTATTTTTTGAGCCTCCCAGGCTTTAAGCCAAATTAAAAACTGAGAAACCACAACATCTACCGAATCAATCGGTTCCTCTAAATCAGGAGGCTTCTCATCGGACACTAAAACGATAGCGGTTATTCCCTGGGCTTTTTTTAAATCCAGCACCACTTGGTTTGCTTCTTCCTTAGAGGGATAGGGACCTACACGAGTTTTATACCAATCGGACTCCCCGCCTCCTACTATAAAGGGAGTGTAGCCCTTCTTCTTAATTTTCTTTATAAAGTCCTGAGCATTTTCCTGCTTTTTAAAGGAACCCAGTTGCACCACCCAACCATTATCGGTCGTGTTAGCACAAGCGATTCCAACAGACAAGAACCAACCTGTCAGAAACAACACAAACACTCTTATGCAGAAATTTTTAATTTTCGACGGGACTGGAACGGGAGTCATTAACACTCCAATAAGTTATGGCGCTAAATTAAAGCATCTTTTTCAAATAGGGCACCAACTGATCGGCACTCACACCAGGTGCTCGGGCATTGAGAATACCGTCTTTATCAATGATCAGCACGGTTGGCATTTCTCTTTGAAAATAGACCTGATAAAAAGATTTTACAGGATCCAGTAAGTAAGGAAAACGGACCTTCTCAGGAAACTTGGAAAGATAATCAGCAACCGCTTCTTTTGAGTCACCATTGGTATTTATTCCTACAATAGCCAACTGTTCTTCATCGAGCTGAGCACGCACCTTGTTAAACTCCATCGCTTGATTCATGCAGGGAACACAGATATGGAACATGCCTATCAAAACCACTTTGCCCTTCATATCAGAGAGCGATATCTGCTTACCATCCAAGGTTTTTAATGAAAAATCCGGAGCCTTATCGCCAGGGCCAGGAGCACCTGCAAATGCAAGTTTAGCCATAAATACCAATAAAAAGATAAGCGGCAATATTTTTCGCATTTTCAGCACGACAAACTCCAATTGAGGGAATATTTCAAGAATCAAAAAGCTCTAACAAAAGCTATCTTTGCACCTAACCCTTTATTTTAAATCAAGGGGAAGAAATTTAAAAGTAATTTGATTTTTTCGTGTCTAAACAGACAAGCAATAATGGACTTTTAATATTTAGGGTGAAATCTGTAATACCAAGCATGAATTTCCAACTAAACTCACTCTTGACTTGGCCTTGGATTTATAATAAAAAAAGGAGTAACCCTTTTATTCTACTGGGGTTTTACAATAAAACTCGTGCTGGGTTCCTGCATTTTCTCCAGCAAGAGACATTTCCGGTAAAGTCCCCCTAACCCATTATTTTAAAATGGATTAGGGTTATTCGTGGATTGAGAACGTAAACTTATATTTTTCAAATTGCTCCACAACGTTGCTAATAATTGAGGCTCTAAAGAATGAAAAAAAATCTATGGCTTGCCGCATTAGTATTTTCAATTTTTTCCATTGCATTAAATGCATCGGCTTATCAAGAAATGGAAGTCACTAATGGAGGAACCATAACGGGTAAAACCTCATTATCAGGTCAAATGCCCTTTCCGCGTATTTACCATCTCATCCTTTTCCCAAATATCGATATGTGCGCTGAGGTCGATACCGATGATGAAATGAACCGGGTTCTCGAAGATTTCAAAATCTCTCCAGACGGTGGATTAAAAGATGTGGTGATAACACTCGATCATGTTGACGCGGGCAAGCCATTTAACAAAGAACCTATAAATATTTTATCCGAAAACTGTAAGTTCTTTCCCGATGTTAGCTTAATACGACAAGGCGAAAGCTTTAAAGTCGATAACGTAGATGCAGTCATGCACAACAGTCAGGTTTACCAAAAAGAAAGAGGGAAAATTCTGCTTAACATTCCCATTCCAGCAGAGGAAGTTTCTGAAGGTAAGGTCCAATTCAAGAAACACTATAAAATCATGCAAATGATTTGTGGAATGCATGAGTTTATGCAAACCTGGGGCTACCGGGTTCAAAACCCCTATTACGCCAAAACCCCCCTTGACGGCAGTTTCAAAATTGATAGCATCCCTCCCGGAGAATATAAAGTAACGGCTTGGCATTATTTGATGAAAAAACAAACCCGGAAAATCAAAATTGCTGCGGGTGAAACCATAGACCTAAACTTTGTATTCAATGCGGGCAAGGTCGAACGACCTTTCTACGAAACCATAAAATCGGGAAGAATCAAGAAAGACGCTGTTATCCCTGGAACAGCAAAAGGCAAAGAAATGGGGCGGTAATTGACAGAACAACCCAAATCCCGACTCCGCTATGCTTCGTTTTTGCTTGTAGCCGTTTTCCTCCTGGTTACCTCCTATACCGTTTGGGCCTTTATAGCCCCTAACTCTATGGACACACCCGAGTCCATAACCATTGACGGTAAGAAAGTCTTATTAAAAGGCTTGAAGAACCCCCTTCCCTCCAGTTCAAAGATAGCCAAAGAAGGCGGAGAAATTTATATCAAAAATTGTTTCCTCTGCCACGGCGACCTATTAGATGGAAAAGGAGTTTTTGGCGAAAGTTTTTTTCCTGCCCCAGCTAACTTCATCCAAATGGACTCTGTCGTTTCAAAAACTCCTGCTTATGCATTCTGGAGAATTATGAAGGGTGGAAAAGGACTACCAGAAAAATTCGCCCCTTGGAACTCCGCAATGCCAGCATGGGAAGGTGTTCTAACCGAAGAAGAAGTTTGGAAAACGATTCACTATATTAACGAAACAGTAAAAGAGCGTAACCAAGGCCCCTCAAAAAGCTATGAGCCATCGTTAAAACGTGGCAAAAAAATCTATGGAAAAAAATGTGCCTTCTGCCATG
>JAJFIR010000055.1 GCA_021774795.1 Emcibacteraceae bacterium | reverse complement strand
AGCTTTTTTGGCTTTTTGTCTTTTGGAATATCAAGTTCCAAGCGGATATGACGGAACAAATCGCTGATATAATTATAATCAGGATTTTCTCGTTTGATCTCCCTGGCTATCTTTTTTGCTTTTTGTTTAGGCGGTGTTCTGGTCAAAGTCATATTCGATTCCTGAGTTTTTTGTTTGTGAGGCTTCAATGTGAAGGCTTTTCGTCATATCCAAGGGAAACAGGCCATAGGGATTAATGTGAGCGTGAAGGAGAGGTGTTAGAGCGCGCCAGTCTTCTTGGGTAAATTTATTTTTCCAAAGGGGATCTTTGAGAATTTCTTGAATCATTAGCGGTAGCTGTCAAGTAAGTTGTCGTGTTTTTTATTTAAGCGGCTCTATTTTTCATAGCCGTTTCCGCTGTGTTTAAAATTTGTTTTTTATCAGGGTTAAGGGTGACAATTGAAGTTGGCACCCAATTTCTTGTTGGCCCGCTCCACCTGTCTGGACGTTGCTTCTTTGCTTTTATGTAAACCGCTTTCCGCTTTTCTAAAATGACCTTGTCGTCGCCCGTATGTCGTTGGTTTGGCGTGACAAATTTTAAAGCGCTATGCAAGTGCTGATCGTTATACCATGCCTCAAATTTTGTACACCAAGCCCTTGCCTCGTCAATTGTTTCAAATCGGTTCAGACGAGGAAAGGTCGGATGGAATTTAAGGGTTTTAAATAAGCTTTCAGAAAAAGGGTTATCATCACTCACACAGGGACGAGAGAAGGAGGGCATGACGCCCAGTTTCTCTAAAGTGGCCAGCATGGTTAACCCCTTCATTGGGGATCCATTATCAGAATGAAGAACGACTTGACCCGGGTCTATTTTTTCATCCAGGCATGTCTGTGTGACCAAGGCAGAAGAAAGGGCGGCAGACTCTTTTTCATGCACACTCCAGCCTACAATTTTGCGAGAAAAAACATCCATTATTAAATACAAATAAAAATAATTCCCCTGAATTTGTGAGGGTAAATACGTAATATCCCAACTCCAAATCTGGTTAGAGTCTGTGGCGCTAAAAGCCTTAGGCTTATGATGGGTTTGGGGACGAGATTTGTGCCGGTGGGCTAACTGTTTTTCCTCTCGTAACACCCTATAAAAGCTTGATTCACTGGCGATATAACGCCCTTCATCTGCTAACAAAGGAACGATTTTACAAGGAGATAAATCCCTAAATTTTTCCGAATTTGCCGTGTCTAAAATCATCTTTCTTTCCTCATTTGTAAGCTTATTCTTGATAGAGTTCCTCTTCGATAAAGGACGCCTATCTTTTGTGCCATCAGGCTTTTCCCAACGTTGTAAAGTCCGTAGGCTTAAGTTAAAGAGGTCACAACATTGTAACCGGCGGGCCCCCTTTGAAACGGCGTCTTTGATCAGCTCAAGAAAGGAGACACGCTCCTTTTCACTAATTAATCTGCCTCGCTTTCCCCCCAAATCAAATCGGCTTTTTTTTTCAGAATTAACAAGGCAGAAGCCTCTGCCAAGGCTTTATCTTTCCGCTTTAGCTCGCTTTCAAGCTTCTTGTTTTTTGCCTTTAAGGTCGTCAGTTCTGCCTTCAAGGCAGTAGATTTATCGTCGCTTTTTTCAGAACTTTTCAATTTATTTTTCCAATCCTCTAATTCATGGGCATATAAACCATGTTGCCGACAGTATTTCCCTAATTTTACATCGCTCAAGCCGTTGGTGGCAAGGATATGATCAAACTTTTCGGAAGCCGTCAAAGAACCAGAGTTTTTTCCAGGCGCTGAGGATCCCTTCTTATTTCCTGGGAGATTTCCTTGCTTGTAACTTCGAAGCCATCGGTTCAAAGTTGAATAGCCAATATTGTTGGCGGCAGCAATCTCAGAAATTTTTGTTTTTCCCCGATTAAGGGCCTGTTTAATAATTGATCTTTTCGCATCTGTTGATAGTTGGGTCATCTCGCCTCTTTTCTGCCCTATGCTCAATCAAAGGACGCGACAACTAGTCTGACATATAGGGGAAACTGGAAACCCCCAAACTCAAGCTAAACCAACAAAAATCATATCTTAAGGCCCTTTTATGAAACGCTTACCTCTTCTGCAAGAGACAAAAGACCGGCTTCTTTACGCAAACGGTCAGGAGGAATTTTAAGAACGGTCGCTACCCCTTCATAATTTAGGGCTGTCGTCAGACTTTTGATGTCTTGCCACAACTTCTTTGGAATACGGCTGCCTTTGATACGATGGCGACGCCACTCATTCAACGCCTGCTTCACCGATTCTAAACTCACCCTCTTTGAAGGACACGGTACAAAACCCGATATCATAAAGCCTCTCTTTCGCTAGCATAACGAAAAAAAGCCTAAACCCTCCAAAATCTTAAGTCACGCACGCTTGCCGGAAGGATACAGAAAGAATTTGAAGGCTTCAAAGGCAGGACGTTGGCAAGGGGTCTTTGCGGAGAAGTCTCGCTGCTTTTGAAAGGATCGGGAAGATTTTCTTTGACGTAGGCATAGCGTTTTTTGAGG
>JAJFIR010000054.1 GCA_021774795.1 Emcibacteraceae bacterium | reverse complement strand
GGCGCGTGTCGTCGAAAATACCGAAGCGGGCCGCCTGCAAATATTCTTTGAAAGCAAGCCGCCCGAAGACGTCAGGCAAAAACTAAAATCAAATGGATTCCGTTGGGCTCCATCAGTAAAGGCCTGGCAGCGACATCTTAGCGACGGTGCCCGCTATGCGGCAGGGCATGCCCTGAAACCGGAAGAGGATGAATAGAATAAAGCCTATGACTATTGACCGCCCTTGCCTTTTCCTTTAACTATTTTCCTGTTGTTATCTACGGAAGACCATCACACGGCCTATGAGCCGGATGGCAGCGCTATGTCCAAGGCTTCGGCCTAAAATCGTTGCGCTTCGGTCTTCCGAGGTAACAACCGTCCGGTTCACCAGTCCGGGCGGTTTTTAATGCCGAACAGGGAAAGCGACGATGAACCCAAGAAAGCCCGATCCCATCGACATTTTGGTTGGTCAGAAAATAAAGCACCGCCGCTTACTAAAGGGCTTAACGCAGCAAAAAATTTCCGATGTGCTCGGAATTACTTTTCAACAATTGCAAAAATATGAAAAAGGAACAAACCGTGTGTCGGCCAGCCGCCTTTATCATATGGCCAAAATTCTGGAATGCCCCATCGGTTATTTTTTTGAGGAAACAGACCGCGAATTGCCGGAAAAACTAAATAAAGGCCATTACAAATTGATCACCCTCTACGGTAAATTATCCCCGGAAAACCGGGAACTTCTTAATCTTATGGCATCAGCATTATCGGAGAATATCCCCGAAAAGAAAGACGACGAGTAAACAACCTCACTTTAAGGTTAAATTAACTTTTAAAAAAAGGCCCATCCCAACCTTTCACCGTCCCCTTGATTCGCGTTTTTGGACAGTCTTCTTTTCCTTGATCCTTTGCGGGAAACCGTCCGGACATCCACCGCCCACCGGAATAATTGCGCCAATTTTTATGAATTCCCCGTCTGCCCGGCAAATACGCCCCGCCGGTTCAGCTAGCCTTCTAAGATTCTCTTTAATCCCACAACATTTTCATGGGAAAAATTATGACCTTTATCCTTTAAAATCTTCCGGTTTAAAGAATTGCTGTTTTCTAGTTACCCGGTTTCTCCTTAAATTTTGCCCTTCACCTCATGCCATCCAGACCTTTGAATCGACTACACCTGAAAAAATTTATTCAACCCGTCTTCCGCCGCTGCGCTTTGCTTGCGGTCTCCCGAGAAGAGGGTGAAAAATTTTTCCTGAAGAAGTGCAGTTTTTTCCGTTCAAAGGCTGGCATGAGGCCGGTCTTAAATCAAATTAAGGAGAAACTAAAATGGCTAACGACAAAAAGAAAAACAGCGAAGAAACCGGAAAACAGGATAAAGCACCAACTCATATCGTTTATCATGTTGTGGGTTATGATAACGGGAACAAGGCAAACTGGACTCGCGCCGGTGCCGCCTGGGCACATAAAGACGGGGAAGGCTTCAATGTTGCCTTAAATCTCTTTCCGGTGGACGGAAGACTGGTTATCCGCACCCGCAAGGAAGACGAACCGGATCAGGAAAACAAAGACTAAAAACGCTTCTCTCAAAAATCAAAGGTGCCGGCTAACAGGTCGGCACCTTTTTTTATTTTCAGGTTAATTTTTCTTAACCTTTTATCAAGGTCCGGCGGTTAATTATATTATTGGAGAGGCGGGCCTCCCAAATCTTCACTGATTGTAAAATAGGCCCGCCTCTCTTTTCACCTTTGACAACAAACCGCCACAAAAAATTCACGTAATGGTATATTTTCCATTTTAAGCCCCATACAGGGCGGTCAAAATTTGACCGTACTCTTTTCCGTAAATATCTCTTCCCTATTCTCAAATTCGCTAAATAGCCCCGGAACCATCATATTTTCCTGTCTACCAGTTTTTCTCGACGCGATCCTTCAGGAATTCATCACCATCTTCTGAAATCGCAGTCTTGATAACAGCGTTAAAATATTCATCTACGCTGTCGAAATTACCCATTTCTGCAATCTGCTCTGCCTTTTCGAAATCTTCATCGCTGACATGCAAGACGATTTTCTTCATCATCCCCTCCACTTTCATGACTTTTGTCAATATTACCAAGCCCTTATTTAACCCATCCGCCAGATTTTACGACAAAACCCCCTTATGCCGAAAAATTTGTGCGCCTCCCCTGCCCGTCCGGTTTATCAAATTCCCTGCGTTTTCGTCCCCCGCTCTTTCCTTAATTTCCGCCCTTCACCTCATGCAAGCAACAGCTTTGAATCGAACTCCACTTGGAAAATTTTTTCAACCCGTCTTCCGCCGCTACGCGGTCTCCCGAGAAGAGGGTGAAAAATTTTTTTTCTGCCAAGTTGGAGTATTTCCCGATCAAAGGCTGGCATGAGGCCGGTCTAAATCGAAAATAAGGAGAGACTAAAATGACGAACGAAAACACAGAAACCAAAACCGAAGATCAGGCCCGGACCAACAAACCGATCCACAAAATCAGGGTCGGTTCGGTCCAGGTGGCAATCTGGGAGAAAAAGGGCAAAGATGGACTATTTCCAACCGCTACCTTCAGCCGCTCTTACAAAACGAAAGAGGGATGGAAAAACGGACATTCTTACACCCTGGCCCACATCGAGGATCTTCAAAATGCCGGAGAACTTGCTAAATCCTACATGGATAAAAATTACGGGCAACCCCTCAAAGATGAGAATATCCCATACTAAATTCCCAATCCTCCGAAAAAAAGGTGTCGGCCCCCGGTCGGCACCTTTTCTCATTTTGAGACATAATCTCTTCCCCATTTAACCCCGTACAACCCCTTCAGATTTTGCCGCTCATGGAGTGCCCTAAATTGTAGCAGCATCACTGGTCCCTCAATTTCACGCCTTTAAGACCCCTTTCAGATGTGCTTCTCATTGAACGCTTTGGGATAGGACCTATGGTGGTTTTTTGCCTAGAGGAACCACCAACACGGAGAGGTTACACGAAGGGTTTTAAAGCGTGGTCCATTCGAAGTTTCCATAGAATTTACAACGCGCAAAGCCCAAAAGGTTAATGTGCGAAAGGAATATATTTACATAATCCATAAGTTGTATGCTATATTGAATGTTGTAGCAAGACTGGAGGGCGCACTTTTGGGTTTCTTCGAAACCCCGTGCGCAGCTCTCGGGGAAATGTTTTTCCCCCGCCGCAGGGCACCCCCTTTCGACGGCTCGCCATTTAACATGGCAAACCGTTGGCGCTCATAGCCGCTAGGGCCTAGTCACTCCGAAGCCGTGACGGGCTTTTGCTTCCGCTCTAGGGGCACAGCCCCGCCGCTCAGGCATCCTATCGCCTGGGGGCGATACCGAAAAGGCCGCTAGGACGGCCTTCCGGTTGTTGCAATCCAGACCGTCAATGGCGGTCTGAATCGCAGCAATCGAACCATTAAGCCGCGTTAGGACACGCGCCCTGGTACGATTGTTTGCCGCCCTGCCGTGCGGCGCATTTGAACCTGTTGGTAGGCCACCAACACGGCCAAATGCCATGAGCACGGAATTGGGTTTATTCCGCAATCCGCCTGTTGTGTACTAGTCACGCGGTGATTGCGAACGGTTTCGTTCGCAACAACGTAAGGACACACAGGCCATGGCACTCTATAGCTGCAACCTGTCCAGCATCGGCAAAACCACCCACCGATCCGGCACTGCCGGAGCGCATATCCGTTATATTGCCCGTGCTGATGCACAGCCGGAAATTATGGCTTCAGACATGCCGGAAGATCCTCGGCAAGCCCGAAATTTCCTCGATCAGCAGGAACGGGATATGCGAAAAAATGGCCGGGTGATTGATAAAATCCGCTTAGCGCTGCCCCGTGAATTAAATGAAGAACAACGGGTCCAGCTCATCAGGGATTTCATGGCCGATCTGCAAGGTAACAAGCGTGTGCCATGGTTTGCCGCATTGCATCAAACAGGGGAAGACGCCCATAATCCTCATGCTCATATAGCCGTCCACGACCGGGATATAAAAACCGGCAAGCGCGTATTGCGCTTGTCCGATTCCGCCCGTGATCGTATAAAAGCGGGCCTGCCCGGCCCAAAGGGCGTTGATTGGATACGGGAGCGTTGGGAAGTGGCGGGGAACCGTGCTTTGAAGCGGGAGGGTTTTGACGCCCGTATTGATCGTCGCACTCTCAATGCGCAGGGCATCGACCGCAAGCCCACCATTCATGAAGGCCCCCGTGCCCAGCATATCAACGATAATGTGAAGCGCCCAGACTCAAAGCCGGTTATCAACGGCGCGGGCCGTTTGATCGATTATCCTTCTATCGACAAAGGCCGGACACGGCGCGAATTTAATGCCCAGATTATTGATTTTAATCTGGAACGCGCCGCGCGCTCCGATAACCTGTTAACGGTAGCCTGGGCCCTTTTTGAAAAAGACCAGCACGTCAAAGACCAGGCTCTTCAAGAAAACCTTGCCGAAGACCGCCGCAAAAGGACCGCAGAACAGCGGACAACTTCGGCAAAATATCTGGCCCGGCGCAAAAGAACCAGCGCCGAACTCAAGCTTAAAACCCGGCAAATATTGAAAGAAGTCCGGGAAAAATTCGAACCAAAACAGGATGCCATCCGGGCACATCAAAGGGAGCAGCGTGATGCCTTGCGCAAGAAACAAAGGGGCCTCATGGCCCGGATTGCACGCCGCCTGTCGCGCACTGTAAAAAACCGTCAACTGGCCGTCCGCGCAGCGCAAATAGAAATGCACAAAGCGCAGCGCAAATTATTAAGCCAAAATTACAAGCATGCCAAGGAAAAGGCCCGTGCCAATTTGACAAAGGGTTACAGCGATAAAATTGAACACATTGAGGCGCAGCGTTCTACCCACCTACGCGTTTTGCAGGAAAAACACGGCCAGGCGGAAAATTTCACAGAAATTACCCGCCAGGAACGCGAAGCGCAGCGCGAACAGGAAAGGCAGATTACCGAAACCAAAATTAAGGAATGGAAGGGTAGAAAAGGTAAGAAAACAAGCCGTGACGACAAGCCCCCGCCCTCGGAGCATGAAAATGGATGGACTGATAAAGACGAACCCACACGGGAAGAGCGCATGGAAGCTGCGCGCAAAGAAATGGAAGAGGCAGAAGAAAAGCGAAAACGGGGCCGGAAACACAAACGCAAACGAGGAAGACGGGATTAATACCCTAAAAGGGTTCCTGCGCGCAGGCACTGGTGCTCTACCTGTTCATGATATAATGACCCGCCCATGGCAACATAAATCATGATCAAAAACGCCAGATCATAGCGTCCTATACTCTATTTGACTAACTTTTATGAAGCAACCTGACCATTCAGCGCGCGCAGATTTTAAAGAGGCCCGCAATAAAATTGCTTTTCTTGAAGCCCGCCTGAACGAAGCTCAAAGATTACAATATCAGGCCTTCGTAAAAAAACAGGAAAAAGAACTTGAGGATCAAAAAAGAAAAGCCGAAATAGCCAAGGCCGTATTTTTTAAGGCAAACGAAAACCATCCGGTCCCTGTCAAAAACTACGATACCCCTTATAACCAAATCCCTGACACATTTCTCCGCCAAAGGTTTAAAAATTTCAATACCGAGAAATATAAGGTAATAACCCTGACACAAGCCCAATTAGAAAAAAAAATCAAATCCCTTGAAAAAATGGAAAAGGAACGAGTACACCTTGCCCAAAAAAACCAACAACAACAGAAAAACCCGGCCCAGGAACAAGATAACAAGCAGACCAGAATACCTAATAAGCCATCCTCGGAATTTAACCGAACAGCAAAGGAC
>JAJFIR010000053.1 GCA_021774795.1 Emcibacteraceae bacterium | reverse complement strand
TCTTGAAAATGAGCTGCGTGGTTTAATCCGGTTAATTGGTCTTAAATTACCTGGTACCTTGAAACATGGCATATTCGATCAAACGGTACGGGACGCCGTTGATGAGCATCCGGCACTGGCGGTGCGCTTATCCCTCTGCTTAAAGTAAAGACAAACTAGAAATTAGTTGCAATAACATTTTCCTTATGCAAGATTAAAGTATAAGTTTATTTAAAGTATTTTTAATTGGGGATTTCTTATGAAAAAATCATTCAGAATTATATCTATTATTGTGACAGCCGTAGTTTTAACGGCTTGTGGCCCTAAAGCTGTGCAACCTATTCAATCTCTTTCTGGTATTGAAACAAGGGAGTTCAATTTAACGAATGTGAACGTTGAACTTAGCCCGGAATTTATTGCCCGAATTGAGCAACAAGTTTCGAAAGAAGAAGATTATATAGCATCTCAAAAAGAACGCGTTGCAAATCCATCTGGTAGGACTAGTCTTAGAAGAAAACAGAATGCCGAAATTGCACAAAAAAGAGTTGAGGAAACGGAAAATAGAATTACCTCAATTAAAGAAGAAACGGCAGCTATCGAAACAGACGTTAGAGCTGGCATTCAAGAAGAGTTGGCGAACAAGTTTTCAGGAAGCAGAAATATCAATCTAGATGTTTCGGTCAACTCGTTTGCGATGACTAACGGAGGTGCGGTTGTACTAATTGGCGGTAGCGATAGTATGACGGGTTTGATTAAGATTACAGACAATCAATCAAATGATTTATTGGGCGAATATCATATTACTGATTTAGACACAAATGCGGCTGGTGGCTTACTAGGTTTGATGGTAAGAGGCGGAGACCCAAGAGGTGATATGATTAGGCAATTTTCCGAAAAAATATCTGATGTTCTTTCCGGTAAATATATTGACTAATTGGATTAATTTACCTTTCCGCTGCGTAGTCCTTTTTCTAATTTTAACTACACTCGCTAATTGCTCATATAGCCAAAAAAGCGAAAAGGTCGACAGTTTTATTAATTATGGTTCGCTGAAGGATGTGAATAAACATGGTAACTTCAAAGCATCACTGAGAAAAGAGACTCATTTAAGTGGAAATGCACAGTTGATTGGCCAATACTGTAGTGCTCACAAGTATCCTTATAACTTTGACATAATTATTGATGATGCCGTCACAACGGTGCTTGATAAAGTATATCAAACTGTAGCATTAGAAATCATAACATCTGATGATGATGCAGAAAACGATAACCATTTTAATATTCATGTTGATCCGGTAAATGTTCGATTAATGTGTCACCCAATTACAGAATATAATTGGGAATGTGTAGCGACCACGAAATTGACGGGTTCAGTTATAGATATAGAGGATAAAAAAATCGATATAGCAGTAGAGAAAAGGCAGGCTAGTTCTGCAGGCGGGGCTTGTGGCGGAGGCGCCGATGCAATCTCTGCATCTATAGGTCAAGCTATTGATGGTTTTAGTACCCAATTGTATGATATTTTAATTTTGAATTAAGTTCACACTCTCTGCCTACTATCGCCATATCCTGTACGGTTTATCGATTTCATTTTTGGTATGAGTTTTGAGTGTCTGCTTTGGGTGGTGATCTCAACCGGTCGCTGCAACACATGCTTCAAATCGTTCTGCCGGGCTTTCAAAGTCCAGCGTTTGTCTTGGTCTTTCGTTTAATTGGCGCGCCACCCTGTTAAGTTGTGCTTGCGAGTATTGGGATAAATCTTTTCCTTTGGGATAATATTGTCTCAGCAGGCCATTGGTGTTTTCATTGGAGCCTCTTTGCCAAGGGCTTCTCGGGTCGCAAAAATAAACAGCGATATCTGTCGCCAGACTAAAGCGTTGATGATCGGCCAGTTCCTTGCCCCGATCCCATGTCAGGGATTTGTATAATTCTCTGGGCAGCTTCCTTGATTGTTTGATCAAGGCACTCACCACCGTCTCCGTGTCTTTGCCTTTTACCTTGGCCAGCATCACATAGCGGGTGTGCCTCTCCACCAGTGTAGCAATATAGGTATTATTGCTGCCCGCAATAAGATCCCCTTCCCAGTGGCCTGGTACGGCACGGTCTTCCACAGAGGCAGGCCGTTCACTGATTGAGATCGCATCCTTGATCTGGCCGAGGCCGCTTTTCTTCAGGGTCGCATACTTTGATCTTCGGATCGTGCGTTTCGTCCTAAGATGCTGAAGTAGTTCTTTTTTCAAGACACCTCGCGCCTGAATATAAAGGCTTTTATATATGGTTTCGTGTGACACGCGGTTTTGTTCTTCCTGTGGATATTCCCGTCTGAGCCATCCGGCGATCTGCTGCGGTGACCAAAGTTGCCTGAGCTTCTTTGTAACATTAAGCCTTAAAGTGCGGCTGCGCGCAAGCTTGCAAAGCTTCGGCCGACATGATTTATCCCATGCCGATTGATCTGCGAAGGTCGCTCTATAGTGTTTTATGCCATCATTACGTTTGATCTCACGGCTTATGGTCGAAGGGGAACGTCCCAGTTCGGACGCTATAGACCGGATCGATAAATCAGCCACAATGCCCCTTGATATCTCCTCACGCTCAGCAAGAGTAAGAACCCGCCGTGACCGCTTGCGCTCTGAAGGGCGGATGCCGCCTGTCGGTGATAACTGGCCATATATCGAAGAAGACGGTCTATCAAAAAAACGGCCAATCTCCCAAAGACTATCGCCGCGTCGCCATCTGTCCCAAATCTCCTTCTTCTGCTCAGAGTTGTATTTTATCCTGCTTCTGTATGTCATATCAATCACTCCCTCTATTTCTATATTAGAGTAAAGTGTTGCGTTGACCACTTGAGATCACCGTCGAAAGCAGTCATTCAAAATTCTGGAAGATCCTCGGCGATTGTGACAATTGTAGCTCTTACATATTTGTAAAATAGATTGATCATCGGCAACCGAATATTGCTCTTTATCTAAAACTGTTTTTAAGTAAACACCAGATTGATAACTGCAGGACGCTATGTTAAAAGTCTGCTTCTTTATCATGGTCCCGTAGCTCAGGTGGATAGAGCGCAAGATTCCTAATCTTGAGGCCACAGGTTCAAATCCTGTCGGGATCACCAAATTTAACCCTGGTTATTATTTTGGTATGGATCAGGATGTTATTGTCGTTATGGAAGGGTTTTGAAGGGCAATATTAAAGTTAGAAGTGCTTAAATAATTAGTTAGAAAAAAATAATTACGAATGATTGCATATTATCACTAACAGGAATATGTTCTCAATAGTTTTCGTCATTTACGTCCTATTTTTTATAACAATATTCTATTTAGGAAGACATTTTTCCGGCGTATGAGTATCAATCAAATAAGCAACCTTCCAACTTTCTTCACTTTTAATAAGCGTAAAATGATTGACACCGCATGATTTAAGCTCTCCATCAATTGCAATGGTAAAAGGTGCCCAAGCGGTGGCAAGTGGGCCTTCAATCTTTATTTCTACGTCAAAAATTTGCTCATCTGCTTGCCCGGGATTAAGAGTACCAACCCAACCAATCCAGCCTGACGCCTCACCGCGCTCAACCGCTTTGTTCGGCGAAATTCTATCCAGTGACGTATCGGGTAAAATCAGTGTTTTCAGCTTTTCATCGTCGCCCGCACGCATAGCGTCAAATACCTCATCAAGAATGGCCCGAACCGCTTCTTCCGGGCTCGCCGCCTGAGCTACATTTACGCCAGAACAGGTGCAAAGAACCACACCCATTAGCAAATATTTATCTAGCTTAGTAATCATCCTACTTTTCTCCCGATTTTCCAGTCTTCTATCACCAGCAAACCATATAATGAAATGGGTAATATGACAAGAAACCCGTGAAAACTGTATAAAAATATATCAAAGATGAACTGCTGGTGCCTTCTCGGCATTCTCTGCAACATCATGTTAATATGGCTCCGTTTCAAGACCACAACTTGAAAAACGCTTAAACAGACCAACAATTTAAAGATAAACAAGGATAAGAAACTGAATGGCAGTATCCTCTCAACTATTAGAAATCGACACTAGTCCTCCTCTAATATATTTATCAATATTACTATAGCGATAACCCACTATACATATCTGGAAAAATTACCTAAACTCATCCCGATCAACATTAAAATAAAAAAAATAAATAATATGCCGTTTTAATCACAGGGTGAGAAAATGACAGGCACTATTACCAAAACGTATCGTCGCCTAATAGCCGACTTTATTGGACCAGACGGAAAGATATATTATGGCTGGTGGAATATTCTGGCCTGCTATCCGGTCGTTATGTTTGTATTTGCATCACCGCTGGTCCTGTTACAATTTATTTATGTGGATATTGAAACGGAATACGGACTGCCGCGCGGTGATATCCTGACCATTGCCACCTTTAAATTTATAATTTCAGCCATAGTTACACTTTTTGCAGGCTTTTACATTGACCGCTTTGGCGCAAAAAAAGCTGTATATATATGCGGCACCGTATCAGGAATTGGGTTTATTTATTGGCATTTCATCGGACAAATTCCTGGTATTGATGTCACCACATCTATTTGGATTGCAGGTATTCCACTTGGATTTTCATCGATGCCGCTGCTGGTTGCAACAAAAACACTTTGTGCTAAATGGTTCAACAAAAGACTTGGCCTCGCGATGGGTATATTGGCCGCAGCGTCCAGCGTATCCGGTGTTCTATTCACGCCTTTTTATGCGTGGCTAGTCGAAGCTATCGGGTGGCGCGATGCTTTGCCGATGGTCAGTTTAGCCATATTTTTCATCGGGTTTCCCATTTTTTATTTTTTTACTAAAGACGACCCTTCCTCCGAAGAAATACAGTGCGAATTCGCCGACGCAGATGATAAATCAAAAAAAGTGAAAAGCGATCTCCTTGAGCCAGCAAAAGCGGATCAATTGCCAAGTTTTATGAACTATGCGCGTAAGCCACAGTTTATAATCATCTGCATAACGTTATTGATGATTGGATTTGTTGATCAGGGTTTTGCGAAAAATGTTTCTTTTTACATTATGAATGATTTGGGCTTCTCCAAGCAGGAAATGGCATGGACTACCGTATTTTCGTTTTTATTGGCTTTTGGATCAAAGTTAGCTTTCGGCTGGTTGTTTGATAAATACTCTTTTAAAGGCATCGCATTTTGCTACATTCTGATCATCGGTTCAATTGCTTTGGCTTTTGGTGTTCAGGGCATTGTCACATTGCTAATTTTCCAGATGGCGAGGGGATTTACCCAGAGCGGCATCCTTATTGAAACTCCTATCTTTGCCAAGCATTCTTTTGGTCCAAACCACCTTGGTAAAATAATTGGTTTCTTTTCCGCCGTATCTGCGGTTGGGCTGGCATTTGGTCCTAGAACCATTGGCCTTATGCATGACCGATATGGTAATTATGATAATGCGTTTATGCTATGCATTGGCTTAATGATTATATGCACCATTATCGTTTATTTTCTGAAACCGACTTATTGGTTGAAACTTCAGCGTGAAAAAAGACTGCTCATGTCAGATACCAAGATGGCAAAACCGTCGCCCGCAGAATAATGTTTAAATCTCAGAATAATATTTAAATATCCGAACCTTCCGGCCAGACCGCCGTGTCTTTTCTGATTTGAACTTCGTCCAGCCAGTCAAGGTCGCGGTTTATTATCATACCGCCAGAGCGAATTTTATGAAATATCTCTGGGTTATCAACGCCGGGGGGAGCCGTTCCCTTTTTCTCAAAATCTTTAGCAGCCTTAATCAAACGTCGGCGGGTGGTTGTTATCATTTGATCACTGGTCCCCAGATGTTCTTTTGTCCTGTCTTCAATCACCCCCATACTTTCGGTGATCATTTGATCTTGTAGATGGATACCTTGAACACCGGTGAAACTTTCTGTTTTTTGCATTTCTCTATCGATCAAATAATCATTTGATCTATTTTCAACCAGTTTCCATCTGTCCAAATAGCCGGTACCTGGATTTTCCACATAATTAAGTCCCATACCAATGCCCTTTAATGCCGCACCACTTTTCAAATTATCGAGCGGTTTTCCTCCCGCTTCACTTAAGCTCACGAACATCGAATTATGGTCATCAATCGGTATCCAGGCACGAACAATAATATGATCAAGCAGATTACCACCAGGTGGCATGGTCCAGCATGGCATACAAAAACGGGCAACCCGCCAATAATAGGTGTCCTCTTCTGCTTCACGGTATGCGCCGTACATGGTGCCGCACTCTGTATCGATCACCTTATATCTTGGTGCTTTATTTTGCGACAAATAATGTTCCCCGGACGTTTTATCAAAACTAGTTGCCCCTACAGACCCTAGATGCAGAAACCCTAAATGCGCCGTATCAATATCACCTTCTAAACTTTGCAAATAATTACATTCTCGCAGTGCGATTCTGATGCTTATTTTATCTTCGGATAACCTCATTGAATCGAAATCAGGGAGATCCGGCAACGGGTTTCTTTGGCCCATATAGACCCAAATCATCCCTATTTTTTCTTTTGCGGCATAAGATTTGATTTTTACTTTATGTTTGAAGTCCGTTTCCGGTGGCTCACTGGGCATATCAACGCAGTTGCCATCGATATCAAATTTCCATCCGTGATAAACGCATCTGATGCCACATTCTTCGTTACGCCCAAAATATAAATCTGCATTGCGGTGCGGACAATAAGGTTCAATAATACCGACTTTTCCGTTGCTATCGCGAAAGGCCAATAAATCTTCCCCAAGCAGGCGAAACCGAACCGGTGATCCATCTTGCTTGACTTCATCACTTTTGAGGATAGGAAACCAATATTGGCGCATCAAATTACCCATCGGGGTATCTGGACCAACCCGTGTTAAGAGCTCATTGTCTGCGGTGCGCATTATTTCCGTCCTTGTTGGGGTCGATTTTACTGTTATGATCATAATAAAATAGGTTGATATTGTAAAACGCTATTTTCTCATTTTACTTAATGTTTTTGATAGAATACAATTTAAATATAAATACTAAATGGAAATCACAGATGTTAATCGCTAAAATCAATGGAACGAATATTCATTATACTGATTGTGGCTATGCTGAGGCACCCGCTATTATATTTGCCAACTCACTAGGGTCTGATTTCAGGTTATGGGATGGAATTATCGAACATTTCACCAAAGATTTCCGTATAATTCGATACGATAAACGCGGGCATGGCCTTTCTGATATATCTATCCAAAACGTCACAATTGAATTGCTTGGAAATGATCTGGACGCGCTTCTTGAATATCTGGGCGTTAAGGAGGCCATTATATGCGGTATTTCCGTTGGCGGCATGATCGCCCAATCTGTAGCCACCACAAACCCAAGCCGGGTCAAAGCACTCGTGCTGTGCAATACGGGCCCAAAGATAGGGACTATAAAATTTTGGAATGAGCGGATTGATGCCATAAATAAAAACGGAATTTCATCAGTATCTGAAGCAATTTTTGAAAGATGGTTTTCCGGTAAGTTTAAAAGGACAAAAACACTAGAATTAAATGGGTGGGGTAATATGTTAATCCGCACACCCAAAGCAGGATATATTGCAACATGCGAAGCAATAAAAAAGGCAGATCTCACGAAAAATACGGCTAAAATATTCCAACCGACTTTATGTATTGCCGGTGATGAAGATTTATCAACACCCACTGAATTGGTTGAAAGCATGTTGCAATTAATAGAGGGATCAACTTTTAAAGTCATCGAAGGTGCGGGACACTTGCCGTGCATCGAAAAACCAGACATATTAGCGAAACACATGCATGACTTCTTTAAGGAGAACAACATTGTCTGATTCACTGTCCAATAAAGGTATGACCATCCGCCGCAAAGTTCTTGGCAATCAACATGTTGATAAAGCGGAAAAAGAAACAACCGATTTTGATGCGGACTTTCAGGATTATATCACAAAAAGTGCATGGGGCGATATTTGGGCACGCGAAGGAGTATTGACACTTCGTGATCGAAGCCTTCTTACCCTCACGTTGCTCGCGACTGCGGGACATGATAAAGAGTTTGAAATGCATATACGCGCGACCGCCAACACTGGTGCCACCAAGGAAGAAGTAAAAGAGACTTTATTGCACATGGCCGTCTATATCGGCGTGCCTGTTTCCAATCATTTCATAAAAATTGCTAAGAAAGTATATAGTGACATGGAAGGGGAATAATTATGAGTGACAATAATATTGACAAAAGGGATTGGCAAACCCACCCGCCTTATGTCCACCTTGATTATAAATCAACAACATTTCGAGGACCACAAAAGCCACTGATCCCTATAAAACATTCCTTATCAGAACTATCCGTTCCTGCCTTTGGTCAAGGGCAAATGCATGAGCATGACAATGACCTTACCATCAACGGCCGCGTGGACGGTGAACCTATTGGCGAGAGAATTATTGTATCAGGCCGCGTTTTGGATGAATATTCAAGACCGCAATCCGGCATATTGCTTGAAATCTGGCAAGCAAACGCCGCAGGACGATATATTCATAAAGCGGATCAACATGACGCGCCAATCGACCCAAACTTTCTTGGTGGCGGCAGGTGCGTCACTGATGAAAATGGCCACTATAAATTCACGACGATAAAACCGGGGGCCTATCCATGGGGAAACCATTATAATGCTTGGAGGCCTATTCATATTCACTTTTCATTATTTGGCATGAGCCTCGCTTCAAGGTTGATCACGCAAATGTATTTTCCGGGTGATCCATTACTCAAACTTGACCCGATATATAACTCAACGCCGGACGTAAAAGCCAGAGAACGCATGGTTTCAAGCCTTTCCATGGATACCGGAATTGCCGACATCGCACTTGGTTATGAATTTGATATTGTTTTGCGTGGTCTTTCCGCAACGCCGATGGAGCAATAATGTGAGTGATAATAAATTAAAGCAAACGCCGTCGCAGACCATTGGTCCATTTTTCTCCTACGCTTTAACACCAGAACAGTCGGATTATAATTTTAAGTCAATCGTGTCCCCTGAAATGATAACACCGGAAACTCCCGGCGAGCATATTCATATTTGTGGGTCGATCTTCGACGGGAATGGAGATGTCATTAAAGATGCCATGATTGAAATCTGGCAAGCGGATGACCAAGGCCACTATTTGGATAGAGACACACCACCCTCCTCAGAAGTGTTCACGGGATTTGGGCGATGTGATGCAGAGGTAAATTCCGGATTTTATTTTAATACGGTGAAACCGGGCTCCATTGGTGTTGGTCACGCACCACATATAAATATGATCGTCTTCATGCGCGGGATGCTCACACACGCCTACACACGCGTTTATTTTTCAGATGAAATGAAGGCTAATGAAAAAGATGAAGTTTTTGTCAGTGTTCCTGCCGATCGTCGTAAGAGTATCATTGCCATACGTAATGAAGATAACGGGAAAGTCACCTACCAATTTGATCTTCGCATGCAAGGCGATAACGAAACCGTCTTTTTTGATGTGTGATAGGAAAATATGATGACAGTGTCCCCCTTTGGATCAGAAATTTATAAAGACCTTTTTTCAGATGATGACGTAAATGCGATTTTTTCTGACCATGAACATATCCGTTCTCTAATAAAAGTGGAAGTGACGCTTGCGGAAGTTCAAGGGGCACTCGATATAATCCCGGAACAAGCCGCTAAGAAAATTAAAACCATACTGGAAAATATTGTATTAAACCCCAAAGAATTAACCCACGGCACCGCCAGAGATGGCATCGTCGTGCCGACTTTAGTCAAGCACTTAAGGCAGGCCGTTGGCGGCGATGAAGCGTCCTTCGTTCATTATGGCGTCACGAGTCAGGATATTTTAGACACCGCACTCGTATTACAACTACGTAAAGTGATTGAAATTTTTGAAGCACGTATTTCAAGCTTGATCGAGATACTGGCTAAACTTGCGAACGAACACAAAAATACTATTATGGCCGCGCGAACCCGGTCGCAGATTTCCACACCGACAACATTCGGGTTACGTGCCGCAAACTGGCTAATGCCCTTCATAAGGCATCAAGAACGCCTGGCGATATTAAAAGAAAGGCTTCTAATTCTGTCTTTTGGAGGCGCTTCGGGTACCCTTTCCGCCCTAAGTGAAGAAGACGGAATAGCCACAGCAAAAGCATTAACGAAAAAACTGTCCTTGGGATTGCCTCCTTTACCTTGGCATAATCAGCGGGATAATATTGCGGAACTCGGTGCCTTTTGCAGCTTGCTCACAGGGTCATCTGCCAAAATCGCCAGCGATATTATTTTGCTCTGCGGTTCGGGCATAAACGAAGTGTCCATAAAGGACGGTGGAAAATCATCAACGATGCCGCAAAAAGCAAATCCGGTAGCGGCTGAAGCCATCATTGCTCTCGCCAAAACAAATATTGAATTATCCGCCGCTCTTCAGCACGCACAAATTCATAATAATGAGCGCGACGGTGCAGCCTGGCAGGCAGAATGGATCAACCTGCCCCGCTGCCTTGATGTCACCGCAGCTTGTATTGGACATCAGATAAATTTGCTAGATGCCCTTCAAATTTACGCCGATGTTATGAAGGCGAATATAGACCAGACTTACGGTACGATTTTGGCGGAGACAGCATCAATTTTGCTGTCGAGCCATATGTCAAAATCGGAAGTTCAAAAAATAGTCGGCAAAGCCTGTATAACTGCGCTGGAAACAAAGACAGACTTATTCGATATACTTGCGCAAGAAACCGAAACAAACATAAACTGGCAAGATCATCGAGCTGTAAAAAAACATATAGGCCTAAGTCAAAAGTTTATTGAACATACGTTGGCGAAAATCACCAATTAATCCTGCCCGTCGGGTTTGTCGGGCCCACGGGTAGAGGTCTCTCCAAAACCGGCACAACAGGATGCAAGTAAAAGACAAACTAATGCCATTAATAGATTAGAATTTTGAATAGACATTATAACTCCCCATTATAAAATTTGATTTATGATCTAAAATAATGAAGACTATCGCGAAACATTCCACATGTATAATAGCCTGATGAGGAAATTTGAACATGCCAGCAGCAAGTGAACGCTTCACATTTCAGAGTAAAACCGGGGAGGAACTGGCCGCCAGATTAGACACTCCGGCGGGAAAACCAATTGCATATGCGCTTTTTGCGCATTGTTTTACTTGTACCAAAGATATTTTTGCCGCCAATAGAATTGCGCGCGGTTTAAACGATAAAGGCATAGCAGTACTTCGATTTGATTTTACGGGTTTGGGTGCTAGTGACGGCGAGTTTGCAAACACGAATTTCACATCAAATGTTGAAGATCTGGTATCCGCAGCCGACCATATGCGCGAAGTCCTTGTTGCACCAGAAATTATTATCGGCCATTCTCTGGGTGGTGCAGCCGTTCTCGCTGCTGCAAAACACATCCCGGAAAGCAAAGCCATCGCAACCATCGGCGCGCCTTCAGACCCGTCTCACGTTAAACATAATTTCGAAAACTCTATAAAAGAAATAGAAAGCAAGGGTGAAGCAGAAGTATTGCTGGCAGGGCGTCCTTTTCGCATCCAAAAACAATTTCTTGATGACATAAAAGGCCAAAATTTGACGAAAGATGTTAGTGAATTACGAAAAGCACTAATAGTATTTCACTCTCCCTTGGACCAAACAGTCGGCATTGAAAATGCCGGCGAAATTTACTCATCCGCCAAGCATCCAAAAAGTTTTATCTCGCTTGACGACGCAGACCATCTGCTCTCAAAACACGTCGACGCAGATTACGTGGCAAACGTTCTTAGCTCATGGACATCACGGTATATCGGTGATAAAAATGCTACGACACCGACCATACCAAAAGCTGTAAAGGATACCGTGGTTGTCGCTGAAACGGGTACCGGGAAATTTACAAACGCGATTATTACAGGTTCCGGTCATTTTATCAGCGCAGATGAACCACCGTCAGTAGGTGGCGACGATACCGGACCAACGCCCTATGACTTACTGTTGTCTGCGCTTGGGGCATGTAAGTCCATGACGATGCGTATGTATGCGGACCGTAAAGGATATAATCTGCAAAGAGCAGAGGTTCGCCTTTCCCACGAAAAGATTCACGCCGAGGACTGTGCAAATTGTGAAACCGAAAAAGGAAAAGTAGATCACATTCAAGCAGACATAACGATAAAAGGCAATTTAACCGATGAAGAACGTCAAAAGATATTTGAAATCGCCGAGCGCTGCCCTGTTCATAAAACGATCACAAATGAAGTCATTATAGATGCCAATTTGAAAAATTAGACATTTGAATTAAGAGAAAATGAAATATTTTGTATTTTTGAAATTATCGGTTAAAGTTATGATTGTGAAATCGATTACATTTTGTGGGGTAATATTCGTTAAGATGAAATAAACGGCATTTAGGGAATTCAAATGAAGACGAAGTGGGGACTGTCAGTTGGGGTAATTTTGATTACGGTTATCGTTGCTACGATGACCTATCAGTACTGGCTATCAAATTCGTCTAACGACAGTTCCCAAAAAATTAGCTTCAATCAACATATTCGCCCTATACTTAATAAAAATTGCACAAGTTGCCATGGCGGAGTGCGCCAGCTCGGCGAAGTATCATTTATTTACCGGGAGCAAGCCTTAAGTGTAGGTAAGTCCGGCCGGCCAACTATTGTTCCGGGGGATCCTGACGGGTCTGAATTGATGGCGCGGATATCTCATTCAAATATTGATGAACGCATGCCATTCGATCGCCCACCATTATCATCGGAACAAATTAGTTTGTTGGAAACCTGGATCAAACAAGGCGCAGAATGGGAGGATCACTGGTCCTTTATACCGGTAAGTAGACCAGAAGTACCGACCGTCGAATTAGCCGCAAAAATTAATTCGCCAATTGATAATTATGTGCAGTCACGGCTAACACAGGAAAACCTTGTGTCCAATGATAGTGCCGGGAAAACGGCGCTCTTAAGACGCGTGAGTTTCGATTTGACGGGATTACCCCCTACGGAAGAAGAAATAAAAAACTTTACCGAAGATGATAGTGAAATGGCCTACACTAACTTGGTGGAAAGATTGCTAAGTTCCCCCGATTACGGTGAACGTTGGGCTTCGCTCTGGATGGACTTAGCCCGATATGCAGACACAAAAGGATTTGAAAAAGATCCCGAGCGCACCGTCTGGCCTTACCGCGACTGGGTGATTGATGCTTTTAATAAAAATATGCCTTATGACGAATTTGTTATCAAACAACTTGCTGGTGATTTATTGCCGGAAGATGATTTAGGAAATCTTATACCCACAGCGTTTCATCGACTTTCCCCAACAAACGATGAAGGCGGCACCGATGACGAAGAGTTTAGAATGTTGTCTGTCATGGACAGGTCCGTTACCAGCTGGGGTGTGCTCAATGGTATAACCATGCAATGCGTTCAATGTCATGCTCATCCCTATGATCCAATCCGCCACGAAGAATATTATCAGTCACTGGCCTTTTTTAATACTTCACTTGATGGCGACTGGCCGGAAAATGATTACCCCCATTTATTTATCCCCGAGGACAGTACGCAAACAAATGAAGCTTACGATCTTCAAAAAGAAATTCGCGAATTAAAATCAAGTTTAACACAATCAGGCAAAAACATCGCGCGTAATAGCAAATGGAATGACCTGATTATCAGAGATGCCCATTTTGACCCTGTTGCCGGTATAGAGCGGAGGATAAAAAGAATTACCGACAAGCGGGAACGCGACGCGAACCCAAGCCGCGGAGAATTGATTAATCCGCTTGAAAAAGCAAAGTCCGCCGAAGTACCTATGGTACCCCTTATGCTTAAAGATGGTGATGCGTTTGCGGTAGAAGGTAAAATTCCTAATGTATCAATTATTGAAATATCAGCCACGATCAATCTGCCTACGTTAACAGCGCTGCAAATAGAAGTCCCCCCGATGAATGCGGAAACGGCGCGCCATACGCCGGAGCCGGGTTTTATTATTGAAAAAATTGATGCATGGATGGTTACTCCAGATGGTCAGCGTAATAAAATCAATTTTTCCTATTTTGCACCAGATTCCGAAGAAAATTTGAACTTCATTCACGCTAAACCAACATGGATAAGAGAAACTCTCGCGGGAAAAGGTGAATTCAAATTTGAAGATGAAGATTTATTTGCATTAACTGGTGCATTTTCAGCAAAAACAAAACAATTCCATACCCGCTGGACCATAGGTGTTTTAGCGGAACCTTTAAATATCCCAGTTGGTGGAAAAATCGAAGTTCACATAGCAACCGGTGAATATTATGATTCAGGGTTAATGCCTGCACCGGTGCGCCGGATCAGTTTAAAAGCCACATCAGATGAACAATGGACAAAATTTGGAAGTGACGTTGCACGTAAAAAATCACTTGACGATCTGGTAAAAAAGGAAAAGAAATTAGCGCTAATTCCATCACATGCTTTACCTATTATGCAGACACAAGATAACATGACAGCCCGCGAAACAAGGCTTTTTGAACGTGGAAATTATCTATCAAAAGTGGGCGATACCCTAAGCCCCGACACACCAAAAATATTTCCTGCTTTGGTAGCGGACCATACACCAGATCGATTGGCTTTCGCCGAGTGGTTCTTCGGTCCCGAACAGCCGCTTACTGCCCGTGTCGCCGTTAATCGCTACTGGGAGCAACTTTTCGGCAAAGGCTTGGTTGAAACACTTGAAGATTTTGGAACTGTTGGTGCCGCTCCAAGTCACCCAGAGTTGCTGGATTGGCTTGCCTGGCAGTTTCAGCACGAACTAAATTGGGATATGAAAGCACTATTAAAAGAAATTGTCATGAGTAGCACCTATCGTCAAAGTGCCGTTGCAACAGCCGAAGCACTGGAAATTGATCCTTATAACCGGTTGCTCGCGCGGGGCCCACAGCAAAGATTAACCGCAGAAATGGTGCGCGATCAGGCACTGGTCGCTAGTGGATTGCTATCCAGTAAAATAGGAGGCCCGCCCGTAATGCCACCGCAGCCAGAAGGCGTGGACCAAACCGTCTATAGTGACTTTATGTGGATCGATGAAGAAGGTTCTGATCGATACCGCAGAGCTATATATACATTTTTAAAACGCACAACGCTTTACCCAAGTTTTGTCACATTTGACGTGGCAGCGCGCGATATAAGCCACGCACGGCGCATGCCAACCAACACTCCCTTGCAAGCATTAGTGACCTTAAATGATCCGGTTTATCTGGAAGCTGCGGAAACCCTTGCCAGAAATGTTCGCCGCGATAATGACGAATTAGAAACCCAAATAAAACAAGCCGGGATTAGAGTTCTATCTAGGCCTCTTACGGAGGGCGAGTTAAAAGAATTTATCATGTTATATAACGATGCTCTGAGTATGATTGAAGGAAGTGAAAATGATATAGCGGCCTTAACAATCGTGACCAGTACAATGCTTAATATGGATGCTGCATTAGTTCGCTAATGAATTAAAGTTCATAAGGAAAAAAATATGACGCTCGAAGAAGAATTAAAGCGTGAAGCTTTAAAAGCGCATACCAGAAGGGATTTTTTAACCGGGTGCACCGGCGCATTGGGTTCATTATTTATGGCAAATGCCGGTGTTAGTTCCGCATTCGCAGCGGAAACCAATCCAGCCGGTCCTATTGATTTTCCCCGTAATCCATCAAGTCCCCTGTCCCCGTTGCCACCACAGTTTGCACCAAAAGCGCGCCGCGTTATCTTTATGCATATGGCCGGCGCACCAAGTAATTTGGATCTATTCGATTATAAGCCAGAGTTAGAACGACTAAACGGATTGGATACCCCTGCGTCATTTTTGGAAGGTAAAACTTTTGCCTTCATTCGCGGGGTACCGAAACTACTTGGTCCAGTATATCCGTTTAAACAGCACGGCGAAAGCGGTGCCTGGTTAAGCGACCGTCTTCCGCACCTGTCAGATCATGTGGATGATATTTGCTTTATCAAATCCATGCGTACGGAACAATTTAATCACGCGCCCGCACAATTATTGATGCAAACAGGGGAAACAAGAGCAGGATTCCCGTCTATTGGCTCATGGGCAACTTATGGATTGGGTACGGAAAATCAAAATTTACCCGGGTTTATGGTTATGCTTTCCGGTGGTAATTCACCGTCCGGTGGCACACAGCTATGGAATAACGGCTTTTTACCAAGCGTTTACCAAGGTGTTAATACAAGATCAGAAGGCGAGCCGGTTCTTTATCTTAATAATCCTGACGGCGTAACTCGTCCTATTCGGCGCCGGATGCTGGATAGCTTAAATAGATTAAATCAAGCAAATTATGCTGAATATGGCAACCCCGAAACAATTACTCGCATCGCTCAATATGAAATGGCTTACCGAATGCAGATGGAAGCAACCGATGTGCTTGACAATAGGCAAGAAAGTCAAAAAACACGTGATGCGTACGGCATTGAACCCGGTAAAGGCAGTTTTGCAAATAACTGTTTACGCGCGCGGCGGCTTGTCGAACGGGGAGTGCGATTTGTGCAGCTCTATCATTGGGGTTGGGATACTCACGGCGATTCAAAAGCCAGTGCCATTAATGAAGGATTTAAAGATCGCTGCCGCGAAGTTGATCAACCTATTGCCGCTTTACTTACCGATTTAAAACAAAGAGGATTGCTCGAAGATACTTTGGTCGTGTGGTCAAGCGAATTTGGACGCACGCCGATGCAGGAAAATCGGGGCGGTCGTGAAATGGCATTTATCGGCAGGGATCACAACCCCAATGCTTTCACAATCTGGATGGCAGGCGGCGGCGCCAAAGGCGGTGTAAATTACGGTAAAACCGATGATATGGGTTATGAAATTGCCGAAAATCCTGTGGAAGTCCGCGACTTCCATGCTACAATGTTGCATTTACTCGGATTTGATCATCATAAATTAACGTACCCATTTCAAGGGCTTGATAATAAACTAACCCGAGTGCGGCCCGCCCGCGTTATTGGGGAATTATTAGCATGAAGCAAATAGTTCCTGCGCTTTTACCAGCAATATTGCTGATTGTATTGGTCAGCGTCTTAGCACCGGATGGCAATATCAAAAATGATTGGTTTCGTTTTATAGGTGGATTTCATCCTCTGGTCGTACATTTTCCAATCGCGTTAATTTTATTTATTCCGGTTTTCGAAATTGTTGGTCACTTTAATACCGGATTAAATATTAAACCTTCCGTCGAAATCATCATAAAAGTTGCCCTTTTAGCATCAATTATAGCACCGCTTTTTGGATGGGCCCTTGCCTGGGGTGATGGTTTTTCCGGTGGAATAGTCACATCACATATGTGGGCAGGCGTTTTAGTGCCGCTCGCTTGCGGTATTTTACTACTGACCCACCAGAAAAACTGGGGTTTGCTCTATGTCATAATGCTGACCGCAACCATCGGACTGGTTAGTTGGACTGGGTTTTTAGGGGGGCAACTCGCACATGGCAGAACCCATCTTACCGCCCATATGCCTGATAATTTGCGTGAGATATTAGGAATAGAAAAGCCGGTTTCAATAGCTTTAGCTGATCCAAACACCTTTTTTGGTGGACGTGTTGCCCCAATTTTTGCCGCGCGCTGTGTTACCTGCCATGGACCCGACAAGATCAAAGGGAAATTAAGGCTGGATAGTTATGCATTGTTAACCGCCGGTGGGGCCAATGGCCCGGTCATCGCTCCGGGAAACTCTGACACAAGCGAATTATATCGTCGCATAACTCTACCAATTTTTCACGATGAATTTATGCCCGCAGAAGGCGATCCCGCTTTAAGCGAAGACGAAATTAAACTTATTGCCCTCTGGATTGATCAAGGGGCCTCTCCTGACGTAACCCCGGATGCCATCGAGGGGGCACCAGTTTTTGACACGGCAAGTTTACCAGTTGAAGTCGTTGTGCCTGATTATGATCCAGTTGCTGCCGCAGCGGACCGCGCTGAACTTGCAAACGCCGTGGTTGAGATTCAGGAAAAATTTCCACATATTTTAACCTATGTTTCCCGAAATACTGGCGATCTTGACCTTAACGCAACAATGATGCGGGGAAATTTTGGTGATACTGAATTCGCTTTATTTGAACCTGTTCTCGGACGTATTGTGCGCGCGGATCTCACTGCCACATCGATCACCGATCAAAGTGCACCACTTCTTCTTCGTATGTCGAATACTACTACCCTTCGACTTAACCAAACTACTATTGGTGAAAATTTAGTTTTGGAGTTATCGAATTTAAGCAGTTTAAAATCCCTTAATCTTCTGGGGATAACAATTTCAAACGATACCAAAACCCTACTTACCCAAGTAGAAAATCTGGATCACCTTTATATGGAATGACTTAGCGGGAACGCCCGCTATCTCGATATTGATTAAGCAACGCCGTTAATTTTTCAACCACATCCGGACGATCAAGATAAACATTATTCTTTTCCGCCGGGTCTGCTTTCAAATTATATAGTTGGCCCCCTGGCTCACCGACTTTAGGATCATATGATACCGGTTCTGTAAATCCACCTGAACCCCTTTTTTCAATAAGTTTCCATTCCCCTGCGCGGATGGCGAACTTACCATCGAAGGAATGGTGAATAGCATCCATTCGGGCCAGACCAGTTATTTCTTCACCTAACATGACCGGCAAGATATTATAGCTATCTTCGCCTTCGTTATCCTTCAATTTTCTTCCGTTTAAAGCCGCAAACGATGCCATTAAATCAGTTAACGTCATTAGGTGATCGCTCTTGCTATTCTCAACAACTTTACCGGGCCATTTAACAATGAAAGGTACACGATGCCCCCCTTCATGAATATCCGCTTTTTGTCCACGCCAATTATCGTTGGCAAGATGGTGATATAGATCAATATCACTTTGAAGCCAGTGCGCTCCATTATCACTTGTGAAAATAACCAATGTATTGTCAGCAATGCCTGCGTCACTCAACGTTTTGGAAATTTGACCCATGGTCCAGTCAACTTGCGTCGCGAAATCGCCGTAATAACCCGCTTTACTTTTGCCGCGAAATTCGTCCGCCGGCATCCAGGGGGTATGGGGGGCGGTAAGTGGAAAATAGAGGAAAAAAGGCTTTTCTTTGTCCTCGGCTTGATCGCTTATATATTCCACCGCTTTATCAGTTAATTTTGCCAATACTTCACCATGATCAAATCCATCTGCGATTAACCCTTCCCGCCAAAATCCGCCGCCACCTTCCCGGCGCATTTCACTGGCATCAATTGTTTTGCCGTTAAGGGCAACATCAACATGGTCATTTTCCACATAGACATAAGGATCCATATCAAGTGATGCCGGAATGCCATAAAAATAATCAAACCCCAGATCAACCGGGCTGTGATCAAACGGCGCATCATAGTTGGTTTCAGGTTGAGTTCCCAGACCCAGATGCCATTTTCCAACGGCGGCCGTAGAATATCCTTTTTCTTTCAACAAACTTGCTAAAGTAGTGCGGTCTTTGGAAATAAGGCCGGGAGAATACCCCCAAAGAACACCACTTTTTAAGCTGGTGCGCCATGCATAACGGCCCGTCAGTAAACCATAACGTGTTGGCGTACAAACTGCTGATGGAGAGTGCGCATCCGTAAAGCTCATTCCTTGTATTGCCAATTTATTCAAATTAGGTGTCGGAATTTTCGATGCCTCATTATATGTCTGAATATCGCCAAATCCCATATCGTCGGCCAAAACGATAACAATGTTAGGCAGGTTTTGTGCTTGAGCAGAAATTATGCCGAAAACTATGGTGATGGTAATTGCCAGTAATGCTGTTCTGATCATTGTTTTTCTACCCATACCCATTGAAACTTTAGGGGTTTATTTATTTCTGGATTAACTTTGAGTTCTATTTGATATAACCCTGCTTTTGAGAACTCTATTTCCCCAACCCGTGACGCATGGTAATTATCAATTACCCAATCTTCATCAGGTTCGCCAACCGTCTTCCCGGTTGGTATGATGACGTGGCTTAATAAGGTTCCGGCGGCGGTTATTTCAATATTTCCAGCATTATCGTTTCCTTGGAAGCTGTATGAAGTATCAATATTATATTTGCCTACTTCTTCGATGTATATTTTCCACTTATAGCTGCTACTAGTAGTAACTTTTATATGTTCAGGGATTGTTTCATATCGAGCTTTTTCAACGAGTTCAACATCGCCAGTTGCAGATATCAGATTGCGGGGTGTCAAGGAATAACCACCAGAAACAGACATCGCAGTCAAATCATCTACTATTTCCGGTTTTTGATCATATTCGACAACAATAACCGGAATTAATTTGTCAGGTTGCTCAGCAGGTAGGTTTAAATGGACAACTACATCTTGATGCTTAAAGGATATATCTTTTCTACTTTTGTCGGCCAGCGCGTAAACTTTTGATGGTTTGTCTTTGAGGCCCGATAAGGTAATCGTTTTATTTAATGGCCAATTAAATATGTGCAAGAATAACTTATGCTTTCCTTCATCCGTTTTTTTATAAGTAATTTGCCCCCAATCATGCATATCTTTCGGCAGATCAAAGGCGCCGCTACCGTATATAGCGTCACCATTTACCGAAAGCCATTCACCCATTTCTATTAGTCGGCTTTCCATTTCATAGTGGATGTCACCGTTGGTGCGCGGGCCAATATTAAGCATATAATTACCGTTTAGACTGGTGTTATTAATTATTGCCCTAAGCATATTGGACGTTGATCGCCATTCGGAATCTTTCGCAAAATAACCCCACGAAGGTGAGATAGTACCCGCAGTCTGCCATGGATGTTCTTTTTTAAATTGGCCAAGCTCGTTATCTTGCAGCGATTGAAAATCAACATCGCTGTCTTCTTCAACAGATAAGCCCAACCGGGAATTAACAAGCGCGTTAGGTTGCAACTCTCTGATCACTGCTTTCAGTTGCAGTAGTTGTTCTTTTGTAACGACGGTTTCTGAATGGTTTTTCCACATATCAAACCAAAATAGACCTATTGGGCCATAGTTGGTCAACAACTCGCGCATTTGCGGAATTACTTTTTCCTGCCAATATTGGTCGTAATCCTCAGCGGAAATACCATATACCTCTTTCGAATGATCCCAACTGTCTGGATGTTCCCAATCAATCCAGTGCGAATAATATATACCCAGTTTCAAACCGTGTTTGGCACACGCTTGCGCAAGTTCTTTGATGATATCCCGTTTCGAATTTGTAAGGCTGCCAATATCATAGTCCCGCACTTTACTATCCCACAAAGCAAATCCGTCGTGATGTTTCGCGGTTATCGTGACATATTTCATTCCCGCCTTTTTTGCCAGAATAACCCATTTTTCAGGGTCAATCGCATTCCAGTCAAATTTATCCAGGAGGCCTAGATATTCATCCCTTTCTATGCGGTTTCGATATTGAATCCACTCAGAATAATTATTACCGTGGCGAAGCTTTTCGCCCTTCCAATAACCCTCTGCGCCACTATATACTCCCCAATGAATAAACATCCCAAAACGATCATCTACAAACCACTTTGCCCGTTCGTTCGTATTAACCTGGCTCAACGATAATTGACTTAAACCAAGGAGAATGATCACAATAAAGCAGGTAATACGAACTAGAATAGCCATAGAATAATATCTTTCATGATTGCTTTACCGAACTTTTTTTCATAATGTTTTCTGTAACTTAAACAGTAAACTAAATAGCGTTTAACGATCAATAAAAGAATTGATCAAAACCGGATAATTTATTCATCATATGAAATCCACATATTTAAAATTCATATCACTTTTCCTGTTTGTTGCGTTCTTTCCGGTATTGATAATCATATTCAGTCAATCACATATTGGTTGGACGGCTGAAACTGAAACAGCATATATGACTGAAGATCACCCTACTGATCCGAATTGTAGAAGCTGCCATCAATCTGAATGGATGGGGTGGCGGAGTTCCCACCACCAAAAATCCATGCAGATTGCAAATGAAAATTCCGTGCTTGGTCGATTTAACAATGTTATTAACACCATTAACGGAGAAGACAGCCGCTTCTATAAAAAGGGAAATGAGTTTTGGGTAAATTTGGAAGCCGGTGATTATAAAATTGAATATGTATTTGGCTTCGATCCGCTACAACAATATCTGATTAAAATGGATGACGGTAAATACCAAACTTTACCGCTTTCCTGGGACAGTCGCGACGCGGCGCGTGGCGGCCAACGATGGTTTCACATTTATGGTGACGACCATATTCCAAAAAATGATAGATTACATTGGCAACAACCTTTGCAAAACTGGAACGGGATGTGTGCGGATTGCCATTCCACCGGATTGAAACGAAATTTTTCACCAATAAATAATCAATTTGATACAAGTTGGGATACCGTAAACGTTTCATGCGCGTCCTGCCATGATGGCAATAACTTTAAATACAGCACTGGTGATGACGGATTAGGCTGGATTCTGGAGGAAGGGACAAATACTGCTTCCTGGAATGGCCCAAAGAGAGACCGTTCTGAAATAGAAGTGTGTGCCGCATGCCATTCACGCCGTGCGCCGCTTACCGACGGATTTAAGGCGGATGATAAATTTCTGGATACATTCTTACCGTCGTCTATCCTGGCTCCCGAATATTTTCCTGACGGACAAATCCATGATGAGGTTTACGTCTGGGGTTCGTTTATGCAGAGTAAGATGCATGCAAACGGTGTTGTTTGCTCCGACTGCCATGACCCACATAGCCTTCAGTTAAAAGCATCTGGGAATGATTTATGCGCGCAGTGCCACGTGCCGGAATATTTCAATACCGCTCAGCATCATAAACATCAAATCGGCTCAACGGGTGCGCAGTGCATAAATTGTCATATGACATCTCAAACATATATGGGGGTGGATGATCGACGTGACCACAGCTTCCGCATCCCGAGACCGGTTCTTAGTCAGCAAATAAGTAGCCCGGATGCCTGCACGTCTTGCCATACAGACCAAGAAGTAAGCTGGGCCATCAAACATACAAATGAATGGACCGAAAATAAGCCGGAAGAAATTCATTATGGCGAGATATTAAATGATGTCTTCTTGGGTACCCACGGTGCAGAACAGAAATTAAAAGCTATGCTCAAGGATGATGAAATTCCGGAAATTATTCGAGGCAGCGGATATTCTTTGCTTTCAAACTACCCGAATGAAAGCACCGCAGAACTAATCAAAATTGGAACCTTGTCACCTGAACCACTGGTAAGATTAGGTGCCGTTCAAGGTTCGACATTTATACCGCTTGATATCAGGTTCGCTATATTATCGCCACTATTAAGCGACGAATACAGAGCCATACGAGTGGAAACCGTGCGTGCATTGTCGGATTTACAGCTAGAAGCGATCGACAAGAGCAATCAGCAACAATATTTAGATGCCGAAAAAGAATTTCTAATCGCGCAAAACCAAACTACATGGCGCGGTGAAGGTAATTTTAATCTCGGTTTGTTTCAATCGGCAAAGGCTAATGCGCCTCTCGCCGAGCAACATTATCTGGACGCCATAAGAATTGATCCCTATTTTCCAGCCAGTTATATTAATTTAGCCGATGTTTATAGAACTCAGGGAAAAACGCAACAGAATGCCGAAATGATAGATCGGGGCCTTTCCGTGCTCCCCGAAAATGCAGACCTGAATTTTTCGAAAGCCTTGCACCTTATCCGTATCAAGCAGCAAAACGAGGCCTTAGAATTTCTGGGTAACGCCGTGAAATTTGCGCAAAATAATGCTTACTATTCATACGTTTACGCAGTCGCATTAAATGACCTGGGAAATACAGATAAATCCCTTGAGGTGCTGCTTGCAGCATATAAATTAGCGCAAAATGACGGTAATCTGAACATGATGCTGCTTAATCATTATAGCAATATTGAAAATTGGGACGAAGCCTTAAAATACGTTGAAAGATTGTCAGTTTTATTTCCGGAAAATGAGATGATTAATCGCGCACTATCAGACATAAAAAGCAGGCAAAGCTTATAGTCAAGCTAATCGCGACCGCCACTGACCAGCATATTGCGCTAGCTTATTATTCTCAAACGGTTGCGCAATAGGCAATTCCGATTTTGCAATATTTTTATTCCAGTGGGCAAGCCTGAAACACCCGTCAACAATACCGCCCACATCCGCATTAATATAAACTTTCTGACTTGGCCGCAGCGCCGCCAACAATGAACAAAGTTGTTCGTTCTTTGCAAAGCTCCCTTCTATAATGATGTCATTTGAACTTCGAAGGCTTGTCAGGAGATGATCAAGCATTAAAGACGCATAGAGCGTAGCAAGTGCCTTTCCGTTTTGATATTTTCCAATAATTTTACCCTCTTGATCTGGAAATGGGCCACAGCCCCCTATAAATGAAGGCAATGCCATATTACGTTCAGATATTTCATATTCTATGTCACCTACTGCGCATTGATCATCAATACCGCATTTTGTTACCCTACATATTTCTTCAAATTCCCGCCCACCCATATAACGCGCTGTCGCGAGAGGACGCCGGCTAATATCAACGTTAGCCAGCATATCACTTTGTTCTTCCAAAATTGCAAGTGGTGTATCAGACGACATAGCAACAACCCACGTCCCCGTCGAGACCACGGTAGAGCGTTTTTTGGAGTTTAAATCTATATAAGGAATATATCCTGCGTTGCTGTCATGTACACCGGGCATCACTCGGCATTTTGTGTCTAAACCCGTTTCGTGCGAAATCTTGTCTAATACTGTACCAATTGGTATCCACGCGTTTATCATAGGCGGGAATTTGTCCACCAATCTCATTGATTTGGCCAAGCTTGAAAAATGGTTATTTTGAGGATCCCAAAGATCAGTGTGGCAACCTAATGATGTTATTTCGGTCGATGCAACACCCGTTAATCGCCACGCCCAATAATTTGCATATAATAATATGGTAGCATGGCGACGTTCGTCTTCATTCAACAACCACATTTGATAATAGAGTTGACGCCCCAAGTTTAATCCACCGGGTAATTTAGGCGAATAAGTTTCGAAATAGGGTGGTCTAAGCGTTTCATAGCTTGGCGTCAACTTGGGATATTGATCAAACTCATAATCCGTTACCGGCAAAACAAGTTCACATGTTTCAAGATCAACAAGCGCCGCACATGCCCCATGCGCAGAAATACTAACTGCTTCTATAGCATATTTTCTTGTAAGCTTCTTCGTTTGTGCCTTAAACCACTCCCAAATTCTATCCACATCGATATTTGTATAAGGCTTAACGTGAAGAGACTGATTTTCCATTTTAAGGATATCAATCAGGATTCCCTGATCATCGAGTAGGATGAGCTTAATGTGGGTTTTGCCAACATCAAAGATAAGCGTGCAATCAGTAGTAATGCTTGATACCAACTTCATTCTGCCTTTTTTGCCGGCATAATCACGAGTATTAATGCAACAACAAAATACGCAACTGTCGTGATTATAATCTCAGACTTAAAGCGTTCAAGATCGCCTGTTCCATATGCATTTATTGCAACGACAAAACCCGCAATAATGGTTAAAACAGCTATTATTTTCATAAGCAATTTCACAATATTCTTTGACGGCTTCAATGCATCTTCCTGAAGCATAAGATACGCTATTTCATTCATTTTACGGTTATTTTCCGCGTGCTCTAATCTATCAGCGGCGCTTCGATCAACTTTGCCCGCGCCTGCGCCCTTTGCCAGAACCGGGTATATTATTACGGCAGAAAACCACGCGGGAACAAATAGAAACAGCACATGAACATCAAACCCAAACGACAGTATCACAGCAATAGTCACCGATATTATCCAGGTCACGGCTGCCGGAATATTAATTTTATCATCTCTTAAGACCCGCCAATATCGAACAAGGTCCATTTTTTTTAAAAGATAATGTTCCGCGAATATGATGCCGCCGGTTGGTGCCATTACAAGCGCCATTATTCCGAGATAATTTAATAACCCGGTAAAAACAAAAGGAAAACAAGCAATAATTGTAGTGATGATACCGACTGCAAGTGTGACTTTCTCACGGGACCAGTTAGGATTTAATGATTGAAACGCAAGTCCTGCACGGTAAATAGTCGGGTTTGATGTGGTCCATCCGGCAATAATTACCGCTAATATTCCTGCGGCACCCAGCGCTTGATAGGCAACTTCCCCTGCGTCCAGTGACGTTAGGGCTTTTCCAAGCAGCATCGCCGCGCCGGCCCCCATAATTCCTGCTGCAAGCCAAGCGGCAAAATGCCCAATAAACATACCGATTGCGGAATACCAAGCATAAGATGACTTTTTTGCAAATCTAAGAATAGTCATATCACCCAAAGCACCATGAAACGCCAAATTAGCCCCCCATGCAATCGCCGCGACATGCCAAACGTTCATATCGGTACCCATATCCCGCCAAATACTTAACTGAGAGAGCTGAAGTAGATCAGCAGTATTATTTATATTACTAACTTCGGGCGTTCCAGCCACTAAAGTGGGCATAAGGGCAATAGCTCCGATAAAGAACATAGATATCATCCACGGTGCAGAAACCTCCGCAAATCGTGCAACGAAGGTGAAGCCGCGCATGGCTGAATAAGCGATTACAACACCCACAGATATAGCGACGAAAATAAAAGATAAGTCGGTGGGATACCAATTAACCTGCGGCGGTATATCAAACAAAATCCGCACCGCGCTTGCAGAAACTGTAATCATCGCACCCGCCAGCACGCAGAATAATATACCGTTTATAACGCTATATATTTTAATAAATCCCGGCCCCGTTATTTTTTCAAGATAAGTATAGAGGGTCAGCCGTGTATCCGCTGCAATTGGTCCACAAACCAAAACCCACGTTAAAACTGCCAAGGTATTACCAATGATTAAGCCTTGCAGGACATCAATGGTTCCGACACCCCATGCAACAAACATAGCACCAATGACAAATTCTGTCCCTGCCACATGTTCCCCCGCGTAACTTGCCGCAAAATATCGTCCGGGTTTGAGGCTATCCGGCTCTACTGGTACACGGTCAAATTCACTCATTCCCCTGATCTCCCTACCTTTACTATCGTTTTGTTTGTGTATTGTAGCCACTTTGTTAAAATGTGCAAGCTTTGCTCATTTATGCAATAATATGATTGAAATTGATCAGTATCAACGATATGGTCATAAAAAATCGGGAGTAGAAATATGTCTAATCAGCTTGAAAGTCTTTGGGATGATCAAAAATCAGCGCCGATGAGTGAGCCGGAATTATTAAAATACCGGTCTAATCTTCTGGGATCTGATCTGCGCATTACCAATTACGGTGGCGGCAACACTTCAGTAAAAACCAACGAGAAAGACCCGCTAAACGGAGAAGATGTGGAAGTGCTTTGGGTTAAAGGGTCCGGTGGTGACTTGGGATCAATTGGCATGGACGGTTTCTCAACACTCTATATGGATAAATTAAAAAAACTTCCCTCTTTATATCGCGGCCTAGATCATGAAGATGAAATGGTGGCCTACCTTCCGCATTGTACCTTTAATTTGAACTCACGCGCCGCTAGTATTGACACACCACTGCATACTTATATTCCTCACAAACATGTTGATCATATGCATCCCGATGCAGTTATCGCAATCGCCTGCACGGCAAATTCTGAAGAACTTACCAAAGATGTTTTTGCTGGAAAAATTGGCTGGTTACCTTGGCAAAGGCCGGGATTTGACCTCGGCCTCAATTTAGAAAAAATTGCCACTACAAACCCTGAATTTGATGGTGTTATTCTTGCTGGCCATGGCCTTTTCACATGGGCAGACAGTTCAAAAGAATGTTACTTAAAAACGCTCGAGATCATAAATCACGCTCAATCATGGTTGGACGATAAAAATACATTGGCGGCATTTGGCGGCGTAAGATATGATCAGCCGCTACCCGAAACACAAAGGCACAAAGTTATTTCAAAGTTAATGCCTATAATTCGTGGTAAAATAACCGGTAATCAAATGAAAATTGGTCATTTTAACGATTCAAAAGAAATTATTGAATTCGTAAACTCAAAAAACCTTCACGCGCTTGCCGCCCTTGGCACTTCCTGCCCTGACCATTTTTTGCGGACAAAAATCCGCCCGCTTGTTGTTGATTTTAATCCTGAGATCAGTGACATATTATCCGAAATAGATAGAGTGATTGAAACGCTTGACGATCAGCTAGAAGCTTACCGCAATGATTATGCAGGATACTATAACCGCAACAAACACAATGATAGTCCCGCCATGCGGGACCCAAACGCGGTAGTTTACCTTTTACCTGGTGTTGGCATGATCACTTTCGCTAAAGACAAAGCAACAGCCCGTATCGCCGGTGAATTTTATGTCAATGCCATCAATGTGATGCGCCAGGCAAATGGCGTAGATACCTATGTTGGGCTTGATGAACAGGAAGCATTTAATATCGAATACTGGTTACTTGAAGAAGCCAAACTTCAACGTATGCCAAAACCAAAAAAACTTGCAGGACAGATTGCGTTCGTCACTGGCGGTGCAGGCGGAATTGGATCCGCGACCGCAAAAAGATTACTCGCGGACGGCGCATGCGTCATGCTGGCAGATATTGATGAGGACGCGCTTATAGAAAAATCGACTGAACTAGCTACTGAGTTTTCTTCTGATGTAGTGAGAACAACCCTGTGCAATGTTACTGACGAGCAAAGTATCATTGCTGCTATATCAGAAACATCAAAAGAGTTTGGCGGTATTGACATTTTGGTCTCAAATGCGGGGATTGCAAGCGCGGCCCCACTTGACGAAACCTCATTGGAACTTTGGTCAAAAAATATTGATATTTTAACAACCGGATATTTTCTGGTGACCCGGGAAGGTTTTAAGGTAATGAAAGCGCAAAATATTGGCGGCTCTATCGTTTTCGTAGCCAGTAAAAATGGCCTTGTGGCATCTGCCAACGCCTCTGCCTACTGCACCGCTAAGGGTGCGGAAATTCATTTGTCACGCGCCGTCGCTCTCGAAGGAGCGCCGCTTGGGATCCGCTGCAATGTAGTAAACCCGGACGCAGTTTTAAAGGGTTCAAAAATATGGACAGGCAATTGGCGCAAAGAACGCGCAGATGCCTATGATATGGCAGAAGATGAACTTGAAGAACACTACCGCAAACGCAGCCTTTTAAAACGCAACGTTTATCCGGAAGATATTGCAGAAGCAATTTATTTTCTGGCCTCCGATTCATCAGATAAATCAACAGGCAACGTCATTAATGTTGATGCTGGACACGCGCCATCATTCACACGATAATATAATAATTACTGCCTTTTTGGAGATTAATCATGTCCCGACCCATAAAAAGTGAACTTATAAATGACGCAAATATTATGCACCTGGACAACTTGAAAAGAGATTATGAAAATTTGGGTGAAAAACTTTATCGCCGCGGAATAATCATCGATGACATCACGGAGAAAGCACAAAAATTCTCAGTAGCCGTGCCCAGCTGGGGGGTGGGTACGGGCGGTACTCGTTTTGCTCGTTTTCCGGGGCTTGCAGAACCACGAAACATAATCGAAAAACTTGATGACTGCTCCGTTATTCATTCGCTTGTTGCCATTACACCGGAGGTTTCACCGCATTTCCCGTGGGACGTGGTTGATGACATGATCGAAGTAAAGGAACACGCAAACGAATTAGGGTTAAAGTTCGCTTCGGTAAATTCAAATACATTTCAGGATCAGAAAGATCAAACCCGGTCATTCAAATTTGGCAGTTTAACACACACCGACGCAAAAACCCGCGATCTGGCCATTCAACATAATATTAACTGCATTGATTGGGGGAAAACACTTGGTTCAAAAGTGTTAACCGTTTGGATAGGCGATGGTAGCAATTTTCCCGGTCAACAAAATCTCACAGAAGCTCTTCAACGCTATTTAAGTTCTATGAAGGAAATTTATGCACAGCTCCCCGGTGATTGGAAAATTTTTATTGAACATAAAATGTTTGAACCGGCCTTTTATTCAACCGTTATACAGGATTGGGGCACAAATATATTATGTGCTATGGAACTTGGTGATAAGGCATATTCATTGGTTGATCTTGGTCATCACGCGCCGAATGTAAATATCGAAATGATCGTTGCCCGGCTTATACAGTTCAAAAAATTAGCAGGCTTCCATTTTAACGATTCAAAATATGGCGATGATGATCTTGATGCCGGATCCATTCATCCTTATCAACAATTTCTAATTTTCAATGAACTGGTTGACGCTGAAATTAGAGGTGCTGAAGCGTTCAGTCCTGATTACTTATTAGACCAATCACACAATGTGACCGACCCTATCGAAAGCTTAATGACGTCTGCTGTTTCGGTCCAGCGTTCCTATATACAAGCTTTACTCGTTGACCGACCGTCGCTTTCTATACACCAACAATCTAATGATGCGATTATGGCAAGCCAGACTTTAAAGGACGCCTTTGAAACGGATGTCACGCCAATATTACAAATGGCACGACTTAACGCAGGCGGTGCAATTGACCCGCTTGGTTGTTACAGGGCGTTTGATTATAGAAATGGTTTAGCCACGAACAGACCTGCTATTACCTCATCCGGTTCCGGGATTGTCTAATATGACAAACGAAACTGCCGATAACCGTGAAGAAGAGGATAAATTATTTATCCATGATCGGTGGAGCAGGATTTTATCGCTTCTAAACAAAAATACGGTGACGTCGATTGAATGTCTTTCAGGCTCGTTAAATGTATCACAGGCAACTATCCGCCGTGATTTAACCAAGTTAAACGATATAGGTGAACTTCAAAGAGTACGCGGCGGCGCAATATCAATAAAAAGCGGTAATTCGCATTACCACAGCCTGCATGGTCAAGCGGATCATCTTAACAGCTCAGTCACCAACGTTGATGCGAAAAGAGCTATTGGTGCCTATGCGGCAACGCTGCTGGATAATGATGAAGCCATAATAATAGACGGCGGAACGACAACCCTGCAACTTGCTTTGGAGATAAAAGAACGAAGACTGACCGTCTTGACCACATCCGTTTCGATAATGAATGCACTTTTTGGCACACCGGATATCAGAATCATGATCACAGGTGGTGAAGTTTTCCAGGAACAAAAAGTCATATTAAATCCTTATGGTGACAGCATCATAAGCAAATTTTCCGCCACCAAAATATTCCTTGGCGCACAAGCGGTTACACACCAAGGGTTACTACAAACTGACCCGTTACTTGTCCACTACGAACAAGACTTAATCAACCGGGCGGAGGAGGTGATAGTTCTTGCTGATAGCACTAAATTTGAAGCCAAAGGGAGTTTATCCGTATGTGGACTTGACCGCATTGATAAGGTTGTGACCGACGACAAAATATCGCAGCACGCATATGATATGCTGAGCGATAACGCCATCGGTGTCATAACTGTTTAAACTTAATAGTTATATGAGGAGCATATAGTGGATAATGAATTAGAAAAAGAAATTATCGCTTTCAAAATGCATTTATTGCCCGGAAAAAAGCATGAATATAAGACCCGACACGATGAAATCTGGCCGGAATTAAAAACATTACTCAGTGAAGCTGGTATTTCTGATTATTCTATTTTTCTGGATGAAGAAACCAATATTCTGCTCGGCTCTTATCGTGCGTCTAAAAATAACCAGATTAAATTATTACCTCATAATCCCCTAATGCAAAAATGGTGGAAGTTTATGGCCGACATTATGGAGACAAACACCGATAATGAACCGTTATCAACGGCACTGAAGCCAATGTTTTATATGAAATAAGTCAGTAAACCGGCAGTAATTTAGCGGCCGCCAAAAAATAACAGGAAACAAGAACAACCGCATAAAATAACGTAAAGTATATCAAACCGTCACCACCCCAAACACGGTATTGTGTGTTTCCATATTTTTTCCGGCTTGCTTTCGCACAAAGTGCGGGAATAATGCTTGTCATTACAATGCCGCATAAACCAACAAGGCCGATAGCATAGATAAAGCCGTTTGGAAAAAAGACCCCGCCAATTGTTGGCGGCACAAATGTAACAAGTGCTGTTTTAAACCGCCCGCTGCCCGTATCATCGAATTTAAATTTATCAGCGATAAAATCAAATAGACCGATGCCCGCCCCCAAGAAAGAAGAGACCACAGCCAAATTAGCAAATATATTCAGAAGTGTGGACAGGGTATTGCTATCCGCAACAAGACTAAGGGCGGCTACCAAATCACCAATATTTCCACCACTTTCAATGATCGGCTTAAAATCTTCCCGGGTAATATTACCTTGGGTGACCATTAGCAAAAGGCCATATACCACAAGCGTAATAAGTGAACCATAAAGTATGCATTGGCGAATTCGCACCGGATCAGGGCCATAATATTTCATAACGCTCGGAACAGTAGCGTGAAAACCAAACGATGCGAGATAATAAGGTACTGCCGCCAATATAAAAGGTATATAGCTTGCATCATTATCAAATAAAATGGGAAGCTGTATTCTTGTCGTCAGATCACCAACCGACATTACGAAAGTGATGATCATACCACCGACAAAAATAGCGTTTAACCGACCAACAAGTGCGGTGCTACACCAAACAACAAATGCGATCCCAACCGCAAAAAGAAGTCCCGATACTGTTTGAGGTAAACTAACACCGATAGAAACTTCCAAAGTATGGCGCACGATGGATCCACCGCCGCTGATATACGCATACGCGAGGACATAAAGCGCAAATGACATGGTCAGGCCGCTAAAATGATTCCATCCGTTACCCAACGTGTTTTTTACAAATGTATCGTAGCTTGAGCCTCTTGGAAAATTCAGATTGGTTTCCAAAACCATCAATCCTGAATTAAACAAACAAAACCAGCTCAATATCAACACCACCATAGACCAGCTAAACCACATTCCTGATGAAGCAATGGGAAGTGAAAACATGCCGGCACCAATGGCTGTGCCAGCGATAATAGCAATTCCCGCAAATATAGATGGTGGTTTTACTACTGCTTCATCGGTCATAAAATTCTTTCTTTATAGTGTTGTGGATCAAATGCCCAATCATCCGATATATAGGGTATTAATCTTTCAATAATACTATATGGGTCTTTAATGCTCGTGACCATAGAAAGTGGAATATTATTGAACGGTGCTTTTGGATCACGAAAAAGCGAGGGATATTTTTCATCGCACATCATTCTTCCCACATGCCAGTTAAGTGCCGCCGCATGTGCCTCACCGTTTAAAACTGTCCTCAACGCAGTATCATAATTTTCCGTCGTTTTTAGATTAATGTCCGGAAACAATGCTTCAATTTGCGCAACCAGCGGTCCAAAGGAAGGAGTAACTACTGATTTTGGTACCTCGCCATCCAATAAAGGAGGCGTTTTTGTTAAACTAAACCATCCACCACCAGTAATAATAATCGGTTTAGAAAAGGAAAAGTCTTTCATTCTTTGCTCCGTCTTTGCCATCGCCAGCAATATATCGACGTGACCAGCTAAAAGGCTTTCTGTTAGTTTTGTTAGCTCGACAGGGATAAATTCAAATGGTATATTAGGTTTTTCGAATATACTTCTTACACGGTCAACAAGAATACCGTTTGGCTTACCATCAATTGCGTAACTGAAGGGGGCAAAGTCGGGATTAAAACCAATTTTAATGATCTTCTTATCACTCATTCATTTCATTCCCGTGATGTATAAGCCGGTCATGCATTTCATCTGTGGACATAACATCTACGAATAACCGTGCCACGGCATTAAGCGCATTATTATGATCTTCGTCGCATGCTGCTGCGTTTGCGTCTGTAATCATGATGGTTTTAAAATTGCGCATCATAGCGTCACGTGCTGAGGTTTCGCAGCATACGTCTGTCAATGTACCTGTAATTATTAGTGTATCGATATTATTTTCTTTAAGCCGTTCTTCTAAATCACTTGAGCCATGAATAAAAGCACTAAATCGGTTCTTTTCTACTGCCCAATCATCTTCTTCAACAATAAGATCTGGCCATAGGTCATGTCCTATTGCGCCTTCACAAAGATTATCGATCATGGCTTGACATTTTTGCGGCGAAAATAAATTTTTTAATACCGACCAATCTTCGAAAATTTGATCATCAAATGTTGTAACGACCCATACTACAGTTCCGCCTATAGCTCTCAACGTGCCAGCTATTTTATTAATATTCGGAACTATTTCACGCGCCACAGGAACTTCCGCTGGCATTCCCGGTTCCATAAAATAATTCTGCATATCAATTACCAGAAGCGCCGTTCTCGACGGATCGATGCTCGGGAATGCGTATCTGTTTCCACCACGTCTATATGTTGCGGCTTCTTTGGTATGAGGTAATATTTTAACTTTATGCATTTTTACGGTCCAATTTTGCCCCTCCTGAACGATATATCTTTCAAGTTATTGTGAAAAGGATTAAAAACAAATGTCAAAAGTTAATAAAGGACCATGAATATGGCAAATAAGGACTGGGGAAAAGTTAAACAGGGAACTAAAGCAGTATGGGCTGGTGAAGGAGAAACTTATTTCGAAGGCGCCGCACAGGTCCCAATTGTAAACAGCGTATCCTATAATCACGATGACCTTGACGAATGGTTTGAAGTAGCTACGGGAAAACGTGAAGGTCATATCTATAGCCGTAATACCAATCCTACCGTTCAAGTATTTGAAGAAAAAATGCGCATATTGGAAAGTGCTGAAGCCGCGACCAGTTTTTCAACAGGGATGGCAGCAATTAGCAACACACTATTTGCCCTGCTTTCACCGGGTGAACGTGTTGTAACGGTTAAAGATACTTACGGTGGTACTAGCATTGTTTTCTTAGAACATTTGCCACGTTTTGGCATCGACGTAAAAATGTGCGAAACAAATGATGCCGATGAAATCGAAGCTGAAATCAATAAAGGCTGCGATCTTTTATATCTTGAAACTCCCACGAACCCAACGATGAAAGTTCTGGATTTAAAACGCCTAATTAAAGCAGGAAAAAAACAGAATGCTGTCGTGATGGTCGATAGCACATTTGCAACGCCTATTAATCAAAACCCTATCGCACTTGGCACTGACTTAGTGGTTCATAGTGCGACCAAATTTATTGGCGGCCATTCCGATGCCATGGGCGGTGTTATTTGTGGGCGTTCTGATCTGGTAAAGAAAGTATATTCCTTCCGGGAGATCAATGGCGCAACGTTGGATGCGAATTCTGCATATCTTCTTCTTAGGGGGTTAAAAACCCTCAAGCTAAGAATAGAAAAACAAAATGACAACGCCATGGCATTGGCGGAGTATTTATCAAATCATAAAAATGTTGAAGACGTTTTTTATCCCGGCCTTGAAGGAGACGCAGGCCACGAAGTGGCAAAAAGCCAAATGAAGGGCTTTAGTGGCATGCTCAGTTTTTCTTTGAAAGGTGGATTCTATGATGTTCGTAAAATTTTACCCAACCTACGTTTTGCCCACCGCGCAGCGCATCTTGGTGGTGTGGAAACCATCGTAGGGCCGCCACGAACGACAAGCCATGTGGAACTTACAGAAAACCAGAGGCAAAAATTGGGCATTCCGGAAAGTTTAGTACGCTGTTCGGTCGGCATCGAAGATATTGAAGATATTATTGACGACTTTAGCCAAGCCCTGGCGAAGATTTAGGAGAAACGGGTGTCGTTAGAACTTGCAAATATCGAGCTGAAAGTCGAAGGACAGCAACATATTTATCAAACAAGTCTGACTTTAGAAAACGCAACGATGAATGTGCTGCTTGGCCCAACTCTTTCCGGAAAAACAACATTTATGCGTCTCATGGCTGGTTTGGATAAGCCCAGTTCCGGGCGGATTATCTGGAACGGCGAAGATGTCACCGGCCGACGTGTTCAAAACCGTGATATCGCTATGGTTTATCAACAGTTCATCAACTATCCATCTTTAAGCGTTTATGAGAATATCGCGTCCCCGCTGCGTCTTTTAAACATAGCCGAAAAAGAAATCGACAATGAAGTTAAAAACGCCGCTGAACTTATGAAATTGTCAAATTTTCTTAACCGAAAGCCTCTTGAACTTTCTGGCGGTCAACAACAAAGATGTGCTCTGGCCCGCGCGCTCGTAAAAGGATCAGGATTAGTGCTGCTCGATGAGCCACTGGCTAATCTGGATTATAAACTCCGTGAAGAATTACGGGCCGAAATACCAAAGATTTTCGCCCGGTCCGGCTCAATTTTTGTTTATGCAACGACCGAACCGGAAGAAGCGTTACTGCTTGGCGGTAATACAGCAACCTTATCCAAAGGAAGAATAACGCAATACGGTAAAACACCTTCGGTGTACCGCCATCCCATAAACGCAACAACTGCTAATATTTTTTCTGATCCTCCGATGAATTTCACCAGACTTCAAAAAAGAAATGGAAAAATAACACTTGGCAATGGTTTGCAATTATTGCCAACTAATGAAATGTCGAATCTGTCAAATGGCGACTATATTGCGGGATTTAGACCAAATCATCTGGAACTAACACGCAGCAGCGAACAAGCCATAGAATTTAAAGCAACATTAAACATTACTGAAATTACCGGATCAGAAACTTACCTTCATATGCAACATGAAGAACAGTCCTGGGTAGGTTTGATGCATGGAATACACGATTTGAAACTTGGCGAGCAAGTGTCCGTTTTTCTTGATCCTTCTCATATATATACATTCGGGCACGAAGGTGATCTGGTTCTAACAGCCCCTTATAGTGAAAGGGCGTAAGTATGGCAAAAATTACTCTTTCAAACCTGGCTCACAGCTACACAAAAAATCCAAAATCACAATCAGATTATGCATTAAAAACCCTTAATCATGTTTGGGATGACGGCGCAGCTTATGCACTTTTGGGACCTTCTGGATGCGGCAAAACCACTTTACTCAATATAATTTCGGGCCTGTTAACACCCTCGTCAGGACAAGTTTTATTTGATGATAAAGATGTAACAAATAAAGGCACGACTGAGCGAAATATTGCGCAAATTTTTCAGTTTCCCGTTGTATACGATACTATGACAGTTCGGGATAATTTAGCGTTTCCACTTAAAAACAGAGAATTAACAACGGATTATATTGACCAGCGCGTCAGTGATGTTGCGCGTATGATAGAAATTGAAGATATCTTGGATAAAAAAGCAATGAATTTAACCGCTGATATCAAACAGAAAATAAGCCTTGGCCGTGGTTTGGTCCGCGAAGACGTTAATGCCGTTTTATTTGATGAACCGCTTACCGTAATTGATCCTCACATGAAATGGAAATTACGTACACAATTAAAAAGTCTTCACCGTCAACTGGGCCATACAATGATATATGTTACACATGACCAAACGGAAGCATTAACCTTTGCAGATAAAGTTGTTGTCATGTCGGAAGGTGAGGTTGTTCAAATTGGAACACCTACAGAACTATTTGAAAAACCTGCGCATACTTTTGTCGGCTATTTTATCGGCTCGCCGGGAATGAATATTTTGCCAGCAAGCGTTCAAGGTGATAGAGCCAACATCAATGGTCATGACGTAAAATTGAATACTGAATATGCGAAAATCGACGGTAAAATTGAATTAGGGATCCGCCCGGAATTTATTTCACTTTCCAGTGATCCAACAAACCTTCCGATTAAGATCAACCGCGTAGAAGATGTTGGCCACCATAAGATTATACGAGCCAGTCACCAAGACCACGACATCAATATAATTTCCAGTGAAGATACGGAAATTTCCGCGAATATGAGATATGTGGCTTTTGATAAAACTCGTCTTAATATTTATGCTGATGACTGGTTGGTAGAACAATGAAAAAAACACAAAATCAAAAAGCGTGGTTCATGGTGTTGCCGGTTTTATTATTGGTGGCTTTTTCCGCAATAATCCCGCTAATGACGGTCGTAAACTATTCTGTTCAGGACACATTTGGAAATAACGAATTTTTCTGGGTAGGGCTTGAATGGTTTGAAGAAATATTACATTCCGAGCGGATGCACGACGCTTTGCGCCGACAGATCATCTTCACCCTCATCATCATGACAATTGAAATACCGCTTGGTATTTTCGTAGCCCTGAACATGCCAAAGAAAAGCGGACTTTGGACCTCGCTCTGCCTGGTTCTTGTCGCATTACCGTTACTCATTCCATGGAATGTCGTCGGGACAATCTGGCAAATTTTCGGACGCGTTGATATCGGATTACTGGGATACACCCTTGATTATATTGGCATAAATTATAATTACACGCAGGATGCTACCGCTGCATGGTTTACTATTATTATCATGGATGTCTGGCATTGGACATCGCTCGTGGTTTTGCTCAGTTACGCGGGTTTAAAATCTATTCCCGATGATTATTATCAAGCAGCCAAGATTGATCAGGCAAGTCGGTGGAACGTTTTTCGTTATATCGAACTTCCAAAAATGAAAGGGGTTTTATTAATTGCTATCCTGCTGCGTTTTATGGATAGTTTCATGATTTATACCGAACCGTTTGTCGTAACGGGGGGTGGACCGGGAAATGCAACTACACTTCTGTCAATTGATTTAGTCAAAATGGCCATTGGTCAATTTGACCTCGGTCCGGCCGCCGCGTTCTCATTAATTTATTTTCTGGTTATATTATTAATTTCGTGGGTGTTTTATACGGTAATGATCAATTCAGATAAAGGGAACGGATGATGAAAATTAATACATCCGCTCTTGTAATGATCTTGTATATTCTGTTTTTAATGCTGCCTATTTACTGGTTGATTAATATGAGCTTGAAGACCAATCAGGAAATATTAAATACATTTTCACTTTGGCCTAACGAACTAACATTTGACAATTACATTGTAATCTTCACTGATCCAAGCTGGTACGGCGGTTATTTAAATTCAATCACCTATGTTGTTATGAATACGGTTATTTCCCTCAGCGTCGCGCTACCAGCAGCCTATGCCTTCAGTCGCTATAGATTTATGGGTGATAAACATTTATTTTTCTGGCTACTTACCAACAGAATGGCTCCTCCTGCGGTTTTTGCCCTACCATTCTTTCAACTATATTCAAGCGTCGGCCTGTTTGACACTCATATAGCAGTAGCACTCGCCCATACACTATTCAATGTACCGCTCGCCGTTTGGATTTTAGAAGGGTTTATGCGAAGCGTACCAAAAGAAATAGACGAAACAGCATATATCGATGGCTACGGATTTTTTACTTTCTTTAGAAAAATATTTATGCCGCTGATTGCTTCCGGTATCGGTGTTGCGGCGTTCTTCTGCTTTATGTTTTCTTGGGTTGAATTACTATTAAGCCGTACGCTGACGTCTGTAGATGCCAAATCAATCGCCGCAACCATGACACGCACCGTATCGGCATCAGGACTTGATTGGGGCGTTCTTGCCGCGGCGGGAGTTTTAACAATCGTACCAGGTGCTTTGGTCATCTATTTCGTACGCAATCATATCGCCAAGGGCTTTGCCCTGGGCCGGGTATAGAGGGAGCAACCAAATGGATTTATCATGGATGGGTTGGACAACGCCAACAATGATATTCTTTGTATCAATTGCCTTCATGATTGTTATTATGATCATATGGAGCATAAAAGCACCACAAGCACCGAGAGTGGGTATTCTCAGAATAGAGACTACACCCGGAGACAGGCTATTTATCAGCCTGCTTGGTTCCGCTTTTATATGTCTTGCTTGGCTCGCATTTTTCGGCGCACCAGTTTGGGGCGCGCTTGCTGTATGTTTAGGATATGCAGCATCGGTTTTTAAATGGGTTTAAATGAGTATTTTTTGGAGAATGAAATGAAATATGGTCTTAAAATCAGCACAGGAATATTAACACTATTGATGTTATCCGGTGCGAGCGTGTTGGCTGACGATGCAACTGCCGATAAATGGATCGCCGAGTTCCAACCTTCTTCATTGTCAAAAGATCAACAAAAAAGTGAAATCAACTGGTTCATCAAAGCGGCGGAACCTTTTAAAGGAATGGAAATAAAGGTTGTTTCTGAAACAATTGCCACCCACGAATATGAAAGTAAAACCCTTGCTGCTGCTTTTACGGAACTCACGGGTATAAAAGTCACACATGATCTAATTGGTGAAGGGGATGTCGTCGAAAAACTTCAGACCCAGATGCAATCCGGTGAAAATATTTATGATGCTTATATTAACGATTCAGATCTTATCGGCACTCATTGGCGTTATCAACAAGCCCGCAACCTTACCGATTGGATGACTGGTGTTGGTAAGGATGTCACAAACCCGGAACTAGACCTTGAAGATTTTATTGGTACTTCGTTCACGACAGGACCCGACGGTAAGCTATATCAGCTGCCTGATCAGCAATTCGCCAATCTGTATTGGTTTAGATACGACTGGTTTACCGAGGAAAAAAACATGTCCGACTTTAAAGCCAGATACGGATATGATCTTGGGGTTCCGGTAAACTGGTCTGCTTATGAAGACATCGCAGAATTTTTCACAGGTCGGGAAATTGACGGTGAAAAAGTGTACGGTCATATGGATTACGGAAAAAAAGATCCGTCCCTTGGCTGGCGGTTTACCGATGCATGGATGTCTATGGCCGGTATGGGTGATAAAGGAGAGCCTAACGGCCTGCCCGTGGATGAATGGGGCATGCGCGTCAATGAAAATTCACAACCAACCGGATCGTGCATGGCGCGCGGCGGCGCAACCAACAGCCCGGCGGCGGTTTATGCGCTTCAAAAATATGTGGATTGGTTAAAGAAATATGCACCGCCCGCTGCCGCAGGAATGGTATTTTCGGAAGCGGGTCCCGTTCCGGCCCAAGGAAATATCGCGCAGCAAATTTTCTGGTACACGACATTTACACCCGATATGGTTAAGAACAATATTCCTGTGGTCAATGACGATGGAACACCCAAATGGCGTATGGCACCATCTCCCCACGGTGCTTATTGGCAACCCGGCACTAAAATCGGCTATCAAGATGCCGGTTCATGGACGTTGATGAAATCCACTCCTGATGACCGGGCGAAAGCTGCGTGGCTCTATGCGCAATTTGTTACGTCCAAAACAGTTGATGTAAAAAAATCCCATTTAGGCCTTACATTCATTCGTGAAAGCTCAATAAACCATCCATCCTTTACTGATCGTGCCTCGAAACTGGGTGGGTTGGTGGAATTTTACCGTTCGCCAGCCCGTGTACAGTGGTCACCAACAGGCACAAATATCCCGGATTACCCAAAACTTGCACAATTATGGTGGCAGAATATTGGTGACGCTTCTTCAGGCGAAAAAACGGCACAAGAAGCGCTTGATGCTTTGTGTTTTGCCCAAGATAGGTTGCTAAGACGTCTGGAACGGGCTGGTGTACAAGGTGAATTTGGCCCGAAGCTTAACGAAGAAAGCGATGCGGAATATTGGCTGGCCCAATCCGGCGCGCCAAAAGCTAAAATCGCTAATGAAAAACCTGATCCTATTACAGTGAGTTACGACGAGCTGATAAAATCCTGGCAGTAATGGCTACGGCAATGCGTATGGGTTTTCACCATTAATTGGCAGAATAATATTATTATTGGCGATATAGTCTGCCCATAAAACCTCCAGAGTTGCTATCTTATCTGGATTTTGAGCAGCAAGATCATTCATCTCAGCCGGATCATCATCCAGGTTATAAAGCTGCCATTCGCCATTTCCGTATGGCGGTGCTTGTTTAACCATTTTCCATGCGCCTTGACGAACGGCCTGCCGGCCAAAAAGTTCCCATCCATTTACATCTTCGGGGCCATAAACACTTACTGCTTGATTTCGCAAATGAGGCAATATTGATTTACCGGTAATTGGGTAAACATCTCTACCTTTATAAGTGCTACCGGGGTGCTGCGCATCTGCGAGCTCCAGCAATGTTGGGGCAATATCCTTCACAGTCATTAGCGCGGGATCGATAACCCCTTTATAAGATAAATCACCATAGCGAATTATGGAAGGCACTTTAATGCCGCCTTCTGAAACAAACGATTTATACTCGTGAAATGGCCCCACGCCAACATGCGCCCACTGCGCACCATAGTGAATATAGGAATTTACCTTGCCCATATTTTCAAGACTATTATCAAATGTTGCGGGAATCCATTCTTCATTTGTCCCTAACGTACCGACGTCATTTCCTTCGGCACCATTATCTGACATAAACATTATGAATGTATTGTCATACTGGTCCGTTTCTTTCAGGTAAGCAATTACCCGACCGATATTGCGGTCCAAATTTTCGACCATAGCAGCAAATATTTCCATTTTCCGCGCTTCTATTCTTTGTTGTTCAAGGGTCAACTGATCCCATGCCGAGATATAGGGCGGTGTCATATTGATTAGGGCTTCATCACTAAAAATACCGAGGCTTTTTAGCTTTGAGATGCGTTCTTCCCGTATCTGCTCATAGCCAACGTCATACTGCCCTTTATAGAGATCCAGATCTTCGTCTGGCACTTGCAGCGGCCAATGGGGAGCCGTGTAAGCAAGGTAAGCGAAAAATGGACTACCATCTTCACGCTCTTCTTCTATATAGCCTATCATTTTATCGGTATAATTATTCGAGGAAAAAAAATCTTCGGGCAAAACCGCTGCTTCGCCGTTCTCAACATAATCGATACTCATACCGTTAACCAGGCCGGACCGGTCGTCAAAATGGCTAGCACCACCCTGCATCAGTGAAAATGATTTATCAAATCCTCTGCTTTGCGGTTGCAATTCGGGAGCGGCACCCAAATGCCATTTCCCTGCCATATAGGTATTATAACCACTTTCCTGCAATATACTGGATACCGAAACCACATCATGATTTAGGTAAGTTTCATATCCCCGTTGTCCTACTTGATTGGTATCCCATTCACCCGCCATTGTTCCCAGTCCTGCAAGGTGATGGTCGGTACCGGAAAGCAGCATAGCGCGCGTAGGTGAACATGTCGGGGCAGAATAAAAATTTGTTAGCAATAAGCCATTATCCGCCAATTCATTGAGATTAGGTGTACGTATTTCACCGCCGTAAGCACCAATATCCGTATAACCAAGGTCATCTGCAACAATAAGAAGAATATTAGGCCTGTCTGGTGTTTCCACATTCTCTGCTGTATCTTCACAACCAGTTAAAAAAGATAGTGCAACTATTAAACCTAAAATATTTCTCATGTGTTATGCCTTTAGAAATTATAACTCCGTGCGGATTGACCATAGTTCTGGAAAAAACCTGTGATCGACGGCATGACGCAGCCAACCGACGCCCGCTGAACCACCTGTCCCCGGTTTAAACCCTAAAATTCTTTCAACCGATACGAAGTGGCGCCATCTATATTGAGATACCAGATCAGCAATTTCAGTTAACCCCTCACCCAGCATATAAAGTTGATTTTCCGGGGTTGGATCAGCATATACTTTGAGCCATGCTTGCTCAACTGTTTCATGAATTTTATATTTTTCTGTCCAGTCACGATCCAGACATTCCGGGGCCACTTCATAACCATTTCTATGAAGCAGTTTAATCACATCATCATATATACTGGGGGACGAGAAATTTTTGAGGATTGCCGGATAAACGTGAGGCACGTTGCTATGAGCATCACACATTTTCTGATTTTTATTTCCAAGTATAAATTCAATATGGCGATACATGAAAGAAAGCTGCCCCGAAGCAACGTTAAGATAATCGCGAAAACTATTAAACCCTTCCGTTCTTATGGTCGATAAAACTTCCCAGACATTGACAATTAATTTTATAATTTTTTTGCAACGATCCATGATGACAAAAGCATTGGGCAAGTCATCTTCCTTGATGCGAAGCTGCAAATTATAAAGTTCAAAATATAATGATTTAAACAGAAGTTCTTTCGCTTGCCCCATAATAATGAAACACATTTCATCATATCCTTCTGAGCGGGGATGTTGGAGACTAAGAAGAAGATCAACACTTTCATAATCAATATAAGGGTTACTGTTTCCTTGAAAATCCGTGATAGGCTCACCTTCGGTCTCGACGACTTTTTCTTGCCGGTCTTTCTCCCCAAGCGGATCAACACGTCTTGGATGAGGGGAACCATCAACGCCATCAGGGTCAACTATTTCTGGTATAACAAACTCGAAACTCATTAATTGTCCAATCATTTAACGGTTAGCTTTAGTCAATATTAAAAAACCCGGCAGCATTGTCACCTAAAATAGCAGATTTTTGACTATCAGTAAGATTATTATGGCCCCGCACCAGCGCACCCATATCAATTTCACCAAGTGGAAAGGGGTAATCAGTGCCAAACATGACCCGCTCTGCTCCGCTACATTTCACAAGCAAATCAAGCGCATCTTCACTAAAGACGGCACTGTCCACATAAAAGCGGTCCATATATGATGACGGAAGATTTGGGCAATCTTTGCGAACAATATCGCGTTCTTTCCATGCATTATCCACACGCCCCATAAGATAGGCAAAACTGCCACCACCGTGGGCAAAGCATAGTTTTAACTTTCTGGGTAATCTTTCAAACCCACCCGACAATATAAGAGATAATATTGAGAGTTGCGTTTCAGCGGGCATTGCTACAAGCCACTGAAGCATATATTTTGGCATCCGTTCCGGTGCCATCATATCCCAAGGATGAACGAGCACCGGGGCACCAATATCGGCGCAGTGCTGCAAGAAGGTAATCAGTCCTTCATCGTCCAGGTTTTTGTCTTTAACATGATTACCGATCTGAACGGCTACATGGCCGCTCTTCATGGCACGGCTGACTTCTTTACAAGCAAGGTCAATATCTTGAAGCGGAACTTGACACATCGCTTTAAGACGATCTGAATTATGAAAACACATTTCAAGCGCAGTGTCGTTAATAAGCGCAGCGCATTCTGATGCTTGATTACCGGGTTTTACATAGGCAAATAAAATTGGTGTCGCGCACATGATTTGAACATCAACAGAGTATTGATCCATTTCCTCGATGCGTCTCGCCGGATTCCAGCATGCATCATAAATTGGACGATAATCCTCACCATCATATGTGATCATGCCTTTGGTTTTAGATACGTTCCTAAATCCGGGCCAGATACCTTCTCCAAATCTACTATCTAAATTCTTGATGTTATTTGGATAAAAATGTGAATGAATATCAATAGTCTTCATCTTATAACTGCACCCATCCTTCGTGGGGCTTGCCTTTACCCGTATGTATTTCGCCGCAATTCGCGCAGGTTCTTGCCTCTATATTTTCATGATAGGCATCAAAAAGTGGCGGAAGGTCATCCACAATGTTATTAACTTTAACCTCTACGCGGTGAAGCAAATGGTTACACTTAAAACAAAACCATTCGAAGCCATCAAAATCCTGTGGTCCTCTGGCTCCCTCAACAACAAGGCCAATGGAACCTGGGTCAGGTCGTTGCGGTGAATGCCTTACATGAGGCGGTAGCATATAGACATCTCCTTCTCGGATAACCACATCTATAACGTCGCCGTCTTCCCAAACTTTCAATAACATATCACCTTTTAACTGATAGAAGAATTCCTCTGTGGGATCATCATGAAAATCAACCCTTGTATTACCACCACCAATAACCATCACAATCATATTCGTATCTTCAAAAACCATCTTATTTGCGACAGGTGGTCTCAACTTTTCTCGGTTCTCTTTAATCCATTTATTAATATTAAATGGTCTGGAATGTTTGAAGACGGTCATTATCTTTCCTCCGTTTTAGGTGCAAACGCTATTGCTTTTATTTCTATCAGTAAATTTGGATGTGGCAGTTCTTTTGCAGCAACCGTTGTCCTCGCAGGGCCAGTGTGATCAAAATAAGTGCCGTACACTTCGTTATATCCCTTGAAATCGTCCATATTGATCAGAAAAGTACTTATTTCTACAAGATCTGCCAACCCGGCCCCTGCGGCGATCAAAGTTTGCTCAATATTCTTAATGACAGCGTGAGTTTGCGCTTTTATATCAAGTGTGACCTTACCGGTTTCACTGACCGTTACACCATCAAAACTATTGTCGGCTCTTCTTGAACTGGTGCCGGAAATGAATATAAAATCACCCGCTCTTTTAAAATGTGGATAAGCACCAAGAGGTCTGGCTTTTCCGTCAATAACTTCGCTGTTTTTACTCATTCTAATTCCTAATGCTTTACACAAATAGTTAGAGGCTCAGAATAGAAATCAAGGCTATGCATGCCGCCTTCCCTGCCGATACCTGAAAGTTTTACGCCGCCAAATGGTGTTCTTAAATCACGCAGGAACCAGTCATTTATCCAACAAATACCCACCTCCATCTGACGTCCTACACGATCAGCTTTTGAGCTATCTTTTGTCCAAATTGCCGCGGCGAGACCGTAGTTGGTATCGTTGGCATAACCAACTACTTCTTCTTCTCTATCAAATGGTGCAATATGACAAACAGGTCCAAAAATTTCTTCTTTAATGCAGCGTGCATCTTCAGGTAAACCCGTCCAAATTGTCGGTTCAATAAAAGAACCATTATCACGCTCATCACCAAATTCCGGCACTTTACCACCTGTTATTAAGGACGCCCCTTCTTCGAGTGCCAGAGAAAAATACGAAAGTACTTTTTTGCGATGTTTAGTGGAAATTAAAGGTCCCATATCTGATCCGTCTTGCGGTCTGCCAATTTTAATTTCCTCGGCTCTTTCTTTTAACGCGGCTACGAATTTATCAAATATCGGTCGCTCAACATAAACTCTTTCAGAACAAAGACATACCTGCCCACAATTGGTGAATACAGATCGAACAGTACCAGCTATTGCGGCATCGAAATCTGCATCAGCAAAAATAATGGCTGCGTTTTTACCACCAAGCTCAAACGATACAGGTTTTAAGTCTCGTGCCGCACTTTGCATAATCGCGGTTCCTGTTTTTGACTCACCCGTAAAAGTAACGCAATCGACATCTTCATGGCCCACCAGGAACTCACCTGCCGAATTGGGGCCAAAGCCATGAACAAGGTTATATATGCCTTTTGGAACCCCGACATTTTGCATTACTTCCGCAAGCAACGTTGCCGTCGAAGGTGTTTCTTCAGAAGGTTTAACCACAACAGTATTGCCCGACGCCAGTGCCGGTGCGACTTTCCAGGTCATCAAAAGTAATGGCAAGTTCCACGGTGACACCACAGCAACCACGCCGATAGGTTTATTAACAACATAACTTGTCGCGCTTTTCCCATCTGCCGTATCCATTTCAAATGATTGTGGTGGTCTTGTCTTTATGAGATCAGCAAACACCCGAAAGTTTGCGGCACCCCTCGGTATATCAATATTCTTCACTTGAGAATAGGACTTGCCCGTATCGGCAACTTCCGCAGCGACAAAATCATCAAAACGTCTTTCAATTTCATCCGCCAGAGCGTTAAGTATTTTACACCGCTCCGATACATCCATATTCCCCCATTCGCCGTGGAGTGCTTTTCTTGCTGACTTTACGGCACGGTCTACAATGTCCTTATCCGCTTCAGATACCCTGCACACCATCTGACCATTCACCGGATTAATATTATTAAAACTATGGTTGCTTATGACAAACTCACCATCAACATAATTTCTTAAAACTTTTCCCAAATTTTTTGTCAATTACTGGCTCCATATGCTGCAAATATAAAAGCATCATAAGTTAACTTGATATAACATAAAAATAATAATATTGTATGCTACTATAACAAAATTTATATAACACATTTTTACTCCAGGATATTGAATGTCGTCGTCGCGTTTGGAATATCATCTTATATCCCGATTAAAATTCAAGCAATTGAAGTTGCTTGCTGCGGTAAACGAGCAGAAAAATATTCTACGTGCTTCAAAACAACTTAATATGGCGCAGCCGGCAGCGACTAAATATATTCGTGATCTTGAAGAAATGTTTGAAGTTGAGCTCTTTAAAAGGTCGTCCAGAGGCGTGACGCCGACAGCTTACGGCGATGTTGTTATTAAACACGCGAAGGCTATACTATCGCAAGTTCAACATGTCAGCGAAGAAGTTACATCCTTAAAACAAGGTGTAACTGGGCGAATTAAAATCGGGACGCTGCTCGCTGCATCACCAACGCTAATACCACAATGCTTACTGTTGTTAAAAAAGGAACGACCAACGATTTACGTTACCGTTGTAGAAGGAACCAATGATAAACTTATGCCCGCGCTTAGAAATGGTGAGCTTGATATTGTTATCGGGCGACTGCCTGAATATAGGGAAAGAGAAGATCTTAAGCAGCGCATTCTTTATAACGAACCAATTGCCGTGGTCGCTCGGGAAGGACATCCGCTAACAAAGAAAAAAGCACTCACATTCGATGATATAAGGGATCAAGAATGGATATTACCGTTGGCGCAAACATCGCTTAGACGTCAAATTGAATTTGAATTTCGAAATGCAGGGCATGAGCCACCCGCCGATGCTATTGAATCGATTTCAATTTTGACCAATCATAAACTGCTGTTAAAAACAAATATGATAGCAACCATGCCCTATCAAGTCGCAAAAAGTTATTCCGACCTGATCCGCCTGCCAGTAACTCTTGAAAGCGCTATAAGTCCAGTAGGGATAACCATAAGAGCAGACGCTGTCATCTCGCCTACATTAAACTATTTCATAGAAACATTGACCAAAGTATCCAAAGAACTTCAGAAATAGTTAATCTGTTTCCAGATTATGATCTCTATTCCGCAGGTTCTTTGGCGGCGTCTGTTCCGATGCTTTTACCTCTTCCGTGAAATAGTTTCTCAACGGCAATATAAAACATTGGGACAAAGAAAATAGCCAGGAACGTAGCCGCCAACATACCGCCCATCACGGCGATACCGATCGCATTTTGACTACCCGAACCGGCCCCCGTAGCAATTGCGAGAGGCGTAACGCCAAGCACAAATGCCATAGATGTCATGATGATAGGGCGGAATCGTCGTCGCGCGGCCAAAGCTGTTGCCTCCATCAAGTTCATTCCCTGCTCGTTCATTTCCTTGGCAAATTCAACAATCAGAATTGCATTCTTAGACGCGAGTCCCACGGTCGTTAGCAATGCCACCTGGAAATACACGTCATTTGCCATGCCAAATATTTTCGTAGCAATCACTGCACCGAGCACACCAAGTGGCACTACAAGCATAACCGCCAGTGGCACCGCCCAGCTTTCATATAAAGCGGCAAGGCAGAGGAAAACAATTAGAACGGATATGGCATATAAAGAGGGAGCCTGTGCGCCCGTTAGGCGCTCTTCATATGAAAGACCGGACCATTCAATTCCAATTCCCTCCGGCAATGTAGCGACAATTGCATCGACTTCGTCCATAGCAAGGCCGGAACTCACACCCGGTGCTGGTGATCCTGCGATATTGATCGAAGCGATGCCATTGAAACGTTCCAACTTGGGTGATCCGTTTTCCCATTTTGTTACTGAGAAATTATTAAACGGCACCATTTCACCTCGATCATTTCGAACATACCATTGGTTTAAATCTTCCGGCTTCATTCTAAACTGGGCATCTGCCTGAATATAAACACGTTTAATTCTACCTTTATCAAGGAAATCATTCACATAACTAGAACCCCAGGCAATTTGAAGCGTCCTGTTAATATCACTTAAAGATAGACCAAGCGCCGACGCTTTTTCGCTGTCAATATCAACTTTTAATTGTGGCACATCGTTCAGACCATTCGGCCTGACGCCGAATAAATTCGGATTTTGGCTTGCTGCGCCGAGCAGCTGATTTCGCGCATTCATTAAAGTAGCGTGGCCAAGACCCGCCCGGTCCACAATATGAAAATCAAATCCAGACGCATTTCCAAGCTCCTGAATTGGCGGTGGGAAAAATGCAAATGCCATAGCATCTTTAACTTGAGATAATGCTCCCATAGCTTGACCAAAGATTGAGAAAACACTTTGATCCGGCCTTGTCCGTTCTGACCAATCTTTAAGACCAATAAAACCCATACCATTATTTTGAGCTTGTCCGGCAAAACTAAACCCGGTTATCGTAAACAGATGTTCAACATTTTCTGCCTGACCTTCAAGGAAGTAATCTTCAATTTCGGCAATACTCTCCAAGGTTCTTTCTGCTGTTGCTCCCGGTGGCGTATTGACCAACATAAACATCATTCCCTGATCTTCGTTGGGAAGAAACGACGTCGGAAGGGTTGAGAATATATAAATTAAACCGGCCGCTAAGACCCCATAAATCATCAAAAACCGTGATATTCGCCGCGCCATATATGTTGTGCTTTCCTGATAAAATATGCGGACTTTATTAAAACCTCTATTGAACGCCCCAAAGAAACCTGTTGTTGAACGGCGTTCGCCATCCTGATCATTTTTCAAGAAAGTCACACATAGCGAGGGGGAAAGAATAAGTGCTACAAAAACAGATAGCGACATCGCAGCGATAATCGTAATTGAAAATTGCCTATAAATAACACCTGCGGAACCGCTGAAAAATGCCATCGGAATAAATACCGTGGACAGCACCATCGCAATACCGATAAGGGCACTTGTAATTTGATCCATGGATTTCTTGGTGGCTTCTTTTGGCGACAAGCCTTCTTCACTCATAATGCGTTCGACATTCTCAACCACCACAATCGCATCATCCACCAGCAATCCAATGGCAAGCACCATCGCGAACATGGTCAACGTATTGATTGAAAATCCGAAAATTGACAAAATACCAAAAGTACCAAGCAAAACTATGGGGACCGCGATTGTAGGAATTAAAGTTGCACGGAAATTTTGCAGGAATAAGTACATTACGACGAAGACAAGCCCCACAGCTTCAAGCAACGTTATGACAACTGATTTTATTGACAGTTCTATATATGGCGCAGTGTCATAGGGGTACATATAATTTACCCCATCCGGCAAAAATTCTGAAAGTTCACCGACGCGTTTCTTTACCAATTGCGCGGTTTCCAGCGCATTTGCCCCCGGAGAAAGACTTACGGCTATGCCGGCGGCTGGCTGGCGTTTATAGCGCACTATTACCGTATAATTTTCTGTACCAAGTTCAAGACGCGCGACATCACTCAGCCGAACTTGCGATCCATCTGTATTTATCCGTAGAATGATGCGCCCAAAGTCTTCGACGGTTTGCAGACGTGATTGTGCCGTTATGGTGGCGTTTAATTGTTGCCCGGAAATAGCGGGCAATGAACCAACCTGACCTGCTGAAATATCGGTATTTTGAACTTGGATGGCGTTTTGCACTTCAATGGGTGTAAGGTTATAACTAAGCAGTTTATCGGGATTAAGCCAGATACGCATCGCATGTTGCGCGCCAAAAACCTGTGTGCTCCCAACGCCGTTAATCCGCGACAGTTGGTCCTGAAATGTCGAAACGGCTATATCGCCAATTTCTGTTTGAGTAATATTTTCATCGTCAGAATATAGTCCGACAACAATTAAAAAGTTTCTAGTTGCTTTCTTAACAGATAGACCAAGTGCTTGAACTTCTTGCGGTAATTGGGTTAGCGCGCCTTGCGCTTTATTTTGGGTTTGGACTTGCGCAATATCAGGGTCGGCTTCCGGCTCAAATGTTAAAGTAATAACCGCAGACCCATCCAAACTGTTGGACGTAAAATAACGTAAATTATCAATACCGACCAAACGTTGTTCAATAACCTGAGTAACAGCGTTTTCAACGGTTTCTGCCGATGCCCCTGGATAAAAAGCCGTAATTGAAATTGTTGGCGGTGCGACCGCAGGATATAATTCAATTGGTAATCCACGAATGGACAAAATACCACCTAACATAACTACAAGGGCGATAACCCATGCAAAAACGGGACGTTCAATAAAAAATCGTGCCATAATCCTATCCTATTACGCGAAAGCGTTTTAATATTTTACCAGTTTTATTACAGTTACGGCGTCCAAGCGGACGGTACCACAGTTGCACCGGGGCCTATCTTTTGAAACCCTTCCATAACAATTACTTCGCCAACCTCAACGCCACTACTCACCACCCATTGGTCATTATAAGGCCCACTAACGGTAATAGGCCGCATATTAACTGTGTTATTTTCGTCGACCGTCCAAACGGTCAATCCGCCGGATGCGTTTCTAATCGCGGCACGCTGCGGAACCAAAACAGTGTCTTGTTCACCTAAATCAATCCGGGCATGAACAAATAATCCTGGTAATAAGGTTTGCTGTGGATTTGGGATAAGAGCCCGCAGTCCAACAGAACCCGTTGTTTCATCCACGACGACATCCGAAAACTTTAGTGTCCCAACTTCAGGGTGCGTAATATTTGCGTCCCTGTCAAAAATAACCGTTACGGGAATATTATCTCTGGTCGATAGCTCCGTGCGTAAGCGCATCGCATCAACACCAGGTTGGCTAACATCAACAAAAACAGGATCCAATTGCGTAATAACAGCTAAACTGTCCGATTGATTACTGGTAACCAATGCGCCTTCAGTTACTGACGATTTACCAATGCGCCCGGCTATCGGCGCGTAAACTCTGGTATATCCGAGATCAACTTCAGCCACCTCAACCGCCGCTTTGGCAATCGCGACTGATGCCTCTGCTTGATCAAGTTCAGCAATGACATCGTCATATGCCTGCCCACTGACCGCATTGGTTTTTATCAATTCTTGAAAACGGGCTTCACGTGCCGTTTTTGCTTTTAAATCGGCTTCAGCACTTTTTAAATCCGCTTTTCTACTATTAAGAGCAGCATTATAGGGCGTGTCATCAATTTGATAGAGAGGTTGACCTTGTGTAACAAATGAGCCTTCTTCAAACAGACGTGTCGTGATAATGCCATCAACTTGCGGGCGAATTTCCGCTTGCCTTAATGCCGCTATTCGTCCGGGCAACACTTCTTCCCTTGTTATTATTTCCGACTTCAAAGTCAGAACCGTAACACCAGCAGGAGGCCGTTGCCCCATTTGAGCATCAGTTGCAGGACTTCCTGACATATAATACCAAGCTGAAGCAGCCGCAGCCACTATTATCAAGGCGAATATTAAGATAGGCTTTGACAAAACAATATCTTTCTTTTTCATTATTATTTAATAGGTCAATGTTTTCAGTGAATACATTCTTTAACATAGCATTTTCGCTATGTCCAATATTTAATCTCTTTATAAAGATTAACCTTATAGCAACATACGGCAAAACTTGAATGCGAGGGCTATTTGATGTATATTTTTAGCGGTTTAGTTTTCAACACTTCATTTGTAAAGCTTAAACTCTTTCAATCACCATAGCAATACCCTGACCGACACCAACACACATTGTGCAAAGGGCGCGTTTTTTGTTTGTACGTTCCAGCTGATTAACCGCTGTTGTGATAAGCCGCGCTCCACTCATTCCTAGGGGATGACCGAACGCTATGGCACCACCTTGTGGATTAATACGTGGATCATCATCTGCGATATTCAACATGCGAGTACATGCAAGAACCTGCGACGCGAAAGCTTCGTTCAGTTCCAGAACATCAATATCATCTAGCGAAAAATTAAGTCGGGCAAGGAGCTTTTGAGTGGCAGGAACCGGTCCAATCCCCATCGTACGTGGCGGTACGCCGGCAACCGCCATACCCAGAATTCGGGCGCGCGGTGCAAGTCCATGTTTTGTCGCTGCACTCTCTGAAGCAATAAGCGTTGCTGCCGCACCATCATTTATACCCGACGCATTTCCTGCCGTAATGGTTCCACCTTCGAATATAGGCCGAAGCGTAGCCATTTTGCCCAGGTTTGTTTGACGTGGATGTTCATCTTTATCAATGATAATAGCGTCCATACGTCTCTGCGGCACTGTTACCGCAGTTATTTCATTCGCCGTGTACCCTGCTTCTATTGCAGCGGATGCCTTATTCTGGCTCCAATAAGCAAACTTATCCTGATCTTCACGGCTGATATTTAATTCTTCGGCCAGATTTTCAGCAGTTTGCGGCATAGTATCAGTACCATATTCTTTTTCGAGTTTTTTATTGATAAAACGCCACCCCATTGTCGTGTCGTACATCTTCTGGCCGCGGTCATAAGCATTATTCGACTTACCAACAACAAATGGCGCGCGCGACATACTTTCAACACCGCCTGCTACGCAGAGTTCTGCTTCACCAACCATAATCGCATTTGCAGATATACCAATGGCATTAAGTCCTGAACCACACAGACGGTTTACTGTCGATGCGGCCACTTCTTGCGGTAATCCTGCAAGAAGCGCAGACATGCGGCCCACATTTCGGTTATCTTCCCCCGCCTGGTTCGCACAGCCATATGTTAAATCGTTTACAGCGGCCCAGTCGACATTTTTATTTCTTTCCATCAATGCTACAATCGGAACAGCACCAAGATCATCTGCACGTACCGCCGCAAGTCCACCTCCATAACGGCCGATGGGTGTACGTATTGCATCACAAATAAAAACGTCTTTCATATTTTAACCTCTAAAATTGATTTTTCATTTTCTTTAAACCGTTCAAAACAGCATTTGTCAAACGATCAATTTCTTTTTCTGCCATAACAGTTGACAGCACACCGGAACAAGTATTGATCATCATAATGCCATCATCTAACAAATGATCCAACAACGTTTTTGTCAGCGCGGATTGCTCGAGCGTTACAAAACCATCGCGGTAACTTATCGGTGGCGTCTCTTTCATATGAATACGAAACATTGAACCTGCACCCGTTACGCATGCCGGAACATCAGCTAATTTTATTGCTTCTTTGATTGAATTACGGGCATAATCCGCGAGTTTATTAAGCCGAAGAACGGCATTATTATCAAACATCTTCATAGAAACAAGACCAGCGGCCATTGTAATCGGATTAGCAGAAAACGTCCCTGAATGCGGGAAAAGTACCTTACTCGCTAACGGGTCCATAACATCCATTACATCGGCGCGACCCGCAAGAGCCCCAACCGGAAAACCTCCACCAATCATCTTACCCATCGCGGTTAAGTCAGGGGTAATGCCCTCATACCATTCTTGTGCACCGCCGTAGCGCGAACGGAACGTAATTACTTCATCAAAAACAAGAAGACTTTGATTTTTGCGTGTCCAATTATAAATGGTTTGGATAAACGCATCATCAGCTGTGATCAATCCCACGCGGTGCGGCATCACATCAAGAAGAACGCAGGCAATATCATCCGCATTTTCTTCCAAAATTTTAAGAGCGTGTTCTGGTTGGTTAAAAGGAATAATCACAACATCTTCAAGTGCTGCTTTTGGTGTACCGTAAGCAACAGGCACACTATTTGGATTATCAGCGTCACCCCAATTTTCAGGTTTTGACGTTTGGCTAACTTCTGCATAATCGTAAAGACCATGGTAAGCCCCTTCGACTTTGGCTATTTTTGATCGACCCGTGAATGCACGCGACGCTTTTACGCAGCTCATCACCGCCTCTGTGCCTGAATTCACAAATCGCATTTTTTCAAAACCGGGACTGCGATTAACAATATGTTCCGCAAATTCAACTTCTATTTCGGTGCCGATCGTAAACGCAGTTCCTTTGGCAAGTTGTTCGCTCACCACTGCCGTGACTTGCGGGTGTGCGTGACCGTGAATAAGCGAACACATGTTATTGGCAAAATCGACACGCTTCACACCTTCGATGTCTGTTACATAACATCCTTCGCCCTTTTCCACATATAATGGATGGGGCTTACGCAATATCGTGTTTCGGCTGCAACCACCCGGCATAACTTTAAGACCACGTTCATATAATTCTGAACTTCTAGACATGTTATTAATCCTTTTATGCCGCAATAAGGTTGCAGCCGGTTCTTTCCTGCACATAGTCGAAATCAACGCCGGGTGCCAGTTCAACGAGCTTAAATCCCTCCGGCGCCACATCGATCACTGCTAGATCAGTATAAATGCGGCTTACAACACCCGCTCCAGTTAAAGGAAATGTGCATTCGGATACAAGTTTTGGATATCCTTTGTTCGTGCAATGTTGCGTAATTACATTTATGGTTTTGACACCTGCAACCAAATCCATCGCTCCACCAACGGCCGGAATCGCATCAGGATTACCCGTTGACCAATTGGCAAGATCACCATTTTCAGCAACCTGCATGGCACCGAGTACGCATATATCAATATGACTGCCGCGGATCATTGAAAAGCTATCTGCATGGTGAAAATAAGCAGCACCCTGTATGGTGGTAACCAATTTCTTACCGGCATTAATTAGCTCCGGGTCTTCTTGTCCTTCTTCTGGCGCATCGCCCATGCCAAGCAAGCCATTTTCCGTATGATATATAACCTCGCGGCCATCCGGCACATAACGAACTACTTTTTCAGGAATGCCAATACCTAAATTTACGTAAGCACCATTGGGGATATCTTGCGCCGCGCGTTCGGCCATTTGCTCACGGTTCCAACCAATTTGATCAGCGTCGCTCATGGGTACACCTCCCCGGCATTAACAAGTTCAGATTCGAGTAAGGGATTAGCAACCGTGATTATCTGATCAACAAAGATACCGGGGGTGACAACAGCTTCCGGATCGATATCACCCGCTTCAACAAACTGTTTCGTTTGTACGATAGTTGTATCCGCCGCCATCGCCATAATTGGCGCAAAATTTCGGGCTGTTTTATTATAAACAAGGTTGCCGTAACGATCCGCTTTCAAACACTTAATCAGCGCAAAGTCCGCTTTTAAGCCATATTCAAGCACATAATCACGGCCATCAATATTGCGCATTTCTTTTCCGTCAGCAAGCGATGTTCCAACAGATGTCGCCGTATAAAACGCCGGCACACCTGCGCCACCGGCACGAATGCGTTCAGCTAGTGTTCCTTGCGGGACAAGTTCAAGTTCAAGTTCGCCTTTTTTATAAAGCTCTGGGAAAACCGTTGAATTTGCCGTTCGAGGAAAAGAACAAATCATTTTAGCAACACGTTTGTTCTCGATAAGGGCCGCTAAACCGACATGCCCGGAGCCCGTATTATTATTAACAACGGTTAGGCCCTTTGCGCCATGATCGATCAGCGCATGAATAAGTTCGATAGGGCTTCCCGCCTCACCGAACCCGCCAATCATGACGGTGGCACCATCTTTAATATTTGCCACCGCATCATGAACAGAGTTCACTTTTTTATTGATCATAAATTTGGATCCTTATGATTTAAGCTTTGATACTGAATAAACCTGCTTCATCATAAATCACACGATCTTTATATCCGTCAAACCAAATCGCATCCGGGTTACGGCCAACAATCGCGGTATGTCCTTTTTTTGGTGCATCTTCTGCGGAACGAAGAAGTTTAAAGATAACCACACCATTTTCACCGCCTTTCACCCCTTCCATTGGCTCATTGGTTACGGCGACTACTTCTGTTTTACCGTAATAATGGGTAATGGATAAACGTGCATGTGCTTCTACACCGGAAAGACCGCGTTGCGAAGTATTGAGAATATTCCACGCTTCTTCAATCGAAACGTTAAAGGCTTTATGGCCAACAATATCACGGCCGCAAAAGAAATAATGATTTTCAACTTTGTTGCGGCGTAGTTCACGTTGCATAATACGCAGCGCATCAGAATCGTTATTAATATTTTTAATAATCGGCGATTGATTATCAACGGTGATCCAGTTGCGTTTACCAAATTGCGCAACCGCGCGTTTTGTGCTGGCCACCCATTTAAGGCCACCGCCCGGTAGATCAATAAAGTTACCGTCTTCGTCTTTTTCTAAAAACTCATCCGGGTGATTAAAGTGAATCATGAAACGAATTTTTGTTTCCGGATATGCTTCATGAAAATCATCAACCATTTTAAAGAAACTATCATCAAAACGGTCCGGAAAAAACGCAAGTTCCTTAGTACCCAAACGAATACTTTCGATGCCGGCTTCAGACAGGGCAGCCCACCATGACGCTATACCCTTATTGGCAAGAACCATTGGATCACCACCGGACATAAGAATCTCACGAAGTCTTTCGCGGCCCGTTTCCGGATGATGGCCACCGTTTGCTTCAACGATTTCATTATGTTCGCGAATATATTCAGTTAGTTCAGCGATTTGAGCAAGGCCTTTGGCCTGGATAGAACCATCTTCACGAACAATCTCTTTTTTCGCTATAAGCTCTTCGCGGTAGCAGAACCTACAATGAGCGGAACAAGTAGACGCCACATAAATCAAGCCAAGCTCATATTTATGAATAAGTCCTTCAACAGGACTATAGCTCATTTGTTTCCCTGGGTCTTCCGAACCATCAAGGTCAAACGTTTCATTCGGGCTGGCTTTGATCAACGTTCTAATTGGTGCACTATGACGAGCACGGTCGAAATAATGACGGGTGATTTTAACCGGCATTCGCGCTTCAAGATCACGGTTCGTGCCTTTTAACGCTGAAATAGCATCTATCTCTTCTCGGCTATAAAAATCTTTCATATCATCATCGACTTTGCCATCAATAAATTTTTGAAGACCCGCAACTATTTGTCGGTCATATTTGGCGTTTTCAACTTTCGCCAGAAATTCACTTTCGCAGTCACTTGGTTCGTATTTCTTTCTAATCGGCTTTTGTACGTTCATAATATTGCCCTTCAATGGCTAAAATTTAATAGTTCTTGAGAATAATTATTACCAAAACTCACCTTAAAATATTGCATTATTTTCAAATTTCCCTTAAAATATATAAATATACCCAGTAAAACAACTCATTCTTATTCACAAATTAATGAGTTTTGGTAATGAATTGGAAATAAATTGCTCGGCCAAAGACGCCTCATCCCCAGCACCAGTATGTTATTGGCTTTTGATGCCGCCACGCGAAACGGTAGTTTTACTGCCGCCGCGCAGGAATTAAACTTAACTCAAGGAGCGATTAGCAGGCAGGTTAGTGCTCTTGAAAATCAGTTGGGCGTGGCTCTTTTTAAAAGAATAAAAAAATCGATCAAGCTCACCGAAACTGGCGAGGTTTACGCTAAAGAAGTATCTGTAGCACTTAGAACTGTAAGAAATGCCTCCCTCAACGCGATGAGCGATACGCAAGGCAAGACCTTAAATTTGGCGATCCTTCCTACATTTGGCATGCGTTGGTTAATGCCCAGATTTCCCGACTTTCTTAAGAAAAATCCTCAGGTCACTGTAAATTTTACCAGTAAACTATCAGCTTTCGATTTTAATAACGAAAATCTGCATGCGGCCATTCATTTCGGCTATCCTGACTGGCCAGATACAGAAGGAACGTTTCTTATGTCTGAAGAAGCCGTCCCTGTGGCGTCCCCATTACTGATTGGTGAGCATGTAACAAGAAAAGCAACAGAACTAACAAACGTGCCACTACTTCATCTGGAAACAAGACCTAACGCGTGGAAAGAATGGTTTACCCAAAACAATCTTGCTCCACCGACAGACAAGGGTATGGTACTAGAGCAGTTTTCTATGTTGACCCAAGCCGCAGTCGCAGGCCTCGGCGTTGCTATGCTTCCTCATTTTCTTATTCAATCTGAATTAGAACGAGGTGAACTCGAAATCTTAATAGATCTGCCTCTTGAAAACAGTGCAGGATATTACTTGATGACCCCAAAATCCCATGTAAATTACTCACCTGTGAATGCTTTAAAAGAATGGCTTACTTCGCAAACATTGGATGAGCAATAGGCTGATCGTACAACAGTATAAACTTTAACAGGTCAAAAATTTAACGCCGATGTCGCTATTGCCGAAGATAGTATTTTAATATATGACATTTTCTATAAGAAATTTATAAATAAGAGGAACCATAATGGCTTTATCACGCAAAGAAATGCTGGAAAGATTGCATAAGCAAATTTCGCAGGGCATCCCTATTGTAGGCTGTGGTGCAGGAACCGGTATTTCGGCAAAATTTGCAGAGGCCGGTGGCGCAGATTTGTTGATTATCTATAATTCGGGTCGTTACCGTATGGCTGGCCGTGGTTCGCTTTCAGGATATATGCCCTTTGGTGATGCCAATGGCATCGTTATGGAAATGGCGGCTGAAGTTCTGCCCGTAGTAAATGACATACCGGTTTTGGCGGGAGTATGCGGCACGGACCCCTTTCGTTTGATGCTCGTGTTTCTTAGACAGCTAAAAGAAGCGGGGTTTTCAGGTGTGCAGAATTTCCCTACAGTTGGCCTTATTGATGGAAATTTTAGGGACAATCTTGAAGGTACAGGAATGGGATTTGATAAAGAGGTTGAAATGATCCGTCTGGCTCATGAAATCGATTTATTTACGTCTCCATATGTATTTACTGAGCAAGAAGCAATTGATATGGCAAAAGCCGGTGCAGACCAATTGGTGGCCCATGTCGGATTAACGACCGCAGGTAGCATCGGCGCTGCTGTTGCATATAGTTTGGATGAAACAATTGAAAAAGTGATGAAAATTGCTGAAGCAGGACGCAGCATAAATAAAGATATTATCGTTATTTGTCATGGCGGCCCATTGGACGAGCCAGATGCAGTAGCAGAAGCTCTTTCACGGATGCCCGGCATTAATGGTTTCTTCGGTGCATCTAGCATCGAAAGATTGCCAACCGAACGGGCTATCACACGCCAGGTAGAGGCATTTAAAAAACTTCCCCTTGCATAAAGTTTCCTTACATAAAATAAAGGGAATTGAATTTAACGGTTTGCTTTGAAATATCAGTAAACTGAGATTCTTGCGCGAATACAGGCGAATAGGACATCATCATTAAAATACTTACTGTAAATGATGAATTTTGCTTCACTTCCTATCCTTTTATCCACAACAGTATTATTATAATAACACTTGACTTAAACCTTATTAGTTATGATAATAACACTATTAAGCAAGAATAATAAATTAGGGATCAGGCTATGAGTAAATTGGTTATTGGCCCTCATATGCGGCTTCAGGAATGGGTCGCAGAGGAAAAAGGATATTTCGAAGATGAAGGACTTGATTACAGCTTCATCAAGAAAGACCGAATGGCAAAATTAAGCATAAAATCAGCGGAAGATTTACCGAAAGATAAAATCAGCGGTGCTTACCAGTCATTCGAACAAGGAAGGACATGCGACGTAAGTTCAGCGTGTCATTGGACGGTAAATAAGGCCGCCGCTGCCGGACACGGAAAATTATATGCTAAAGCATATTCAGTAACACCCGCCGGTATTTTTGTACCTAAAGATTCTGATGTTAAAACGCCAGAAGATTTAAAAGGGATAAAAATTACGGTCGGTTATCAATCCGGTAGCCATTATGCCACCATCCAGGCGCTGGAGCCCTATATGGACGGTTCTGATATAAATCTTCATTTCGGTGGCATGCTTTTTCAACGAATTGAATTATTGTTAGACGGCCAGATACCGGCCGCCACACTTTTTGGCGCACCAATGTATTTAGCGGAGCAACTCGGTTACAGAAAAATTATAGATACGACATTCATGATCGCGGCTATGGCGCAGGACGATGCAACAGAAGAAGATTTAGATAAATATTACCGCGCACTAGCCAGAGCACAGGCAGATATAGATCTTAGACACGATTTATACACTCATTATTTTGAGCAGGATTTTCCGGAAAGATTTCAAAAAATAATGGACACCAGAAGCTTCGGACCGGGAGAGCGGATCGTTTTTCTTCCTTATAGCAGAGAAATATACGACAATACGCAAAAGTGGGTTGATGAAAGACCAATTTTTGATACGGATAAAGGTGGTCACGCTAGCTATGAAGAATCGACCATTCAATAAAACGCAAAACAAGGAATGATATGGCTCAAATAGTTTACGGGTTTGGCACTTCACATAGTCCACTTCTCTCAACACCACCTGACAAATGGCATTTACGAGTTGAAGCCGACAAGAAGAACCCTTCACTGGAATTTAAAGAGAACTCTTATGTCTATGATCAACTTGTTGAGCTTCGAAAAGACGAAAACCTTGATCATCAGTCTTCTTTACCTGTGCGCACTCAGCGCCATGAGCAATGCCAAAAATCAATCGAACAATTAAAAGCCAATCTTGAACAGGTCGATCCGGATATTTTAATCATTATCGGAAACGATCAAAAGGAAGTCTTTAATGAAAACAACACGCCTGCGATCAGCATGCTTTATGGTGATACTGTAGATCATATGGCTATCCCACCCGAGAGACTGGCTAAACTGCCGCCGGGTATTGCTGTCGCTGCGCGGGGAAGTTCCGCGCGTGAAAACACCAGCTATCCAATAGACGCTGATCTTTCAACTCATATAATCTCATCTTTAACCGCTGACAATTTTGATATTGCGACCATGAAATCATTACCAGATGGCCCGAACGGAAAACGCGGCATGTCACACGCATACGGATTTGTATACCGCCGCCTTATGCAAATGCCAATTCCAGCGGTACATGTTTGCCTGAATACCTTTTACCCGCCAAATCAACCGACTGCGGCACGCTGTGTCGCACTTGGTGAAGCGATAGGTAAAGCCGTTTTGAATTATGATAAAAATTATCGGGTCGCCGTTTGCGGCTCCGGCGGTTTAAGTCATTTTGTTATTGATGAAGAATTTGATGGCATAGTGATAGACGCTTTAAAAATCCTCGATATGGAAAAACTGGCGAGCTTGTCGGAAAGCTATTTCCGGTCAGGAACATCAGAGATAAAAAACTGGATCACCACCGCAGCAATTATAAAATCAGGCTGCCTTAAAATTAACATGCTTGATTATATACCCTGTTACCGATCAGAAGCAGGAACCGGCAACGCGATGGGTTTTATGACTTGGAAATAATGTTGGGAACAAGCTCATGATAATAGACTGGCAGCATCATATGTCACCAAAAGCCGTTTATGACGGCAGGGGCGGAAATGGTGATGTGGTCTTGCGCAATGGTAAAGTGGCAATTCATTTAAAAAAAGAAGTCTATGATGTAGATAAGCACCTTGAATATATGAACGGTTCGGGCATCGATATATGCGTCATTTCATCTTCGCCAATTTCCGTCAAACAATGCACCATGTGCAATGATTATTACGGCGAACTAAAACAAAATTATCCTGATAAATTATTTTATTTATCGCCTTGCCTGCCGCTCGAAGAAGGAGCATCAGCCGAACTGGATAGAGGACTTAATAAGTTTGGGTTTGATGGTGTGATTATTAGCCCGCAAAATTCCGGTGAAATGCTCGATAGCCGCAAACTCTGGCCATTTTACAAAAAAATGAACGAGTACAAACTGCCGATATTTATTCATGTAAGCGGCGTACCCAAAGGATATTATGCGTATGACGCGGATTATAATTTAAATATATCATTCACCCGCGAAGCCGATGTCGCCCTTAATACACTTCGCTTGATTTTAGGGGGTGTGCTAACAGAATTTCCTGACCTGACTTTTGCTATTGCGCATTTAGGTGGCGGCATTGCATCAACCCTCGAGAGAGTGGAGCGATATATCGATGTCAGAGGAGAAAATTTCTGGACTGATTGTGGTGGAGAGCCACCATTTGGACCCCCTTATAAAGAAAATTTCCGCAAATTATTTGATACATTATATTTTGATATGGCCGGATTTGAAGGCGGAATGAACGCCGTTAATTGTGCGCTTACGACCATTCGACCTGACCGAATATTATTTGGTACTGATTATCCATATAATTTCACAACCGACGGCGGAACAGTCGCAGAATATATTCAAAACATCCGTGATCTGGATTTGACCGAAGATGAAATTACGGGCATGCTCGGCGGTAATGCTGCCAAAATTCTCGGCATACAATGAAATAAGGAACCATCAATGTATAACGAATATGATGCACCCCATAAAGACTTACGAGAACTCATTGCAAGAGTAGAAAAATCAGGTGAACTTCTTAAAATCCCGGGCGCCGATTGGGACCTTGAAATGGGCACATTGATGGAAGCGGTTTATCACAAAAATGCGGATAACCCCCCGGCCATTCAATTCACCGACGTTCCCGGTTTTGATGATGGTCAAACGGTTGTTTCCGGACTTACCAATTCGTCAAAGCGCTTGGCAATAACGCTTGGGTTTCCGGTTCCAGAATGTCCTATGGATGTGGTTAAATCATATCGTGAGCGCATGAAAGGATATGCGCCTATCCCGGCAGTTGAAGTAGACGATGGCCCGATTATGGAAAATATAGACCGCGATGATGATGTTGATTTATATAAATTTCCTGTTCCTTTTTTGCATGAACTTGATGGCGGTCGGTACATCGGAACCGACGATCTTGTGATCATGCATGACCCGGGAGATGATTGGACCAACATCGGTACGTACCGATCAATGCTTCATAATAAAAACACTGTCGGCCTTTGGATGTCACCGGGTAAACAAGGGCGTCAAATTCGCGAAAAATATTGGGCGCAAGGAAAACCGTGTCCTGTACTCATCAGTATTGGTCACGATCCTTTGTTGTTCTTAGCTTCCGGTAATGAAATTAAGTACGGCCTTTCCGAATTTGCATGGGCTGGCGGCCATCGCGGCATTCCGTTCGAAACCGTAAAAAGTGAACTTTACGGCCTTCCCATACCATCACATAGTGAAATTGTATTAGAAGGCGCCATGTACCCTGATAAGACTTTACCAGAAGGCCCGTTTGGTGAATTCACCGGATATTATGCGAGTGAAGTAAGCAATGAACCGACAATGAAAGTGGAACGAGTATATCACCGAACAAAACCGATAATGACCATTGCCAGCCCGATGATGCCCCCTTCTGATTTCTCGTTCTGTAAATGCGTGATGAAATCAGGTATGATCTGGGACGAAATCGAAAAAGCAGGCTTAAATGGCGTTCAGGGCGTTTGGTGCCATGAAGCCGGCGGCGCACGTATGTTTAACGTAATTTCGTTAAAGCAGGCATACGGCGGTCACGCAAAACAAGCCGCCATGATGGCCGCCAACTGCCAGTCTGCAAGTTATATGGGGCGCTGGACAATTGTTGTTGATGAAGACATTGATCCGACAAACATGTTTGAAGTTCTTTGGGCGTTAAGTACAAGATGTGACCCCGCAACAAGCATTGATTTCATCAGGGACGCATGGAGCGGCCCACTTGATCCACGCATTCCCAAAGGACAAAAAACCAATTCACGTGCCATTGTTGATGCATGCAGACCCTTTTCATGGATCGATGAATTCCCGCCTGTCGCACGCTGCACGGAAGTACAAATGAAAAAGGTTCAAAAGAAATTCAAGCATATTTTGGATAAAATTTAACGCTAATATAGTGTTATTAAAATAACAGTATTTTCTTGATCATTTCCTTAAAGATCTGTAAGTTATTTCCATACTAATTAACGGAGATGATCATGGATATTAAAACCACCTTGGATAAGCCAGTTACCGAGCGGGCAGAAGAAATGCCCTCTTACAAAGATGTAAAAGGTAAGGGCATAAAAAGCGGTGCCGATTTTCTGGAAAGTCTCCGTGATGGACGGGTTATATATTATAAAGGTGAGCGCGTAAAAGACGTAACGACCCACCCTGCTTTTTGCAATATGGCAAAAAAAATTGCCGAAACGTACGACAAGCAACATGACCCCAAATATCAGGATACCATGAGCTTCGTTGATGAAGATGGTGTGCGTTGTTCATATTCGTACGCCGCTCCTGATACGCAGGAAGTGCTGGCAGGCCGACGTGGTAATACGGAAATCTGGGTTAACGATGCGATGGGTATGCTCGGTCGCCTACCAGATTTCGTCGCTGGTATGACTGTTGGCATTTACGATTTGAGGTTCGAGCTTGAAAAATTAAGTCCCAAACTTGCTGAAAATGCCACGTCTTATTTAAAATACGCTCGTCAAAATGATTTATGCTTATCACACGGCCTCCATGATCCGTGCATGGATAAATCACTCCGCCCGCCTGAAGACCCCGACCGCTGTGTTCGCGTCATGAAAGAACGTGATGACGGCATTATCGTCAGAGGGGCACGTTTTAATACATTCGGATTATTTTCGAACGAAATTATGATTTGCCCGACTTATGGATTTAAACCTGAAGAAAAAGAATATGCAATGTGGTTCACTGTTCCTTGTGACGCACCGGGTCTTAGCCAAATTGCCCGGGAGTCGTACGGTGGTCGGGATCCTATTGATCATCCGGCGTCTGCTGTGTACGACGAAGTGGACAGTTTAATTGTTTTTGACGATGTCTTTATCCCATGGGAAAGAGTTTTTCTGTATCGTGAACCATTAAAAGCCAATCAATTATTCAGAAGCGGTGTAATGACCTGGGCGAGTTTTGCCGGTGGGTCACTTTCTGTATTACGCATGGAAATTCTTTGCGCAATTGCAGAAATGCTCGCTACCACTTCCGGAATTATCAAACGACCCGAAGTCGTTGCCAAGTTAGGTGAAATGTGCACTTACACGGGAGCAATAAAATCAAGTTTTGAGCTATCAATGTTAAAAGCATCAAAGACAGCCGCCGGTAATTATAAACCGGCCAAAGCACCTGAGCGGCGCGCGTTCACGACGATGGTATCTGAACGTTTCATCGAACTAGTTGAACATATTGGAACAAGTTCATTAATATTTCTTCCAACCGCTGATGATTGGAAAAACCCGGAAATCAAGGAATATCTTGATGTATATATGCGCGGTCATGAAAGTTCCCCGCTTGATCGACACAAGCTTTGCAAGTTTGCCTGGGATTTGACTGGCGACGGTTTTGGGTCACGCCAGCAAATGTATGAACGCTTGCATTCCGGTGATCCAAATGTCATGGTCGCAAATGCTTGGCGTAACACCGACTTAAGTCATGCCAGAAAACTTATTTCAGACTTTCTTGCGCTTGAAGGGGAATATTAATTACGCTAGCTGCAAAAAAGCAGAATAAACATGTTGATTTAACCACAGGTCCCGTTGGACGCCATTTATTTAACATGGCGTGGCCAATGGTTGGCGGCATTGCCGCGACAATGGCCTTTAATATCGTTGATACTTATTTTATCGGGCAACTTGGTGCGCCGCAATTGGCAGCGATGGGGTTTATAAACCCGATCGTGATGGGGATTATATCTGCATCAGTCGGTATGAGCATGGGCACTTCATCGGTGCTTTCACGCGCACTTGGTAAAGGTGAACCGGACTTCATCCGCAATATTGCCAGCAACAGTATACTTTTATCATTTTTGATTTCCGTTACTCTGACAATCATCGGGCTAAGTTTTAATGATCAGTTATTTACCTTGCTTGGCGCAACAGAAAGTGATCTGGTGTTGATCTGGCAATATATGATTGTCTGGTGGCCGAGCATTTTTCTGATCATTGTTCCTATGGTCTGCCTTGGACAAATCAGGGCAATGGGCCGCACCGGACTTCAAAGCAGGATTATGATCTACGCATCAATTTTAAATGCTATTCTTGATCCAATATTAATCATGGGATTTTATTTTATTCCGGCAATGGGTTTGCAGGGGGCCGCCATAGCCACGTTGCTCACAAGGTTAATCACTTTAATTTCCGCATTCTATTATCTGAAATACGAATTTGATCTTTTTAATTTCAGTCGAAAAATATTAAGCAGCTTCATATCCAACTGTAAAACAATTTTGCATGTTGCGGTGCCAGCCACATTCACCAATTTAATTACACCACTGGCAACTGGCGCGATTACGGCAATGGTCGCCACTTATGGAACCAACGCGGTCGCGGCTTTTACTATTGCGAATAATGTTGAAGCGGCTTGCCGAATTACATTCTTTGCACTTGCAGCGGCTATTGCGCCCTTTATGGGACAAAATATCGGTGCTGAGAAATATGGCCGCATGAAGCTTGCAGCGAAATATTGCGCCTATTTCTGTATTACATGGGGCCTTTTTTTGGCACTTATAATTGCGCTACTGGCTGAAGCGATGGCAAGCTTTTTTAACGACACGCCGGAGGTTGTTGAAATCGCGACAAACTATCTTTACATAGTTCCGATTAGTTATGGTTTTTTTGGATTGGTTCGCAATATTACCGCAGGCCTTAACGGAATGGGACGCCCCCTGCCCGGTACAGGCATTTCTTTTACCCGCGCCATATTATTTCAAATTCCCTTTGCCATATATGCGGGCGCAAATTGGGGATTAGTTGGAATATTTGGAGCGATTTGTGCGTCTAATATCTTGGTTTCATTTATTGCATATTTCTTGCACAGAAGAATATTAAACCGTCTTTAAATTTTTGCCGGTTCTGCTTTCTCAATGATTGCAGTTTTTTGACTTTTCAACCAATAATCAGGTTTGACAAAATACATTAATATTGCCGCAATGACTGCAAGAATAATAAGTGTTATGAATCCGTACGAATAACTGCCATATGTGTCGTGAATCATACCCATCATACGCGGACCGCCAGACAGTCCAAATCCATATATCATTGTAAAAATTGATATTTTCTTGCCAATTCCCCAAGCACCGTAGCAATGTTTTGTGGCAACAGGTACATCAACAACCAGTCCTCCGTGCGCTGTACCTTTGATAGCCAAACAGATCATCATGGAAATAAAACCCTCTACAGGAAAAAGCAACAGGACTGCAAACCCTAATAAAATATAAGTAAAGGCAATCCCCTTGGTTGATGTCTTATCATAAATCCTTCCGAATATAACCTTTGCTGCGGCTGCAATAATCGCCATTATCGTACCACCAGTGCGCACCATGTTAATATCAAGCCCAAGGTCGTCGCTCATATAAAGCACATAATGCTGCGCTACTCCCATGTCGACCATGGCAATCAAAGGAAGGCCAATAACGATGAGCCAGAAATTCTTTCCAGCAAAGAAATCACTTAAACTAACGGCATCATCCGGTATTTTGGGTGTGTGGGTCGCCGTTTTTTGTTCCATGTCACCGCCATCATCATCCTTAACGGAGAAAATATAAAAAGGCAGAGCAACAAACCATATGCCGCCACTTAGTATGGCTATTGCCTCGCGCCAACCATACGCGTCTTTTAAAAAACCAAACAAAAAAGGTGTCGCAGCACCCGCCAAACTGGTGCCTACCAGTGCCATTCCAAGAGCCGTTCCCATATTGCCTTCAAACATTCGCCCAAGCAGCGTTTTGGTCGAAATCATAATCCCAAGCGAAGAAAGACCTAGGCAACCTCCCAAAATTAGATAGAATGTTCGGGCAGAGAATACGCCAACACCTTCTGGTTTAAGGAGCATAAAGGAAGACATAGCAATGCCCCCAATAACACAAGCCAGGATCGTCATTTTGCGGGGACCAAAACGATCGACCGCCCAACCAATTAATATAGCGCACATAGCACCTACGAGAAACTTAACAGAAATAACATCAGTCGCTTGCGCGCGGCTCCATTCAAATTCGGCGATTACTTCCCGGTAAATCCATGGGAACATAAACGTAGGCACACCAAACATGAAAAATAAACATAAACCCGCAGCCAAAATAACCTGCCAATTATCTTTAATATCCTGCATTCCCTCATTACCATTTCGCACTATCGCCAATTTGCCTCTCCCTCACACTTAACGGGTTATAAAGTAACACATGACTACGTAATTTGATAGCCAATATTCATTATAATAATAACATTAATTTTTTCGGTTATTCTTGCTCATCAAAAATAATAGGACTGTCTTTATCATCGCGCGTATCACGGGCTTCTTTAATATATTTGCCGCCAAAATCATTTGGATCATAAGGTATGTTGTCAAATCCTTCTGTATTCAAACTGTCTTTATCATCGATCATTTTCATCATCCCATCCGCATTCTTGGCTTGCTTGATCGATTTTGACATTTCTTTATAATTTGATCGCAAGTCCGGTGCGCGGGCCGTCAACGGACAAACAGAAAGGCAGATTTTACATCCATAAAGGCGCGAGAAATAAGGCTGACACTTATCGCTATCCACGTGCCACCGCGTGACACCAGCAACTTCCCTTTTTTCCGGCAGTATGGCCTGGCCCGGGCAAAATCGTTCGCATATACCGCATTTAGTGCATAATTCATCCATGCCATAATCTTCGGGCCCGTCTACCTGAAGCGGCATATCGGTTGAAACCGCAGATAATCTGAATGAACTGCCTAGTTCCGGTGATACGAGGCAACCATGTTTGGCTACTTCACCGAGTCCGGCGAGATACCCATATGCGGGAAGAGGAAAATCCCCCGCATTGGGGTGCGTGCGAGCTTCAAACCCCATCGCACCAATCCGCTGTGACAACCGGACGCCTATTTCATCAAGTTCAAAATAGACCCTATGGACTTCTTCCTGCGATTCAGCACCAATATCAACCATAAGGTCATATTTCATCGGCATGCCGAATATAATTACAGATTTATGATCCTTAATTTTTACATCCTGATACATAATACTAGGTGTGTATTTGGCGATACCGACAATATCTGCGCCCAAATCTTTGGTTAGGTCTTTAATAGCGTCACTATCAACCCATTGATCACGGGTCTCAAGAGCCCGAGGGTTAACTTCTGCATCACGCATCGCAGACATTACTTTGGTGCGCATAAAAAAGTACCATTTTGCTTTTGGAGTCATGCGTTCCATGAATAAAGGCGAAAACGGGTTATTACCGTTCATACGGCGAACAATCCTTCTTGATTTATCAATTTCGACTTTTCCCATAGTAATGTCCTATCGGCTATAGCGCATCCGGCTGATTTTCGGGAACTGCATCCGCAAATTCCTCCATATTTAAACATGCCTCATTTATGCGCATCAGTGTTGGAAAACCTGATAAATCACATTCAAAACGCTGTGCATTATATATTTGCGGGATGAGAAACGTATCGGCAAATCCTGGTGCGTCACCGTGACAGAACACACCAGTTTCACTTTCGCTCGAAAGCTTTTTCTCAAGTGCTGTAAATTCTTCATTGACCCAATGGCGATACCATGTGTCAACTTCGGCCTGATCATGGCCCAAGTCATTTTTTAAATATTGCAAAATACGCAGATTATTTAACGGATGAATTTCACAAGCTATAGCGTAGGCTATCGATTGAACCCTTGCTCGCTCTAGCGGATCAAGCGGCAACAATCTATTTTCTTCCTTAAGATGATCCAGATATTCGATGATCGTCAAAGACTGTGTGATGACGGTGCCGTCTATTTCCAGTGCCGGCACCAATCCTTGTGGATTTTTAGTAAGAAACTCTTCCGACTTATGTTCTTTTTTACCCAATAGATAATTTTGCTGAATATAATCTATACCCTTTAAATTAAGAGCTATCCGCACACGGTAGGATGCAGAACTACGCCAAAACCCATGTAAAATCAAATCAGACAATTTTTGTTTCCAATTCTGTTAATCCGTCAATACCAATTTTAATCACGTCGCCTTTAACAACCGGACCAACGCCTTCTGGCGTACCTGTATAAATCAGATCACCCGGCTCTAACGTAAAGAGCGTTGAAAGGTTTGCAATCACTTCCGCCACAGACCAGATCAACATATTAACATTGCTGTCTTGCTTAATTTCATCATTAACAGTTAGCCAAATACGAGCACTCTCAACATCAGGAACGTCAGCAGTCAAATGAATTTCAGCGCACGGCGCAGAATGATCAAATGCTTTACCCGTATCCCAAGGGCGTCCTTTCTTCTTAGAATCGCCTTGAAGGTCACGACGGGTTAAGTCGTTACCAACTGCGTAACCATAAACATGATCAAGTGCATTTTCTACACTTACGTTAGTACATGTCTTACCAATGGCCGCTACAAGTTCCGCTTCATAATGGAAATTTTCAGTTATGGACGGGTAAGGTACATCTACGCCGTTATCAACAACCGCATCACTTGGTTTTGTGAAATAAAACGGTACTTCGCGATCAGGGTCATGACCCATTTCCCGGGCATGAGCAGCATAATTTCGTCCAACACAAAAAATGCGTCGCACGGGAAAACGGTCTTCGCTACCATGAACGGCAACACTTGCAACTTCCGGGGTATCAATAACAAAACCCATAACTTATAACTCCTGATTAATTTATTTTTTCGATTTTTACTTATCTATTTCCACGATCTTCGCGCCATAATCCCAATGCTTGCTGAACCGGGCGGTCAGAATAGCTGAACAGCACACTTTCATCATCTGCAAAATGCTGGTGATGATGCCAACTGGGAACAACAAATATATCATTCGGCCCCCATTCAAAAACTTTATCACCAATTTGCGTCTTACCACTTCCTTCCACTACTGAGAATACCATTGCGTCTGTCGAGCGATATGATGACGTTTCAAAGCCTTTTGGTAAAAGTTGCATAAACGCACCCATCGTTGGCATCGCCGACTTTCCATCAACCGGGTTAACATACATTAACCTGAGACCATGACAGGGATCCCATTCATCCGATTGTTTCATTTTATCCAAAGCCTGCTTCGTACGTTTATAGGGATATTTCATCACAGGAGATGTCAACGAAGTCGGTTCAAAATCAACCGGCATAAGCCCGCTTCCGTAGCGGGCAACACTGTCGCCGTCATCAATTACGTGTGGGTGTGTATCTTCTGAATGGTGTTCCATAAATGACGCGTCAAAAAATTGAACTATTGGAATATCCAGCCCATCCAGCCAAAATGTCGGCTCCTCAGATTCGTTTCCGTGATCATGCCACCGGCCATTAGGTGTTAATATTAAATCACCTTTACTCATGTATGATTTTTCGCCCTCAACCGCAGTATAGGCCCCTTCACCTTCAACAATAAATCTGAAAGCGGACTGTGAATGCTTGTGAGCGGGCGCAATTTCCCCAGGCATTATCAATTGAATACCAGCATACAAAGAAGTAGTGATTTTACTTTCCCCGGGCATGCCAGGATTTTCAAGTATAAGAACGCGGCGTTCCGCTTCTTTCGCCGTTAAAAGGCTTCCTGCTTCCAGAAGAACTGGCCTCACGGCCGAATATTTCCACATCGTTGGCTGACAAGGGCTTTTGGGTTCCGGCGTAACAAGTTTTCCGAGCACGTCCCATAAGGGAACAAGGTTGTCGGCCAATATTTTGTCGCTATATTCCGGTAACTTCTTAGCGTTTTCCTTATCAACCATTTCCATTCCTTAACCTTCGTAATCCAGCGCAGCATTTACAAAACCAATTGCTGCTGTTTTATCATACATTTTATAAACACTGGCAATAACATTTTCCGGTGATCCCGAATGCAGCCTTTCATAAAGTTGCTGCCTGCCGCCAAAGCTGTCACCGGTAAGTTCCCAGGTTAACTTGCTCAAACGTTGTCTGTAATCTGCCGACGCTCCTTTACCGACCCAGTAACGATCGATAAGTGGTCTTAATTCTGCTTGATCCATATCTTCCGCGCTTGGCACAAATAAAGGTGAACTTGTTGTTACATGCTCGAGAATGCTTACCAAACGTTCAGATATAAGACCGATGAAAGCGCGCAAGTGTGGTGAAGGTTTAATTGCAAAGTGACCACCCGGCGTTAAACCGCCTTCGATTTCTGCGGTCGTAATAATCGAGCGGAAAATTTCTTTATAGGTGACAAGCTCACCCATTTCCATATTCACCAGCTGACGCGCGCCCTTACCTTCGGTTTCAGCCATCAAATGACCAATTCCGACCATAAGTTCCATTCGCACGATCAATTGCAGCACACTGCAATGCGCCGCCCATTTCATCGCCCGCGTTCTAAATAACTTATTGGCAGCGGCCGGATCATTTGCGAGAAATACACGCTCCCACGGCACAAAAACATCGTCAAAAATAAGCACAACATCCTGCTCGTCGAACCGCGTTGACAACATATGATCGCGCGGGTCGCGGTTTATGGTGTAGGGCTCACGACAAATTTGTTTCATTCCCGGCGCACATACAGGCATAGCAAACCAAAGCGCAAATTCGCCTTCGTCCTCTTTCAATGACTGCGTTGGAGCGATTACAACTTCATCGGTAAGCGGCCCAAGCGTCACGAAACGCGCGCCACGAACGACGATACCGTCTTCACGTTCTTCGACGATACGAACACAACGATCCGGGTCTTCCTTTGGGCGTTTTGTTTTATCCATCGCAGGATCATGCAATCCATGTGATAATGATAAATCATTCTCGCTGGCGTATTTAAGATAATTCTCGATATTGGTTTTAAAACGTGGGTCCGATTTTGCGAGCTCGTCACGAGCATCGTACATGCCAACAATAATTGACGCGCAAAAATCCGGAAAACGTCCAAACATACCAAGGCTTTCTTCGGCCCAAATGGTTGTATTTGCACGGCGACGCATCATATCTTCATAGGTCTTTGGTAGCGAATAGCTATATGAAACACGCACGCCGTCTTCGTTTACGAAAGACATTTTATCTTGCGTGTCCGCCTCATGTTGTTTTTGATAAATCCGGGCCATTTCTTTGATCACCCGCTCAAATGCAGGATGCGTTGTCACATCATCTACTTTTTCGCCCTTTACCCAAACTTCACGACCATCACGTAAACTTTCAATATATTCATCGCCCGTCATAATGCCGTGGCCTTTGCCAGCGGTCATGTTCAGCTTATCTTCGAAACTATGTGCTACCATTGCTGTAATCCTAAAATGTGCTTATGCTTACATATCTAAGTTAAATACCTTGATCGCGTTACCGGAATAAATGGTTTGACGGTCTTCATCGCTAACCCAGTCAAAACCGTCAATATATGGCTTTATGTCGTCAAACGGCCGGCCCGTATCAGGATTATGCGCGGAACCAACCCCCGGACACTCCGCACCAAAAATGAGACGTTCTGGACCAAGTTCTTTAATCAACAATTCAAGTGCCGCTTCCGAATAAAGAACCGTATCATAATAAAGCTTTTTAATTTTTGCTCTAAACCGCTCCCCTTTACCGCGCATAGAACCTGAATCAAATCTACCCATTTGATAAGGGATAGCGCCGCCACCGTGCGAACAAATAATTTTTAAACCAGGGAAATCATCAAAAACACTAGATTTAAGCAAACTTTGAACAGCAATTGTTTCTTCGTTTATAAAATGAAGTGAATAAGGTGTACGTTCCGAACGTGAACCGGAGCTATGAATGTGGGCGGGTACATCAAGTTCACATAGCTTTTCATAGAGCGGATACCAATATTTATCACCAAGTCCCGGTGCTTCCGTTCCACTATTTTCATAAGGATCAGGGTTTAAAAGACATCCTTTAAAACCAAGCTCTGTCACACAGCGATTTAATTCAGGTAATACATTTTCTATTGGCCGTCCCGCTACTTGAGGAAGACCCGCGACGCCGATAAAAACATCGGGGTACATTTGAGTTTGACGATAAATAACATTATTCACTTCTTCATGTAGCCAGTCAACAATTTTGGCTGGGCTTTCCGAATGCATCATTTGAAAAGGACGTGGCGAGATACATTGACGGTCCGTTCCATTTTCCTTCAAGTATGGTAAATGGCCAAACTTTCCCATATGCGGTGTGTGCAGAGCTTCTACCAATTCGTCGTCCGAAATAATCACTTTTCCGCGACCATGCGAACCTCGATGCGCAAGCAATGTTGCTTTATATGCCCAAAGTTTTGCTGGTGCACTCACATGCGCATGACAATCAATAATCATCCCTGATCCTTCTCTCAACTTATTAAAATATCACCGTATATCAATTGCGGCCCGAGTAACTCGGCAACTGTTATTGTAATAGCAATAAATAAAAGAGTGAGTCAAGCAGTTTAAAAATTAAATAGTTGTCTGAAACATACTACATCGGGAGGCCTCAGAAGAAGTTCCAATAATTACCTTATATATTAACCATTTGTATTATAACGGTAATAATGACTGAAACACAAATTTCACATGATTAATCTTAAAGGTCAAAAAGAAAATATTATTTCCTGATTGTCTTATTTTTATTGTTTTTACAAATAATAAAAATATTGTATTTGATTATTTTATTTGTTATTATAATAATAGCTAATGCGATTATAAAAATATAGGGAGTTAAAATGGATAGAAGAAAATTTATTGCTTCGGTCGGCGGTGCTAGCGCACTTGCAGCAATGAGCTCCATGGAAAAGGCCGATGCCCTTGAATATGCAATGACAGAGGAGCTAGACGCGCGAATTGTCAGACCCGGTATCTGCACCACATACGGCAAAGAACCAATGAACGCTCCTAAAGCAAAAGAGGGGGCAAAATTTATGATGGGACACGATCCGCGTCTGCCACTTATGTCCGACAAACCAACTCTGATAGAATTTTTTGAAAAACGTTTTGCTCCCGCAAATCATCTTTTGCAAAGTGGTGCACTAGCCCTTAAAGCAGGCCTGCCGGAAAAAACCGTCCTTGCTTGTTTATTACATGATATTGGTGGTGCTACTGTAATGAGGTCTGATCATGGTTATTGGGGCGCGCAGCTTCTAGAGCCATATGTCGACGAAGAAGTCTCGTGGGCGATTAGACATCATCAGGCATTAAGGTATTTTGCCGACGAAGAAGTGGGATATTCTTATCCTGAAGCCTACATCCGATATTTTGGTGAAGATTTTAGCCCCGAGCCTTATATTCACGAGGCTGCGGAATATGCAAAAAATCATAAATGGTATATGACGGCACGACAAATATGCATAAACGATGTCTATTCTTTTGATCCAAATGCTGTTGTTTCACTGGACATGTTCATTGATATTATAGGTCGTAATTTTAAGCAGCCTGAAGAAGGGTTAGGATATGATAACAGCCCCACAGCCCATATGTGGCGGACGGTTATTTTTCCAAATAATTTCCTTTAAAGTAAATAATAGATAAATTGAAGAAAGAATTATAGGAAAATAGGAAGATTTAATGGATAGAAGAAAATTTATTGCATCTGTTGGCGGTGCTGCCGCATTCGCAGCCATGTCAGCGGGTGATAAGGCCGATGCTCTTGAACATGCAATGGCGCAGGAACTTGATTCTATTGTTGTAAAGCCTGGTTTATGCACGACATACGGTATTGATCAAAAACCAATCGAGCGTGGTCGAAAAAGAGATAAATTTTTTATGATGGGACATGACCCCCGTTTACCCCGCATGTCCGATAAGCCTACCTTAATTGAATTTTATAAAAAACGTTTCGGATCAGTTCAACATATGCTTCAAAGCGCGCGGTTGGCAAAACTAAATGGTTTACCGGAAACAACAGTATTGGCATGTTTGCTTCACGACATTTCAGTTGGTGGACTAATCAGATCCGACCACGGGTATTGGGGTTCGCAACTTGTCGCGCCCTATGTCACTGAAGAAATAACATGGGCGATAAAATATCATCAATCACTTCGGTTTTATGCCGATGAAGAAGTGGGGTATGCGTATCCGGAAGCTTATATTCGTTATTTTGGTGAAGATTTCGTACCTGCTGATTATGTGGCAAATGATGCTGCATATGCCAAAAACCATAAATGGTATATGACGGCGCGACAAATCACCATCAATGATGTTTATTCGTTTGATCCAAATGTAAGTGTTGAAATTGAAGATTTCGAAGACATCATTGGCCGCCATTTTAAACAGCCTGAAGAAGGTCTCGGATATGATAATAGCCCGTCAGCCCATATGTGGCGTTCTATGATTTTCCCGAATAATTTCCTGTAAAGGTCTGTTGGTGAACCTTATACAAACCTATTTTTCCGGTAATGACCGCCCCGCCCTATTCTATTACGGATGGATGATCGTCGTAGCGTCATTTATTTGCCACTTGTTTATCTTTGGCGTCCCGACCGTAATGCTTCCTCTGCTTTACGGACCTATGACCGAACAATTTGGATGGACACGCGGGGACGTCGTTATCCTGGCAAGTGCCAAATTCACGTCTGGCGCGGTTGCTGCTTTTTTTATCGGTGAATTTATCCAACGTTTCGGTGTCAAACTCACTGCATTTTTAAGTAGTATAATTGTTGGCCTCACAATGATCGGTTTTATTTTTATATCGGAACTCTGGCACCTTACTGTAATTGGGGTCTTGCTCGGTATTGGTTCTATCAGTTTGGTTATATGTGTAAAAGTTATCGTTTCGCGCTGGTTCGAAGGGCGAGTGGGACTTGCCCTTGGCATTGCTCTAATTGGCGGCTCCACTGCGGGCTCACTTCTTACTTTTGTGATGGAACCACTTATTATTAATTATGGCTGGCGTGCCGCCGTTGCTATATTGAGCTCAGGTATATGGTTCATATCCTTACCGCTATTCTTAACCATCGCTCGTGAGCATCCTGAAGATATGGGGCTAAAAACGGATAGTCTTAAAGCTGATCCCGCCAAAATTAAAATCGACATGCCCGCCATGTTTAAAGATTTCGCAAGTATAATAAAAGGCAAAACATTTATCGCCATGGCCATTGGTGTCTTCCTTATTGGCTTTGTCGATCAGGGGCTACTTCAGCATACTGTGGAATATATTGATAAAGAAGCAGGACTTGGCCGCGATATGGCAAGATATGCCTTTAGCTTAATATTTACCATCAGCATATTTGGCAAAGTATGCTTTGGCTGGATATTTGATAAGCTAGCCATAAAAGGCGTGATGATCTGCTACATTGCCATTGGAATTGGCGTTTTATTAGCTTTCCCGGTCGGTGGTTTTGAAACATTATTGGCATTTTGTGTGGCACGTGGGCTCTCTCATGGCGGTACCATTGTCGATGTTCCGTATCTTTGCCGTCAGGCTTATGGCCCGGCTTTGTTGCCGCGAACCATTGGCACCATGACGATGATTTTATCCACCGGCTTTGCGCTTGGACCTTATGTGATTGGCAGAATATATGACAGCACCGGAAGTTACGATAACGCTTTTTATCTATGTATCTTAATGGCAATTATAGCCACAATTTCGCTTGCGTTTGTGCGACCAGCTTATCGGGAATGGTTAAAAGAGCAACCTGATATAGCTTAAATGAGAGGCACAGCGAGCGGATCATAAGAATATAACCACTCACCTCGTTCTTTTGCGATATTCTTTTTACCAAACCCTTCTTCAAATTCCTGACGGTTCGAAAGATGGTACAGATCACCGTGTTCGGTCGATTCCGTAACGATCCGCGCTGTGCGGTCGACACGGTTTCTTTGGAACATATCAAGAGCTTCAGCAACATCATCACTGGCGTTTATCGACCGCATAAGTACAGCAGCGTCTTCGATGGCCATAACCGCGCCTGACGCCATATAAGGTAAAGTAGGGTGCGCCGCATCACCCATTACGACCGCTTTATCAGTTCGCCAGTTATAAATCGGCTTCCTGTTATTCATCGCCCAACGGTAACATTGGTCCTTATCTATATTATCAATAATGATTTGTATTTCGTCGTTCCAACCGACAAAATCATCTTTAAGTTCCTGCCAATCGGCTTTCACTGTCCACGATTCATCTTTCCATGTTGCATTTTCCACGCAAGCTACAAAATTCAGAACTTTACCAGACCTAAGATAATAAACCACTGCGTGTTTCTTTGGGCCACACCAGATGGCAACAATTTTATCCATAAATTCTTTTGGTAATTTTTCAACAGGCACTGTCGCTCGCCACGCAACTTGTCCGGTAAAATCAGGTGGTGTTTCACCAATAATCTGGTCACGTATTGCAGATTTTATACCGTCAGCGCCAACTAAGATATCACCTATAATTTTTGATCCGTCACTTAATTTCAAGGAAACACTATTGTTGTCTTCCTCAAAACCGATGGCCGTAGAGTTTAACACCACTGAATCCGGGTCGAGTTCAAGTACTCTGTCGGCAAGGATTTTATGAATATCACTCCTATGAATATGATAGTAAGGGGCACCATGATTTTTTTCATGTGTTTCCGCAAGTGGCACCTTGTGCAGCACCTCGCCTGTGTCATAGAGTCTAAATTCAAATGATTTTGGTTTTACCGATACTTCCGCCAACCGATCCGCAAGTCCCAGATGATGTAATACTTTAACCGCATTAGCACTGCACTGAATACCGGCACCAATCTCACCGAGTTCCGGTGCTTGCTCATACACGCGAACATGGTACCCTTCCTGTAACAAACATGCCGCAGCCGCAAGGCCACCTATACCCGCCCCCGCTATGATGATTTTCTTAGACTTGTCCATTTTTACTTACCCATTTCATCAAGCATATTTTCGTAATTGGAACCCATGACTGTTCCTACCGGCGTGCCGCTTCTTACGGCTTCAGTCATTAATTGTTCTTTCGCAACAATCCGTTCAGCAATTTTAACAACGTCTTCTGCCTTATCCTTCGGTATAAACACCACGGCACTGCCATCCGCAATAACCACGTCGCCTTCATTAACACGTACGTCACCAACCTGAATTTCAGTATTAAAAGATTGCTCAAATATTCTGCCGCGCGCCGTTCTCGCCGTATGACCGCGAGCATAAACAGTAAAGCCAAGACCAGCCGCTTCATCAATATCACGGGCGGGACCTTCGACAATTACACCTTCAATACCATTATGTTGAGCAGCATTGGATAGCACGCCACCCCAACCCGCTGCATCAATACCAGTACGTTGCTCGATAACAATGACATTTCCTGCGGATCCACACTCGATGGCCCCGGAACATAAATGCTTAACACTTCCACCTACCGGTTTTTCTGTGCTGAGCTTAACAGTTAGAACTCTGCCGACAATTTTGTCTTTCGTTGTCTGGTTGTTTAGTCCGGTCACTTCACCCGGCAAACCAAAACTGTCCATAGCATCTGAAACCGCGCAGCTATCGATTGATTTAAGGCGGTTAAGAAGTTCATCATTCATTTTCAAATCCAGACTAGAAATCGTAATTATTACAAAAGCAAACTTGCTTTCTTAATGTTATTATAATAATACTAATTAAAAAACCGCTGTCAAGCATGGGAGTGAAGTAATGCAGTTTGAATATGACCCTGTTCCTAACAAAGCAGTGTTTGGTAAAAATTCAGCTTTGAAACTTAAAGATGAGGTAAAAGTGCTCGGGGCTTCACGCGTATTAATTGCTTGTACGAAAAGTATGGTCGCACGAATTGGCCATGTTATCGATGGGCTTGGCGATATGTGCGTTGGGATATATGACGGTGCGGAACCTCACTGTCCTGAACATGTGGCTATGGCCGCACTTGATTTATTTAAAAAGCATAATGCAGACTGCGTGGTTGCCGTCGGCGGTGGCTCAACCATTGGTATCGGCAAGGCTATAACGCTTAGAACTGACAAACCGTTGATCGTAGTTGCTACGACACCTTGCGGGTCTGAAAGCACACCAATTTATGGTTTGCTCATTGGCAATCATAAAAAAACAGGCCGTGACCGAAAGGTTATTGCGAGTACTACCATTTACGATCCGGTGCTTACCACGACCATGAGTGCTCATCATACGGGTACAATCGGTATGAATAGTTTAGCACACTGTGTCGAAGCACTTTATGCCCAAACAACCAGTCCAATATCCGATCTATTTGCTGAAGAGGGTATTCTCAACTTAACGAACGGACTACGCGACAGCATTAAAGACCCGACTGACCTTACGGCGCGTGAACAAGTCCTTTACGGCGGAATGTTAAGCGGATATTGCGTCACCTTAGCGGGAATTGCCATTCATCATAAACTTTGTCACGTTTTAGGCGGACATCACGGTATTCCCCACGGCGAGTCTAACAGTGTCGTCCTACCCTATGCAGTTGCATATAATGAAACAGCCGCACCGCAAGCCATGGAAAAAATTAAACGGGCAATGCGGTCAACAAGTGCATCAGGCGGAATATTTGATTTTGCCAGTGAAATTAACGTGCCAAAAAGCTTAAAAGAACTAGGAATGAAGATGGAAGATTTGGATATCGCCGCAAAAGAAACCGTTCAAACAACGCCATATAACCCTAAACCAGTTGATATTAAATCGGTAAGAGAAATGCTTCAGCAAGCATATGAGGGAATACGCCCGGTGCCCTTCTAAATAATTAGGTTAGTTTCAACAGAAGTTCCAAGAATCTTTCACGTTCTTTATTATTTAAAGGCGCGAGCACATCCTCACTGGCAAGATAGCGAAGTGGTATAACTTCGTTGGCAGTTTTTTTACCATGCGGCGTTAATTCCAATACATAGTGGCGCGCATCTTGTTCGTCGCGTCGACTGGTAATAAGGTCTTTCTTGCTTAATCTTTCCACAAGCCCGTGTACATTACCTGGCTCCATTCCGATGTAACGCCCAAGTTTGTTTTGAGAAGTAGGCCCATTTTCAACCAAAGCGTGAAGTGCTGACGTCTGCATGGGTGTTAAATTAAGATCATTTATTCTCTCTAACATATGTTTACGGGCCCGCTTGAAAGCGCGGCGCAACAAATAACCAGCATTAAGTTCCAGTTTATCTTTTTCGGAAAAATCAATTTCATCATACGCTGCTAATGGGTTTTTATTTTTTAAACCACTTCTCATACTTCTGACGTCCCTTTTTAACAATGTCGTGAGTAATAGCCACGCATTTTATTTTTATATAGCATTTAAAATAATGAAAATCATGACTTAAGTAAATAAAAGTCAAAATATTAATCCAATTTACGAAATTTTATTGCAAAGTTTCTAAAACTTAAATTATTATAATAACATTATTGTACCCAAATTTTGCCATTGCAAAGAGGTCAAATATTACCTAAATTCAATAATGATCATATTCAGGGAGAAACATAATGGCATATAACCTAATCGGTAAAAACTTCACGCCGCCAGATGTAAGGGCTAAAATCACAGGTAAAGCAAAATATGCTGAAGATTTCAAAGCCGAAGGTATGTTGTATCTTAAAATGCTCCTTAGCCCAATGCCAAATGCTAATGTCACAAACATCGACGCCACTGAAGCACTGGCTATGGACGGTGTCGTTGATATCCTTACCGCTGACGATGTGCCGCCAATCGAAGCCCCTAACAATCCTATTTTAACAAATAGTCCCAAATATGTCGGGCAACCTATATTGGCCATCGCCGCTGTTGACGAACAAACTGCCGCAGATGCTTTGGAAAAAATAACAGTTGAATATGAAGTACTCCCCTTCACATTGGACCCTCTCGTAAGCTTATATCCCGGAGGCCCAGATGCGCATGACGACATAAACGTCGCCACTCGTGGATTTCAAACCGAAAAAATTAAATGGACCGCGCGTGATTTTGCCGACGCCGGCGAAGATAAATTACCGATGGGCAAGCCGGCTAAAGAATGGGCATATGGTGATATTGACGCAGGTTTTGCCAGCGCAGCCTATGTTATCGAAGAATCTTTTGTAACAGCAAGTAATTCTCACCATAGTATGGAGCCGCGAAGTGCTTTCTCCTATTGGCAGAACGGTAAATGTTTCCTTCATGGTTCTTCTCAAAGTCAGAGTTTCATGATGCCGGGTCTGTCAAGACTTCTTGGCATTCCTGCTCAAGATATTGTTTATATAGCTGAATTTTGCGGCGGCGGTTTTGGTTCAAAAGGCAACCCGTATCCTACGATGGTTTTGCCTTCAATAATGTCAAAGAAAACGGGCCGTCCTTGCATGCACCGTATTACACGGGCAGAAGAATATTATCTTGGCTCTGCTCGTTCCGGCTTCCAAGGCAATATCAAGCTCGGATTCGATACTACCGGCCGCATTGTCGCCGCAGATTTGTATATCGTGCAGCAAAATGGGCCGAATTCCGGTTTCCCTGATTTGACCAGTGCAGGCGGTGCTGTCTCCCTTGTTTATACACCACAATCAATGCGTTGGCGCGGCATTCCAGTAATGACCAACCGACCTCCTTGCGGTGCACAGCGTGGACCGGGTCAGAATCAGATGGCCGTTATTGTTGAACCTCTGCTTGATAGAGCAGCAAAAGAATTAAACATCGACCGACTTGCCATAAGACAAATAAATGCCCCTGACCACGATACGCTATATGACGGCGATCAGCATGGCGTTACGAGCTCCTATCTACCGGAAGCGTTGAAAATGGGCGCGGAAAGATTTAATTACGCTGATAAAATCAAACGAAGTGGTGAAAGAAACGGCTCAAAAGTTGTTGGCATTGGCATAGGTCAAGCTTATCATTCGGCTGGTGCCGGTGGGTTTGACGGGTTATTGCAAATTAAACCGGACGGTAAACTTCATCTTCACTCCGGCGTCGGTAATCTTGGGACATATTCATATGCCACGACCACACGTGTTGCTGCGGAAGTTCTGGGTGCAACGTGGGATAATTGCGTGATCGAAAACGGCGATAGCAGTAAAAATCTACCTTGGGTATTGGGTCAATTCGGCAGCAACACATCTTTTACTACGTCACGCACAAACTATGCTGCGGCAATTGACGCCAAATTAAAAATACAAGAAATTGCTGCCATGGATCTAGGTGGTAACGCTGATGATTACGATCTCGCTAATAACACGGTTTTTTCCAAATCTGACGCCACAAAAATAATGACTTTTGCGCAGATCGGCCAAAGAGCCGTTGAACTCGGCGGCAAATATGATGGCCATGAAATGCCGGAAGATATTTTTCCCCTAACGAAAGGTGCAGTTATGGGGCTTCAGGGCCGCGGACTGGTTGGTGTCGCGAAAGATAAAATGGACCTTCACGGCACTGTTCCCGCGCTCGCCACTGGTTTTATGATGATCGAACTTGATCTTGAGACCGGCAAGCATGAAATACTTGATTATGTCGGTACGGCTGATTGCGGTACCGTGCTTCATCCACAAGGTTTGGATCAACAAATTCGTGGTGGTGCCGTCATGGGCATTGGCATGGCCAGTATGGAAAAAGCAGTTTATGACCCGCAAAACGGCCTGCCGGCAAATGTTGGCTTTTATCAGGCCAAACCACCGTCCATTCTTGATGTGCCGTCAGATATGACAACACAAGCCGTCGACATGCCTGATCCGCAAAATCCCGTGGGTGCAAAAGGCATTGGTGAGCCGTTGATGGGCTGCGCCGCTTCTGCGCTGGTTGGTGCTATTTCAGACGCAATGAGCGGCCATTATTTTAACCGAACCCCGGTAATTGCGGATATGATCATTAATGCTGATGCGGGGCAAGCACAATCATATAAAAAGTTGCAAGTATTGACGCAATAATAAAAATTATGTGAGAGAAAAAAAAGAGACTTTCAAAGCCTCTTTTTTTATACGTTTTTTCTGTAAATTAATTTACGCAACATTCCTTTTAACATCTCAACATCGTCATCGCTGTATCCGTCCAAGACTTCGTTCTCAAAACGCTGTGCTCTGGATTGTACATTATTGAGATGAGATAGTCCTTTTTCGGAAATGATTAGCTTGTCGTCATCAGTTTTATTTAAATGACCATTATCACATAACCAGTTAACCGACATTGAAACAGACGCCATATCAACTCGAATGGCTGCGGCCAACTCCGGCGCGGTTAGTTCTGCTTCATGGCTCAGGTGAACTAAAATTCTGGCATGGGCAACAGGTATGCCTTCACCCTGAAGCTCCTGATAAAAGGGATCAGATATTTCCCAATAGCTTCTTAGCAATAATGGTACGATAAAATCGTCGGTGGAATGATGTTGTTTTTGTTCAACGTCGTCTGGCTCCGGGAGTTTGGTTAAAGGGTGACGCGCCGCAACCGTATATTGACCATTCGTATATAGAAGTGGTTTTTTATTACTAATTTCAAAATGTTCAACTTGTCCGATAAAAATTACATGATCACCACCTTCAACCATATTAACTTTTTTACATTCCAGATGTGCGACGGAACCGCTCAGAAGCGGCAAATCACATTGACTGGGTGATAGCTCGACACCTTCAAATTTTTCATCACTGGTTCGAGCAAAATTATTGGAGATATCCATTTGGTCGGAAGCAAGGACATTTACCGCAAAATGTGAAGCGTTTTCCAAAACCATCAGGTTTTTTGATTTTTTATCCAGGCTCCATAAAATCATTGGTGGATCCAAACTTAATGAACTAAAAGAATTAACTGTTAGGCCAATTTTTGTACCGTCAGGTGCCACAGCCGTGATTACAGTAATTCCGGTCGCAAACTTGCCAAAGCAATTGCGAAGCTCTCTCACATCAATATTGGCCTTCATTTTTTATCCTGCTAAATTCGAATTTTATGGGAATTTATATATATTTATACTTGTTTCGCCGCGTTTCAAGCGATTTCTAACGTCTTGTTCTTTGTCTTCACGCTCTTGCGAAGCGTCAATGACGTCGATAACGCGATTTCCCGGAATTACCACTACACCGTCCCGGTCGCCTACAATAACATCACCAGCATTTATGACAACATCACCGATAATAATTGGTTCTCCAATACTACCTCCCCGTGCCTTTCCAGTCCCCGTTATATTCAACCCACGGGCAAAAACCGGAAATCCAAGCGCATCAATGTCATCGGCATCACGGACACAGGCATCAATTACCAAACCTGAAAGATCCCTTTCTTGTGCGGCACACGTCAGGATATCGCCCCAATATCCTGCTTGTGCATAATTATCCACACTCGCAACCAACACGTCACTTGTTTCAGCTTTGTAAATTGCCTCGTGCAGATTTATATTGCTTCTGGACAGACAATGCAGCGGGTAAACAACACCACATAATTTCATATTGGAAGATACCGGTTTTATATTACCGGGTAACGCGCCGATTTGACCGGCAGCTTCATGAATAGTAGCCGTTCCATACTCGCCCAGTTTCGCAACTAGTTTCGGATCAGGTCTCATTGGCACTATTCCTCCCGCGTTTGCAAACTATGATATTTATTTGCAACGCGTGCTTCATCAAGACGCATTCCTGATTCCAGTGCTGCCCTGATTTTTTCTTCGGCTGCTTCAATGGCTTCCGCCGCTTCAAGCACTTTTTCCTCATATTCTTTTGGAATAACAATCACACCATCACTATCGCCGCGCAGGATATCACCGGGATGTATTTTTGCATTCCCGATATTCACCGGAACATTTGTAGCATCCACCTGAACCCTATCTTTTCCAGTACGCATTGAATAACTACGGCTATAAATCGGATATCCAAGCTTTAGACACATGTGAACATCGCGGCACGCACCATCAATCACTGTTCCGGCGACACCTTTTTTATGCGCGAGATAGGTTAATATATCGCCCCATACTGTTGCGTCCTCTCTTCCTCCATTATCAAGAACAACCACTACTCCGGGCTCAAGATCATCAATATAATCGCCAACAGTTCCCGGCACAACGTCTGCCGGACCATATAATATGGTATAGGCACGTCCCGCCATTCTAAAATCGTGATCGCGTGGCTTAATGCCTAGACATTGCCCTTCAATACCTAGTTTATCCAGCGCGTCACTAATGGTTGCTGTATCTAATCTGGATGCACGTTCTACGGCTTGATCCATATTTTATTCCTCTTATATTTATTTATTGCCAACTCACAAACCCGTTCGCAGTCCCGGTTCCCGCTTCCGAGCGGTAGCAAGGCACATAATCGATCACGCCACCGTCCAGCACCGTATCAAACAAAATTCCCGCGGCTGCAATCCAGTTTTTAAGTTCAGACGTTCCAGTTTGAAAATACCCGTCGTCAAGACTGGTTAAAGTTTTAGCATCTCTATTGGCAAGAGCTTTCATAAAAAGTTGATCTAAGTCTTCGTCAATAACAAAATGACTCATACCGCCGGAGCCAAAAACCGCGACCTTTAAATCACTGTCCCATGATTTAATGGCTCGCCCTACCATCTGGCCAAATTCAAAGCATCTTTTCGCAGTAGGCTGATTTGGCGGGAAAAAAGTATTGGAGATTATCGGAACATTTGGGACTACATTGTCGCGCATAACCTGCCGGTAGATATAACCAAAAGCATGCCCAACACCGGATGACCAGTGTTTCTCGTGCTTGGGTAATTTCATCATTTGTGTGACGTCAAAACATTCTCGTGTAGCGGTTTCAATGATAAGCTTGCCTAATTCCGGTTGGCCGGGATATTCAGTATATTGAGGGGGATTGTGGCCGTCTTCAGCTTCATGAATTCCCGGTGCCATCAAGGGAATCTGTTCGGCACTAGCTGGCTCATTGTGCAGCGTTTCACCCGCAAAAACAGTAAAAGCCGGAATAACATCTTCGTTAAAAATTTCTTTCTGGTCATTTCCCATTATCACAGCGACATCCGGTTTAACTTCGTCCCATAAATCAGCCATTTTCGTTATTGCGTTCTGACAACGTGCATGGCGGGCTGTACGTTCCTCCAATGAAGCTTGCGCGCCCAAGTCTTCTGACCGCCGCAACTCTTTCAGTTGTTCAAACGAATAATTCCTAAGTCTAAATGGGTGAAAAGGACGATTCTTATCCGCCTTAACCCGCATCAACCATTGTTCCGGTGTAGTTGACAATGTAGGACCGTGAGACGTCCACATACCAAGAACTATTTCTGCCATTTCATAATTTCCTAGAAGTGTTTATGATGTTATTATCATAACAGATGAGTTATAAGAGTCAATATGGATTAAATCACAGAAGACGCCTTAAATATTCGATGAATTTTTCTTGTTCTTTTGGCGAAAGCGGGGCAAGGGTTTCCTTGTTCGCTTCAATGCCGAGGGGAATAACCTTGTCAACAACCGCACACCCTTCATCTGTTAAGTCTAAAATATGAAGACCAGGACCGTCATCAACATGTTTGGAAGTAATCATTCCTTTTTTTAGCAACCTATCAACAAGCCCATGCACGTTTCCAGGTTCCATTCCTATTCGCCGACCAAGTTTATTTTGCGATGTAGGCCCTTTTTTCCGAAGAGAAGTTAATGCTGATGTTTGCATGGGGCTGAGGCCAGTATCAGATATTTTCTTTTGCATTCTATTTCGGGCGTTATGAAATACCCTTCTTAACAAATGACCAACCTGGTTCTCTAAACCAGATTGTTCCTCACCTTTATCCACGCCTTTATTACCTGCCATCTTATAACTTCCATCCAAAACTTAAAAATGATGCTATTATAATAACAATAATATATTTTATCTTTTATCTAATTTCAAGCTTATTTAAAAATTTAAGCTGATCGGTTATAACCTTCAATAGCTAAATTGCTGGATAATGTGAGAAATAAATGAACGAAGAAGAAAATATAGCAATCTACGTGGACGCCGATGCCTGTCCGGTCAAAGACGAAGTGCTCAAAGTAGCATACCGTCATAACATTGCTGTTTATCTTGTTAGCAATCAATGGATGAGAATGGAAGTAGGACCGCTGGTTAAAAAAATTGTTGTTTCAGCCGGTGCTGATGAAGCAGATAACTGGATTGCAGAGAATATAGGCAAAAAAGGTATCGCAATCACAGCAGATATACCGCTTGCTAAAAGATGCCTTGAAGCGGGCGGCGCGGCAATTGGACCTACCGGAAAATCATTTTCCACGGATAATATCGGCAATGCGTTGGCCATGCGGGAATTAAAGGCACATCTTAGAGAGACGGGTGAAAGTAAAGGATATAACCCTAGTTTCACCAAAGCTGATAGATCACGTTTTTTGCAATCATTAGAAAGTGCTGTAACAACATTAAAAAGGTAAAACCGAAACATTTCTTGAGAGTGAAATACCCCTATGCTAGTGTTGCTATAAAGCGATAAAAACATATAATTTAGGCAGTATATTGACCGTTTCTTCTGACACAGTAATGGGAATTGATCTTGGCACCCAAAGCATAAAAGTTATCATTTATAATCCAGTTAATCGCAAAATAGTTTCCACCACATCTCACCCGTTCGAGCTAACATCAAAAAACGATGGAACGCGCGAACAACATGCTGACTGGTGGATTGACGGCTTCAATAGTTGTTTAAATCGCATCGATCCGGATTTAAAGAAATCAGTCATTGCCATTGGGGTGTCGGGGCAACAACACGGCTTCGTTCCAATCGACAAAAAGGGAAATGTACTCGCACCTGTAAAATTATGGTGCGATACAGCAACCGGACGTGAGTGCAATGAAATTATGAACGCGGTCAGTGGCGCAGAAGAATGTATAGTCGCCGCCGGAAACCCGATCGCGGTCGGTTACACCGCATCAAAAATTCGATGGCTAAAAAAAAATAATCCAGTTGCATATGCGAAGATGCACACCATCTTACTGCCTCATGATTATATGAATTTCTATTTAACCGGCCACAAAACAATGGAATATGGTGATGCTTCCGGAACGGGGCTTTTGGACGTAAGAAACAAATGTTGGAGCAAAGAACTGATATCCGCTTTGGATAACGACCGCGATCTGACACCCTGCCTTCCAAACTTAATCAACGCAGATGATATCGCAGGCACAATAAATGAATCACGCGCAAAGGAATTAGGGTTAAATGTTGGGGTAATTATCTCTTCCGGTGGCGGCGATAATATGATGGCCGCGATTGGAACCGGTAACGTCGAAAAAGGAATGCTGACGGCTAGCCTTGGAACATCCGGCACTTTATTTGCCTATCACGACGAACCGGCGATAGACCCAAATGGTGAACTTGCCGCATTTTGTTCATCGACGGGTGGATGGCTGCCGCTTCTATGTACGATGAACTGCACGGTGGCCACGGAACAAATGCGTGATCTTCTGGATATTAATCTAACCAGCATGGAAGAGTTAGCGTCGGAAATCCCACCCGGTTCGGAAGGTGTTATTACCATACCTTTTTATAACGGCGAACGAACACCTGCGTTACCCGATGCAAAAGGATCAATTTTTGGATTAGACACTCAAAACACCACAAAAGCTCATTTGCTAAGGTCCGCAATGGAGGCCGGTATTTTTAATTTAAAAGCGGGAATTGACGCTTTTAAACGTAGCGGCATGACCTTCACAGAGGTCACCCTGACCGGCGGAGGAAGCAAAAGTGCTTTATGGCGGCAAATTTGTGCGGATATTTTAAATTTACCTGTTCGGATTATTAAGCAAGAAGAAAATGCCGCTTTCGGAGCAGCACTTCAAGCAATTTGGGCACATAAGAAACATATTGGCAAAGCGGAACCTATTATTAATATTACTAAAGAACATCTTGATCTGGATTTTGAAAAACAACATACCCCTGATCCTGTATCAGTTAAACAATATGAGAATATATATAAACAATATCAGTCTTTAATTAAACTGATTGCAACACAATATAAATAGCCAATTAATAACGGGATAAAACAATGACAAATATTTTCGTCGGCGAAACTGAATATTTTAGCAGTGTATCAAGAATAGAATATGAAGGACCACAGTCAGATAACCCGCTCGCCTTCAAATTTTATGATGAAAATAAAATGATCGGCGACAAAACTATGAAAGATCATCTTAGATTTGCCGCATGCTATTGGCATACTTTCTGCGGAACAGGTGGTGATCCTTTCGGTCCGGGAACACAAGTCTTTGAATGGGACAACGCCGGCGACCCGCTCACCCGGGCGCGACAACGTATGGATGCCGCGTTCGAATTTTTCACTAAGGTTGGCGTTCCTTATTATTGTTTCCACGATCTAGACATGTCACCTGAGGGAAATAACCTACTTGAACGTGAAGCGTTTCTTGGCTCCATGGTAACGCTTGCCAAAGAACGACAGCAAACCACCGGAATGAAACTGCTCTGGGGCACGGCCAATGTATTCAGCAATCCACGCTATATGAACGGTGCGTCAACAAACCCCGATTTTAAAGTGTTAACGCATGCCGCAGCACAAGTAAAATCGGCTATTGACGCTACAATTGAGCTGGGCGGTGAAAATTACGTATTTTGGGGCGGTCGTGAAGGTTATGTGAGTTTGCTCAATACTGATACCAAAAGAGAACTCGACCATATGGCAAAATTTTTAAGTGCTGCGAGGGATTATGGCCGCGCGAACGGGTTTAAAGGTACTTTTCTGATTGAGCCTAAACCAATGGAGCCAACAAAACATCAATATGATTTTGACGCCCAGACCGTTATCGGATTTTTACGACATAACGGTCTGGATAAAGATTTTAAACTTAATATCGAAGCCAATCATGCCACTTTAGCGGGCCATAGTTTCGCGCACGACTTGCAAATGGGTGCAGATGCCGGACTACTGGGGAGCATAGATGCTAACCGCGGTGATCCGCAAAATGGATGGGATACGGATCAATTTCCAACCGATATGTATGATACGGTCCAAGCGATGATGGTCGTACTCGCCGATGGCGGCTTTACATCGGGCGGACTTAACTTTGACGCAAAAACGCGAAGAGAATCCGTTGATATGGAAGATATTTTCATTGGTCATATTGGCGGCATGGATAGCTTCGCTCGCGGCCTTGAAATCGCGTATAGAATCTTAAATGAAAGCAGCCTACCCGGCCATAAGTCAAACCGTTACAGCAGTTTTGATAGCGGCAAAGGCGCGGATTTTGAAACTGGAAAGTTAGATTTAACGGACTTAAGAGATTTGGCTGTGGAATATGATGAACCGACCCGTACAAGTGGCAAACAGGAATGGTACGAAAACCTGGTCAATCAATATATGCTAAACACAAAATAGATAACTGATCTTCAAATTGGTCATTCCGGCATAATAACGCCGTTGTCTTCAACATATTGCTGCCAGACGGCGATCATTTCGACCAGTTTGTCCGGGTTTTGATTTCTTAAATCATTGGTCTCGCCCGGGTCATCAATTAAATTAAACAACTCCCAATCTCCTGTTCCGCGTGGGGCAGGAATTTTTACCAGCTTCCAGGCTCCTTTTCGAACGGCCATCCTGTTATGAAGCTCCCATGTCATCGTATCATTTTCATTGTGGACGGATGGTTTCTCTCCGGTTAAATAAGGCATAATTGATGTACCAATATAGGGATAAACATTGCGTCCTTTATAGGAAGGCCCCGGATGCTTCGTTTCCGCGAGATCAAGAAAAGTCGGTGCGAAATCAAGTACAGTCATGAATTGGTCACTAAATTGCCCTTTCAGATTATCCAGCTTGTCACCAAAATTAATAATACCCGGTACTTTGATACCGCCTTCGGTGGGGAAACCTTTATAAAGACGAGATGGCGCGGTGCTGGCTTCCGCCCAATGTGGACCGTAATGAACATATGATCCTATTTTCCCCATATTTTCATATGAATTATCGAAATTTGCATTAATCCATTCTTGTGGAAAGGCGCTAGCATTTCCGGGATGAGCCCCTGATGCACCATTATCTGACATAAAGATTATTATGGTGTTATCTTTTTGTCCGGAACTTTCCAAATATTCCAGAAGCCTGCCAATATGAAAATCCATATTGTCCACCATAGCGGCGTAGATTTCCATTTCACGGTTTTTTATCCTTTTTTGCTCACCGCTAAGATTGTCCCAATTATCTTCAGCGGGGTAAGTCGGCGGCGTTATTTGAACGCCCGGCATAACGATACCTAGATCTTCCATCGCCTTCAAACGGTTTTCCTTTAACACTTCATATCCTGCATCATACTTGCCAGCATATTTATCGATATATTCTTCCGGTGCTTGAAGCGGCCAATGTGGTGCCGTGTACGCCAAATAACCAAAGAATGGTTTTTCATCTTCTACGTTTGATTTTATATATTCAATCATCTTGTCTGTATAAAATTCGCTGGAGAAAAAATTATCCGGAAGTGCCGCACGTTTGCCATTTTCTCTAAACCATGCTTTTTCAAATGCGATCATCATGGTGGTATCATCGAAATGACCCGCTCCTCCCTGAAGCAGCGCAAAAGATTGTTCAAAACCCCTTGCTTTGGGGGATAACTCTTCAGTGTTACCTAAATGCCATTTTCCAGTCATATAAGTATGGTAATCTGCATCTTTCAAAAGGGACGCTATGGAAACCACATCATAATTCATGTAGCCTTCGTAGCCCGGTTGTCCCTGCTGATTGGGTGCCTGATCTCCAAACATTGTTCCCATTCCTGCACGGTGACTGTCGGCACCGCCTAGCAACATTGTACGTGTCGGCGAACACGCGACCGCGGCATATAAATTACTCATTCGCACACCGGACATCGCCAATTGATCAAGGTTCGGTGTTGATATTTCACTACCGAAAGAGCCCACATCGGAATAACCCAAATCATCTGCAAGAATAAGGATTATATTCGGTCTGTTATCACCAGCTCCCGTTGGATTGTCTTCGTTGTCATTTGCAGCAGTTTGAGTACTGTTATCTGCGCCGCATCCAACTACGAAAAACACGATTATTATAAATCCCAATATTTTATTCATTAAGCACCCTTTAGTATTTCACCCCTCTTTTATTATTATGCGTTTTTCTCAAAATTGCAATGAACCATTGAATTATGGCCAAATTCTCGCTAGGCTTCATTCTAATAATAACAAAACAAAAATGCGTAAAATAGGGTAGTTTTCGATGAGTGACACACAAATACAAAAAGTGACCTGGACATCACGTTCTGCTTTCTTACTGGCATCGGTAGGGTGCGCGGTTGGCCTCGGAAACCTTTGGCGGTTTCCTTATATAGCTGGTGAAAACGGTGGTGGTGCATTTGTGCTGGTTTATATTGCATTTGTTGTAATACTTGGTGTACCGCTCATCATGTCTGAACTTGCGGTAGGTCGTATCGGCAAATTAAGTGCCGTAGGCACAATGCGAAAAATTATAAAACAAGGTGGACACAGCCCCGTCTGGATGCTTATAGGGTGGATTAGCATCATCGTACCTGTACTTGGATTATCATATTATAGCGTGATCGCCGGCTGGTCGCTCGAGTATATTTTTAAAGCAGTATCCGGTCAGTTCACAGGTGTTGATGCAGCAGCTTCCGGCGCGATCTTCGCGGAAGCGCAAAGCGATTGGTTGCTGCTGGTCATGTGGTTTACGATATACATGTTTTCCACCGTAGCCGTCGTGTCGCTAGGGGTTAAAGATGGCTTGGAAACAGCCGTAAAAATAATGATGCCAGGATTATTTCTAATTTTAATATTCCTTGCAATATACGCAATGGTCACAGGAAGTGCCAGCGAAGCATTTACTTTCCTGATCAATCCGGATTTCTCAAAACTAACCGCCAGCGCCATATTAATGGCACTGGGCCAAGCCCTATTCTCATTGGCGATTGGCGTCGGCGCATTAATTACTTATGGTGCGTATCTGCCTGATGGGGTTTCATTACCACGCTCCGCCGCAATCATTGCCTTTGCAGATACTCTTGTGGCGTTGCTCGCTGGTTTTGCAATTTTCCCAATCGTTTTTCAGTACGGCTTAACTCCGGGTGAAGGACCGGGTTTAATATTTGCAACCCTACCAATTGCTTTTGGCCAAATGCCGGGCGGCATACTTTTTGGCACACTGTTTTTTGTATTGCTGTCGTTTGCCGCCTTTACATCATCAATCGGCATGTTGGAGCCAATCATAGCGTGGTTTGAAGACAAAGGATTGTCACGACCAAAAATGGCGTGGCTGACAGGCTGCCTTGCGTGGTCAATCGGCATGTTTTCTTTACTCTCGTTTAATATTATTGCCGATTTTAAACCTATCGCCGACAGAAATATTTTTGGCATTATTGATTTTCTTGTCGCCAATATTTTACTGCCTACCAACGCATTGTTGATCGGGTTATTTGCCGGTTGGGCCTTATCCCGGAAATTAGTGAGCGAGCAATTAGGGTTTCCTATCGGCAGTCGCCATTATATGCTTTGGCATTACAGCACCAAATATATTGCCCCAATTGCCATTGGAATAGTTGTTTATTCGATGATATTTGGCGACCCAATAGAGCAAATCCAGAGGCTAATTGGTTAACATATCAACATCGCCCCAACCTATATGAATATGGGTCCAGTTTTGGCGTTACGTCGGTTACGATATCGCAAAGCATTTTTGCGCAACCCGACGCCATTGTCCACCCAAGAGGACCGTGTCCCGTATTTACGAATAAATTTTCAATTGGCGTTTTACCAATGAAAGGCACACCGTCCGCAGACATCGGCCTAAATCCACACCATTCGTTGACATATTCTCTTTTTACTGCTGCCCCAAAATTTGGGTAAATTTCTTCGAGTAATTCGTAAAGATTATTGATGCGGTCCTGATCAAGGCGATCATCATAACCAGCAAATTCAGCGGTGCCTGCGACGCGTAATATATTACCGAGCGGAGTGATCGCTGCATGAAAGCCATCATCGACAATTGGCATGATCGGCCCTTTATTCCAGCCATTCAGCGGTACCGAAATTGAATATCCCTTCACGGGTCGCACCGGTATGTCTATTCCCACACCTTGCGCCAATATCGGGGAGAAACTACCAGTACAAAGAATATATTTATCTGCTTTAACGTCGCCCTCGTTTGTACTTATTCCAAAAATCGCATCATCGACCATATTAAGTTTCTCTGCGGAAACACCATACCGAAATTTTACACCTTCTTTTTCTGCCGCTTTTGCAACCTCGCAGGTAAATTTATAAGCATTCCCCGCTTCATCGTCAGGATAGAAGATAGCGCCACAAAGTTCGTCAATTACCGGCTCCAACGAAGGCTCTATTTTAAGAATTTCAGTACCATAAACCATTTTAAAGCGCATATCATATTGCTCTAAATATGATGAAATTTTCGCATATTTATCCATACTGCCTTTGTCCCGAAAAACTTTAAGTGAGCCTGTTTCCCGTTGTTCATATTCCAATCCAAGTTCCGCACGAAGTTCCTTTAAAACCTGTAATGAATAACAAGAAAGTCCCGCGCTAAGGTGGGTATTCTTGAGAAAAGTTTTTTTATTGGAATTTAATAAAAAGCTCAGTCCCCATCCAATTAGCGACGGAAGGGCATTTAATCTAAGAAGAAAAGCGCTATCTTTTCGGCCAATATTTTTTACTAATGTTGTTAGAATACCCGGTGAATTCCATGGATCAGCCATTGAAGGTGTAATCATCCCAGCATTGGCAAAGCTGGTCTCAAGCGCTGGTCCTTCCTGCCGTTCAAGAACTTCTACCTCATAGCCATGCTTGGCCAAAAAGTATGATGTTGTTACGCCGACTATGCCTGCCCCAATGATCGTTATCTTCATTACATAAAACCCCAAAATTACAAAAAGTTACAATTCTACTGACAGTACCAATAATCAACATTGAAGCTTTGATCAACAAGATAAATGACAATATCTTTATCATTTGACCAAGAGGCAAAATAAACATAACTTATCTCGTATAAAAACCTCTCTCTAATTATGGATATTAATGCGTGAGCAATCCGATAAATAAAAAATCAAAAAGCATCCACACAATGCCGGTTGATGAGTTATCAGGCGTCGAAGTACGGGACGACTTTGAACAATTCGAACAGAAATTTGATATTTATTGCCGCGCCATGTGGGACCCACTGATAAAAACAGAAAAATCCGATAAGTTTTTCGAAGGCTACTATATGCCTTATGCAAAGGCGCGAAAAACGGATGGTTTTAGCCAAAAAGATTATGCTTTCCGTAATGCAGCGTGGCATGTCAATAATGTCATTCGCGATATTGAGAAATCCGGTGAATTTCGCAAAGAAAAACCAAACGAAATCCGCAAAGAAGGCTTCTGGGATTATTATACGTCACATGATGAAGGATGGCCCGATCCCTATCCATATGAAAATGCCGCAGAAGCAACCAGAGACCTCAAAAAAATAGCCGGTTTTTGCGGTGTCGGCGATTTAGGGGTGTGTGAGTACGACCAACGCTGGATGTATAAATCTCTATTTTCGATGCAGGGTAACGGTCAAAAACCACAAGAGATCCCAAAAGATATTCCAAATGTAATTGTTACCCTAGAGCCTATGGATCAAGAGTTAATCAAAACAGTACCATCGGCTCTATCCGGAGCAGCAACAGGGTTAGGCTACACGTTCGATGGTGTCGCGATCATCACATTAACGCAATATATTCGAAACATGGGGTACCGGGCGTACGCCACATTAAATGACAGTGCTTTATGCATCCCCCTAGCCCTACAAGCTGGCCTAGGTGAGGTAGGACGGCATGGCATGCTAATTAACGAAAAATACGGACCACGTTTTCGCATCGGCAAAATTTTTACCGATATGCCGCTTGAAATTAATAGTCCGAAGAAATTTGGCGTTGAAGAATTTTGCCAAACTTGCGACAGGTGTGCCAAAGCGTGTCCGCCTAAGGCAATACCTTTTGATGCACCGTCAGACCATGTGCATAGTGAAAGCAATATAAAAGGTGTAGTCAAATGGACGCCGTCTGCGGAGAAATGTTTTAAATTCTGGTCTAATCAAAATACCGATTGCATCATCTGCATTCGCTCCTGCCCTTATAATCGTGACTTTTCGAAACGCATTCATCAATGGTGGTTAAAGCTCGCCAAAAGTCCATTCAAAAAATTTGCCTTAAAATTGGACGACTGGTTCATGGAACGCGGACGTCTTAAAACCAGTTGGTGGTGGCGGCCCGAATTGGCAAGAACGGAAAAAAACGACGCCCTCAAAAAAACAAATAAAAGATGGTAGGCCATGTATCTTGTTTCTGAAAAAAGCGTCAAAAAAATCGCAACAACAACTATGGCTAATAAAGCTATTACGCAAGCTTTCATCGCTGCTTATCAAAATAGAGGTGAGGTTTTCCCTGTCGTTCATGCAAAAGGGTGCAACGACGGCGACGGCTTTTCAATGAAATCCGGAAATTTGCTTGACCAAAAACTATGTGGTGTAAAAATTGGTTCATACTGGCCCAATAATCATCATGATCTTAACCTGCCTAATCATGGTACAACCACATTGCTACTTGACGCGAAAACCGGATTTCCCCACGCTTTAATTAGCGCGGCTTACTTAAATGGACTTCGCACAGCCGCGGCAAATGCGGTTGCTACTCAAAAATTAGCGCGGACGCAAGCCAAAATATTGGGTGCCCTCGGTGCCGGACACCAAGCAATATTTGAGATAAAAGCAGTATGTGAAGTTCGCGAAATAAAGAAAATTTTTATTCACAGTCGTAACGCAGATACCGTAGACCACGCAATTACGGAATTAAATAAGGCTGGCATTAATGCACAGGGAGCAGACGTGGAAACCGTTTGCCGCAATGCAGATATTTTAATTACTGTTACAAATGCGACCGGCGCGCTGTTTGAGGCGGGCTGGATTAAATCTGGGACGCATATCTCAGCAATGGGTGCCGACAAACCGAACAAGCAGGAATTACCCGTTGAGCTTGTGCTGAATGCATCAATATTCGCGGATTATCCGCCGCAATCCATAATAAACGGTGAATATGAAGCCGCCTTTAACATTAATCCTGATATAGATATAACCGCCATTGGCGCTGTTTTAGTTGGGGATAATGCGGGCCGCGCGAACGACGATCAAATCACAATTTTTGATAGCTCGGGTATAGCTTTGCAAGATTTATGTGTCGCTAAACTCGTACTTGACGAAGCAATTAAACTTAACCTTTCAGAGGAAGTCGAATTTTAATCTGGCAAGTCGTATATTAAGGTCCTGCCAGATTATATCTATCTAACCGGGAACAATGGAATAGAGAAATCAATGCAGAGATGGTTATTAAGCCCATTTGCAAGCGAAGTAAAACAGGTTGCCTGATTACCGGAACTTTCCAATCACTATCGACTTTTTATGGTTTAGACTGTAGAAGCAGTCAAATAGATGTTTTTATCAATAAGGCACTTTGGAACCAAATGATCGAAGTTGGAAAAAACCATTCTTTGGAAGTATTAAAGCATGTTGATTTTGGCGTTTACCTGATTGCCGATGACGAAGAAATATTGTTGCCCGAACGTTACCTGCCCGAAGATAAAGAAAAGTGGGCTGTTGGCGAATTTATTGATGTATTTGTTTATCTTGATTCCGAAGACCGCCCGATAGCAACCACTGAAATTCCGTATGCAAAAGTAGGTGACTGTGCCTTTCTGGCTGTGGTCGGGCAAAGTCAATTTGGCTCTTTCGTCGATTGGGGGCTTACCAAGGATTTATTAGTACCTTTTAAAGAACAGCGCGTGCCGATGGAAATTGGACGGTCCTATGTGGTTCATATCTTTATGGATAAAACCGACCGCATCGCTGCGACCTCTCGCCTGAGTAAATATCTCAAGGAAGAAAATGAAGCAGAATTTGAACCCCGTCAGGAAGTAAGTTTGCTGGTGGCCAGCCGAAGTGATCTCGGGTATAAAGCAATTATTAACGGCACCCACGTCGGCCTTATTCATAACAACGAAATCGTGCGTCCCATCAGCGTTGGAGACCAGTTTAAAGGTTACATTGGCGACGTCCGTGAAGATGGTCGCATTAATTTGACACTACAAAAGCTCGCTCATGAAATGCGCGGCGAACTTTCAGATAAAATTCTAACATATTTAAATGAGCATGGCGGCAGTATAGGGCTTACAGATAAAAGTTCGCCGGAAGAAATAAATGCTATTTTCCATGTCAGCAAATCAAATTATAAAAAGGCACTCGGCAAGTTGTTCAAAGAAGAAAAGATTGTTTTTCATCAAAAAAGCGTCAAATTAGCAAAGAAATAGGACTCATCAAGCCCTATTTCAATATATCTAAAATCACTATTCTTTGATAGTTGGGGTGACAAATGGCGCAACGTTAGTGAAACTCTCATGAATTTATCTTGTTCAAATTAATAGACCTGTTCAAACAACCAGCACTCCATAGCAAGCTATGCAAAAATAAGTGTAATCCACGCGTAGGAATATTCAATATAGTATTTTTGAGACCCGCTATAACAAAACCAATATACTAATATTTAGTCGGCAGTCCTCATATGCTCCGGTATGACCATTTTTTCCAACAATTCAAATAGGAGTTCGACAAGAATTGCAAGGCAGGCTGCTGGTATTGCCCCTTGTAGAATTAAGTTAGTATTGTTTAATGCCAAGCCCGTTACGATCGGCTCCCCAAGCCCCCCAGCGCCTATAAATGCGGCAAGCGTGGCCGTCCCAATACAGATAACGGCAGCCGTTTTAACACCTGCCAATATATTTGGAAGTGCGAGCGGAAAAAGCACGTGCCTTAACTGCTGCATTTTTGTCATGCCGATAGCCGCTGATACATTTCTTAAGATAGGATCAATTGTCGTTAATGCAGTGATCGCACTTCTTAATATTGGAAGTAATGAATAGAGAAATAATGCGATTATTGCCGGATACTGCCCAATTCCCATAATCGGGATCATAAGTGCCAATAATGCTATCGAAGGCACAGTTTGCAGCAACCCAGAAATGTAAATAACGATGCGGGATATTCTAACGGATCTATAAATTATAAATGCAAGTGAAAGTCCGAACAAACAACCAAACGAAAGAGCGATGAACGTCAACTTGATGTGGGTGGTCGTATTCACTAAAAGCCTAGAAATGAGGCCATTGTCCGGAGCATCACGATCATTTTTAATAAGCGCATTGGCGACAAGAAATTCAGTTGCCACTTCAGCAAAAGTCATATTTCTGTTAACGACCTGAGCGTTCATCTTAATCATTTGTTCTTCATCAATCTTATTTTCAACTCGGTTAATAATCTTCGCCGCTGCCTCGGGGAAATCATTTCGAACCAGTGGCAGTGCGTTATATTCAGGGAAAAAATCGAGATCATCCTCTAGCAACACCAATGCATAACGCTCCATATCACCGTCTGTCGAATAACTGTCCGTGATATCAATTGCCCCCTCATCAATAGCGTTATACGCGAGGCCATGCTGGATACCGACAGGTTCAAAATCAAGCTGATAAACATCCTTAAGATTAATCCATCCATCAGTTCTATTAAGAAATTCATGGCTCAAAACCAATTTTAAACCGAGATGCTCTTTTAAGTCGGATATTTTGTGAATTCCAAGACGATTGCTTAAATCACGCTTCATTGTTAAGGCATAAGTATTATTAAATCCGAAGGATTTTAATGTTTTTAATCCCATCGCGGCCAGTGCGGTTTGCAGCTCACCGTCAGAATTGACCGGCTCATCTAAAATCGCTTCGGATATTGTACCCGTATATTCAGGATAAACGTCAATCTCTCCTGCTTTTAATGCGTTAGAGCATACCAAAGTACCCCCTAATCCAAAGGTGCGCGTTACTTCGTAACCATTATCTTCAAGGAGCTGAGCAATTATCTCTGAAAGGATATAACCTTCATTAAATACCTTGCCACCTACCGTAATCTTTTCCGCTGCGGTTGCATGTTGATAACTCCCCAAAATCAAGATTATATATATTATATGAAGAAACTTCTTCATAAGCCGCTTATATCCTTCGTTTCATTACTTATTTTTCGATAAACACTATTGAGTATTTATAAGCTCAAGTCAAATTAACGCGGCAACAGATGAAGACCCGCAAGCATGCATCTAACGGAACCACCCGCGAGTTCGATCGCTGGAATTTCAAGCGGCAAAAGTTTAGCACTTTTTTCAATTGTTTTTATTTGTTCAGAAGTCAATGCACAAAGCGCACGCGAGGACAGGGCCAGAACGCGACCATCCCGTCCCTGAAGTTCAAGGGCATTGCCAGCAAAATTTGCTATTTGATCATTGGTTAAAGGGATGACATGGCGCCCCGTAGAATTAAATCGTTCCGTAATTTCATTACGCCTATCTTGATTGACAATCATATCTAGGCCAATCATCACAAAATCTGTGGCTATACACATCAAAACATTGGTGTGATATACGGGCATGCCATTTTCGTCCAGAGCATCAAACACCATCGGTTCGTAGTTAAAATGAGTGCAGAACCGCTCCAATGCAACGGGATCTGTTCTATTTGATTTCACAGCATAAGCAACCCGGTCAATATGATCCAATACCATTGCCCCGGTGCCTTCCAGAAAAAGTCCATCCGGTTCCAAACCAGAATAATCGATAATATCTTGAACCCGGTAATCTGTTTTTAGCATTTCAACAACATCGTACCGCCGTTCACGGCGACGATTTTCAGCAAACATCGGATATATCGCTACATGACCGCCCGGATGCGTAGAAAACCAGTTGTTCGGAAAAACGGAGTCCGGTGTTTGATTTGTTTCATCCTCAAATACATGTGTTTTTATGCCATTATTCTCCATAATTTCTGCGGCAGTCGTCGCTTCGGCATAAGCAAATTTTGCCAAGTTATCCTTACCATATTCGTCACCTGATTGTTGAAATGCATTATCTCTGGCGGTTTCTTCATTCGGTGAGAACTGATGAGGCCGGATCATAATAACCGCCGAGGGTGCCTGTGCGCTATGCCGATCCATCTTAGGCTTCCTTTGCGGATTGCGGTTCTGCTGCACGCAGAACCATACCAAATAAATCTCGCGGATCATCAGGGTCTGCTAGCATATCAAGATTTTGATACTGACCTGTTTTTTCGAGCTGATCACGAATAAACCGAAGGGCAGAGAAATCTTCAATAGCAAATCCCACGCTATCAAATAATGTAATTTGTTTATCATTGTCACGACCAACAATATCACCCTTCATTACCTGCCAAAGTTCGGTGACAGGATAATCTTTATCGAGCTGTTGAATCTCACCTTCAATCCGCGTTTGAGGCGGATATTCAACAAATATCTTTGAACGAAGCAAAATATCCCTATGAAGTTCTGTTTTACCCGGACAGTCACCGCCGATCGCGTTAATATGAACGCTGGAACCAACCATGTTATCCGTCAAAATCGTTGCATATTGTTTGTCTGCCGTGACTGTCGTTATGATATCGGCACCCTCAACCGACATTTGTTCGCTATTACATTTCACGATATCAAAACCCAAACCCGCAAGATTTTTAGCACATCTATCGGTTGCAGAAGGATCAATATCATACAGACGTAATTTTGAAATACCTGCAATGGCTTTAAATGCAAGTGCCTGAAATTCGGACTGCGCACCATTACCGATCATCGCCATAGTCTGGGAATTTTTTGGCATCAAGTGCTTAGCTACCAGTGCCGACATCGCCGCAGTGCGAAGCGCCGTCAAAATAGTCATTTCCGAAAGCAACACGGGATAGCCGGTATTAACGTCTGAAAGGACACCAAAAGCGGTAACAGTTTGCAAACCATCTTTAGTATTTTTTGGATGGCCATTGACATACTTGAAACCATAAACCTGACCGTCGCTGGTCGGCATCAGCTCGATAACACCTTCCGCAGAGTGTGAAGCTACCCTTGGTGTTTTATCAAATAGTTCCCACCTTTTGAAATCCTCTTCAATATAACCTGCAATACCAGTAAGGATATTCTCCACACCTAACTCCAGAATGATTTTCATCATATGATCAACACTGACGAAAGGCACGAAATTTAGGTCATTAAAATTCATTTTATTCATCGAAATATCCACTTCTACTTCATGTTAAATTTAGTCATTTACACAACTTGACATATTACGAAATACATAGAATATAGACATAAAAAATTAGAAACAATGTCATTTATATATAATAATTCATTGTTTTTTTATCATATTGTCAGTAAATTTCATACATATTGTCAATTTTAGCGGATATCACCGATGATTAAGAATAAAAATGAATTTCCCAAATACATGTATGATCCGCTGGATCGTGAATTAATAGCGCTATTGCGAAACGACGGGCGGGCACCTCTATCAAAACTCGCCGATATATTAAATGTATCGCGTGGAACAGTACAAAATCGTCTGGATCGTTTACTCGATTCCGGTACGCTTCATGGTTTTACCGTTCGCGTTCGTAAAGATTATGAGCACGATTCAATTCGCGCTTTAATGATGGTTGAGGTGGTTGGAAAATCGACAACTCAAGTCATAAAAAAATTGCGTGGTATGCCAGAACTTAAAACACTGCATACAACAAATGGCGCGTGGGACCTTGTAGCTGAAATTCAGACGACCAGCTTAAGTGATTTCGATCGTGTATTAAGGGAAGTTCGCATCATCGATGGCATACTAAACAGCGAAACAAGTATCTTGCTTAGCTCTGTATAATTTATTCTGCAATTCCCAACAGCAATCCTTTTACATAGTCATTTCGCGGATTTCTTACTATTTCAACGGTTTCACCAGATTGAACAATCTCGCCATCTTTAAGAATAACAATATTTTCTGCTAGCTTAACCGCCTCCTCCATATCGTGAGTGACTAACAAAATTGCTCTGGATTCCGCGCGTTGCAATTTCTCAAATTCTGAATGGATATATTTTTTTGTGATGGGATCAAGTGCCGAAAAAGGTTCATCCAGCAACAACAATGGCGGATTTAACATCATTGCCCGACACAAACTTACTCTTTGTTGTTGACCACCAGACAGATTATGTGGGAACCGGTCCAATAATTCTTTCATCAAATCTACAAGCTCAACCACATAATTGGCACGTTCGTTAATTTCGTCGTCCGACCACCGCGCCAATTTTGCCATGACGGTGATATTTTCAAAAACCGTCATGTGTGGAAACAAGCCGGCACCTTGAACGGCGTATCCCATTTTTTTTCTTAAGTCAGGTAAATTTTCGTAATCTATTTCTTCACTAAAAATTTCAACTGTTCCACCGCTAGGTAGCGTAAGACCATTTACGATCTGTAGTAACGTGGTTTTTCCGCTTCCGCTTTCCCCAACTAATGCTGTTGTTTCATTATCTGCAATTTTAAGATTAATGTTATCCAGGACGGTAACATCGCCATATTTCTTAGATATGTTTTTAAAATGAACTGCACTTGATGACAAAACCGTGTTTCCCTATTAAAATGTTAAAATAAATGTGGCTCCGCCACCTTTAGTTTTGGACAAACTGACGGATCCACCATGTGCTATCATTATTTGCCTGGTAAGCGCAAGTCCTACACCAGAACCGTCCCGCTTCGTGGTATAAAAAGGCACGAATATTTTCGTGGCAATATCTTCAGATATTCCCGGACCATTATCTGAAACCTCAATCACGATGCGGCCTCTTTTGTTCAATTTCGCGGTCAGCTTCACCTTAGGCTTATCACTATTTTCCAACGCTTGTTCTGCATTTTTAAGCAAATTTATCAACAACTGATCCAGCATTTCAGGATCAGCCGAAACTTCCAGACCTTTTGCCGAGATACTTTTTTCTACTTCAATCCCTTTTTTGTCCCATTCTACAGTCGCTACTTTTATGACATTATCAAAAACTTCATTCAGGCTAAGTTGCGCTTTTTCGGGTGGTGGCAATCTTGTAAGGCGTCGATAACTTTGCACAAAATGCATTAGGCTATCTGAGCGTCGTGCAACAGTATCAACCGCATCACGCACGTCTGTCAGCTCCGCAATAAGTGCCTCTTGTCCTTCTACTTTATTGATTACGTCATCAACCAAATCCGTTGACGTTTTCGCAAGCGATGAAACCGGCGTGATACTATTCATAATTTCATGCGTTAAAACACGCACCAAATCCTGCCATGCTTTTAATTGTGCCACATCAAGTTCACTTTGGATGTCTTGGAGCGATATAAGCTTCTCAACCTTACCGGCCAGTATGATTTGGGTTGATGCAATGGTGAGTGTTTGTTCCATATCATCAACTTTAAATGTAACCAGATGTCTTTCTCCTGGCTCCAAGCTGAGCACCCGCTTTCGAAATTCATCACCAAATTGAGCCAAGTCGGAAGCTCGTGCCACATATGCCGTTCCAAACAACCGTCTCGCTGCATTGTTATGGACAGATATTGTCCCATCACCTTTAACCGACATTAAAGGCACAGGGACATGTTCTATCAAAGCTTTCAAATGCTTAAGTTCTTCCACCTGCTGGCCGCGATATTGACGAAACTTTTCTAAAATATCCGTGATCGTTTCGCCGAGTTCTATAAATCCCGCACCCATCCCTGCATGATCAAATTTTTGTCCGAAATCACTATATCTCATCGCGTTCAGGAATCGCGTCAGATCATCATTAGTCAGTTTTACAAACCGAACCACTTCAAATATTTGCACGGCGGCAATACCGGCAACTAACAGACTAGCCGCAAGAAATCCCGGGCTAATAACCAATAACGCTAGACTTGAAACGGTCATAAAAAGTAATACTAACCGGATAGAAAGTAGGAGACTAAATCTTCTAAAACCCATATTTCTCCATCCTTCTATATAGGGCTGCGCGCGTTAAACCAAGTTCTTTCGCCGCGTGTGAAATATTATATCTATGCTTTTTTAAAGACCGCTCAATCAATGCTTGTTCCATGTTTTCCAAATTCAAACTTCCTTCGGGAAGGTGAATTTCTTCGTTGCCATCAGTCTTAATGATTAACTTCTGCTCCATTTCTCCAGCCCGAGCAGGATGACTTTCCAGTGCAAAGTCAGTAGGCGTCAAAGTGACGCCCTGACTTAATATTACAGCCCTTTCGATAGCATGACGCAGTGCACGAACATTGCCTGGCCACTCATAAGACTTAATTGCAGATAGCGCATCATCATGAAGTTTTTTTTTCGGTTTATCGTACTTTTTACAATAAAACTGAATATAGTGATTTGCTATTTCTTCAATATCTTCCGCCCTGTCACGCAATGGTGGCACTTCAACCTCAACCGTATTAAGTCTAAAAAGTAAGTCCTGCCTGAAACGGCTTTCATCTTTAAGCTGTTTTTGCGTAAGGTTTGTAGCAGCAACGACCCTGACATTGATATCGATCGATTGGTTTGCACCAACGGGCGTTATTTTTCTTTGTTCAAGAACCGTTAAAAGTTTTGCTTGCAAATGAAGTGGCAAGTTTCCAATTTCATCCAAAAATAAGGTACCGCCGGATGCTGCTTGAAGGCGTCCTACCCGATTATCTTTGGCATCGGTAAAAGATCCTTTTTTATGACCAAAAAGTTCACTATCAAACAAACTTTCATTTATCCCCCCCATATCGACACTTAAAAATATCTCGTTGCTTCTTTTAGAAAGACGGTGCAATTCACGTGCGACCAACTCCTTACCCGTACCATTTTCACCGATGATTAAAACATTTGCATCAGTAGGCGCAGCACGCTGGATCATCGTTTGTATAGATTTCAACGCGTCCGATTTTCCGATGATTTTCTGATGGTTTTGTGGACTGCTCGCTTCGACTAACGTTCGGTTTGCCTGCCTAAGATTTGCTGCTTCAAATCTTGTTTTTCTAAGTTTTACTGCTGCCGATAATGTGGCAACGACTTTTTCATTCTGCCATGGCTTTGAAACAAAATCAGTAGCCCCTAATTTCATAGCTTCCACAGCCACATTTACCCCACCATGGGCTGTGATCATTATAACAACCGCTTCAGGATCAGTTTTCATTATTTCCGATAGCCAGTAAAAACCTTCGTCCCCCGAACTTTGTCCGGGGCCAAAATTCATATCAAGCAGTATAGCGTCAAATGCCCCCTCCTTTAATAAACGAGATATTTGATCGGGATCAGCAACTGTCACCACGTTTGAAAAATGCCGTTTTAATAATAATTTTCCCGCGACAAGGATGTCTTCGTCATCGTCTACAATGAGTATAGAACCCTGTTTATCCATCTATAAATCCTATAATTACTTAATGTTCAATATCGCACACAAGTGTTCATTAATGAACAGTATATACTGTTCGTTTTCGAACAGTAAAGCATTAAATGGTTGATAATGAACAATTTAATTATTGGCACGTTCTTTGCTCATATATAAAACAGTGATGATAACCAACGAGCTTTGTGATTAAAATGAACAAGATGATGACGGATAATAACCATAATAAGACCGACCATAATAAGCCAGAAGGTGCCCACGCTGGTGTGGGCATGGACCGTAAAATTGAAAAAAAGAGAAGCCCCTTTAAAATGGCATTTTGGGGCGCTGGAGGTATTGCAATCGTCATAGTGCTTTATCTCATAATTGAAAGTGCTTCTGGCGGTCGCACTTTTCGTGTTGAGGAAAGTCGCTTGGTGGTATCCACCGTGAGTAGCGGCATTTATGAAGATTATATTCCTATCCGCGGGAAAGTTACCCCGCTTACCACTGTATTTGTGTCAGCAACCGAAGGAGGTCGTGTTGAAAAAATATTAGTAGAAGACGGAACCATTGTTAAACAAGGCCAGCCCATAGTCGAGTTATCAAACCCAACATTACAGCTAAATGTATTTGAAAATGAAGCGCGTGTTGCCGGTGAGTTAAACGCGATGCGTACTCTGGAACTTCAACTTGAGCAGAACCGCCTTCGTCATATTACAAATATCACAACGCTTGATTACGACATCCAAAAACTAACGCGCAATGTAGGACGATATAGAACTTTATTTGAAAGAGGTAATTTTACGAAAACCCAACTGGATGAAGCGGAAGAAGATCTCGCTTATAAAATAAAATTGAGAGAAATTACCATTCAATCTCAGGAAACAGATGCTCGCATGCAGGAACAACAGCTTGAACTGTCCAAACTTGATAGCGCAAACCTTGCTCGCAACCTAGAAATTGCCCGCACCAGTCTCGATAATCTTAATATGAAAGCGCAAATTGAAGGGCAGCTTTCCGGCTTTGACTTGGAGCTTGGCCAGACAGTTGGTCGGGGAACGGCAATTGGCCAAATTGATGATCCTTATAATTTTAAAATGGAAGTTAATATCGACGAATTTTATTTAAATCGCGTCGACCTTGGTCAAACAGGAGTTTATGTGCGCCCGGGCGATGGTGAAGAGTTTAATATGCGGATTAAAAAAATCTATCCCGATGTCCAAAATAATCAGTTTAAAATCGACATGGTATTCACGGAAGAGCAGCCAGAGGACATCCGCCGCGGGCAAACTTTACAGTCGAAATTGACTTTGGGTGATTCCGCTGAAGCACTTCTCATACCAAATGGTGCATTCTACCAGGATACTGGCGGTAGCTGGATATTTGTTGTCAGCGATGACGGTACATTCGCCGTCAAACGCAACATTAAACTTGGCCGTAAAAATAATAATTTCATAGAAGTGGTCGAAGGTCTCGAAATTGGCGAGCGGGTTGTCACCTCTCCATATACGAGCTTTATGGACATGGATCGCCTTAAGCTAACTCAAGAATAATTTAAAAATAATCTAAAAAAGGATTTAATAAATGCTAAAATTACAAGACCTTACAAAAGCATACCGTACTGATGAAGTGGAGACGGTGGCATTAAATAATGTCAATATTGAAATCGATCATGGTGAGTTTGTTGCCATAATGGGGCCTTCAGGTTGCGGTAAATCAACTCTTCTTAATATCGTAGGTATGCTTGATACACCCACGAGTGGCCATTATTATTTTAAAAACGAAGACGTTGCAGGATATTCTGAAGCACAACTGGGCGTAATCAGAAAACAACATATTGGTTTTATCTTCCAAAGTTTCAATCTTATTGATGAGCTCTCTGTTGCTGAAAATATTGAACTTGCCCTTCTATACCACGATATTCCGGCGAGTGAACGCAAAGAACGAGTAGCCACAGTTATGGATAAAGTTGGGATCGCCCACCGCGCAAAACATATGCCTAGCCAACTTTCCGGCGGTCAACAGCAACGCGTTGCCGTAGCCCGCGCCGTTGTCGGCAATCAAAGTATGATCCTTGCCGATGAGCCAACCGGCAACCTGGATACGGCCCACGGCCAGGAAGTAATGGGAATGCTTCAAAAATTAAATGAAGAAGGCACAACGATTGTTATGGTTACCCATAGTCCGTCACATGCCGATTATGCGCGGCGAACAATTAATTTACTTGATGGTCACGTCGTAACTGAAAGCATGCGTGCATAAAAAATCTTGGGACCTATGGGAGTGGGGAAAAACAGGATAATAAGATGTTACTTACAAATTATATCTTAAGCGCATGGCGTAATATAATCCGTCATAAGTTGTTTAGTGCGATTAACATACTAGGGCTGGCCATCGGGTTAGCCGCTGTAATGCTAATTACTCTATTCGTTCGTCATGAAATAAATTACGATAATTTCTGGGCTAATTCCCAAAATATTTACCGCATGCATATGACTTTTTTGCCTTCTGGTCGCCCACCGATGGTATTTTCAATGGTGGCTGGCCCTATTATTCATGTAATTAAAAAAGATTTCCCGCAAATTCAACATGCCGCAAGGGTCGCACGGAAACGAGCCACAATTATAAAAGGTGATCAATATTTTGAAGAACAGATAAGTTTAGTTGATCCGGCATTTGTGAAAATTTTCGACTTCAAAACTATAACCGGGAATTTGGGAAAAGCACTGGATGACCAAAGCAGTTTAATCCTAAATAAAACGTTGGCAGATAAATACTTTCCACAGGGAAACGCCATTGGCCAGACGCTAACGATTAATGCCGACGCTTTCGAACGTGAATTCACGGTCGCCGCAATAATGGAAAATATGCCGGAAAACAGCCAGGTCAATGTAGCCGCAATGGTGTCAATTGTGGAAGAAGAATGGTCGGAACTTGAATGGATGTTCGCCAGCTGGTTTTCGGTAAACACCCATCTTTATTATTCTGTAAATCCCGGTACAAACATTAAAGACGTAAATGCTCAAATGCCCTCTTTTATAGACCGAAATTTCCCACTTCAGGATAGCGGTGATGCCGTATCAGGCTTTGTCGAACTTAATTCGCAAAATATTGAAGAATTGCATTTAAAAGCACCCGGAAATAGTGAGCACCGGGAAAAAGGAAGCATAACGACTGTGCTCATTTTTTCAGCGGTAGCGGCGCTTATTCTGATTATCGCAAGTATTAATTTCATGAATTTAAGCACAGCGCGTGCAAGCCAAAGAGCAAAAGAAGTTAGCTTACGAAAAGTTATGGGTGCCTCAAGACAAAAACTGGTTGCACAATTTATCGGTGAATCAGTGTTCCTCACACTGTTTGCACTACTGGTTTCAATGGCATTTGTCGAACTTGCATTACCGAGTTACAATCAAATTATCGGAAAACAATTGTCAATTGATTATGGTTCTTCCGACTTGCTAATGATTGTTGGATTATCAGCAACAGTAGGGATATTAGGAGGAATTTATCCAGCATTTATATTATCAAGCTTCAGACCCGCTGATGTTCTTAAGGCAAACAAGTCGGCAGAAACCAGTGCATCCGTTAAATTAAGGGCTGCACTGGTAATTTTCCAGTTTGCGGCTTCAATCTCACTTTTTGTTTCAACCACCGTTGTCTACGGGCAAATGCTATATGCCAAAAATATAAAACTTGGCTTCGAGCAGAATAACTTACTTGTTATCAATAATCTTTATCGTGACGCAGCAGATATAAAACTCGCCTTATTAGTTAATGAATTCCGCCAGATGCCTAATATTTCAAGCGTCACTTGGTCAAATGATGCTCCGGGAATTCATACAGAAAACAACACTTCAATGCGAACCCCAGAAATGCCCAGTAGCGAAAGTAGTCTTATTGGCGTTCGCGGTGTTGGATATGAATATTTTAAAACATATAATATCGATCTTCTTTCCGGCAGATTTTACGGCATTAGTCAAAATGACACACGCGCTGAGACCATCGAAATTAGAGAAGGTCGTGGTCACGCAAGTTCCCTTATTATCAATGAAACCGGACTAAGGCGTCTTGGTCTGGGAACACCTGAAGAAGCCTTGGGTAAAATTCTGTATCGCAGTGTCGGCAACGAAGGTGAAAACCTTGAACGCGAACATTTAATCATCGGCGTAGTGCCCGATATTCATTTGAACAGCTTAAAGAAAGAAATACGGCCGGAAATATTTGAACTTCAACCTGATCACGCTCAATATATTTCAATTCGTTATAGTGGAGATCCGCTGGAAACAGTCAATTTGGCCCGCGAACTATGGGAACGGGAAGTTCCAAGCATCCCCTTTACCTATGATCATGCTGTCGATTCCGTTGATAAACAGTATAAGGCAGAACAGGGGGAAATGACCATGTTTGCTGCATTTTCCAGCCTTGCAATATTTATTGCCTGTCTTGGCCTATATGGTTTAGCGAGCTTTACAGCCGAACGGCGTACTAAAGAAATCGGTATTCGCAAAGTGATGGGTGCCAGCGTTTTCGATGTTGTTAAATTGCTCGTCTGGCAGTTCTCCAAGCCAGTCCTAATCGCCAACCTCATCGCGTGGCCAGTATCTTACTATACCATGACCATGTGGCTGGAAAGTTTCGCTTACCGAATTGAAAGTTTTTTCATCCTCGGATTTTGTCTTGCAGCAGGTGTAGCGGCGCTGCTCATCGCATGGGCGACTGTTGCCAGCAACAGTATTCGTGTCGCAAATACCAACCCAATTAATGCTTTAAGATATGAATAGGAGAAAATCATGTTACTCAACCACATAGGAATGGCTCTACGCAGTATTATTAAACACCGCCTTTATAGCACAATCAATATTGTCGGCCTTGCCGTTGGGCTTTCGGTTTGCGTGCTAATTGTCCTGTTTGTAAGCCATGAAACTGGATTTGATAAAGTGGTGCCAGATAGCGAACGTGTCTACCGCCTAAATTGGGAAAGTGATCAAACGGGAGCGCGCTTTGCAACATTCTTTAATCCTTTATCGCCGATATTGGCTGACGCGCACCCCGACGATGTAGAAATGGTAACCCGAATTACTCTATCCGAACGACTTTTAAACATTGGTGATGAAAAACAGTATCAAACGATCAGCTTTGTGGATGAAAACTTCTTTGAAATGTTTCCTTATAAGTTTGAGACCGGTTCCCCTTCGTCTTCTTTAATAAACCTAAATAATGCCGTTCTTACTAAAATAGCCGCAGCAACACTATTTCCCGGTGAAGACGCTATAGGCAAAATATTCACACTCGACGGTGAGCATGATTTTCAAGTCACTGCCATAATAGAAAATAACAAAAGCGATAGCCACCAAGTCTCCAACATCTTTATCAACATGGAAATGCTGCCTGTGATCTGGAATGATCCGGCAATTTGGGAACGTAACTTTTCCGACCAGCTCTATCATTATGTGAAATTGGCACCAAATGTATCTGCCACGGAGTTTGAAACAAAAGCCCTGAATTATGTAATTAATAATGTTGATAAAGAATATGGGGGAAATATCAATATTTACTTACAGCCGTTGGCTGACATACATTTCATGACAGAATTACAAAATGAAATGAGTGTAAGGGACACTATAACCGGACTTTCAAAACCCCATAGACAACGATCAGACGTTTCTATTTTTGGATTTGTTGCATTGCTGACGCTCGTCATCGCCACTTTTAACTTTATTAACATGCAGATAGCGCAATCAAGCAACCGGGTTAAAGAAGTCGGCATTAGAAAAGTTCTTGGTGCAAAGCGGCATAATGTTGCCAGCCAGTTCATCATTGAATCGACGGTAATGGCGATCATCGCTTTAATAACTTCACTGGTGATCGTCGAGATGTTTGCCCCATTTTTTGGTTCGATGTTGGGTGTTCCGCTTTCCGCAGATCAAATATATACAGCGGAATTCGGATTAGGTTTAATTCTCACGACACTACTGGTTGGTATTCTCTCAGGGCTTTATCCCGCCTTATTTGTGTCTGGTGTCCTTCCTGCAAAAGCAATTCGCGGCGGAGCATTTGACGGAATTGGTTCTGCGAAACTAAGAGCCGGGCTCGTCGTATTGCAATTTTCAATAGCCATTGGATTAATGTCGGCCACCGGCATCGTGAATAATCAAATTGATTTTGCCCTTAACAAACCACTTGGATATGAACCAGAAAATGTAATCGCTGTTCGCTTAAACAACGGTGAAGCTCGTAACGCATATCGCACCATGCATGATCAGTTAAAAAACAGCCCTTTCATAGATAATGTATCTGCCGGTTCTATCATTCCCACATGGGACCTATCGGACGGTGCATCATTTTCAAAAGAAGGTGAAGGTCCGGATTTTCAACTTATCACGCGTCTGATAACAGCAGATGATGGATATTTCGACACGCTGGGAATGAAGATGGTCGCGGGACGTCCACTAAGTGACGAATTCGCCGCCGATAGAACCCCGCAATTTTCGCCGGAAAACCCACACGTGACGGGTGGCATGGTCATAAATGAAACAGCAGCAAAACAAGTAGGATGGAACGATCCCGCAGAAGCCATTGGCCAGCAAGTATACGCCGCATTTTCCTTTGGCAACACCGATTACAGAATTGATTCAACCATCGTTGGCGTCGTAGAAGACGCGCACTTCAGTTCGGTTAGATCCGAACCAGCATCACTTTCTTTCGGCCTTGGCGATAATCAGAAAGTAATGGTCGTAAAAGTTAAAAAAGGAAACATTAATGACGCTATTGAATTGATAGATAACGTATGGCAACAACATGTACCCTCTTATCCAATCCGCCGCACTTTTCTAAAAGAAGACTATGCGTCATTTTACGCTGTTGAAGGCCGTGTATTTCGAATGTTCATCGGTTTTGCCGGCTTGGCAGCGATGATTGCGTGTATCGGACTATATGGTCTCGCGAGTTTTATCGCCGACCGTCGCACCAAAGAAATCGGCATTCGAAAGGTCCTTGGAGCATCTGTAATGAACATCGTTATGTTGCTTTCCTGGGAACTGTCCAAACTTGTAATCATCGCTAATGTCGTTGCTTGGCCAGTAGCTTGGCTCATGATGGATGGCTGGTTGTCCGGCTTTAGTTACCGCATTGATATGAGCCTTGCACCTTATATTGTTGCAGGCACTATTGCATTCTTTCTAGCATACGCAACAACATCCGCCCGCGCATGGACCGCAGCGCGTATTAACCCTATTTACTCCCTTAAAAGCGAATAACCAACGAAATGAGAACATACAATGTTTAATAATTATATCAAAATAGCCATCAGAAGCATCGCCAAGAATAAGCTATACGCCACCATAAATATATTGGGACTATCCATGGGACTGGCAATATATTTATTTGGCGGATTACTGGCGGACTACGAATATTCCCACGACGCATTTTTTGAAAACTCTAACAGAATTTACACTATCCGAGGCAAAGTGAATTCAGATGCAAATGTGGGTGTCGGCCAGATCGACGGCGTTCAAAGTGCCGTAGGTCCTCTTATTAAGGCAGAGCTAAATGAAGTTGAATATGTAGCCAGAACCAAAATAAGAGAGTTTTTGATCAGTGTGGGCGAAGATAACTATTATCAAAATCTGCGTTTTGCTGATCCGGAAATAATGGAAATTTTTAATTTCGAATTTGTTTATGGTGATAAATCTGCGTTACAAAGTTCAACGGGTATTGTAATTACCGAAACCATAGCGAAGAAATATTTCGGTGATGAAAATCCAATCGGAAAAACAATAACACTTGATCATGAGCATGACCTTACAGTCGCAGCGCAGATCAGAGATCTTCCCGCAAATTCCCATTTTAACTCGCAAATTATTCTGAGCAGACCCCTTGACATTCTCGTACCGATGAATGCGATGGAACGCATTACGGATTTCGTTCCAGACACTAATTGGGGCAACACATCTATGGGTGATCTGACCTACGTCTTATTGCCGATATCACTTGACCAAGAATGGCTACAGACGCAGATGGACGGTATTTTTGAAAGACATGTACCGGATGACCAAAGGCAACTTCTCGACGGGTTCCTTGTTCGCTTGATGATTGATGCCAACACCGCCATTTGGGATATGTTAGGCATTCCTGTTATCACTGTGGTCGAAATATTGGGTTTTATGGTTCTGATAATAGCCTGCGTAAACTATACAAACCTCGCTACTGCGCAATCCATGGGCCGTGCCCGCGAAGTGGGTCTTCGTAAAACCCTTGGTGCTGGTCCCGTTCAACTGTTGGCGCAATTTATTATTGAAAGTCTAACTATAACTTTCTTTGCCATGGCACTGGCGCTTGTCGTTTTAGAGATGATTATCCCTTTGTTTAATTCGGCAACCGGGAAAATATTAGCGATGAACTATATAGACACGTTACCTTGGCTGCTTATGACCACAATAATTGTTGGTGTTCTGGCCGGATCGTACCCCGCTTACCTTATTACAAAAACCAATCCTATCGAAGCACTAAGGGATACCGCACGAAAAGGCGGTTCCGCATCATGGGTTCGCGCATCAATGATTGGCTTTCAGTTTACATTATCGGTTAGCATATTGGCTTCTGTTCTAGTGGTTTATGCACAAAACAAGCAGGTGGAAGAAAGCAGCAATATATTTCCGAAAGATCAAATCTATACGCTTGACCGGTTGAATGTAGAGCAAATGGAAGATCGTCATGAAGTTTTAAGAAATGAAATACTCAATATACCTTATGTGGAAGATTTTACCTTTTCTTCCCAAGTACCATACGAGCAAACTAGCTCAACCATCAATGCATCCAAAATATTAAACGACTTTGATGCTACCATTGTATTCAATCAGTTGAACATCGATCATCATTTCGCGGATACATACGACATTCCAATTGTCGCTGGTCGCAACATATCCCGTGATATCGCTATGGATACGCACATAAGGGAACGAGGGGCAGTGAATACACTTGTTAATGAGATGACGGTTAAGGAACTGGGCTTTGCTAGTGCTGAGGACGCTATCGGGCAGGTCTTTTATGAGGATGAAGGAGAACGAGGCATCACTACCTACACTATTGTTGGGGTAATGGCCGACCGAAATATTCTGGGTTTATTTAACGTGGTCAAGCCATTCTTCTTTTTCATGAGGGACGCGTCTTACCGTCTGGCATCCATTAAAATATCTCAAAATGCGCCCGCAAGTGTCGTACAAGATATAGAAGATGCTTGGGAAAATGTATATCCAGACTACCCCATGCAGGGGAAATTTCTCGATGAAACATTTCAAGCGACTTATATAATATTCGAAATGGCAACGAAATCGCTTGCTACGTTCGCTATTTTCGCTCTCTTTCTCGCGTCAATCGGGTTGTTTGGTCTTGCCGCATTCATGGCCGAACAAAAAACCAAAGAAATTGGTATTAGGAAAGTTCTGGGTGCCAGCAATAATCAAATCCTAAAGCTACTAATCTGGCAATTTTCAAAACCTGTACTTTGGGCAACTCCCATTGCGCTCGGCCTGGCTTACTTTGCATCAAGTACTTATCTCGAGTTCTTTGCGGAACGTATTGGCCTGCCTTACGGTATGCTGATTGGCGCGGGCGTTGGTGGATTACTTCTGTCATGGGTAACCGTCGCTACCCATGCTTTTAACATCGCAAAAACCAATCCGATTAATGCGCTTCATTATGAATAAATTATAAAAGGGGAAATAACATGCTAAGTAACTATATAAAAGTCGCATTTCGCAACATCGCGAGAAACAAACTTTATGCCGTAATTAATATAATCGGTTTATCCATGGGATTGGCACTTTACATCTTTGGTGGCCTTTTATCTGATTATGAACATTCCCATGGCACAATGTTTAAAAATCACGATCGAACTTATACGTTGCGTTCTGAAATTATCGACGGTAATAATTTACCCATAATATTTTCCGCTGCCGCTCCTATTATAAAAGCTGAATTGTCTGAATTAGATGCAATCGCCCGAACTAAAACACGCGAAATTTTAGTTACATATGACGAGAATAGTTATTATCAGACATTAAGGTTTGCTGATCCGGAATTATTTGAAATTTTTAACTTTGAGTTTATTTACGGAAATGAAAGTGCTCTGAACAATAGTTCAAATATAGTGATTACAGCCTCCATCGCAAAAAAATATTTCAAAGATGAGAACCCTCTTGGTCATACTATTACACTTAATAATAGGCACTCAGCGCAAATTGGAGCGGTAATTAATGATGTTCCCAAGAATTCACACTTTAATTCAAGTATCTATGGAAGGCCATTGGAGATTTTTGTACCAATACAGATGATGGAATATGTTACAAATTACGATCCTGACAAAGATTGGCAAAGCATGCAGGGACATGATGTAACTTATGTGATGTTGCCAAACACATTGAATCAAGAATGGCTGCAGCTTCAAATGAATGGTATTTTCGAAAGACATTATCCTTCAGATGCCAAAGAATACGTAAAGTCAATTCTTGTTTATCCTTTAATAGCAGCGAACACCGCTATCTGGGATAACTACGGCATTCCGGCTATCGTCATAATAAGCGCGTTAGGACAACTAGTCTTGGTCATAGCGTGCTTAAATTATGCTAACTTAGCTACGGCTCAATCTATGGGTAGAGTCCGTGAAGTCGGCCTTCGCAAAACGTTGGGAGCACAACCCTTGCAGTTGTTGCAGCAGTTTGTCATCGAAAGCATTACCCTAACTATCTTTGCGATGATTGTGACACTTGCATCGTTGGAAATACTAATACCGCTTTTCAATAACGCAACTGGCAAAGTTATGTCGCTTGACTACGTGGCGATGCTACCGCAGATTGCATTAATCACAATTGTCGTGGGATTAATATCAGGCGCCTACCCATCCTACTTAATCACCAAAATCAACCCTATTGATGCGTTAAAGGATGGCCCAAGCAAAGAAAAGTCGGCAACCTGGGTTAGAAGCATAATGATTGGCGTTCAATTCACTATTTCAGTGTTTATGCTCGCAATGCTTACTGTGGTCTTCACTCAAAACAAAAACATGGTAGAAAGTAGTAAAATTTTCGCAAAGGATCAAATATATATACTGGATCGATTAGATGTCGTTGAAATTAAAAATCACCACGAATCCATTAGAAATGAAATGCTTGTTATTGACGGTGTAGACAACTTTACTTTCTCATCACAAGTACCCTTTGAGGACTATACAAGTAGGTTTAGAGGTTCAAAAAGTTCAACCGATTTATCATCTATTATGCCAATAAATGAAATGGGAATTGATCAAGAATATTTGAATATTTATGATGTTGAACTTCTTGCAGGTAGAAATATTTCAACCGAGATTGCCCTTGATAGCTACGCTGAAGGTAGATTTCAAACCAATGTGATAATTAACGAGCTTGCCGCAGACAAATTTGGGTTTGCGTCGCCGCAAGAAGCAGTTGGAAAAGTTTTCTTTGAAGATGATAGTGATGGACTTGAAACCTACATCGTGGTCGGCGTTGTGAAAGATCAAAACATCTATGGACTACAAAGTGAGATCAGGCCTTTTACCTTTATGATGAAGCAATCAAGGTACCGACACGCATCCATCAAATTATCAAGCAGCGCGACGCCTAAAACGATACGCGAAATTGAAGAAACATGGAAACGCATTATCCCTGAATACCCAATTCAAGCGAGGTTTCTTGATGAGCGTTTTGAAGAAGCATATCGATTATTTGATCTTAGCGCAAAAACCTTAACCGGATTTGCCATATTCTCTCTCGTGCTTGCGCTCATTGGCCTGTTTGGTCTATCCGCGTTCATGGCGGAGCAGCGCACAAAAGAAATCGGCATTCGTAAAGTTCTCGGTGCAACCAGTAACCAAATTATTACGCTCTTGATTTGGCAGTTTTCCAAACCGGTTCTTTGGGCTACACCGTTCGCTCTTGCACTTGCTTATCTTGCGTCGAATTCATATCTGGAATTTTTCGGAGAAAGAATTGGGCTACCATACGGACTTCTGCTTGTCGCTGGTCTTTGTGGATTAATGCTTTCATGGCTAACAGTCGCAATGCACGCCTATAACGTGGCACGCACCAACCCAATCAATGCACTACATTATGAATGATGTTAAAGGTAGCTAAGCCACCTTAGCAAGCTCGTACCCCACCAATCCATGGGATTGCAGGGTATCGGCCGGGAACTCTCTTACCGGTGAATTCAGCGGCCATAAAACAGCACTGCATAAGTCTGAGTATGATCTTCCGGAGCGAAACTGGTAAATGACCAAAAATCGCGAGCATGATCGACGGCTATAAGAACCATGACTAACCCCCGCAAAATATCGATAGATAAAATGTTATTTTCGATAAATTTAGCCATTTTGGCCCGTCCACGTAGATTATTTTATCGTAATATATCAAAAAACGTTTTACCTTTCGAAGTATAATATGGTTCGTTGCACTAGTGAAAGGAGATTATGATTTTGAATCGGTTTGTTTTTATATTCCGGCTGGTTTTAATTTTTTTCGTTACCCTCCAATATGATAGCGCAGTTTTCGCACAAACTCATGACGGAGAAAAACCGAAAATCGGCCTCGTTCTTTCTGGTGGCGGCGCACGCGGCGCCGCACATGTCGGCGTTTTAAAAGTACTTGAGGAAAATAATATTCCAATACATATGATCGCCGGAACCAGCTTTGGTGCCATTGTCGGTGGTTTATATGCCGCCGGGTATAATGCCACTGAGCTGGAAGACATTCTGCAAAACATAGACTGGCAGGAGACATTATCCAACAGTGCCCCTAGAAGATATAAATCATATCGTCGCAAACAAGATGACGATGGGTTTTTGATTAAATTTAAAATCGGATTTGAAGATGGTGAACTTAAACTTCCAAGCGGCCTGATCACACCAAATAATTTACGGCTCACGCTTGGTGATTTGGTAAACAGTATAACAGAAGTTGATGATTTCGATAATCTTGCCATACCCTTTCGCGCGGTCGCAACCGACCTTGAAACCGGCAATGAAGTCATTTTAAAAGAAGGTATTCTTGCTTCCGCCATGGTGGCTAGCATGACAGTTCCAGCTTTATTTCCGCCGGTCGAGCTGGATGGAAAACTTCTGGTGGATGGCGGTGTCGCAAATAACATTCCCATAAATGTTGCCCGCGATATGGGCGCAGATATTGTCATCGTCGTGGACATCAGTACACCGCTTTTAAAGAAAGACGAAATTACATCATTCGCAACGGTAATTGATCAACTTACCATGCTGCAAAGTAACAAAGCCTCTGCGGCGCAATTAGCCACGTTAACCGATCAAGACATTCTTATACGGCCTGATTTAGATGAAGTTGGCTTTGTTGATTTTGAAAATGCCATCGCCGCCGTTCCAAGAGGATTTGAAGCGGCTGCAAATGCGCTTGAAAAAATGCAGTCTTTAAGGTTATCATCAAACGAATGGCAAACTTATATAGCGTCCCGCACACCGGAAAAACAAGATCAGCCCATTATCGATTTTATAAAAATTGATAATAAATCCGATGTTTCCGATGAAGTAATTAAATCTCGCCTTACACTTAAGCCCGGAGATCAATTGGACCCTGCGGAACTATCTTCTGATTTAACTGAGATTTACGGTTTAGAGCTTTTCGAAGAAGTTAATTATAATACTGTAATAGAAAATGGAAAAACAGGGATAGAAGTACGAACACGGCAGCGTGAAGATGGCGAAGATTACTTACGTTTCGGTCTGGCTATACAGGAAGACTTTGAGGGGGAAAGTGGGTTTCAAATGGCCGCCGGATTTACCAACCTTGCAATAAATGAATATGGCGGTGAGTGGCAGGCATTGTTCAAAGTCGGACAAGAGTTTAGCCTTACCTCCGAAGTATACCAACCTATAGATTATAAAGAACATTATTACCTATTCGCAAATGCAAGTGGTACAAAAGTAAACAGGAATATTCTAAGCGATGACAATAGCGGAACGATATTAGGACAAACGCGCATATCTGCTCTGGCATTTCGACTTGGTGGTGGTAGAAATCTTGGTAACTGGGGAACGGTGCGTGCCGGATTACAACGTATCCACGGATCTTTCAAAGGGCGTATCGGATTGCCTGATACAGAAAAAATACCGTTTGACGCTACGACTTTTACCGCTGAATTTCGCGTCGATACATTGGACAATGTACAGTTTCCCACGTCCGGTATAAATCTCGATGTGACATATGAAAACAGTATGTCGATTTTAAATGGGGATAGCAGTGTCGATACAATCCTAGTGGCGAGTTATAAGCCTTTTAGCTGGGGGAGAAATACTCTGGCTTTAAGAACTATTCTTGTAACTTCATTTAACGGAAAGCCCGATGAAGCCAACTTATTTCCTCTTGGCGGATTTCTAAACCTTACTGCGTTTTCACCCGGTCAGCTTACCGGAAACCATGGTGGCGTGGTCGGTGCCATTTATTACCGGCGCATTTCAGGTGGTCCTCAATATCTTACGGAAATGCCAATATATGTCGGCGGAACACTTGAAGTGGGAAATGTGTGGAACCGCAGCGAAGACATAAGTGTTAACGATCTAAAATGGAGTTCAAGTGTATTTGTAGGAATTGATACGATCCTGGGCCCAACATATTTAGGTATTGGTGTAGGATCAAACGGAGCGACAGCCGCATTCCTGAATATTGGTCAATTATTTTAATTCATAAAGATTACATTTAAATAAAAAATGGTAAGCTGAGAGCCTACCATTTTTATTACAATACAAGAATTATTAAGCAACTTTACCCTGCCTATTTACTTTACGAATTGGCCAGTTATCATTCGCCGGGTTTTGATATTTATCATTAAGCAAACCGATAAAGTTACCCATGGCCGAACTTTCCCCAAATATATACGAAATAAACTCTATCATATCCTGGTATTCAAATAATATCTCTTCATAAACATTTTTGAAATTATTATTTTCGACAAGCTTAAACATTTCTTTTCTCCGGAAGCTTATAATTTATTCAGCACTAACAGTGTTTATTTCACTGTTGCTCTTCTTAAATGACGGCACCAAGGCCGGTACATTTTTTTGATAGATTTTATATTCGTAACCAAGTTCCTGCACGAGCTTGCGTTCTTCAAAACGAATGCCAACCAGTAGATAGATAGTCATTGAAACCGCGAACACCGCGTGCCCAACAGTCATTGTTGGAGCAGCCCAAATTGATATGAATATACCAGTCATCATGGGATGTCTTACCAATTTATAAAGTGAAGGTGTAACAAAACGGATTACGCCATCATAATCACGACCAAGTGCCTGCTTGAGCCCAAAAAGGTGCCAATGATCAATAAGGAATGTTGCAAGAAATAAAATTCCCCAACCGACCGCAAACAAAACCCAGATAAGTGATATTGCCCACAATGCCTCTACTTGCCAAAGAACTGTATCAATACTGCGCCATTGCCACATTAAAAAGGCAATCGCCGCTGTTGATACCGCGACGTATAACGGACGTTCATAATATTGCGGTATAAACCGTGTTATCCATCTTTTGAAAATTGGATCTGCCATGATCGTATGTTGTATTCCAAATAATGCGACCAATCCGATATCGATGAATAAAGAAGATAACAAAGAACCATTGCGCGCTGCATCAACGCTAACTGGGACCAAAAAGTTACCTAAAAACGCTATGTGATAATTAAAGACGATTAAAAATGAGAGATACGAAATAAACCCAAATATGATCGCCAATACCGATGTTTCTTTTTTTGTCATAATCTTTCCTTTCAAAACAGAAATAATAGATGAAAAGGGTTTGGCCCCGGGAGGATTGGACCGCCCCCTCTTCTGGTAATTGTTTAGAATTATTGAATACTTCCAAGTGCTTCGTGTATACGGTCTGCCTGATCTGGCGTAATCATACTGCCTAATACTTTGCCAAAATGCGCGTGACTGGCCCCGGAGAAGATATATTGGTAGCGATAGGCACCCAATATACCTTTTTCTAATTCGACCACTTCAACGTCAGAATATTCACGACCACTTTGCTCAACGAAATAAACCGTGTCTGCCTTGGCCTGACACTGAATGATGCCGTCTACGGCAGTGACAAGTTCGATAAACTCATCAACACCCTGATCACGCTCTTGCGTTGTTATACTCTGATCATGGCGTACCCACTCCAATTCATCGAGGATCGCATGCTGACTTTCTTCTTTCCAATGATAAAGAAACACATCTTTATAAAGCGGAGATAAATTTTTGGTGGGATCAATGCTATCGCGATAATGCGCTTGTGAAAATAATTCAATATCTAGTGTAAGTGCAAGCACTGCCCATGTTGATTTACTGAGTACCGCGTGGGCCACATCATTAGGTTGTGGCACAAATATATACCCCTGCGGCATAACTTCCGCACACATTTTTTCGATTTTTCGAAATAGTTGCTGATGCTTTAGTTCTTCTTGACTAAACCTTACAAGAGCTTCCAGGGCAACTTGATCACCAAATGTGTAATCCTGCCCTATTTCCAGAATTTTCGTGTTAATAAATCGTTCAACCAGCCCAAAAATGTTGGCGTAGGTACGGCCTTGAATCTGGCTGAGAAATCGTTTCTCATATTCACTTAGAAAATCTAATTCCTCTACTTGTGAAAGAGTATCCGGTAAAAATTTTTCATTTATATCAAAATGGCGTCCACGAATGACGTCCAGATCGATATCCCAACTTACGCGTTTTGAGGTTTCAATGCATCTTGCATAGCGTGCAGAAATATCGATCTCTTTCTCTGCTATAATTTTATTCATCATATTCATCGTCTTAATCCTTAATTTTGTTTTATGTTTAGTATTTCAATGCCTGATTTGATCTGTTTCATGATCATATTTATAAGCTGGCGTAAAAAGAGTTGCTTGAGGATCAGGTGTAAAATTCGTGAAAATTGGTGAAAATTACATGGGGATTAGGTGGGGAAAGCTTGAAAGGTCTATGTTCTCCAGATTTATTGCAACTGGACGATTAATCCCCATTAATATATTATAAGAAAAATCACGTTAGGCACATTGAGGGTATAATGCTTTATCGCTTCGATAATTTTGTATTAGACGCGGAGAACTTTGAGCTACGCTTGGATGGCATCACCCAACATGTAGAACCACAGGTTTTCGATTTTCTCTATTTTCTTCTTCAACATAATGGAAGGGTAGTTACCCGTGACGAGATAATAGAGAAAGTTTGGCACGGCCGTATCGTATCCGATACCACGATTTCAAGCTGCGTAAAATCAGCGCGAAAAATTCTTGGCGATGATGGAGAACTGCAAAAATATATTAAGACATCACGCGGACGGGGTTTCCAGTTTGTCGGTACTATTAATTCAGATGCAAAGCCGGACAATCAAAAGCCTCATGCCGACTATCAAAAAGTAACATCACATATAAATAAATCCACAGTGACCTACTTAGTCATAACAGGATTAGTATTTATAATAGGTTTGCTACTTTATAATCAATATACGATAACTGGCGGTGGTATAAATGATTCCACCAGCCAGGAAACTATTCTTAGCGGTGCGCCATACACTATTGCCGTTATGCCGTTCGTAGATTTAAGTGCAGATGGTACTCAGGAATATTTCGGGGACGGTATTTCCGAAGAAGTGCTCAATGTCCTTACCGCTGTCAACGGACTCGAAGTTACATCAAGAACAACGGCCTTTTCACTAAAAGGGCAAAATCTTTCTGTTCCTGAGATATCAGAAAGACTTAATGTTAATTATATCGTTGAAGGGTCAATTAGGAGTTCCGGTGACCGCATTCGAATTACCGCACAACTGATTGATGCCAATTCCGATAGCCATTTATGGTCCGAAAATTATGACCGAGAATTGGTCGATATTTTCGCAATACAGGATGATATCAGTCAACAAATTGCTGATAGTTTAAAAGTAGAGCTGATTGGAAACTCACTTGGCCGAGAAGCGCCAACCACTAATATGGAGGCATATGCGCTGTATCTTCAAGGACATCAACTATTCCTGAACCGGGGTACTGACGATATTGCGAAAAACATAGAGAATCTGGAAAATGCAATAGACCTTTTGGAACAATCCGTATCTCTTGATCCGATATTTGCCGAAGCGTGGGCAGATTTAGCGACAAGTAATATAATATTACCCAGCTATTTTGATGAAGACTATTCATTTGAAAAAGTAGCACCGCGAGCCACAGAAGCCGCCAATCGGGCCATTAGCCTTGATCCGAATCTATCCCAGGCGTGGGCGGTAAAAGGATTTATCCATTTAAACCGGTTTCAGTTCCAAGATGCTCAGTCATCGATCCTGCGCGCAACCGAATTAAACCCCAATAACGAAACTGCCTGGCTATGGTTAGGACTACACTTCGCAGCCGTAGGCAACCAAGATAAAGCTATGGAGGCTGTTGAAAAAGCAATCAAAATTTCACCTTCGGTTGCTATAAATCACAGTGCTTCCGGAATAATTTCGCATGCACGCGGAGAAATCGAAAAAGCAGTTGGCAAAATGGATAAGGCAATTATCGAAATGGGATTCGATGCTGGACGGCCAGACAGAGCACTTGTTGCCGTTTGGAATAACAATATTGACCGTGCTCGAGAAGAAATGCTCGGCTTTTTCAAAAGTTATAATCAGACGTCCGGTACGGAACTTGCTAATAAGTTGGAAATATATGCAAAGGCATATTCCGATCCTGCATTACATGATCAGGTTAATATATTACTGAAAAAAGATATTGCCAACGGATTTGATACTACTTTTGGGTTGTTCATGTTGCAGGACGGGGCAAAGATAGTCCATAATTATGAGACAACAACCGCGAATAAAGGTTTCAATTTAGCCAGGATATACTATCCACTTGCGCGCCCATTGTTTAAGCAAAATATTTTTAAAAACTTTATCATCAAAATAGGATTGCTTACGTATTGGCAAAATAATGAATTTCCCTATTTTTGCAAGGCAATCGGCGAAAGTGATTTTGAGTGTGAAACGTAAATTAATTGTAATATTATTATTTCAGGAAAAAATTAACCCTTTATATAAGTTGAAAAACATGGCTTAAAGGAAGTATGTACTACCAATTTGAAGATTTTGAATTAGACGCAGATAGATTTGAACTTTATCGTAATGGTACGGTTCAACATGTTGAACCGTTGGTGTTTGATTTGCTCCTTTTTCTTATTCAAAACCCAAATCGGATTATCACACGCGATGAAGTAATCAACGAAATCTGGGGCGGTCGCATTATGTCCGATGCCACGGTATCGAGCTGCATCAAGTCTGCCCGAAAAGCCATAGGCGACAGCGGCGAGAATCAAAAATACATCAAAACCGTTCGTGGGCGTGGCATCCAATTTCTCGCAATAGCGAAATTAAATCAGCAGGTAGAAAGCGATCCAGCGACAAGAGACTACAATGAAAAAGAAAAAACCAGTTATAAAAGATATTCCTTTCGGTATGCCGCTATTTTCGTTTTATTTCTTATTGTGGGCATTCTATATTTAAATCAGAACCTCGCTACGGATTTGGACGATGCGGTACCGTCGACAAGTAATTCGCAATATAAAATTGCCGTCATGCCATTCTCTGATATGAGTGCTGATAAAGATCAAGAATATTTCGCAAACGGCATGGCGGAGGAAGTATTAAATTTGCTAGCAACAGTAGGCGAACTCAAAGTAACGTCAAGAACAACGGCCTTTTCACTAAAAAAACAAAATTTATCAGTTCCCGAAATTGCTGCGAAGCTAAATGTTAATTATATCGTCGAGGGGTCAATTAGAAATTCAGGAACTCAAATTAGAGTTACAGCTCAACTCATCGATGTGGATAATGATAAACATTTATGGTCCCAAACATATGATAGAAAGTTAGACGACATATTTGCAGTGCAGGACGATATAAGCAATGCTATTGCTGATGCCTTACAATTGGAACTTACCGATAATAAAATTACCCATAGTGCACCAACCAGAAATATGGAAGCTTACACGCTATATTTACAAGGCCATCAATGGTTTTTGGACCGCAATCGTGAAAATATAGAACGCGCCATGGCATTTTATAACCGTGCGATAGAAATTGATCCGAATTTCGCTGAAGCTTGGGCCGATCTGGCGGCAAGTTATTCTGTTATTAATTCCTACGGCCGAATAATGGATGACAATGAAGCTTCCATAAAAGCACTGGAAGCCGCTGATACTGCGTTAACTTTAAAACCGAACCTCGCCCAAGCATGGGCGATAAAAGGGTATATAAATATAAAAGAACTCAAAAGAAAAGAAGCGCGCATTGCACTGGAACGTGCGACTGAACTAGATTCAAATAACGAAACCGCATGGATGTGGTTGGGATCAAGTTATACTTCTTCCGGTTTCTTTAAAAAAGCACAATTTGCATACGAAAACGCAGTTAAAATAGCACCTAACTCAGCCATAAATCACGGTAATTTGGGCAGAAACTTTTTAATGCAGCGAGAATTTGAAAGAGCAAAAGAACATACTGACACATCATTAAAAATGGGGTGGTGGCCCGCTGGTATTGAGCAAGCTGCTCTTGCTCTTATTGATAAAGACAGTAAACGGACAATCGATGAATATTCAAACGTGTTGAACAAATTCGGTCAATCTCCAACTGAAAATTTAGCAACTTACGTAGACGCTTATTTTGACCCTTCATTGCGAAGTAATGCACAGATACTTCTAAACAAAGATATGGAAGAAGGGCTTCTCCAAGCTGTTTTTGGAAGTTTGCTTTTGTTGAATGGCGAGCAATTCATCCGCTTCGTTGAAAACAATAATTTAGATGCTATCACCGCGACCGCGCACCTTTTTCGCCCTCCTTTTGTTCCGTTACTAAACCAGGCAGCTGTCAAATTATATTTAGATCAAATAGGATTAGTAGATTATTGGCGGAAAGAAGGCTGGCCCGACATTTGTAAACCGGTGAGTAGTGATGATTTCCAATGCCTGGAATAACCGTATAATAATTAGTCCAGATATCCTTTATCCAACCTGTAAACCGTTTCAAAAAGCACTTCAAGTCCCGCGTCCAGAAATTCCGGATCAGTATATTCTTTTGGGTTGTGACTGATACCATCGCGTGACGGCACAAATATCATCGCTGTTGGGCAAATGCGCGCCATCATTTGTGCGTCATGCCCCGCTCCGGAATTAATATGCACGCAGGACAAATTCAAATAGTTAGCCGTAGTAGCAATTAAATCAGAAATTCTACTATCAAACTTCACCGGATCAAATCGAACCAATTGGTCGGTTTGACATGTTACCTCCTCATCTTCACAAATTTCTTTAATTTTCTCATGAAGAAGAAATTCGGCGATTTTCAGTTTCTTAGCGTCACTATTTCGCAAATCAACCGTCAATTGAGCTTCACCCGGCACAACGTTTATAAGATTGGGTTTGGGGTTAATCACACCCACTGTCGCAACTTGGCCTGAGCCGACTACATTCGCAATTTCCCTGACCGCTACAGTCAGTTTGGATGCCGCGAACCCCGCATCATGCCTCATTTCCATTGGCGTTGTGCCGGCGTGATTGGATTGGCCCTTAAAAACCACATCTGTCCATGATATCCCCTGCACATTATCAACCGCACCTATTGTAATACCTTTTTTCTCTAAAATAGGGCCCTGTTCAATATGAAGCTCAAGAAAGGCATATGGACGAATTAAGCCGCATTTCATGGAACCAAGATAACCTGTCCTTGTTAATTCTTCCTTTAGTGTTATCCCATCTGTTGAAATCGTATCATGTGCATTTTCTACGGACATTCCGTTCACATAAACCAGCGACCCCATCATATCCGGCTGGAACCTTACACCTTCTTCATTTGTAAAAATAGCGACCGTTAAATCATATTGTGGGACTTTATCTTGCTCAATGAATGTTTCTATAACTTCCAACGCTGCAATTACACCGTAACAACCATCAAGATGTCCACCATTTCCAACAGTGTCAATATGAGATCCCATCATAATTTGGGTGCCATTTTTTCGTCCTGCAAGAGTGGCAAATATATTTCCTATTTCGTCTATTTCTACTTTAAGTCCTGTTTCCCTGAACCAGTTGACAAGTAAGTCTCTGCCCTGCTTATCGGTGTCGGTTAAAGCAATGCGGCACGCGCCATCATCAGAAGTTTTTCCAATTTCAGCGAGTGCCGCGATACGCTCATGTAATCTGTCAGTATTTAATTTCAAGAAACTTTACCTGGGATGTAGCCACCCCGGTAGGAAGCTATATGGATCTTTATTCACCGTATCATTAAAGCTAAAATTCAGATCAGCAAGTCTTTTTTGCAAACTTCCGTCTTTACAATTATCAAAAATATCGGTACACCCCCCAATAAACTCCCCATCAATGAAGATTTGAGGAAATGTATTCCATGTGGTTTTGTTTTTTAAAGCTTCTCGAATTTTGCCGCCACGATTATTTTCCTGATATTCCACAGCATCTATATCGACCGATTTAAAATTAATTCCATATTCAGCACACATCTTCTTAACCGACCAACAAAACTCGCACCATTCCAATCCAAACATTACAACAGATTTATCTTTCGAACTCACAGCGTTGTCAACTTCCTTCACGGCATCCTCATCTAAGGCGACTTTTTGTTCTTCATCCGGTTTAACTGCTGGTGCCGACGCAACATCAAATCTGTAATTGGGTGATGATTTTGAAATTTCTTTCTCTTCATCGGTCATTTCAGTTGCGACCCAGTCAAATAGTGGTGTGCTCAAATAACGCTCACCGGTGTCGGGGATCATCACAAGTATATTAGAGCCATCAGGTGCGGATTTAGCGATTTCAAGCGCAGCGGCCAAAGTAGCGCCCGCTGTCACACCGGCAAATATGCCTTCTTTCTGCGCTAAGTTTTTCGAGCATTCCAGAGCGAATTTACCGTCAACTGCGATAAGGTCGTCTATAGCACCGTTATGTACTGCCTGCTCAGTTAGTTTGGGAATAAAATCCGGTGACCAACCCTGCATAAGATGTGGCCTAAAATTCGGATGGCTTTGCGCATTTGAACCGTCAGCATTACGCGCTTGCGGAATACCGCTCGCTAATAGCTGCGCATTATCCGGTTCACAGGCGATGATTTTGGTACCGGGGCTTTTTTCCTTTAAAACACGAGAAACACCGCTGATTGTTCCACCAGACCCAAATCCCGAAACCCAAAAATCAAGGCCAACGTCATCAAAGTCATCAAGAATTTCGATAGCTGTTGTTTTCGCATGAATATCGGCATTTGCAGGATTTTCAAACTGCTTTGATTGCCACCATCCGTGTTCTTCAGCTAGTTCCTTGGCTTTTGCAACCATACCCGAACCCTTTTCAGAGGCTGGCGTGAGCACGACCTTTGCGCCTAAATAACGCATTAATTTCCGTCGCTCGACACTAAAACTTTCTGCCATTGTTATGACAAGCGGGTAACCGCGCTGTGCGCATACCATGGCAAGGGCAATACCGGTATTCCCGCTGGTCGCTTCGATGATGGTTTGCCCTTGTTTTAGGTCACCTTTTCGTTCAGCATCCTCAATTACACCTAAAGCAAGTCTGTCTTTAACTGAACCAAGCGGATTAAAATATTCTAGCTTGGCGTATATATTGACGTTCTTTGGTCCAATATTGTTAAGTTTAACCACCGGTGTATTACCAATTGTTTCGGCTATATTGTTATAAATTTTATCCATGTCTCATCTCCGGATTATTTTAGTTACGCTAATAATTTTGCACCGCTAGCAAGAAAGGCCATTGTCTTTGGCGCGCCAGCAATTTCAGCAATTTCAATTAAGTCTTCCTCAGTAATACCCTTCGTTTTTGCACAGACCGGGCATAACCAAAGTTTGCCGCCATTTCCGACGAACTGATTTATAAGATCGGAGAGAGGCTCTAACCCCTCAGCGACCATTCCATCAGCACCGCCTTTTGTGCAAAGTACGGCTGCATCAGATGTTAGAAATACGGCTGTATCAGCAGTCTTGGATGCTGTCGCTGCTAAAATAAATGAAATGGTGGCACGTTCCACATGTCCCGCGCCTTCCTGGCAATTAATTAAATATTTTTCGGTTGTCATTCTGTCGTCCTTTTCGGTTTATATTAAATCTGAAAATATTATTTACTTATGACCAAATTAATAGATTAGGTAAAAAAGACGTGCTTGATGAATAGATGAATTTACGATGTAGAATACGTGGAGATTGACTAAAAATGTGTGCTTTCTCTATGAATCATAGAAAAAATCTCTATTTCAGTGCTATTCTTCCGTACATTCTCATAATAACGTGAAGAACGAAAAACTGTACAACCAGCATCGCGAGAATAATCATCGGAGATTGATAAAAACCCGCCACCGTAAACGCGAGAATTGCCATAGAACCAGAAACAAGGGCATAAGATAATTGTGTTGATACATGATCAATATGCGGGCAATCGGCACCCATAGAGGCCAAAACGGTGGTATCAGATATTGGTGATGTATGATCGCCAAATAAACCTCCGCTTAACACGCCGGCGAGCGTCAACACCATAGGCGCGTCCAACGCATGTCCAAGCGGCACCACAATCGCGACTAAAATAGCAAAAGTCCCATATGATGTCCCCGTCGCGAAAGACATTATCGCGCCGAGAACAAATACGATTAACGGCAAAAAATTCGGATCAATCGTGTCGCCAATTACAGATGCAAGATAATCACCGGTTTGCAGATCTTTGCAAATTGAACTTAAGGACCAAGCCAAAGCCAATATTAAACATATTAACACGAGTTTTTCCATGCCCCGTACAAATTGGTTCATTGATTGGTTATATGTAATATTTTGGTGTTTCTTCATGAGATACGCACAGCAAAGTGATGCGAGCAAATAAGAAATGGCAATTGCCGCCCTTACATGTGTGCTTTTCATTCCTTCCACGGCTGCATAATATATAATGTATCCACCCATGGTTACCAACATGACCGATAGCGGCAAGACAACTACGCTCATTCTTGGCTTACTCGTTTCCGCTTCGGACTCCATAGGTGTATGCTCTTCCCCACCGGGCGTTCCATTTTTAAGGGCTAGATTATAATTTTCCTGAGCTTTCGCCATTGGACCAAAATCGCGGCCAGTTGACAATACCATCGGAATGGATGCAAGTGCCAAAAAGGCATAAAATTGATAAGGCCATATATTTAGTAGTACTTGAAAAGCGTCATCCGGCAGTCCCGCATCCGCATAGGAATTTTCGATTAGGCTCATAATATAAACACCCCATCCCACGAAGGGGATAAGAATGCTTACCGGTGCGGCGGTGCTATCCAGAATAAACGCGAATTTCTCTCGACATATTTTTAACTCATTGAATACGGGCTTAAATAAAGGGCCGATTATCAAAGCGTTTCCTGTGTCGGTGAAAAATACGCTGATACCCGCAAACCATGCCCCAAGCTGTGCCCGAACCGGCGTTGAGATAAATTTGGTTATGACGCTCGAAAAAGCTTGCGCACCGCCGGATTTATCCAGTAACTGGATAAATCCACCAATGGCCAAAGTAACAACAATCACCTGAATATTTAATTCATTTGATACTTGCACAAATATCCGTTTTTCCATCAAATCGGTTATGGCGAAAAACGGATTAAATTCCGTTAAAATCATCGAGCCACAAAAAATACCAATCGCCAGCGAAAAAATGATATTGCGTGTATATATTGCCAGAACAATACTCAACGAAGCAGGGACAATGGATAATATGCCGTAGTCTTCCATATTAAACTCTCAACAAACCTAGTCATAGAAAAGCACAATATATCATCAAACCTTTCATATATCGAATTTCTATTCTATTTAATTTTAGACCTCACCGCTAGCTTTATGACCAAATTTATTCATAATCAACTTAATTGCAAAGAACTGTAGGATGATCATTCCTAATATGATCATTGGTGACTGGTAAAAACCTGCGACAACAAACGCCAACATTGTCATAACGCCGTTAATGAAGGCATAGGTAAACTGCGTCGATACATGGTCAATATGCGCACATCCCGCCCCCATAGAGGCCAGTACCGTCGTATCAGAAATCGGCGAGGTGTGATCACCAAATAGTCCGCCACTTAAGACAGCGGCTATTGTTAAAATCATAGGCGCATCAAGTGTATGGGCGACCGGCACAACAATGATCATTAAAATGGCAAAAGTGCCATATGATGATCCAGTTGCGAAAGACATTATCGCCCCAAGGAAGAAAACAATGAGCGGCAGGAAGCTTGGCTGAATTCTATCCCCTATTAATGTCGCCAGATAATCACCGGTATGCAGTTCCCTACAAAGCGAACTTAATGTCCATGCCAGCACGAGAACAAAACAAATAAAAACAAGTTTTTCCATTCCCCGCACAAATAAATTGATGCTCTCTTTGTAAGTCGCTTTTTTATGCTTTTTCATCAAATAGGCACATGCCAAGGAAGCAAAAATATAAGAAAGACAAATTCCTGCACGAACATGTATGCTTTTAATGCCTTGTTCTACATAAACAAAGTAAGTTAAATAAATCACCATCGTCGCAAGCATGATCGAAAGCGGTAAAGCGACAGTGCTGATGCGCGGAGCGTCCTTTTTTTCCTCTTCGGTGATAAGTTCTTCTTCAAGCGTTCCCTCCCTCAAGGCTTCATTATATCTTGTTTGCGCCCGGGCCATAGGCCCAAAATCTTTGCCGGTCATCAGGATCATTGGAATAGAAAGAAGAGCAAGAATGGCATAGAATTGGTATGGCCACACGCTAAGCAGCACGGCAAAAGGCTCGTCTGTAAGTCCCACGTCACCATAGGCATTTTCTATGAGGCTCATAATATATACGCCCCAACCAACAAAAGGAATTAAGATACTTAACGGTGCGGCAGTTGTGTCAATAATATAGGCCAGTTTTTCCCTACATATTTTTAATTCTCGAAAAACCGGTTTAAAAAGCGGCCCGACGATAAGAGCGTTTCCACTATCGGTAAAAAACACACTTAACCCTGTCGTCCATGCCGCGAGCTGCGCCCTCACCGGATTAGAAATAAACGTCACCATCACCGACGCGAAGGCACGCGAACCACCCGATTTATCCAACATATGTATAAAACCGCCAATCGCCAGCATAACAACAATTACTTGAGTGTTAGATCCGGAGGACACTTGGATGAAAGCATGTTTTTCAAGAAGTTCTGCGAACGCGAGCAATGGATTGAAGTTGGCCAAAATTAATGCACCACTATAGGCACCTAGAGCCAATGAAAAGATAATATTGCGGGTATATATTGCGAGACAAATGCTCAAAGCAGGCGGTAGAATTGATAAAACACCGTAATCTTCCATATCGATACTCTTTTATATTTAACTATTGGTTTCCCGCGATATTATTTTACCCATTGGGTAGTTTATTTGTTACCGGGATTCATATTTTGTTCATTTACACTAAATGATCTTAGGGGTAAGTCAAAGCAATAAGATGATTTAATTATGGATGCGGTATTACCCGGCTACACAGTTCATTTCAGCGTTCCACTACACTGATTTTACCAAAAAAACGCATCACGGCTCGAATTACAATATACTGAACGGCAAGCATGATAATGATAACCGTCGGTGACGGATAGAGCGCAACTATGATAAATGCAATCATCGTCAGAAGTCCCGTAAGCGCAGCGTAATAAAACTGGGTGGTCACATGATCGATATGCGGGCAACTAGATCCCATTGATGCGAGAACCGTGGTGTCGGAAATGGGGGAGGTATGATCACCAAATAAACCGCCACTCAAAATAGCAGCAATTGTCAATACCAGTGACGCATCAAGAATATGCGCGACCGGCAGTGTCGTTGCCATTAGGATTGCAAAAGTACCATATGATGATCCCGTCGCAAAAGACATTACAGCACCAATTAAAAATACAACAACCGGAAAGAATATTGGATCAATGCGGTTCCCTACAAGGGTCGCTAGGTACTCCCCTGTTTGCAATTCTTTACAAATAGAACTCAATGACCACGCTAGTGCTAAAATGCAGCACACGCTGATAAGGTCACCCATGCCCTTAAAAAACTGATCAAGCGAGGTGTTAAAAGTAATATTCTTATATTGCTTCATCAAATAAGCACAAGCTAGTGACGCAAAAATATACGCGGTGCATATTCCGGCATTAACATGGACGCTTTTAACACCCTCCGTCATGCCAAAATAAATCAAAATAAAGCCTAGTGTAGCAAGCATGATAAGAAAGGGTAAAGCTACCACAATTAATTTTGTCTCTTCCTTACTATTTGCTTCCGTTTCAGCGTTCAAGAACTCAACATCAAAAACACCTTCATCTAAATCTTTCATATATATTTTTTGCGCATCAGCCATCGGACCAAAATCTTTACCGGTTGATAAAATCATCGGAACCGAAAGCAAAGCCAGAAACGCGTAAAACTGATAAGGCCAAACACTAAGAAGAACGGCGAATGGTTCTCCCTCGATCCCTATGTCGCTATATGAATTTTCAATGAGGCTCATGATATAAACCCCCCAGCCGACAAATGGCACCAGAATACTAACGGGAGCAGCCGTGGTATCAATAATATAGGCTAATTTTTCACGGCAAATTTCTAGCTCTCTGAACACGGGCTTAAAAAGTGGCCCTACGATAAGTGAATTACCTGTATCCGTAAAAAATACGCTAAGTCCCGACACCCAAGCGGCCAATTGCCCCCGAACCGGATTAGATACAAATTTGACAATCACACTCGAAAAAGCTTTAGCACCACCCGACTTCTCGAGCATTCTAACAAATCCGCCAATACACAACGTAATTAAAATTACCTGAGTGTTTGAACTGCTTGATACCTGAACAAATACGTGATCTTCAAGCAAAGTGATAATGGCAAAAAACGGATTAAAGTCTGTAAGTATTAAAGTACCGCTTAGTGCTCCGGCGGTTAAGGAAATGATTATGTTGCGCGTATATATCGCAAGACACACGCTTAAAGCAGGCGGTATGACAGATAAAAAACCGTAACTTTCCAATTTATTCCCCTAGCAATTTATTATTTTCTTATAACCCTAAATCATAATTGATCGAATACAAGGATAAAGGATTTTTCCAATATGAATAAATGGCTCTGCATAATTATTTGATGTATCGATGGCTGAATTTCCCATAAACCCATAATCCCAGCCGCTCTGATCGTCGCTCATTGTCACTATGACTTATCGCTCGTTTTACCGAACGCAAAACCAACTATACCCGCGATAACCGTTGCAACTTCACCTGTTAGAACATTATTTAACGCCAAGAGTCCAACGAGCGGGAGCGAAATGCATAACACATTATACCGAATAAATTGCCAGCCAATCCCCTTTGTTTTGTCGTCAGTCGCCCCTTTCCTATTCCAATATCCGATGAGCAATACAAGCGGAATTGATGCCGCCAAAATGATAGAAACCCACATTGATAATCTCCGTATATAAAAAAAGTGCCACTTGGGCACTCTTTCTGATTTAATTTCCAGCAAGGATTATTTTACTGCGCCTGTTAAAGTAAGCTTCGTTGAAGGCGGCGACCGGACCAGAAAGTATCGCTTGATATTCCGGTTTTAACGCCTGCCATCTTGCGTCAACATCGTTAAATCGCTTGCTCATCCGTTGGTTCATCGGCGGCACAATGGCATCAACGACGCGGTAAATATCTTGAAGATCAGCAAAAACCATGTCGGGCCAGTTTAAAGTATCTTGAAAATACGTGCGATCAACACTCACCACTTTTGCTTCCCACACATCCACCGCATCAACAATGTCCTGTGCTAACTTTTTAAGGTCGTCATCGTTACCGTCTTCCTTAAGTTGCGCGTTTGCCTGGTTACGGGCGTCGCGGGCCATCTTTAGACTATCTGTAAGGTCCCGAAGTGACGCTTCAATTTTGTCGGTGAGATCATATTTTTCCGCCAAAACAACATTGGACACTTCAATGCGTGGATCATACTCAACCGTTAATGGTTGTTCCATCACTTCACCGTCAAAGCTAACACGCACTGTATAATTTCCAGGACGTTGTTTTGGGCCGTCCGTGATATTATCACCGCCACCTGAAAGAACATAAAGGTCCTTAAGTTCAAGGAAATTCTCTGAACGGTAATCCCACGTCGCTTTGTTAAGTCCCTTGTTTGCCGGAAGGTGATATGCACTGGCCGAACCACCACCATCATGACCGACTTCCGCATCCGATGTCATCGTGCGCACGACATTTCCGTCTGCATCAAGAATTTCCATTTTTACCGGACTTTCTTTAAGGTCTGGCTCTTCACCAAGCGTATAATAGATGACCGATTGCATGGTCATGTTGCCAACCCGCGCGTCATAAGCCACTTCCGGCTTATATAGATACATTTTATCTTCGTCGCGGTCTTCCGCTCCTTGTCGCAAAGGTGACAAATCATCGAGCACCCAAAATGCCCGCCCTTGTGTTGAAATAGCAAGGTCCCTGCCTTTCACTTGAATATCAGTGACCGGAACAACGGGTAAGTTACGTTGGAACAATTGCCAATTATTGCCACCATCAAGGGAAATATAAAGTCCGGTTTCCGTTCCCGCATAAAGCATATCTTTACGAACCGGGTCTTCACGCACCACCCTTACAAACGCACCTTCGGGAATGCCATCGGTAATACTCTGCCAACTGCGTCCGTTATTAGTCGTTTTATAAATATAGGGTTCATGATCATCATATTTATACCTCGGGGCCGCAACATAAACAGTATTTGCATCATGGGGTGATATTTCGATGGAGTTGATCATGCCATCTTTATTGGCACTGGGAGTTACTTCCTCCCAAGTCGCGCCGCCATCTTCGGTTTTTGAAAGCATACCGTCATCTGAACCCGCCCAAATCACATTTGCATCATAGGGGCTTTCAGTCACCGCGAGCAGCGCATTATAGCTATCGGTGATTTCACGGGTAATCGTATCAGGATGGGCTTGTTGATATTCTTCCTGATCTTTGGTCAAATCCGGGCTGATATCCTCCCAGGTAACACCGCGGTCCGATGATTTATGGATAACATTACTGGCGTGATATATCACTTTCGGATCATGCGTAGATACCAGAACAGGTGCGTTCCATTTCCAACGATACGTCCGTTCATTTGGGTTAACACCAAACCCGAGTTCTCTGTATGGTTCAACATTACGGCGCACCCCGGTTTCGCTATCAAATTCATTCAATTGACCAAGATAACACCCGCCGTACATATAGCGCGGATTATCACGGTCCATCGCCACGTGCGCATTTTCGCAGCCCGCTACTGAAATATAGGCTGCTTCGCTCATGTCTCCTGAAACGCCTTTGCTGGCGATGCCCACCGATGAATTATCCTGCTGACCGCTGAACATCCGATAAGGGAAGCTATTATCTGTATTTACCCGGTAAAACTGTGCGGTTGGCTGGTTATGAATTGATGACCATGTTTTACCGCCATCAAACGTTACTGTTGCACCACCGTCGTTTGCATTAATTTGGTTGAGACTATTATCCGGGTTGATCCAGTGACCGTGATGATCACCATGTGGCGTTACAATACGAGACCAGTTTTTACCGCCGTCGGTAGATTTCATTAAAGGTGCGTTTAACGAATATATCGTATCCGCATTGTTCGGATCAGTATAAAGATGCATATAATACCAAGACCGTGATACAAGCTGACGATTGTCCGTCACGTGGGTCCAATTCTCGCCACCATCAGTGGATTTATAAAGACCACTTTTTTCACCTGTTCTTTCATCGTCACCTGCTTCTACGAGCGCATATACCAACTGGTCCTGCGCCGCAGAAGACGCGACGGCCATTTTACCCAGATAATCCGGAAGACCGTTATTAATTTCCTTCCATGTTTCACCGCCATCAAGCGATTTATAAAGACCACTACCAGGGCCGCCGCTACGCATACCCCAAGGATTTCTGTCCTGATCCCACAGTGAGGCATAAATAATACGTGAATTGTTAGGATCCAGCTTCATATCAATCGCACCGCTGGTTTCATTGGAAAACAGCTTTCTTTCCCATGTTTTTCCTGCGTCTGTGGTTTTATAAATGCCGCGCATCTCTGTCGGCTCCCAAGGGCTGCCTTGCACAGCGACAAGAATGGTATTAGGATCTTTTGGATCAACTTTTACAGATGAAATCTGGCGCGCTTCTTTAAGACCTATATGTTTCCATGTTTTTGCGGCGTCCGTCGAAAGATAAACACCATCACCGTAAGAAGATGCCACGTGACGGTAAGGACTTTCGCCCATACCAACAACAACAACATTGGCATCTGTCGGTGAAACGTCAACTGCACCCACACTTGCCGTGCCGAACGACCCGTCGGATACGTTTTCCCATGTGTTTCCGGCGTTTGACGTTTTCCAAACACCGCCCATGGAACCCATATAATATGTCTGATTATCACCAACCACGCCTGCAACTGTTGTTACACGGCCGCCGCGAAATGGGCCTACTTCCCGGTATTCAATGCCTTTTAAATTATCTTCGTTAATGATGCCGTCAACAGCATTCGCTGGTCCAGCTAACAAGCATGTTCCGACGATCCCGGACATACAATAAGTTAATAAAGCGGATTTGATCCCCATAATTTCTCTCCCGATTATGTGTTTATTGATTCTTTGAAAATCAGTCTACAGCGTGACCTTCGGTCTGACAATCGTATTCGCAATAAGCAGTCCGGCGGCAATAACAAGTGCAACAATGAACATTTGCAAAAATTGATTTAGGCCTTTATCGCTCTCACCACCGGCGGCAATAAGCAAGCCCTGAAACCCGACACTACCGCTCACCATAACCGTTATTGCCGGTACCAAAACAATTGATGTTGGCCTGTTAAATTGTCGTGCCCACAAGTTTCCAAATAAAGTGGCGACGATGGCCCCTAATAATGTTCCGAGGTATGCGATCTCGAAGGTATTCCCGAATCTAACGGCGATATAGGAAATAAGACAGCAGGCCATCACCCAAGGGAAATCTTTTATTAAAGATTGATAAGCAATACCAAGCCCGATAAAAAGAAGCGGTAGAAAAAGCCATATGCCAAGACTTTCTGTTGCAGGGGCATTCGTAATACCATTTGACGGCAAAAAAATCCCGATGGTCGCAATGCCAAACCAAGCACCAAAAAATTGTTTTAATAAGTAAATAACCCCACTAATTAAGTTCGCGCTACCCGAAACCACATGATTACTTACCATTTCAACAATACCTGCGCTTACCGTAAAGCCGGGAATAATTGCAATAACCGCAGATAATATCACAACAGGTAAATTAATTTCTGGCATAAACACTTTAAGAGCTGCCGCAAGTGCACCAACGGCATATGCGCTGGAAAAAGGGAGGAGTTCAAACAACCTTCCGCCAAACTTATGAGCAAAAAAAACATTAACATAAACAATGAGTGCCAAAATTCCTGATATACAAATATCCAGAAGATTACCAGACATAAGTCCGGAAAACCCAACGCCAATAAACATAAAACTCACCGCCTTGGCCGCAGGTCCCCACGGATTGGATAATGCTTCTATTTCATCGAGCATCTCATAGGCATTATGAAGCGACACACCACCGTCAACCACCGCTTCGACAAGCTCACCGACCCGGGCAAGTTTTGCCATATTAAAGCTGCCTGTTTCAACAGACGCCATATGCATGATCTGATCCATCTTGTCATCTTTCCAGAACGAAAAAATAATTTCGGACCGGGTAGAGCGAAAAACACCGTGATACCCCAATGCTTCAACAACTTGGCTAAGATAAGATTCAAGTCGTGCCGCAGACGGACCGTAACCATGTGCGATAATACCAAGCTTAATAATGAAGCGTCTGGCGACGCTGTATTTTACAGTATGTTCATCAACATGTGACATTGACTAAGTTGCTTTAAGTTAAAAATTATTTTCACGATATGCCATTTCTGAAAAAAAAGAAAAACAAATTACTTTATTAATAAGTTTAATCATACAGGTGAGTTGGCCGAATTTAACGATTAATTCTTGAAAGAGTTCCCCCGACACCTTACATAATAAATTATATACTAATGACGAAATGGCCAGAGACAATGTCTATACCCCTTGTACCGAGTGAAACGCTGCCGAAAATAGAACTTTTAAGCGAAATAGCGCGTTTAAAAAAAGAAAAAAATGCAGTGATCCTAGCCCACTATTATCAGGATTCTGAAATTCAGGATCTCGCTGATTTTGTCGGTGATAGTCTTGATTTATCACGAAAAGCCGCTGCTACAGATGCCGATGTTATCGTTTTTTGCGGCGTGCGCTTCATGGCAGAAGTGGCAAAAATTTTAAGCCCGGACAAGAAAGTTGTCCTGCCAGATATGGACGCTGGCTGCTCATTAGAAGAAAGCTGTCCGCCAGATGAGTTCGGAAAATTTCGGGCAAAATATCCGGATCACATCTGCCTGACCTATATCAATTGCTCGGCGGCGGTAAAAGCCCAATCGGACATTATTGTTACATCCTCAAACGCCGAATATATTCTTAATCAGCTTCCGCAAAATCAGAAAATAATGATGGCACCAGACCGGCATTTAGGGGCCTATCTTTCGAAGAAAACAGGCCGTGAAATGGTTTTCTGGCCCGGTAGCTGCATTGTTCATGAACGGTTTTCTGAAAAAGAACTCATTAAATTAAAAACGGAACATCCAGAAGCACCGGTAACTGCGCACCCGGAATGCCCGGAACATATTTTACGTCATGCAGATCATGTTGGATCAACATCTTCTATCCTCAAATTCGTCCTTGAAAATCCGGCAGAAAAATTCCTGGTTGCTACCGAACCCGGCATTCTTCATCAAATGCAAAAAAATGCCCCAGATAAAACATTTATTGGTGCCCCCGGCGCAGACGGTAACTGCAACTGTAACCAATGCCCCTATATGGCGCTTAACACACTTGAAAAGCTATATAATTGTCTTAATACCCTTGGTCCGGAGATTGAGGTCGATGAAATCACGCGTATAAAGGCACTTGCGCCACTTAATAAGATGCTTGAGATGTCACCCGCTCAGGTGCCAACGGCTGCTAAATCCGGCAGAGCATTTTAACGTGCCGCTTTTTAAAGAAGAACTTAGGTATTTTGTCAGTGCCGTCCTTGACGAAGATATTGGCACAGGTGACCTAACAACACTTGCCACAATACCGGCCGATGCGACGCTAAAGGCGGAAATGAACGCCCGCGAAACCATGGTGATAGTCGGCATTGAAATTGCCGCAAAAATTATTCATACTGTTGACAGTGCTATTAAGGTCGAAATACTCGCACAAGACGGCACAGAGGTAACACCGGGTAATGTCATAATGCGGCTGGACGGGAATGCCCGCAATATTCTTACGGCGGAAAGATCGGCGTTAAATATCCTGCAACATCTCTCCGGGATAGCCACACTGACCCGACAATATGTTAGGGAAATTGAGCATACGAATTGCCATTTGCTTGATACACGAAAGACAATTCCGATGTTACGGAAGCTGGCCAAATATGCTGCGCGAATGGGTGGTGCTTTGAACCACAGGATGCGTCTGGATGATGGCATACTAATCAAAGACAACCACATCGCCGGTATAGGATCGGTAAGCAAAGCCATTCAAGCGGCAAAAAGTTATGGCACAAATAATAGCACTATCGGTATCACCGTCGAATGCGACAATTTGGAACAGGCGGAAGAAGCCGTTAATTCAGGCGCGGATCGCCTGCTTCTCGATAATATGACGGTTGATATGCTCTTTGCCGCAGTAAAGAAATACAAGGGCAAAGTTAAGTTAGAGGCATCTGGCGGCATCACTTTAAAAACTATAAAAGAAATAGCCGAAACTGGCGTTGATTATATTTCTGTAGGTCGAATTACTCAATCCGCGCCTGCGGTTGATATTGGACTTGATTATCTAGGTTAAACAGGCATACTCGCCGGGAATTCAGTATCCAATTTCGGTAAGTTGGGGTGACCTTTCCTGAATTACTAAAAGATGGGGAGATATCCCCCGCTTAATCACCGCAGTACTGAGCCAAAATCATTACCTTAATTAAACGTGTTGGCCGCCGTTGATATGAATCTCCGAACCAGTCACATAATCAGACATTTCGGTACAAAGATAATATATCGTCTTTGCCACTTCTTCCGGTTTACCAAGTCGCCTCATAGGAATATTGCCAACAAGGTCTTCAGTACCGGGCGATAAGATTGATGTGTCAATTTCTCCGGGTGCAATCGCATTGACGCGAATCCCGTCAGGGCCAAAGTCCGATGCCATTTCGCGGGTCAGTGAAGCCAACGCCGCTTTTGAAGTCGCATAAGCAGCCCCTGCAAACGGATGCACACGGCTACCTGCGATTGACGTCACATTTACAACAGCTCCCTTTGCAAGAGCAAGTTCATCATGAAGTCCGCGCGCTAACATAATAGGAGCAAAAAAATTCACTTCAAAAACTTTTTTCCAATCATCTTCGTTTGTATTTTGTGTGTTGAGCCGCTCATCATCATCACCTTTTGGTGAAATACCCGCATTATTAACCAGCGCATTCAGCGGGCCGCCGCCCAGTCTTTTCTTAATCTCTTCAATACCAATTGCGCGGTTTTCCGGATCCCCGAGATCAATTTCCACGTGATCTTCCGGGCCTGCTTCCCACGGGCAATGCTCGGATATAGGGTGCCGCGAACATGTAATAACCCGCCAACCTGCACTTGAAAACCTTTTGACCGTCGCGTGGCCGATGCCACGGCTCGCGCCAGTTAAAACTACCGTCTTTCTGATATCTTGTTGGTCGGGCATTAATTATCTCATTTGTTAATAATGATTCTTAATAAATAATAGACACTAGCATAAATTTAAACAAATAAAATAGTTATTTTAAGAGTAAATCAGCAAGAATGCTCTGTTCTTGTTTTGAAAAACCAACAACGCGAATATTGCCCAGATCAAATATAGGTCGCTTAATCATAGCCTCGTTTTCAACGAGTAGTGAAACTGCGCGTGCCTCATCCATGCCATTTTTCATTTCTTCCGGCAGTTTACGCCAGGTTGTACCTCTTTTATTCAAGACCAACTCCAACCCCAATTCATCAACAAAATCATTTACCAAAACTACATCTATACCGTCCTTGCGGTAATCATGAAATTGGTAATCAAGATCATTATCGTCAAGCCATTTGAATGCTTTTTTCATCGTGTCGCAATTTTTTATGCCGTAAATTTTTATCATATTGATTTTTCTAAAACTCTCTAACATGAATGTTGAATTGTATTTTTTCAAATAAGTATTTCGTCAAAAAACTCGGCGATCGCGCGTGCAGTATTTTCTGGCTGATCGATTGTTGGCCAATGCCCTGCCTCTGCATAAAGTTGATTTTTTATGCCGGAATCTTCGATCCATTTCTTCGTGGTCACAGGCGTACTCTCTTTTGACCAATAATATAAGGAAGGTTGAATCATCTCTTTAAAAGACCTTCCCGGCTCACCATCCTCACTTATATTTTTCGCGTCGCGTCCAAGATTCCACATCGCCACTGCATCAGCTACTGCGGCTCCTGAATAATAACGCCGCATTGTTTCAGAATCTTGCCCTAATTCCCATACTTGCTCTAGAAAATTTTGCTTAAATTCAAATGGATCATCAAAATTTGCAGCTTTCCCCGTAAAAAATGCGTCTTCCGGTGTCAAGTTTCCCTCTATCGAAAATAAACCGATTATTTTTTCTCCCAATTCGCTAGCCGTTTCCACCCATATTGGAGCGGCGATAGAATGACCAACAAGACCAACGCGTTGATCTGGAACATAATCTTTTATTAGTGCAGCTAAAGATATTCCATAATCGTTGACTGTTTTACTATCATTTCGCCTAGGAGAAGCTCCAAAACCCCATAAATCTATCGTGATTAGCCGGTACCGCATTGAGAGCTCTGTTGAAAATAGTGTCTCAAATAAATAACCACTGTCAGGAAAGCCTGCAAGCAACATTAGAGTTGGAGCATCTTCCGGACCAACTATTCGCAATAATGCACCATCAACTACTTCTATTCTATTTTTCATATCTAAATATTACTATGTTCATCATTATAAGGATCAGCGTGGATAAAAACTTCTGCATTTGGATAAGTTTCCATTATCCTGTCTTCTACCTGATCCGAAATATCATGAGCAGTTTGAAGGCTGATGCCCTGTTCGAGTTCCATGTGAAACTGGATAAAAATATTCAGACCGGATCGTCTTGTACGCAGCTCGTGAATTCCCACTACTTCACGGTGGGTATTGATAATTTCCTCTATCTTGCTTCGTTCCTCCTCATTCATCTCTTTATCCATTAGTATGTCGGTGCTGGAAATAAATACCTGATACGCACTATAGAGAAGATATATAGCTGCGACCGCTCCAAACACGGGATCTGCATAAGTCATTTCAAACATACTACCGAGCAACAAAGAGATTGCCACACCCAGATTTAGAAAGATATCACCGGAATAATGCATAGCATCGGCTTCAATGGCTACCGAGCCTGTTTCGCGTTTAACATGTTTTTGGTAAGCAACAAGTATGATCGTGAGTATTATAGAGGCGACCACAATCCCGATCCCAAGATTTGCCTGAACTATTCTCACCGGGTTTATTATTTTATCCACGACCTCATAAAGCAGCAAAAGTGATGTCGCACTTATAACAAATGCCTGTAGTAATCCGGCGATCGCTTCCGCTTTCCCATGTCCAAATCTATGATCTTCATCCGCCGGTACGATTGAGAGACGGACAGCGGCGAATATAATAATTGATGACAAACTATCCATAACGGAGTCAAGTAACGTGCCGAATATTGCTACTGAACCACTTTCAATATATCCCCATGTCTTGAGTATGATAAGTGTGATTGCAACGCTAACAGATGCCGTAGTCGCCCGTTTTAGAAGCTTTTCTGCATGTGCTGTATCGATTTGATTGTTCGTCATGGGTAAAGCGTTTCTGTGTCCCAATCATCGCTTGCATTGCGAACATAAACATGTCGGTCGTGAAGTCGGAATTTTCGGTCCTGCCAAAATTCGATGCGGCGTGGTTTCATTCTATAGCCTGACCAAAATGGTGGTCGCGGCACTTTGCCGATACCAAATCGGGTCGTGTATTTCAAAATCCGCGCTTCAAATTCAAAACGCCCTTCCATCGGCTGACTTTGCTTCGACGCCCATGCCCCAATTTGACTGTCCCTGGCGCGACTGGCAAAATACGCGTCCGCGTCCGCGTCACTCACCGGGTTTACCTCGCCCTCTATGCGAATTTGGCGAGCTAAACTTTTCCAGTGAAAACAAAAGGCCATATTCTGATTGTTCTTTAGCTCCTGCCCTTTGCGGCTTTGTAAATTTGTGTAGAAAGTAAACCCCCCAGGGCCATGATCTTTTAACAAAACCATTCGCACAGACGGCCTTCCTTCATTATCAACCGTGGCTACAGACATGGCTTCTGCCATATCTTCTGATTTATTTGCTTCTTCAAACCACTTCGCAAATCTTTCAAACGGGTTTTGCATATTATTCCTAAACTTATATCGCTTTGTTCAGTTATTAATTATATGTTATATATTAGAAAATATCTATAGTGGAAGATAGAGGATATAATATGCCAAATTCAATTTTATTTACAAAAATCATCTTAATATTTGCACTGATTTTTTCACTGGTATCCTGTACTAAAGAAGAATCAGGTACTCTGCTCGGTGCAGTTGGCGGCGCGCTCGTCGGAAGTGCTGTATCTGATGGCAGCGGTAATGGCATCGTAATTGGCACATTGGCCGGCGCGATAATTGGTAACAGGATCGGAAATCAGCTAGATGAAGATGACCGCAAGAGAATGTACACGACAACACAGAATGCTCTTGAAACCGGGGTATCCGGTACAACAAGTCAATGGCACAATCCTGACAATGGCCATGCCGGCTCAGTAACCCCACAACCTTCATACACAAATAATGAAGGTCAATATTGCCGCGAATATCAGCAGACCGTAACCATCGGAGGCGAGCCGGAAACTGCATACGGAACCGCCTGCCGCCAACCGGACGGCACTTGGAAAATAACAAGCAGCTAACTATATTAATATAAACCAACAAATTTATTTATTTAAGAATTAAAATATGAGAGATCCATATACAGTACTTGGCGTATCAAAAAACACCGGTGCTGCTGATTTAAAGAAAACTTACCGAAAACTTGCAATGAAGCTTCACCCTGATCAAAATCCAGGTGACGAAAAAGTAGCTGAAAAATTTAAAGAAGTATCAGCCGCTTACGCCTTGCTCAGTGACGAAAAAATGAAAGCCAGATATGATCGCGGTGAAATCAACCCTGACGGCAGTGAAAAGGGTTTCGCCAATTATCAACAGCAGGCTGGTACTGGCGGTAACCCGTTCGGCGGCGGGGGCGGATTTGGCGCGGGTTTTGATGCCGAAGATCTATTTTCAAGCCTTTTTGGTGGTGGCAGAACGAACAGGCGCCAGTCCCAAGCGCGAAAACGCGGCGCGGACAAAACATACAAAATTAAAATTGACTTCCTTGATGCTGTGCTTGGAGCTAAAAAACAGGTCAAATTGGAAAATAGTAAAACGTTAAATGTGACTACCCCGGAAAATGTTAAAGAAGGCCAACAGATTAGACTTAAAGGTCAGGGCATGGCAGGAACAGCAGGCGGTGCAAGCGGCGATGCGTTAATAGAAGTGCACATTAACAAACATCCTTATTATTCTATAAAAAACAATAATATATACATGGACCTGCCGATTACTTTAAAAGAAGCTGCTCTTGGTGGAAAAGTTACGGTACCTACTATTTCGGGAAAAATCGCTCTAAATATCCCGAAAAATTCTAGTTCCGGAAAAATAATGCGCCTTAAGGGAAAAGGAGCGGCAGACCCAAAAACAAAGAAAAAAGGTGATCAATTGGTTAAATTAATGGTAATGTTACCTGACGAAATTGACAGTGATCTGGAAAAAAGTATCAAGAAATGGTCTTCTAATCTGAAATCAGATAATGCTAAAAATATCCGAAAGCACATGGAATAATATGGCTCCATTAAAATCTTTCCTGAAATTTATAATTGGATCCATTGCTAACTTTAATAAGCACGACGGTATGGTGATGGCAGGCCATCTCGCGTTTCTCGGTATGCTCGCGCTATTTCCTTTTATAATATTTCTTGTGTCACTCGCCGGTACGTTTGGACAGTCAGATGCGGGTACCGACGCTCTTTCAGCTATGTTCGAAGGCATGCCGCAGGATGTCGCCATTGTATTACGCGGACCAATTGAACAAATGGTTTCCACATCCAACAAAGGTATTATGACTTTTAGTATCATTGGTGCTTTATGGGTTTCCTCATCTGCAATTGATGCGGCGAGGCTCGCTATCGTTAGAGCATATTCGACGGTAACGCGTCGGCCCTACCTACGCCGCAGAGCAGAAGGACTGTTACTCGTTATACTTTCTGCAAGTAGCATTATTTTAGGCATGACCGCATTGGTTTTTGGCCCGGTAATCTGGCAAACAATTATTAAATATAGTCCGATAAACGCAGACTGGAATTTTCTTTGGAATCTGATCCGACTTTCGGTGAGTTTTGGCCTTATTTTTGGAGCACTTTGTCTGGCTTATTTTGTATTAAGGCCGCGAAGCTTGAAAATGCCCGGGCCGGTTGCGCCCGGTGCCATCGCTGCTATTGTCCTTTGGATGATTGTTGCCAATAGTTTTTCTTTATATTTGAAATATTTCGGGAATTATGATGTGACATACGGCAGTCTAGCTGGCGCAATCATTGCGTTGGTATTCTTCTATTTTATTAGTGTTGGTTTTATTGTCGGCGCAGAAGTCAACGCTGCACTTTATCATGATCGAGTGATAGAAATTGAAAAAAAAAGAGCCAAGTGATTGAATTTGATGCAATATTGTGTAGGATATAGTAGATTAATTTTTGTGTAAAATTTCATAATAAGAGCATTTGGGAAATACACCCAGAGGAATAAAAAATGACTGGTAAAAAAGGCCTTCTTTCAGGTAAGCGTGGCATTATTATGGGCGCTGCCAACAATCGGTCGATAGCGTGGGGCATCGCCAAAAGAGCAAGCGACGAAGGTGCTGAGCTCGCCTTCACGTATCAAGGCGAATCCATTGAAAAACGTGTTCGCCCCCTTGCCGCGAGCGTTGGTTCTGATATCGTTTTACCTTGTGATGTATCAGATCCAGCTTCTATAGATGCTGTATTTGCAGAACTCGAAAAAATATGGGGCAAGCTTGATTTTCTTGTTCATGCTATCGCTTATTCAGACAAAAATGAGCTTACCGGTAGGTATGTCGACACCAGTCTCGATAATTTTACCAAAAGCATGCACATCTCCTGTTATTCTTTCACCGCAATCGCTCAGCGGGCAGAGAAGTTAATGACCGATGGTGGTAGCATGATTACGTTAAGTTATTACGGTGCTGAAAAAGTAATCCCGCACTATAACGTCATGGGAGTTGCTAAGGCGGCTTTAGAAACAAGTGTAAAATATTTAGCCCGCGACCTTGGCCCTAAAAACATCCGAGTAAACAGTATTTCAGCTGGCCCCATTAAAACTTTGGCCGCCTCCGGTATTGGTGATTTTCGTTATATTTTAAAGTGGAATGAGCTTAATTCGCCACTTGGCAGAAACATCAGTATCGAAGAAGTCGGAAATGCAGGCGTTTATTTCGTCAGCGATCTATCATCCGGTGTAACGGGTGAGAATCATCATGTAGACGCCGGTTATCATGTCATGGGAATGAAACGGGAAGACGCGCCGGATTTGACCTTGAATAAGGAATGAAACATTAATGTCCGATAACTCCTTTGGTAAATTGTTCCGGGTTACAACCTGGGGCGAAAGTCATGGTTCGTCCATTGGGTGTGTTCTTGACGGAGTACCGCCACGGATTGCATTATCTGAAGATGACATTCAGCCATTTCTTGATCAAAGGAAACCCGGACAAAACCGTTTTACCACCCAAAGACAAGAACCCGATCAGGTGAAAATACTTTCTGGTGTTTTCGAAGGAGTGACGACGGGCACCCCCATTAGTTTAATCATTGATAATAAGGACCAAAAGTCGAAAGATTACGGTGATATTAAAGATAAGTTTCGTCCAGGACACGCAGATTTTACTTACATAGCAAAATACGGTATACGCGATTATCGCGGCGGCGGAAGGTCGTCTGCTCGTGAAACAGCGATGCGCGTAGCTGCCGGCGGCGTGGCGCGTAAAATATTGGGCGACAACATACGAATTGCCGGTGCGATGATCCAGATGGGTGAAAAAACAATTGACGCCGACAATTGGGATGACAACCAAATTTGCCAAAATCCATTCTGGTGTCCTGACGGTAATATGGTGTCGGAATGGGAAACTTATCTTGATCAAATTCGTAAATCCGGAAGTTCAATTGGTGCAGTCATAGAAATAAGAGCCAGCGGCGTCCCTGCCGGACTAGGCGAGCCGATTTACGGAAAGCTCGACGCAGATATTGCAAGCGCAATGATGAGTATTAATGCTGTTAAAGGTGTTGAGATTGGTGCGGGGTTTGCCAGTGCCGCGCTCACAGGCGAAGAAAATGCTGATGAAATTCGTATAAAAAATGATGCCCCACATTTTAATAGTAATAATGCCGGCGGTATATTAGGAGGGATTTCGTCTGGACAGGATATTGTTGCTCGTTTTGCGGTTAAACCAACTTCATCTATTCTCACTCCAAGAGATACGATCGATGTAAATAATCAAGAAACAGAAATATTCACTAAAGGTCGTCACGATCCGTGTGTCGGGATAAGAGCAGTACCTATAGGTGAAGCGATGATGGCTTGCGTACTCGCTGATCATGTATTACGCCATAAAGCACAGTGCAAATAACTGAAGAATAGAACTTATTTTCTCAAGCTATCTACATAGCTCAAAATCGATTGAATTCTTACAATATCATTAAGCTCAGAATGCGCCGCTCCTTGGTGAATTGCATCTTCCTGACGTGTATTCCAATATTCTATGAAGTCGATTTTATCACCATCTTTTGAGTTTGTTTGAAAATTCAAATTGATATGATCTTCAAATGTAATGGCATTGGCGTTGAATAGGCTTGTGCTAAGAACTGCAACTTCATCGGCGGTGGCACTTCCAAGATTAATTTTACCGGCGGCTTCTTTCCAGACAGGTGAAATGTCAACTTTAACGGAATCGTCAGCATCATTTTGATTTGCAGAAACAAGATTGTCGTCTATTTGAGCGGGTTTATTAACGTCATTTAAAAGAGGGGATTGATCGCGAATAAGTTCACGATTATTACTTGGCTGGATAAGTTCATTTAAGTTCATATTATAGGCTCTTACGCTATTCATTATGTTATCCCTTACAGATAAATTACAATTTCTTGCAACCATAACTGCAAGGACCGTGCCAGACCCTTTTTCCCTTATTTCTCCTTTGTTTTCCTTACTCAAATACTAACATACTGTTAACAAAAGGATATTAATGATTTGTTAACCATAAACTTCGGCACATTCTGCACTTCAATATAACAAAAAATGCCGACTTCCTCGACGCCTTATTTATATAAATAAAATAAAACTGTGGCAAAATGATGTTGAAAAAGTTAACGGTCAAAAACTGTTATTATTTCCAGATGTGGTGAAAATAGAAATTGGTCTACTGGCAGTATTGCACCCATTTTAAATTCCGCCCCGATCAAGGCTTGAGCGTCACGGGCGAACGAAACCGGGTTGCATGACACCATGATCAATTTTTTTATATCAGAATTAATTATCTCAACCATTTGATGCCGCGCACCGGCGCGGGGCGGGTCGATAATTGCAACCTCATACTCATTTAATTCGTGCGGCAATAATGGCCTGAGGAATAGATCGCGCAACTCCGTAGTGACCTGTTTAATTCCCTGAATTAAATTGGCACTGTTTTTAAGTGACGTCAGCATATCTTCATTATTTTCGACCGCATGCACGTTAGCGTAATTCGCCGCTGCAATCGAAAAAGTGCCACAACCAGAAAACAAATCCACGACCCGGTTACATCCTTTAATTCCCCGAAGCATTGTCGAAATAAGTGCAACCTGACCTTGTGACGTAGCCTGTAAAAAAGAACCTTCCGGAAAAAACACCTTATGCCCACCGAATTTAACATAAGGCTTTCGTCGCTCTGCGAGAGTTTCATAATATGGTTTTTTCAAACTAGTATCAAACCAGCTGATCCGTGAAAGATTATTTTTTTCTGCTAAAGTTGCCAAATCCATCCTTAAATTAAGCGTTACTTCACCTTTTCCTTTAAATACTACATCGAGCCCATTGTCGCCTCTGGTCACTTGGATCGCCATTTTCTGTTTCTTTTTAAGTATTTTTTTTAAGAAACTTTTAAGGGGAATAATAAACTTAACTATTTCAGGCACTAATATTGGACACATTTTCAGATCGATAAGATTATGGCTACCTTTTTCAGCATAACCCAAAATAATCTCCCCATCTCCTCTGCTGATAGCATGGAAACCGGCACGGCGTCTGCTGCCGATTGGGCTGATATAAAGCGATAAAATATCAGCATCATCAATACCTTGATTAACAAGCGCAGTTTCAATTAATCCCGTTTTCCAGTTCCGGTAATAATTATCCTCAACATGCTGTAGTTGGCATCCACCACATTTTGTATAGTGCTGACAAATAGGATCAATGCGATGGGTGGAAGCTTGATGGATATGGCGAACCCGGCCTTTGCTGCCTTCATATTTGACATCAACAATGTCACCGGAAACCGTAAAAGGCACATAAATTCTTTTTCCGGATATCTGAACGATACCATCACCGCGGCCACCAAGCTCATCAATTGTAACTTTAAGGCTCATAACGAGCACCGATTAAAAATTCAACGTTGCCTTGCGGACCCTTGATCGGACTTTGGGTTATACCGATAGCGTTCCAGCCTTCCATCTCCTGGGTAATCCAGTTTTCGATTTTATCACACACCTCTTGATGGAGTTCAGGTTCACGCACGACACCCCCTTTCCCTACTTCACCTTTACCCACTTCAAACTGTGGTTTAATTAGTGCCACCAGTAATCCGCTTGGTACAACCATTGACATGGCAGCCGGCAACACAATTTGCAAGCCAATAAAACTTGCGTCGCACACAACCAGTTGAATAGGTTCGTCTATTTGTTCAGGTGATAAATATCTTGCATTGGTTTTCTCAAGAACAACGACACGTTCATCATTTCTGATTTTCCAGGCGAGTTGACCGTGGCCCACGTCAACTGCATACACTTTTGATGCACCATTTGTCAGGCATACATCCGTAAAGCCGCCTGTCGAAGCACCGACATCTATGACGGTCATGCCGCTAACATCAATGCCAAACTCATCCAGGGCTTTAACCAGCTTAAGCCCACCGCGACTAACCCATGGATGTTCCCTGCCTCGAACTTCCAGTACGGTATCTTCGTTTAATTGATGTCCTGATTTTTCTATCTTTTTTTCGCCAACATATACATTGCCCGCCATTATATAAGCTTGCGCCCTTGATCTGCTGTTGGCAAGACCGCGTTCCACGAGAAGTTGATCTGCGCGTTTCTTAGCCATTAATCTGCGAGGAATTTATATCATTATGCCCAAGTGCATGAAGGGCAGTTCTTACTATATCGGACGACATAAGCCCGGCCTTTTTATACATTTCATCCGGACTATCCTGATCAATGAATATATCCGGCAATTTAAGGGTTCTGACTTTCAATCCTTGCTCCATTAAGCCTTCGTTGCTCAAATAATCGAGAATATGACTGCCAAAGCCACCAATAGCACCTTCTTCTATCGTTATAAGAACTTCATGTTCAAGCGCCAATTTCCTGATCATTTCATGATCAAGCGGTTTTGCAAAACGTGCATCCGCCACCGTACAGGTCAAACCTTTAACTGCTAAATCATCCGCCGCTTTTAATGACTGCTCTAACCTTGTTCCCAGTGATAATATCGCTATCTGCTTGCCTTCACGAACGATGCGGCCTTTACCTATTTCAAGTGCTATCCCATCTTCTGGCAGTTCAATCCCTACACCCTCACCGCGGGGGTATCTTACCGCAGAGGGACCACTATCATGCGCCGCTGCTGTCGCAATCATATGGGTAAGCTCTGCTTCATCGGCAGCAGCCATTACAACCATATTAGGTAAAGAAGAAAGATACGTAACGTCAAACGAGCCGGCATGCGTAGGACCATCGGCACCAACAAGACCGGCACGGTCAATCGCAAATCGTACCGGTAAATTTTGAACGGCAACATCATGTACAACTTGGTCATACGCGCGCTGTAAAAATGTCGAATAAATAGCTGCAAAGGGTTTATAACCCTCGCAAGCAAGTCCTGCCGCAAAAGTCACAGCATGTTGTTCCGCGATTCCAACATCAAAGCAGCGATCAGGAAACTCTTCGGCAAATTTATCAAGCCCGGTCCCTGACGGCATCGCGGCATTGATCGCAATAATTTTATCATCCTTTCGGGCTTCGTTGATAAGTGCTTTGGCAAACACGCCAGTATAACTTGGCGCCTTTGGTACCGATTTATTTTGCGCACCTGTACCAACATCAAAGGTTGAAACACCATGATATTTATCTGCTGCATTTTCAGCATGGGTATAACCTTTTCCTTTTTTGGTGACCACATGTACCAATATCGGACCACCGGTAGCATCGCGGACATTTTCAAGGACCGGCAAAAGATGTTCCATATTATGACCATCGACAGGGCCAACATAATAAAACCCCAATTCTTCAAACAAAGTTCCACCTGTCGCCATACCACGAGCATATTCTTCTGCTTTTTTTGCACGAGAGCTAATGGGGCGAGGAAACTTTTTAACAATGTTTTTCGCAAAATCCCTTAAGTTTAAATAGGATCTGGAAGATAACAACCGTGCGAGGTAAGCACTCATTGCACCGACCGGCGGCGCTATGGACATATCATTATCATTTAAGATAACAATTAAACGGCTGTTTAGTGCCCCCGCATTATTCATGGCTTCATAGGCCATACCCGCGCTCATCGCACCATCACCAATGACAGCTATTACATTTTCAGAACCTTTGTTTAAATCTCTAGCCACCGCCATTCCAAGGCTAGCCGAAATTGAAGTTGAACTATGCCCGGCACCAAATGGGTCATAATCACTTTCCTTTCGTTTGGTAAAACCGGCAAGGCCGTCCCCCTTGCGAATAGTATTCATTCGGTCGCGGCGTCCCGTCAGAATTTTGTGGGGATAACATTGATGACCAACATCCCATATAAGCTTGTCTTTTGGCGTATTAAAAACGAAATGAATAGCCGTCGTGAGTTCCACAACACCAAGGCCTGCACCCAAATGCCCCCCCGTGCGCGACACATTATAAATCATATCACTGCGCAGTTCGTCAGCAAGTGCCGGTAGTTGCTCAGCGTTTAATTTTCTAACATCAGCCGGAAAATTAATCTGGTCAAGTAAAGGTGTGTCTGGTTTATCACTCATATTTAATTCTTCATTTATTATTATTTAATGAGCCCGATCGAGTACAAATGCTGCTAATGATCTTAAAACATCAGCCTTTTTATCAAAAATTTGCAAGCAATTTGCTGCCTGCTCGATTAATCCTTCAGCATACTCCCGCGCTCGCTTTGGTCCCATCAAAGATCTTAGTGTTGCTTTGCCGGCTTCAATATCTTTGCCCGTCGTTTTTCCTATATCTTCCGAATTACCTTCTACATCCAGCAAATCATCAATAATTTGGAAAGCCAACCCCACATTTTGTGCATAGCCCCTCAAGGCTTCCCGGCGATTACCGTCTACATTAGCCAATATTGCACCCGCTTCACAGGAAAAAACAATCAGTGCCCCTGTTTTCATATGTTGCATACGGGTTATTTCATTCTGATTCAAGCTTTGTTTTTCAGCCTTTAAATCAATCATCTGGCCACCCACCATGCCTCGTGCACCTATAGCCATCGCTAACGAAGACATCAGCTCACAACGAATTTTCGGATCAATGTGGGTTTTTACGTCCGCCATTATTTCGAACGCTAACGTTAAAAGGCCGTCCCCAGCAAGAATGGCTGTTGCTTCATCAAACTTTTTATGCACTGAAGGCTGGCCTCGGCGCATATCGTCATCATCCATTGATGGAAGATCATCATGGATTAAAGAATATGTATGAACACATTCTACAGCAGCCGCTACCCGGCTGGCGTATCCTTGATCAACAGCAAATAATGCAGAGGTAGTCATTACCAAAAATGGACGTAACCGTTTCCCGCCCGCCGCCAACGCGTACTGCATGGCATCAATAACCTGATCTTCCATACCGTCAGCATTTGGTACGAGTTTTAAAATATTGGCTTCGATATGTGCGGCATGTTCTTTTATAGAACGCCGTGCCAGATCAGGATTAATAGCGCACATTTGCTAATTTACAGCGTCTAGCGGCTCTGTACTTAATGAACCATCTGTTGATTTCGTAATTTTTTCGATGCGCTCAGTCGCATCTTTTAGTTTATCTTCACAATGTGCTTTTAGCTGTGTGCCACGGGTATATATGTCAATGGACTGCTCCAGGGAAACCTGACCACTTTCTAAATTCCTTACGATATCTTCGAGTGCCTCCAAAGCTTGTTCAAATTTCATAGCCTTTATGTCATTTGGAATTTCGACTTTTAAATTCTCGTCTTTTGTCACTTCCTGCTCCCGTTTATGATAATCATTTAACCTTATAGCGGATATTTCATTCATTCATCAATGCCGAAACATGTTCTTTAACACTTTCGCTCAACGCTGATAGATTATATCCGCCTTCTAAAGCTGAAACCAGGCGCCCGTTTGAACATTTATTCGCTATTTTAGCAATCTGTTCGGTCACCCAATAATAGTCATCCTTGTCCAAATTAAGGTCGGCAAGTGGATCCATGCTGTGGGCGTCAAATCCTGCGGAAATAAATATGAAGTCGGGATTAAATTCTTCCAATTCCGGCAAAATTCTTTTTTCATAGGCTTGCCTGAAAACGTTTCCGCCACTGCCAGCGGCGAGCGGCACATTAACGATAACCCCTTTGCCAATATCCTGAACATGACCTGTTCCCGGATACAGCGGTGACTGATGAGTCGAAGCATAAAATAAACCATTGGTTTTTTCGGCTATCGTTTGAGTACCATTGCCATGATGAACATCAAAATCGATAATCGCCACACGGTGCTGAAAGTATTTTGTCCGCGCATAAAGTGCCCCAATTGCTATAGAATTGAATATACAAAAGCCCATTGCATGAGTAGGTTCCGCATGGTGGCCGGGCGGGCGCACTGCACAAAATACATTTTTATGTGACCCCGCCATCACCAGATCCACCGCCTGACATAAGCTTCCTGCCGCACGTAAAGCAGCTTGCGATGAGCCGGAAGACATATATGTATCATTGTCTAGCATAAAATTATCTACACCCGGCTCCGCGCCCATAACATTTCGAATGTGTTCTTCATCATGAATCAACTTTAGTTGTTCAATGGTCGCTAAGTCGGCTTCTATTTTGTCTAGCTTGTTAAATTCCGGTTGCGATAATGCTGATAAAACAACAGATAATCTTTCTACGCATTCCGGATGACCAGGAGGCGAGACATGATTTAGACAATCTTTATGGGTTATCAGTGCTGTACTCATTTTAAATTTTTCGCCGCTTCGTATTTTTCTTTTTCTTCTGCTACCAGTTCTTTTTTGGAAAGCTTCCCTATCATGGTTTTTGGTAGCTTACTACGAAATTCAATTTGTGATGGTCTTTCATGTTTGCCAATTTTTGGTTTAATAAACGCAAGTAGCTCTTCTTCACTTAAAGGCTCATTTAAATCTTTCAGTTTAACGAACGCTTTTGGCGTTTCGCCAAGATAGTCGTCTGGAATACCTATTACAGTGACTTCCTCTACCGACGGATGATCATTAATAGCTTCTTCAATATTGCGCGGGAATACGTTGAAACCGCCCACTAGGATAAGGTCCTTATCGCGGTCAAGAATAAATGTAAAACCGTCATCATCCATTTTACCAACATCACCTGTTTTCAGGATATCGCCAATCATTATCGCGTCGGTGGCATCGGGATTTTTCCAGTAGCCTTTCATAACCTGGGGACCGCGAACGCAAATTTCACCAACTTCACCAACAGGCAGAAAATTATCCTCAGTTCCACGTTCCAAAATAAACACCTCCGTCCCCGGTAATGGCATCCCAATCGAACCAGCCTTACTGCCACCTCCCATTGGGCTTGCATGTGTTACCGGCGAAGCTTCAGTAAGGCCGTAACCTTCGGTAATTTCCAGGCCAAAACGGTCAATATATTGTTGCCGAAGGTCAACAGGCAGTGGCGCACCACCAGACATGGCCATTTTAATATTACCAAGACCAATTTTATCCGCGTCTTTGTGATGGCATAACGCCGTATACATGGTTGGCACGCCTGAGAACAGGGTGATATTTTCTTTCGTCAACAAGGCCACTGCTTCGTCAAGTTCGAATTTTGGAACGATTACAATCCGCCCTCCAGACTTAAGGCCCAAATTCAAGACAACCGTTAAGGCAAAAATGTGAAAAAATGGCAAAAAGGCCGCGACATTTTCTTTCCCGAATTCAAGCAACTGCGGCCATACGGTCAATTGGCTCATATTAATATATAAATTGGAATGCGTTAGCATAGCACCTTTGGGAATACCGGTTGTGCCGCCCGTATATTGTAAAACTGCAACATCGTCATCTGGATTAATGTGCTGAGCGATAAATTTACCATCATTCTCACATAAATCATTAAAACACATGTGATACTCGTCTTTTATCAAGTCGGCTGTCATGCTTTTTTTGAAGATTCTAAATAGAACATTTTTCGGAAAAGGAAGTATTTCAGAAAAAGACCCGACGATAAGTTTTTTTATTCGGCTTTTCTCTACAACCGCCCTTATTTTTGGATAGAGAGTGACTAAATCGATGGTGACCATGATATCTGTTCCAGAATCCTCTACTTGATGCAAAAGTTCCGGTTCAGAATATAAAGGACTATAACTTACTACGGTGCCGCCTGCCTTTGAGATCGCAAAGAAAGCAATTACGAACTGAGGACAGTTTGGAAGAAATAATCCTACTTTAATCCCTTTTTTTACACCGAGCTCTTGAAAGGACCTGCACGCTTTATTGACAAGCGTTTGTAGCTCGCCGTATGTCCACGTCTTGCCCATAAAATCAAGGGCAATATTATCAGGCACTTGATTTGCCGTGTCGTCAACCAAATCACTTAACGGTTTACCTATAAATTGCGCATCCCATTTAACATGTTTCGGATAACTATTTAACCATGGGTGATCTATCATTCTTATACCTTTTATTAGCAGCCCTAAGCGGGTTTAACAAAAAAATCTGGCGTAATTTGTGCCGACTGGTCAACAGCGTATTTTGATAAACCATTAATACCTTCATTCGCAAGCACTTGGTCATCAATGTAAAAATTACCGGTGTTTTCTTTCGCTGGTTTTTTAAAAATACTATAGGCAGCATCCGCCATTATTTCTGGTTTTCTGCATCCCTTAATTGCTTGTTCACCGCCAAGCAGGTTTCTAACGGCCGCAGTCGCAATCGCACTTCGAGGCCATAAGGCGTTAAAGGCAATTCCTTCGTTTTTAAATTCCTCAGCCATGCCGAGCACACACATGCTCATACCAAATTTCGCCATCGTATAGGCGACATGAGGCCCAAACCATTTCGCTTCCATATTAAGCGGCGGAGAAATGTTCAATACATGAGGGTTTGTTGCTTTTTTTAGGTGTGGAATACAGGTTTTTGACACTAAAAATGTGCCTCGCGTATTGACCTGATGCATCAAGTCATATCGTTTCATTTCGGTTTCCAAAGTGGCCGTAAGTGAAATGGCACTGGCATTGTTAATAAGAATATCAATACCGCCAAATTTATCCACGGTTTGCTCGACAGCGTTCAAAACCATATCTTCATCACGAATATCAGTTTGGCACGCAAGCCCATTACCACCCGCATCATTTATTTTTTCAACAGCAGTAAATATGGTACCTTCAAGTTTGGGGTGTTTCTTAACAGTCTTCGCAGCAATGGTTATATTGGCACCATCCCGGGCGCATTTAAGCGCGATTGCCAAGCCAATACCCCGACTGCCCCCTGTAATAAAAACTGTTTTCCCTTTTAATGCTGCTTTATCTTCGGACATGGGTACTTTCTAATTATCAGCTTATTATTGGTTGTGAAGTTGAGCGACAACAATTATAGAACAGTATAAAATATAATCAATCAAGTGTATTGTACCAGAATGAATGATAAACGACTATACTTGCCCAATGCCGAAACATATGAGATTGCAGCGCAATTACTGCACTCTGGAAATATTATTTCTTTTCCTACTGAAACTGTGTATGGGCTGGGTGCAGACGCCAGAAATTCTGACGCTGTGGCTAAAATTTATGCCGCTAAAGATCGACCTTCCTTTAATCCTCTCATCGTGCATGTCGAAGATAAAAATATCGCCCTTAAATATGTTAAAATGAATGACCTCGCAATAAAATTGGCAGAAGCATTCTGGCCCGGTCCTTTCACGATGGTGTTACCGCTAATTAAAGAAAATAATCTTTCTGAATTAATCACCGCCGGGCTGGAAACGGTTGCCATAAGGGTGCCGGAAAATAAAATTGCACGTGATCTTCTGAACCGATTCAAGGGACCCATCGCTGCACCAAGTGCCAATATATCAGGAAAAATTAGCCCGACAACAGCGGTCCACGTGGCAGGCGAGTTTGGTGATGAATTAGAAATGATCATCGATGGCGGTCCCTGTAAGAACGGCATTGAATCCACGATCGTGCAGGTAAAAGACGACCAAATAATATTATTACGCCCCGGTAACGTTACCGTTCAAGATATTGAAGTTGCCACAAATCAAGCCGTGGTGATGGCTGATGCCAAGGGCGGAAGAATTGCATCACCGGGTCAACTTGAGCGTCACTATGCGCCGTCAACGTCAATGAGACTAAACGCAGGTCATGTTAAAGATAATGAATGTCTCCTCGCTTTTGGAAAAACGAACTTGGTTGATGGTGTATATAGCTTAAACCTCAGCCCAAATGGCGATTTAAGTGAAGCAGCAGCAAATTTGTTTTCAATGATGAGAGAACTGGACGAACGCCGTTTTTCCACAATTGCAGTAAGTCCAATCCCCACAACTGGACTTGGATTAGCCATCAATGATAGGCTAAAAAGAGCCGCAGCACCGAGGAAAAAATATAAAATGGGAATTGATCCAACACATTTAGAGGCGCTGAAATCTATAGTAGATGAAAAAGGATGGACCGAGGATCAAGATATTATCGCGCCTCACGTCATCGAACCACGAGGTAAGTTTTCTGGTAAAACGCCTTTGCTGCTTTTTCCCGACAGCACCTCTACGCTTTCATCAATCGTTTCATACGCTAATGCCAATAATTTAAAAATTGTCCCTCAAGGCGGCAATACCGGATTAGTTGGCGGTAGCATTCCTGACGGCACTGACACTGAAATTCTTGTTAATTTAAAACGAATGAATGCTGTGCGCGAAGTTGATCCGCTTAATCACGCCATAACAGTTGAAGCAGGAATGATTTTGTCAGACGTTCATCAAGCCGCAGACAAGATTAATTGTCAATTTCCAATGCATCTCGCTTCCGAAGGCTCTGCGATGATCGGCGGTAATATTTCAACCAACGCCGGAGGTATAAATGTCCTTCACTACGGCGTCATGCGCGATCTTGTTCTGGGCCTGGAAGTGGTACTTCCAAGTGGTGAAATTTGGCAAGGATTAAACGGTCTTAGGAAAAATAATACCGGTTACGACTTGAAACAACTATTTATCGGGGCCGAAGGCACATTGGGTATAATAACCGCCGCGACTTTAAAATTATATCCAGTCGCAAAACAAAAAAATGTAGCTTTCGTCGCCATCTCAAATCCGGAAGCGGCTATAAAACTGCTGGATCTTGCACAGGAGGTTAGCGGCGATAACTTAATCGCTTTCGAAATTTTACCGCGAATAGGACTGGATTTTACGATTAAACATATGCCAGATTGTCGCGATCCACTAAGCGACGAATATTCATGGTATATTCTTATGGAATGCGCCACTTCATTAGAAAATGACCTTCTCGACCTTGAAAAAGTTATGGAAAAAATTCTCGAGAAAGCAATGGAACATAATCTTGTTGTTGATGGCGTGATACCAAAAAATGTTGCGGAAATGAAGGCACTGTGGAATTTAAGAGAATTTATGTCAGAAGCGCAAAAATTTGAAGGTGGCAGTATAAAACACGATATCTCAGTCGCAGTTTCAAAAATTCCTGAATTTCTGTCCCGCGCGACGCAGGCAGTTCAAAATGCCCTTCCCGACGTTCGCCCGGTACCATTTGGTCATATTGGTGACGGCAATATTCATTTTAATTTATCCCAACCAGTTGGAATGGACAAAAATGATTATTTATCAAAATGGGAAGAAATAAATCGTGTCGTACATGATATTGTCGCGGACCTGGACGGCAGTATCAGTGCCGAACATGGCATCGGCATTTTGAAAGTGGAGGAGTTGGAGCGATATAAACCAGCAATAGATTTGAAAGTAATGCGCGACGTTAAAAAAGTGCTTGATCCAAATAACATTATGAATCCAGGCAGAATAATTCGCTAAAATAATTTAAATTGGTCTGTCGTCGCAGGTTTAATACAAAGCACCCCATCATTGCGCGCATTATTAACAAAAGGGCTCACTTCGTAGATTTCTAATTTTTCGTCTATTTCCGTCGAAAGTCTTGAGAAAATAGTCGGGTCTGGTGGATCGGCAGGTCGCAACCAGATATCTTGATCCGATGGGCATATGATAACCGGTGCACGGTGATGCAGCTTTGCCATCTTACCCCTTGAAGCTTTTGTAATAAGTGAAACCGTTTCCAGCCAATCTTCTCCGGCGGGGCCCGTCCACGCCTCCCAAATCGCAGCAAACGTAAAGGGCGACTTATCAGGCAGACATATATGGTGCGGTATTGGAGAGGCACCACCGCGTTTCCATTCATAGAATCCGTCCGCAGGAACAAGGCATTTACGTCTACGGAACGGACCACGAAACGAAGGTTTCCCCGCGATCGTTTCTGAACGCGCGTTTATAAGCGGTCGGTCTGTTTTAATTTCTTTAGCAAAATGCGGCACTAAACCCCATCTCATTAACGTACCTTCTTTTTCCGGCAGCGGTGCATCGGGCATTATGGCCTGATCTTTATCGGAACCTTTTAATCTGATAACCGCCACAGGCTGGCTGGGCGCCACATTGAAACGTGACGGCACTTCAATAGAACTGCTCATGTTTTTCAATTCCATAAAACTATCAAAATTCGCTCTTGATAGTGAATATCTTCCACACATGCTCGAAATTACGCTATAATTAATTTTGCACTGAAACTCATCATACTCAAAGTTATCTATGAGCAAAGAAAAAAATACCCAATCAAGAGAATATCCTGATCGCCCAATAGTTGCCGTCGGTGTCGTTGTTTTTAAAGAACGGCAAGTCCTTCTAATTAAACGAAACAAACCACCCAAACCATATATGTGGAGTATCCCCGGTGGAGCGCAAGATTTAGGCGAAAAATTACAGGAAACTGCGAAGCGAGAAGTATTTGAGGAAACCGGTATAAAAATAGACAATGTTAAATTATTAGATGTTGTCGACTTCATTGATCATGATGAAATAGGCAACATTAAATTTCATTATAGCTTGATTGATTACGCAGCCACATATAAAGAGGGCACTTTAATAGCGGCCGACGATGCTATAGAGGCACGTTGGGTAGCATTGGATGAGCTCGAGCAATATAATTTATGGACCAAAACAGTGCACATAATTCAAAAAGCCAAATTAGAAATGGACGATAACGGTTAGATGGAAAATCAAGCTATATTTGTAAGGTTTTTCAAAAGCCTTGGGCGGCATCTGAAAGTCCTTGCAATTGCCGCGGCATTCTCAACGGTAGTTTACGGCGGCATTTATCTTGTCATGTATTTAACCGGTTATATTTAAGGAAGTTTTCGCTTGTCATCACCTGCCTTCCCAAAAATAAGTAAGTTAATATGGCTGTTTTTTATGCTCGCCATAATGACAATTTATATTTTAATAGTAACCCGTCTTATTGATGCCTTCTTTTCAGGGAATATTGCGCTGGAAATTATTTGTTATTTTATCGCCGGAATTATCTGGATTTTTCCAGCAAAATGGATAATGTTTAAAATTAACGGAACGGACCAATCGGGGAATAAATAATGCGCGTTATAATCAATCTCTTTCTGCTCTCTTGTGCTCTCATGGTTTCGGCATGCGCCAGCAAAAATGGTGGTCCGCCACCTACAGCTGAACGACAAAATATCGATAGTACCAATATTGATGCCACTTATGATAAAGAAAATATTATGAACGCCGCATCTGAATTTTTTGGTAGCGGTTCAGAAGCACTTGCAAGTGTTATTGAAAAAGCATTCGCCGATTTAGGCCGCCCGAACGGATATATTATTGGCACAGAAGCCAGCGCTGCTTTAATTGTTGGCGTTCGTTACGGCGACGGTACACTTTCTCATAAAATAGAAGGTGATAAGCGTGTCTACTGGAAAGGTCCATCAGTCGGCATTGATGCCGGTGCAAATGGTTCGAGAGTTTTTGCCCTGGTATATAACCTCAACGATACCACCGAGCTGCATCAGCGCTTTCCAGCGGTTGAAGGAAGCTTTTACTATGTAGCCGGGATTGGAATGAACTATCAGCAGTTGGATGAGATTATTATTGCACCAATTCGCGTTGGTGTTGGGCTGCGAGCCGGTGTCAATTTAGGATACCTGCATTTCACCGAAGATCGAAGCTGGATTCCGTTTTAATGGTTAATGCCGCCCTCATAAATCAGCTTAAGCCCCGTAAAGAATAGTGCTAAATAACAAATTTTATAAAATAAATCCGTTGATATCTTATGATGCATCCACACGCCTAATTTTATGCCGATTGGTGCAAGGGGTGATAAAACCAATGAAGTCATTAAATTTTCAGAAGACAGCTGCCCTAGCCACGCGTATGGTATGAGCTTGATATAATTGACGGTAATAAAAAAAACGACCGACGTCGCAACCAATTTGGTCTTATCAAACTTCAACGGAAATAAATACATTGAGAGCGGCCCGCCACCTGCATGGGCTATGAAGCTGGTAAAACCGCTCAATGCGCCGCAGATATTTCCTTTTGTCGCACTGTAGCCAAGACCCTCAGCTTCTTTCACACGGCGGTTAATAAACCAATATTGCAACACAAAAATAATGGTCACTGCACCCACTATTATGCGGATCATATCAGCGTTTAAGATTTTAAAGGTCGCAGTACCGAAAATTATGCCAACAACAGCCCCCGGTATAATTGATTTTAAAGCCCTATTATCCCATTTTTTCCAGAACGCTTTGACAGCAAATATGTCCATAACACACAATATTGGAAGCATTATCGCTGCTGCTTGGCGCGGGTCAATAAGCATCGCCATCATGGGTACGGCCAGCATCCCAAACCCACCAACAAATCCGCCTTTAGAAATCCCTGTAATTAACACGGCGATAGCCGCTACAAGGTAAAAAAGAGGACTTTCAATCACGAAACTTAACCTGAAATTTTGTGAAATTCCATCTTTTCACCGGTTGATAAAGTGGGCTGGAATTTATAACCATCAAGTTTGAATTTTTTCAATCCTTCGACATTTTCAATTTTATTTTGAATTATAAAGCGTGCCATCATCCCACGGGCTCTCTTCGCCATCATACCAGGACTTTTAGCAATTCCTTCTTTAACGACTTTAAACACGGGCGTTATGACGCGGCCTTTAAGCTTTTTTTCGTCAATAGATTTGAAATATTCATTGGAAGCACAATTTATTATGACATCTGTTTTTTGTTCAGCTAGCAACTGGTTTAAACCCTTGGTCAGTTTATTGCCCCAAAAATCATATAAATTCTTACCTTTTGGATTGTTAAGACGGCACCCCATTTCAAGGCGGTATGCTTGAATTAAATCTAGTGGTCGTAAAATACCATAAAGACCAGACAAAATTCGAAAATGATTTTGTGCGAAATTTAAATCTTCTTCGGAAAGTGTTTCCACATCAAGCCCCACATATGTATCGCCCTTAAACGCGAGCACCGCTTGTCTTGAATTTGCCGGGCTAAATGGTATTGAAAAATCCCGATAACGTTCGTAATTTAAATCCGCTAGTTTATCGCTTAGATTCATCAAATTTGCGATTTCAGAACGGCTTAATTTACGCATTGTATTTATGAGTTTTTCACTTTGGTCTAAATAATCCGGTTGAGACCAATTTGGTTTAACTTCATCACTTGCAAAATCAAGCTTCTTAGCGGGTGATACAACAATAATCATTTTATATAAATTCCCAGTAGCCAAAATATGATATACAAATAACATACTCCTTTTATAAATACAGTATTATTTAATATATCAAACACCCTATTGACTAAATCGTAATATGACCCCATTTAAAGAAGCAATATTCCAATAGATTTTTCAGGTAATAAATTAAGTAAAATGGCATCTAAAAAGAATTCCCCTCGCGTAGACTTAACCGTAGGTCCCGTACACAAACATTTAATAAGAATGGCGCTTCCGATGATTTTAGGATTATCAGCAAGCATGTCTTTCACGTTCGTTGATTTATTTTACATTGGTATGCTCGGCACAGATGAGCTTGCGGCTATGGGGTTTGTCACCCGAATGATCATGATTGTGATATCCGCATCAATTGGATTGAGTGCAGGTATTTCTTCCGTTCTGGCGCGCGCTGCCGGTAATAAAGATGATGAAGAAATAAAAACTCTCGCGACCAATACGCTCGTTTTTACCTTTATACTTTCAATCTTAATTACCGTCGTCGGGTTACTGACCATTGACCCGTTATTCACCGCCATGGGAGCTGATGAGAATATTCTACCGCTGATACGTGACTATGTGACAATTTGGTATTTCTCGCCGTTATTTATAATGATGCCGATGACAGGCGGTTCCGTAATGAGAGCGCTTGGTGATACGAAATTGCAGGGCAATTTAATGCTATTTTCGGCAATAGCAAATGCAATCCTTGACCCTATTTTAATCTTCGGAATGTTTGGCTTACCCGAACTAGGCCTTCAGGGAGCTGCTCTTGCATCATTAATAACGCGCTTTATAAGTTTTGCGATTATTTTATACTACCTTTACTTCAGGTTTCATGTGGTTTGCATAAAAATGGAAACATTGAAAAAATTTACGATTTCTGTGAAGAAGATAATGCATGTGGGCATACCGGCGACCGGTACAAATATGATCATTCCAATCGTTGCCGCGATAATTATTTCAATCATCGCCCGCTATGGGAATGATGCTGTCGCAGCAACCAATGTCGCGACGACGATTGAAAGTTTGTCGCTTGTTTTGTTCTTTTCTTTATCCGCCGTTGTCGGTCCATTTATAGGTCAAAATCTGGGCGCAGGAAACTTCGAGAGAATCGAAGAATGTATTAAAAAAGCCAGCATATTTTGCATGTTGTGGGGCGGGCTTATGGCTGTGGTATTAGGGCTTTTTGCACCGACACTTGCTGCGCTTTTCTCTGAGGAACCAGGAATAACGGCTCTTACAATTTCTTATTTATATGTAGTACCGCTATCATATGGTCTATACGGCCTTGTGATGAGCGTAAATGCGATGTTCAACAGTATTGGCAACCCAATGCCCGGCGTAGTTATATCGAGCCTTCGCGTATTTATCCTTCAACTTCCTTTGGTTTATGTCGCATCGCAGTTTTATGATCTTCAAATAGCTTTCATCCTGATTAGTGCGTCTAATATGATCGCAGGTATAGTCGGTTATATCTGGATAAGAAAAACAATTCGTAAAATGAAAGCCGCGTAAAAAAAGGGCTCTACTGAGCCCTTTTCTCAAATATCAGTGTTTATTTAGTTACCAGGGAAGCATGCGCCTTAGCACATCATCTTTTTTACCAAAGTGATGATATAAAGCCATGAGCAAATGCAGAATAACGGAAATAAGCGTCGCTCTCGCGAAGATGATATGCATTGTGACCGCTAGATCGGCGGAGCTTTCCGCTTTTTCCAAGATACCCGGAATAGAGAATAAACCGAAAAAGGAAACGGTTCCGCCTTTGGACTGCACAATAGCAATTCCCGCGAGCGGAAGTCCGATAAGCAAAATATAAAATAGAATATGCAGACCATGTGCGCCCATCGCTTGCAACTTACCCGTACCATCCGGTAGTTCCGGAACCGGGTTAGATGCGCGCCATGAAAACCTTAAAAGCATAAGCAGCAATATTAAGACACCTATCGAAAAATGTCTTCCTGCAAGTTCTAGTTCTTTAAAATTATTTCCGAGCCAAAATTGATAAACAATGATCAGAAACAATCCCCAATGGAAAGTCTTCGCGACCCAGCCATATGAATTATTCGTATTTTTAGATGACATATTATTTAATCCTCCAATATATCGTTATAAGTGCTCCCATACCAAACGCCCGATTAAACACCCTTAAGATAGGTGTTCTTATTATTTGTTTTTACTTCTGAACAATTTGTCAAAAATTGTTCTTATGTTTAGTAAGAACCAGATAGGAATAACGATGATCGCACCAAGCAGGATATACTTACCGGCCCAATTTATAACATCAAGAATAACGTCGATGATTTTAGCCAAAGTTTCGGGCACATCGTTGATAAGTTCCACCGGATCAATATTAAAAAAACTTAGCAGTAACCCCACGCATAATGAAGCCACTAACAGTTTCCAAATAAGGCTTGATGTTGATTTATCCATTATTCATTCCACACAAAACAACCTTTAACATCAAGATACTGGGTTATTTTAGTGCATCATGTCAATAACTTACTGAGTTGATCACTATTAAAAAAAAGTAAAATTGCACGAATTAATATATTATGGTTGCCTGTTAGCGAAGGCCTTTTTGTTCGCTGCATCCTCATCTTCCAGATTATATCGCAACTGTGTCATGAGTGATTTTATAGCTTTTTCTTGATCGGACGTATTAATCTGTGATGCTGATAATATACCGAGCTCATTCATCGCAAGGGTATAATTATGATCATTACTGGCGGCCACGATAATGTTAACCCGATTAACAACTTCAGAGTTCGAAGCGGCATAAACATCAGTGAGCTTGTCTTCCAATGTTTTTATACGCTTCTCGCTTGAGCTATCGCACGCCCAAAGCGAAATTGAACAAAGAATAATAATAATGTTGATAATCGTCTTTTTCATAGTTTTACATCGTTAAATTAACCGCAGTATTACAGGTAACCTATAACATAAGGACTATTAAAAAATCGTTTAGATTACCGGAAAGAAACAGTTTGAAATTAGCCCACTAAACTTATCATTTATAGTCGTTTACGACCTTAATAAAATCTTCAATCAGCGCTTTATCCGTATTAAATGCTGTAACAAGTCGGCCACTGACACCTTCCTCGGCGGGCGAAGTATAAAACTTAAACCCCGCCCCTTCCAATGCATCTTTTAATCCGACATTCATTTCGGTGAACATGACATTTGACTGAACTGGAAAAGAAAATTTTAAAGCTCCAGAATCTTTAACGCCCTGATACAATTTTTCGGCCATTGCATTAGCGTGAGTGGCATTCTTAAGCCATAGATCATCTTCAAGATACGCGATGATTTGCGTAGATATAAATCGCATTTTTGAAGCTAAATGTCCGCTTCTCATGCGGCGATACGCAAAACTTCCATCTTCGCAGCCGTTAAAAAAAACTGCGGCTTCTGCGCCCAACGCGCCATTCTTTGTTGTACCAAACGAAAGCGCATCAACGCCGACCTTCCATGTTAGCTCCGCCGGACTACAACCAGTTTTAACCAGTGCATTGGCAAAACGCGCACCGTCCATGTGAAATTTTAATTTATACTTCTTCGCAATATTTGATAAAGCAAATATCTCTTCCGGCGTGTACACCGTACCGGCTTCCGTTGTATTAGCAATACTTATTACTGACGGTTGGCTATGGTGTGGTTCTCCGATGATAAAAGTTTCTAATGAAACTTCCAGGGTGTCTGGCGTAATCTTACCGTTTTTACCCTCGAGCGGTATAAGTTTTGCCCCACCCGATTGAAATTCAACGGCACCACACTCATCACCATTTATGTGTGAATTTCTATGGCAGAACACCGCCCCAAAAGTGGGCGACAAAGTAGAAATTATCAGCGAATTAGCCGCTGTTCCGGTCAATATATTAAACGCGTCTAACTCCCTATTTTCAAAGACTTCCCTTAATCTTTCTTCTGATCTTTTTGTGACGTCATCACCACCATAAGCGGTCGTCTCTCCTTCATTTTCTGCAATGATAGCTTCTAAAATCTGTGGTGAGATTCCCGTTATATTGTCACTACGCATCAAATGCTCCTTGGATTAATCACTTATTTATCGACAAATGGTGTAAAACTGATATTTATTACAGATATTTTTTTAAATGCCTATAAGAAAGATTATTAGATGCCCACATATCGTTCAAAAACTTCCACGCATGGCCGAAATATGGCTGGTGCAAGGGCTCTTTGGCGCGCCACGGGAGTAACGGATAACGATTTTGGTAAACCCATCATTGCCGTGGTAAACAGCTTCACCCAATTTGTACCGGGCCACGTTCATTTAAAAGACCTTGGTCAAATGGTTGCTCGCGAAATCGAAAAGCACGGAGGTATTGCCAAAGAATTTAATACAATTGCCGTCGATGATGGTATCGCCATGGGCCATGATGGGATGCTTTATTCACTGCCAAGCCGTGAAATTATCTCAGACAGTGTGGAATATATGGCGAACGCGCACTGTGCTGATGCGATGGTATGTATTTCCAATTGTGATAAGATCACACCCGGCATGCTTTCTGCCGCAATGCGGCTGAACATTCCCGCTGTATTTGTGTCGGGCGGACCAATGGAAGCCGGGAGAACTGACGGCGTAAACCACGGGCTTGACCTTGTGGATGCTATTGTTATGGGCGTTGATCCCAACGTTGACGATGCTACTGTTGAAAAAGTCGAACAATCAGCATGTCCAACCTGTGGATCATGTTCCGGTATGTTCACGGCGAATAGTATGAACTGTCTGACGGAAGCACTTGGTCTTGCGCTACCGGGCAACGGCTCGGCTCTTGCCACCCACAGCGATCGCAAACAGTTATTCCTGGGTGCTGCAAAAACAATTATGAACATCACTAAAGCTTATTATCGAGAAAATGATGAAAGCGTTCTACCGCGTTCAATCGCATCGTTTAAAGCATTCGAGAACGCTATGACACTTGATATAGCAATGGGTGGATCAACCAATACGGTTCTACATTTGCTCGCCGCTGCTTACGAAGGCAAGTGTGACTTCAAAATGGAAGACATTGATCGTCTTTCCAGGAAAGTACCAAATATATGTAAACTGGCCCCCGCTTCACAAGATTACCATATGGAAGACGTCCACCGCGCCGGTGGTGTTATCGCCATTCTTGGTGAGCTTGAAAAAGGCGGGTTTATTCACCGTGATTGCTCCACCGTTCAGAGACGTTCAATTGGTGAAGTCATTGATTATTTTGATGTTAACCGCAACCCGGAAGATGATGTAGTTGAATTCTATAAAGCGGCACCGGGAGGCGTACGAACCACAGAAGCATTTTCACAAAGTGAGCGCTATAACACTCTCGATCTTGACCGCGTCGATGGATGCATAAGATCAATTGAACACGCATACTCACAAGACGGCGGACTTGCCGTACTTGAAGGAAACATAGCCCTTGACGGTTGTATTGTTAAATCCGCCGGTGTTGCAAAAGAAAACTTTACTTTCAAAGGTCCCGCTCGCGTATATGAAAGCCAAGATTCTGCGGTAAAGGGTATTACTTCTGGCGAAGTTAAATCCGGTGAAGCCGTTGTTATTCGTTACGAGGGACCACGAGGTGGTCCAGGAATGCAGGAAATGCTCTATCCCACATCATACTTAAAATCAATGGGGCTTGGCACCGAATGTGCCCTAATAACAGACGGTCGCTTTTCCGGCGGTACATCTGGATTATCAATTGGTCACGTGTCACCGGAAGCCGCCTCCGGCGGCGCCATTGCGCTCATTGAAAATGGCGATATGATCGAGGTAGATATCCCGAACCGGGTTCTTCGCGTGGATATTGGTGACGCCGAACTGGAAACAAGGCGAGAAAAAATGAATGCACGCACAAAAGCAGCATGGAAGCCAACGGAAATTAGAACCCGTGTGATTACTACCGCTTTAAAAGCCTATGGATTAATGGCAACTTCCGCCGACAAAGGTGCGGTACGACGCATCGACCATCTTTAAAGGAAAATAAATGACCAAGTCGGTAGAATATAAGTTTACCAAAGCCCTTTATGACGACAAACCATCTTTCGTCACTAATCTCGAATGTTCGATAACAGGTAAAGATGATTATAAAGCGGGAGAAATTCATGGCTTATCGGAAGCGGGAAGGCCACTTCTGGTTCGTTATGACCTCGATAAAATAAAAAATAGCGTCACCAAACAGGAAATTGAACAACGTCCCGGCGGGTTTTGGAAGTACCGTGAATTTTTGCCCGTCAACAGCGGCGATGCGATGACCAGCTTGGGTGAAGTTATGACACCGCTTATTCCATTAAAATATTCTGTTCCGGACGGATGCGACGTCATCGTGAAAGATGAAGGTCGCTTGCCAACTGGTTCTTTCAAGGCACGAGGTCTCGCCCTTGCGGTAGCGATGGCAAAAGAGCTTGGTCAAAATCACCTTGCTATTCCGACAAATGGTAATGCGGGTGCAGCCCTGGTTGCTTATGCCAGTTATGCCGGTTTAAAAACCACGGTGCTCTGTCCTGATGATACACCAACAGTAAACATCCGGGAAATAGAACTTCAAGGCGGTGATGTTTATACCGTAAACGGTCTAATTAATGACTGCGGGAAGATTGTTTTCGAAGGAAAAGAACCTATGGGTTGGGCTGACATCTCCACCCTCAAAGAACCATACCGAATTGAAGGGAAAAAAACCATGGGCCTTGAGCTGGCAGAGCAGCTTGGATGGGAAATGCCCGATGTTATATTTTATCCGACAGGTGGGGGTACAGGTCTGATCGGTATGTGGAAGGCATTTGACGAACTTGAAAAAATTGGGTGGATTGGAGCAAAAAGGCCGCGCATGGTCGCGGTGCAGGCCGAAGGTTGCGCACCAATCGTAAAGGCATATGACGCAGGTGAAGAGCACGCACCACTTTGGGATGATGCCTTTACCCACGCATGGGGAATAAGAGTTCCCATCGCAGTTGGTGATTTTCTGATCTTGCGCGCGGTACGTGAAAGTGGTGGGTTTGCCGTCGCCGTAAAAGAAGATCACATTTTTGACTGCCGCGACCGGGTCGCACAGAAAGATGGTTTGCTCCTTTGTCCTGAAGGTGCGGCAACCTTCGCCGCCTGGGAAATGGCTCTTGAAAATGGACAAGTGAGCAAAGATGATAAAGTCATCCTCTTTAATTGCGCCACAGGCCTTAAATACCCTATGCCAGAAACAAATCAGTTTCTCGATAAAGATCAGCCTATCGACTATTCAAGATTTAAATAATGAGCAAAAAATTGGAATTTGAACAGACCATATCACTCTATAATGATAAACCATCCTGCGTAAGTCATCTGGAATGCTCAATAACAGGCAAAAATGACTATGAAGCCGGCAAAATCCACGGCTTATCCGAAGCCGGGAGGCCGTTACTTGTCCGTTACAACCTCGACACCATAAAGAATAACGTCACCCGCGAGGAGATCGAAGCCCGCCCAGGCGGATTTTGGAAATATAGAGAATTTTTACCAGTGGAAAATGGTGAAAACGTCATTAGCCTTGGCGAAGTGATGACACCGCTGATCCCGCTGAAACATTCTGTTCCGAATGGATGTGATATTATCGTAAAGGATGAGGGACGCTTGCCAACAGGCTCTTTTAAAGCCCGCGGCCTCGGAGTAGCGGCCGCCATGTCAAAAGAACTGGGGCAAACTCATCTGGCGATACCGACCAACGGCAATGCAGGTGCTGCCCTCGCCGCTTATGCTAGCTTCGGCGGGCTAAAAGCCACCGCATTCTGCCCTGATGACACTCCGCTCGTCAATATCCGCGAAATCAGGCTTCAGGGTGCTGATGTTTTTACCGTAAACGGCTTGGTATCCGACTGTATTAAAATTGTCCAAGAAGGTAATGATAAAGTGGGCTGGACCGATTACACGACCCTGAAAGAGCCCTACCGGATTGAAGGCAAGAAGACCATGGGATTAGAGCTTGCCGAACAATTTGGCTGGGAACTCCCCGACGTTATCTTTTACCCGACAGGCGGCGGCACCGGTTTCATCGGCATGTGGAAAGCCTTTGACGAACTCGAAAGTGTCGGCTGGATTGGATCAAAACGTCCAAAAATGGTCGCCGTACAGGCGGCGAATTGCGCACCGATCGTAAAAGCTTACGAAGATGGTGTAGAACATGCAACATTCTGGGAAAATGCCTATACCGAGGCATGGGGAATCAGAGTTCCCGCAGCAATCGGTGATTTTCTGATGATAAGGACGATACGCGAAAGTGGCGGCTTTGCCATTGCCGTAGACGAAGAAGATATTTTTAAGTGCAGAGACAAAGTTTCCCGAAAAGACGGCCTGTTATTATGCCCCGAAGGCGCGACCACCTTCGCTGCGTGGCAAATGGCTTTAAAAAGCGGCCAAGTAAGCAGCAGTGACAAAGTGCTGCTGTTTAATACAGCCACAGGCCTTAAATATCCGATGCCTGAAACTAATCAACCGTTAGATAAAAATCAGCCTATTGACTATTCAAGATTTAAATAGCCGCAAATTTGACATGATTAAAAAATAAATTTGTAAATAAATAATTCGAGGAGATAATAATATGAGAATCATCAATATCCTTACCATTTCATTTGCAAGTTTATTATTCATTTCTGCGTGTAATTCTCAAGAAGTTAAGACATGCAGTGGGTCCCTTATCACGATGACCGCAACAGGTGAAATTGAAAGTATTCCTGACGTGGCTGAAGTTTCGCTCAATGTAAAAAGCAGAGCGAGTGATGAAATGTCCGCCCTGCAAGGTTTGTCAGAAAATATTCAAAAAATAATTAATGTGCTGGAAGATTTGAGTATTCAGGATGAAGACATTCGTACGGATTCTATCAATGTTTTCCCTGTATATGATCAACGAAACCGTCAAGAGATACTTGCATATGAAGGTACATCGCGCGTTCACTTTAAAACATATGACCTTGGTAAAATTACGGAACTTATGTCAGGCGTCATGGCGGGAAGCGATAATTTATTTTCAAATATTACCTATTCTTCGACCGACAAAGAGGGATTGGAAGATCAAGCAAGAATGGCCGCATTCAAAAAGGCCCAGCATAAAGCTCTGCTATATGCAGAACTAGCAGATAATGAACTTGGAACCATATGCACAATCACCGAAGGACACGCACAAGTGATGCCACGCAGAATGGATATGATGCGTCAAGAAAGCATGGCAATGTCCGCCGCGCCTAAAAACCTTTCAATCCCAATCAAACCCGGAAAAATAACAACAACAGCGCAAGTGACATTGATATACCAGCTGGAAAATTAAATGCGGTCGAGTACCTTGAAACTAAAATCGTGACTGTCTTTTTCGCAAGCCACATGATGCTCGGATGAATATTCTAGCCATTCTTTTTCATCAAGATCGGGGAAATAAGTATCCCCCTCTATTCTTGCATGAATACGCGTCAGGTAAAGCCGGTCGGCTTCGGGCAGGCAAAGCGCATAAATTTGTGCCCCACCGATCACCATCACTTCTTTAAGTCCTTTTGCTTCTGCAAGACTTTTTCCGACTTCCAATGCCATATCCAAACTATGTGCGGTAATCACCCCTTCTTCGGCGAAATTCGTATCACGTGTGACAACGATATTAACGCGACCCGGCAGCGGTCTACCAATGGATTGATATGTTTTGCGGCCCATAATAATAGGTCTACCCATCGTGATCTTCTTAAAATATTGCAAGTCAGATGAGATTTTCCAGGGCATATCATTGTCTTTACCGATTACCCCATTTTCAGTAATGGCGACGATTAAACATAGCTTGATCATTATACTGCCACTATTCCTTTAATATGGGCATGCGCCTGATAGTTTTGAAGTTCAAAATCTTCAAATTTAAAATCATAAATATTTTTCACATCCGGATTAATCGCCATTTGAGGCAGCGGCAATGGCTCCCTGCTAAGTTGAAGTTCTATTTGCTCCATATGATTTAAGTAAAGATGCGCATCACCAAAAGTGTGGACAAAATCACCCAGCTTAAGATCACATACTTGCGCAATCATCATTGTAAGTAGTGCATAGGAAGCAATATTAAACGGCACCCCTAAAAACACATCGGCACTTCGTTGGTAAAGCTGACAACTCAGTTTTCCGTCTGCTACATAAAATTGGAACAAACAATGACACGGCGGCAATGCCATATGGTCCACATCCGCCACATTCCACGCACTAACAATAAGGCGGCGGCTATCAGGGTTATTTTTGATCATTGAAATCAAATTCTCTATTTGGTCAACGGTATCACCACTTGGTGTAGGCCATGACCGCCATTGATGACCATATACTGGGCCAAGGTCACCTTTGTCGTCTGCCCATTCATCCCAGATCCGTACTCCATTTTCCTTTAGGTATTTGATGTTAGTATCACCGGCAATAAACCACAGAAGTTCATATATTATTGACTTCAAATGAAGCTTTTTGGTCGTGACCATGGGGAAACCATCGTTTAGATTAAACCGCATCTGATATCCAAATACGCTGACCGTACCAGTGCCGGTTCGATCTTCCTTTTTTGCACCCTCGTCACGAATATGTCGAGCGAGATCAAGATACTGTTTCATGAAATTCCATTTAGCTTACTTTGTTATCTTCCTATAAATTACATAAAAATTTGCGCAAATCTATTTAAATTTTAAGCATTTGCACTTATATATAACGAGTCGGGTAACCGACTACGGCAATAAACTGATATATGGAATAAACGTTACGGACCCGGGGGCGGTACCCGGCGCCTCCACCATTACCTTAAACCCGGATAAATCATGGGACTTTAGGGGGCGAAATAGGATCGACGTGCGCAATAAAGATATAACTTTTGCTCAGCATGACACCGCTGTAACGGGTCAAATTTTGTAAATGCAAACGATAATGAAGCATTTGCTGTAGCAGCTTAATAGTTTAGCTACGCGGGGTTCGGTAGGCACCTAGCAACAGAAGCCTACCACTTCTTAACCTGCGTTTTTTTATGACTTTGGAAAAAAACTAGCCCAAAACGTAAGTTAGCGTTATAGTTTAACAAAGTTAGAGTCGCTAAAAATCGAGAAGTAACATTAAAAATGACAGATGGCATTATAAAATATGACGAAATGGTCCAAACAGCACTCATTGGTGTCGTTAGAGACATCTTATTCGATACTATTGAAAACGGCCTAAAGGGCGAACACCACTTTTATATTACTTTCCAGACCAATCATCCAGATGTACAGATTCCAACGTATCTAAAAGAAAGATACGAAGAAGATATGACTATAGTACTACAAAATCAGTTCTGGGATTTATCAGTCGATGACAAACATTTTGAAATTTCTTTGAGCTTTAACCGAAATAAAGAACATCTTTATATCCCATTTGACGCCTTACTTGGTTTTTTTGACCCGAGTGTCGATTTTGGCCTTCACTTTAATGCTGATGCAGAAGCGACGGTTGAGATTTCTGAACCTGAAGAAAAAGAAATCTTAAAGGTTGAAAAAATTGACAAAGCCGAACAATCCCCCTCAGTCGAAAAAGACAACATCGTCGCTCTGGATGCTTTCCGTAACAAAAAATAATCAAGCATGATAATTTTGGAAACAATCTCATGACATCCTCAACTGATACCGCTGGATCACCGTATACAGACATGTATGCGCAAAGTGATAGCAAAACTGTGTACCGTAAAATTACATCTGATTATGTTTCAACTATAGAAGTTGACGGAAGAACAATATTAAAAGTCGACCCCGAAGGATTGCGCTTGCTTACTTCGGAAGCCATGAGAGATATCGCCCATCTGTTACGACCTACTCATTTGGAAAAGTTAGCGAAAATTCATGATGATGATGAAGCATCTGACAATGACCGTTTCGTGGCGACTGAACTTTTAAAAAATGCCAATATTGCGGCAGGCATGGTTTTACCCGGTTGTCAGGATACCGGAACAGGCATTATTATGGGTAAAAAAGGTCAATATGTATGGACGGAAGGCGATGACGCCCAAGCCATAAACCAAGGCATGATTGACACCTATACCAAAACAAACCTTCGATATTCCCAACTTGCTCCTATTGGCCTTTTTGAAGAAAAAAACACTAAAACTAACGGCCCTGCCCAAGTCGATATTTATGCAACCGAAGGCAACGAATACCATTTTCTTTTCGTGGCAAAAGGAGGAGGGAGTGCAAACAAAACATTCCTTTTCCAGCAAACACCCGCCGTTTTGAGGGAAGACAAATTACTGGAATTTTTAGATGAAAAATTAAAAACTTTGGGTACCGCCGCCTGCCCGCCTTATCATCTAGCAATTGTTATTGGTGGTCTGAGCGCTGAACAAAATCTCAAAACTGTAAAAATGACGAGCACACATTATCTTGATAATTTGCCCACAGTTGGCGGCGAATTTGGCCAGGCAATCCGCTGCCCGGAAATGGAAGAAAAAGTTTTAAAGATGACACAGGCTTTTAATATTGGTGCGCAATTCGGGGGCAAGTATTTCTGCCACGATGTCCGCGTTGTCAGAATGCCGCGTCACGGCGCGTCCGTACCGATCGGTATCGGGGTTTCTTGCTCTGCTGACAGGCAGGCAAAAGCTAAAGTAACCAAAGATGGCATATTCCTTGAACAATTGGAGCGCGACCCCGCGCGCTTCTTACCAGACATAAAAGAAGATAATTTAAGCGATAATGTCGTCAGTATTGATCTCAATCGTCCGATGGAGGAAGTCCTAAATAATTTGAGTGAATATCCCGTTAGAACGAGACTTTCTTTAAGCGGCACAATTGTTGTCGCACGTGATTTGGCCCACGCCACCATACTAAAAAAATTGGAAAACGGCGAGCCGATGCCACGATATCTGAAAGACCATATCGTATATTATGCCGGTCCGGCGAAAACCCCTGATGGGTATGCTTCCGGTTCCTTCGGGCCAACAACAGCGGGACGCATGGATAGTTATGTTGAGACATTTCAAACGGCTGGCGGCAGTATGATTATGTTAGCAAAAGGCAATCGGAGCAAGCAAGTCACTGACGCCTGTGCCAAGCATGGCGGGTTTTATCTGGGTTCAATAGGCGGCCCTGCTGCCATTCTCGCAAAAAACAACATTACAAAAGTCGAAGTCCTTGATTTCGAAGAATTTGGTATGGAAGCCGTGTGGAAAATTGTAGTCAAAGATTTTCCGGCCTTTATCATTGTTGATGATAAAGGTAACGATTTCTTCAAAATGCTATAAAATAAAGCAGCTATGGGCCAGGAAGATGAAATATTGCAAAAACACTCCGTCGTTATAACCGGCCATCAAACCAGCTTCACACTGGAAAATATTTTTTGGGAGAAACTTAAAACAATTTCCAAAACGGAAGGCAAAAGCCTCAAAGCGCTGATCACCGAAATCGATAAGCATCGCCGCACTAATCTCAGTAGCGCAATTCGGGTTTATATATTAAAAAAGACCGAAAATTAATTTTGTGGCGGCGGTTGCTGGAATAATCGCTCCAGCAATTTAACACCCAGCTCCTCAACAGTTTCTTGTTGCCGCTCAGGCGCCGGTGCAGGAGTGGGTTCTTCTTCGGGAGACGGTGGTGGAAGCTCTGTTGGCGGTTCAATGAAATCTTCAAACGGACTTGATGCTGTTTCTGTTGCGCCAGGCGCGCTGGATGTTGTGGCGGGTACATTTTCTCCCTCAACAGAAGTATCATCAGGTGCAGCCGGAACACCAAAAAGAGTGCCCAAACCGCCATTGCCTTCAACCATGTTCTGCAACAAGCTCGAGGCTATCTTTGCACCAATGAACCCTTCAAGTTGCGCGGTGTTATATTTAATATCAGGATCATGAAGATCACCAAGTACACTAATGCCAATTGGTGGGGCGTCGGGGTGGTCACTTAGCGCCATGTCGCCGCTCATGTTCATTTGCCACTGAGCGAGATTAATACCTAAATTAATATCACTTTCTGCCCCCAACATTTTTACATCCAGCGGGCTTAATTGAATAAATCCATTCTTAGTGGTAATTGTGCTTGCGCCACCTTCATACGGCGTTTGTCCCCCAGACAGGGTCGCCGTAAGCAACCCCAAAACACCATTTTTGTTGGTTAATTCATTTATTCTCTCGCTCAGTTGTGGAATATCGATGCCGTTAATAATTCCTGGCGTAGCATTAATTTCGCCTGTTCCATTGAGCGATGAAATTAGCGCGTCCTGGCTTGTACCTTTGCCCGTAATTTTTTGCGTCATATCAAAATATCCGGAAATTGGCTTTATTCCGGCGAAAGTCGTAGTCGCATCAACAATGGCCGCATTTTTAAGCGACATATCCATATCGAGTTCCCCAGCACTACTAAACGTTCCCGCAACCTCGACTTCACCACCAAATAGTTTGCCGGTAAAATTACTGATATTGATTACGCCATCCTTAAGAACAGCATCAAAACGAGGGTTCTCAAAATTATAGGTATCATAATTAATACGGTTCGCGGTTATAGACGCACGCCCCTCGTAATCGTTTAGTAAAGCAAGTTCCATTGGTTCCTTGCTCCAGTTACCCCAGTCTTCGCCCACCGGTCTTTCTGTTTCCGGTTCCATAAATTCCTGAACCGGTAGATCGTCCAAAACGAATGTAAAGTCAAAATTAGTTTTCTGACCTTCAATTTTTTCGGCGGTCAAGCCGTTAATTTGACCCGACCCATTTATTTTTGTCGGCCCTAATGCGCCCGTAATATTATTTAGGGCAATATCTGTCATCGTACCTGACGCAGTCATTTTCATAATCAACGGACCGAGGTCAGTGTTCGACGGATTAAATTCTACACCCAATGCGCGCACAAATTCCCTCATATGCGGCCCATTTATATCTATTGCCATATCGAAAGTACTAATTTCATTATTCGAAAAATTTGTTCGGCCTTTTAAAGCGACGTTACCACCAGCAATGGATAACGTCCCATCCAGATCCACCAATTCTTTGGTACCTTTTACCGAGGTATTAATTCCAAATGGTCTATCGTCGGACGCTGCTGCTTTGGTAACCGGCAAATCAAATTGATCAATCAAACTGGCAAAACTCGAATTTGAGGCAGAAAGCGTAACATCAACACTGCCTACTTCAGGCAGTTGTTTTAACGTTGCACTTCTAACAATCCCCTTCACATCCGCCTTCGTGGTGCCAATGGTCGACTTAATATCTATATCTATTTTCTCAAAATCGCCGGAACTGCGGACATTTAATGCCACGGCACCAACTTGGCCAATATCATATGGCGTTTTAAAACGATATGCCCGTTGCAGCGCAACCAGCGATGCAGCCGTTGTATTAAACGAAGTTTCAAATATTGGATTATCCGCTAAATTACTACCGATAAGAGAACCATTTAAGTCAAAACCAGCGAATCCCTCAATATTTATGGTTTTGGCATTAAGTTTTCCACCAAACAGCTCCCCCGCCATATCAATTTTTTTTACGGTCACACCCTGGGTAGTCACATTGGCCAGATTGAGTTTATAATTGGCATCAAATTCACCTAAAATACCAACCATATCTTTTAAATTGACCGGTTCTGTCGACGGTTCTTCAAGATAATTATCAATATTTAGGTCAGCAATACTCACATCCAAGCCAAATGAAGGCCGATCTTGAACCGCATAAGAAACCCCACCATTAAACTGAAAAGTATCTAAATTTCCATCAATTTCATATAATTGGACAAGTTCTGTGTCCGCTTTAATGCCGCCACTGTATGCGAGCCTCGTTAAACGCCCTTCAGGTATCGCTGAAACATCTATCTTTAACCATTCTAAGAAAGCTCTAAAATTACCTGAGTTTAGAGTGATATCACCATTAAATTCTGGGTTATTATTGGGGGCGGATAAAGAACCACCCAATGACAATTCTGAGCCTCCCGGCATATTAATACGCGCCTGAGTGATATCCAGCTGGCCGCCAACAGCATTCAAATCTAAATCCAATTGGCTGGCAATTTTTTCGTTAAATTGCAGTGCGCCCAGTTTAAAATTAAACGTTCCTTCAACATTATCAAGAAACGCATAATCAACTTTTTCTTCATTGTTGGTGTTTGTACCATCGTCTCCACCCGATAAAAAATTATCCAGATTGAAACTATTTACCAATAATTTTCCTTTGAAACGCTTCACATCACCCAGAGTGGCATATAATTCACCACTGCCGCGACTTTCACCCATCTCAAACATAAGATCAGAAATATTCACAGCATCACCGCCGTAAGTAACGTTACTTTCAAGCACCAAAGGGTGATTGTACGTTGTATTATTTTGATTAGTATTTTCAATATCAAGCAAAGAAATTGCTAATAAGATATCGCCGATGTCATCTGCATTAAGGTTTATTTTACCGTCTGCTTGCGGACTGCTTTCATCCAAAAGTACTCCGCCGTTAAATTTTACCTCGACTTTATTCTCTAAAAATCCGACGGTCACATTAAATGGCACTTTGCGACCGTCCCGTATCGTTCCTACCATTAACTCCGTCGAAACCGGGAGATTTTTATAACGAGCGTCGCCGCTTACTTCGAAAGGACCCTGCAAACTATCCATCGCAACCGACGCATTGATGCCCCTAACCAATTCCTGATGCCCTTTGGCAATATCCTGGTAGCTGACCTGTCCATTTTCAATTTGAAATTGTTCAAAACTCAATTCCGTTGTCGACCTGCTAGCTTCTGTTGGTGGCTCATTACCTCCAAATTCCCAGTTACCACGGCCATTTTCATCAACTTCCAACGCTACAATTGGCTCAACCAATATAAATTTTTTAACTTGAATATTTCCGCTTAGAAGAGGAAAAAAAGCAACATTTACATCTACCGACTTTAATTCAATTAAATTCGCCGCTTGTCCGCCCTCAACGTTGGAAATAGTAACATCGGCAGCAGAAAATGAAGGAGAAGGCAAAATAGATAGTGACAAATCGCCACTAATCGCAACATTGCGACCACTAAGGTCAGTGGCCGTCATTTCTATTTCGGTTTTATATTTATTCCAATCAACAAAACTCGGTACGACAAGCGCACTACCGATGAGAAGAATCAATAATATTCCGGCATTAATGCCAACTTTTTTCATATAAGCCCCGTCCAGAGTTAGCAAAAATTATAGCTTAAAACTTCTAACAACTCTTTTAATTATACATAAAGCGATAATAGTGGCAATAATAGGTCAATATTTAATGAATTTTAATTTTTTAATATATAAATAATCCAACATATGTATAAAAAAAGAATGCACCACAAACAAGGTAACGTTAAAAGAAAATTCATTCTCAGCCAAATAAAGTTGAGAAATTATATAAATGTCCATGACAAAATCGTGGGCGTGCTGCTCGCAATGTTTATTGGCGCATTGGTTGCTTTAGCGGCTATAGCTTTTCGTTATCTTATTCAAATTGCGCAATTCTACGCTCTGGGGGATATTTCCGAGAATATATTTGACCATGTCATAAATCTGGAATGGTGGAGAATTCTGCTGTCCACTGTTACCGGCGGACTTATTATCAGTGTGATCTACTTCTTTTTTATGAGAGATAAAAGAGCCGGTGCCATAGCCGAAGTAATGGAAGCCAACACCTATCAGAATACTAAAATGTCAACAAAAGATGGTATATTTAGCGCTATTTCAGCGGCGATTGCATTGGGTACCGGTTCTGGTGCGGGCCGCGAAGGTCCTGTAGTTCATCTTGGTGCTACGCTGTCATCAATGGTCTCCAGAAAATTGCATCTATCGCCAAAAATGTGCCGAACATTATTTGGTTGCGGCATTGCCGCCGCCATCTCCGCATCATTTAACGCCCCAATCGCCGGTGTATTCTTTGCGCTTGAGGTGGTACTCGGGCATTATGCTCTCCATGCATTTGCACCCATAGTTATCGCATCCGTAACTGCCGCGATAATCTCTCGAATTCATTTTGGCGACTTCCCCGCATTTATAATACCCGATTATCAAATCGCCAGTTTTCTGGAGTTCCCCGCCTTCCTCCTGCTTGGCGCAGTTAGCGCGCTCGTCTCTATAATTTTGATCAAATCTATCTTCTTCACAGAAGATTTTGCCGGGAAAATACCCCTTCCCGGATGGACTCTCCCTCCCATCGGGGGATTAGCCGTCGGCTTAATCGCCATTATATGTCCTTATATCTTAGGTGCCGGTTACGGCACAACAGACGCAGCACTAAAAAACATTATATCGTTTGACCTATTATGTATTCTTATTGTCGCAAAAATAGCAGCCACATCAATTAGCTTAGCGTTTCGGTATGGCTCCGGTATTTTTAGCCCTTCGATCCTTCTTGGTGCTGTTGTTGGAAGTGCTTACGGCTATATCGCGACACTAGCCTTCCCTGATTTAGCCAGCAATAACGGACTATACGCTATTGTTGGCATGGGGGCCGTATCGTCTGCTATTTTGGGCGCTCCCATATCAACTATCCTGATTATCTTTGAACTCACCGGTGATTATCAGATTACCCTCGCGCTCATGGCCGCGGTTGTTACAGCAAATCTAATAACCACACACTATTTGAAATCCACATCGTTCTTTCACCTGCAACTTAAAAGACACGGTAAAGACATAGAAGGCGGGCGAGCAAAACACCTAAGTCGACAGATAAAAGTTAAAAAACTGATGAAAGACGATTTTGCCACTGTCGGCACAGAAACTGACCTGGACCGCGTGCGAGAACTTATTGTTAATTCAAGATATAATAATTTATTCGTTCTAGATGATAAATTTAAAATTATCGGCATCATCACTTTAAACGAACTTCGAGAAAGTTACCAAAAAGATAGACCTCAGGAGGAATTGACGGCGAGCAGCATTTGCAGAGGTCAGTCATTTCATCTTTCACCAGAAGATACCTTGGAGCATGCAATATTCCTATTTGAACAATCAGGTGAGCAAACGATCGCCGTTACTTCGGGCGACGATAAGGCAGAAATTTTAGGTGTTTTATCGCAACATAACGTGCTTAGAGCTTATAATAAATTGTTGATTGAGGCCGAAGAAATATAATTATAGTTAATCTATAATTTCATCTGTTTTTTCGTTTCATTTGCGGTATATACTATCTCATGCCTGACCCGTTTGATCTCGATAATTTACCTGAACTCTCTTCACCGAATGATGAAATGAAGAATTCCGTGCCTCCCTTTTACCTTGACGGTTTAAATGAACCACAGTTTGAAGCAGTAAACCATGTTAACGGTCCTGTGTTGGTCCTTGCCGGGGCCGGAACTGGAAAGACGCGCGTGTTAACCACCAGACTCGCTCATATACTTGCGACCGGTCTTGCATTTCCAAACCAAATTCTGGCTGTCACATTTACTAACAAGGCAGCTCAGGAAATGAAACATAGGGTCGGCGCAATTATCGGCGATGCGGTCGAGAATATGTTTTGGCTTGGCACCTTTCATTCTATTTGTGTAAAAATTTTAAGACGTCATGCCGATCTTGCCGGACTTGGAACAAACTTCACGATATTGGATCAGGACGACCAACTTCGCTTGCTTAAACAATTGGTGCGCGCCGCGGAAATTGACGAAAAACGTTTTCCGCCGCGCATGCTCGCGGGTTTAATCGACAGTTGGAAAAATAAAGGATTATTGCCGCATCAGGTTCCCAAAAATGAAGCACATGCTTACGCAGACGGTAAGGGGACTAAAATCTATTCCGCATATCAAACCCGATTAAAGGAGCTAAACGCCGCAGATTTTGGCGATTTAATTTTGCTATGCGTAAACTTATTTCAAAATAATCCCAAAATATTAAATGAGTATCAAACCCGCTTTAGATATATTTTAATTGACGAATATCAGGACACAAACGTCTCACAATATTTATGGCTCAGGCTGCTGGCGATGACACATAAAAACATATGTTGTGTCGGCGACGATGATCAATCAATATATGGATGGCGTGGTGCAGAGGTTGGTAATATATTACGCTTTGAAAAAGATTTCGAAGGTGCAAAAGTCATTCGCCTCGAGCAAAATTATCGTTCGACAACTCATATTTTGGGTGCGGCTAGTGGCCTCATCAATGCAAATCAAGGACGCTTGGGGAAAACATTGTGGACGGCGGAACAAGGTGGTGAAAAAGTTTCGGTCAATGCCGTATGGGATGGGCGCGCGGAAGCGAGGGCAATCGGCGAAATAGTAGAAAACCTACAACGAGATAAAAGCGCACTCAATGATATGGCCATTCTTGTCCGCGCAGGATTTCAAACCAGGGAGTTTGAAGAAAACTTTCTTACGCTTGGCGTACCATACCGGATTATAGGCGGTGTAAGATTTTATGAGAGGGCCGAGATTAGAGATGCTATGGCCTACCTAAGGGTCATTCAGAACCCAGATGATGATCTTGCCTTCGAACGAATAATAAATGTACCCAAAAGAGGTATAGGCGATGCCACCGTCTCAAAACTTCACCAGATTGCCCGCGCGCAACAAACTTCTCTTACGAAGGCATCTAGAGACATTATTCAAACAGAAGAAATTAGTAAGAAGGCGAGAGGCTCCCTAGCAACACTTATTGCGAACTTTGACAAATGGCGTAGCCTATCAGCAGATATAAGTCACCTTGAGCTAACCGATACATTACTCGAAGAAAGCGGTTATTATGACAAATGGCGCAACGATAAATCACCTGATGCGCCAGGAAAACTTGAAAATTTATCCGAACTTATTCGCGGCATGGAAGCATTTGAGGATTTAGCAGAATTTTTAGAACATGTATCACTGGTAATGGAAAACACAGCCGATAATAAACAAGACAGTATCAGCATAATGACTTTACACGGCTCAAAAGGATTAGAATTTGATACCGTGTTCCTACCCGGCTGGGAAGAAGAGCTATTTCCCAGTAGAAAATCGATTGAAGAACTAGGTGAAAGAGGATTGGAAGAGGAAAGACGCCTCGCCTATGTTGGTATAACACGCGCTAAAAAACGGGCCTATATTTTTTATGCCGCCACACGATATATGTTTGGTAATTATATGACACCCATTCCGTCCCGCTTTATAGCGGAACTTCCGGATGAACATATTGAACAACATGGCCAGCAAGGATTGGGCAATAACGAATTTGAAGGTTCAGATCGTAATTTTAATACCTCCTTTAACTTCGGACAAGGCAGAGAAAAATATCAACTTGGCCGCAGTCTTGCCAAAAAACATCCTGCCATTAGAAAGCAATCATCACAGGCCGTTCCAGTATCTTCATATTCTATCGGAGAACGCGTTTTTCACGATAAATTCGGATATGGTCAAGTAACCGCAGTTGACGGTAATAAATTAATGATTGATTTTGAAATGGGATCAGCCCGTAAAGTAATGGATAGTTTTATAAAACCCGCATAATAACAATTTATACGTCTACATACATCTTACTAGGTATTAACGCACTCTGATTTTTGTATTACTATCACGAGAATTATCGATAACCTCTTTGGGCTTTCCAAAAACATCTACATTTCCCGAACCGTCGCTATCGTAACTAAAAGTATCTATCGCATGGACATAGCTATCACCAGATCCTTCTATAATAACGTTGACTTCTTTGCAGATAAGGTTCTTCGCCTTAACGTCACCCGAAGCATCAATTTCGATCTCAAGTCTATCACAGGTGCCTTCTATATCGACATCACCAGAACCATCAACATTTACATTTACTTGTTTGCCGGAAAACCCTTCTAAATCAATATCGCCCGACCCGTCTATATTGATTTCTAATTTTTCACTTGTACCTTCTACTTCTATATCTCCTGATCCGTCGATCTTAAGCTCTAAGTCGTGTCCATTAACACCGGTAATAAAAGCATCTCCGGACCCATCAATGACCATTTCACGAATATCCGGCATGGTGATATAGACATCTAAATGGCCGTCATCATTTCTACCAAAAAATCTAAATCTTTTCTTGCGCGTGATTTCTAATCTGTCTCCGTACCGATTAAATTCGGTATTTTCAATCCGGTTCTCATCGCCTTTTGCAGTGACAGAAAAATCTTTACCAATTGTTATATGAAGCTTTGCCGGTGTATCTAACGTTACTTCGTCAAAATTCATTACATCAATATCTTTGGTTATATCTCTAGCCGAAGCTTCCGTTAATACTATCGCGCTAAGAAATATGAATGAAGCACTCAAATAGTTGTTTAGCTTACTCATTTTACTTCCTTAGTTATGATTTATCGGCTACCGGATCTAATAGTTCTTGAGAAATTTCGAAACTATTCTAAATTTCATCAAAATTTTCTATGATCAAAAATATATGGTCAACTACCTAATTCTGATCTTGCTTCTACGTCTTAATTCGTTATCAATAATGGTTCCAGGCTTACCATAAACGTCAACATTACCTGATCCGCGGCTGTCAAAAGTTAATGAATTACTGGCATAAACTTCGCTATCACCTGATCCTGAGACTTCTACATCAACGTCAACACATTTCATATCTCTGGCCTCTACGTCACCAGATCCATGTATATCTATTTCAAAAGCGTTACAGGACCCACCGGCAAGTTCGACACTTCCCGACCCGTTTATAGAGACATCAACATCTTTACCCAATACTTCTTCCATTCTAACATCACCGGATCCATTAATGCTTATGTCAAGTTCTTCACTTTTACCTGTTACTTCAAGATCACCGGAGCCATTGATATTAAGCTCCAGATGTGCGTTATCAACACCGATTATTTCACCGTCACCGGAACCGTTAATTTGCATAAGTTCGATATCTGGCATCACTACAGAAATCATCATTTCCTGATCATCATCATAATTGTGGTGGCCTTTTTTATGTTTGATAATTAATGTGTCGCCTTCCAATGTGAGAATAGTGTTACTAATGCGTTCTTCATCGCCGATTAATTCAATTGAATAATCACTTCCCATTGCTATTTTGATATCAGACGAAGAATTTAACTTAACTTTTGAGAACCCTTCTAAATCAGACTGTTGCGTAATATCTTGTGCTACTGTCTTTGTGATCGAAGACGCATAAAGTGCGGCTGAAAGTGCGGCCACGGACACCCCTGCAATTTTAAATAATTTATTCATAATAACCTCCTTTTTAAAATATCCCGTTCAGTTTTAACACTTAGTGTACGGAAATATGACTGAGCCATCCGTCGTCTTTTGTTACTTTTTCAGGATCGCCAAACACATCGATATTTCCGATGCCATTAATTTCGGCATTAATCTCTTTGCTGGCGTAAACTTCTATATTACCAGCCCCATTCAACTCAACATCAACTTCCTCACATTCCAAATCTTCTGCTTCAAAATTACCCGCGCCTTTTAATGCAACATTAAGTTTCGTACATTTTCCTTCGACTTCAATGTGGCCCGCACCTCTTAGGTTGAACTCAACAACATCGCTGTCTACGCCCTCTATTTCAGCGTCCACAGCACCGCGCAATTCGAGTCCTCTAAATTTCGGCATTTTGATCTCTATTTCCAGATGTGAATTTCCGCGCCGGTTCCAGGTCCTTTTGCCGTCCCTTCTATGAATAACCAAAGTATCGCCCTCTACATCAAGCATAAGATTTTTCACATTAACTTCATGACCATCTACAATTATTTCAAAAGCTTCACCTACTTTTACCTCAAGCTCTATACCAACATTATTAATACGGATTTTCTCAAAACCATTTAAATCATGTGTCACTGAAAGGTCATCAGCATATGTGACGCTTATCGCAATCAACAAACCTGCAAATATGCATAGTATAGTTTTTGATAATTTTGATATAATGATTGCCATAAAGTTGGTCTCCTATAACTTAGAAGTATATTTGATGACATCGAACGAAACAATAACACGCGATGTCGTTTATCGCATTTTAAGGGCATTTCATCGCAATTATGGCTTTTTATCAGCGGAAATTGATGACTGGAACGTAAAATAACAATTTTTCTAACCGGATATATTTATGAACCACAACGAAAATAACGGTAGCTCGCACACATGGAAAATAAGCGTCAAATCACCCGTCGTTATGCTCCCCGCCCTAGAAGAAATATTCATCAGTATAAACGATGAATATTATCCGACGCTCTCTAATTTTGAAATTGAAGGGGATAAAATAAATAGATTGCTTGAAGTATATTTCGATACAGAGCCTGATCTTGAAAAAATTAAAATCGGCGTAAAAAATGCTGCGAATATTTTTGACCTGCCCGTACCTGACATTACCATCGAAGCAGTAATCAACGAAAATTGGGTTGCTGCGTCACAAAAATTACTTCAACCTATTGATGCTGGTAGATTTTACTTATATGGCGCACATGACAAAGAAACGGCTCCCAGGAATAAAATTTCCATATTGATGGAAGCAGGCCAGGCCTTTGGCACAGGAAGTCACGAAACGACAAAAGGGTGTCTTCTTGCCCTGAGTGATCTACCGCTCAACAAAAATCCAGATTTGATACTTGATTTAGGGTGTGGAAGTGGTGTTTTGGCGATCGCTGCGGCCAAACAGTGGAACACCAGAGTAATTGCTAGCGATATTGATCCCATCGCAACATTAACGGCCGACGGCAATATTATTACAAATAATATCAAACTGATTGCGCCCGAAACCAAAGCACATGGTATCGCCACGCTGACATGCGACGGATTTCAAAACACCGTTATTGGCGAGACGGGACCTTATAATTTAATTATAGCTAATATTTTAGCACTTCCTTTAAAACATCTGGCACCGGATATTGCGGCTAATCTGGGTGATGACGGAATGTTAATTTTATCGGGGCTTCTGGATAGCCAGGAAAGCATGGTGTTAGAAGCATATGAAAAAGAAGGCTTAAAACTTAAAAAACGATATTCCATCAATGAATGGCATACGCTTGTGCTTAAAGGAATTTAGGAAGTCAGTGGTAGCATTTAAGCTACCACTTAAAGTTATTATGAAGCTGCTTGCAAAAGAACTGAATTGTCATTGCTGGCTACAGGTATCCAGCTTTCCACCGCAGGAACATAACCCTTGTCATTAAGTAGGTCCATAAAATCATAATCGGTAACCTTGCTTGTTACGATATTTGAAATTTGATCAAATAAGCTTTCAATATCTTGCATTAATTTGTTGCTACCATTATCTGTTTCAGGGACATAATTGTTATCCTTCAACAGATCCATGAAGTTATATGTGTTTAGTATATTCGTCATTGATCTATCCTTAAATCTGTTGAACTATTTTTCAATATAGATGTTTATCATCTGTATGAATTAAATATAGATCGCCCCTACCAGACAAACAATAGAGCCAAGTGTACCCTGTCGCAAAATTAATTCAGTTTGTCGCAATTTAGGATATTTTAGTTAAAAATAGTGAAGAAAATGGGGAAATTATTTTAGTGGCAGTAATAAATACTGCCACATTATAATAAGATTTCAAGAAGCTATTTCGACGATAATGTCGTCAGATTTCGATTTTACCCAGTTATCATTAACCGGCACATAGCCATTATCACCAAGAAGGTCCATAAAATCATAATCGGTGGTTTTATTTTTGATAAAATTCGAAAATGAAGTCACTAGTTTTGTAAAATCTTGGGAAACTGCTGTTTCACTTCGATCTGCTTCAGGTACATAATTGTAATCCTTCAACAGGTCCATGAAGCAATATGTATTAAATATATTTGTCATTGATCTATCCTTTTCTGCTGAATTAATATTCGTAAAAGATGCTATTCATCTTCTGTTGAAAGGATAATAACTATTCTCATAACGAATGAGTAGAGGGTATTTTCTCCACCCAGCTATGCAATTTATGCATATCTAAATTAACGTAGATTGAGCCATTCATCTTCTGTAAGTATATTAATACCTAGTTCCTGAGCTTTCTTCAGCTTTGAACCTGCGCCAGGCCCTGCAACCAATATATCTGTCTTACTTGACACCGAACTTGATACTTTTGCACCAAGATTTTCAGCAGACGCTTTTGCTTCCTGACGACTTAATTTTTCCAATTTACCTGTAAAGACCACAATTTTACCCGCTATATTCGAATTTCCTGTATCTGGTGGCGTAAATTCACTTACTTCTATCTGTTGTAATAAATCTTTGACAACCGTCAAATTTTGTTGTTCCGCAAAAAAATCAACGATAGTGTCGGCAACTTTTTCACCTATCCCGTCAATGGATAAAAGGTTGTTATAGGCATCACTTTCCTTATCGGTAGCCGCTAAAATATTTTCGATGAAATTATCTATTATCAAATAATTAAGACACATCAGCCTGGCATTTTGTTGACCGAGATGTCGAATGCCAAGCGAAAACAAAAAGCGGTCCATTTCTATTTTGCGTTTGTCATTTATGGCTTCCCAAAGATTGCTCACTGACAAATCCCCCCAGCCATCACGATTCTTTAACGCCGTTAACGGCTCTTTTTTGTCTCTTTCTTGCAACTTGAATATATCCGCAGGACTGTTTATCATCTTCTCATTAAAGAAAAATTCGATTTGCTTTTTCCCTAAACCGTCAATATCAAAAGCATTCCTGGACACAAAATGTCTAAGACGTTCCACTCTTTGCGCAGGACAGATCAATCCTCCACTACAGCGCCAGACAACCTCATCTTCTTCCCGGACTAATTGACTACCGCACGAAGGACATGTCTTGGGGAAAACGATAAGCTCATTTCCTTGCTCACTTTTTGCAACTTCAACAATTTGAGGAATAACATCGCCCGCCCGTTGAATAACAACTTCGTCGCCCAGGCGTATACCTAACCGTTCTATTTCGTCCGCATTATGAAGAGTGGCATTAGATACGACTACGCCACCGACGGTGATCGGCTCGAGCCGCGCTACAGGTGTAATCGCGCCGGTTCGACCCACTTGATAATCGACATCATTCAAAAATGTTCGCGCTTTTTCCGCAGGAAACTTGTGCGCTATTGCCCAACGAGGAGCGCGCGCCACCATGCCAAGGCGTTCCTGATAATCCAAACGATTTACCTTGTATACGACACCATCGATATCATACGAAAGTGCTGCCCTTTTATCCGAAATCATTTGGTAATGTGCGATAATCTCATCGACACTGTTACTAACTAATATCATTTCATTAGTCGTAAAACCCCACTTGCGAAATTTTTCGATGACGCCAATTTGGCTGCTGCCGAGCTTTTCCGAAGACTCACCCCAACTATAAGCAAAAAATTTGAGTGGTCGCGATTTGGTAATCGTACTGTCTAATTGACGCAATGACCCTGCCGCTGCATTACGGGGATTGGCAAAAGGCTGCTTGTCGGCTTCAATTTGCCGCTCGTTTAACAATTTAAAATCTTCGCGTCCCATATAAACCTCACCACGGACCTCAAGCACTTCGGGCCAAGCAACACCTTTTAAATGGTTTGGTATCTGCTTGATGGTTTTCAGGTTTTCTGTAATATCTTCTCCGGTTTTTCCATCTCCACGGGTCAAGCCTTGAACGAACAAACCGTTTTCATATCTCAATGATGCGGACAAGCCGTCTATTTTCGGTTCCGCTAAAAGCTCCAATTTGTCTACTACGTTTAAATTTAAGAACCGTTTTACGCGCTCTGCAAAATCATGGACATCATTAGCACTAAACGCATTATCCAGTGATAGCATTGGCTTTCGATGATTTATTTTTTTAAATCCACTTGCGGCAAGCGCCCCAATGGATGTGCTTGGGCTATCTTTCCTTATCAACGCAGGAAATATCTCTTCGATGGATTGGTTACGACGGCGCAGAAGATCATATTCACCGTCTGAAATTTCGGGATCATCTTTTCCGTGATAAAGATTATCATGAAAAGCAATTAATTCAGCCAGTCGTGCTAACTCGCTCTCTGCTTGACCTCTGGTTAACTCACCGATGGCAATATCACTAAAGTCATTCATAAGAATTCACTCAAAAAATAAGTTAATATTGTAGCAGATTATCGGCAGCGGCTCTAGCTTCTTTAGTCACTTCTGCTCCGGAAAGCATTCGCGCTATTTCTTCACGCCTATGGCCATCTTCTAACGGTGTTACGGCTGTAATAAGTGTGCTATCACCTTTGGCAGAACGCTTCCTAATTAACCAGTGACTTGTGCCTCGTGCAGCGACCTGCGGGGAATGTGTAATAACTAAAATTTGAGCTTTTTTTGCAAGCTGCGCCAATCTCTCTCCTACCGCGTTGGCAACCGCACCGCCGACACCTTGGTCTATCTCATCAAAAATTAGGGTCGCAATACTCGATTTACGCGCCAGAACGACCTTTAAGGCCAGTATAAATCTAGAAAGCTCTCCCCCCGACGCAATTTTGATTAACCCGCCAAAAGGGGCGCCGGGATTAGTGGAAACCTTAAAATCGACACGCTCTGCACCATCAGCATTCCAGTTTTCCTTGAGTTCAAAAAATGTTTTAAATTCAGCTTTATTCATTTTTAATGCAGGTAGTTCTTGATTGACTAGTTTATCAAGCTCCTGAGCTGTTTTTGTTCTCTGAATCGATAGTTTTCGGGCTTCTCTCTCAAACTTCTCTCTCGCCTCGCGCACTTTCAATATCAACCTTTTTACTTCCCCATCACCATATTCGAGGGCTGCAAGTTTTTGCTCAAATTCTTCTTTACACCGAACCAGTTGATCCGGTTGACAATTATGCTTTCGCGCTGCGGCTCGCAAAGCAAATAACCGTTCTTCGGTATTTTCCAGGTCATAAGGATTAAATTCCAAGTTGCGTATTATATCTTCTAACACCGCAGTGGCATTTGATGTCTCATCCGCCGCACGGTCTAATCCTTCGGATACTTGGTCAAGTAGACCGGGCGCCTTATCTGAAAGCCGCTCAATTTTACGCAGCGCGGTTCGGATGATTGTATCGACGCCCTTATCGTTTAAAAGTTTATTTAATATTTCCGATAAACCTTCTGAAAGATTTTCACCCTGCATCATTCTTGTTCGCTCTTTTGCAAGGTTTTCCTCTTCGCCTTCCAATGGATTGAGCAGTACGAGTTCTTCCAAATTATAGCGAATATATTCTTCATCTTTTTTGGCGATCTCGAGCTTCTCCTGCTCTTCGATTAGAGCTTCTGTGTAGGTCACTAATTCAGCATAGGTGTTCCGGACTCTGTTTAGCAATCCCTGGTAACTTCCAAAATTATCCAATAAATCTCTATGACCGGAAGGGTTTAATAATCCTCTCTCATCATGTTGGCCGTGAATCTCTATAAGATGTTCACCAACATTACGCAGCAATGAAACGCTAACTGGCTGGTCGTTAATGAAGGCCCGACTTCGGCCATCTCTGGTGATTATTCTGCGAAGGATTATTTGACCAGAATCAAAATCTATCCCGTTATCTTCAAGTATTTTCAACGCGGCATGCGTCTCATTTAGGGCAAATTCAGCAGAAACACTGCCTTGATCCTTCGAATGGCGGATAAGTTCTCTTCCTCCACGCGACCCTATCGCTAATCCAATTCCAGACAACAGGATTGATTTTCCCGCTCCCGTTTCGCCACTTAATACACAAAGACCGTCTTCAAAATTCATTTGAAGGCGGTCAATGAGAACTATATCCTTGATCGTTAGCGAGACAATCATGAAATTAAATTACCTCTTAATTTCCGTGCTCTTGCATAAGCTCAATGCTATAACTATTCCATTCACTATCAGGATAATTATACGCGAGCACCTCAGCTGATTTCCTCGCTTCCGACACTATTCCAAGGGCAAGATATGCTTCTGTTATTCGGTGCAATGCCTCCGCCGTATGACTGGTTGTTTGAAAATCCTTAACAACGTTATTGAACCTACCAATAGCAGCAAAAAATTCTCCGGTGGTTTGATAAAAGCGGCCGATTTCCATTTCTTTACCAGCCAAATGATCCAACGTCAGTTCAATTTTTACACGTGCATCCTTTGCATAATCTGATTCTGGATAAAGACGTACCAATTCAGTAAAGGCTCCCAGTGCTTGTTCGGTGTTATTCTGGTCCCGTCTTACGTCGGCAATTTGCTCATAATAGCTAAGGGCCAAAAGATAATACGCATATGCCGCATTTTTATTGCCAGGATGTAATGCAAGGAAACGCTGAGATGCCAGAATTGTTTCCTCATACGCATTGGCCATATAGTATGAATATGCCGACATTAATTGGGCACGCTGTGCCCATATTGAATATGGATGTTGCCGCTCAACCTCATCAAAGGCTACCGCAGCAACATCAAATTGTTCGTAATCCAAATATTTTTGCGCTTCAATATATAGTTGATCGACAGGCAAATCCCTGTATTGTAAAGTTTCGCCTCCACAACCCGTCAAAAAAGATAGGATGATGCCACCAAATATAAATTTTTGGACAGATCTTAGTATAGTTACATTACGACAGATAAAATTCATTGTTATTCCAATTACCAATAATTAAACTGATCAATAGCAGTGTATATACCACGCTTCAACCAAAAATCACTATTCCAATTTAGAATTTATTATAATTTTATTTATTGGTATTTCACCACGATGTTGCCTTATTTTTAGGTATGTTATATAATAACAAAAAATTTAGGACTCTATTTAGTAAAACTATGAAAAAGAAATATCCAAATATCACCGTATTTATAGTTTCCATCATACTATTTTTCGGCGGTACTCAAGGGCATACAAAACAATTATCCGTTGTCACCAGTATCAAGCCAATTCATTCTTTAGTGTCTAGAGTGATGGGTGATTTGGGCGAACCTGAACTATTATTAACTGGTGGTTTGACCCCCCATATCTTCAGAATGAAGCCCTCCGATTTTAAAAAAGTTGTTAACGCAGATGTACTATTTTACGTTTCACCAAAATTTGAGACATTTTTAAAAAATGCAGCACTTAGTGACCGATCATCCCTCAATGCAATCGCATTTGCTGAGCAGGAAGGAATCAAATTATATCCTTTTCGTACAAGTAAAATATGGTTCCAGGAGGGCGATATCGATGAAGAGCATGCATTAAGTGATATGGATTTACATATTTGGTTGGATCCTGCAAACACGCGGCGCATCGTCAACATAATTGAAGAAACATTGTCGGACCTTGACCCTGCAAACACAATAACTTATGTGAAAAACTCGAGATCTCTTATAAGGCAGCTTTATGAGCAAGAGGAACTCATCCGCGAACTATTACGACCGTTGCGAGATAGCGCCATGATCGTGTATCATGACGCGTTCCAGTATTATGAAAAGGCTTTCTCACTTAAAAGTTTCGGTGCAATACAGCTTAAATCAGATGAAACACCAAGTGTAAAACATCTCACTGCCTTAAAAAAAATAGCTGCCGAAAGAAAAGTTACATGCGTACTTGCGATCCCTGGTACGCATCCTCGTATCGCAACAGCAGTAATGGGCGATACTACCGCCGGATACGGTGTTGTCGACCATCTAGGGCAATATTTGGAACCCGGCCCGGAAAGTTACTTCCAGCTCATGTATGAAATAACTCAAAGCATTCTGGATTGTCAGGAAAAAGATGAAGCATTCATGTTTGGTGCAAATTAAGAGGTAGTGCCGTAGAATATTTCACTCGTCTCAAAGTAAAATAGGACGTTGATTCTGATATCAGCGGATGGCTTAACAGGTGGCCGGCAAGAAATTTTTCAAACATTTCCACGTCAGGCACCATTACTGTTAGTGAGTAATCATGATTTCCTAATATAGCGTAACATTCGACGACTTCCGGTCGGCTATCAATAAAGCTTTCAAATTCAACGCGCGTATCTTCGCCGTGGCGGCTGAGTTTAACATGTATTATAACACAAACATTTAGTTTGGTTTTATTCTGGTCGAGTAAAGCAACTGTGCCCTTTATGACACCAACCTCTTCAAGGTTTTTTATACGTCTCCAGACGGACGTTGCCGACACACCAGTTTGATCTGCAATATCTTGGTTGGTCATTGTTGCATCATTTTGAATTAGACTTAGAATTTTAATATCGGAAGAATCTAATGAAATTGACATATCTAAATATCTCATAATACGAATTTATATTTCACTTATAATATAAATTAGTGATAAATAGAAACAATATTTCATCAATTATGGTATATAAGTTCCGTATGTAACTAGTTAACTTGATCGAAGGAATAAGAAATGGCTGATTTATTTGAGAACCCGATGGGCGTTGATGGTTTTGAGTTTGTTGAATATGCGTCTCCGGAGCCTGAAACTCTGAGGAAACTGTTTAAACAGATGGGATTTAGAATGGTTGCAAAGCACCGTTCCAAAAATGTCACATTACATAGAGCTGGTGGTGTGAATTTCTTGATTAATTCAGAGCCGAATAGTTTTGCACAACGATTTGCTTTTGCACATGGTCCCTGTATCTGCGCAATGGCATTTCGAGTTGCCGATGCACAAAAGGCCTATGATCACGCCATAGCACAGGGTGCAAACCCAATAGCCCAGGACGTCGCACCGATGGAACTGAACATTCCTGCAATTGAAGGTATTGGTGGAAGCCGACTATACTTAGTCGACCGTTACGGAGAGAGCACGATTTATGACGTTGATTTCGTTAAATGCGAAGATGATGACGACCAGGATATTGCTGAAACCGGATTCGAGTTTATCGATCATTTGACCCATAACGTATACCAGGGACGCATGAGTTACTGGGCGGAGTTTTACGAAAAAATATTCAATTTCAGGGAGTTAAAGTTTTTTGACATCGACGGGCAAAAAACAGGATTGACAAGTAAGGCAATGACGAGCCCTTGCGGTAAGATTCATATTCCACTTAATCAATCTAAAGATAGCAAATCGCAGATTGTTGAATATCTGAACGAATATCGCGGAGAAGGTATTCAACATATCGCGCTATATTCAAATAACATATATAGAACGGTCGATACTTTGAAAGAACGTAATGTTCCGCTGCAAGATACCATCGATACCTATTATGACCTTATTGATGAACGGATAGACGAGCATGACGAGGACGTCGAGGAGCTTCGTAAACGCCGCATTCTTATTGATGGCAGTAAAGATGATGGGATTTTATTGCAAATATTCACAGATACGGTCATCGGCCCGATTTTCTTTGAAATCATTCAACGCAAAGGGAATAATGGTTTTGGTGAAGGTAATTTCAAGGCACTCTTTGAATCAATTGAACTTGATCAAATGAGACGCGGTATAATTTAACACTAATTAAAAAAAGGCGGTTACATCAAACCGCCTTTTTTATTAAATGCACTTATGTTAGTTAGCTTGACGTCTTAGAAAAGCCGGTATTTCCAAATGGTCATCATCATCAGTCTTATCAACTTTAGCAATTATAGGTTCGCCAGAAACAAGAGGTATCTTATCTTGCAGCAGCTCTTCATTCGGCTCTTCAGTCTTCGTATCAGTTGATTTTACCTCTTTTGGATGCTCCGTAGAATTAGCATCCAACATATCTCCTTGTTTTAAGATAGGTTCTTTTTGAATTGCCGGTTCCTTTTTTCCGCCTAGCAGGTTTTGAAACAACCCTAACTTTTGGCGTGGCTTCACACTTGGTTCACTATTTTCCAGCGCGGCTTCAGCATATGGATCAGACACTTCTTCCTTTATTGCAAACTTCTCTTCATCTGTCTCTTCAGGCATTATCGGTTCAGGCGCTATAAACGGTGCATCTCTATCCTCGGAAACACTATCCTCATCGTTAAACGAGTTTCTCACTTCTGTAATATCTTCGGTTAACTTATCAAGCAATTGCTCAGTTTCATCTTTTGCTTCCTCAACTACATCTGAGGACACCCCTTCAACTGGCGATGCTTCACTGATTTCGCCTTGCTCCTGATTTACCGATAAAGAAGAAGTCTCTTCTTTCGGTGTCGAATATTTCTTTTGCGGAATTTCTTCGGTTTGCATCGTGTCTGCCTCTATCCCGGTTGCAACAACAGAAACACGCATTTTACCGTCTAAGCTAGAATCGAGAGCAGAACCGACCAGTATATTCGCTTCCGGATCCACTTCGCCTCGAATACGGTTCGCTGCTTCGTCAACTTCAAACAGCGTTAAATCCATACCACCGGTAATATTTATAAGAACACCTTGAGCGCCTTTCATGGAAACTTCATCTAAGAGTGGATTTGAAATTGCGGCTTCCGCGGCCTCAAGGGCACGGTTATCACCTTCTGCTTCGCCGGTCCCCATCATGGCTTTACCCATTTCGCTCATAACAGTGCGTACGTCAGCAAAATCGAGGTTCACCAACCCGGGCAACATCATCAAATCAGTTACGCCTCTAACGCCGGAATGCAGGACTTCATCAGCCATCGCAAATGCATCCGCAAAAGTTGTTCGCTCATTAGCAATTCTAAAAAGATTTTGATTGGGGATAATAATCAGCGTATCCACATATTTTGAGAGTTCCGCAATACCTTCTTCCGCCAGCTTCATGCGGCGGCCGCCTTCAAACTGAAACGGTTTTGTTACGACACCAACAGTTAAAATTCCTTTTTCGCGAGCCATTTTAGCGATAGTAGGGGCCGCACCGGTACCAGTACCACCACCCATACCCGCTGTAATAAATACCATATGACAATCTTCAAGATGCTCGACAATCAGCTCCATGGTTTCTTCCGCAGCGGCGCGACCAACTTCGGGTCTTGCACCCGCGCCAAGTCCCTGCGTTAATTCGGCGCCAAGTTGAATTTTCTGCTCCGCCAATGAATGGCTCAACGCTTGTGCATCAGTATTTGCACAAACAAAGTCAACACCCTTTAGCGATGCGTTCACCATATTATTTACAGCATTACCACCTGCACCACCCACACCAAAAACAGTAATTTTCGGCGTTAATTCTGTTAATTCCGGTGATGTAAATTCAATAGTCATTTTTTGCTCCCAACAATAAATCGTTAAATCAGGATTCATTCTTCTTTAACAAACAGTTAACGGTACTCTATAGCAAGTGATTCGCGCTGTCTTTAAAAAAGTGAACCCGAGTCGCTTTTTTTTAAATCCGAGTCGTTTTCCTGATAATTTTCTACCTTAACGTTCAATCTGATTTAAAAATTCTCCTTAAACCAGCTATTAATGCTGGCAATTACACCTAAAATAGGTTTTTTTTGCTCTGTAAAATGTAATTCTTCAGGCTTTAAAGCCCCGTAAATAAGCAATCCAGCCCCGGTCGCAAACCCCGCACCGGCAGTGGTATCGGCCAACCCATCAACATTAAGCGGTCGTCCAAGACGGACACTGCATTTAAAAGTTTTTTTCGCCAGTTCTTCGATACCGCCTAATTGACTTGCACCACCTGTAATAATTAATCTTCGCCCTGCCGTATTTTCAAGTCCGGCTTCTTTGATTTTATCACGCACTATCTCAAAAATTTCCTCAACTCTGGGTTCAATAATCGAGGTCAACATACGGCGGGGAATAGTGGTCACAGTTTCTTTGCCGTTATCGCCGATCTGCGTCACATCAATTTGATTCCTAACGGTAGATATAGCAATGCAATTGCCAAACAATGTTTTGAGCCGTTCTGCGCTTTGAATTGGTGTAGATAATCCAAGTGCTATATCACGTGTGACATGACTGCCCCCATAAGGCACCATGTCACCATAAATAAATTCATTGTCATTAAATGCAGCAATACTGGTAATTCCGCCACCCATATCAATACATATACTGCCAAGTTCAAGTTCATCCGCAACGAGTGCAGATAGGCCAGAAGCGTAAGGGGAAAAGACAATACCTATCATTGTCAAATGGCAGCGATTTATACAGGTTTGCAAATTTCTTAGAGGACTAATGCTGGCCGACGTCACATGCATTTCGACGCCCAATACCTCACCAAACATCCCTTTTGGGTCGCGTACGCCACCAACACCATCTATTGAAAAACTAGTGGGACGGGAATGTATTACATACCGATCCTGGTCATTGATATGGTGCCGCCCCAAATCAAGTACACGTTCAATGTCGGCATCACTTATATCATGGCCCGCTACTTTTACTTCGACAGATAACTGGGTTGATTGTGGCTCACCGGAAGAAATATTTACTGTCACGTTTTCAATGGGGTCGCCGCCAGCCATTTTCTCCGCAGCGTCTACTGCGGAGCGAATAGCATTTTCAGTTTCTTCCATATCGACAACTGTGCCAAGATTAAGCCCACGAGATTCCCTGTGGCCAATTCCAATGACCCGCGGTCGGTTCGTTCCTTCGGGAATTTCCGCTATGAAACAGCAAATCTTACTGCTTCCGATATCCAAAACTGCGATGACTTTATCACGCATTTTAAATTTCTTCCCCTTTTCCCGCGGTCTTTGCCATTAATCTTCTCCGGTCTGCTTCTTCTGGGGTAAGGCGGACAATAGTCTTTCCTTTAATTCTAAAATCTACGGTGAGTATATTTCGGGCTAGCAATTTTTCGGTTTGTTCAAGCGTGACCAATTCTTCCCATGCTGATGCCAGTTCTTTTTCTGGCAACAAAATTTTAATCCCATTGTTTAAAATCAGATCCCAACGTCTTCCACCGACCCAACTGGCTGTCTCAACACGGTCAAATAACATATTGTCATCACCTACCGCCGACAGAAGACTTCCCAAGGCAAAATCGGCACCAAGTCCACTAATCATCGGCAGCTCCCAAAAGACAGCCAATTGTTCATCGGTAATTTTTATACCTTCATCTGAAATAACCCATAATTTGTTATCCACTTGCCATAAAGCAGCTGGTTCATGTTCAATTATATTAACAATGATCGCATCCGGTAATTTACGGCTGATCGTTGCCCTTTTAACCCATCTCATTTTTTCAACGCGCATTTTAATCGCACTAATATCAAGGCCAAGTAGTGGTTCGCCAATATTTATATCCGCAGCTTGGTCAATCCGCTCTAACGTCACTTGTCGGTAACCCGTTACCAAAACTTGTTCAACCGTAAGACCAGCGTCAACCAGACTATCTTCTACTGTTACTTCTGCGCTATAAAGCCAATTCTCCATTAACCCACTTCGCCACAAATAAAAACTGCTCCCGACCAGGATACAAATGCTTACAAGAGTAACACTTCTTATAATTGCTTTCATAAGACGTCGGCGCCGTAAGCTTATCGCCTCTTTCTCTCCACGCTTCACCGAGACATTATGATTATGATGTTCAGTCCTTACCGCTCGCATGATGCGTCCTCCATCATCCAACTTACTAATTCATCAAAACTAAGGTTTACATATTTCGCCTGTTCCGGCACCAAAGATAGAGGCGTCATTCCCGGTTGAGTATTTGTTTCCAATATATAAATATTATCGCCGTCCATTCGAAAATCTGAACGACTAACACCTCTACATCCCAAAATATTATGGGCCGTACGTGCCATGTCCATTATTTTTTCGTGTTGTGCGTCGTTAAGGTCAGCAGGTAAAATATGATCTGTCATTCCATCCTGATATTTTGCTTCATAGTCATAAAATCCGTGCTTTGGCTTAAGCTCTGTGACACATAATGCCTTATCAGCCATCACGGAGACGGTAAGCTCGCGCCCGGGTATATATTTCTCAATCATTAAATGATCCGTATTGATCCACGGACCTTCTTGATCTATCGTTATTTCACTATCTTCACGGACAATAACCACACCAACACTTGATCCATCATTATATGGTTTCACTACATAAGGCCTTGGCATCGGGTCACGTTCGAATAACTCAGCAGCATTAACAATTTTATCTGGTGCGCACGGTATTCCAACAGATTGAAATAGTTTTTTTGACAAAATTTTATCCATCGCAAGAGCTGAAGCTTTTACACCAGAATGGGTATAGGGAATTTTCATAATTTCCAACAAACCTTGAACACAGCCATCTTCGCCCCATGTGCCATGCAGCCCGTTAAAAACAGCGTCCGGTTTCTGTTCTTTTAAAATCTCATAAATATTTGGCTGGGCATCAATTTCAAATACGGTATAGCCCGTATTCCTTAATGCTGAAGCTATGGCCGCACCGCTAACGAGAGACACTTCGCGCTCATTTGACCATCCCCCTTTCAGGACACAGACATGATTAAATTTTCTCATCTCCGCCTCCCTATTCTTTTAATTTCCCAATCGAGCTTAACCCCGGAATTATTCATTACCCGACGACGCACCTCATCGCCCAGATCTTCAATATCTTTTGCAGTAGCATCTCCTTCATTAATAAGAAAATTGCAATGCTTTTTCGAAACCCTCGCGCCGCCGATTTTTAAGCCTCTGCAACCCGCTCCCTCGATCAGCTTCCAGGCAGAATGTCCTGATGGATTTTTGAACGTACTGCCACCAGTTCGCGTGCGTAATGGTTGACTTTCTTCTCGCTGGTCACCAATTTCTTTCATTCTCTTTCTAATTAAATCCGGGTCGCCAAATTTGCCTTCAAATGTAGCTTCCATGAAAATGTAATCATTCGGAACATTGGTATGACGATAAGAAAACTCAATGTTGTCTTTATTTATTTGATGAATATTACCATCTCTATCGACAGCTCTGGCACTATAAAATATGTCTCTAATTTCGCTCCCGTATGCGCCAGCATTCATTTTTATAGCACCGCCAATTGTACCGGGAACGCCACGCAGAAATTCAAAGCCCGTCAAGCCCGCATCCAACGCTTTACGCGCAACGGATATATCGGGTGCCCCAGCAAAAGCTTTTATAAAGCTTCCTTCGAGTATTACAGATGAAAAGTTCTTGCCGAACCGGATCACAATACCTTCTATACCGCCGTCTCTTATCAACATATTTGACCCTACACCAAGTGGCATCACCGGTATTGCACTTGGTATTGATTTTAGAAATTCACTTAAATCATTTTCATCCTCCGGCGTAAAAAGTACGTCCGCATTTCCACCTGTGCGAAACCAAGTTAATTTTGAAAGCGGCGCATCAAATTCAATTTTCCCTCGCACATTTGGAATAATTTCATGGATATCTGTATAAGGCACAGCGACAGACATTAATCACATACCTTTCTTAAAGCGTCCGGCAAATCATACGCCCATTGAGTAATACTCCCTGCCCCAAGGCAGATTACTAAATCACCAGGTTCGGCTACATCACCGATTACGGCGGCTAAGTCGCTTGGGTCATTTAATTTAATAACGCTCCTATGGCCTACGCTTTGCAATCCGTTAATAAGTGCATCCTGATCTGCCCCCTTTATCGGTTTTTCACCTGCCTCAAATACGGGAGACACAATCACCACGTCCGCATCGTTAAAACAAGCGCAAAACTCGTCAAATAGACTTTGTAATCTTGTATATCGATGTGGCTGCATTACCGCTACGACTCTTCCCGAATAAGCTTCACGAGCAGCACTTAATACTGAAGATATTTCCACCGGATGATGAGCGTAATCATCGACGATAGTGATACCATTAACTTTATCCACCAAAGTAAACCGTCTTTTAACACCGGAAAATGCAGAAAAACATTTGCGGATGATATCATCAGAAATACCGAGTTCATGTGAAACCGCGATGGCCGCAAGCGCGTTAGAAATATTATGGCGACCTGGCATCGGCATCTTAATTCCTTTTAAAACCGTAAGGCTGTCATCCAGTCGACTGCTAATTTCTACGTCAAAATGTGCTTCTCCCTCACTAAAGGAAACATTAGTCCCTCTGACCTCTGCTTGAGGACTAAATCCGTATGTTATAATTCTTCTATCGATTATTTTACCGATTAACGCTTGAACTTCAGGGTGATCGATACACATGGCGGTAAAACCGTAAAAAGGAACATTCTCAACGAAAGTGTGAAAAGCTTCTTTCGCATTTTCAAAATTCCCATAAAAATCCAGATGTTCCGGATCTATATTTGTTACAATAGCGACAGTCGACGGTATTTTTATAAAGGTTCCATCACTTTCATCCGCTTCCACAACCATCCAATCGCCCTCGCCAAGGCGCGCATTTGTGCCGTAAGCGTTTATAATGCCGCCATTTATAACCGTTGGGTCATAGTTCGCTTCATCGAGAACTGCGGAAACCATCGTTGTCGTTGTTGTTTTACCGTGGGTGCCGGCAATCGAAATGCACCATTTCAGGCGCATCAATTCAGCAAGCATTTCGGAACGTCGGATTAACGGCATTTTTAGTGCTCGCGCCGCTACAATTTCCGGATTATCCGGCTTAATAGCCGTTGATATAACAATCCCCCAAGCCCCTTCCAGATTTTCTGCTTTTTGTCCAATAAATACTTTAATGCCTAATGCGCGTAACCGTATAACATTCGCATTCTCAGAAATATCGCTACCTTGAATTTTATACCCGAAATTATGCATAACTTCAGCGATACCGCTCATACCAATTCCGCCTATTCCAACAAAATGAAGGGTGCCGATATTTACCGGATGGCCGATATTATTTGATCTGATCGTCTTACTCATCTTTCGGCCTTTAGTTCTTCAATTTCGGTTTCCTTGTCATTGGCGACTTCTTCAATTTTATTTACTTTAAGTACCGAACGTTTCCCTTTTACCAACGCCAAACGTTCAACCAAATCCGCTAAATCCTTTGCTGCATAAGGTTTGCCAATTTTCCGCGATTGTTCGGCGGCCTTCCAAACTTCGTTAGGATGCCTTGCCATGCGCTGTAATATCTTTGCCAATGTTTTGGCATTAAATTCATGGTTCTGGTACAACCACGCACCGCCCGTAGAAACCAATTCTTTGGCATTTTCCATCTGATGATTATCCGTAGCCTGCGGATAAGGGACCAATATCCCCGGCCGTCCCGCTGTCGATAATTCCGAAATTGTCGATGCCCCGGCTCGACCTATCACCAGATGCGCCCAACGTAGGCAATTTGGCAGATCATCAATAAAAGTGGTAAGATCAACAGCAATTTTTGTGTCTGAATAAAGCTCTCGTACTGCTTCTATATCATCTTCGCGGCATTGTTGCGTAATTTGCAATCTGCGCTGAGACGCTCTGGGCAATGTTGAAACAGCTTGTGGAACAACCTCACTGAAAATTTTAGCCCCTTGGCTACCGCCGATCACCAATATCCTGAAAATTTTGTCATCGCCCACCGTTGGATAATATAAATCACCGATGTCGACAATTTCCTTTCGGACAGGATTACCTGTAACAGCAACATAATTATAATTATGCCATTTAACTTTCTTAGTATCTTCAAATGACAATGCCACCGCATCTACAGATTTTGCCAAATGGCGATTCACTTTACCCAACACCGCATTTTGCTCGTGAAGACAAGTTGGAATATTAAGGGATAAAGCAGCCTTTATTGTCGGAAAAGCCGGATAGCCGCCGAAGCCAATAACGGCTCCCGGCATAATCATTTTTAATATTGAACGCGCTTCAAAAATCCCGCTAATAATTTTTGGGATAGACGCTATTTTTCCAAATATACCTTTACCCGCAAAAGATGCGCTTTCAACTTCATATATTTTGATTTCCTTAAACATATTTCGGTATTTAAGGCCCCGCTTATCAGTGATCAACGTTACACGGTGGCCGCGCTCTATCAATTCATCCATTAATGCCAAAGCAGGAAACATGTGACCGCCCGTGCCGCCTGCGGCTAATACTATATGGCTTGTCCTGCGGCGCTTCATCTTTGGCCCCAAGAAAGAGTGGTTTGACCAGGTTTATATTGACTATAGCGTCGGGTTAGCGACAAAATCATCCCCATACTGATAGCAAGAGCCAGCATTGACGAACCACCGTAGCTGATAAAAGGAAGTGTCATGCCCTTACTCGGAAGGATCGACAAATTCACGGCCAGGTTAATAAATGCCTGTATACCAAACTGTATAAGCAGCCCGGCCACAGCAAGAACAGTAAACATATCCTGTTCTTTGAGTAAATTTACAAATCCTCTTATAACGATCACGGCAAAAATCGCGATAATCAATAAACAAACGACTACACCAAATTCTTCGCCGGCAACCGCAAAAATATAATCTGAATGTGCGTCTGGCAAGCGAATTTTAACGATACCCTCACCAGGCCCTTTACCCAGAAGCCCGCCATTGCGAAAGGCATCCATAGCCAGATCGACTTGATAGGTATCGCTGTTTTCAGGGTTTAAAAAACTATCAATTCGGGAGGCGACATGAGGCAATAAAGTATAGGCGACCACTAGTCCGGTTATTGCCAGAGCAATCAAACCACCAACCCACATCCATGATAGACCAGCCATAAAAAATTGTATGCCCCAAACGAATGCTACCAATATAGATTGACCAAAATCTGGTTGTAATATTAACAGCGCAATAACGACCGCAAAAAAGAACATTGATATCTTCGATCCAGGAAATCCCGGCACTCTGTGGCTTTCAGAAAACATCCAGGCAGAGAAAATTATAAATGCTGGCTTCATAAATTCTGATGCTTGAAAGGTAAATGATCCAATCGGCAGCCAGCGCTGAGCTCCTTTAACTTCGGGACCAAACATCAAAGTTGCCAGGAGCAATAATAAGCAAACTGCAAACAATACGACACCGGCGCGCCGAACCATGACAGGTGTCATCAGTGAAACGAAAAACATGACACCTACAGAAAGGACTAGAAAAAAGATTTGCCTTTCAACAAAATGGAAGCTCGAAAGCCCGATACGTTCCGCAACAGCGGGGCTGGCACCAAACACAAGTACCAAGCCGACTGTAATCAACAGCGCGATCGACATTAGTAACCAGCGGTCAACTGTCCACCACCATGTGCTAATTATGCTATTGTCTGTCCGTGAAAACGTGCTCATTTTTCCTTTTAAACCTTTTTCTTTATCTTAATTTCAATGTCGCTAATCCGACAAGTGCCAGCAAAACAGCAATTATCCAGAAACGAATAACGATTGTAGGTTCTGCCCACCCCTTTTTTTCATAATGATGATGGATTGGTGCCATTCGAAAAACGCGTTTACCCGTAAGTTTATAGGATGCAACCTGAACAATGACAGAAACGGTCTCAAGAACAAACAAGCCGCCAACAATGCCTAACACTATTTCATGTTTAGTGATTACACTAACTGCGCCCAGCGCACCGCCCAAAGCAAGACTTCCGGTGTCGCCCATAAAAATCATAGCTGGAGGAGCATTAAACCAAAGAAACCCAAGACCCGCACCAATAATTGCCGCTAGAAAAACTGAAAGCTCTCCGGTGCCGGTTACGTAAGTCAGGTTAAGATAGTCGGCGAATACCACATTACCTACCAAATAAGCGATTATCGCAAATGTCCCCGATGCAATAATAACAGGCATGATCGCAAGACCATCGAGCCCATCTGTTAAATTTACGCTATTTGAAGCACCAACAAGCACAAACATTGAAAACGGCACCATAAACCAGCCGAGGTTAATCATGGTATCCTTAAGAAATGGCAGAGCTAACATCGTCCCAATATCAGGGCCCGCCGCATCAATTATTAAGTAAACTGCGCCCAATGAAATCACGATTTCCAATAATAATTTTACTTTTCCTGAAACACCGTCACTACTGGACCTCGTAATTTTTGCATAATCATCCAAAAAACCAATAAAGCCAAAACCGCTCGTTATGAGCAAACAGGCCCAAACATATTGATTTGTTAAATCTGCCCAAAGTAACGTTCCGGCACTCAAGCCTAACAGGATAAGAAACCCGCCCATCGTTGGAGTGCCCTGTTTTGTAAGTAAATGACTTTCAGGGCCATCATCACGAATGGGTTGTCCCTTTTTTTGTTTATTTTTCAACATAAAGATAACTTTTGGACCAAATAGAAAGCTAATAACAAACGCTGTAAACAAAGACGCTCCGGTTCGGAAGGTCAAATAATTAAACACATTGAAAAACCCATAATCGTCACTCAACGAAGTTAATAAATGATAGAGCATCCGTTCTTACCCTTTTTCTAGCTACTCACAGCTTGTTTATCGAAATTTATATCCAACTGGTTCAGTGACTGAACAATTGCCGACATACCTCCGGAATTTGACCCTTTGATCATGATTACGTCCCCATCGCGTATGTCATGCAGCAATGCGCGCTCGAGAGCTGTATTATCGTTAAAATAATTAACATTTATTTCGGACATCTCTTTCGTAATAAAATCTGCCAATGCTTTCATGTGTTTGCCAACCATAAACACCCGGTCAACAGCTGCCTTTTTTAAAATCGGTGCAAGGCCACAATGAAGCTGATCCGCATGGGAACCCAGCTCTCCCATGTCGCATAACACTGCAATTCGTCTATTAATGTCCTGACTTTCACACTGCCCAAGAGTTTTGATCGCCGCTTCCATACTCGCTGGATTGGCATTATAACTTTCGTCAATCAATAAAAATGATGCCTCAGTCGCTATGTCAAAATAGATACGTTCGCGTCTCCCGCGACCAACCAGCGGTTTTAATTCAGCAAGCCCAAGGCCGCTCAACCCCAAATCGGCACCAACCACGTCAACAGTTGCTAAAACAGCAAGCGAATTCATTACCCAATGATAGCCCAGCATGCCGACTTTATAAGTCATTACCTTGCCCATAATATCAGCAATTACACAGCTACACGTATCGTGGAAAAAGTAACGCAAGATTTCAACATCTGCTTTGGCATTGTTTCCGAACGATATTATTTTTTCAACCCCTGCTTCCGTAGCTTTAGCTGCAAGTCTTTCATAATGAGGATTATCATAATTCAAGACGGCTATACCGCCTTCATTCATAGATGTAAATATTTCTGCTTTTGCATCCGCTATCTCTTCAACATTTTGAAAAAATTCACTATGTGCAAGTTCAACCGTCGTAATGATTGCCACATCCGGCCGTACTAGTTTCACAAGTTCCTCAAGTTCACCTTTATGGTTCATGCCCATTTCAAAAATGCCGTATTGTGCATCATATGGCATACGTGCCAGAGAAAGTGGTACGCCGATATCATTATTATAACTTAAAACGCTCGCATGCGTCTTCTTGTAACGGGATAAAGCGGCTTTTAATGCCTCCTTAGTTCCTGTTTTTCCAACACTTCCCGTTACTGCAATAATCGGTACATTCACTCGGTTCCTGGCCGCCTTTCCCAACGCGATAAGTGCCTCCATAACATTGGGTACAATTATTAATTTGGAAGGATCAACATCCGGCAAAATTCGATCAACAACAGCACCCGCAGCACCACTATCCAGTGCCGCATTTACGTAACCATGGCCATCAAAGTTTGGTCCCGATAGCGCGAAAAACAGATCGCCTTTTTCTATACTGCGGCTATCTATTGAAACACCGTAAGAGTTCCAGTTTGCGGTTAAGGAAATACCGAAAACAGTTTGCAACTCTTGCGATGTCCATAAAGGCAGTAAACTCATTTAAATTCCAACTTCCTAGTTTGCTTTTGCTCTTATTGTTGTTTCTTGCAGCTCTATTGCCGCAATAGCGGAACGAACCACTGAAACATCATCAAAATCAGTCATGTTTGTACCGATCATTTGACCCTGTTCATGACCTTTGCCAGCGACCAGCAAAATATCCCCCTTTTGCAGGTCCTCTACTGCCATTGCAATCGCACTTGCCCGATCACCCGCATCGATACCTACAGCACAGCCTTTCAAAACTTCTTGCCTTATTCCCTCCGGACTTTCTGACCTTGGGTTATCATCGGTCACATATATTCTGTCTGCTAGTTTATCCGCTATTTCACCCATTATTTTTCGCTTTGCTCTGTCTCGATCACCACCACAACCAAAGACAACTGCCAACTTTCCCTTAACGTGTGGTTTTAATGATTGAAGCACTGTTTCGAGCGCATCAGGCGTATGAGCAAAATCAACATATATTCGCGCGCCCGCAGGATGCCGACCCGCTTGTTCCATTCTGCCGCGAACAGGGCGAAGATATGATAGCGCCTTAAAAGCTTTATCTGCACGGCCTCCGCAACCTATGACCAATCCAACGGCCATTAAAGCATTTGTTGCCTGAAATCCACCAACAAGTGGCAGGGCAATATCGTAGATTTTTCTTTTGTAACTAACCGTAATTTCCTGACCGGTGGAAGAAGTACGTTGATTTAGAAGCCGAATATCACCATCTGTTTTACCAACAGTGATAATCTTATGGCCCTTGGCTTTACATATTTGCAGCACGTCCCTGACATGTGGATTATCAATATTTAGCACTGCCGTTTTTGATGGTTGTAAAACTTCCTTAAAAAGGCGTGCCTTGGCGTTAAAATAATCTTCTTCAGTTTTATGATAATCAAGATGGTCATGGGTTAAATTGGTAAATGCTGCGGCCGATATATTTACGCCGTCCAGCCTATGTTGATCCAATCCATGGCTTGACGCCTCAAACACCACATGATCTACCCCTAAATCACAGAGTTCACTTAATGCCTTATGAATAACCATGGGGTCGGGCGTTGTTAAACCTGTATCAAGCTGATAACCGTCCGCTTTAATTCCCAAGGTGCCGACCGAAGCCGCCTTGATCCCTAGTTTTTTCCATATTTGTTGCGTAAAAAATGCAACTGAAGTCTTACCATTAGTTCCTGTTACAGCCGCAATATTTTCCGGCTGATATTTGAAAAAGCGGGACACTATGTAAGGAAACACCCGCCCAGGATGCTCGTCTAGAATCCAGGTAACATCATCATTTTCAAGTTTCGCGTCAGGAATGCAAAGCACCGCTGACGCGCCCGCTTCAACGGCGTCCTTGATAAAATCGGCACCATTAAAAATTAGTCCAGGAAGCGCAACAAACAAAAAGCCTTCTTCGACTTTACGGCTGTCTGCTGTAATTCCGCAGATTTCCATCTCCAATACCTGACTATTTTGTTCTAGTAGCTGACTTAATTTCATTATTCTGTTCCGGATACCAGGATCATGCTTTCATATTCTATTTCTTCTTTTTTGGTTGGGGCAATTCCGAGAAGCGGCCCCATACGGCGAATGAGGTTTCCAACTAACGGCGCGGCGGTCCAACCACCAGATGCCATATAAAGTGTTTCCTTTATACCTTGTGGCTCGTCTAGCATGGCAAACACGATATACTTGGGCTTATCGATGGGAAACACAGATATAAAAGACGATATAACATCCTTGTTTCTATACCCGCCGCCTGCCGCTTTTATAGCAGTTCCAGTTTTACCCCCAATCACATAACCATCGACTTTTGCGCTTTTACCGGTGCCATATTCTACAACCAAATGCATAAGGTTTCTCATAGTCTCACTCGTTTCCGGTGAAATTACCTGATTGTCTACTGACCCGGATGAAATACTCTTTATTTGTGACGCATCTTTCTTCAGTAAGGTGGCAGGATTAAGGCGTCCACCGTTGACCATTGCTGCAACTCCGCTTGCTAAATGTAAAGGAGTAACAGCGATCCCATGACCATAAGAGGTCGTTACCAGCTCCGTTGGGCCCCATTGTGACGGCAAAATTGGCCGCCCGACTTCAAAAATTTCTGCATTTGTCTTTCGAAATAGTCCTAGTTTGTCGAAAAACGCTTTTTGGCGTTCCACGCCGATATCCCGCGCCAATTTTAAAGTACCAATATTTGATGAATAAACGTAAATTTCAGGCACGTTAAGCCATCTGTTCTTCGCGTGATCATCATGTATCGTGAACCGAGCAACTTTAACTGGTTTAGAAGCATCATAACCACTTGAAAGGTCAACTGTTTTGGTATCAAGACCCAGTGCTACAGTAAATGTTTTAAAACCTGAGCCCAATTCATACACCCCTTGCAGGATTTGATTAAACCTGCTCGGATCATCGGGCTCAACATATTCATTCGGATCAAAATCAGGCAAAGAAGAGAGAGCCAGAATTTCACCCGTGTTAGCATCAAGAATTACACCCCCACCACCTTTTGCGCTAAACCTTTCAACATATGTGTTTAATTCTTGATTGAGCATATGCTGTAACCGAATATCAATGGATAGCTCAAGCGGTTCCTCAGAACGTAGCGGGTTGGATAAATGTTCATCAAAATATAATTCAACACCGGCCGATGGCTGATTGTCGACACCCACTGATCCAAGCACATGTGACACCAAACTACCATGTGGGTAAATTCGCTTTTCGGCGTCTGAAAATACCAACCCGGGTTCACCAAGTCGATTAATTTCAAACATTTGCTTAGGTGTCAGTTTCCTTTTTATCCAAACGTGACGTCTACTTGATTGCAAATTTTCAAGGACATTCTCGCGTTTTAAATTTGGAAGTATCTCGATAATTTTATAAGACAACAACTCAGGGTCATTAATTTTATAGGGATTAACGCCTAATGACGGGGTTTTTAAATTGGTGGCTAACACCACACCGTTACGGTCGACGATATCAGCACGTGCCATTAAGACTGTATTTTTACCGCTGGAACCGGGATAATCTGTATTTGTAGCTTGGAACACCCCAATTGATATTAATTTAATAGCGAGTGTGAAAAATCCAAACGTAAATACGGCCATTAAGAAAATCATTCGGTTTCGGGCAACCTCCATCGCACCCTGGCGCGTTCCTTCCACTCGCAAATCAATCGGCTTCACTTTTTTAATCCCTATTTGTAGTTCCCAATTTTAGCCAGAATTCTCTCATATAGACTTTTTTGTTCTAGCTCTTTCTTATGTATTACATTTTGTTTCTCAGCGGATTTGGCATAGCTCGCCAATCTAACATCGGGTGTTATTTTCTGTTTCTTGTTATTTTTTTTGAAAGTTGACGGGTTTGGCTTTTGCCGTGGCAAAAGAAGTTGGAAGTTATCAACAGGCAAAGTCGCCATTTGAACACTACCGCGAACCGTCAATTCGTTAAGATCAGCAACCAATTGTTCATTTTGCGTAGCATCTAGAACCAAATGACGCCGGCTTAGCCTTTCCAGTCTTTCTGGCCTCGATAGATAAGCCATCTCAGCTTTTAAAACTTTTATGGCCTGGCGATCCTTTAAAATTTGAGAGCTAATATCCCGTTTTTTTTCTTCAAGATCATAGGTAGCCTGCTTTAAATTATAAACGGATGCTGTTGATATCATTACAGTTAGGATCGCAAAGGCGGCAAATATTCTAATCATGCTGCTATCTCCTCATTCCATGATGGTGCGTCCGTGCGTATCGCTGCTCTCAGCTTTGCGGACCTAGAGCGCACATTTAATTGGATTTCTTTGCTTGATGCTTTCTTCCCGCCGCGAAAAATCATCGTAAACGTCGGTGCCGGAAAATTATTACCTTGCGCTGGCATATGACGAGACCCCTTTGGGATATCACCACTTCTTTTTTTGAAAAACTCTTTTACTATCCGGTCTTCAAGTGAATGAAATGTGACAACACACAGACGACCACCCGGTGCTAATACTTTTTCAGCAGCCTCTAACCCTCGACGTAGTTCACCTAGCTCATCATTGACATAAATTCTCAAGGCTTGAAAGGTTCTGGTTGCACCATGAATTTGCCTCCTACTCTTTTTAAATTTGGGACCGCCCACTGCTTTTTCAACTACCTGTGCTAATTCTAATGTTGTCGAAAATTGTTTTTTCTTTCGTGCTTCTACAATGGCGCGCGCTACTCTTCGGGAAGCACGCTCTTCGCCGTACTCATAGATAATATTCGCTAGATCTTCTTCTTCGGTTTCATTCACGACTTCCGCTGCCGTAATTCCGTGATCCGCCATCCGCATATCAAGCGGCCCGTCTTTCATGAAAGAAAAGCCCCTGTGAGCATGATCAAGCTGCATTGAAGATACACCAATATCAAGCACTACTCCCTCAACCCGTTTCTGGCCCTTGTCACGAACCAAACTTTCCATATCTGAAAAACAACCCTCAAGAAGTTTAAATTTATTTGGAAAATCATTTTCGAGAGCATTTGCCGCCTCATGTACCGATGGATCGCGATCAATAGCCCAAAGCATTGAAACTTTATTCATCAGTATAGCGCGACTGTAACCACCCGCCCCGAAAGTACCATCCACATATACGCCGTTCTTATTCGGCTGCAACGTATCAATCACTTCATCTAACATAACGGAAATATGATCTGACTCAGCAGACACACCTTTAACAGGAGTACTATGAACGGTCATTGCCTCCTCCATTTTCATTATCGGCGCGAAAACGCAACAAAGAGCGTTTTTCTTTCACTTTATTTCGAGCAATTTCAAGTTCGCTATTAAAAGCCTCGGGTTCCCAAATTTGAAATGTCTTTCCTTTTCCAGCAAATGTCGCGTACTCACTTATTCCTGCGAATTTCATCAATTCCTGCGGGATTATAATTCTGCCATTACCATCAAATGTCAGTTCCACCAAGCCAGACATAAGCGCTAAACTAAACTCATCATGTTCATCTGAATAAGGCGCAAAACCTTCGAAGCTTTCATTTATTTTTTCAATGTGAAGAAGATCACAACATTCGATAGCGTTGTGGTTGACCGCCTGATAAATCACTATCGATTTTTGAAATCCAGATGGTAGTGCCGAACGGAACTGGGCAGGTACCGATACTCGGCCCTTACTGTCCACCTTATTCGTATATTTAGACATAAATAACGGCATTTTGTCATCCAAAAGTCTGCTAAAAATCTGTATGCAGCATTAAAATTATTTTCTACGGGATTTCACCTCAGTTTATCCTCTAAATGGAATATCATGGGATGTCATGCCCGTCAATGGGATATAATATAAAACAGGTGGGATTAATATTTTATTAACGAAAACTTAGAGTGATTAAAAATCGTTTATTTACATAAAGTTATACAAATTTTATACAAATATATTTTTCATAAATCAAACGCTGATAGAACTTCTGCAAATGGGTTTTCGTGGGAAAACTGTATGAAACTCAATCGAATTTTACGTAATTGAGCCCGAGACTCGGGTTTTTCGCTGAGAGTCGATTATTGAAATAGTTATTCTAATCTCTCGCCCAGTGAACCAAAAATATCTTTAACTTTTTCCGGGGGATAAGTAAATTCAAGGCCAATAAATCCATTGTTGGCCCAGCTTACTTTGGAAGGCACATAACGATTATTTTTAATTGCAATACTAAATATCGCACCGCGTTCCAATGGAATATTTAACTTAATTTTTGCGCCGCGAAGCGATAAGTCATAAGTGAGAACATCAAAATAGTAATTTCCGACATCTATTTGTGATTTCAGCAATACGTTTTGACGCTTAACCTGTCTATTTTGAAATGTTGAATTCACTTTATCGGTCGTCCTTGTCGGTTTAAATCATGCTCAATAAATTTATTTACCCGGTTTGGGAAAATCCACTTAATTAATGCTATCTATCACTATTTAATTCAAATTTGCTGCAAGTTCGCCAAATTCCATTTTAACAGAATCAGGACTATCGTCAAAATTTAACCCAATAAATCCTTCTTTTGTCCAAACAACCTTAGCTGTACGGTTAAGTGTGTCCTTAAGCCTTACAAACACACTTGTTCCACTGCTAATTGCCAGGCCCGTTTTTAGTCTTGCTCCACCAAGAGATATATCGCAAACAGTACAATCAATCATCTGACCACAAACTTCAAGCCTGGCAGAAAGATCCACCGCCTTGCGGTTATTCCTGCGCACGGAAGAAAATATATTTTTCACATCTTTTATCATCATCGTCCTCAGAGCGTGGCTAAGTAAAATTCAAAACTATTACACGTCAGTTAACAAAACTTTAAGATAGGGGATTTGACGTGAACTCAGGCTAGCATAGCTTTCTAGCAATTTTATTCCTTATGATCCAGAAATGTCGTAGCAAAACCGAAATCAATTACCCGTAAACTGGACGCAACAAGTCTAGACAGGGACTAGAAGATAATACGTCAGATGGCCTATAAGCCGGGTTCTGTCTTCTGGGATATCAAAAAGATTTCCCAAATGTAAGATCATTCATCTAGGACAACCGTTACCGGTTACCTCATGCAATCAACCCGAACGACACTCCGGAAGAAGAGCGGTATAAAACCAGTCGTTCCTATGCGATTTTGCACCCGGTGGGGTTTACCATGCCCTTTTTGTCACCAAAAAGGCGGTGCGCTCTTACCGCACCCTTTCACCCTTACCAAATAAATTTGGCGGTTTGCTTTCTGTGGCACTTTCCCTAAAGTCACCTTTGCTGGCCGTTAACCAGCACCGTTCTTCCGTGGTGCCCGGACTTTCCTCTGCTATATTTTACATATAACAGCGATCTTCCAGCCATCTGACAAGGCATATTTACGCGATAATTAGTGAAAAAATCAAGCAAATCATTTAATTAGTATAAAACTAAGAAATAAATTAGATCAGCATTTTAGATAAGATTGACAGCGTAATCGCCTAAAAAAACTTTTACTCGTTCAGGGTCCTCTACGAACCTCAGACCGACAAAGGCATCGGCATGCCAAGAAACCAAAGCATCAGTGAAGTCAAAATCCTTAATCTTAATCTTTACAACTGTTCCGGTAGCGAGCGGCAAGTCCAACTTTAAGCGAACACCGCCCAAAGATATATCATAGAGCATGCATTTAAATTCGAATTCGTTGACTATTAATTTCGCCGGCCACACAACCGTGCGTCGTTTATGAGAACGCAAAGAAACCAAACCTTCGCGCACATTATTTTTATTAGCCGCGGTTTTTTTCTTCGCTATTTTGCTCTTAGGCCCCATTTTTCTGATGTATCCCCGTTTTTAAGTGACATCCTCGCCGAAAAATATTTTTAATATATAATAATAAAGTTACTAAAATATCAATGATTATGATTTTTTACTGGTATTATTACTAAATCTGAGGCAGATTGGCTCAAATTCGCAATAAAGCTAGTGATCCTTACCAAATGAACAGAATATCAAAAGAATTCCTTAAAATCACAGTATTAACCACTACATTACTATTGTTTGGTTGCTCTGAACCTGGACTTGTTATCAAAAATGGTCCCGCCGGACCGAATACCGGCGATCTTATCGATCCCTTACCAGAGGGGTTGGGTGGTGATAAACAAAATGCTCGCCATGGCAATGATGACCTCAGACCTAATATCAACTAAACTTTTTAGCTAATAAATTTTCGAGAATTAATACGGTTTCCTGATCAAGGGCTCCATCAAAATTACTTTGTCGAAAATGTCTTTGAAATGCTGAAACGAGAGCTTCGGGACTTTTATGGCATCCTTCTATGTCATATCCATATAATTTAGCTTTCTTTAGAAAATCAGCTGAATTAATTTCAAAATGGGTGTGACTTTGCGTTTTATCGGGCCAAATGCCGATGCCTTCAAGTGCCAACCCCTTCCAATCGAATAATTCACCCGGATCAATTTTACGGCGCCAGGCTACATCGCTGTGGCCAATAACATCCCATGGTTTAATTTTATGTCGCGCCATTATATCCTTCGCGAGCGAAATAACCGCCTTCATTTGTAAGTCTGGAAATTCTTGATAAACACTTTCATACCCGGGGTAAGGATGACCGGTATTGACTATCTCAATACCAATTGAAAGATCATTAATATCTTCATGACCTTCCCATATTGATACGCCAGCGTGCCATGCTCTTTTATGCTCGTCCACAAGGGAATAAACCTGGCCATTTTCTTCAATCAGATAATGAGCACTAACCGCAGCATCCTCGTCGCAAAGCCTATCAAGTGCTTCCTTCCCGCTGGCCATGCCCGTATAATGCATTATCAAATATTTGACGCCGCCACTTCGCAAATCGAAATTGGGGGACTTAAATTTGTTCATGGCAGTAACACTTTCGATTTTCTTTTAAGCTGCCAATCGCGAAAGTGAATTATACCAAGTCCGCTTAAGGTAACAATTGATCCTAATATAAATTTGAGCGACAGCGTCTCTCCGAGAAAAATTACCGAAGATATCGTGGCAAATACTGGAACACTCACCAAGAAAGGAGAGATAAGGGTCACGGGAAAGCGTTTTATTAAATAATTCATCCCTCCATAACCGACGATTGTCGAGAGGATTGAAGTATAGAGCACCATCGAAATGCCAATCATATCAACATTGAGTATTTGTGAAACCTGATCTTTTTCAAAAATTAGCGTGAGAGCCAGAAACGCCGGCACGCTATAAAATGAGACCCAAGCTTGCGTTTGGAAAACAGGAACTGTGCTCATCTTTCGCATTAATATCACGCCCATAGAATATAGAGTGGTCGCCGATAAAATTATAAGTACAACAACACCTTCTTCCAGTATTTCTGGCTCAAGTGTTATAATGACGACACCGAAAAATGCGACGATAACACCCCCAGTTCGCCAGTAGCTCATTCTTTCTGATAATAGGAAGTGTGCAAGAATAAGTGTTATTGGAATGTTCATTTGAACAACCACTGACATGGCTGAAACGTGATCCGTCATATCCATTCCGAGAAAAACCAGCGCAAATTGAAGTCCGCCGATCATGTTACCTAACCAAAATAAGTTAAGCATAGAACCTGGAACAATCTTTAACCACGGTAGTAAGATCAATGAAACGATTACAAAACGAACAAGACCAAACAAATACGGGTCAAGCTGCATTAGCCCAATTTTCATAACTGCAAAATTGACTCCCCAAATCAGACAGACAAAAAGAGTAAAGACAACATATTTAAGAGGCATAACGATATCGGCCTTTAATTTATTCCACGAATTTTGCAGATCTTATCATAAGCATCATTTATAGCCGCCAATTTTTCATTAGCAACATCAATTAACTCTTCGGGGACGCCCTGCGCGATAAGTAAATCAGGGTGATGTTCTTTTATAAGTTTTCTGTAGGCCGATTTAATTTCCTTATCTGACGCTTCCCTGTCAACACCAAGAACCACATAAGGATCACTTTTATTAGGTCCCAAATGACTTTCTAAAATACGCGCGAATTCATTTTCTGAAATATTAAAAATCCGTGCAACTTCACTCAGATAATCCATTTCCGCCGGATGCATAACACCGTCAGCCATAGCAATATGAAAAAGGAGGTCAATAATTTGCTCAAGCATCGCCGGTTGATTATGAAACAGGCTATATAATTGTTTTGCGTAACCATCAAATCCCGCTACATCCTTTTTCGCACGATCAAAAAAGTAGCTTACATTTTTCATTTCATTTTGCGGAACTTGAAACGCTTTTTTAAAAACATTAATTTCATCGCGGGTCACGACGCCATCGGCCTTTGCCATTTTCGCGCATAACGCAATAAAACCTACGGTGAAAGTTGCTTGCGCCGTAAAATTATCAATTTTTCCGCGTGATGCCTTTCCTGCAAAATGAACTGCTGCCGCGCCTAAAAGAGCACCAATTGGACCGCCCAGGGCCATTCCGGCTGCCCCTCCTAAAATCGTACCCCATATGGACATAAAGATATTCCTTGGATATAAGAATAATGTTAAAAATAGACTTTAAATATGATCGCATCATCATAGTCAAAAAACACAAGAAGTCACATAAATGTCGACAGTTCAACAAAATTCCGCGACAAACGACAACAAATGGCAATTCTGGATTGATCGGGGCGGCACCTTCACAGATATCGTGGCGCGTAACCCATCGGGAAATATTAACTCGGTAAAACTTCTTTCCGTTAATCCTGATCAATATGAAGATGCCGCGCTCGCTGGTATCCGCCAGCTTATGGGAACGACGTCACATAAACCCATCAGAAATAAAGACATAAAATCGGTAAAAATGGGCACCACCGTCGCAACAAATGCACTGCTCGAGCGAAAGGGCGATAGGACACTCCTCGTTATTACGAAGGGATTCAAAGATGCCCTGCGCATTGGTTATCAGTCAAGGCCGCAACTTTTTGATCTGGAGGTAATATTACCGGATCAGCTTTACGAAAAAGTTATAGAAGCAGATGAACGGATTGCGGCTAACGGCGATATAATCGTACCGTTTGATCCGACAACTATCAAAAAAGATATGGAGCAAGCATTTCATGGTGGCATAACATCCATCGCAATTGTTACCATGCATGGCTACAGATACCCTGCCCACGAAAAAGCCATAGCCGCACTCGCCAAGGATACCGGTTTTTCACAAATATCAACCAGCCATGAAGTAAGCCCGCTGATGAAGCTCATCGGTCGCGGAGATACAACCATGGTCGATGCTTATCTGAGCCCTATCCTTCAACGTTATATTGATCAGATACGCAAAGAACTCGGCAGCACATCACTCTATTTCATGCAGTCAAATGGCGGTCTGGCGGCCGCGGATCATTTTCAGGGAAAAGATGCTATCCTGTCCGGCCCCGCCGGTGGTATTGTTGGTGCCGTAAAAACAGCGGCACTATCCGGATTCGAAAAAATTATCGGGTTTGACATGGGCGGCACATCCACGGATGTAAGCCATTATAACGGCGAATATGAAAGGTCTGATGAAACGGTTGTAGCGGGGGTTCGTATGCGTATTCCAATGATGAATATTCATACGGTTGCAGCGGGCGGCGGATCTATCATTGATTATGATGGTAGCCGTTTTCGGGTTGGCCCTGAAAGTGCCGGGGCCCTTCCCGGACCGACTTGTTATAGAAATAATGGTCCCCTAACCGTCACTGACTGTAATTTATTATTAGGATTTATTAATCCCGAATATTTTCCCAGTACCTTCGGAGAAAAAAGCGATCAACCACTTGATAAAGAGGTCGTGGAAGAGAAATTTAAGCAATTACAAACTGAGATTGCTGACTACAAAAAAAAGTGAAGAAATCGCAGAAGGTTTTCTTGATATCGCTGTTGATAACATGGCCACTGCTATTAAAAAAATATCCACAGAAAAAGGCTATGATGTTCGGGATTATGCACTTGTAAGTTTCGGCGGTGCTGGTGGGCAGCATGCATGTAAAATCGCTGATAAATTAGGGATAAAAAAGATATTCCTTCACCCATATGCAGGAGTGCTTAGTGCATTTGGTATGGGACTGGCCGACCTTAGTTCAATCAAAGAACGAACGTTGGAAATAACGTTAGTGGATCAAAACATAAGCGAAATCGAACGCGTGACAACGGAACTAACAAACGAAGTTCAGTTGTTGTTAAAGAAGCAAAATATCAACAACATCAGCTTTAGAAAGAAAGCTCACATAAAATATAAGGGTAGCGATAGTACTTTAGAAATTGATATCGCCTCTTTAGCCCATATGAAGCAGGCTTTTGAACAGCTTCATAAGAACCAGTTTGGTTTTGTTTCTGTGGATAAAGAATTAATAATTGAGAAAATTCATGTTGAAGCTTACGGCGGTGCAGGATCCGTGAAATTGGACAAACCAAAAACGCGGTCAAAACATAAACTATCAAGAACCAATATATACAGCAGTGGCAAGTGGCATAAAGCAACTGTTATCCACCGCAATGAGCTAGGCAGTCACATTAAAGAATTAAGCGGTCCGGCAATAATACGCGAAGATCACGGAACCAATTATTTGGAAAAAGGGTGGCGGGCCAGCGTTGATAAAGAAAATAATCTTATACTCGAACGTGTTGAGGATATTGAAAGAACAAATGCAATAGGTACGGTTGTTGATCCGGTACAGCTCGAAATTTTTAATAATCTGTTCATGTCAATTGCCGAGCAAATGGGTGCTGTTCTCGAAAACGTGGCCCATTCCGTCAACATGAAAGAGCGACTTGATTTTTCTTGTGCTCTTTTTGATGTTGAGGGAAATTTAGTGGCCAACGCCCCCCACATGCCGGTTCATTTAGGGTCCATGGGGCGCAGCATTAAGACCATCATTGATAACCGTAAAGACACCATGAAAAAGAATGATGTCTACATGCTAAATGATCCCTATAACGGTGGCACCCATCTGCCAGATATAACGGTCATATCACCGTGGTTCGATGGAAAAAATAGCGAACCCAGTTATTACGTAGCGACCCGCGGTCATCATGCCGACATTGGTGGCATAACGCCGGGTTCAATGCCCCCCATGTCTAAAAACATAAATGAAGAAGGTATCCTTTTTGATGACTTCTTGCTTGCTGAAAAAGGCAAATTTAAGGAAAAAAAACTGTATGAGGCACTCATTTCAACCGATTACCCGGCGCGAAACCCAGAGCAAAATATTGCCGATTTAAAAGGGCAAATTGCCGCCAACGAAAAAGGCCTGCACGAATTAACTCGCGTTACAAAAGATTATGGAACTAAAACCGTTACCGCCTATATGACCCATGTCCAAAATAATGCAGAAGAAGCGGTTCGGCGCATAATTCACACATTAACCGACACCACATATGATTACCCACTTGATAATCGTGCGCATATCCGTTGTGCAGTATCCGTGGATCAAAAATCAAGATCGGCAAAAATTGATTTTACCGGAACTAGTCCTGAACTGCAAAATAATTTCAATGCACCGCTCGCCATATGCCATGCAGCCGTGCTTTATGTATTCCGCTGTTTGGTGGACGACGATATTCCTTTAAACCAAGGTTGCCTAAAACCCATAGAAATAATTGTACCTGAAAAAACTTTTCTTAACCCAACTTTCCCTTCCGCAGTTGTCGCCGGTAACGTGGAAACATCACAAGCTATTGTCAATTGCTTATTTCTTGCCTTTGATGCGATGGCCGCATCGCAAGGCACCATGAATAATTTCACATTTGGTGACGATGATATTCAATATTATGAAACAATCGCCGGCGGTATGGGCGCTACGAGTAAAGGTGCAGGTGCCAGTGCCATTCAAGCTCACATGACCAACAGCCGACTAACCGATCCCGAAGTTCTTGAATGGCGTTTTCCAGTTCTTCTTAAAGAATTCAAGATACGCGAAAATAGCGGTGGCAGCGGCAAGTTTGCAGGCGGTGACGGAGTGGAGCGGCGCATTCAATTTTTAAAAGATATGCAAGCAGCCATTTTATCCAACAATCGCAATGTTGCGCCGATGGGGCTTGCAGGTGGTGGCGACGCTGCCCGCGGTGAAAACTGGCTACAAAAGGCCGACGGAGAAATTCAAATCCTTGAAAGCGCCGATGAAGTATCAGTGAAAAAAGGCGATATTTTCATTATTAAAACACCCGGTGGTGGTGGCTATGGTAATTGATAAAAAGATGCGCTAATCTCTTACCATAAAAAATAAGATAGGGAACAAATTCATGTTTAAAACAACACTTCTGACAACCGCAATGATCGCGTGCTTTTCTTTTTCGGCAAATGCCGCTGATAATTGGAAAATAATCCATGCCGGCACGTTGCTTGCTGACGCCCGTGAGGACGCTAAATCAGAACAATCCATCATCATTAAAAATAAACAAATTATAGAAGTCCGTGATGGCTATGTTTCTGCATCCGATGTGGAAGGTGCAATGGAAGCGGATGTTATCGATCTTAGTGACCAGTTTGTGATGGCGGGGCTTATTGATGCGCACACACATATATTGGGCCAGCAGGAACCGAATGGCCGCGAAGTCAGGGTCACCCGCTCTTCGCAACTCAGTACTTTGATGGGTGTTCAGTTTGGCATGCGCACTTTGCGCGCCGGTTTTACAACAATCCGCAATGTTGGTGCCGATCGCAACGCGATCTTCGCACTGCGTGACGCTATAAACCAGGACATCGTCATGGGCCCGCGCATTAAAGCGGCCGGTCAAGGCATCTCACCAACCGGCGGGCACGGTGACGCAGGCGGTTTTCGTGATGACATTTTCCCGCACCCCCACACCGGAATTTGTGATGGTATCGCCGAATGTCGCAAAGCAGTGCGCACCCAAGTTAAATACGGCGCAGACCATATCAAATATGTAGCAACAGGTGGTGTTCTTAGTAAAACCGCGACCGGAACTGGCCAACAGTTCACTGACGAAGAACAAGTTGCGCTTGTCGAAGCGGCACATGCTATGGGCCGCAAGGTAGCTGCTCACGCCCACGGAAGAATTGGGCTTGAGGCCGCACTTCGAGCCGGCGTTGACAGCATTGAACACGGATCATATCTGGACGAAGGAACGGCTGATCTGTTCGTTGAAAAAGATGCCTATCTGGTACCCACGTTAATCGCTGGTCATACGGTCGAAAGAATTGCTAAAGAACGCCCCGGTTTCTTTGTTCCCGCTGTACGTCAGAAAGCATTGGAAGTAGGGCCGATCATGAAAAGTGCACTAAAACTGGCCTATGATAAAGGGGTCAAAATTGCTTTTGGTACTGACGCAGGTGTTAATGATCACGGCACGAACGGCTATGAACTCGTATTAATGGTTGAAGCAGGCATGCCCGAGCGCGCCACCTTGATAGCCGCAACTGTGAATGCAGCTGACTTAATGGATTTGACCGAAATCACAGGCACCATCGAAGCGGGCAAAGAAGCCGACATCATCGCTTCTAGCGGCAATCCATTGCAGGATATATCAACATTGATGGCACCAACTTTTGTTATGGCGCGCGGCACTGAAATTAATCTGGACGTCGAAAAAGTCGACTTATTTCCGTGGCCTGAGTGATAGTTAAGGAAGCAGGTAAAAATGAAAGCTTTAGTTTTAATATTTTTCTTATTTTTCTTAAGTCCTAATGTGTACGCACTATCGTTTGCAGATATTAGTCTTGAAGAACTTTATATCCGTTCTTCAGAAGTAGCAGATGTAAAAATAATTAATGCTACATTAGTCGAATATTCGGGTGAAGAAAAATCATTGTTTTGCGGCTTTGATTATGAAGCAGTTGTTATAAACTCTTTTAAAGGCAAAAGGGAAAAAATAATGTTTCGTACACATTCATCCCTTTACGTGGGCTACAGTTATCTTATTTTCTTTAATGACCAATACGCAGATGCAGGAATAAGCTTTTTAAGCATGGGGAGCAATGATAATACATCATACGAGAAATGCAGCGCAGAGGCACCCGATCTATTTACGAGTAGCATGTCAGGAGATATTTTCGAATTTGACCCCATAGCTGAAATTTTTATTGAGGGAAAATGGTTAAAGCATGATGTTGATCATTTAAAAATACCTAATGATATTGAAACTAAATTCATAGATTTTAATGACGCAAAAATTTCTGAAGATTATTTTTTATCATACAATTTGATTTCCTGGATAGGACTTAAAAAATATTTAGATTCTTTCAAATTGCAGTACAATATTTCAAAATAAACATGTAAACTTCTCTTACTTCTCAAAAAGGCCAGAGCCAGAAACCGCTATCGAGGTCGTCTTCGCATCGTTGAAGCTGTGCGGCGTAAGTTTGTGAATAACGGTCTACTTTTTTTGCGACATCGATCAGCCATTTTTTCTGGTTATACGTCTTTCGCTTAAATCCACCGTGCCCTTCGTGATAAGCGAGGTACTGATTATAAGCATCCCACTTTGAAATACCCAAAGTCCGTTGGCTTATGGTACTGTACCAGCCAATGAAATCGGCGGCATCTTCAAATCTGTCACGATCTGCACCGTGATTGCCGGTTTTTTCTTTATACCAGTCCCAAGTGGAATCCTTTACCTGAGCATAGCCATAAGCAGATGACTTTCTGCCCCACGGAATAACCCAAAGCAGATAATTGCGACCCGGCTTCGCATCATGTTTAAAGGAGCTTTCCTGACGAATGATTGCGAGCTGCACGTTAATCGGCGTGCCGTATTTATCGCGCACTTTTTTGGTCGCTTTATACCAGCCGCTTTTTTCCTGCAATATCGCGCAGCTGCTCGTCACATTTTTGGGTGGTGTAGATGCACACCCCGCGACCGCGACAATTACCGCACCTATGAGAATTTTATTTTTCATAGTATCTAAAGAATCAAAAGACATAACGGATGTCAAGCTATATAAGGAGAATGTCTAAATGATGGCAGGTTAAAACTAATCAACTAACAGTTTGATTTGTGGGGGCGATTTCGGCTCAATCGCTTGTTCTACCGCGTCTTCTTCCTCCATTTGAATTTTCTCAATGGTATCCACTTTCGAGGTAATTTTACGTGTGGATGTGCTAATTAGATCAATATCCTTGTCGGCACGGTCAAAATGGGTACGCAACTTTTCAACCCTTTCATCCAATCTTTCCACATCATCAAGAAGAGTTGTCACATGTTTTTGGATGATACCGGCTTGTTCGCGCATACGCGCATCTTTAAGCACTGCGCGTACCGTATTTAATGTTGCCATTAATGTTGTCGGGCTAACGATCCAGACTTTAGCACGGTAAGATTTTTCCACCACGTCCGAAAAATTGCTATGAAGTTCCGCATACACCGCCTCTGACGGAAGAAACATCAATGCGGATTCCGCCGTTACGCCATTAATGATATATTTTTCAGAGATATCCTTCACATGTTTTGTGATATCCGCCTTAAAGAAACTTTGTGCTTTTTTAAATTCAGCTTCATTTTCGGCGTTATGAAGTCGATGATAACTTTCAAGTGGAAACTTGGCATCGACCACGATCGACCCCGGTGGATTGGGGAGTTTAATTAAACAATCTGCACGTTTCCCATTTTCCATTGTCGCCTGAAATTCATATGCATTTGGCGGCAATATAGAAGACACAAGATCATTAAGTTGAATTTCACCAAAAGCACCACGGGCTTGTTTATTGGATAATATATCCTGAAGACCAACCATCTGCCCGGAAAGATCGGTTATATTCTTTTGCGCCTCATCAATAACCGCAAGACGTTCTTTAAGCTCCCCAAGTGACTTACCCGTTGTTTCACCTGATTTTTCAAGACTTTGACCAAGGCGCACACTGACCTTATCGAGGCGGTCATGCATGGTGCGTTTGATTTCTTCCTGCTGCTGCGCACTGACCTGTGCCATTTGTGCAATGCGACCTTCAAGGGACGAATTCGCTTGCATCATATTGATCAACTGTTCTTGGTTAAGTGCAGACTGGCTCGCACGCTCCACCCGTTCCTGATTGGCGCGAATATGAACAATAAAAATTACCGCAATCAAAAGCACAGCAATAATACCCATTCCAATAAGTATCATCATATTTTGATCAATTATCACTAAACACATCTCCTTATAGTCTTGACCTTATCCACAACACATATTACCTACCATTTGAAAGATTAAAAGGATAAGATAAAAATTATGGCGATTTTACCAATTGTTACAGTGCCGGACCCGCTTTTAAAAAAAGTATCAAAACCGGTCGACAAAGTCGATGATAAGCTGCGCAAGTTCATGGATAATATGTTGGAAACCATGTACGACGCCCCTGGTATCGGCCTTGCCGCAGTCCAAGTTGGAAAACTTCTTCGTATTTTGGTCATCGATATTGCACCCGACGATGAAGATCCAAACCCGCAATATTTTATCAATCCAGAGATCACATGGACATCAGAAGATTTGGCGACCTACAATGAAGGATGCCTTTCTATTCCGGAACAATATGCCGATATTGAAAGACCCGCTGAATGTAAAGTTACTTACCTGGATTATAATGGCGACGCACAAGAAATTCATGCCACTGAATTACTCGCAACATGTATCCAACATGAAATGGATCATCTCAACGGTGTTGTTTTTATTGATTATCTATCCAAAATAAAACGCAGCATGTATGTGCGTAAAGTGAAAAAGTTCATCAAGGATGGCGCTGAAGAAAAAAAGGAATAAGCAATGCGCATCGCTTTCATGGGAACACCTGATTTTTCAGTTAGCGCCTTAAGAGCGATCTTAAGCGCGGGCCATGATGTCGTTGCAGTTTATAGCCAACCGCCAAGACGCGCCGGCAGAGGAAAAAAAGAAAAACCGTCAGCGGTTCATGCCTTTGCAGAAAAACTGGGCATTCCGGTCCATACACCACTTAATTTTAAGAATGCCAACGAGAGGCAACATTTTAAAGACCTTGATCTTGATGTGGCCATAGTCGTTGCATATGGATTAATCCTACCACAAGAAATACTTGATACACCTAAATTCGGTTGCTTGAATATCCATGCTTCCCTATTACCGCGTTGGCGCGGCGCGGCGCCACTTCAACGAGCGATTATGGCGGGGGATCAGCAAACTGGCGTCGGTATTATGCAGATGGAGGCAGGGCTTGATACCGGGCCTGTGCTTCTTGAAAAACGGATTGATATTACGCAGGACGACACGGCTGGTTCGCTTCACGATAAACTTAGCATACTCGGTGCAAAAGCAATCGTACAAGCGCTCGATTTATTACCTGTTGTTGACCCAAGGGTGCAAGATATAGAAGGTATAACATATGCAGCTAAGATCGATAAATCTGAGGCGCGCATAAACTGGAACGAAACCGCCGCTAATCTTAAAAATCATATTCATGGCCTCTCTCCTTTTCCCGGCGCATGGACCGAGATAAGCGGTGAACGCCTTAAGATAATAAATGTGGAAGTTTTTGATAAATCTGGCCCTGTTGGTCAAATGGTCGGCGAACCACTCATAATAGCGTGCGGTGATAAATCATTGATCATAAAGCGCGCCCAGCGCGCCGGAAAAGGTCCAATGGATATTGAGGCCTTAATGAACGGCTTTGACGTTAAAAAAGGCAGTCAGTTTTCATGAGCGGCTTATATCGCTATAAATTGACCATAGAATATGATGGCTCAAATTATCACGGTTGGCAATTGCAGGAAACCGCCCCAAGTATTCAAGGTGAGCTGGAAAAAGCAGCTTTTAAATTCTGCCAAACATTATGTCGCTTCCATGCTGCCGGTCGCACCGATGCCGGTGTTCATGCAAAAGGAATGGTTGTGCATGTTGATATTCCCCGCGACGTTGAGGCATATAAAGTGATGGACGCGCTAAATTATCACCTGAAAGACATACCCGTTGCCGTTTTAAAATCCGAACTTATGGGCGAAGAATTTCACGCGCGATTTTCCGCAAAAAAACGATATTACCGCTACCACATTATAAACCGCCGCGCGAAGTTAAGCCTTATGAAAGGTAAAGCATGGCCCGTAAAAGCGGAATTAGATGTAGACGCCATGCATGAAGCGGCGCAGTGCCTTGTTGGAAAACATGATTTCACCACCTTCAGGGGCATTCGTTGCCAATCAAAATCACCCATAAAAACATTGGAAAAACTTGACGTATCTCGGGACGGTGAAAATATCTATATTGATACCTCAGCCGTCTCATACCTTCATCATCAAGTGCGGTCGATGGTTGGATGTCTTTATTTTGTTGGACGCGGAAAATGGAGCAAGCAGGACTTAGAAAACGCGCTCGAAGCTACGGACCGAACCGCACTAGGCTATAATGCACCGCCGGACGGTCTATATTTTATGAAGGTAGACTATTAATCGCAGCGAAAATAGCGTTGAAATATTCCGGATTAAAAATTTTGAATATTATGACCTGTACAGATGCATCTAACAGTTTAATGAACAACACAACTCCAAACGCGAAAAAACCGCCAATCTGAAGCGATGTCTTGAACACAAACCAGAACACATAAAAGCCAAAATAAACCCTCAGCAGAAGAAGGATAATGCTGGAGACTTGAGTGCTTATAATCCCGGAAAGTAAGATTACGGTGGCTACAGCCATAACTAAATAAACAATGGCGCTAGTCCAATTATAAGCGATCACCATCGATGCATAATGATCACTTATTTTCATATATTTGGTGAAATAAATCATCACGACAGCCGTAAACGGCAGCGCGACTAGAAAGAAAATAGTTTCGGATAACAATGGGTATGAGATTGTGACCCCTTCCTGAATTTCCACTGTCTGACCGTACATATTAAAAAATGCCCAAAGCAAAAAGGCAGGTGCCATGGCAGCTATGGCCCAGAAACTTTTCCAGAATCCGTCAGAAGACAGATCAAAATACTCTATAGCTTTAGGGTTTGCCCGCGCCAACATCCATCCGCCCATTAAGGAGTTCAAAATATAGCTGAGTACTGGCATCGCATTATTTTTTGACATGATCAATCTTCATTTTACAAAATAGTTTATTAGCATACGCATATAGACGTCACGCAAAATGTTAAGGTCATCCACACGGACACATTCATTCACTTTATGGATTGTCTTATTAATAAGTCCAAATTCCGCTACAGGACAGAAATTTTTTATAAACCTAGCGTCGGATGTTCCACCGGATGTACTCAAATCGACTTGCTGCCCGGTGACCTGTGCAATGGAATTTTTGATCAAATCACTTAATTCCCCTTCCGGTGTAAGGAATGCATCACCCGAGACATTAATATCTAATAAGTGATCGCCGGCGAATTGATTACAGGTATCGGTAATCCATTTTTTTAAACCATCAATGGATTGCTCGTTATTAAATCGGATATTAAAACTTGCCGACGCACTCATCGGAATAACATTCGATGCTTCGTTACCAACTTCAATGTTCACAATTTCAAGATTACTGGGTTGAAAGAATTCATTTCCGTTATCCAGTTCCTTCTTCGCAAATTGTTGAAAGATATCAATCAAACGTGGTATCGGGTTATCCGCAAGATGCGGGTAAGCCACATGCCCCTGCGCCCCATTGACAGTGAGCGTAGTATTGATGCTGCCCCGTCTGCCAATTTTGGCCATATCGCCAATGATATCCAAATTAGTCGGTTCGCCAACGAGACATATATCGGGGATCTCGTTATTATCGCGAAGCCAGTCAAGCATTTTAACAGTACCATTGATCGCCGGACCTTCTTCATCACCTGTAATGAGAAAGCTGATGGACCCCGTAAATTCACTATTCTGATCAACAAAACCACTTACAGCAGAAACGAATGACGCGATCCCGCCTTTCATATCGCTTGTTCCGCGCCCGTAAATTATTCCGTCTTTTTCTTCACCCAGAAAAGGATCAAAATCCCAATCTTCAAGCACACCCACAGGAACAACATCGGTGTGACCAGCATAACAAAAATGAGGCGGTTCAGTACCCAGTCTGGCATAGAGGTTATCCACATCAGGGGTGCCTTCGGCACTAAACGGAAGTCGTGTACAGTTAAAACCCAAATCACCAAGTGCCTTTTCCAAAACACCCAAAGCACCAGCATCTTTTGGTGTTACGCTAGGACAGCGTATAAGGTCTTTTGTAAACTGGGCAGGATCAATCATTAACCGTTAGTCCCTAAGAAGATCGTTAATAGAAGTTTTTGACCGGGTTCTTTCATCAACACGCTTCACGATCACCGCCGCATAAAGACCCGGACCAGGTGAGCCATCAACGAGCGGTTTTCCCGGAAGGGTTCCTGGTACAACAACACTGTAGGCAGGAACACGTCCCATAAATATTTCACCAGTTTCCCGGTCTATTATTTTTGTAGAGGCGCCAATGAATACTCCCATGCTAAGAACGGCTCCCTCTTCTACCACTACACCTTCGGCCACCTCGGAACGGGCGCCGATGAAACAATTATCTTCAATAATAACCGGTCCGGCTTGCAGCGGCTCAAGCACACCGCCAATGCCAACACCACCCGATATATGAACATTTTTACCGATCTGCGCACAGGAGCCCACAGTAGCCCATGTATCAATCATCGCGCCTTCGTCTACATAAGCACCCAGATTGACAAAAGAAGGCATTAATACAACATTCGGTGCTATAAATGCCGAATGCCTTACAATGGCGTTCGGTACGGCCCTGAAATTCGCCGCTCTAAATTGCTCAGCATCCCATCCTTCAAATTTTGAAGAAACTTTATCAAACCAATTGCTTTTGTTACCAGGGCCGCCCGGGATAGGGTGCATATCGTTTAATTTAAAAGAGAGTAATACAGCCTTTTTAAGCCATTGATGGACTATCCATTGACCATTGTCTTTGGACGCAACTCTTGCTTTTCCGCTATCCAATAAACTCAGCGCATGATCCACCGCTTCACGTACCTCGCCTTTGGTTGAAATATTAATTTCATCGCGGTTTTCCCACGCCTGATCAATAAGTGTTTCCAATGAATGTTCGTCCATGCTTCATTCCTTTAACATCTAATAATTTATGCGAACATATCGTGTCGCGCTTTGCTGTCAAGCTATTCCGCTACGCTGGTGAAATTCTTTAACCACGTCGATAAACTTGGCGCAACATGGTGCACATTATCTTCATTATGATCAGTTTGCGACCAATGGGTATTCGTTGGCACCCAAACAGTTGTCATGCCTAATTCCGCCGCAGGGTTAAGATTGCCGGCGATATCTTCAATCATTACAGATGTTTTTGGATCAATCGCAAACTTTTCAATCATCTTATGATAACTTCTCTTATCTGGTTTGGGTAGAAACTCAGCGTCATGAATATCAAAATAGCCATCAAATTGACCAGAAAGTCCAATATTGGAAAGGACCACTTTCGCATAAGATGTTGAAGCATTGGTATAAATAAATTTTTTCCCCGGCAAACTAGATATTGCCTTATTTAGTTCTTCATCCGGCTCCAAAACACTGAAATCAATATCGTGGACAAAATTTAGATATTCTTGCGGTTCAATGCCATGTTCGGTCATTAGTCCTCGTAATGTTGTTCCATGCTTTTGAAAAAAATATTTTTGCCGTTTTTTGGCATCGACATAAGAAATATCGAACATTTTTTCGATAAAAACGCCCATCTTGTAATCAACCTGTGAGAACAGATCTGCATGAGAAGGGTATAGTGTGTTATCGAGATCAAATACCCAATATTTCAACTTTTGCATGAAAGAACTTTCGGAAGATTTGGTTTTTAGTATTTAATTATCAATCCAACCTTTTGTAAAGGAAATATTAAGACAAAATCATTACATTTTCACAATCAGGAATTTTTAGAAATTGCAATGCTAATTTATCGATTTTGGGCCTCATGAAAAGTATTATCGCACATAAACTCGAAAACAGTTCTGCTACGCAGCGGAATAAAAAAAACCAATCTATCGATAAAAATATTTCATTTGAAAATCAAATTATTGAAAACTTTTCCGGCCCGGCACTGATTATAAATAATTCACATCAAATTATTGAACACAACATCTATGCCGATAATTTAGTAGCAGCCCTTGAAAAACATAACGCCGCATTGAACGGACTCATTATGCGATGCCTCAACAACAGTTGTCCTGACAATCAGAAAATAACGCTGGAAGATGATGTTGGTGTCCGACATTACGACCTTTTTGCTTTTCCCGTAAAATCGGAAAACGATAAGAGTAGCCCATCGGTATTAATGTTTGGAAAAGACACGACTGTGGAGCAGCATTTGACCAAGGCATTGGTTGATTCAAGACAAATGTTTAAAGATTTAGTCTCCTGCTCCACTGACTTTGCATGGGAAACCGACAATAAAGGCCGCTTCAAATATGTTTCGCCAAATGGCATACTTGGATACACGGCTTATGATCTAAATGATAAAAGCGCAAGTAACCTGATTGTCGGCGATGATGGAATAAATCCCTTCGATACACTTGATACGATAAACGATGTCGAAATTTGGCTACAGAGAAATGACGGTTCTTTTGCCTGTGTACAAGTTTCGGCGAGTCCAGTTATTGATAATAATTCCACTTGGCAAGGTGCACGGGGGGTGTGCCGTGATATTACCATTATGCGTGAACGCGAAGCATCCCTCAGACGTATTCAGAAAAACGAACATGTATTAAAGAAAATTATTTCGACCATCCGTGACGAAATTGACCCATCAAAGATATTACATACTACTGCTTTTGCCGCACTAGACGGCATTACGGCAAAACACTGTTATATTGTAGAATTATCCAGAGATGCAGACGCACAACCTATTCTGGACCTTAAAGCAGAAAGTGGTGAGGTCACCGATCTTAATATCTTCAAGGAATTATGTAAAATAACATTAGCCATTTGCGGCAAGAGTAAAGATCAGCTTCCTCTCACTTATCTTGAGGAAGAAGTAGACGGGTACCGCGCCCTTGTCGGACTGTCGCGGCATCATAATAAAATTAATGGCGCAATTTACATTCTTAATGAGAAAAATGATAAAGAATGGAATAAAGATGAAAAATCCCTGTTTGCTGGCGTGACAAGCCATCTTGGCATAGCGCTGGAGCAAATTAAGAATTATGAAAAGTTACAGAAACTCTCCTCCACTGATGAATTGACATCATTGTTAAATAGACGTGCGTTTTGCGAAAAAACTAGCAGGCGCCTTATCATCCAAAAAAGGCATAAGCAAACATGCGCGCTTCTCTATATCGACCTTGATAATTTTAAACAAGTCAACGACACCTACGGCCATGCTAAAGGCGATGAAGTTCTCAGAAATTTATCAACAATATTAGAAAACAACACCCGGGAAGAGGATTTCTGTAGCCGTCTGGGGGGTGATGAGTTTGCCGTCTGGTTGGAAGGTGTGGATGAGAATACCGCAGTGGTTAAAGCGAAGAACATACTCGACCGTATAAGAGAACTGCAAAAATTGGCGGAAAATGAAGATGCTCCTTTATCATTATCTATTGGTATTGCGTTAAGTTCACCTGAAGCCGGTTTGTCGTTGGATACCCTGATGGATAATGCGGATAAAGCGCTTTACGACGTCAAAAAAAGCGGAAAATCCAATATTTTATTAAGCCAAGTGAAAGATTTTTAACTTAAACTGACAGAATTATTGACCCCTTAACTATCTATATTAAATCGCCGGATCACATCATTATGATAATGAATATGTTTAAAAAGAAAGAAAAACGCAGCAACGACCTTGCTTCATATGAGAAAGCACGAGAAGCACTGGCGAATAAGCAATTGGATGATAAAATCACCCTTGCCGAGCAGGAAACAACGCCGCAAGAAATGCTTTATTATCTTGCGGAGGATGCATCCGTCGAAGTGAGGAAGAAGATTGCTCAAAATGTAAATACACCCGTTCACGCAGATAAAATCCTTTCAAAAGACGATGATATTGAGGTAAAACACGAACTGGCGAGAAAAATAGCGCGCTTCTTCCCGGATATTTCAAATGAAAGCACGGAAAAAATATGTGATAAGGCGCTCGAAATGATCGAGATACTAGCCCAGGATCAACTTCCCTCAGTACGCCAAATACTGGCTGAAGAATTGAAATCTTCTAGTAGTATCCCCCAACATATCGCCTTACAGCTAGCAAGTGATGAGGTACTGTCTGTTTGTGCACCGGTCCTTGAATATTCCCCGCTGTTAAGCGACACGGATTTAAAAGAAATTATTGCCGCCACTACGCTTACCGGATCACTTGAAGTCATCGCACTGCGAAACGGTATTAGCGGTGAGGTAAGTGACGCGATCGCCGCCACCTTGGAAATCCCGGCGATTACAAACCTGCTTGCCAACCAGAACGCACAAATCCGTGAAGAAACCCTTGATAACATCATAAATGAAGCACAGGACCGTAATATTCATGAATGGCACGAACCGCTCGCGAAAAGGCCAAACCTTTCCATGCGCGCCATGAAACGTATTGCAACGTTTGTCGCCTCATCACTGGTTGATGTGATGATAACCAGAAATCATCTTGATCAGGAACAAGGTGATGAACTGTTAATCCGTGTTCGAGAAAGAATAAGTGAAGAAGAACCTGATAGCGATGATCAAAGATCGCTCGCCGAGCAAGCCGCCGATTTATATGAACGAGGCGTGATGGATGACGAGTTTATCCAGAATGCCATTAAAAACAAACAGCGCGAGCTGGTAATTCAATCATTGATCATTATGTCAGAACTTCCCGAGGCATCAGTTAGAAATATTCTGTTAAAGAAAAAAGGATCGCTGGTTGTGTCCCTTGCCTGGAAAGCAGAACTAAGCATGAGAACCGCCTTACAAATGCAAAACGACCTGGCACATATCCCACCCAACGAATTTCTTAATGCGAAAAATGGCATTGACTATCCAATGTCGGAACAGCAAATGGAATATGAAATCGCATTATATGAATGAAGCGGTGAGCACCGCTTCTTATCGACTGTCTTTATGCTACTTCAGCTATAAACAAATATCCTAATTGACGGACCGTGCGAATGAACTTCGGATTTTGTGAATTATCCCGTAACTTCTTTCTAAGTTTGGCGATCAAAACATCCAGGCTACGGTCTAGGGGAGACATTGCATGGCGGTCGGGATATAAATGGTTTAGTATCTCTTCGCGCGTTAAAGTCTTGCCAGTTGCCATGACCAGTGCCTTCAAAACAATAAATTCGTAATTTGTCAACCTTACATCGAGCCCATCAGGATCAAACAAAATTTGATTGGTAATGTCCATTTTCCAATTTTTGAAATATAGCATATTTTCGTCATTAGCTACTAACCGTATCTTCTGTTTTTCGACAGTTTGATTTTTTGATCTTCTTAAAAGGCTATGCATCCTCGCAAGTAATTCACGTTCATGAAATGGTCTTTGAATATAATCGTCCGCCCCTACTTCCAGGGCAATAATTTTATCCAGTACATCACTAGATTCGGTCAAAACTATAATTGGCGTGTTTGATATTTTACGAATTGAACCAATAGCTTCCAGATCGTTAATTTTGGAGGAAGCCGTATCTATCAATACCAAGGATATTAAATGATCCGACAGCAAGCGAGGTATTTCTTCCAACACATTTACTTTCAAAATATCCATACCATCGGCTTCCAACGAAACATAAATTGCGTTTCGTATAGTTGAACCATCATCAACGACGATTACCTTATGGGCGTTTCTTTGTAGCAATGTATAACTCCACTTTCTAACAAGCGAGAAGGTGTAGGTGATTAAACTAACTCATCAAATAACATAATGATGTAATGATATAGCATAATAACTTTATTCTACTATAGCATGAAATGTTTTAATTGAAATTGATATTTCCTATATTTTTTTGGACATATTAGTTACAAAAATTACATAATAATTATGTATATACAAAATAAATCTTTTAAATTTCCAAACTTATCAAGAAAATTAAGGCCAGGTCATATTACTTTAGAATTATCTAATATTTACAAAAAGTTACATCAAGTTACGAAAACTTAAGAGTTGTATAACTTTTCAGCCATAATATCAACCTAATCTTATAAAAACACCTTGGGAGGTCGATACAAATATCGAGCGAATTTATAAGATCGAATAAAAACACAATCTATGGGTGAAAAAAATATATTTTGAAGAAAGATAAATTATTTTTGAATAAGTGTTCCGGCGCCATGCTCGGTGAATAATTCCAGTAACAAAGCATGCTCAACGCGGCCATCAATAATGACGGAAGCACCTACTGCATCGTGAATAGCGCGAATACAAGTTTCAACCTTTGGTATCATTCCACCGATAACTGTACCGTTTTCAATAAGAGCCGTCGCCTCTTCTTCGTTCATATCTGCGATAAGGGTTTTACTTTTGTCCAGCACCCCCACGACATCAGTCAGCAATAATAACCGTTCAGCTTTTAACGCCCCGGCAATGGCACCGGCCATGGTATCGGCATTTATATTAAATGTTTCACCGTTCTCACCAAGCCCGATTGGTGCTATCACCGGAATCACATCTGTTTTTTCAAATGTACGTAAAAATTCCGCATTCACTTTCTTAGGGTAGCCAACGAACCCTAGGTCCAATATCTGCTCAATATGAGAATCAGTGTCCTTTCGTGAACGGTGCAAAGGTTCAGCGATCACTAAATTGCTGTCTTTACCGGAAAGGCCAACGGCCTTGCCGCCAATTTTATTAATAGACCCCACTATGGACTTATTAATATTGCCCGACAGCACCATTTCAACGACTTCGATGGTTGCCTGATCCGTTACCCGAAGGCCGTCGACAAATGAACTTTCTATCTTCAGACGGTCCAGCATTTTACCAATTTGCGGACCACCACCATGAACAACAATTGGGTTCATCCCCACTTGCTTCATTAATACGATATCACGCGCGAAATTTTCCGCCAAATCATCATCAACCATGGCATGACCACCATATTTAATAACGAACGATTTTCCCGCGTGCCGACGCATATAAGGAAGTGCTTCGGTTAAGGTTCTCGCTTTTCTCAATAAGGATTGATCTGTCATTCCTTGATCCCTAGTAATTAGTTAAACCAGTTGTGCGATGACCGCCCTCAATTCTTCAATACCATAACCCTTAACCGAACTTGTCATCAAGACTTCCGGATGCGCCGCTACATTTCTTACTATAGCTTTTTGCGCATTATCGAGAATTTTATTTCTTTCTTCAAATTTCGTTTTATCAGATTTCGTGAGCACAATTTGATAAGAAACTGCCGTATCATCGAGCATGGCCATAAGTTCCTTGTCACTATCCTTTAAACCATGCCGCCCATCAACAAGAACAAAAACCCGTCTTAAATTTGGCCGTCCACGCAAATAGTCCCTCATGAGCTTAACCCATTCCTTAACCAGACTTTTTGATACTTTCGCATAACCATATCCGGGAAGGTCAACCACATATAAGCCTTCTTTTTTCCTGTCGCCTAAAAAAAAGAAATTAAGTTGCTGTGTGCGCCCCGGTGTGTTTGATGTACGAGCAAGATTGTTTCGACCCGTAAGCGCGTTAAGCAGGCTTGATTTACCTACATTTGATCTTCCGGCGAACGCCACTTCGCTTGCATCCGGGCTCGGTAATTGAGTAAGCGAAGCCGCACCCAGTAAAAATTCACAATCGTTACGAAAAAGCAGGCGTCCTTTTTCGATGGATGCGGCCTGCTCTTCCTGTGATGTTTTTTCTACCAACAATCTTGCCTTAACTATCCATTTTTGCTTCAACACGGCGCATGATAAACCATTGTTGACATATGGTAAGGATATTATTCCAAGTCCAGTAAATCACCAACCCCACTGAGAAGCCTGCCAAAATAAAAGTAAACATGATCGGCATAAATGCAAAAATTTTCTGTTGCATCGGGTCTGCCATCGGCGGGTTAAGTTTTTGTTGTAAATACATGGTCACGCCCATGAATACCGGTAAAATTCCGATGGCTAAAAATCCCGTTGGCTCCCATGGGATAAGACCAAATAAATTGGTTACAAGCATCGGGTCTGGCGCGCTTAAGTCTCTGATCCAACCGAAAAACGGTGCCTGACGCATATCAATCGTTACGTAGAGAACTTTATAAAGTGAGAAGAAAATGGGAATTTGAACGAATATAGGAAGGCAGCTCGCCAGCGGGTTTACTTTTTCTTCCTTATACATTTTCATGGTTTCTTGCTGCATACGCGCTTTATCATCGCCGTGTTTTTCTTTTAACTTCTGCATTTTTGGCTGCAATTTCTTCATGCGGCCCATTGACTCGTATTGCTTGTTGGCCATTGGAAACAACATTGCTTTTATCACAACGGTGAGCAGCAATATGGCGATGCCAAAATTGCCTACAATGCCGTAAAAGAAACTAAGTCCTATATAAATTGGTTTAGTGATAAAATGAAACCACCCCCAGTCAATGGCATAATCAAACATTTTTATGCCTTCTACTTCCGTGTAATAATCAAGCAGTTCTACTTCCTTGGCGCCCGCGAAAAATTGTGATGTCTTTTCAATTGATCCGCCGGGCTGCAGTGATACACCATTTGTCGCAAAATTTACGTGAAATTGAACACCGCCATTTTGCTGGGTACGCGAAACATTGGTCGTAAAATTTTCTGCCTGATTTGGTACTAAAGCGACCAACCAGTTTTTGTCTGTAATTCCAACCCAACCCCCTTCAGTGACTTCTTCCTTTTCATAGGTTTCATCTTCCAGGTCAGCGAATGTGATTTCTTCTTTTCCTTCATCGCCAACCCGCAGCGGGCCTTCATGAAGAATAAATAGTCCTTGTCCCTCACCACCTTCGCGGTATATACGACCGTAGGTGGCCATCGCCAAGGTATCCGTGGAATTATTGTCAACACGCTGCTTTACAGTAAACATGTAATTTTTATCTAATGAAATTTCGCGGCTAAAAAGCAGCCCCTCACCATTATCCCAGGTGAAAATAACACTTTCTTCCGGTGTAAGCATTGTTTTATTAGCACTCCAAACAGAGCTATTATCCGGCTTTTTGCCACCACCAATCCAACCAAAATCAGCAAAATAGGCACTAAACGCCTCTGATGGGTTTAACACTTTGACATTTTCAGAACCTGGATCAACTGTTTCGCGGTAATCGTTCAAAGAAACGTCATCAAACCGCAGTCCCTTAAGGCTTATTGATCCACTTAATCTTGGGCTTTCAATTATAATATTACTTCTAGCATTAATCACTTCGTTGCGACTGGAAAAAACTTCTTTCACCACCGGTGCCGTCATCCCTGGAATACCACCGCCACCTTCTGATTGACCCATTCCCATCTCCGGCACACCCGCTATTTCATTATTTCCCCCTTCAGCGGTTTGATCGGTAACAGCTTGATTGTCTGTTGTTCTTATTGGCGCGCTATAGAAATATTCCCACCCAAAAAGAATAATAATAGTTAGTACGATAGCCAGGATAAAATTACGGTTTTCTTGCATCTTATTATCTCAATTTTTGCCTTGCACTTCGGCATTACAGTTACAATTCACAGGTCGGTTAATCGTTTTATGCGGGACCGGATCATACCCGCTGCCAGCCCATGGATGACATCTTAAAATTCGTTTCGCACCCATTAATCCACCCTTAATCGGCCCGTGTATCTCGATCGCTTCCATCGCATAGGATGAGCAGGTTGGCAAATACCGACATTTTGGCCCCAAAAGTGGCGAAATAAAGTACTTATAGACAGTGATTAATGCTTTCAAGACATATGACATTGTCTGGCTCAAAAACTTAATAAGAAACGAAATATTCAACTTGTTTCACTCCCGTCTTTTGTTGTGGTCCCTGCATGCAATTTTCTTATTGACCATTTTAGATCGCGAATCAATTCTTTAAAGGAATAACCAATAATTTCACGTCGTGCGATTAGCACATAATCATGATTGGCCGATCCGTCAACCTTCAGTACTTGTTTGACGGCCTCTCTTAATCTTCTTTTAGCTCTATTTCTTATTACTGCGTTTCCTACTTTTTTGCTCGCCGTATAACCAATTCGAATATCATATTCAACGTTTTCTGGTTGTTTTGAAACTTGGATAATCATCGCCTTTGATATCCATTTTTTACCAACAGATGCCACACGTAAAAAATCACTTCTTTTTTTAAGTGTCGCTATCTTAACTCCTTTATTATCAAGCACTTGTTTCACGGTAATAATTCCACAAAAAAACCGGTCTCTCATTAAAAGGACCGGTTTTAAATTACGTATTTATACGTTCATCAGTAACATTACGCTGATAAACGTTTACGTCCTTTCGCACGGCGGGCAGCAAGAACACGACGTCCACCAACTGTCGCAGAGCGCGAACGGAAGCCGTGACGGCGCTTACGAACCAGAACACTTGGTTGATATGTACGTTTCACTGGACTACTCCAAATGCCAATAAAGGCGCTAAAATTAATAATCTGCCAAACCCTTAAGAATGGCTTATGTTTATGAGAACGGGTGTATAATAGGTACAGTGTAATAAGTCAATGCCAGTAACATCAAAATTTCAGGATTTTATTAAACAAAAATTCACAGACCATCACACATCTGTGACACAAGTTTACTTTCAATAATTTATATATAGGTCAATATCCGAAAATCAATTAAAGTAAAATTAGATATTGAGTTTATTATTATAATTTAGTGAATACTGAAAGGCATTATGATGGACATCAAACGTTTTATTCCCATGGCAATCTTAATCGGAGGACTTGGAGTGGCAATATATTTTGATATTCATAAATTATTATCTTTCGAGGTAATTGGTGAAAATTATGGTCTTTTAAAAACATACATCGACGAACAAATGGCTTTAAGTTTGCTGATTTTCGCAGTTGTCTATGCTGTATCAGTGGCTTTTTCTATTCCCGGTGCTTCTATTCTTTCAATATTCTACGGTGCGTTACTTGGAACATGGATATCCGGAACGATTGTTGTGATATCGGCGACCGTGGGGGCGACGTTAGTATTTTTGGCGGCGCGGTACGCGTTAAATGACTTTTTAAAAGAACGTGCCGGTCCTTGGCTTAAAAAGATGAGCGACGGATTTAATGAAAACGTGATTAGTTATATGTTGTTTTTGCGGTTGGTTCCACTTTTCCCGTTCTTCGCAATTAATCTGGTTCCCGCCTTTATGGGGGTTAGTACGCGGGTTTTCATCGTAACAACTTTTATCGGCATTATGCCAGGCACATTTATATTCGCTAGCATCGGTAACGGTATTGGATACATCATTGAGCAAGGAAACACGCCGGATTTAGATACGCTCATCACGCCGGAAATTTTGCTGCCACTCGCGGCACTGGGCTTTATTTCATTGGTACCGATTGCCTATAAAAAATTGAGAGGTCAAAAAATCACATGACAACCACTATACGTACTGATATTTGCGTTATCGGCGGCGGAAGCGGCGGATTGAGTGTCGCGTCTGGAGCCGCCCAACTTGGCAAAGACACCGTATTGGTTGAAGGGGGGAAAATGGGAGGAGACTGCCTTAATTATGGTTGTGTGCCATCAAAGGCCCTTATTGCATCTGGCAATGCCGCTCAAAATATGCGGTCATCAAAACCCTTTGGAATTACACCGCATGACCCAAAAATTAATTATTGCGAAGTACATGCCCATGTCCACTCTGTTATCGCTGGTATCGCACCACACGATTCGGTCGAGCGATTTGAAGAGCTTGGTGTAAAAGTCATTCAGGAATACGGTCGCTTCGAAAACGAAAACACGTTAAGAGCGGGCGATACATTAATCAAAGCAAAACGATTTGTCGTTTCCACTGGATCATCTCCAAGCGTTCCTCCAATCCCGGGGCTCAGTGGCGTACCCTACTTAACCAATGAAACAATTTTCAATCTAAAATCTGCTCCAGAACATTTGATAATAATCGGTGGTGGTCCTATTGGACTGGAAATGGCACAAGCTCATGCGCGGCTTGGTGTGAAGGTAACAGTAGTGGCACTCGCGTTTATGGAAAATGATGATCCGGAGCTTGTGGAAATATTATTAGACAGCCTTAGAAAAGAAGGCATAATCTTAAGAGATAAGGTTGGTATCCAAAATATCAGTCACGCAAATCAGCAGATAAGCGTTGAGCTTGAAAATGATACAATAAAAGGGTCTCATCTGCTAGTGGCGACGGGCCGCAAACCCAATATCGAAAACTTAAATCTGGAAAATGCGAAAGTTGAATTTTCGAGATTTGGTATAAAAGTTGGCGCAAACCTTCGCACAACCAATAAATCCATTTATGCGATCGGTGACGTTGTAGGAGGCGCGGGTTTTACACATAAGGCCGGATATGACGCTGGCATAATAATAAGACGGATTGTATTTGGCATGTTTTGGGCAAAAGCAGACTATAAAGCACTCCCCCATGCGACATACACATCACCGGAGCTGGCAAGCGTTGGTTTAAGTGAGACGGCCGCCAAAGAAAGAAACGGCGATAACTATACCGTCGTAAAATGGACTTACGGCGAAAATGACAGAGCACGTGCCACTCTTTCAACAAAAGGTATTGTTAAAGTGATCACATCGAAAAAGGGCCAGATATTAGGTGCTTCAATTGTCGGCAAAAGCGCAGACGAGCTTCTTGCGCCATGGACTCTGGCCATCAATGAAGGTCTAAAAATAGGTTCAATGGCAAATGTTATAAGCCCATATCCAACATTAGGGGAAGTGAGTAAAAGAGCAGCATCCAGCTATTATAGCGCGTCACTATTTAGTGATAGAACGAGAAAAATTGTGAAACTATTATCATTTTTGGGGTAAAAATGACGAGTATTAATAAAAATATATCGATTAAAGAAAGCTTATCGACACGGCTTTTGCTGTTGACAATGGTCTTTGTGCTCATTGCAGAAATCTTGATTTATGTACCGTCAGTAGCGAATTTTCGCAAAACATGGATCGAACAAAAATTAGCCGAAGGAAATATCGCAATTCTGGTGATCGAAGCCGCGCCGGACTATATGGTTAGCCGGATGCTTGCCGATGAATTGTTATCATCCACCGAAACCTATTCAATCGTGCGAAAGTTGGATGAAGATAACCAACAGGCACTCTTTGCTACTGATGAATTTACAATATCCGAGCGATTTGATATGAGAAATTTATCAGCATGGAATTCAATTAAAGATGCTTTCACAACTCTCGCTCGATTGCAGGAAGACCACTATATTATTGAGGTTACGGGATTCGGTGCCACCTCGACTTCGGAAGATATTATGATCAGCTTTAACGAGGAATTGTTACGCCATGACATGTATGTTTATTCGCGCAATATTGTTTTATTTACAATCATAATATCTTTTTTTACCGCAATATTGCTTTATTACAGCTTATCGAATTTGTTGGTGCGCCCTGTTAAAAAAATCACCGAAAATATGATAGCATTTCGCAAAGCACCAGAAGATTTAACCAAGACATTCCAAGCGGAAGATCGACATGATGAAATAGGCGTGGTGATGAGTGAACTTTCCGCGATGCAAGACGACATCCGCAAAGCATTAAACCAAAAAAATCATTTAGCAAAACTTGGTAGTGCAATAAGTAATATTAATCATGATTTGCGCAATATGTTAGCCAGCGTTCAACTTGTATCTGATCATTTATCAACCATAGATAATCCGATCGTCCAGAAATTAGCCCCGCGATTTGTTAAATCTCTGGACCGTGCCATCAGGCTTTGTGAAAACACCCTTCAGTATGGAGGCGGGGAAATTGAAACCCCTAACATACAATCTGTTGACCTGAACATATTGATAGACGACGTATCAACGTCGTTAGGGCTCATGGAAAACGGTCACATTCGGCTGATTAATAAAATACCGCCCGAATTCGAAATAAGTGCTGACAATGACCAGATATTTCGCGTATTTATGAATCTTTGCCGCAACGCCATACAAGCCATTGTAAATGTAGGCACCATCACTGTACAGAGTTTTACGGAAGACGATAAAGTGCTCATTGATGTCATCGACAGCGGGCCCGGAATACCCGATAAAATAAAAGACAATTTATTTCAACCGTTTAAAACCGGTAGCCAGGGCGGTGCGGGCTTAGGACTTGCAATATCTCGTGAGATCATTGCGGCACATGGTGGAAAACTGGAATTACTGGAAAGCAGTGCAAAAGGCAGTACTTTCCGGATAACATTACCTTTTAGCCAAGCTGATTAACCTCTTGGATCTTCTTCGACAGAATGCTCAGTAGGCTGCGGTGTTACTGATAAAACAGTTACACTGTCTGGCGCGTTAAATCGGTGCCATAATCCTTTTGGTACTACGCAAAGCATTCCTGCCTTTAGATCGAGTATCTTTGTACCCGTTTCAGTCAAAATCGTAAGCTTTGTCTGGCCCTCTAAAATATGAACCAGCTCATCCCCCATGGTGTGGCGTTCCCAAGGGCTGTCACCGCTATAACGCCCTGTAAAAACACCGCCGCTATCGTATGACGATAAAGTCGTGAAAGCTTTATTTAGTAGTTCGTCTGGCGTGTCCGGCAATCGTCCTTCAAGAAATTCTGTTTTTGAAAGTTCTTCATTTATATCGATAGCCTTAATCATCGCCTTAGTCATCATTGTTACTCCGTGACGGTTTATTTCTCATGTCCATAATAGATTAATCAATTAACCTCGATATAGTCATTGCCGGCCTGCGAGATCATAATATTGATCAGGCATCATTCTTTCTGCACGGCTCAACAAAGCAGACGCCATTCTTAGTTCATTTGACGCCGAAGGCTTGTTAGAAATTTGACGTTGAATTTCTCTTAGTCGTCCCATTCTGTCATTTAATCTTGATTTTTCTATTTCAACGCCGCGCCAGTGAAGTGCTTTATCCGCTTCAACGGCATCTTCAAATTCTTGTAGGGATTTAGCAATATTTTCTGCGTGAATGGGTAGATCGCGCGCTATTTCACTTAAACTCACCCTAATATCCGGTAAAGATAAGCTGGACTCTTGGATGGCTGGCATCGAAAGATTCGCATCTTGCTCTGTTACTGTCATATTACCATTTGAAATAGTGCCATCATTTTGACCCTCCTCCAATTGCTGCCATAAACTATCCGCTTGCATTGTTGGCCAATCTTCAGAATTATTTGACGCACACCCCATCAATCCCAAAGAGAATAATACACCCATATTAATCTTTAACATATTGTTTAGCATAGATTTATTCGACATTTTTCACTCGTAAGAAAATAAAACTTCTTTCAATTATCATCCACTGTAAATCATGGCCAATTCAAGAACAAGCAGACTCCTCAGATATATTAGAAAAAAAAACTCCGATTAAAATAAAATGAGACTTGCAATAGGCCACGGTTATGAGTAGTTTGCCTCACGCATTTTGAATGATTAGCGCTTGTAGCTCAGCTGGATAGAGTACTTGACTACGAATCAAGGGGTCGGGAGTTCGAATCTTCCCAAGCGCGCCATTCAAAACAAAGACTTAGCTTTTTAAGGCTAGGTCTTTATTGTTACTGGGTGGCGTTTTACTCAATAAAGTTCGAAATCTTCTTATATTTTCCACCATACAATGCCTCTTTACAGGGATAACATTTCCCCTTCCTTGTACTAACCACATATTGCACTGGAGTAATAAGCATGAACTTCGAAAAACTTACTCCTATTACCGAAAAAAAGGTCCTCAAATGGGAACCTGATTATTTGATTTTTTTAGTTTATTAGGATTTATCACTGATTGATCAAATCACCCTTTCATGTAATACTTCTTTTCTTTGTGGAGATTCCTATGACTAGAGAACTATTAGGGCAAGAGATTGAGAACCTAACGGTAGGAAATATAGTTTTACAAACCTTATTCACAAGCCTTTGCGTCACTATGGTCGATACTAACCCGAAGTCCCTCGACCATATCCGACAGACTTTTGACAACGCCAACAAGATGCTTGAAGTCTTATCGCTTAGAGCGGACGTTGCTATCACGCCGGAACGCAACGAAGCGATTTTTAGAATCCTCAATCAGCTCCGGAAAGCATCTATAGGCGACCATTAGTAAGTGCTTATGGGCGTTTGCCTTGCTTGGCAGTAAAGTTTTTGAGCTTTTTTCAATCCTATACTGTCCAGCAGCTTATCAAATATTAATGCAGAATCTTTCAAATTGTCATCATCAAGGCTCATTTTGTTGCTTGGTTAAGGCCATCGAGGCTAGGTCCGCGTCGCTGGAGTTTTTATTGTCCAAGCTTTACATTTTTCTAAAATATAAACATAAATATACTGTATCCTCATTCCTGAAAACTAATAAGGACAATTAAAGTGATATATGACAATCCAAAAATGAAGGCCGGCAATAAAAGAAGGGAATTTCTAAAAATCGCCGGTTTGGGTGCTGCGATATCTGCAAGCCCTGACCTGATACTGAATAATGCGCGAGCTGCCATCGCATCAAATCAATCCGTTTTTGGATTAATTTCCCCCCAAATGGACAAAGTAAGAGTAGGGTTTATTGGCGTGGGTGAGCGCGGCTCGGGCCATGTCGAAAGGATGGCTTTAATAGACGGCACAGAGATAAAAGCCATCTGTGATACCCGAGCGGAAAATGCCGAAAAAAGTGTCACTTGGTTGAGACAAAATGGACACGAGACACCCACCACATATGTTGGCAGTGACAACGAATATAAAAAGATGCTCGACCGGGATGATATCGATATAGTGATCATTTCGACACCATGGCGGTTTCATACACCCATGTGTGTGGATGCTATGAATTCCGGTAAACATGCATTTGTAGAAGTGCCTGCGGCAGTCACAGTCGAAGAATGTTGGCAACTTGTTGATACCGCTGAAAAAACTCAAAAAAATTGCATGATGATGGAAAATGTCAATTATGGCCGCGACGAACTGATGGTTTTAAATATGGTACGTCAAGGCCTATTCGGCGAACTCCTTCACGGTGAAGCGGCATATATTCATCCATTGAGATGGCAAATGATGGACACAGAAAAAAGCACAGGCTTCTGGCGCACGGGCTGGCATACAAAACATATTGGTAATTTATATCCAACACACGGCCTTGGGCCCATTGCGCAATATATGAATATTAACAGGGGTGATCGCTTTGACTATCTCACTTCCATGAGTTCTCCTGCTAAGGGCAGAGCTCTTTATGCGCAGAAACATTTCGCCAAAGATCATGAACGTAATCAGCTAAGTTATATACACGGTGATATGAGCACAAGCATGATTAAGACCGTTAATGGTCGCACCATTATGGTTCAACATGATACGACAACGCCGCGCCCCTATAGCCGTCATAATTTAATTCAGGGGACTAACGGTGTGTTCGCAGGGTTCCCCAACCGCATTGCTCTGGATGGTGACAACGAAGAATTCCACGAATGGGACGAAAATATGGAACCATATTTAGAAAAATATGATCACCCTCTCTATAAGCGTGTAGGCGAAGAAGCCAGCGAAGTTGGCGGTCACGGGGGAATGGATTTTATTATGTTCTGGCGGATGATATATTGCCTAAGAAACGGCGAACCGCTTGACCAAGATGTATACGACGCAGCGGCGTGGTCGGCAGTGTTTGATTTAAGTGAAAAATCTTTGAGCAAAAGATCAACATCAGTTGACTTCCCCGATTTTACACGAGGAAACTGGAAAAATAATATACCACTTGGCATTGTAAGCTAGTGCGAGAAACAGATATGACTGAAAATAAATATATTGGAAATTGCCACTGCGGAAATATCAAGTTCGTATTTACCTCCGCTAAAAATGAAACTGAATTCACACCCCGGACGTGTTCCTGTTCTTTTTGCCGGCGCCATGGGGCCAGTTATATTTCTGATCCGGAAGGAAGGCTGGAATTACAAATTGGTAATCACGACGATGTGAGCTTTTATCAATTTGGACATAAAACCTGTGAATTTATCATATGCGGAAAGTGTGGTGTCGACATGATGGCGATCAGTGAGATTGAAAATAAAAAATATGCCGTCATTAATATTAAAACAATGCTTGATCACAAATTTAGTACACCTGGAGTTAATACCCTTTTTGACGGTGAGACCATAGAAGAAAGATTAGAAAGGCGCGCACAGAACTGGATAGGACAGGTCATCATAAACAATTAAATTCCCGAAATCTTATTTGAAATTTATTTGAATAATTTGATTATTACTTTTGAAACCTGCGTTTTCTATTGCCTTTCGCGCCGCTTTATTATCAACTTCAGTGGAACATATCGGTATCAATTTATTTTTATGACAATATTGACGCAGCGTTTTTAATATTTTGGTCGCGTTTCCTTTACCACGATATTCTTTTGAAACGATCACTCCTATATCGGCATATGGTTTTTGTGTTTCACTAACCCGGCGTTCGCCTGTGCCTATTAAAACCCCGTTCAAATATAGTCCAAATAATTCGTCCCTGTTAATAAGCAACGTATAATACCCCCGCAGCCATTCAATGTTTGCACCAAGCGTTTTATGGGCAAACTGAATGGCCATCTCTAATCCGTTCAATGAGATGTTTATAAATCTGGCACCCGGATCAAATGGTAACATAGATTTTAACGGGGAAAATTCACCGTACATAAGCGCGTTCGAGGATGAACTTATTTCATGTTCTCTCGCAACTTCTAGATAAGGTTGCTCGATGGTACTGGTAAACGCTCCTTTTAATCCGAGTGCTTCAATGGCCGAAGCGAAAGCCGATCTCTGATGATCCGGCGCATCAAACTGAAGTAAATATCTATCGTCATTTACGATTAAGTAGCCGACAACTTCGCCATTTAGGGAAATTTGATAGTGATCGGCCAGCGGTATAAATCCGCTTTCCCACATACCATCAAGAGGTGCTGCTAAATTCGCAAGATATAGTTCTTTCGCATCTTTAAATTCTTCAATCGGTGCTTGTTCAAACTGATATTGTGACATTCTTATAAATCCTTGTAGTTTTTATAGAGCTCTTCTTTTATGGCCAAAATTGGATAATCTTTGTAAATAGATAAATAATGCAGCGTAATACCGTCAATTTCACTTATAAAACGGCGCGCACTCATTTCCGGTGATTTTACAGAACTACCCACAAACATTTTTTGGGTCAATTCCAATAGTGTATCCGCCCTTTGATGCAAAAGAGGAGAAACCAATGGCATTAAATCAGGTTGAAACATCAGTCCTATTTGAAAAGTGAAATATTTTTTGTGCTTCATGAGGTTGCTAAAAAAACCGTCCAAAAAAATACGTAAGTTTGCCTGATATGTTTTTTGCGTAAACATACCATCCGCGATATTCATCATTTTGAGACTGGCATTAGAAATTATCTCGAGCAATAAATCTTCTTTACTTTTAAAATAATTATAAATAAGTCCTTTTGCTACACCAGCACTGGCAGCAATATCGCCAATAGATGTCCTGTGATAACCTTTTTGCGCAAAAAGGCGCAGGGCAGCATTCAATATTTTATCTTTTCCAAGTTGCGGTCTCATCTAATTTTCTCTAATTGACTGAACGGTCGGTCATTTTTTAATTATTTCAACCTTATCTGTCAAGTAGCGTTTTAGCGATCAAATAAAAAAAGACGCACCCTGCTTTAATGTGGATGCGTCTTCTTATTTGGAATTTTACCTGTATTATTTTAACAACTTACAAACATTGATATGAACTATGATCCGGCACTCAAAAGGCGTTTACGACGTCTAAAGCCAACAAAGCCCATAATAGCAGAACCAAACATCCAAACCGCGGCAGGAATCGGCACTGGTGCCAAGTTTGCCGCCTCAAACTGCTCATCACCAAAAGCCATCGTAAGGTTTTCAAGAGCGTAGCTGCCAACAAAATTACTTTGTGTATCACCGAAAATTAAATTAAATCCGTATCCGCCTTGCGGTGCACCGGTACCAACACCATTGCTTCCCGGAGGTGCACCAGTATATAGAACTACATCATCATGAAGGTCACTCAAGTTAACATTAACCCCGTCTTTGGTTAAATATTGGCTTGTGCGTCCGCCAGTTCCGCTTCCCAGTAACCAATCAAGGCTAACTGTGGTATCATATTCAAATACCTTCCACTCCTGACGTGTGGAAAAGTCAGTTCCTCGGTAATCATTTTCCGAAGCTATAATCGCGTAATTAAGTCCTCTTTGTACCCAGAAATTAAGGTAGGAGACCACACCAATTTTCCCAGATACCTTATCCCAATCCACGGTTGACAGAGTGTTAAGGCTCCGACCGTTAAATGCATTTGTACCGTAACCAACCTTTTGACCACTCAAAGGGGTAGCTGCACTAAATCCATCACCGGCGGCATTTTCCACTATCGAGAGACCGACGTCCCAAGGAGGTGCGACAGTCCCGCCGTTATTTCTTATATTGAATGGGTTAAAATCCACACCTACTGCATGTGCCGATGAGCCCCCCATAAAAATTGATATCAAACATATTGATAAAAGTAATTTCCTCATAATCCATTCCTAAAGTTATAAAATAATGACAAACAACCACTACGTGCATATATTAAGCAATAATTGTGCCAACTACGGAATATGAGTCAAATCAAAAGATGTGGAAACTGCCTGTTCAAGGGAATTGCATTAAAGTGTAAAATATGGTTACGATTTATGGTTAATTTGTGCCAAAATGATACATAATGGTTATGGCGTTTTGATGGCTACAAAAAAGCCCGCAACATATACCACGGGCTTTTTATAATCTAAATTTGGGAGATGTTATTGTCTTTTTAACGTTCCACGGGGAACGTACTTACGAAGATTTCGCTCCTCTACTTCCGCACCAAAAACATTTCCGTCTTCATCAGCTGTTACACCTTCTGCGCGACTGAAAGCAACACCTTGGTCCGGGTCCGGTATAAACGCGGTAACCCATCCCGTAATAGCGCTACCGATACGGATGCCTCGGTTAAAGCCGGGGTTACGTGTTCCGCCCGAATTACTTTCGGAATCTGCCACGTATAAAATGTCATTTTTATCTATATAAACGCCACTTGGGCGACCAAATTGACGCCAAGACATAAGAAATTCACCACCTTGTGTGAAAATTTGTACGCGATCATTATACCGATCAGCGACAAACAAACGTCCGGTTGAATCCATAGCAAGACTGTGTGGTTCATACATTTCACCGAATTCAGCACCAGCTCCGCCAAATTCCATGATATATTCACCCTCGCTGTTATATTTCACTACGCGGTTATTTCCCTCTGGCGAGTGACCATCGGCAACAAATATATCGCCATTTGGGGCGACCAGAACATCGCAAGGTTGATCAAACATATTATTCCCATGCCCCGCTTGCCCCGCAGTACCAAGAGACATAAGAAGATTGCCATCTGAATCAAATTTATGGACCTGATGACCGACACCGCGCTCCTCATCACCACGACCATCGGCAATCCAGACATTACCTTCTTTATCCACATGGATGCCGTGTGGCCAAACCATCATACCCTTACCAAAGGATTTTAGTATTTTTCCATCCGGATTAATGAGCACTACGGGATCAATATCAGGCGTGTCCATGCAATTACTATTGGCTCCACAACGTTCCGCTGCCCACACGTTACCGTTTCCTGCGTAATAAACCGTACTGGTTGAGCCCCAGTTGCGGCCGTCCGGAAGTTCCGCCCAAATACCAGGTACCTCTTCATATGGATTATCCTGCGCTTTCGCCAATCCGGCACAAGAAACCGCCATAGCACCTGCAAATAAAGAAAGCCTACCCATCTTCATTATATCCAACATGTCTAAATCTCCTCTATATGTTATAATTTTTATGGTTGTACGATAATCTGATCCGCCAGAAAGTCAATATTTTACCCCGAAAGATATAAGTGGTATAAGGGGTCAAAAAATATTGAAAAGCGAGGAGAATAATCTATGGTTAACAACTCCAACTCATTTTTAAAAAAAACTGTTATAATACCAATATTTATCGGTGCTGCATTTTTGTTATTTGTACCTACAACGGCACAAATACCTTTTGAACGAATTCTTTATTCCAAAATAGCTGGATGGACAGTTACAGAATATAAAGACAGCCAAACGGAAGACTTTCTCCGTTGTTCCCTTGAATGTTATTACGGTGATGATCATAATTTAACTATAGCACGCAACCTAAAGGGCTATGTCCTGGGCTTTACGTCAAAAGAATGGCCATATAAAGAAGGAAGCCATCCTATTCGTTTGCAAATAGATAATATGGCACCGACCAATGACAAAGTTCGAATAAGAGTATTGCCTGGTGGGAATGTCATGGGGTTTGTTGATCTTGATGAAAAAACGGAAATTATCGGTAGGCTAAGTGACTCTTCCAACCTGAATGTACGTGCGTCTGAAATGAGCCTTAATTTCGCACTTGATGGATCGAAGCCCGCCATTGAATCTGTAAAAAAATGTTATGAAGACAAAAACAAATAAGGAACCATCGCGAAAGGAAGCATAAATGAATATGAAGCTTATACAAAGGTCTTTAGCTACAATGATACTGATGATTATTTTCTCTAGTCCGTTACGGGCCGGGGAAATCATTGAATTGATCACTAAAGATATAAATGGATCAGAAGCAAAAGAAAACGCTATGCAGTTTGTTTTTTCTAACGGTTTTATTAAAATGAAAAGTGACCAAAATAATGAAATGATCTTTAACAATTCTGCCAAAAATATGACCATCATTTCACATGATCAAAAATCGTATATGGTTTTGGATCAAGATTCTATCTCTTCCGCGAAAAGCCAAATTGACCAGGTAATGGAACAGGCGTTGGCAAATGTTCCTGCCGAACAGCGCGCTATGGTCGAAAAAATGATGAAACAAAGAATGCCACAAATGGCGCAATCTCCAGCTGCACCGGAACCCATGAAGACGGACATTCGCCGTACAAGCCGTAATGATACAATTAACGAATACGATTGCGTTTTTTACGAAGTCTACAGAAATGAGCAGAAACAAGGCGAATATTGCGTTTCGTCGTGGTCAGAACTGGGTACAGGCGACAATATCGAAACTTCGTTCAAAAATATGGGTGAGTTCATGGAGGGGATGTTACAACAGTTCAGCGATATGGCACCCATAAGGATGGATAATAACCCTTTTTCATATATGAAGGATATTGGTGGATTTCCCGTTTTTTCAAGACAATATTCGAATGGTAATGCCATTCAAGAAACAACACTATCTTCCATTACGCAAAGCGCAATCGATGATGCTGTTTTTCAGATCCCCGAAGGATACCAGACACAAAGTTTTACAAGATAAATACTTAATCTTATCTATCAACTAATTTTGCTTCCACATCCGACCAGGTGATATAACCATCCGGAGCAAAATTTGGATCATATTCCACGTTCAACAAAGTTGGAACAGGTGCATCAGTTTCTTCGCGCCATTCTAACATTCTCTTATATAGTTTTGCGGTAATTTCCGGCTTATCAAGGGCAATATTTGTTGTTTCTTTTAAATCTTGATCAAGGTCATATAGTTCCAACTGACCAAATTCAAAAAATTCGATCAGTTTAAATCGCTCCATGCGGATGGAGCCGTATGGCGTGGCGCGCCATGTCGTGCTACCCACATAAGGCTGTAAGTAAGCGGGGAAATGAAAGAAAATCGCATCGCGTTCGAAACCATTTTCATCTTCTAAAAGTGGTACCAGACTTTTTCCATCGGCGATTTGATTACTTGGCATTGATCCGCCCGCAAGTTCGATAAGCGTCGGATAAAAATCTACGCTGTTCACGGGCTCCTTAATTAATCGTCCTGAACCTTGGTTATCTGGCATTCTAATCACCATAGGTACACGGTTACCACCCTCGTATGGCATGCCCTTTGCGCCGCGCAAATCAGGTGCTTGTGTGGCTGGACCGTAACCGCCGTTATCAGACGTCAAAATAACTACCGTATTCTTATCAAACCCCTTCTCACTTAACGCCGTCATGATACGGCTGATGCTCTGATCCACATGATCCACCATTGCACCATAAGTCGGATTATTGTTGTATTCATCCGCAGTGCGATTGTTATATTTCTTTATCGTTCTTTCCGGTGCTTGTATGGGGGTGTGCACCGCATAATGAGACAGTTGAAGATAGAATGGTTTGCTCGCTGATTGTGTATTTATAAAGGAGATCGCTTCATCTGTTAATCGATCAGTCAAATATTCATCATCCGGGCCGTCCATCAATGTTTCGTTCTCATAAGGCGAAAAATGTCCACCCCTGGGAGAACCCGTATGATTGCCGCCAATGTTGATATCATATCCTTGTGTCAATGGACCACCAGTTTCGCCGGCGCCCAGATGCCATTTTCCCATGAAAGCAGTGTTATAACCCGCCGCCTTAATACTCTCTGCCATCGTGACAAATGACATATCAAGCACTCCGCTGTTAGCTATTGGAATTAAACGACGTTCTTGCGCATTTCCTCTTTCCGGTGTGCCAACAGTATAAATACCGGTACGCGGCGCATATTGCCCCGACATAAGAGCAGCGCGGGTTGGCGCACAGTTAGGTGCCGACGAATAAGCATCATTAAAGCGAATGCCGTCCAATGCAAGCGCATCCATCGCCGGTGTGTCGTAATACTTACTTCCCATGAAGCCAGCATCCTGCCATCCCCAATCATCTATCAGCAAAAATATGATATTGGGTTTATCCGCTGCATACGTAGCGGCGGCACCGTTTATGGCGTATAAGGATAATAAAGTAATAAAGCTGGAAAAATGCTTCATTTAATTTAACACCAAATTACTTTTATATCTTCGAGATAATCGCACTTCTGAACCATCATTGAGGATAAGATTTTTATCGCCGTTCATTGCTGGATAAACACTGTGAATTTGGTCTTTCTTGACGATTGTAGATCGATGGATGCGGGCAAAATCAATATCTCCTAATCGATTTTCAATTTCTTTCATGGTCGCTCTGAGCATATAGGTCTGATCACCAACATGAAGTTCCACATAATTTCCCGCTGCCTCCACCCAGTGAACAGATGAGGGATCAATAAATTTAAATACACCCCCCTTGCTAACCATGATCCTTTCTTCTTCAGATTTCTCGATCTGTGCTTCGCCGTTACGAAGTCTGAGTATTTCACGGTACGCATATATGACTACCATGATGCTCAGGTATGCCATCACGTCTTTACGGTATTCATATAAAATTGTGTAATTTATATCGGTAAAAACATAGACATCATCAACTGAATTGAAAATCAATTTGCGAAGCGCAACAAAACCAACAATATGAGCAAACGAAAAAACTATAGTTAGCGGGATATGTGCGATCAGCCGCAGGTACCATTTCTTCCCGGATATAGGATAACGTTCGTCAAACATCAAGACAGCCGGCACAAGTAATAATACCATCCATGTGCTTGTATATTCCCAAACGAAAGGTTTCCATGCTTCAAGCGGATCTCCACGTCCCTGATATTCCATAATCAGAGACGTCGCTCTAACCGCCGCTTCTATGGATACATAGCAGAAAGCAATTAGGAAAAATTTCCAATGGCGTTTTATCAGCTGGATCATATGATATTTATGTCCCTTGCGTTATTTATTGTTCGTTCTCTTTATAAGATCAGATGGTTGAAAAATCCAGTATTCTGGTGATTGAGGAAGGGTATCTTTTGTTACTCCGACCATATTTGATGTGAGTCGATTAATTTTCACATCTTCATTTAGCGGATCGGCAATTGGAAGCAGTCCGCCCGGGCATTTCCCGTCGGGTTGCAACTCTTCGATACAATAATGCATCGGAATTTGCACGGTAGGTTCAAACGCATTGATGAAGGCCATCGCTTCATCATTTTTTAATATATGCTGATCCCCATCCGCTGGCAGCATCAATATATCCACCTTACCAACCGCTTTTTTGATTTGATCCGTGATCGGGCCATTATCCCCCAAATGCGCAATTTTAATTCCGCCAGTCTCAATAACCCAAATAATGTTTTTCTGACCAAACTCCCTTCCAAAGGAACCCGCGTGTTTGCCCGGTACACCTTGGAGTTTTATATCACCAATTTGATAATCACCAATCTGCTGAAATGTCTTTGGCACTTCATCCCACGGCATCTGCAAACCTCTATATTGACCGCCGTCGTGGTCATAATGCGGATGGGTAATGACCAAAGCATCTGTATCAAGATTTTCAGGATAAGCGTAACCAATCCATACGTTACTTGCGTAAGGATCAATTATGATTTTTGTGTCGGTTGGTGATGTTATGCGAAAAGAAGCATGGGCAATATATTCTATTTCAACTTTTCCCGAACCCGAAGGTCCGCAGGATATCATGCCCAATGATAGGAAGGTAACGACCAAAAACTTTCTAAACGAGCTTGCCATAAATAATCCTAATTCCTTTTATCACAAATTTGGCACCGCTTATCACAACGGCCCACCCGACCGTCACAAATACCATGCGTTTATCCCATAGTTATAGAAGCATAGCTTCATTTTCGACACAATAAAATCAACAAATTCATATTGGAGATTTAATGATGACTATTTTAAAGCAAAACACACCATTTGGCGGACGCCAATATTTTCTTGATTGGCTTCGCGTTCTCGCATTCGCTTATCTGGTTTTTTTCCATACCGGAATGATGTTCGTCGAATGGCCTTTTCATATTGAAAGCGGCCATGATAGCGAATTCTTAAAATCGATAATGATATCAACTACAACTTGGCGCCTTGATTTACTGTTTCTAGTATCAGGCGTCGCCATTAGCTTCATGATGACAAAGATGACCATTAAAGGTTTCTTATGGCAACGCGTAATAAAATTATTCATTCCATTTGTTTTTGCCTGCGCAGTTATATTGCCTGCTCAACCTTATTTTGAAGCCCTTCAAAAAGGCCTAATTGAACCTGGACTCTGGGTGTTCTGGACAACAAAATATTTTCATTTCACCTGGCTTGAAGGCATGCTTACTCCGTGGCCAACCTATAATCACATGTGGTATGTGCTTTATCTGTTTCTTTACACCATTCTCCTTGTACCACTCATTGCATTTATCAATAGCAACACTGGTGTATCGTTTCTGTCATCGCTTGAGAATTGGATAACTAAAGGTGCACGCGTTCTTTGGGCGCCGTATGTGATTTACCTTTCCGTCTTTTTCTACACAGGACATAATGATATTACCCATGCTGTTTGGGATGATTGGTTTGGTCATTTTGTTTACGCATATATTCTTGCACTTGGACTAATATTTGTCCGTATGCCCCGCGTGTGGAAAGTTTATGAAGATGTTCGCTATATTTCACTTGCGATGGCACTTGTGACCTACGGCATACTTATGATTAAATATAACTGGAATACTCCCCTTGATGTTATACAATGGGACTTGATGGAAATGCTTATGAAATGGTCATGGGTCGCAACACTCATCGGCTTTGCCAGACATTATCTAAACTACACCAATGACTTCCTTCGCTACACCAATAGTATTGTTTATCCGTTCTTCATTCTTCACCAAACTGTAATTATCATTATTGGTTACTACATCATTGACTGGGGAATGAATGGCTTCTTCGAATTCATCGCAATTGCTATCGGTACAATTCTAATCAGCCTGACTTTAATCGAATTGGTTATTAAGAAATATAATATTTTACGTCTACTCTTTGGCCTAAAGCTCATAAAAAAAGAGCCCGAATTGGTTTTTAATTCGAGCCCCTCATTCTAAAATTATAAAATCTTACTCACCATTAAGCTTATCGAGCTTCCAGTATTTTGTGCCTTGCAGGGTTGCTTGCAAGGCCAAACCTTTTTTGGTCATTTGATAAACCGTAATACCGCTTACCACCGTGTCAGCGGCATTCGCTTCACCGCCCGTATCATCAATTTTTGCAGCTGCGTCCGCCTGACCGGAAAAATCCCAACCTTTATCAACGAACTGATCAAACATCGCCCTTTTGTGAAATACAATGACCGCCTGATAATCTTTTATACCCAGACCAATGCCAACACCCGCCGTCGCCATGCGCATATAAGTATCTTTTTCTGATTTATTATCATGGGCAACGCCTTTTCCGCTGCCGCCGGAAAAAAGGATCAAATTAATGCCGCCATTATCAAAGACTGCATACCCTTCTGCATCGGCGATTAACCCTTTTGCCTCTGCATTCTGCTCATAAAGTCTGGCAAGAACTTCGCTTCTCATTTCTCTTAACTCTTGCCTGTCTTCTTCCGCAGTCTTAGCCGTGGCCGTAAGTGGCATTAAAACCAATAATAATAGAATTGATATTTTCTTTAACATCTTCAAACTCCCATTTTTACTTCGTTATCGCCCAATTTCGATAACTATAACGATTGTTTTGCATCCAATTGTGGCAAAAATAGCATCTATATGGGTAATCGTCCAAATTAAAAAGAAAAGGAAACATGAATTAGGACCTCAACTCTGGTCCCATTTTGCCGATCTGCGGCGTTCTGTACTTCTGATAGGTCTAAGAGTAGCGTTTATTTTGTTCATAACAGTTTATTTGATTGGGCTTGAAACCACGTAACTAAAAACCGCTGCGTTTCGTATATTTCCTGGTTCTTTTAAGAAGCAAGCTACGCCTCATTGGCGATAAATAATCCAGATAGGTTTTACCGTTCAAGTAATCAATCTCATGCTGGATAACCGTCGAAAGATAGCCGTCTGATTCCATGGTCTGTTCTTCACCATTTTGATCCAGATAATCGATCTTTATGCTTTTTGGTCGCGTAATTTCTGCGGATACGCCAGGGAAACTAATAGACCCTTCTTCCATAGTTTGCATTTCGTCCGATGCCCACGTAATTTCCGGATTAATCATTGTAAAAGGTGTTCTTTCGTCATTCTCCTGAACATCGACAACCACGACCCGCTTTAATACACCAACCATGGTCGCGGCAATCCCGACCGCACCCTCCCGGTAAAGCAAATCGCGCATACCGTCACATAGGGATATGGTTTCATCATCAATTGTGTCGACCTTTTCTGCTATTTCTTTAAATATTGGTGCCGGTCCGAACACGAGTTTTAATGCTGTCATTTTAATAAAGTTCTTCAATTTATTTGTATTGATGCTACAAATATACGATATTAATGACAAGTTCCAACTCATAATTATCGGGAGGTTTAATCACATGCAAAAATATCTTCTTCTTTTTATATTCCTTATGATCCCTTTATCCCAGACGCAGGCGCAACAAACTCAAACATATTGTGATACGGCGGAACATGAGTTTGTTGATTTCTGGCTGGGCAATTGGGACCTGACTTGGGAAGGCGGTACAGGCACAAATTCCATTACCAGAACCCACGGTGGCTGCGTTATTAACGAAGACTTTAAAAGCGCAAACCTGATCGGGATGAGCAGCTCAATATATGATATTAACACAAAAACATGGCGCCAGATTTGGATGGACAATCAAAACGGATATCTTAATTTGAAGGGACACAAAGAAGGCGATGATTTTATCTTTCAAACGACACCTAACCCCGAAGAACCGGAAATTCAATTGCGCATGGTTTTTTCAAACATCAAACAAGACAGCCTTAACTGGTCCTGGCAGCGCACCGATAGTGGCGGTGCGAACTGGAATGATCTTTGGAACATTAGCTATACAAGGGCGGAATAAAGTAAAATAAAGCCGTCGACGGCATTTTTTAATGATTGTACCTACCGCCATTTAATCGAACATCCCATACTCGGTTTTTGCTCCTTTGGACCGTGACCGGTTTTCGCAATCAAACGCATCGCATTTATCAGCTCAGGGGTTCGCCTTGAAGCATCTTCCATGCGGACATCGTCCAAACGGCCTCGGTATTGAAGCTCACCATTTTTATTAAACCCGAAAAAATCCGGTGTACACACGGCACCATATGCGCGCCCGACTGTTTGGTCATGATCCACTAAATAAGGAAAAATGAACTTGTGCCTTCGCGCAAACGTTTTCATATTTTTTGGGGAATCTTCCGCCACATTTTCATAATCATTTGACATCACAGCAAGCACATTTACACCTTCATCCATTAAAGTCGCCGCGTCGCCAGCCAAACGGTCGGCAATAGCCTTCACGTAAGGACAGTGATTACAAATAAACGCGATTAAAAGACCTTTATCACCAAGATGATCGGTCATTGAAAAAGGGGTTCCGTTTGGATCTTCAAGCTTAAAATCCGGAGCTTTCCACCCAAAATCACACAGAGGCGTATCAAGTAACATACTATTTTTCTCCTTTATTACAGACCCAAATAAATTATTTGTTTAACTTGAGAATTTGTCCCACGGTCCTTTAATCGCCAGCGTTTTGGTGGGGCTTTGTATGTTGACAAATAACGTCCCTCCGTCCGGTGAAAAACATACTCCGGCGGTTTCACTCTCAACATTGAGCTTCGCTAACGTGTATAGCTCGCCAGTTGGCGTTATCCCCCTTATATGATTTGTAGAGCCATCGTAATGATCTTCACACACTATAAGATGCCCGTTAGGCGCAACCGTAAGATTGTCACCTAATCCAAAAGTATTTTTATCTGCGGACTCGAAGAATAATTGAAGTCTTCCCGGGATATTATCTTGTTCATTTTCTTCTGCCTGTCCTTCATGGATAGAAGGTCGGTATCTCATAATTTGGCCTAAATTCTTGGCTCCGCCACTAGTGCAGCAGAAATATAATTCATTGTCACCCCAATAAATTCCTTCACCGCGCGCGAATATTGCCGCGCCGCTTTTATATCCTCTCACTCTAAGGTCATCTTCCGAACTGTCTATATCTTCAAGGTCAATCCATTTAGCATTTAGCCAACTTCCTTGCTTAACTGACGAGCCGTCCCAATTTCGGCTATCAAATCCAGCGTCTTCGCCTTTGATCCCCAGTGCCTGCAACTTTCCGCCTTTGCTAAGATCGCCATAGATTTCAGGAATAAATCGGTAAAACATGCCGTTCGGGCGGTCTTCCGTTAAATAAACAATTCCTGTCCTTGGGTCCACCGCGACCGCCTCGTGATTAAAGCGCCCAAGGTCTTTCAACGGCTCTGGCTTAGTTAATTTATTTCCTTTGGCGGGTACTTCAAAAACCCAACCATGGTCCAGACGTCCGGCTTCACCGGACTTAACCACGGTCTCCTCGCAAGTAAGCCAGGTACCCCAAGGGGTAACTCCACCGGCACAATTGGCCAATGTCCCTATTAAACTGCGATATTCGTTTATACGTTCGCCTGCTGCCACATCATATATAATAGTCGTCGTACCGCCTGGTAAAGGCTCATTTAAATCCGATTGATCATACGCATAAGGCAGCAGCGGTTTTTCCATTACCGACATGGCAAGGTCATGATTACCAAAACTAATTTCATGGTTTCTAATCAGTGCTACTTTTGATCCTTCAAGTGGTATGCACCCCATACCGTCCGCGCGGTCCGGCACCAAATAACCGTCATCCATTTTATCACCTAGGGCAGATATAATTTTATAGGAAAAGCCTTCCGGTAAATCGAGAATACTATCCGGCTTTAATCCGCCGTATCCGGTAACGCTTTTAAAGCTCGCAGCATATGACTTATCCGAGAGCCCTTTTAAAAGCCCCGAAAATGCCAGCGCACAAGCACCTGCAACAAACTTTCTACGTGAAAAACTCATTTTTATCCTTTGCCTATATGCTACTTGACTATGAACCCGCTTTATCAACAGTTCTGAGTAGATATTAACATTCCTGTCCTCTATAGCTACCATTGATTGTTAATGCCTTAATGATACCCATTTTCGGCGTAAGGCATAAGTGAATTTTTTATGATAATGCCGTTGTTAAGGAAACGCAGTGCAACAATCATCACATTGCCGGGCTTTTCATTCAAGGCAAACATTCGAGAAAATTATATACGGTAACGGTAGTGTGATGTTACTTCAGGTGCCGTAACACAACACTATTTTTTCTTAATTACTAAAGTACCTGAGCTGTCTGCACAAATTGCTCGATTGACGTTGCCAACATTTGCACATGACGTACATCTTTTAATTCATCCACATCATCAAATGCTTCAAATCCGAAAGAAATAGCCACCTGACTAGGGACAACGTGCACCGCGGGCAATCTGGGTCGCACTCCTAAATCATAATTTTTACACTCAGATAAATTAAAATATCTAGTATTACTCTAGTATCTTATTTTAGCATGCAACGCATTTTAGTTAATTTCGTTTAAGCGGGTTTATGAAACTCGATTACATTGCCGTCGGGGTCTCTTATAAAAAAGAAAAATGCCCCGTTAGGTAATTCAACCGTCTCCGTGATTGTGATCTCAAGTGCGGCTAGTTTTTTTTGCACGGCGATCGGATCAGTTATCTCCAATGCAATATGTGTATATCCGGTATGTTTTTCTTCAACATCCATTAATATATTTTTTTTATACGCGTTGGTTGAGGCATTAAGAATGAAATTAATATTTATGCCAGAAGGATGTAACATCACCGCGACGGGCTCAGGTCCTATTGGTCCTTCAATAAAGTCGAAACCAAGGTTTTCATAAAATATCCGAGAAATTTCGAGTTCACGCACCCTCAATCCGATGTGATTTATTTTTGTTATTTCTTTCATGTTTCTTTCTTTCTCGTTCGATGGAGGAACATTTATTTTAAGTAGGGTCTACAATAATTGAAGTGATTGGTCGATGATGAATGATTAAATTCGGCCAACAATGGAATTTGATGATATCTATTTTATTAAATGATAGTGTGATGCATTTGTATTAAAGACAGCTTTGCACCACACCATCGTTTCTTAATATCCAAGAGCTTGTGCGGTTTTTACAAACTGCTCAATAGACGCTATCAACATTTGCACATAACGATCATCCTTAAGTTCATCTGCATCATCAAATGCTTCAAATCCGAATGAAATTGCCACCTGATTAGGAACAACGTGTACCGCAATATTGCCGAGCATCATTCGTAAAGGCACTAAACCCCGCAGGCCCCCTAGCGCACCAGGCGCAATCGACCCTATAGCAGCTATTTTCCCATTAAATGCTGATAGCGGCACTTCATCTTTCTCATGTGGACGGGAAATCCAATCAAGAGTATTTTTTAACAGTGCCGAGAAAGAACTGTTATATTCCGGTGATGCAATATAAAAACCGTCATGCTCCACAAATAGCTTTTTTAATCTAATAGCATTTTCAGGAAGTCCGTCTGATGCCTCCAAGTCACCGTCGTATAATGGCATTTGAAAGTCTTTTAAATCTATTACGGTCACGGCAGCACCTTTTTCTTCAGCAAGTTTTGCCGCTTTATACGCAAGCTTCTGATTGAGAGAACCTCGTCTCGTGCTTCCGGCAAAAAATAATAATTTTGTCATTTTATTCTCCTAAATTTTTTTGTTAACGAACCATCGGAACATCTATGATCACTATTTCCGAGGCCTGATTCGCTTCGATTATGAAGCTTTCAATATCTGTAATTTCTGCCCCGTCACCTTTTGAAAGTGTTTTTCCTTCCAGGATGACTTCCCCTTCTGAGACCAGAAGGTAGGCTTGGTTCTTTATCAAGTGACGAATGCTTTGCCCACGATCAATAACGCCGCCGAATATTCTTGCGTCCTGATGAATATGTAAGATATCGTCACTCCGATCTTCTGGAAGACCGGAAACAAGCAAAGGTAAAGTTTTTTCAACTTTCATTTTGGGAAAAGTCAAACTATCCCATTTCGGCTTAACGTTTTTCTCTCTTGGATAAATCCAAATTTGAAACAGATTGGTATCTTCACTCTCCAGATTAAATTCAGAATGATGGATACCCGTTCCCGCACTCATGACCTGAACATCTCCGGCTTCAGTTCGTCCGACATTTCCTTTTGAATCGCGGTGGGTAATGGCCCCCTTGCGAACATATGTAATAATCTCCATATCTTTGTGCGGATGTGTATCAAATCCAGTTCCCGCTTTTATAATATCGTCGTTAATTACTCTTAGGGTGCCGAAACCCATACGCCGCGCGTTATAATATTCGGAGAAACTGAAATGGTATCTTGCATCTAGCCAACCGAGGTCATGATGGCCAAGCTTGCTATAAGGATAATGTTTAATCATAATTATTTCCTTTCTATGCTTTTAAAACTGAGGGGATAAAAGCATCAACGATTGGCAGTTTGCGAATTGCATAAACCCCCGATCCTTGAATAGCGACTATCACTGCTAATACAACGAGAAGTAATGGAAATTCCCAACCACCGCCCGGGTTACTAAACACCCATCCATTTGATGCATGAACGGTCAGCGCACCGATCAAAATAGGAAGTGAAAGTAACGCAGCGAGCCGCGTATAAAGGCCGAGCAAAATAGCCGTGCCAGCGGCCAGTTCACCAAATACGGTCATATAGGCTGCAATAGAAGGCAGGCCAAGGCTTTCAAAATATCCGACCGTACCGGGAATTGTGAATACGAGCAGCTTTAAAAGTCCGTGTGCAAGCAGAATGCTTCCTAAAGTTAAGCGAGCGATTAATGCTCCATAATTTAAATTTGTTGTTTGTGTCATAATCTTTCTCCTGTTAATAAATTTTCGTTTGTTCAAATTATGAATAGACTTTACTTTCAATCTATAAAATTGATAATATTCTATTATTGAAAGTTATTAATTCCATAAAGTTGATAATAATGGATCACTTATCGCGCATCGGCATTTTTATAGCTGTCGTCAAAAATCAGAGCTTTGCGGGTGCTGCTCGTGAACTCGGCATCACAAGTTCTGCTGTTTCAAAACAAGTGCAGAATTTGGAAAACGAGCTACAGGTCAAGCTACTCAACCGAACCACCCGTAAAGTGTCGGCTACCGAGGAAGGTGCAATATTTTTCGAACGTTCGGCGCGCGCACTCGAGGATTTACAGGAGGCAAAAGAACAAGTCCATGAGCTTAAAACCAATCCGAAGGGGTCACTGAAAGTAAGCATGCCTCTTAGTTTGGGGATTAATTATCTTATTAAAGAAATAGCTTCTTTCGCAAAAACATATCCAGATATCCATCTGGATATTAGCTTCGACGATCGGATCGTCGACATTGTCGGTGAAGGATTTGATTTGGTGATCCGAATTAGCGAACTCAAAGATAGTTCACTGATCGCAAGACGGCTTGCCCCTTGTCCCTTCATCATCTGCGCCAGCAGTGAATATTTAAAAACACATGGAAATTTGATATCAGCCGAAGACTTAACCAATCATAATGTTCTTGCCTATACCAGGAACACCGGACTGCATGAATGGAGGTATAAAGCCCCCGATGGGCAGAGCGGTCAGGTCACTTTAAACGGAACCTTTAAAAGTGATACAGGACAAATGATGCGCGAAGCAGCACTTCAAGGTATTGGAATAGCAATATTACCGATATTTTATGTCGCAGAACATTTAAAATCGGGTGGATTGATAAAGGTTCTGCCGGATTATACAACGTGGCCGGACCGCGACATACACGCGGTTTTTATGCCGAACCGTTATTTGTCAACTCGGTTGCGATTGTTCGTTGATCACTTGGCTGCTATCTGTAAATCACTACCGTGGTGAACAAGCAAATCGGTTAATTTTCAGAGAATGAGTGATTGACATCTTTAGACCCAGACTGTGTAAAAAGTTCCCCCTTTTGCTATAGTAATGTTCTAACCACAGTTGAAATTATTGATGACAGATTTTATCAAAGACGAAGAGCGGACGCAGCCGTTCAAAAAATAGTATGCTTTTTCGTTCTACTCCCTCTTTGGAACATAGGTGGCATCAAAACTAACTTCCCAGTTTTCGCCTTCATCCTGTGAGAATTCAATCACTTGTCGGACTTTCCCGTCCTTATTGGGGGTTAGTGTAGTGCGGTCGAGATAGCTGTCGCCGTTTGGCAGTAAGACGCGACCCTCAAATCGGACGCCGCCATTCCCGAATTCTTCAATCATATCTTTGCGTTTCAAACCACCTGGCTGATCGGTGAACGGCGTGACCCATACTTGATGCCAGCTTTGATTGGCCGCATCAAAATAAAAAAGGCTTTTGCCACCCGGACCATCTAATCCTGTCCAATGCTCAAAAACAGCGCAGCCGGATAGTTCTTTTTCAATCCTGTTATGGCCTGTGAGATTATTCTGCTGATCATAAACCTTCCATTCACCAAGCCAAAAATCCAGACTCCTTGCCACTCCCGTTTCTTCACAAACGTTATGATTTTGCTGCGCAGTTACCAGGCTTTGTAGGCCTAGCATCAGTGCTGCGCCAAAGAATGCGGTTCTCATCATATTCTTTCCTCAAAGTCATCGTCGTTTTCTTCATGTCACACATTTTTACCCTTATCTGTCAAGAAAATTTCTAATTACGTTGAATGACCGCTTTGGATCACCATCCAACGCAGTCGTTCAGATTGTTTGAAATGACTGATTTTCTACATTGAAAAATCAACAACATGAATTAAATTTGTTTTAAGGCGAAATAATATCCGATTAATCTTAGCTCTAAATGGCAAAATACTCACCTACGCAAGTAATAACTTTTGAGACACGAACTTTGACTGGGAACATTTTAATATAAAGTTGACTTTTTTATTCAAGTTATGTTTGATGCACGTAGAAGCATCTTTTAATGTATTAATTTGGAGAGTATTATGTCACTAACTGTACCGCAAGAAGCCTTACTTAAAACGCTATCTGTGATGACCCGTGCTGATACCAATGTTAAGCAAATAGAGGTTGAGGCGGTGCAGGAGGTTATGAATGATGAACTTGGCCTCTCCGTTACTTCGGCGCAAGTCCACATGGCAGCGAAAGCAGAATTTATTGAAAGACGGGAAATTGGTAAATATTTGAAGTCTGTATTGAAACAACTCGATTTAGCAGATAGAAAAACAATCGTCCGCTCTTTAAAAAAAATAGTTATTGCTGATGGCCATTCTCATGCACGCGAAATTGAGATGTTTAACAACGTAGCTACGACATTACAGTTAACGCCAGCCGATCTTGTTCAATTGTAGGATATTAATATTCGGCACCATCATCAAAGGGATAAGCGGCTCACACGGGCCAAGTACGAAAATAATGAACAAACGCCCACGGCGCAAAAATCTTCATCGACGTTTTGCTCTCTACTTTTTCTGCATGAACATGGGCATGGTCCGATACGTGATTACGGGAGTGATTATGGCGCGAAATTCGTCATAAAGACTTGAATGGACATAAATCCGCTCTATGGATCGGCATGCTTGCCCAGTATTGACAGTAGATGCACGAAACAGTGATGTTGCCGCCCGTTCCTCGTCCGGCCAATATCCTTCGAGACGCACACTTTCTTTAGCCCCCCTAATGATATATTCACCTCCCGAATTTCTCCGCCAAACTTCCGGCGGCTATAACGTGACCGCGAAAACCCACCGGGTCATTCAGTTTGACAAATATTATCACGTATGCAGACATATTTAACCCTTTATAGAATTATCGTAATTAAAAAATAATTTTCTTGTTAAGTTCAATTTAAATGATATATCATTATAACTAATCTACAATGACTCTTGACACCGCCCACATCAGTTACAGTCAAGCAATGGAATATTTTATGCCAGATAAAATCATCACACTAACCAAAGCTATTGATGATAGCCTACCAACGCCGCTCTATCATCAAATCTATGTGTTGATCAGGGAGAAAATATTTTCTGGATATTACCCAAATGGTTCTTTGCTTCCAACAGAAAATAAATTGGGGAAAATGTTCGATGTATCCCGTATAACGGTCAAGCGTGCCCTCGACGAACTGGCTGCGCAGGGAATGGTCACGAGGCAACGTGGGCGCGGTACTACAATCACATTTTCCAATCCCGTTTCATCATCGCCACGTAACATGGATGGCCTGCTTGAAGATATGCTGAACATCGCCAAGAAAACTATTGTCAAAATTCATGAATATGATTATGTGCCCGCACCGCCACAAGCTGCGGAAGCCCTGAAGTTACCCGCATCCTCAACGGTACAAAAAACCGTTCGTACCCGCCATAAGGACGGCATGCCATTTTCGTATGTTGTGACGTATTTACCCGAAGAAATTGGCCGTTCATTTACACATCGAGAACTGGCCAGCCAACCCATTCTCGCTTTAATTGAAAGATCAGGGAAAAGCATTTCTCGGGCCAGACAATCCGTCACTGCTACATTGGCAGATAGCACCACTGGCCCCGCACTTGAAGTGAGCATCGGCTCACCCCTTCTAAAAGTCATTCGCATCGTATATGACGACGATAATAAGCCGGTGGAATATATCACAATTTATTACTGCCCAGACCATTATCAACTTAATTCCGACCTATCGCGCGCTACGGGGGAAGCCTCCAATTTCTGGTCAACAGAACAGAAGTAATTGTCAATCATCCGCAGATAAATTATGTCATTATGTTTTTTGCAGACTTTTATGAAAAAATCATCCATTTATCGCAATAAACGGCAGATATTATCTGGTATTAGCGGACTGATAGCAACCATAGCAGGGTAATCACTTGATAATATAATATAAAATCTATTTACGAATTGTTTATCTGATAATCCTTGTTGCATCTCATATTTGTTGTTAATTCTTATGCTACTTTTAAAATTGGACCCTCATAATGGAGTAAGAAATGTGAAAAACACCTTTTTAATTTTCTTTGGACTTATAATATTAATTGATTCAAGTGAGGGCATCACACAGATCAATGAAACACCGCTCTCACATAAATGCGAAGAAAGTGTTTGGCAAGTAAATGATGTTACCAACCCTTCGGAGTCCTCTATTCCCGCGCTGACTTCACGATTTTGCTTGAGAAAGGGCTCTGTCATTATGGATGAATTTCGGGCACTTAATGATGTTGGGGAGGTATCTTTTCGAGGTGTAAGTTTTATTAAAACTAACAACGAACACAAAACTTCAAGAACTCTGTGGGTCATGATAGAAGATGACGGAATAACCCATTTTACTAGCCAAACAAGTGCAGGTAAAGAAATTGGTTTTGGTGGTGGTTACGATGCCGGGGGAGCATTTCTTGAACGTTCGACTACCAGCTATTTAAAAAATGGTAATTACAATTTTGTAATGAGCCGTTCATTCGATTCAGGACAAACCTGGATGATCCCATTCAATGTTTTGGAATACCGAAAGGTAAAAGGGGGAAAACCTCAAAATTCAAATAATTATATTACTGATATCGCCGACGCTATTGCTTCACTTAAGTTAGATAATAGGTCTTGGGAACCTATATTAGACGGTTTCGCAGCTTTGGCTTTTTCATCCAACCAATACAGTGAAACAGTCTTGCATTTTGCATCTATATACAAAAAAAACCCAAATGATAATACAAGTGAATGGCGTTCGGTATCCTGGAATTTGGTAACTGGATTTTATCAGACTGAAAGACATATTTTAAAGAATAAATAGTTTAACGCTTAATTGATAAAGTTGAAGTTGACAAATTATTGGAATTAAAACTTCCATCCCAAAGCAGACAAGTAAAAATTAAAGACGACATCATACAAGGTTTTAATAAGTTGCCTGAGAGGCTTTCAAAGCTTTATACTGGTAAAAACCAAGGTATTGCCTTATGCCGTGTACTTGATAATAGCGAGTTAAATTTCGAACAAATTTAGAATAGGATTGAATAATGCCTCAACCAACTCATCTAATGAAACTTGACGTTCCTGATATTGGAAGCCTTGACGATGATGTAAAAAAATACCTTGCAATTTGTCAGGAAAAGCTCGGCATAATTCCAAATGTTTTACTTACTTATACATTTAATCAAAAGAAATTCCGCACTTTTAGCAGGATGTATAATGAAATTGTATTGGGCGAATCTAATCTTTCCGTATTAGAGCGCGAAATGATTGCTGTTGTCACTTCTTCGACAAACAAATGTTACTATTGTCTGGTTGCCCATGGACAAGCTGTACGCGAGCTTTCCGATGATCCTGAGCTTGGTGAAATGCTCGTTATGAATTGGCGCGCGGCTGGACTTAAGGGCCGACACTACGCCATGCTTGAATATGCAGAAAAATTAACCAAAACACCTGAATTGATGTCAGATAATGACCGCAAAAAATTAAATGATGAGGGTTTTTCTGATGTCGACATTTTTGATGTTGCTGATGTAGCTGCCTTTTTCAATTACACAAACCGTATGGCTCTTAGCCTCGATATGATGCCGAACCCAGAATATCATGCGATGAACCGATCGTAATATTCTTTAAACGTTAACAACTCTTTCGCTAAAATGGCCTCTCATTTCCCGAGAAATATTGTTGCAAATAACAAACCATAAACAACCCAAAACCAGTTTCGCGTACGGTTCATCATGCGCAAAATTGACCCACCTGTAGCCAACGAAATTACCCCTGACAAAAATAGTGTGTTTCTTAAAGGCGTTGGGTAAAACTTGTTACAAATAATTACATTTGATAATGTTAATTAACGTAATTATAGCTAAGCTACTGAAAATACTTACTTCAGTAAAAATATTTTACACCTTAATTAATAACTTATAAACATTCTTTTGATATACCTCTTAATATTTAGCGACGTAAAAAACAATAAGATCTAGATTCTAAATCTTATTCTCAGGTTAGGGGGACAAACAAAACAGAGTGAAGATATGAATATTCAGGAAACTGTTATCGAAGAAGCAAATCAATATGAGAGCGTACTTGAAGGTCTGCCAATTAACGTAATGTTATGCGACCCTCAAACATTAGAAATTATGTATGCAAACAAAACCAGTATCGATACGTTAAGACCACTTGAACAATATTTACCAATTACAGCAGATGAGCTGATCGGGAGCTGTATCGATATCTTCCATAAAGATCCGTCGCATCAACGCGCCATTCTTGCTGATGCGAATAATCTACCCCACACAGCACGCATCAAAGTGGGTCCTGAAATTTTAGATCTCTTGATTAATCCGATCTTCGATGACAATAAAAATTATATCTATGCTGCACTAAGCTGGTCAGTTATCACTGAGCGGGTCAAAACTGAAGATCAAACAAACCGTTTAAATCAAATGATCGACAAAATGCCAATCAATGCCATGATGTGTGATCCAAAAACTTTCGTTGTTACCTATGCAAACGAAACTTGTATCAAAACACTCAGCAGTATTGAACAGCATCTGCCAATTAAGGCGAAAGACCTTGTAGGGACCTGTATTGACGTTTTCCACAAAGATCCATCACACCAGCGTCGCATCTTGGCGGATCCAAGCAATCTTCCATGGAGCGCCCGCATTAATGTTGGCCCGGAAGTCCTCGCTTTGGAGGTAAGTGCTATTCATGGTTCAAATAACGAATACCTTGCGCCGATGTTAACTTGGTCTGTGATTACCCAGCAAGCTGCCGTTGAAAAAGCGGTTCAAGAAGCTGTTTCATCAGTCCATTCAGAATCTGCACAACTTCAAACCAACGCGAAAACCATGGAAGCTAATGCGGAAAGAAGCATTCAACTATCCGAATCTATTTCAGCAGCAGCCGAACAAACATCGGTTAATTCACAAACAGTGGCTTCCGCAACGGAAGAGCTTTCTGCAAGCATCGATGAAATTTCAAAACAAGTGAGCCACGCATCAACAATCAGTATAGAAGCTGAAACAAAAACAGAAGAGTCAATTATAACGGCTACAAGTTTGGCAGAAGCATCTACTAAAATTGGTAACGTTGTGAACTTGATTAATGATATCGCGTCACAAACTAACCTTCTTGCACTTAACGCAACCATCGAAGCGGCCCGTGCTGGCGATGCTGGCAAAGGATTTGCTGTTGTCGCGAGCGAGGTTAAAAACCTTGCCGGACAAACCGCACTCGCAACCGTCGACATCAAAGAACAAGTTGAGAGCATCCAATCTGAAACCAATAGTGTGGTCGAAGCTATTGAGATGATCCAGGCAACAGTAAAGCAGGTGAGTGAGATATCTGCCTCAATTGCTGCAGCGGTTGAGCAACAAGGAAACGCAACTCGCGAGATCAGTTCAAACGTACAAGAAGCGGCCCGCGGCTCCCAAGAAGTTTCATCAGCAATTGTTGATATTCTTAAGGCATCCAATGAAACAGGTGAAATCTGTACCCAAGTCACATCAGCTTCTGAGCTCCTTGTTTCACTGGCCAATGGTCTTGGTGAAGAAGTCAAAAAAATGCTTGAAAAATAAGCAAAGAAAGATAGATTCTTAAAAAGGGCCTTGATTTTACGGCCCTTTTTTTAAATAAAAAAAATCAGCACCTTGCATAATAATGGCACTGACATGGTTTAAACCACCCAAATAATTTTCCATATGTTTTTATTATTGAGGTTGAATTGTACCCGTTACTTTTTTTTGGGTGTTCTTTTTAATTCGCTCTGTAATTGGGTCATACTTTTATGATCGAAGCGCATTAATTGCATTATGGATTAATTTCAGCCTGTTCAAATGCATCAACATAAATATTCGCTAAGGCAGCACCGGCAAGGTAGGCTTTTGTTTTGGTTTTTTTGACCATGTCCGGATCACCACACAAAAATACACGCCATTCTTTTAAATCAGGATGATTTTTAAGGGCCGTATCATTGATGGGGCCATTTTTAAGGATGCCAAAATGAACGGTCAAGTTATCATATTTTTTTTCAAGAACACGCAATTGATCTGCCAAATATAACCCTGGATCATCAACGGCACCAAAATAAAGTTCAATTTTCCCGCGATGATTTTGACTATAACTATCACGCACTATTCCAAGCAAAGGTGCTAGCCCCGTACCCGTACCTATCATCAACATCGATTGATCCTGGTTTTCAGGTAAATAAAAACATTCGCCGTTCGGCCCGGATATTTCAATTTCTCGACCAATTCTATCATCCGCACAAAGCCAAGGGCTGACTATACCATACTGATGTTCCTTAATATGTAGCTCCAAAACATTATCACTGGGAATAGAAGCTATAGAATAGCTCCGGACCGTGTCTTTTGGCCCTTTAATATTGATAAATTGCCCAGGTTTATATAAAAATTCGCCATAAGGTTTTAAAAATACTTGCGAGACGTGGCCTGATTTTTTTATCATACTGGTGACAACTGCTTTTCGGAAACAATCGTCACTGGCCGCTGATTTAATCACCATGCCGTCACTGGGTATTTGCTGGCAGCTTAAAAAATACCCTAGTTCACTCAATGTGGCTTTAAGAGGTACACGACTTTTTTCATCAACCTCGGAGTCAGTTTTTAGCAAACACGTAAGACATGACCCATTTTTACAGCAATGATTAACGTCTAAATTCTGATCAAGCAGATTATCGAGTACCGACTTATCGGGATCACATCGTACCGATGTGCCTTCATAATATATCGTAATTTGGTCAGTGGCACTCTTTTGTCGAGACACTAGAACTTCCAATCAGCACTAATTATTGTGCCGTCTTTTATGATCACAAACTCTATAAAAATTATAAACCCAAAACATCATCATGGGTGCTTGCAGCAATCGCCATTGCCTCACTCACTTCTGCGGCGGGAACGCCAAGTTCTTCTAATGTAGCTTCAAGATGTCCTGCGACAGCAGAAAAATGAGCTTCGTTCAAGCCATCAAGACCGGCATGAGCCGTGCGCATATCTTTTCCTGAATAATCATTGGGCCCACCGAAAGCAAAGGTCAGAAATTTCTTTTGCTTTTCGCGCTGGGCATCCATATTCGTTGTCTCGAAAAACCGGTTTATGCTATCGTCAGATAATACTTTTTTGTAAAAGATATCCACCGCAGCATCAACTGCCGCGTTTCCCCCAATGCGGTCAAATAGATTTTCACTCATAATGTTTTTCCGATCATTTTTATATCTAATATCGTTAAAATAATATACGTTAACTCTGTTAAAAATTAGTTAAAAAACATCTGGATATGTCCTTTAAAATTCGACCTGAATAACCCGTAAATATCTGATAAATAAAGACTTATTTATCAAAAAAATTACGTAAATATCGGTAAACAGCACCCGCAATTTAAACAAAGTAAATTCGAGTATCAGGTGCATCAGAGATGCCGAGCGGATAACTCAAAATAGATACTGAACTGAAATGGGATAGCCAAAATTGCCGCGATGATAGCTTGCATGTAATACGGTTCGGTTATCAAAAAAGCATATTTCTCCATTAAGTTCAGGGGCATCCCATTTTTGTTCAACCATGTACTTTCCTATCGCATGCTCCGCAGACATATCATTAAATAGTTTGCAATTAATCAAAGTACTTGAAGATACGCAATTTTCTTTAACTGCTTGAAGATGAGCCGCAGCTTTTGGCATAATTAAAGTGGTCGTGCGTCGAGGAAATCGATGTTCCGGATCATCAGGATCGCGGTAAAATAACGAAAACTGATTAGAAAAATTATCCCCTCGATCAATGTGAAATACAAGATCCGGAAAAATGTTTTTGTGAAATTTTGTATGTGCCGGATTTTCAAGTTTAATATTTTTAAATATGCATACACCAAACATACTGACGACATATTTAAGATGTGAATTTAACTGCAAATCTTTATTAAAAACATTCAGACCTATTTCTTTTTCAAATTCAACTATAAAGCCAAAATGTTTGAAAGGCATATTTTTAAGAGCATTATCAGTTTCTGAAATTTCTGAAAATTGATGTTTAATTTCACTTGCAATATCAGGAATGACAATGCCACACTTTAAATTATGGGTTCCAATTCTTAAATCCAGAAATTTGCTTGGATTTTCAACAAGTTTTCTTATTTTATCACGCCCAAAGCATTCTAGGGGATTAACCAGCATTGGTTTTCAATCTTTCACAAGTTAGTCTAAATTCTACAGCTATATTTTTGTAAATTACTTTCATATCTGATTGCAATTGTTCAAGACTTATTTCGGGATCATCAAGTTTTGGGTGAAGGCTAAATGTCGTGTCGGGGTTGTCATTATCTGAATGGGCAATTTCAACTACCCACGTGGTGTTGAGGGTTCGCATAGCGTGTATATAGGATAAGGTGGTGGCCAGTGCGCGCACATGGACAACTGAGTCAGAATAAAACCAGACCCGCGGTATTTTCCATAATTTTCCCGAACCGTCATTGTGACCCTCGCATGACCAGCAGGGTTCAAAAATACCAAGTTTCTTTATTTCAAATACAAGCGGGGCAACCAGTTTATCTATCGGGTAGGTTTCCGGCTCGCTTGAAAGTTCTGCGGGGGCCGAAGAACATTGGCGGTCGCAACCAACTATAGAATTATATGATCTACATTTATTTGAGCAAATAGGCTCCGACAAAGGACCTTTTCTATAGACTTCATTTACTTCATCTATGACTTTAGTCCTTTTTTTTGGTATGTCGGCACTTGGCTTAATATACAAAATAACCACCTATAATTCGCTTCAACCCAAATTAAAAAAGCTGTAAGAATTTTACATCGATTACGTTAAATTAAAATTAACGGGACATTGTCAAATTAGCTTGTTTATCTGATATTTTGAAAGTATGAATATAACATTTAAGTATTTTAGACATAGTCCACCGCTTATCCAGCTGGCACATCAACGAGTCCTTTGTTAAAATCCGAGGTAAAAAGTACTATCTTAAGCGGGAGGTGGATCATTGGCACCGTGCTGGATGATGCCTTGTCTGATTGGTACTCACTTGTCGCTTGAAGCATGGCTGGCGATGGTTTCTCTCGAAATATTTCGAGTTCCTTTGGCGGTGCCACAAATATTAACCTGTTAATATATAATTTACGCTCATCCTATAAAATACAGCAACAATTAATAAACCCCCTGGTAATGGAACATCATTGCATCATGAAAAAAGCTTATTTTCTAATTCTTTTTGCACCGATTGCCATTCTATTTGTGATGAGCAGTCTTTTTGTTGCAAATCAAATTGAAAAATGGATGATGGAACGTGTACAAGCAGAGCTTTTTACAGAAGCCACCACCCTTGCCAACGTTTTTAATGTTGTTACAGTCCAAAAAGAAGTCGAAACGCTTGATCCATTTATTGACAATCTGGCGGCTGACAGCCCATATCGATTAACAATCATCCGCAATGACGGTGTCGTTTTGGCAGATTCAAGGGTCGCAACAAATGAAATTCATACCGTTAAAAGTCATGCTGATCGACCCGAAGTTCTGACTGCTGTCGTTAAAAATTTTGGTACGGCTATTCGTCTTAGCAGCACAGTAAATACTGAAATGATGTATCTGGCTATTCCTCATACAATGTCCGATTTTATCGGTTATATCAGGGTGGCGATTTCACTGGATATTATTAAAAATTACCGTAAACAGCTGAGTAACATTCTTATTGGTGCCGGTTTGATCGGCCTTATTTTACTAATCATCATTATTATATTCGCTACACGATATATTGAAAAGATATTTATTAAGCATCATAACGAGATAGAAATGGTCTTATTGAAAGCAAAAGCGGCCGAGGTGGCCAATAAGGATAAATCAAACTTTCTCGCAAATATGTCTCATGAAATTCGAACGCCACTTAACGCAATAATTGGTTTTTCGGAGATGATGTTAATGGGTGTATTTGGCGACATTAAAGAACCAAAATACAAAGAATACTTAAATGATATTAAGCTTAGCGGGAACCATCTTTCAACTGTCATTAATGATATTCTTGATTTATCAAAGATAGAGGCCGGTAAATGGAAAATTAAAGAAGACATATTTGACCTTAATGAATGTATGCTGGAAGCCGTGAAAATAATATCTACCTTAGCAGAAACAAAAAGCCTAAAAATTATAGTGGAAGTTGATGATGAAAATCCAAATATTGTTGGAGATGAGCATATTGTGAAACGTGCTATTATTAACTTATTATCCAATGCCGTTAAATATACCGAACACGGAGGTACTATTACCTCGAGCATTCGTAAAAATGAGGGCGGCAGTATTAATGTTGAAATCGCTGATAACGGTATAGGAATTCCGGCAGATCGATTAGAACAAGTATTGCACCCTTTCGAACAAAGTAATGAAGTCCATGATTTAAATGAAGAGGGAACCGGACTAGGTTTAACAATTACCAAGAAATTAATTGAACTTCATAACGGCGTATTTACTTTATCAAGCAAAGTTGATGTTGGGACACTCGCGACCATATCCTTACCTGCCGAACGGGTGTTAACTTAAAATCCCCATAAGAATGTTACATAACTGAAAGATCAAGAATGACGCCGGATTTTGAAAGCCCGTAGAACGATTCCAGGCATGTCTTGCGTTGACCGCCGAAGATCACCACCCAAAGCGGACAGTCCGTAAAAAGCATCGATATGGCTTTATAGCAACTTTTATTAATTTATGTTATCGTGTGTTTAGACCAAGGTACAATAACCCGGGAAACACATAAATCATTTTTAAGGAGTCGAAATGAAGCAAAAACCAGATCATTTTGTTAGAAAAAGTATACAAACCATATTGTTTGTATGTGCGCTTATATTTATGAAGATTATTGCAGTTCAAGCGGCTCTTGCGTCTGAGCTCAATGGTCAGGAAAAATCTATCGTGGTCGTTGGTTATTCGACCAGTTATGTCTGGCCATCCATGCTTCAGGACATGCTTGATGATCATGCCGGAGGTGTTCGTAAATATCATGTTCTCAATGCCGTGATTGGCGGCGCACCGGTTGCACATTGGTCAGCCGAATATGGCTCCAAGGAATACAAGCGCACAATGGACGCGATGACGCGAGATTTTTTTGGCCCCGAAGCCAGAATTCTTGGTGATGCGCCTGATCCGGCAAAGGGAGGCGCGATTGTCATAGCACAGCAATCTCTACAGTTTATTGGCGATCTTCGCGGACCCGTTAAGACCGAGTATGATATGGTCGGTGCTGAAATGGGTGCAGATGCGATGGAAAAAATGTCCTTCAGACTTCGGGGACTTGGCATCGAGCGCGTCTATATTGCGATGCATATCTATAAAGAACCAGTTGAGCCAGAGGTTGGCAATGAGAGAATTTCACTGAACCGCCTCCTCTCGCGTGGTATTGAGTTTATTTTACCCGGCCCTGATATGTGGTCAGTCAGCAAAGCATGTTTTCCAGATTGCTTCATTGACGATAAATTACATCCAAATGATCTTGGTTACAAGCTTATGGCGGAACACTGGTACCGCACTTTAGCCGGTGATCAGGTGAATGAGGACGTTATTAATCGCCTTCACAATCGTGACTATGGGGACTGGCGAAAGATCATGGAAAAGTATCTCGAGTGGCGCCGAACCGAAGAATAGCAACCGTTAAATGCAGCAGTAACCTTTAATGAGGACATTTAGACTTTAATCAGCAGAACCATGCATATGAGCTATTTTCCAGTCATCGTTTTCTTTAATGAGGGTCATTGAAATATAAGTTTGCCACATGGGTCTGGGCGGTTCGTTTCCGGGAATTACCTCATACATGCGTTTAAAACTAACCACGGCTGCATCATCGCCGTATATGTGGACAATCGGTGCTTCAACGGTGACAATAACATTCCAGCCGGGGTCTTGCTTCAAAATGGATGCCCTTTGCGCCAGTTGCACCTTTAAATTTTGTGCCTGATCTGCTCGGCGCCACATTTCAAATAACTGAATACGGTCGCCAGTAACAAGTTCAGCCTGCGCTTCTAAGTCATTCTCTAGCGAGGCCCATTTTAGAACCACGTTCAAGACGTCTTCTTCGTCACTCGCCATCGCAATTGGAGTATAAAACAAAGTGCTAAAAAAAATTAATGGAATGCATAATTTTTTATTTAAAATGGTCATATTATTTTTCCTTAATTTTATAGAGTTGGTATATCTTTCGCTCAAACTCACTGAAAATTTCTATGGTTTTCTCGTCGAAAAACGGAAGCAACTGCGCCATAAAGACCCCGCAAATACCGCCTTTGGGATCAATCCAGAAATAGGTATTATAGAGCCCGGCCCATGTCAGACTTCCCTCCATCCGCGCCATCGGAATTTCTGATGTATTAATTAAAAACCCCAATCCGAATTTGGATTTCGAGTTTTCGAAAAAATTGATGTTTTTACTTACAAACGGTATATAAGAATGCAGCACATCATCGGCAAATAAATCACCAATGTTATTTCGTGACATAAGTTCGACTGTTTCGGATTTCAAAATCCGCTGCCCCAAAAACTCTCCGCCATTTAAAATAGCCTGAAGAAACGTCAAATAATCTGATGCTGTAGATACCAGACCGCTCCCTCCTGCAAAAAAAGGATCATTTTGTCGCCGCCCGCGTGGCGTTAGTGATCCGTCATCCGATCTGGAATATAACGTCGCCAAACGGCCCTTCTGTTCCTCACTGAGGTGAAATCCGGTATTTTTCATATTTAGAGGATCAAAGATATTTTCTTTGAAGTAATCATCTAATGATTTTCCACTTACTTTTTCAATAATGACGCCGACCCAATCAACGCCAATGCCATATTCCCATTTCGTTCCGGGTTCAAAAGCTAATGGTACATTTAAAAATCCTTTTCCTGGCGAGAACACACTTCCAACGCCGTCAATTTGTCTATATTTAAACGCATTTTCGTTAGAAAATTCATAAACAAAGCCGGACGTATGGGTTAATAAATGCCGCAGTGTGATTTGCTTTTTTGTCGGCCTTAAAATAGGATTTCCTTGCGCGTCAAATCCGTCCAGTATCTGAAGCTTGGATAACTCAGACAAATAAGATGAAATAGGCACGTCAAGCTCAAGTTTTCCTTGTTCCACAAGTTGAAGTGCAGCAACGGAGGTGACGGGTTTAGTCATAGAAGCAATCTGCATTAAGGTATTGAGGGTCATTTCACGGTCTTCTGAAACATCCATCCTACCGAAAGCACCACTGTAGATAACGCCACTATTATCAGCGGCCATCGCCACAAAGCCGGACATATTCTCATCCATTGCACTCGCAGAAAGAAAATCATCTATCCCTTTATGGTTCTGACCCTGGACACATGCCGTATTTGCAATGACTGAAACAAACGCTAATATTTTTTTATAGCTTATCACCTTATTCCCCTTTTCGAAGCACCAAGTTCTTAATAATCTCAAAGTATGTATCAAGCTATTCAAAAGAAGACACTGCCAAGCCGGAGAGCCTTTAAATTCACTTGTACTTAAGATGGTTGTTATTACCTCAAGATTAATTATCTTTTTTCGGTTTTCTGCAACACTCGGTTTCATAACAAATTCCTTCGAGATTAATTTGAATGACGGATTGAGGTTATGAGAACATTTTTCTCGGATCAATGATTGCTTTGCCCTCAGGACAATATAGTTTATTCGTGTTTTGAGAATTGAACGTCTGCTTCTACGGTGATCACAACTGGTCGCTGCAACACTTTAATCTAATATATGTTAGATGGAGTGATTGATTAGACTTATAGAGCCAGGATAAAATATACTGCTGAACAGAAAATGCAGATGTGGGATCAGGAAAATAAGGCGGGTTTTAAGAGTAGCAATCCAAATATTTCGTATTCACACAGTCGCGGCCAGAGCAGCCATTTAAATTGCTTTAACTAACTCTGTGCAGAAGATAAGATTACGGCCAGTTCCCCTCACCATCCTGACATTCGAAATCATCCTCGCCTGCCGCACGGAAAAAATTTGGACAATCGTTATCGCGCCAATGATCCACAAGACCGATTTCCTGTAAATAGTCTTTCATAATAGGTTGGTTCAAGACTGCACGAAATGTATTACTCATAATCGGATTAAAATAACTTGGTGAGATTCCTATTTTCGCTTTGGCATCTCTCGCAAGAAATCCGGCTGTTCCGCGATAGTAGTTAACAAAAATAACGAAGCAGGCTAAAGTGATTTTCATGTTAAAATCAAAACACATATATGCGCAGTCGGGTTAGAGAAATATGAACCAATCTCCGGAGCATTATATTGATGAAATAAGAAGCAAGGTCCGGTCGCCGGAAATTGTTTCCACGCTTACAGAGAGTATGATGTGGTCGCGCCACGAAACGCTATTGTGGCAAGCGGATAAATTTGACGGTGCGCCTTATTTTAACGCGGTTTATAAATGGAAAAATTACTATTCCTTTTCCTTGCTTGCGTTGATCGTTAAAAAAGGAAATATGCGTCTCAATGCCGCGATTTATAAAAAAGTGAAACACCCTAATTTTCTGTCGCTTTACAGCCACGACATTATTGATAAAGATATCAAAAAGGTTGGCGGTCCCTTAAAAAATAATCAAAGCATCGACGATCCAAAAGATTATATGACGAAGGTCGCCGCCGCCATGACCGCTGATATTGAGGAAATTGAGGCAAATAATCCGGGATATGTAAATCTGGTTTTATGTGGCGGCAAGGACAGCATGAATAGTTTGCTTCTTCCCTGGAAAAATCCTGTTATAGCCCTGAGTGCAGAACCTAATTATCCGCTTGTTCTTGAATTTATCAAAAGAAATGGGCTTAATATAGAAATCAGGCGGCTTGAAGATATTTATGACGAGAAAATGTTAAAGCAAGAACAACTTGAATGTTGTTGCCGGATGGAACTTTCGAACTGGAAATGGGGTGCGGATTTACGTAATATTACCAATGAATATGATAAAAAAGTAATATTCTGGCAAGGTCAATATAGCGAAATACTGCTTTCTACTGACTGGAAATATATGATTTGGCCCCGAAATAAATTTAATAACTTTCTCGGTAAATTACATAGAATAACCTCACCTTATATGCCGCCAGCCATACGCTTCTGGATTGGGGAGCGGGTTGCACCACATTCATTCACCAGAGCATGGCATTTTTCCAGCGTTAAGTTAGGCGGCCATATGGCCTTTATCAGGGCACTTTGCTCGGCGCTTGCGCTTTCCCCATATGTTGGCCCGAATATGACGAAGCTTTTTTCGCAGGTTAATCAAGCAAGGGCCGTGCAATATGACAGGCGGGCGGAACTGGGGCCCGCGATTGTTGGTCGTAAGGTATGGTATCCTGAGGAAAACCCGGGTCCGGAGATTTCAAAATTTAGATATAAAGCACAAGATCCTGATCAATTTATCAAAATATTGAAAGAAAACGGCATAAATGTGATTTGAAATATGTGTTACCCATGTCTCCAGTATAAACTGTAACCTATGTGTCCGGTTAGGACCCTGAAATAATGGTGCGCCTAAAGGGAGAAAGTTTAAACTCTTTATTTGAAGAATTGGCCGACTGGGAACATCAACTAAAACATTCAGAAATTAACTTTAACGATCTTGAAGGGCCTTCATTATGAACGGTCTTTCAAACATCACAGAATTTAATGCGCTAGGTTCCATTAAACCAAAACGTAAAAGGAAACTGCCGCCGCCGTTTTCGTTGCGTTTGACGCATGACGAACATAACCGCCTGAAACGTGATGCCGGAAAGATGCAGCGCAGTGCTTATGTGCGTGAAAAACTCTTTGGTGATGATGCCGCCCCGCGCAAACCTCAAGCCAGCCGTAAGAAACGTCAACCAAGCATGGATGCCCAAACCATTGCGCGGCTGCTTTCTACATTCGGACAATCTGAACTGGCAGCCTCCATGATGGCCATAGCAATGGCGGCGCAATCTGGCACACTGCCTGTTACGCCTGAATTGGAAAACAAGCTTGATAAAACCTGCACTGATATAGATGCGATGTGCAGAGCAATGGTTTATGCGCTTGGGGTTCAGCGTGAGGGCGGTAAATGATTTTGATAGGCAACCAGCGCGGCGGGGCCAATAACCTCGCCGATCATCTTATGAAAGAAGAAAACGAGCATATTGAAGTGCATGAAATTCGCGGCTTTATGTCGCAAACAGTTAAAGGTGCTCTTAATGAAATTTACGCCATTAGTCGCGGAACGCAGTGTAACCAGTTCATGTACTCGCTTTCCTTTAACCCGCCACCGCAGGAGAAGGTCACGATAGAACAATTTGAGGATGCGTTTGAAAAAGCCGAAAAGCGGCTTGGTCTTTCAGGTCAATCCCGCGTAATTGTTTTTCACGAAAAAGAAGGTCGCCGCCATGCCCATGCGGTGTGGTCGCGCATTGATACGGATGAAATGAAGGCCATTCAAATGTCATACGACCATAATAGGCTGAATGTCTTATCGCGTGATTTATTCCTAGAACATGGCTGGAAAATGCCGCGTGGCCTCGCCATAAGTGGGGAGCGTGATCCCAGGAACTTTACTCTTGCCGACTGGCAGCAAGCCAAACGGGTTGGTAAAGACCCGAGAGAGATACAAACGTCTTTTGAGGATGCGTGGGCTATATCTGATTCAAAGGCTGGTTTTATTCATGCAATGAAAGAACGGGGCTATAGCGTTGCCAGAGGTGATAAAAAGGGCCGGATAGTTGCCGTGGATATTCACGGTGAAATTTATTCTGTTCCGAAAAAACTAGGCATTAAGATTAAAGATGTTCGCGCCCGTTTGGGTGATGAGCAGGATTTACAAAGTGTTAGTGAGGCCAAATACAAAATTGCAAATAACATGCTGCCTGTTATGGCGCGGTTTAAGGCAGAATTGAAAGAGCAAGTGTTTCATCAAAAAGATGATTTACTGCATGAGCGTGATGAACTGGTGAAATGCCAACGGGCCGAAAGACAGGCATTTATTGAAATGCTTGCGCAACGTCAAAAACAGGCTGCTTTAACGCGGCAAGCCCGTTTTCGATCTGGCTATAAGGGACTGTGGGATCGTGTGCGCGGTGAACATAGTCGCATAAGGTCCGAAAATGAGCAAGACGCTCTACGCTGCCGTGAACGTGACCGAACAGAAAAAGACCGCATTATTGCAAACCAGCTTTCTATGCGCCGCTTAATTAAGCAACGAAACATGGCGATAAAACAGAATTTCCGTGAACAAAAACATGAATTGCGGCAAGATGCGCAAGGGTTTGAACATATGCAAAAACCTGACTTGCAAGCGCGGCAATATGAAGGCCGAAAGTCTGCCTATAGGGAAAAAAGGCAGACTTCAAAGTCTCGGCATCGTCCGCGCGGCCCGACAATGGAGCCTTAGGAATTTATCCTCTGAAACCCCATACCCCGCTGTTTGTTACTGCCGTATTTTTCGCGGATTTCTTCCATGCTGGACTGACCACGGCCACGGCTTCTATATTGCTCGGGGCGGTAATACCAAGCTTTTTTCTTATTGGCCCATTTATAGCCTGCTTCTTTTAAAATTTCTTTATGATTTCTTGTGTCACCCGATACCCAAACCCACGCGCCGCAGATTTCTATAAAAAGATTAGGCAGATTTAAAATAGCATTCAGGGCATTGTTTAACTGCTCGCCATAATCGGTTTGTTGTTCTTTCACATCACCATTAAACCCGCGTAAAATGCTGTAAGCTTCATTGACAAGTTTCATCATCTCTTCGCCTGCGGGGTTAATATCTGGATGATATTTCTTGCACGCCTGTCTATGGGCTTTCTTTGCGATTTCGGGCGTAATTTCTCCGCTAAGGCCAAGTATTTTTGCTGCGTCATAAGGGGTCATTTTTCTACCTTTCAAATAAACAAGGGGTTGCGTCTGCAACCTTGCCGTTTGGCGAAAACGGGTGTGCAAATGGAAGAAAAAACTGCGCAAGATTATCTTCGTAATTGGGGGAAACCTTTAGGGGGAACCGATTACGAAATAATCTATGCGTCTGGTTTTTATGGAGTGCGCTGATGGGCTGGCCCTAAGTCTTTTTTAGCGCAAAGGATCGAAGCCTTTGGTCAAGACCGCCTTCGGGCTTGATACACGAGATTCTGACCCGACTTTTTTAGGAGGGATGGGCGGACCGTTAAATTTATCTAACTCTTTGTTTCATTTTATAATTGCAGGCGTTTATAAATCTTGGAGCTATTCAGATTAATAAATAGCTTTGCTTCAAAAATTAAGTAAAATAGAAAAATTAATATGTGCATGGATAATTAAAATTTATTCCATATAATTGTCAGTAGGGAAGCATCCTACCAAATAATACGGAAGCATAAAAATGGCTACAGCAGAGCAGTTAAAATCATTGATCCGATCACACTTCGATGATGAACCCGAGAGATTTTATACGATTGCCTTGCAAGTTGCTGCACATGAAGCAAAAAAAGGTAATGCTGCATTGGCCCATGACCTTCGTAACCTTGTGGATATGGAGAGAAAAAAAGGCGGGCCTCGTGTACTTAACTTCCCTAAGGACTTAAGAGGACTTGTTTTAACTGAAGAGCCGAGAATATCTAAACAAGTTCTTGTAATGAATCCTGACTTACAATCAAGAATAGACCAAATTATTCATGAGTTTAGGCAGCAGGAAAAACTTAAATCACATGGCCTATCTCACCGTAGAAAAGTCCTTCTAATTGGCCCCCCCGGTACGGGCAAAACAATGACGGCTAAAGTGCTGGCTCATGAGCTTCATATACCCCTGCATACGGTGCAGGTTGACCGTCTTATGACTAAGTTTATGGGAGAAACCAGCGCCAAGTTAAGGCAAATATTTGATTTTATGAAGGAAGAACACGGTGTTTATTTCTTTGATGAGTTTGATGCCATTGGTGGAGACAGAGCCTCAGATAATGATGTAGGTGAAATGCGCCGCGTCTTAAATTCTTTTTTGCAATTCATAGAACAAGATATATCCGATAGCATTGTTATTGCTGCAACAAATAATCCTCAACTCCTAGATAAAGCGCTATTCAGACGTTTTGATGATGTTTTATATTACAAAAACCCTACAGATAAAGAAAAACAACAACTGATAGATAATGTATTGGGAAGTTTTAAATCTACTCGTTTCGGTTGGAAAATTGTTTTAGAAAAAAGCTCACACCTTAGCCATGCAGAATTAGCTCTTGCCTGCAATGATGCGATTAAAAACGCAATATTATCTAATAAGAAGAAAGTTAGTGCTTCAGACCTTTGTGCGATGATTAGTAATCGAAATAATGCGCATAGAGGAATGAATAGCTAAGGATGGAAAGCAAATTACCGCATATTCGAATATCAAAACCCGCAGATAGCATCGGTTTCACGACAAGCAAATCAGGTGGTGGTGAATCTCATTACCCTAAAAGACCAAGGGGGCAGCATGGTGCGCTTATTAGGAAGAAGCTTGAGGACGCATGGGAAGAAAGTGAAAGCGAGAAAGTTGCAACCCATTCGGAACGGACGGGAACATATATAGAGTTTCAAAGCTCTCCTGATTTTGACATTAAAATAAAAAGTTTGGAAGATTTAGGCCAAGGAATCCGGCTGTGCAATGTCAGAGAAGAAAAAGCCGAACAAAATGATGGAAGTGAAACAGTAACAAAATACATTACAGCATATATTCCTAATGATAAAAAAAATTGGCTAGTCAAAAAAATTGATGCTTATCTTAATGAGGATAAAGGGGCTTATTTTAAATTACCTCAATTTCCTGAGTTTGAAAATATTAGAGCAACGATGAAGATTGGAAAATCTGGTGTTAAGGAAGACGGCGATGATTTGGTTGTATATATAACAACTACAAAACAAGAAGGTTTTTTTAACGAAGCACAGCAGCATATAGGTGAACCTAATAAATATAATACTCCAATAGAACGGGTACCAAAGAACAATGATCTTCTAAATGGAGTTGAAGAATTAAAAAAGGCTTTGCTTGTTGACTCTTTTTGGACGGATAACAAGAATTTAATTCCCTCTATTACTCAAGAGTGGTGTGAAGTTTGGTTGCGTGGAGATAGTGACGAGGTAATCAATAAGTTTGATGTGTTATTGCAATCGCAAAATATAGAAAGCAAAGTAGGGTATATAAAGTTTCCAGAGAGAATCGTTAAGGTTATCTATGCTTCAAAAGACCAATTAAGCGATATTACAAAAAACTCCGATGATATAGCAGAATATCGTAGAGCAAAAACTACGGCAGAATTTTTGCTGTCTCAAAACCCCGCAGAACAAAGTAAATGGGTCGATGATTTGCTGAGGCGCGTATCAGTAGATAACAGTTCAAACGTATCTGTTTGTATTTTGGATACTGGCATTAACAACGGTCACCCACTACTTAATCTAGTATTGTCAGATAAAGATTGCCAAACATTCGACCCTAAGTGGGGCAGCGATGATCATCACAGTCACGGTACATTAATGGCGGGGTTAGTAGCTTACGGGGATTTGAAATCAAAGCTAGAAGGCAGCGATGCAATTAATTTAGGTCATATTCTAGAGTCTGTAAAAATCCTACCACCAGAGGGTCACAACAAAGTAGAGCTCTATGGGTACATTACAAAACAAGCTATAAGTCGAGCAGAATTACAAGCTAAAGATAGAAAGAGAATAACTTGTATGCCAGTTTCCTCTGATGATACTCGGGATAGGGGGCGTCCATCATCGTGGTCTGCAGCGATAGATCAAATTACGTCTGGTGCTGAAGAAGAAGAAAAGCGCTTATTCATATTGGCCGCAGGAAATATCACAGATACAAATCAAATTACCAATTACCCAGATTCACTTATGACAGACTCTATACATGACCCAGCGCAATCTTGGAATGCCATAACTGTAGGAGCATTTACAGAGCTAACTGATATTACAGACCCAACACTCAATAGTTATTCTGCATTGGCTAATGTAGGAGAAATTTCTCCCTTTTCTACAACGTCTTTAACTTGGGAAAACAATAAATGGCCGATAAAGCCAGAAATTGTTTTTGAAGGTGGTAACATAGCGATAGATACAAATGAGTTTGCTACAGAGTGCAATGACTTGTCTTTAGTTTCTACTTCTTATAAACCCCAAGAAGAATCTTTATATCCGTTTAACATGACAAGTGCTGCTGCGGCACAGGCTGCTAATTTTGCGGCACAGATACAGATTCAGTACCCTGATTATTGGCCGGAAACAATTAGAGCATTAATGATCCATTCTGCAGAATGGCCGCAGGCATTAAAAGAACAGTTTGCACAAAATGATAATAAAACCGAGTTGAAAAATGTGCTTAGAGCATGCGGGTATGGTGTTCCAAACTTAGAAAGAGCCATTTACTGTGCGTCCAACAGCCTAACTCTTATTGCCGAGGCGGAGATTCAGCCTTTTGAAAACTCAAAAACAAAAGATATGCATTTATACAACTTACCTTGGCCTAAAGAAATTTTAGAAAACCTTCAGGAAGTTGATGTAGAGATGCGAATAACGCTTTCTTACTTTGTAGAACCGGGGCCGGGAGAAATTGGTTGGAAAGATCGATACCGCTACGCATCGCATGCTTTAAGATTTGATTTAAACTCTCCCGGAGAAAAGAAAAAGGAGTTTGTTGACAGAATCAATACAAAGACCAGAGAAGAAAATGCAGGAAAACCTGGTACTCAAAGCCCTTCAGATTACTGGGTGCTTGGTTCACAAAATAGAGATAAAGGTTCTATACACTCTGATATTTGGAAAGGTTCGGCAGTTGATTTGGCTGATTCTAATTTAATTGCTATTTCTCCTGTAATTGGTTGGTGGAGAGAAAGAGCACACCTAGGAAAAGCCAATAAAAAAGGACGGTATTCTTTGATTGTTTCAATTACAACTCCTGAGCAACACGTAGGTATAAATGTAGATATTTACAATCCTGTGAAAATAGCATCAGAAATTAAAGTCCCAATTGAGATTGAAACATGAAAATAAAACATGCAACTCAGTGAAATCAGGAAGACACGTTTAAGATTAGTCTTAGCCGGATGGGATGCAACGGGAAACGCGCAGCGGGTTTCCCTTGTCAAGAAAACGTAGTTTTCGCAGCTCTTAAAGATGCGTGTACTACACGCACATCTTGCGTAAGCGCAAAAACTCTTATTGATAAAAATTGTCTGACAATAGCTACTGTGTCCGCCACATGCTCATTGTTGATTACGCTCCTTCACTGCTTACTTAAAAGCCAGTGCCGTTTCATAGGTGCTTTGCTGATTTGTGTCCTGTGGTGCAGAGATTTGTGGAGCGGGAGTGTCCTGCATTTTGTCGAGATATTTTGATACCTCCGACAAACTCCCCGTTTCTTCTAATTCATCGAACTGTTTTTCAAATAACTCTGTCGAAGATTTAACTTCTATCAAAGCTGCAACTTCGGGCGGCATATCCGGCGTTACGGCACTTGGCAATTTTTCTAATGCTGTAGATATATCCAGTTCATCGTCAAACCATGATGCCAACATGGTTTTCGTATCACCTATGGTTTCGCCGAAGAATGCGGCGACTTCATCATTAACCTGCGTATGGTATTGTTTAATGGTTTCGTAATTATCATAGACCAGTCCGGTGAGGTAGCCTGATGTAATGCCGCTTGCAATTCCGAAAGCGGCTGCGCCGATAACCGTTCCAATTCCTGGCAATATCATTGTGCCGATTGCAGCCCCAGCCATTGCCCCGCCAAATGAAGCCCCGTTTGATACGGTTTCAATGGTTGCAGATCGTTCGGCAGATTCTGAATCACCTTCATACAAATCAATTTGTGTTTCACCATAAGGCACTGCCCCTTCATAGAATATCTCTGCGGCCTCTGCTTCCGAGCTTCCCGTTGCCAATGCGAAGGTGGCCACAAGTCCACTTATGGCTGGCCCCGTTATTAGTCCGCCATTTTTACCAAGATTGCGAAGAAAACTTAAATCAGGTTTATCCGGCAGTACTTCATCAAGAATTTGCGCGCCTTTTGCAAGTTCGGATTTTTGAGTCACCGTTAAATTTTCCATTAATTCCGACTGTGCAACTATGATATTGCCTTCCAGCTTGATATTGCTATCAGGCGCACTCATTTTCTCACGCCAGAATTCTGATGCATCCACCCCTAACAAATTACCCTTTTCATCATAGGAATATTTGAGATTGGCCGCTTGCTCTGCGGAAAGCGCGGCAATGGCCAGACGCGACCCTTCGGGGCCGAATGTATTAGAATTATGAATGTCCTGAAATATGCTGCGTGGCAAACTTTCAACTTCGCCGCCTTTTTGGTTAAGAATATGAGGCAGTTCACTTTGAGCATAGACACTATCTGCTCTCGCAAACGGGGTTAACATCACAACGGGTTTTCCTGTATTTTCAGCGATAAAGCGTTTGGATATATCATCCACCAACCCATCTGGATTACGTATGCCATTTGTTGACGAACCAAATACAATTTGTTGTCTCGTCAGAATGCCACTCTCGGATGTATTTACTAGTGCAGTATAGAATTCTTCATGTTTAAGCAATTTCATGGATGATGTGTTGTCGACAATCCCAATGTTAGGGTTGGCATCGGCCATTTTATTGGCCACTTGAAAGGAAAACAGACCTTTGTCGTCCAGAGAAACCATGCTGCCCTTGCCATCTGGTTGCAAACCGCCGCTATAGAGAAGTGTTAACCCTGCGGTATCTGGCGTTGATACAGAAAGCTGACGGGTAAAATCACGTAACTGCGCCACGGTAAATGGATGTCCCCCATTTCTGACCTCTTCGTTATTTTCTTCTAACGCTTTTACTATTTCTTCTAAACGCAAACACACACCTAAGTTTTACTATTTGGGATGATGAAAATTAGCTTCCACCCTTTCATATTGTTCTCTGTCGTAGCAAAGTCCGTGGGCTTCCAAAGCCTGTTTAATCATTTGGTTAATCTCTTCTTCCCGTCCCTCCAAGTGTGGGGGGATTTGAACCTGAAAAAACTTCCAGTCAATTTCTGTTTCTTTATTATTTTTGTCGTAGGTACTCTTTATAAGAGCGAGGAAATCCATCTTCTCACCGTCTAAGTAAAAGCAAAACTTATGCAAACCGCGATACGCTGTTTCTATTCCATTGAAAACCAAATACGCGCCGCTTTTCCGGTCAATCGTTTGACGATTTGGAAAATCATTTTCGAACTTCATTTTTAGCTGTCCCATAACCCGTTTCTTTCGTTATTTGAAGCTTTTTACAGCCCTTTAAGTGTACATATTCAATTTTAAGACTTTATGAAGATTAACGCAAATAAATGCTGCCATAACCCTATATATAATAGGGCTTTATTGCTCATTTTCTCACTCAAAAAAACATACCATAAAACCCACTTTTCCTTTGCTCTGAGCTTATGATATTAAGGGAATTTTAAGACATTATTCATATAATATTTATGTGAATAAATCGGTTGAAAAAACTTGGGATGGTGGGACATTGGGGCGAATTTCCATGAAAAGATTAAGCAGTGTCACAATCAAGAGACTTGATTGTGACCTTTGGTTTGTTCTAGCAAACCGCGATTTTGAGGCTCGTCAGGCCCCTGATAATTTTCAGACGGGGGCGTAATGAGTTTCGAGAAAAACGATCTTACGAATTGCTTTGATAATTGCCGCAAAGAAGTAACAGGGGAAACCTTGAATCAAGTTCGCGCCAATTATTTCATCGGTGCGCTTATGTCGGAATCCGATGATACAGCCATTGGCGGTTTAAATATTAACGGTTCTGGTCGTATCAATAATATCAATGCTGAAAAGAAGAATTCCAAACGCTCCATTGAAGATATGATTTTGATGAACATGATCACGGAAATGTCGCTTCCTGATTTCGAAAATATGATGGTTGGAAAATATGGTGAAGATTTTGCGGAAAATATGGCCGCAGAATACCTTGACCCTGATGTTTATAATGAAATCATGAAAATTCAAGACCCAGAAGAACGCCGCAAAGCGATAGCCGATGCCATTAATGAAGGCATTGCAAACGGGACTATTGATCCTGCTGATATTTACGCCAATCCAGATTTTAAAGAATGGCTGGATAAACGCAGAGCGGACAGTCAGGCTCAAAATGTGGATGAATTGGCGCAAAATAATGAAAATAGAAATTTAAATGATGATGCCGATAATAATGCAGGATTAACGGAAGATTCTGAATTGCAAAATGATATTATTTCAGCATTCGGTAGGCCGATTGATTTTAGTTAATAATTTTTTCTTGAGGCCACACATCAACTTGGTGTCTGGATATAAAAATTAACTTCGCTTCCGCAACTAAATATTTCACTTGTTCAAGTGCCTTAACCGGATTTACAGAGTCCTTTAAGTAAGTTTCCCCGTTAATAAAGAAAATTACACTGCTGCCTTTCTTATGGTTCAAGTCAGTAAACACTTTCGCCTTTAATCCTTCATCACCAATTCTGTCTAAAAACACCCTTTCAATTCGCGCAGGTGGATAATCTCCCAAATCCGGCCCTGCATAAAATGCAATTCCAATTTGAGGTTCTTGACAGGAATATTTCATGGCATGGCCCATCGGGTTATCTCTATAGCCAAGATATTTTTCAATCATTTCACAACGCCTCTCAAACAGCTTTTCCATTCTGGTTAAAGACGAGTCATGCTTTGCAGCCTGTATGATCTGTGAGTTCAATATTGTTTGTAAATTCGCCGCTTGAGTTGGTGCAGAAAATGTAAAAAATACGGTCAAAATAACCGTCATAAATTTCAAATTATTTAACACAGGCAATGGTTTAAATGCCTGTGAAACAACGCAAAGGGCGAGAACCATAATGGCTGAGAAGATAAACCACATATCCTATTCCCCCGCCTTTTTTGTATAAACAAGCTTGCCGCATTGTCGTTCAAGGGCGGCAAGGATGATAACGCTGGGGTGCTTTGCCGAATATTGCTTAAACAACGCCCGTATTTCCTGTATCCGCTTTTCGCGTAGCGTTTTATCGCCAAAATACCAGTCATTGATGCAATGGGATTGTTTCAGGTCATTATTGGCCGAGACAATCGCCGCCATCAATATGGAGGTGGTAACGTATAATGATTCTGTATCTTTATCCCAGCCAAGAACTGTGGTTGCAGTGAGTTTATTTGCCAAGGCGGGTTGATTGGCACCGAGGACGGCAAGGCCCAGAAAAGCAATCAGGAAAAACTGCTGGAAAATGCGGAAATATTTGTATTTTCCCATAAGACACAAGAGGTTAATCTCTTGTGAACAAAATAAGTAAAACTGTTTTATAGATTGATATTGCTGAATTTTTTCTTAATAATAAGGCCAAATGGTAAGATTAATATTACCAGAATAGGCCCGAAACGGGCGGTTTCTATAGGAGCGTGTGTGATGAAACAGTTTTACTTAAACTGTCTGCAATGAACGCACATAAGGAGCCGTTTTTCATGTCCTATAGTAGCCCTTCATTTAAGGGAATGAGCCTTTTTACTCATAAGGGGGAGCGTAAATACCTTACCAGCCTTGAGCGGGAACGATTTTTAAAGGCGCTGCCCATTCTCACCGATCTTAAAGAGCGTAGTTTTTGCGAGATGATATTCTGGACGGGATGCCGCCCCAGTGAGGCCTTGGCTCTCACAGCCCTGAATATCGACATTGCCGAATATATGGTCATTATCCGCAGCCTTAAAAAGCGTGGCAGGATGAAAGGCCAGCATTTTCGGCCTTTGCCCTTGCCGGAACACTATATGCACCGCCTTGATAAAACCCACGCCCTTCGCAAAGCCCAAGCACAGCCCGATGGCGGAGAAAGCGCAAGGCTATGGAATTTCAGCCGCACAAAGGGCTGGAAGCTTGTTAAAACGGTGATGAGTGCGGCGGGAATTAACGGCGCAAAGGGCTGTGGTCGTGGCCTACGCCATGCCTACGGCGTGAATGCGGCCCTCAAAAAAGTCCCAGAAACCCGCATCAAGAAATGGCTTGGTCATGAAAGTCTCGCCACAACTGAAATTTATCTGGATATAGCAGGGGCTGAGGATAGGCTCATTGCCGAGCGTATGTGGAATTGAGGTGATATACATGCCGCATCGCCCAACCAATATTGATAAGCTTATAGGTTTGCGTTTGCGTAAACGGCGCACAGAGCTGAATATCAGCCAATCAGTATTGGGGGCTGCCATCGGGGTAAGCTATCAACAAATTCAAAAATATGAACGCGGGAAAAGCCGTATCGCTGCCAGCCGCCTTTATCTTGTTTCTTATGAACTACAGATGCCGATGGATTATTTTTTTAGAGTTTAGAATTTCCTTAATAAATGTTGGTAAAGTAACAAAAACTGCGATGGGAATATTGTCCTAGTGCATTTTATATAACCCTCATGCTAGAAACTTTATGAAAATTAAATTTAAGAGGTTTTGGGGCGCATCAACTAATGTCTTTAAAATTGAAATTACCGTGGCGATTGCCAAACACACGACTTGAGTTACATGCACTACAGACATTATTTAATGATATGTGCGATTGGACTAAACCCAATAACACATATCTTATAATGGATTCTGAAACTATTGAAAAATATGTAGCAAAAAACCCTTTTAATGCTGCTGCATTGCCGAGATATGAAGATATAGGGTATGGTAGATATGAGAAAACAGAGGAAACAATAAAACCAACCAATTCAATGATTTACGATTGGATGCGTTCATTGAAATTTTACACTGACATAAAGTTTCTACCAGAGGGTTCTATGTGGTACTCCCCAAGTATGTTGGATAAAAATGGTAAATTGATAGAACATGAATTCTTATTAGCTGATGAAGAAATGCTTAAAAAACATGATTTAATATTATAAAAAAATTCATTGTTTACTATATATTGTAAGTGCATTCCCCTTCGACTAAACCACTATCTGAATTTTCCACATATTGACTTACATTAAATATTATAAATTTTCTTATTGTATTGAATTCTTCAATGTCATTTTCATTTTTATTACCAATCCAACCTTTCAGTTCTTCCCATGAGTTATGATCTGTCTTAACAGCATGAAATTTTGCCGAAAATAAATTACCTTCTGAATGTCTACGCACGACCAATCCTGTCATTGCTTTATATGCCATTCTTAGACGTTGAAATGAAAAAACAGCAAGATTACCAAGGTCCATCTCGCTACCAATAAAATATCCTTGATTTGCAGAAATAACGACGACACCTCTTGAGGAGAACAATTGCCCTTCATATGCTGGACGGGCTGGCGCATAGTAAATTTCATATGTGGGGAACTTTTCCCCATCTTTAATGGGATATATATGAAGTGTGCAACAACATATATTTTTCCCACCATTATTTACATCGTAAGTATAACGATAATATTTATATAATCCACTTACCCATTTTGAAAATTTTTGAATCTCATTTGGATTAGTTTCAATGTTATTTGGCAGGTTATTCGCAAGACTAAATAAGGCCTCCCAGTTGCCTCTTTTTTCTGAACCAGTCAGTGCAAAGTTTTTTTCTATACGGTATACCTCTTCAAAAATTGCTTTTATCGATTCTGGATATGACCGATAATTGTCAATCATGAGTTTAAAAATAGCAGGATAGTGATTTTTTATTTGACTAGCTGCATTTGGCCCCAACCAATTTTCGGTCCACTTTTTCCAATCTTCCGATAATTTCTTATAATTATCGCCGGAGTCATTAATTTGATCACAGTATATTGGGTAGAGAATATCTTTAGTGCGAATTGAAGTGAATTTTATCAAGTATCGAGTCAGCAAGCGAACCTGATCTAGGGCATATTTATCATTTGTTGAAATCCAACATTCTGGAACAATATCATCTCTATTGAAATTTGGTATTTTTTTCATTTATTCCTTTCGGTTTTCAACGACCCTATTTAACACTAGAAAACCCTAAACCTTGATTTTATGTATAATAACAACTCTCTAAATTGTCGATTCAATATTTACAAAATTATTTTTTCACACCTACAACACTCTATTTCAATTTTAGATTTTTATACTAATTTACCCCTAAATTTATAGATTTTATAGGATTGGAAATCTTCAAGATCACATGCTCTGATGAACGTACCAACGTTGTTTTTATCAACTGTGAGGAAGATTGCAATTTACCTCCAATTATTGAATTGGAGTTTTAGAATGACTAAATTTATATGTTCCGGCCTATGCAAAGAATGTTTAATTCAAGGATTTTGCAGGGCTGAAGAAAGAAAAATAGTAACTAACACGGAACTGGAAAATGGTTTTTTTCGTGTTGATGCCTGTAACAGCATTCATGATGCCGTTGTAAGTATGCCTTACCGTCATTGTCCCGATTACTACGCTACAAAATACCGTGATTTTAAGGGTTGGTTCTCAGATGATTACGGTAATGAAATTTACCCTGTTCTCGACCCTTTATGGAACGCCCCCGATGAATGGTGGCGCGATAACTTCTATCATAAACATTATGACGAAAACCCTTTTTGTTTGCGGATCGAAAATCGAGAACGCCTACGGGGATTATTCAGCTTGCACAGAGCATTGAATCCAAAAAAAGCAATGTTGTGGGGCATCCGTCCTGTAAACGATAATGAAAAATAAATCTATTTCAGGCACAGGCTGAATGTTTGTGCCTGCAATACTCGATCCCCTCAAGCTCTTATAAGAAAACAGGTATCTTTTAAATAAAAGCCATTACCAAGAAAGGAACCACTATGCCTGATAAGAAAAACACGACTTATAATGAAACCATCATCGATCCACGGCAGCAAATCATTGATGATCTCAATCATATGATTTTACCGTCACCTTTGACCATCGGGCTTTATGCGAATGCACTACGCCAACCTCATGACGATAAAATTCGTCTACTTAAACAGGATGAGGCCCTTCATCAAAAAAAGATGACAGAGGTGTTTATGGCGATACGTGCCCTAAAAGGTGAACCCGTTCAAACCAAAGCCGAACGCCGAGGTGACTTTTTTGGCCACTTGCGCGAAGAAGCACGGCAAATTGAACATCAAATGTCACATGAGGAGGAATAATCATCATGCGTATACAAGATATACTAACGGGTATCGACCCAATTATTTATTGTCAAAGTGCAAAGACGGGCGCATATAAAACGCTTCTGAAAACAAAATTCATCACCGTTGCTATGATAATGGCTGCTTGTCTTACACTCATCCCACTTTCTATTGAGCTTGCTCTGACTTTTACCATCATTGATATGAACTTTGGCGCAGATTTGCCGGATGACCCGACACCGATCAAAGTCTATATCCTGAGCTTTGCCACTATATCGGCCATCATCGCCTTTCACGTGTTGATGCTTAATGACGGTGAGCATCCATTGGCGCAACTTTTACGCAAAATATCACGTGTGATGGTGTTCTTTTATTTCATTGGCATGTTTCTGTTATTTTCAACAACCGAGACGGGCAACCTCATGGATGGTGATTTGAGCGGCATCCTTTCCGGCCTTGGCAGTGAAGAGAGTGTAGCGGATAGCAGCGGTGAAATGTTGAATAACATCATTGCTGTTATCAAACCTTATCTGGGTCTTGTTTCTTCATTAGCTCTTGGTGGTTTGGTCTTTGTCAATCTGGCGGTTGTTGATGCGCTGATTTCCTTCATCAAAGATAATTTGCTGGATGTTATTGAGAAAAAGAAAACCGCCAATTCTATATTGAAAAAAATTACTGAATTTTCTCAGTTAACTGATGACCTTATTGGCATGGTAGGCAAAAGAGTTGCTCTCGAGACAATACCAGAAAAAGTTCATGCCTCAAAAGCCGCGGCAATGTGTGAGGCCGCCATGAAGCCAACATTACGCGTTCTCAAAAAAATACACTTCTTAAAAACGAATGAAGTCGCCAATGATGACATCATCCTTGAAAGGCATGGCTCGCTTTTACCTGATCTAATGCCAAGCGCAAAGGAGCTGAAAACTTTTATCGAAAGCCTTGAGGCTCTGATTGCCAAGCTTCCTCAAATCATCAAAAAACATAAGTAGGAGATTATCATGAAAACCATATCAACATTCATTTTTACGGGATTAGCATTTTTTGCGATGTCATTGTCAAATGCATTTGCGGCAGAATATAAGACATTGCATATTGCTGTGGATGTTAGCGGCTCTAACCCTATCGTAACCAGCAAAGCTTATTCAGCCATTATTGCTAAACGTATCGCTCAACAAATTATGGAGCTTGGGATAGGCGATAGTGTTTCTTTCAGAACTTTTGGTCATCTGGATCTGGATAACTTGCAACAATATGATGTACGCCTGACCAGAAGGGCACGCCCTGTTGCTGTGGCCAAAAGAATAGCGCAGTTTATTATCAGTATCCCTGATGGACGTATTGCGCCGCAAGGATCAACGGAGATTATTGCCCACCTTGAATGGAGCGAATATAATTGCGCCGCTGGTGATATGATTATTCTTGCCACGGATGGCATTGAAACAGGTAGTCAGGTTCCCAATCCTGACAAATTGCTGAGCGGTAAAATCGGATTGCCAAAGCCAATGACAGAAGGTTACTTATCCGGCTGCACAGTAACTATACTTGGTATTGGTAAAACCGCTACGGGGTCATGGCCTTCCGTCAATGTGAAGTATTTAATAGGGGCTTGGCAGCAATATTTGAAAACATCCGGAGCACAATTTAAAATTCTTCCCAATCCGTAATTAAAACCTCCCTAAAAACTTGATAATGCCAGCTCATCTAGCTGGCATTTTTTTATTCTATTCATTGTTGATCCCCCCAAGATTTAATCGCAACGCTGCTATCAAAGGATAATTCATTAATTCTTAGAAAGGATCGTAGATGAGTAACTCTAATAACGGCGAAAAAGATGCGGCGTTAGGGCCGCTTGCAAAAGTCGGTGCACTGGTTGGTGCTTTTTTTCTATTGCCGTTCTTCCACGGAGTTACGATTGAGTGGATAGAGCGTTTCACGGCGCAGCATTACGGATATGAATATGTTTCTTATGCATATATCGGTTGGTATGTGATTGGCTTTTTCTTTGTGTTTACCGCTGCCCAGCTTTTGATCGGCTTGTTGCTGAAATTCATCCTGTCACTCCCCAAGCTCATCACTCTTTTATTCATGATCCGCAGAGGGTAGATCATGTCTCAACCTTTCGGTGACAATGAACACTACCGCTTTGGCTCGGCTGACTTTGCCAACGAGTTTGATTTGGCCAAAGCCGGTATGTTTAGACAAAAATCCAATTCCCTGTTTGTAGGTTTTTGTGGACGGCGGCCTCTTTGGTATGACGGTGCTGGCGGAGTCTTGCTCGTAGCAGGCGCACGGGGCGGAAAATTTCGAGATTTTTTAGGTTTCAGTTTGTGCAGTGGAATCTGCAAAAGTTCTATTGTTGTATTGGACGTAAAAGGCGAACTTGAAAGAGTTTCACAGAACCAAACTAAAGATAAAAAGTTTAAAATTACTTGGGACCCAACTGGACTTCATGGTTCACCACAACATCGCATTAATCCGCTTGATTATCTCAATAAAGACAATCCCACTCTAGTATCGAATTTAAAAACCTTCCTTCTAAATATGATCCCACCTTCCGGTTCTACTAATGGAGAATATTTTGAAGGTCGGGCGCGTGAACTTGCCGAAGCCATTTGCATAACCTTGGTCGAATTGAAGGGCGTTTTGACCTTTCCTGACTTATACCATGTCATAAACCTCATCCCGCTTAATAATGCTGAATGGCTCGATTTCGCCTTTGAAATGTCTGTTTGCAGCCATCCTATTTCAAAAAGAATGGAAGAGGAAATTGCAGTCTCCCGCAATTCTCAATCAGATGGCGGCTTTTCAGGCATACTTGGTGAGTTGTTCAAAAACTTCTCATGTTTGAGTGATCCTGTTTTACTCGCATCCGTTTCACCACCATTTGATTTTTCTTTTGCTGATCCTTGCGGCGATCAAGCTTATCAGGTCTATCTTATGCCGCCCGCAGATTGCATCAAACCTTGGGCCCCTGTGATTAAATCCATGTTCGTTGCTGGAATGATTTACAAGGCTCGTAAACCGCAAGCACCACAGCAAACATGGATCATCGACGAGTGTGCTCAATTGGGTAAGTTCCCTATGGTTATAGACCTATTTTCAATCGGTGCTGGCATGGGTATCCGCCCTCTGGCCGTATTCCAAAGCACTTTTCAAATCAAGACCTTAGGGCCAAACGCTGATAACATTATTTCTTCAAGCGCAGCCATGCAGATCTTATTTGCAATTCGAGATTATGAAACTGCAACCACAGTATCAAATATGACAGGATCGCAAACATTAGTTTATGATGATGAACTCCGGCAAGAGCAAGCACTTCACGCCAAAAGGCAGGCCGTTCAATCCATACTAAACGGTGAAGACTTTATCGCTGCGGGATTGAATTACGCCCACAATAAACAAGTTTCACAAATGCACGCGAAGCAGCAACGGCTTCTTCGTACACCTGATGAGGTGCTGAACACTCCTCCTGATAAATTCTATATGTTTACGGATCTTCTGCCTCAAGCATTTATAGGTGATCGCAGGCCTTATTACGAGCAACGGTTTATGGCGGGGCGCTATCAACCTAACCCATATCACCCTCCGATAGATCAGGTTCAAGTTCAAACATGGTTCGGTAAAAAATGGCGTGCCGTCATAACTGAACCCGTACCAGACGAATATGCTCATTACCCGCAATATAAAAACGGATACTGGTCATATATTGAAGGATATAGACCATGAATAATATTATGTCTTCACGCCTTTCATACACACATCAAAATGCAGACTTTAGGGTAGTAAATCCGCTTTACGAAAAAGTGAATTCCATTACTTATGCGTTCGAAATGAACCGCGACCTTTACCACGCGCGGCAATTGCGTGATCAAAGTAAAACAGAGGCACAACGCAGACATGATGCACAATCAAGACAGGCGCGCCGAGAGTCATTTATGGTCAAGCGCCAACGACCTCAACCCGTTTTAAAACCCTCTCACGCCTTATCACATGAAACTGACCGCGCGGCCTTTGACAATGAATGGGTTACCGAACAAAAGAACGCAAAGCGTGCAGATTTTATGCGTGCAGCAAAAGCGTATATCGAAGTTTTATATCAAGAAAGAAACAACCTTAAGCAAGCTGAAAAAGAGCATTCAGCAATTAAAAACCGTGCCCGTAACGGAAACTATAGGGACGGACTTAAAGAGCTTTTTAAACTTGAACGCACTGTCGACAACATAAATCAACGCGTCATAAGCAAAGAACCCCAAATTACCCGTGGCTTAAAAAGCCGTTAACCCCCCGACATAAGGAGAAGAGATATGTCAGAAAAAAAGAAACCAGAAGTCATTAGTGATGGATATTTGAGAATAAATATCTGGACGAATGAAGGAAAGAATGGCCCCTACCAAAAGGCCACGATTTCCAAACCATTTAAGGACGATCAGGGTAATTTCCATGATGGTAAAAATTTAGACCAATTGGACTTGCTCAAATTGCCAGAGTTGGCAAGACGCGCCTACAATCGCATGAATGATGTGAAACGTGAGAACTTTAGAGATAAGCGTTTGCAAGAACCGAAGGAGCATCAAAACGATAAGATGCGATAGGCAGGTAATCCCTCAGAGCAATCTTCAAATAAATTGCTTTGAGGGTCTTGCTTGTTTCTAAAATTACGATTAATGTTCACTATATGTTCTATTTATAGAAGAGGAAAATATATGGTGAAATTCTGACTAAAAAGGCAGTTATTATGAATAATACTAAAATACCAAATTATAAAAAAGAAACGGAACGGATTGGAAAGTGTGAAGGTAACTACGATTTAATGCCGATGATTATCGACTTTGAGAAATATGCCAAATTACTCAAAGATGCTGATCCAAATGACCCTGATGTAATAGCACTGATTGAAATTTTGTTTAGTATTCAATTGCAATTCTCCGACCTTGCATGGCGGTGCGGCTCCACTCAATTAGCTTGTGGACAAAGGTCTGAAAGCGATGCGATCTGTAACTTTACAGCCGATCATATGGTAGAATCAAAGGATAACAACCTCGCCGGAAAATTTGATAAAAATGCGAAAGGAGCATTTGCATGAACCTGTTTGAACAACCTGATTATCACGGACTACCTTCAGTCAAATATCTTCGCGTCAGTGACAAATCACAAACTACGCGTGGGGATGGACTTAATTCGCAGGATGTTAAATGCTCCGAATATGCACGCTATTTAAATAGTACGGTTGTTCGCACATTTACGGATGATATAACCGGTAGCAAACAATCTCGGGAAGGAATTGATGATGTTCTCCGGTTTTTAAAAGAGAACCGAAAAACCGGACCTTATCTTGTAATCATTGACGACATCAGTAGGTTAGCTCGCGATATTCGTGTTTACTGGAATCTACGCGATGCTATTTCCGAAGCTGGGGGTGTATTAGTAAGCCCCAACATTGTCTTTAATGATAATGCAGACGGTCGCCATTTTCAGAACATGCAAGCTTCTACAGCAGAATATCAGCGCAGGAAAAACCAAGAACAAACCGTTGCTCGAATGCACGGCAGACTGTCTAACGGTCACTGGCCGTTTAAACCGCCAGTAGGGTACAAACATATCAAGTTAAAAGGAGTAGGCGGCGCACATATAGTCAGAGATGAACCGCTTGCCAGCATCGTACAGGAAGCTTTACTAGGTCACGCATCGGGAAGATTTGAAACTCAGGCAGAAGTTGCCCGTTTCCTGCAAACTTTTCCTGAATTTCCAAAAGATCATAACGATACGGTACGTTACGAACGCATTAAAGAATTACTAGCTCGCCCAATCTATGCAGGATACATAGAGTATAAGCCTTGGGACGTTTCGCTTCGCAAAGGCCAGCATCACGATGAACACAGATTAATTAGTTTACGTGATTTTGAGAAAATTCAAGAAAGACTTAAAGGCATTAAACGCGCTCCGGCACGTAAAGATTTGAGCACAGATTTTCCTCTGCGTGGTTTTATTACTTGCCACTGTTGCAACACCCCCCTAACCGCATCTTGGTCAAAAAGTAGATCAGGGAAAAAACATCCTTATTATCTTTGTCCCAAAAAAGGTTGCGAAAGTTACGGCAAGTCAGTTCGCCGAGCCAAACTTGAAAAGGAATTTGAAGAACTTTTGGCAAAAGTAACACCGAGCCGTGAACTAGTCACAGTTTCGAAAGTAATGTTACAAGATATTTGGGAACACCAATTTAAACGCGCAACCTCCATAGCCGACAGTGCAACGAAACAATTAAAAGATTTAGAAAATCAAATCGGCCAATTAATCGACAAAATTGTTGATGTCAGTAACCCTCGGGTTATGCAGCGCATTGAAGACCGTATCGAAGAACTGGAAAAGAAAAAGATGATTGTGACTGAAAAAACAGAGCAAAAACCGCAACCAGTGAAGAGTTTTGAAGAAACACTTAGAACCGCCTTAACGTTTCTATCAAACCCGCAGAAAATATGGGCTTCTGACAACATAGAGGACAAGAGATTAGTGCTAAGATTGATGTTTGGTGACAGGTTGGCCTATTGCAGAGATTTAGGACTTAGAACACCAATTCTTACCTTACCTTTCAAGATGTTAGGTACTAATTTCAGTGCTAAAGGAGGTTTGGCGCGCCCGACAGGATTCGAACCTGTGACCTACGGATTAGAAATCCGGTGCTCTATCCTACTGAGCTACGGGCGCACAAAATTTAATTATGATTGATTAGGGGCGAAAGGCAAAAACATCCGCATAGTTTCTGAGACGTTTTTTACGAACATGTGGCTCTTGCACAACATAATCAATATTATTGCGCTCAGCATATGCCACAGCTTCCTCCTTCGTGTCAAAGGATAATCGTATCTGGCTAGCCATATCAGCAGAAGCCGTCCATCCCATTAAGGGGTCAATTTCTCTGGATTGTTCCGGTGCGTACTCAAATTCCCATTTTTTGCACTTCTTCATACCTGATTGCATGGCATTTTTAGTTGGTTTGAAAATACGAGCCTTCATCATTTTTACCTTAGTGAACGAAATTAATATCCCTTTTTACCTCACATAAAAGAACAGGAAAAGAAGAAAATTCTTAAAACAAATTTAATGTTGATCTATAAAATTCATCGGCTCTTTATCTTGGATTAGATCAGCCAACGTATATTTATCGACGGCCGATAAAAAAGCATTTAAGGCTTCACCCATTATCCCACTGAAATTGCATTCTTCAACCAGTGCACATCTGCCTTTATCGCTGTTAAAACATTCAACGATACTCAAATCATCTTCCGTATAGCGTACCAATTCACCGACGTTGATGTCTTTTGGTTCTTTACCTAACCGAAATCCGCCATTTTTACCACGAATGGTATGCAGAAATCCGCCTTTTCCCAATAGATGAACAACTTTCATTAAATGGTTGATTGAAATATCATAGACCTCGGACACCTCTCTGATCGAAGCGAGTTCGCCTTCTTTCTTAGCAACATACATAAGCACGCGTACAGAATAGTCCGTGAATGACGTTAATCTCATAAATTATCCAAAACGATATTAAAATAAATTATGACGCGTACGCTAAACGAAGCGGCACCCAACTTCAAGTTATATGTTATGATAAAAATGTACCGTCACTTTTACGAGCTTTTAACGATTCGGACTTTAATTGACCGCAAGCAGCCAAAATATCTTCTCCGCGTGTAGTTCTTATGGGCGCGGAAATTCCACTATCAAATATAAGTTTTGAAAATTTTACGACCCTCGTCTTGCTGGGCCGTTCATAGTTGGAACCCGGCCACGGATTAAACGGAATTAAGTTAACTTTTGCCGGTATTTTATATTCTTTGATAAGATTAACGAGCTTCAACGCATCTTCGTCACTGTCATTAATGTCCTTAAGAAGGATATATTCAAAAGTAATTTTTCGGCTATTTTTAAGACCGGCGTAATTCTTACAAGCCGTAAGCAATTCATCAATTGGGTATTTGTTATTGATCGGCATAATTTGACTTCTGGTTACATCATCCACCGCGTGAAGTGAGACCGCCAGATTAATGCCCATTTCTTCGCCGCAACGATATATTTCCGGAACGACCCCGGAAGTGGATAATGTAATACGGCGGCGAGATAGATTTATACCGTTATCATCCATAACAATATGCATAGCTTTTTTAACATTTTCGAAATTATATAGTGGTTCGCCCATGCCCATTAAGACAATTGTTGAAACAAGCCGTCCTTCCGATGGGCTAGGCCATTCATTCAGATGGTCGCGGGCAACAAGCAACTGCATAACAATTTCTGCCGGTGTAAGATTTCTGACCAGTCTTTGTGTTCCGGTATGACAAAAAGTACATGTTAACGTACACCCTACCTGCGAAGAAATACATAAAGTTCCGCGATCAGATTCCGGAATAAAAACGGTTTCAACTTCTTGCCCGTCCGGAAATTTCATCAACCATTTCCGTGTTCCGTCATTAGAAATAAGTGCCTCTATTATTTCAGGGCGTCCAACGTCAAAATTTTCACTTAATTTTTTTCGCAAATCTTTTGATATGTTGCTCATCTCATCGAAGCTTTTTGCTCCTCTGAAATAAATCCAGTGCCATATTTGCTGCGCACGCATACGGCATTGTTTTTCAGGTATGCCTATTTCTTTCAGCTTGGCCGATACTTCATCATGGGAAAGGCCAATTAGGCTTTTACTTTCGTCGAAGTCAATGCGCGGAGCAACTATTGGCTCAACGCCCAACGGTAATGTTTTCATGATTTATCTCAAGTTAAAGTGCATGCGTTAGATATAGTCTACACTATATCATCAATTAACGGCAGGCATTTGTAATGGCATTGTGTGCTGCTGTAAATCCTGAAAGAGAAAATCTGTAGCTCGTCGCGTTACCTCGCCCACTTCTGGCGTTAATTGACAAACTGTCACCGCGTTTCATCGCCGCTACCATAGCATCGTCCTGGTTTGAATTATAGGCCCAGGCACCGTCTGCTTCTGTAAATAAGTCGTCTTTTTTCTGCCTATCTATCACAACAGCCACAGTTGAGCCATTCTGAAAATCATATCCGGCGATAAAATTAAGCTCATTTCTAATTGCTCTGGCGGGTTTATGGGTGATTGTAATAAACGGATTACCATGCCTTAACGTGCTCGGTGATTTTGATTTTGGCACAGAAATCATATAGCAAACCGTCTCTCCCGCATCGGTCTTAAGGACAAATGCATCCCAATCACGAAAACTACTTAGCAATTGTCTACTATCTGCTACAGACACATTTGTTGTCAGTAATACAAATGATATGGCGATTGAGAGCCATGTCATAATCTTATTCATCAATATTCCTCATATAAAAATCTAGATTACTATACCGATATTAGGATAACGTTAAAATTCAAATTTGTCAGAATTTTGATTATATTATAACATTTGTCAATATGCGCAAATGCAAATTATTAAAAATTATCTTATATTTTAAGAGTTTTCCCGATTATGATAGCTAATAGCAATTATTTACTGTATCACCAAATATTGTTACGTATGAAACTAATTTATGAGAGCCTCAAAAATGAACAAAGTTTATAACGACGCTGTTGCGTCCCTAAACGGTATTTTATTTAACGGAATGACTATAATGGCTGGTGGGTTTGGCCTTTGCGGCATTCCGGAAAACCTTATTGTTGCCTTACGTGATAGTGGCACAACAAACATCACTGCCATTAGCAACAATGCAGGCGTCGATGATTTTGGCTTAGGGTTGCTTTTACAGACAAGGCAGATAAAAAAGATGGTTTCTTCATATGTTGGAGAAAATAAAGAGTTTGAAAGACAGTATCTTGCTGAGGAATTAGAGCTCGAATTTAACCCACAAGGGACGCTGGCCGAAAGAATTCGCGCCGGCGGGGCTGGCATTCCTGGTTTTTATACCAAGACAGGGGTTGGAACCCTGGTGGCTGAGGGAAAAGAGCATAAGGAATTTGATAGCGAAGTCCATATTATGGAAACGGGATTAAAGGCAGATGTATCTCTGGTAAAAGCGTGGAAAGCCGATACAGAAGGCAATCTGATTTTCAGAAAAACCGGGCGTAACTTCAACCCGATGATGGCGACAGCGGGGAAGATCACCGTTGCCGAAGTAGAAGAGCTTGTGGAAAAAGGTGAACTTGACCCTGATCAAATCCATACACCGGGTATTTTTATTCAACGCATTATTGTTTCCAAAGGTTTGGAAAAACGTATTGAACAACTTACGACACGTCAAAAAAATAGCGAAGGAAATTGAAGATGGCATGGACTAGAGAAGATATGGCGCGCCGTGCCGCACAAGAACTTAGAAACGGTTACTATGTAAATTTAGGTATCGGCATACCTACATTAGTCGCCAATTTTATTCCCGACGGCGTTGATGTCACATTGCAAAGCGAAAATGGGATGCTGGGAATGGGACCTTTTCCATATGAAGGCGAAGCTGATCCCGATTTAATTAATGCTGGCAAACAAACCATAACCGAATTAAACCGCACAAGTTACTTTTCATCCGCTGATAGCTTCGCCATGATTCGAGGCGGGCATATAGACCTCAGTATCCTGGGGGCGATGCAAGTATCCGAAAAGGGCGATTTAGCCAATTGGATGATCCCCGGAAAAATGGTTAAAGGTATGGGCGGTGCTATGGATCTTGTAGCAGGTGTTAAGAAAGTTGTAGTGATCATGGATCATAATGCGCGTGACGGTAGTGCCAAGTTTATTAAAGAATGTACCTTGCCGCTGACAGGTGTCAACGTCGTAGATATGATAATTTCTGATGTAGGGGTCTTTTTAATTACGGATGATGGTGCCACTTTAATAGAACTTGCGCCGAATATTTCAATTAGCGACGTACAAGAACGGACAGAAGCCAATTTTAAGATAGACAAACAATTACTATAATAATGAACTAAAATGTTATAAAGTACGCAAAAGTAAATTTTTGGATGTTTAAAAAAGTAAAAAAGAGACGTGAATCTTTGATGTTAAATGTAAAATCTTTTGTTCTTATTGTGTTGGGGATGATTTCCAGCACTCTAAATTCTACGATGGCGACGGAATATAAATTTGCCGATATTCCGACTGCAATTCAAATTTTAACGGCTGATGATGAATATCTGACGAATATGAAGGCGATCGAAATCGCACTTCAAATCGGATCAGCGACGGCAGATAAAACGATTGAAGATTTAAAAGCCCACTATGCGGCAAATGTAATTGAATGGCCGGAAGCGGAAAGAGAGCTGATGAAAGCTCTTTTGGTGAAAAATAAGAAAAAATTAGAGAAAATAGAGCATTTACTGCCTGATACGATATACTTTATTAAAGTCACAGATGCCGTTGAAAGTGGCATACCGCATACAAGGGGCAATGCTTTTGTTTCGCCAGCTCGACGGACATCGATTTCAACAAAGCTTTTTTTTCACCAAATCTTTCACATACTTTCTCGGAACCATCGGATAAAGCGTGCCAGCCTATACAACATAATCGGGTTCAGACCCTGTTATTTTCAGCCGACGGAAGAAATTGATAAATATACCATCAGAAATCCGGAAGCGCCGTTTACAGAATTCTTCCTTCCCGTAGAAATTGACGACAGGGACACATATGTGATGAACTATCTTCATACAACATATGATGGCTTTAATTCCAGTGTTGAGCATGGGTTTGACGGTCATATATCAGGCGACCTGATTGAAGTGACGGTTGACGATGGTATTTGTAAACCTGTTATCAAAACTGATGGAGCGGCAAATATTTATAAACATGAAGATGTGCCGGATTACTATGAAAAGGTGGGTCACAACACCAAATTTGACATTCATCCGGAAGAAATAATTGCCGATAATTTCGCCTTTATGATGATGGAAAGAAAATATTTGTTTAATCCCGAAATTCCTGAAGAAATTGAAGAGTGGCTAGACATAGAAATACGCTAAAATAGACCGCAAAAGGATCAAGCATTGCCCAGCAATGAACAACAAGCGGAAACCCTGATCGGTCCACTATTTATGCTTTTAAGTTGTGTTCTTTTCTCTGCGATGGGCGGGCTTATCCGTTATCTTTCCGTCGTTGACGTTCATCCTTTTATGACAGCTTTTATAAGAACGGTTATTGCTCTATTTTTCTTGATACCAACTCTACATAAGGTAGGGCTATCTGGCCTCAAAACCAAAAGATTTCCACTTCATTTTGTAAGAGGACTTGCTTCTGGTACGACTGTAATTACCGGCTTCTACGCTGTTACAATGATCCCTCTGGCCAGCGCAGTATCTTATAGTTTTGCGGCACCTATTTTATCGACAATAATGGCAGTTCTCATATTAAAAGAAAGAATCCACATACCCAGAATTATGTCGATCATAGTTGGTTTCATTGGCATGCTCATATTGCTACGTCCTGGTGCAATTCCATTTTCAAGCGGTGTTGCCGCGGCATTAGTTTCCGCGTTGAGCGTAGCCATCGCTATTATCTGCATTCGCTCACTTAGTCAGACAGACAAGCCCAATGTCGTCGCGATATATTCGCTAATCATTACATTACCCTTTTCCTTTGTCTTTGCCCTTTTTAGGTGGAGCTGGCCGACGCAGGAACAATGGATAATACTTATTTTAATTGGCTTTTGTGCCGCAGTAGCACAATTCTCGATATCAAAGGCTTTTAGTCGATCAGAGACTACTGCACTCATGCCGATTGATTTTATAAGATTAATCTTTTCAGCAGCGATCGGCTATATGTTCTTCGATGAAACGCCTGATATATATACGTTTATTGGTGCGTCAATAATTCTCACCAGTGCAGTATACGCGGCGCATAGGGAGGCTAAACTTAGAAAAGTTACTCCGTATGATTGAAATTAAAAAAAGTAGCTTGAAAGGCATTTCTTACATGCTTGCAACCTGCTTAATAATCACCGTCAGTGCCATGCTTATTAAAACTCTGGGAAAAGGTATTAACACATTTGAAGTAGTTATGATTAGATGTGGCATCACCGCAATGATAACTTTAGTTTTTAATTATAAAATGGGTAAAATTCTTTTTAACAGTCCCAGACCAACCATGCTCACATTTCGTTCTATTACAACCGGTTTGGTCGTGTTAGGTAACTTTTATGCAATATCAAACTTACCTTTAGTGCAAGTGACAGCATTACAATTTTCCAAACCACTATTCCTGATTATTTTAGCCGCTATTTTTCTTGGAGAGAAAATTCGATTAAAAAGAACATCTGCTACGATATTGGGATTTATAGGCATTTTAATCGTACTTCAACCATGGAACAGTCTCCCGAGTCAAGAAATGAACTTAGCTCATCTTGCCGTTTTAGGTGCAGCATTCGTAATGGCCGTTTTAGCAATCTTCTCAAAAAAATTGATCGTGGATCATCATCCAACGACTATGGTGTTATACGCAAATATTATGACGGTATTAATGTGCGTTGTGCCTGCCATCTACTTTTGGATCACGCCTACACTTCATGAATTATCACTTATATGCTCGTTAGGAATCACAACATTTTGTGCTCAATATTGTATGATTTGTGCCTATAAATATGCTGAAGTAACGGTCGTTACACCATTCGAATATTTTCGAATTATTTTTGCTGCAATAGCCGGCTATTTTATTTTTACTGAACTTCCTGATATCTGGACCATTACAGGTGGTTCCATTATTTGTATATCAACACTTTTCATCGCATATCGTGAAGCACAAAAAAGCAGGCAACACAAAAGGCAATCTGTGGAAAATAATTAAATCTTCGCACACTATTTAATTTATAAGTAAGATATGTTATTTAAAGTCGGTTAATTAATTGGAATTTAGATTAAATGGTTAAGATCCTTTTTGTATGTTTAGGAAACATTTGCCGTTCTCCTACCGCCGAGGGCGTGTTTAGACACCAAGCCAGTAAAGCAGGAATTAAAGACGGGTTTACCCAAGACGTATTTATTGATTCAGCAGGCACAGCCGGCTTTCATTTAGCGGCGCCGCCTGACAAACGGGCGCAACTAACGGCACTTAAATTCGGTGTAGATATTGGTGATTTAAAGGCACGGAAATTATCATTGGAAGATTATAGTGACTTTAATTATATTCTGGCGATGGATAAAGATAATCTATCCGTGATGAGGAAAAAATGCCCTGAGGAGCACCAACACAAACTATATCTTTTTATGAGTTTTGCTGAAAATAGCCCCGGAATTACCGAGGTTCCTGACCCATATTATGGTGAAATAGAGGATTTTGATAAGGCGTACGACTTTATCGACCGTGCATCGCAAGGCTTTTTGTACCATATTCAACAAAAATATAACCTTTAAGGACTTGAAATATTAGGCGTCTATGCCAATATGTGTTATAATAACAAAATCAGGTATTGCACCATTTGAAAGGATTTAATTAATGGTTGATCGAAACTCATACTATTCTGGATCACAAACGCGAAGCGCAGCTGAGATCGATGAAGGCTTACGTGCTTATATGTTAACAGTCTACAACTATATGGCTTCAGCACTAGCCCTCACCGGATTAGCGGCATATGTGACGGCTAATACTCCTGCCATTCTCAATCTTTTTTATTCAATGGAAGGCGGATTTTTAGCACCTACGATGCTTGGCTATATTGCGATGTTTTCGCCGCTGGCGTTTGTGCTCGCCTTAAATTTTGGCATTAATAAAATGCAGGCATCAACAACACAAATGCTGTTCTGGGCATTCGCTGTTGTTATGGGGATATCTCTATCAAATATATTGCTGATGTATACAGGTACCAGCGTTGCAAAAACATTCTTTGTAACATCCGCTGCTTTTGGTTCATTAAGTCTTTATGGCTATACTACCAAGAAAAACCTAAGTGGAATGGGGTCTTTTCTCATTATGGGACTGTTTGGATTGATTATTGCAATGGTCGTTAATATGTTCCTGCAATCAAGCGCGATGGAATTTATAATTTCAATTGTTGGCGTGCTGATCTTCGCGGGCCTTACCGCCTACGATACTCAAAGAATTAAATTAATGTATCTCGAAGGTGAACATAGCGAAACAGCGACAAAGAAAGCTATTATGGGGGCCCTTTCCCTTTATCTTGACTTCATCAATATGTTCTTATTCTTACTACGCTTTATGGGTAACCGAAATTAATTACCCAAAATATTTTAATAAAAAACCCCGCCTGATATTTCAAGCGGGGTTTTTTATTGCCATCGACAGTTTTTCGGCTGACTTGCAATGTACACGTCTAAGAACTAAGCTGCTAACACAGTATTAAAAAACAAGGGATTCACATAAAAAAAAATAAGCTGAGGGTAATTATGACACAGGTAAATAAAACCAACCGAAGACGCTTCTTGCAAGCGAGTCTTGCATCGAGTGCTGCGTTATTAGCAAAACCTGCTTCTGCGCAGGAAGTAGTGTTACAGCCAGCACGCAGCACCGGAAGAACCATATTTGAAGCCGGTGAATATGGAATGCCTTCTGAATTTGCTACCGGTAGCCGCTTAATTGGCAGTGCAAATGGCCTTCACGGCGGTGCGCGAACACCCCTTTCTGAAAGTCACGGCATAATCACACCATCCGGGCTTCACTTCGAAGTTCATCATGGCGGTGTCCCGGATATTCCGCCGCATGAACATAAACTTCTTATTCATGGAATGGTTGATAATCCGAAAATATTTACGATGGAAGATATAATGCGTTTTCCTTCTGTCAGTCGTATTCATTTTCTTGAATGTTCTGGTAATGGTGAGCAGGAATGGAGTTCACCAAGTTCGCCCACGACAACTGTTCAGCAAAGCCATGGCCTAACCAGTTGTTCTGAATGGACAGGCGTGCCTTTGAAAATGGTGTTAGACGAACTCGGCATTAAAACTGAGGCAAAATGGTTGCTCGCAGAAGGGGATGACAGCAGTCGCATGGGACGCAGTATTCCCATGTGGAAAGTAATCGATGATGCGTTTTTGGTATATGCGCAAAACGGTGAATTTTTGCGACCCGAGCAAGGCTTTCCGTTGAGGTTATTAGTGCCCGGTTTTGAAGGAAATATGAACGTCAAATGGCTTCATAGGTTAGAACTTAGCGATAAGCCCTGGTGGACCCACCAGGAAGTAGCAAGATATTCTGATCCGCGTCCTAATGGGAAGAAGGTTGTCTTCTCATTTTATATGGATGCGAAATCCGTAATCACATCACCGTCATCGACAATGACGTTAAATGGCCCGGGTTTTTACGAAATTACTGGCATTGCCTGGAGCGGGCGCGGGAAAGTGGCAAAAGTTGATGTTTCCACAGATGGCGGTGCAACGTGGCAGGAAGCTAATTTGCAAACACCGATATTTAACAAGGCGCATACCCGTTTCCGATTGCCGTGGATGTGGGACGGGAAGGAAGCCACCCTGCAAAGTCGCACCACCGATGATACGGGGTATGTTCAGCCAAATTATGAACAATTATACGCCCTGCAAAGCCCGATAGGAATGATGCATAATCACGCCATTCAAAGTTGGCGGGTACAGCAGGACGGGACAGTCATTAATGTCCATCATGTTTAAATTAAAGACGGCCTACTTGCATATTCAAATATGAATAGGTAGGGTATTTATTAGATGATCAAATAGCAAAAAGGGTGAAAAATGAAGAGCAATCAAACCGGAAATCCCACAAGACGCCATTTCATGAAAGCCGGAATGGCAACAAGTGCCGCATTGTTATCAAGCAGTGCCCTAGCGCAGGAAACAACCCTGGAACCTAGTCGCGGTCCCGGAAAAACAGTGATGGAGATGGGATATTACGGCGAGCGCTCAGAATATGTAAAAGACGCCCGAATGAAAGGCAACCGAGGCACCGGCCTTATTGGAGGATCTCTTACTCCTCTTCAACATGGGCATGGCATTGTAACACCTTCGGGACTTCATTTTGAAGTACACCATAGCGGCGTTCCGGACATTGATCCGAGCGAACATAAACTTCTTATTCATGGCTTGGTTGGTGAAGAAAAAGTTTTCACTATGGAAGATTTAATGCGCTTTCCAACCGTAAACCGTTTTCATTTTCTTGAATGCGCCGGAAACGGAATGGGAGAATGGATGTCACCGCGCGGTCAAACCGTTCAACAAACACATGGCCTTACCAGTTGCTCTCAGTGGACAGGTGTACCGCTGAAGGTAATTTTAAACGAGCTTGGTGTGCGTGGCGATGCAAAATGGGTGCTAGCGGAAGGCGACGATGGTGCAAGAATGACCCGCAGTATCCCCATGTGGAAAGCGATGGATGACGCCATACTTGCTTTTGCACAAAATGGAGAATTTCTACGCCCGGAACAAGGGTTTCCATTAAGGCTTCTTGTGCCAGGGTTTGAAGGCAACATGAACGTCAAATGGCTTCATCGGTTAGAAGTTGGTGATAAGCCGTGGTGGACCCATCATGAAGTAACCGAATATGCCGATCCAAGGCCCGACGATAAAATACGCGCCTTTTCCTTCATTATGGAAGGTCGATCTGTAATTACGTCGCCGTCGGCGGGCATGACGCTCAATGGCCCGGGATTTTATGAAATAAGCGGACTTGCATGGAGTGGTGCTGGCACCATTAAGAAAGTTGAAGTATCCATGGACAATGGCAATACGTGGCATGATGCAAATTTGGAAGCACCTGTGTTACCAAAATGCCATACTCGCTTCACTTTGCCTTGGACATGGGACGGCAAGGAAACGACCTTAATGTCGCGGTCCACCGATGATACAGGTTACGTGCAACCTACTTATGAAGGAATGTATAAATTACAAGGACCAATTGGCTTGATGCATAACAACGCCATACAAAACTGGCATATCGCTCAAACAGGGGAGATCACAAATGTCCGCTCATAAAACGTTAAAACTAATAGGCTTCGTTTCAATTGCAATTTCGCTTTCATTTGGTGCTTTATTTGCCAGCGCGCAGGAAAAATTTGGCTTTGGTAAGCCAGCCCATCCTGATGAAATAGCCCGCTATAATAGCGATATACATACGGATGGCAGTGGCTTACCCGACGGAAGTGGTGATGTTGCACTGGGTGCTGAAATATACGAATATCAATGTGCACTTTGCCACGGCGAAGAACTAGAAGGTGTTCCCGAAATGGGTGCTAATTCATTACATGAGGGAAGACGGGATATCAAGAAGCTCCCTTACGCCTCGTCATTGTTTGATTTTATCCGCCGCGCCATGCCGCTTACAGACCCCGGCACATTAAGTAACGATGAAACTTATGGTCTGGTCGCATTTTTGCTCAACGAAACGGGTGTCATTAAAGATGATAATCTAACGCTTGATGCTAAGTCATTAGCAGCGATTAAAATGCCAAATCGTCAGAATTTTATCATTGATCCGGCGTCACGATTTACGGCGGAAGATTTACAATAAAAGGATAAATAGGTGAAAATCACACGGAGAACATTTGTTAATCTTACTTCCGCAGCAATGGTCGCCGCACCTTATGCTGCGAAAGCACAATCTGGAGGTTCTGATGATCCTCTTGGAATTCGTAGTGATTTTCCTCTATTAAAACATACAAATTTCCTTAACACGGCATACCATTCGGTGGCTCCACAACAAGTGGTTGATGCCGGTGTACAGTTTTACAAAGACAGAGCCAACCCCGCCGACGGCATTGGCCCGTGGATTGGTGAAGGTCGTGCTGTAAGGGCCAGTTTTGCCAAACTGGTTGGCGCACAGCCCAGCGAAATTGGCCTGATCCATGCGACATCGGATGCGGAAAATATTATCGCAAACGCCATTGATTTAAAAGAAGGTGACAATATCGTCACCGATGATCTTCAATATGTCGCATCATTTGTTTTATATGATCATTTCGCCAAAACCAAAGGCGTGGAAGTTCGCATCGTCAAACGGGACGAAACCGGTGCCACTACATTGGAAAATTTTGAAAAACTTGTTGATGGTAAAACACGCATTGTTTCAGTTTCATGGGTTTCCCATGAAAATGGATATCAGCATGATCTTAGGGCACTATCAAACTTAGCCCATAATAATGGTGCCTACTTTTATGTAGACGCAATACAGGGCATTGGTATGCTTGAGCTCGATGTAAAAGAGGCGGGTATCGATTTCTTCGGCTGCGGGACTTACAAATGGCTCCTTGGAAGTTACGGTGTAGCGTTCTTTTATATTCGCGAAGAGTTACAAGACATAATTACTGCTGACCGTAGAGGGATGCTGTCTGTTACTAATACGGAAATAATGACGGGTTTTGATAGCTATCCAGATGCCGCAAAATATGGCTTCGCCACCCCGGCCTTCGGTGCCATTACAGTCGTTGGTACTGCACTTGAATATCTGCACAAGGTTGGTGTTAACAATATCGAAAACCACACCGTTCCCCTCGCCCATCAGATAAGGGTAAACTTTATCAAGCTTGGCATAAAAACCGATACGCCAATGAATAACCGATCAGCAATTGTAACATATTTCCCGGATAAAGCCCCCGCCAAGGTTAAAGCACTTTATGATGAGGAGAATATTAAACTAACCTATAAGCATGGCGGTACAAAAATTCGAGTGGGCGTCTCTCTGTTTAATAATCAGAGCGATATCGACCACTTTAATAGCGTTAGCGCAAAAATACCCTTACTGACATAATTGGTTTATAAATCCTGATGAATAAAACGCAATTTACAGCCATATTATTGGCGTTTCTCGCTTGTCTTATTTGGTCTGGTAATTTTGTTATTGCTCAGGGGGTCAGTGACTGGATTAGCCCGATGGTTATCGCTTTCTGGCGATGGTTTATTGCGCTCATATTTATCTTACCCATCAGCTGTAAACATGTTCGAAAAGACTGGCCTATCATAGTTAGAAATTGGAAATATTTGGCCGTAATGGGTATTGTCGGTGTCGGTTTTTATAATACGCTCATCTATTATTCTGGCCAATATACCAGCACTCACCATATGGCCATCATTTCATCGACTGCACCGATCGGCACGTTGCTGCTCGCCGGTATTTTTGGTATAGAACGGCTTTCAAGATATAAAATCATTGGCGCAGCATGTGCATTCATAGGGGCACTGGTGATCGTTACCAACGGCGACTTAATAGCAATATTCAGTCAGAAATGGAACGCAGGCGATATCATCTTGATTTTTAGCGCTCTTATTTGGGCGGCATGGAGCGTTGCCATAACCATTAAACCAAAAGCCTTATCGACATGGTCATTTCTGGCTACCATCATCACGATTGGCGTTTTGTTCCTTGCGCCGCTATATGCATGGGAAACATACCGCGGAGCGAGCACACCTTTTACAGTGGAAGCATTTTCAATATTTATTTATGTAGGTGTAATGGCCTCAGTTATTGCGTGGTTTTTATGGCAGCACTGTGTTGATACCGTTGGTCCAGTCAAAACGAGTCTAATATATTATTCCATGCCAGTTTTTGCAGGTGTTTTAGCTATCGCCCTACTAAATGAGCCGATAGAGCAATATCACGTGGTTGGATTTATGCTGGTTTGTCTGGGTATAATTATCTCAAACCTGCGAAAGATGGGATTTGTAAAAAAAACAAAGCTCATAAAAAAAGACGGCCCGGAGGCCGCCTGAAGTAATGTCAACTTTGTAATTCATTTATGTTTATTAATTTTCTTTGCTACGCCTTTTTCGCCATCCCATAAAGCCCATTAACGCTAGCCCCGTTCCATAAAGCGGCAATGCAGCCGGAACAGGTACCGGTGAAGGTGCAGGTGCGTCAAAATCAGCCGATAACGTTGAAAAATTGCCGTTACTAAATTCTAGCCCATCAATATAACTCGTTTGACCCGGTGTTCCACTACCGATCCCGAACGAGACAGTAGTCATCAGCGCGTCAGCCAGAGTTCCAGAAAAAAATGTATTCCAGGCCGCCAATGTCATTCTAATGTTTCTGTCTTCGAAACCATAAATACCGGTATTCCAGAAAAGAGCCGTATTTAGATCAAGCGTGACAGATTGCCAGGTATTGAATACGATGCCACCGTTATAAATAGGTTCAAAAACGAAAGTAGAAAACCCATCGGTCTCAAGTGGTGGAAGTGTAAAATCGAGAACTTCGAACTTGAAAGCGGGGCTTACCGAATTACTGAGTCCACCGGACTGTTGATAATAATTATAAGACAGGGCACCATCACTTATAAAACTACCCACTGTTCCATGAAAACCTTGGTTAACAACTTCTGATCGGCTGTCATTTGATGCTGTTGTTTGCATCTTAAGCACGCCTTTTCCGACGGGGGCATTCGTTTCTAGGTCACCACCCTGACCGGTTACATTTACAATCTCGAGCGTTCCAGGTTCGCTAGAATAATAATTCGACCATAAACCAGGTATAGGTGTGTTTTGAATTGTCGTAATGATGTCAGCATGGGATGGTGTTGTGATCATAAAGGCTGCTATTGTTATAAAAGAAAGACTGGTCAAACTAAATTTATACATTTGTTTCTCGTAATGTCACTAAAAACTACTCGGGTTATTTTCTATTCGCATATTATTAGCCATTAAGAAAGATTCAAGTAAAAAATTAATAAAATGACATTTTTTCTATTTATAAGTGTATTTATACCTTCGATGAATCGCATAGATAAGGATATTGACGTTTTTCATAGACCATTTCACCTATACTGTTTTAAAATCAAACCCCCTTTATTCAATAAGTACCTAATCAATTTAACCTTAGATGTATAATCATATGACAAAAACCACTATTCAATTACCGCCTAAAAAAATAGAACGTCCATCGGCATGGATCGGTGAAAAAATGGTCAAACAAAAAGAAAAGTGGATAACAGAACTTCTCCCGGAAGAAATTAAGGAACTAAAGCAAGCTGCTCAAAATTTTATCGATAATTCTTTAGATCTCGGTACCATAACAAAAATTAATTTCCCGCTACCATTATTGGAAGGAAAACTAAAAGATATTCAATTCAATCTTATAAAGGGCATCGGGTTCGACCTCATACGCGGATTGCCGGTTACCTCCTATACTCAAAAAATAGCTGCAACAATTTTTTGTGGCATCGGCACCTATATCGGCAGAGCGGTATCGCAAAATGCTATTGGGCATGTTCTTGGCCATGTCCGCGATATTGGTGCAGACGCGAATGATACCAACGCACGTATCTATCAAACGTCGCAACGCCAAACGTTCCATACAGATTCCTCAGATGTGGTTGGACTTCTTTGTTTAAAAACTGCGAAAGAAGGTGGCAAGTCATTGCTGGTCAGCACAGAAACTATTTACAATGAAATGAATAAAATAAGGCCGGATCTTGCGGCACTTTTGTTTGAGCCGATTGCCACCGACCGACGCGGGGAAGTGCCGGATGGAGAAAAACCGTTTTTCGAAATTCCGGTGTTTAATTGGTATCAAGGTTTCTTAACCGGTATGTATCAACGTCAATATATTGAAAGCGCGCAACGATTCCCAAACGCCATACGTCTTAACGACAAGCATATTGAAGCTTTAGATTTATTTGATAAGCTGGCAAATGATGCAAAGTTCTTTTTATCAATGCAGCTTGAGCCAGGTGATATCCAATTTGTCCACAATCATTCGCAGCTTCATGACCGCACCGGCTTTACTGACTGGCCCGAGTTAAGTAAACGCCGCCACCTTTTTCGTTTGTGGCTCACAGTGCCCGGCGACCGGCCATTACCGGAATGTTTCAAGCAACGCTTTGGTTCAATTCAAATTGGTGATCGTGGCGGCATTATAACACCAGATACAAAACTTAACGTTCCTTTAGATTAATTGTGAAAAGATACATAACGTAATTTACAAAAATCATTTTAATAATATAGTTTATTCTTGGATGATCAGACCCGGATATAGGAATACCAGATGAAGCAGGGCGATAAGCCATTAATATCGGGTCGTAAAATATGGCTAATATCTTTAGCGGTAAGTGCTGGAACAATCGCCATTTTGCTAAATATTGCGGATACCAGTTTAATTACCGAAAGACTTCAAAATGCTGACCTGATTTTTATCGGATTATTTATAATACTGGATTTTTGTGTGGGCTTGTGCCGCGCGGTTAGGTTGTGGCTGCTACTACGTATTACTCAATCCACAAATATGATTGCATGTTTAAGATTAACGCTCATCCATCAGGCGGTGTTTGTTATAGCTCCCAGCGGCAGTGGTGATCTGGCATTTCCTATTTTAGGAAAAATGATAACGAAATCCAACATCAAAGAAGCTATTTCTGTGTTAATTTCTTTACGTCTTCAGGATTTATCAATTTTAATTGGCATCGCCGGATTTGCTTGTTTTTATATATTCGATTTAAAACTCCCGGTAAACGATTTGGTCGTAGCAATATGCTGGCTGACTACGGGGTTTATATTGACTATATACGCAACAAAATTAAACAATTGGATTGGAAAATTACTGATTTATATTAAGAAAATGTTCGATACTATTAGAAAAGCATCGCCTGCTAAAGATCAATACAAATCGACGCAGAATAACGCATCACTCCCTCAAATTGAAATATATCTAAGCACCTTGATGACACTCTTATCATGGGTACTAACGGGTGTCATGGTGTGGTCATTATTTATGGGTTTTAACGTCGAACTTAGTTGGCAGATGGTTTTTTATATTGTCGCCGGTTTGAACTTGGTCGGTGCGCTCGCCATAGCAACAATTGGCGGTCTTGGTATAACAGAGTTAGGTCTAGCAGGTTTACTGATCACATTATCAATTCCAGGCTCTGTCGCTGTACCAATAGCGATGGTTGCGCGCCCTACCCTTTTGGTAACGACAATTCTATTTGGCTTAACTGCGCTTATTGGCGTGGAACGAAACTCAACTTCGCCAAACCGAAATTCGAAATAATGGCGTTAAAATAGGTAAGGAACTAACCCGAGCTAACTTCATAAAATCTGAGGCCGTGTTTTCAATATTATAAATATTAGTTTCATGGTAGTGACCGTCAAACCCGGCCAGTCGCCGGCCTAACTTATAGAGAAAACTTTCCGTAGGGCCGGAGATAACAATTATTCCACCGGGTTTTAATCCGGCAGAAAGCTTAATAAGCAGCTTTTCATAATTTTTGTTGTGTTCCAGAGAATCCAAAGCAAATATAATGTCGAAGCTACCATTTGGTAGTTCTTCCAATTGATGTCGAACCGCATCTGGCTGAGAGGATGTTAGCTGCTCAACGGCAATTTCTTCTTCTTCTATAAAATGATAGTTCATACCCGGAACCAAATGCCCCAGTTCACCAACTGACGAGCCGAAATCCAATATTTCTATTTCACTATCATTTTTAGCGATGCATGATTTAGCCAATTGTACTGATTTAAACAAGCGCCACCAACTGACATAACTTGCTGCCAAGTTAGGATGACAGTAAGACGGAACACATGTTTCTTCCCATTTTTCAAAATGTTTTTTTACATCGATAGCCTTACGAAGAGCTGTTCGACGTTGATGAATATGTGTTAAAGCACTAATCATTACGATCTTTCTGTTGAATTCTCAGCACACGAATTTGTTCCAAATATTTATGGATCGGGGAAGCCGGCGTATTGGCGATATCGAAATTCAAGAAGTTGAAAAGCATTTGAACACCAAGCAAAAATGGCAAAGCGGCTAATATTACGGTTCCTGCGGATGCAGGTACGCCAGTATTAATTGATTCCGCCCAATAAACGATCCCCACGGTTAAACCGAAAAATAGTAAAATTAATCCCGCGACTAACGAGAGTGACGCAATTGAGAAGCCGCGCAAAAAATACGAATAAACAACACGTTTCAGAAAATTTCTAAAATGTAAAAACGGAAAGGTCAGCGCCACACTCAACTCGTTCATATTACTTTCTTCATCGTCGTAACTGCTGTCCATTGGCACTTCAATTACATTCGCCCGAATTATTGATAATCGATATAACATGTCGGATTCAAAAAAATACCTATTACTTAGCTTCTCCAATCCCATTTCCGTGGCTACACCGCTGTGAAGGGCAGTAAAGCCGTTAACAGGGTCGAATAAATGCCAATATCCCGTGGATAATTTAGTCATAAATGACAGTACAATATTGCCGAACAGCCTGACCTTGGGCATGCTGTTCAATGACGCGGTGCTAAAAAAACGATTGCCTTTTACGTAATCAGCTTTGCCCTCGATTATCGGCCGAATGAGATACGGAATAAATTCCGGTGCCATCTGACCATCACCGTCAAGCTTAACAAGTATTTCCATTCCGTCATTTATGGCCGTCTGGTAGCCCGTAATCATACCGGCACCGACGCCACCATTTTTCTCGTGATGTAAAATAACCAACCGATCATCGTCTAATGCTAATTTATCTAACATTTCGCCCGTGCCTTCGGGACAAGCATCATCAACGCAATAAATCTTGCAGCCTTCAATATTGATGCGGTTAATCACACTTTGAATTTTACCGATCACTTTATAACAGGGTATAATAATAGCTATTTTAGGGTTCTGGTTTGTCATCATAATATCTTAATTGCAGTTCTTTTCCGTGTCAGTAATATGTTTGTAAAAATCTATACCATTAAGAGAGCTAATTTTTTGATAACTTGCCCATAATTTTTCAAATTCAGAATTTTGACTGTAATAGTCAATAAAATCAAATTCGCTTTCAAAAATAGCGTGCCTGAATTTTCTCCGGTCAACCATGACAACTTCCGGTTTAAAGTTTTGCATCACATTCAAGACCTGCTCAAAGGTAAAATTTTCTACGTCCTTATCAATTTCAATTCCCTGTTCCATTGATTTTACAATTGCCGGGATCGCCATATGGCTATTGCTCCTGCCAACCCATTTTGCGTCAACATTAAGCGCTGTTGGGAAATTTGGAAACGGATGCGTGGTAAATGACGTAAATGTACCGCCAACCGCCAACCTATCAACTTCATCAGCTATTTCGCGGTGAGTAGTTTGCAACATTTCGTCTTTACGCACAGAATTTAAAGTCCATTCCACAGAATTCTTCAATTCACCAAACAACAATGCCACGAAAATTAATATAAAACATGCTTTTGAAAATTGTGGCCTTATGCCTTTATATAAAAAGGAGGATTTGAGAATAAAAAAACTGCTCCCTATCAAAATCAAGGCTGTCACAATGGCCGGAAACGCATGGTAAGTATAACCTTTGAGTTGTGCCATTAAGCTAAACAAAAAACCGCCTGTAACTATTAAAATGATGACTTGGAACATAGTCATTTTAATGCTGTTTACGGCCATCAGCAACGCCCAAAAACCGAGCGCGGCAATCAGGTGAGAATAGGCATATAGAACATCCCAGACAGTGACATTAAATCCCCAATAAAATTTCATAACGATTGGGACCACATCAGAAATGTAAGCGGGACTATAAAGAAATATAATGAGAAAATATGCTATTGCCGATAAAGCCATACCGTAATATTCGGCCCATAGCAGTATTTTAGCGCGTTCCTTAAAAAAAGAATAGCAGAATATACATATTGGAATAAGCATCATATAGGGCTTAAATGCAATACCAATACCGGCGATGACGCCAGTGAATATGCTTTTTAAAAACCTCGGTTTACTACCTTCTAGTCTGGCCACTGTCATAAACGCGTATGGTAGGATAGCGATTAGGCTAAAATATTCCCTTTGGCCGAAATCACGCCATGCCAAGGGAAATAAAAACAGAGCCAGCAAAAAAACAACCGTCTGAACAAAGTGTTTCCGAGACGCCAGCGATGTCCGGTTTAAAATAGTGTAACAGGCAACCATACTTCCAGTGGCAAACAAGGCCGTAACAATACGAAAAACTGTTGTGCTGCTTAAACCTGTTAAATCAGCGAGGATTATGACAGGCATGCTCATATACCAGATGAGCGGCGGGTTGGGTTCTATGATATCTTTACCAAATTCAGCACCATCCACCATCATTTTGCTGCTATGAAGAACCCAGGCAATATCATGATTTAATGGCACAGACAACTGAATGATCGTACCGGTAACGATTAATCCTGCAATCAATATCCAAAATGACCTGTCTTCCATTTATTCACCAATTCAAATTCATTTTATTAAGTTGATAAAAAGCCAACTCATTAATCCAGAATATTACCCATGTTATACTTAAAACATGATTAAAATTACTCACAATAAAACGGATAGCAGGATAATTAAAGTTGGAATAAATTACACGCTATTGGGGATAAGCATTCTCAATGGCTTGACTAATTTCAAGTGCTGTTAAAAGATTCTGATAAATTGGTTCGCTTAACAGAATTTTAAAATCTTTTTGATCTTCAAGCAATTGGTTGAAATTAGCGATAGTTGAAGCCTCGTTGAGGTCTTGTTCTCGCTCTTTCGCCCAGTCGAGGATATCATCGCATTGATCAATTTGTTGCGACCGTAATGCATAATAGTAAATAATATTCCCAAGGCTTGGTGCACCGTAACCGGGTTGCATCTTCATTTCTTTTACCATTTTTCCATGAACACTCGTCAAAGTGCATTCATACAGATTTTCATGTTGTTCAAAAATAATCAGCTCTAGCTTTGCATCCGAGATCACTTCTTCTATAAAATCAGTCATAGGCTTCCTCTAATCAAACAAACTAATATTTACTTAGAAAAGTTATACTTGCTCAATTATGTTTCTTGCAGTTGTAATTATAATATCTATTATTTCCAATAATGTTACGCCAATTTTACACTGGTTCACAAGCCGACTTCGATTATATGTGGATGAAAATAAAAAAAGGACAGTATTTAAAGTAAATTTGCAGAGCAAAAAAAGGAAATGAAATAACGGATTTAATATATTATGAACTCGATCAATCCATCGGTATCAATCCGCATAAAAAACCTGTCAAAGAGCTATCCTGAAGGGGGTAAGCTGCATTCAGTTCTGCGTAAGGCTAATGCTGAAATTTTAAGCGGCGAAACTGTAGCATTGCTCGGTCGCAGCGGTTCAGGAAAATCCACCTTGCTTAACCTTATCAGCGGTATCGATAAACCGGATGAAGGTGAAATAACAATCGATGATCATCAAGTAACCTCTATGAGTGACCGCGAGCGCACTATATTTCGTCGGCGCGACATCGGCTTCGTTTATCAGTTTTTTAACCTTATCCCTACGCTTAATGTCGGCGAGAACCTACGCTTGGTACTTGAACTTAATAAGCATGGGGCGGATAGTACGGCGAAGCAATGTAAAGCTTTACTTGACGCTGTAGGACTTAAAGGAAGGGAAGATAGCTATCCGGATACCCTTTCCGGCGGCGAGCAACAGCGGGTGGCCATTGCCCGTGCGCTCATCCATAAACCAGCAATTGTGCTAGCTGATGAGCCGACCGGAAACCTTGACGAGACTACCGCAGACGAAATTTGGAAGTTATTAGATACCTTGGTCCGTCCAAGCGGCGGAACGATTTTACTGGCAACCCACAGCATTGCTGCGGCGCGGCGCTGTGACCGAATATTGGAAATAGTGGACGGTAATCTAGCTGATCGCAGTGAAAGTTACCGTTAATGCGAACCGTATTTAAAGCATTATCAAGCTACCTTTTACGTCATCCCGCACAGCTTGGTTTGGCGATCATTGGAATGGCCGTAGGCATTGCAGTAATCGTTGCCGTTGATATTGCCAATGATAGCGCGCGGCGGTCCTTTGATACATCGCTGGCGGCGGTTACCGGTGCAACAACCCATCAAATCATTGGCGGTCCAACCGGGTTGGATGAGCAAGTCTATATTGATATGCGGTTAAACGGCGTTCGGTCCATCGCACCAATTGTTGAGGGTTTTGTGAGGGTAGAGGGTGAAACCTTCCAACTGCTTGGCATAGATATGTTTGCCGAAGGTAGTTTTCGTAATTATCAAGGCGGCGGTTCTAACGGCGACAGTATAACGGAAAGCGGTTCCAATATTCTTGAACTTATCACACAACCTGGCGGCGTGCTCATGGCGGACCGAAGTGCCCGTAGACTCAAATTAGAAGCCGGGAGTACTTTCAACGTAAATATCGCCGGCGGCGATCACAAAGCCGTAATTGTTAGCATCATCGGCGACCAGGAAAGTAACCGAGGCCTTGACCGGGTGCTGATCGCCGATATTGCAGTTGCACAGGAATGGTTGGGGTTAATTGGTAAGCTTTCCCGTATTGACGTAAAGCTGGAAGCAGATGGAACAGGCCCGTTTATGGTCGCTGATATTGAAGCAAAATTACCGTTAGATGCGCGGCTTGTGAATGCTACGGGACGAAATAATTCTATATTGGAAATGAGTACTGGATTTAATACCAGCCTTATGGCAATGAGCTTGTTTGCGTTGTTGGTCGGCGTCTTTCTAATCTATAATTGTATGAGCTTCATGGTATTGCAGCGCAGACCTATTATTGGTGTATTACGTGCCCTTGGGGTCACACGGGGTCAGTTGATTTCTGCTCTGATAATAGAGGGGATTTTGTTGGCGGCTATTGGCTCACTGCTGGGTGTGTTGTTGGGGGTTTTCCTTGGCGAACAACTAGTTGGACTGGTTTCGCGAACGATCAATGATCATTATTTCGTGGTACGCGCCACTGAGGTTACGTTGAGCAATTTTTCTATTTTTAAAGGTGTTGCCGCCGGTCTGGCGGCGACGTTGGTCGCTGTAAGTGTTCCGGCAATTGAGGCTGTTTCATACCCGCCCCGTCTGACACTGGCTCGTTCTGTTGTCGAGGAACGCGCCCACAACCTTTTGCTTTGGCTTGCGGTTACAGCCACTTTGTTAATTATGCTGGCCTGGATGACATTGGTTTTTAGCACCGTCAACTTGGTGTCCGGATTTTTTGCTTTATTTCTGGTCATCGTCAGTGCGGCACTTTTAGCCCCCTTGTTTGTGAAGATCGTTATCCCGGTATTGTCAATTTTGATGGGCTTTATTGCGGGCTTGCCCGGCCGTATCGCAGTTCGTGGTATTATGCGTTCGTTAAGCCGCACTGGTGTCGCCATTGCTGCCCTGACCATTGCTGTGGCTGAGATTGTCGGCATGGGCGTAATGGTTGGCAGTTTTCGGGAAAATGTAGAGGACTGGCTTATCAATTCACTACATTCCGATATTTATATCGCAGCACCCGGTAGAAGCGGTGTTACCACTCGCGGTATAGATCACACCCTTATAAACAAATTGACGCAGGTGCCGGGCGTTAGCCACTATAGTGCATCGCGAAGAGTTTGGATCGAAACGGAAAGTGGTCCCACGCGGTTACAGGCAATTAAAATGGCCCCGGAAAGTTATGGTGGATTTGATTTTCTGGACGGTAATCCAGACGACATCTGGCCCTCATTTGATTCCGGCGAAGGTGTGTTGATATCGGACCCGTACGCATACCGGCATAACTTAAATATCGGTGATATATTGCCGCTTCCCACCGCTCGCGGTGAGCAGAATTTTACGGTACTCGGCATATACCGCGATTATAATTCGGATCAGGGCGTGGTGAGCATTAATCGCCGTGCTTATATCGAACATTGGCAGGACGAGGTCATTTCATCGCTAGGAATATACCTTGAACCGGGTGCTGATGATGGTGTGGTCATAGACGCGCTATCTAGGACGGCCGATCCCCATCAGGCTCTTTTGATTGGATCAAATAAACAGCTCAGAGAGTTATCGCTTCGAGTTTTTGACCGTACTTTTGTCATCACCAATGTGCTTTACTGGTTGGCCATGATAGTGGCTTTTGTCGGTGTGCTGGCGGCCGCACTGGCATTATCACTGGAACGGGGCAAGGAAATTGCCATTCTCAGGGCCCTGGGTATGACCCGAATGCAGGTCTCAAAGTTAATTGTCATTCAGTGCGGCAGCATGGGCTTGCTTGCCGGGCTGCTAGCGCTTCCGGTTGGCATGATCAGCGGTTGGCTGCTTATCCATGTCATAAATCGCCGCGCTTTCGGCTGGCAGATCGATATGATCGTGCCGGTTGATACGTTGCTTAGTGCATTGGCCATTGCGCTCTTGACCGCGCTCCTCGCGTCTATTTATCCGGCCTGGAAGGCCACAAAATCGACCCCGGTCTCAACATTGAGAGAGGAATAACAGATCATAATGCGCGTTAAATACTTTTATACAATCCGGAAAATTTTATGGCATATACTCTGGATCATTACACTGACAAATGTTGCACAAGCACAGCAAAATACCGGTTCCGGTCGCCTTGATATCCTGCGCGACACCGCAGAAAAAGGGTTTCAAAAAGCAGATATTGTGAAACCATTCAATTTTCCAATAGATCACGGTCCCCACCCCGGGTACCGTCACGAATGGTGGTACGCTACCGGTAATTTGGACGGACCGTCAGGAAGACGTTTTGGTTATCAATTGACTTTTTTCAGACTTGCACTGGCACCAGAAAAAAATACGGCCGAAAACCGACAGCGATCCCACTGGAAAACTCCCTTGGCATTTGCCGCGCATTTTGCTGTTACAGATGTGCAAAATAATGATTTTCATTTTTCCCATCGGTATTCGCGTGGCGATGGTCGTTTGGCAGGTGCAAAGGGTACTCCGGTGCGTGTCTGGCTTGAAGACTGGTCATTTGAACAATCAGAAGGAGATTGGAAAATTAAGGTTCATGACGGCGATATTAATCTTAATTTAGACCTCAAACCGACAAAACCACCCATCTTTAACGGACAAGAAGGGCTAAGCCGAAAATCTTCTGCGCCCGGAAATGCCACCTATTATTATTCGTTGCCCCGCCTTGAAAGTCGCGGCACTCTTGAAATAAAAGGTCAGCCCTACAAGGTGGAAGGCCTCACCTGGCTTGACCGTGAATGGGGTACTAGTGCCCTGGCTAACGATCAACAGGGATGGGATTGGTATGCGCTTCATTTATCAGACGGAAGTGATCTTATGTTTTATAACCTGCGCAAAATGGATGGCAGTAAGCATGAATTTAGTGCCGGCACCTGGGTGGCCCCGGACGGCAAGACGACGGCAATAAGCGCAGAAGACATAACCATTGACGTAACTGACTATTGGCAAAGCCCCCTCGGTGGACGTTATCCGTCTGGTTGGCAGCTATCCTGGCCGGAGCAAAAAATTGAACTAACCATTAAGCCTGTGATAGATGACCAAGAATTAGACACCCTGCCCCGATACTGGGAAGGAGCGGTAGATGTGAGTGGAAACCGTAGCGGTAATAGATTAACTGGCCGCGGCTATGTGGAGATGACCGGCTACACACAATAGTTAGAACGTAAACTATCAAAAGAATTCTAGTATGGATATGCGGACCTTAAAGTTTCACCCGCTTCGACTTTCACTCTTACATCATTTTCAAATTCCAGATGTTTTGCCGCCGCATCGCTTAATTCTTCAACATGGACTTTCGGAACCACAATCACACCGTCAAAATCGGCGACGATCAGGTCACCGGGATCTATATCTACTCCGCCACATGTTACAGATACATTGGCACCCGTTGGTTTAAGCCCTTTTGGACCAAAAGGAATAGTTGCCTTTGCAAATACCGAAAATTTCTGATTTTTTATTTCTTCTATATCTCTGCATCCACTATCGGTTACCGCCCCTAGCATACCTCGTTGTTTACAGGACTGCGTAATTATATCACCAAACATGCTGTAAATATCGCTTGTCCCACTTTCTATAACCCAAATTGACCCGGGTTGAGCCATATCGAGTGGATCATAGACATACTTATTAATATCTTCAACATCATCCAGAACACCAATTTCCCATTTACAGGTAACTGCGGGTCCTATTATTGTTCCTTGTGAATGAGCGAGTGGTTTGATATCCGGCGACATGGAATAATTCTTTGCATCTAACCCCATTTTTCCAAACGCGCTGGCAATCAGACTAACATTTGCGCCTCTTATACCATCCGGCAATTGAGCATTACCGCTTGAGGCATTAGCCATTGCGGCCTGTGTGCCAGCAGTCGCGATGATAGCACCCCCCGCTTCTAAAACTTCTCGACGTGTTAAATCGCTTTTCTTTTTAATCAAAACTTGCCTCACCTTTCTTTATAAATTTAACTTAGTACCTCAGCATGCTTTCTTACCCAAGCTTCAATGTTTGTCATTTGAACCGGGAATGTCTCTAGCACTTCTGTCATATCATGATATTTAGGCTCCGGGTTGGGGTCAGCTTGCTCTTGGCGGTAAAGTTCTGCGATCCTGTCGCCAGACCCCACGCCATATACCTGATCAATGATTGCACCCATTTCTTCCGGCGTCATTGCGCGGTACCGAATGTCACGCCCGAGCACTTGGCTGTATATCTTAGCCAGCTCCGGCCCTACTGGTGCTTCTATGCCACTGATCTCAAACCTTTGTCTTGAAATATCCTGCTGTTCGGTAGCCGCCACCACCAGCTTTCCCACATCTTCTGATGCCAGCCATCCTATTCTAATATGATCAAGGACCGGATAAGTAAGTTCGTTTTTATTCTTTACCGATGGTTCCGTCCATGGCCCCAACCAGTTTTCCATATAGGTGGTTGGCTCAAATACCGCCCAATCCAGCGAGGATTTTTCAAGGTAGTTGAATATCACGCGCTTCGGGTCATCCGAATTTATATCATCAGGTATGGGACCACTGGCATTCCAAATAAACCTCTTAACACCGCTGTTAGCAGCCGCATCAATCGCATTTTTACCTAATGTCACAGCTTCATCAGAGCTTCCAATAAATGCAGGAACTAAAAACGCAACAGCGTCCATATTTTGATGAACAGGTATGAGAACATCAGGATCGTTAATATCACCTGCAATCAGCTTCGCACCCTTGGCAGCGAGATCAGTTGCACTTCCTGGATTTCTTGTAAGCACAATCGGCTGATGGCGATTTTGCAGCAAATGTTTCACTGTCGGTCGCGCTTGAGACCCTGTACCGCCATATACCAATACTTTAAGCATTTTTATCCCCAAACGCTAAGTGGCGAGAATTTCTTTTAATGCTTTTATGAAAATTTCGTTTTCATGATCCAGACCATAAGAAACTCTCATATGATTTGGCATACCCCATTCTTCACCCGCACGAACAAAAATCTTTTGCTTACGAAGTTCATCGCGTATCTGATTAGTATTTGCACCCGTCTCTGCAAGAATGAAAATTGGTGGCCCCGCCAAAACAGATATTCCCAGTTCTGCAAATTCTTTTTTATAATAACCGCGTGCGTTGCTGACAAATCTGCGGGATTTATTCACATGATCCATATCCCCTATTGAAGCTGCCATCGCTGCAAAACCAGCCATATTTGTGCTTGTCGGACTACACCCGTATCGACTTATCTCCTTGGCAATGTTGGGGTGCGCGATACCATATCCGCAGCGAAGCCCCGCCATCGCATAGATTTTCGAAAATGTGCGGGTCACAAGAATATTTTTATGCCCCGCCTTGATCAAATCAATACCGTCCTTTCCATCTTCCTGAAAATCAGCGTATGCACCGTCAACAATTAGTGTCACTTGATCCGGAAGTCCGTCTAAAAGCCTATTCATGTCTTCGAAGCTAAGGACGGTACCGGTTGGATTATTGGGCGTTACCATAAATAAAGCACGGGTATTATCATCGACCGCACCGAGCAGCCGGCCAACATCATACTCGTAATTATCTTCGGCCTTTAAGTTTACCCATTTCACTTTCGCTCCCATTTTTTCAGCGTAACCCGGAATGGGACGGTACGATTCCCATGTCGCAACCATATTGGCATTTTCTTTACGCAGGAACGCAACAGAAACAAGGTTTAGAATTTCACCCGAACCGGTGCCAACCATGATATGATCCTCATCTATATCGTGATGCTCAGACAAAAGTTTTTTAATTAAAATTCTATCGGCATATCTAAATGACTTCTCGATACTCATTTTTGCCGCTTCAATGGCTTTGACAGACGGGCCTATCGGATTTTCATTGCGGTTAAGAAGCGTTGACCCCTCGGGAAATCCCATACCCCAGTCAATATCATCTATGGCCAGTTCTGCATGCGCTGGGGTGTTAAAAATAGCCGGTGCCGCGGCGGCAGTCGCCACAGCACTCCCGATAAAATTACGACGTGATATTTTCATGTTAATCCTCCCTTTTTATTTACGTTAATATTCAATTCAACAATATTCAACCAAGCTTATTATATAATGGCTTGGAGAATTAGAATTTTAATACTAATGATACCCGCTTTTCTTCAGATTTTTTGCGATTTTCTCATCCGTATAACTTAACAGTTTGCCAAATCTGGGCACAACTATCGGCTCTTTTTTATACTAAGACAGGAAGACAAAAAATTCTATTGTTCGTAATTGGTTATAGATTTTTTCTTCTTATCACGTCAATATTGAATCCTTCTTCTCCCGAAGGAGCTTCAAAATAGCTAGCTAATTGATGAAATGTTTCCTCAGTATCAAACTGAACACGCTCCGGATTGCCATCTCTGCGTTGCTTTATTTGCTTTAAGCATAATTGATCATCTACATCTAGATAAATCAATTTGTGAGCTGCACGGTTTTTCGAAACTATTTCTTTAAACCATGCTCTTTGTTTCACTGTGTTTCCAGGAAAGTCCATCACTACAGTAAGGCCAAAATTTAAAATACTGCCAACATGGTCTTTTAGAAGAGGTTTAAGTCTTGATGAGTACTTCAGGTAATCATTAAAGTTATTAATTTCGTCAGGATAAAGCACCGCAAGCCATTCATCCTCAGATAATAAAACCGTTTTAGGCTCAAGTGCTAATTCTTGTGCGATGGTAGATTTTCCTGCACCCATTTTCCCGCAGAAGAATATTAAAGTTCCTTTTTTACTCATTTGTCGCGCTTCCTTATAGCGATACATTTAATTAGATCATGTTTAGTTATTTTGCTAAATTGGCCGTTAGTGAACATGAGCGCATCGTTTTATTCTTCCCTAATTTGATAGGGAAATCCAATTCTTTTATCTATATACATGAAATGCCCAAAAACTTCTTATATTCCTACACTTGTCTAAAATAATAAGCGTTACCTCTTTTAAAAAAATATGATGGGTTTTGCATAATAATGTACCAATCTATGTACCAGTTGTTAAAACTAGCTAATTCAGAATAAGTACTTTATTGATTTATATCAGATGGTTATCTGAAAATTGGTAGCGGGAGAGGGACTTGAACCCCCGACACGCGGATTATGATTCCGCTGCTCTAACCAGCTGAGCTACCCCGCCATACCAAATGGGGTTTATGCGACTCTTTCAATATGCCGAACAAGCGCATCTTATAGAGAATTGTCATTTGGCTGTAAACAGCTATTTTATCAGCTCGAGATGATTAGAGATCGAAAGATGAAATGGTGCGCTCAATCCACCCGCCGCCAAGTAATCGTTCATTATCATAAAACACAGCCGCCTGCCCAGCGGACACACCATATTCGGGATTATCCAGTATGAAATAGGCCGTTTCATTAGTTTTCCCGGCGTATAATGTGGCGCTTTCCGCCGGGCGAGTTGAGCGCACTTTGACCTGGATATTCATACCGTCTTTGGAAATTTTCTGATCGCCGAGCCAATTAAGCTCTTTTATATGTACTTCCGATATTTCAAGAGCTTCTTTCGGCCCAACAATAATTTGCTTTTTAACAGGATCAAGCCTGATAACGTATAGTGGATCACCACCGCCGACACCAATGCCACGGCGCTGACCAATAGTATAATATATAATGCCACGGTGCTGACCCAGGACCTTGCCCTTCAAATCAACGATATCACCCGGCTCACCCGCGCCGGGGCGCAAACGTTCGATAACATCCGCGTACCCGCCACTTGGTACAAAGCAGATATCCTGGCTGTCCGGTTTATCTGCGACGCTCAAACCATATTTTTCCGCCAGAATACGCACATCGTCCTTGACCATTCCACCAAGAGGGAAACGCAAATAATTCAGTTGCTCCTGAGTGGTGGCAAATAAAAAATAACTTTGATCTTTTGCCGCGTCGACCGCTTTATGCATATGAGCGTCATCAGCCGCTCCTTCCCTTTGGACATAATGGCCGGTTGCCAGCACATCGGCATTGAGGTCACGTGCCGTTTCAAGCAAATCTTTAAACTTAACTTCCTGATTACAGCGCACGCAGGGAATAGGTGTTTCACCGCGAATATAACTATCCGCAAAATCTTCCATAACACTGTCTTTGAAACGACTTTCATAATCAAGAACATAATGAGGGATATTTATGGCTTCGGAAACGCGCCGCGCATCATGAATGTCCTGGCCCGCACAGCAGGCTCCTTTTTTCTGAACGGCGATACCGTGATCATAAAGTTGCAGTGTGATGCCAACTACATCATAATCCTGGTCTTTTAATAACGCAGCAACAACGGAGCTATCAACGCCGCCAGACATCGCGACAACAACCCGCGTATCCGCCGGGCTTTTGGCAATACCAAGGCTATTTATTGTTTGCGTATTTGATTGATCAGTATCCATTTCCGCCACATAATACACTTTAGTGGAAACATCAAGTGATTACCGCATTATTAGATAAAGTTAAGCAAAGACAAACGAGAAAGTTCACTGGTAAGTTTGTATGAAATTTCCAACGCTTTTTGGTCGTTGCTCACTCTAGTGATTGCTTCTGCCATATTTACATCTTCAATGTCAGAAATAAAATTGAGCATAAATGTCTCCTGATCCTGGTGCTCCTGCAGTATTTCGTCCGCCCGGCCAAAGCGCATTCCGTTGCTTGAATTAACAATTCTCAAATCTTCAATAGCGGCGTCAAGAACAACCAGTTGACTTTCAAGAAAAGTCAGCTGTGCTGGCGTTAAATCACCGGAAATTGGTGTTACATTGTCAAAATCGCCAATATTCTTAATAGCGGCAAAGATACCACCCGCTACTTCATCGGCAAGCAAACTATATTCCATATTAGTATTTTTGCCTATTTTCGCGACAGCCTTCCTTTGATCATTTTGAAAAAGGTCTGATGCAGAAGTGGCAGCAACAAGATCACTCAATTGATCGCCTATGACAGGCTTAACATCCGTGCGACCGCCACTAAATATATGCACACCGCCGATATCAGTATTAAGAGATGCGACCATTGAGCTAAAGGATTCTTCAATAGTATCCATTAAAACAAGGGTTTTGTCCTGAGCAATAGATTCTAGAACAGATTGGCGGATGTCTTCAGCTTTACCAATAATGTTTTCAAGCTGCAGATTATTAACATCAAGGTTTCTTTTTACGTGAGTTGCTGCGCCGATATAACTTTCGGTGCGGTCTAATAAATTCTTAGAGCCGAGCAACGTGCTTACTTCACCTGTAAACTCTTTATATGTTTGGTGATTTTTACCGGAAGCGACCTGTTTCTGGTCCTTAAACAAATGAGTCTGATTATTCAAAATGCTGTTTAACATAACCTGTTGCTGGCCAAAACTTGATACACGTGTCATTGCTTTATCCTACTTTTATATAATTTCTAGACAATTCTGAGTATTTCATCGAATAATTCCTGTGCCACATTAAGCATTCTTGCCGATGAGCTGTAAGCATTCTGGAAGATGATCATGTTACTGAGTTCTTCATCCACGTTAACGCCGGAAGTGCTTTGAACGCGCTGGTTGAGCTCACCCAGCAATATTTTACTGTCCTCGCCAAAGCCATCGGCAAGTTGCGCGCGAAAGCCAAAGTCTGCTAATACGGCAGCAGCATATTGTCCCAATGTACTGTTAAAAGAACTAAGGCCACCTGCTGCACCAATATTTACATTCTGATTTTCCAGTTCTTGCAAAGCAATTCCACCCCTTTGATCACCAAAACTTAAAGCCGTGGCACCCACAAGGGCCGTATCGTCAAATTTCGCGAGCGATAGCAAATTAACGTTACTGGAAATTCTTTCGACAACTTTAAAATCGAATGCTGCGTCAATTTGATAGCGATTACCAATTCCAAAGAAGTCTGAGACAGTTTTGCCGCTGGCTCCCCGTGATGTGGTATCGGATTTGACATGAACTTTCACAAAGTCATTGCCCGGAGTAGGTGTTGAAACTAATTCGCCGTCTGCGCCTATGGAAAAGGTCGTATAAGTTCCAAGGGAGCTAGCGTTTAGGTCCGTTACAATATCATTGAATGTCTGACCGCCCGTTATGGTCGCCGTATAGCTGGCCAGATTAGTGCCGCCTATGCCTTTTATCTCAAGATGAATGGTACCGCCACCATTAAACCCATGGGCGTCAACACCTGTAATTCCGGTGTTGTATTGACCATTTGATCTCGCTTCTACCAAATCATTCATCGCAAAAAAATGTGAAAACCCGCGACCCGAACGGTCACTTTCGTTGCCGGTGGTTTGCGAAATTGATACACCGTTTGTCCCTGCTGTTGCGGTAAAACTCATGACGCCGTTATTAAGAGCGAGCGTTGCATTTCCGGCTAATCCTGCATTAACCGCCGTAATCACGTCGGAAAAATTGGGCCCAGTTACTCCAAAATCTATTGTAACATTGTCTACCAAGATTCCATTGGCATCCGTCACAGCAAATGTGCTTTCTCCGGTAAAATTATGTGGATCAGTCGACAACATTCCGCTGTTATTACCAATGAGTGCATTTGGTGCGGGTGCCGCACTATTTTCATTATGAACGCGGTTGAATTCGTTCAGCATACCGCTGGCAAGTGCGCCAAGTTCTTCAGACATGGCGACAAGTTCATTATCTCTTAAATTCAATAAACCGAATAATTCACCGCTCGAAACATTTTCATCCAACGTCAGTCCGGTCGAAGATATATTACCGGTGGTGGGGTCGACATTATGAATTGTTATTGGTGGAAATGGCGTCGAAGATGTTACAATTCCAGGTGAATTATACTGTAATTCCCTGCGGACATTTCCAATCAGATAGACACCGGACTTGGTACTTATATCAATTTTATTGTTACCTGTTTCAATAATGTTTATGTCGATAAGTTCCGATAGCTCGCTTAATGCTTGCGCTCTTTGTTCTATAAGGGACCCCGCATCGCCAGTTGATACCGTTTCTTTGACGATCAACGGATTTAAAAAATCTACTCTTTTTAAAAGACTGTTAATTTTCGCCGTGGTTTCAGCAATCTGTGAGCTGGCATCAAGGCGCATATTCTGCATATTCTCACCGAGCATGCCGATTTCATCACCAAATGCATTAAGCCGTGAGACCATGCCCTCTTTTAATATGGTTGATAATGGATTTAACGCCAGTTCAGAAATTGAATTGAAAACATCATTGATTTTACCACTTAATGAACTGTTCACATCAGGGCGACCAAGCAATGCTTGAATGCGGGCGTGGAAAGTGTTTTCCAGTTCATAACGCGCGGCGTCCGCCGTAGTAGTATATACTGATTTCTCCAAAAACTTATCGACAACTCGTTCAATACCGGAAATCTGAACGCCTGCACCTTGAGAACCGGTCAGTCTAGGGTCAAGTCTAACAACTTTACGGGCATATCCTGGTGTATTCACATTGGAAACATTATCAGAAATTGTGCGCAATGCTGCTTGACTGGTGAAAAGTCCGGTAAGCGAATTATTTATAATGGCACTAATAGTCATGGTGCACTTCTCCGATCAATATTTTCTCGACCTTATAGCTAGGCAACTGTTGCCCGAAATGGAATAAATTACGCAAACTGCGTATCAAAGCAGCGTCTTTACGCGATATTTCCTTGCTGATCCTAATCATCTTCGTGTCGATATAACCTATTGTTAAATAAGATAATTTAAAAAAATAACTCACTTTGTTGCATAAATCTCAAATATATCTTTTACTTTTTATTCCTCCTGTTACATGCAAGGTTGGGGCCAATTCCCAGAAGTGGCTAAATTCCCCATATAAAGAGGAATGATGTAGACGCGTTATTTAGAGAACTGATAGGTAAAAACGTCGTATTCATCTTAGGAATTTTTTGCCTTTGTCAATTCTATCAATTAATGTTTATTAATATAATTTAATGTTTTCAATATGTTATCGTGTTTTTTGAATCTGGCCCACTTTTTGCATTTAATGGACCGAGTTAAACAATTTGGACATAACTTAAAAGATGACAACGAGCGTTGACATATTATTTAAAGAACTTCCGGCCCCTGCCCGTGCCGTTGAACGCACCACTGATTTAGGTACTTCAATAGAAAAAGTGGGCCGCCCTGAGAAGCGTTCAAATATGTCCAATGACAAAAATGATAAGACCTTTCCTGAGCACCTAGATGACCATCATGCGGTAAGCACCAATAGGGAACGAAAAGAAGAATTCCCTGAAAATAGTGCGACGACCAGGAACTCTGGTAAATATAATGATAGTGAAACAAGTATTCAAATTCCGTCACCAAGCAAAAATGATCAATCTTCATTCGCAAATGTAGAAGAAAGTGTCACCGACGATAATGGCAGTAAAAAGCAAAATACTTCCAAGACCTTTGAAATAGCGATGACAGTACCGGAAATTGAGAAATCTGATAAGACTGAAGTCATCACCAACTCAGTCGAAGGAACTAAGACAAATTCAAGTTCCGAAAGAGTTAATCTTTCAGAGCATAAAAAAGTCGCCGTAGACACTTCTTCCGTAACAAATATTTTGACCGCCCATGACGATGCCGGGAAAAACAATATTTACGGTTCCGTGGCACAGGGTCGCGGCGCGGCTAACAACAGCGAACAAGTTATACCGGCAGCGACGAATGCAAAAACGATCAACCCAATTGCCAACCCGGTAAACGGTAAACCCGTACCTGATAGTCCATCCGATAATTCAAAATCATCTGTTCAACCATCTGACATTGTGACGAATTCTACAAAACCTAACGATGTAAGCACGGCCATAGCTTCCAATCCACAAATAACGATTGCCAGTAGTCGGGCGAACGCTCAAGTAGAGGCGGTTTCAAAAGAAGGTGCTGTCGAAAACCAATCATCGACTGAGCAGTTTCACACATTAACATCCGGCAATGTGATGACTACATCGCCTGACAAAAATCAAACGACCGTTGATCCACAGACAGTTGTTACAGCATCAGACGCGCCAGAAATCATAATTTCAAATGTTGAGATTTCTGCTACAACCGCAACCCAAGCCCAATTTGCCGTTAAAAAAGCCGCTCCTGAGGTTGCCGTGGCGCAAAATGTTGCATTAACGGCTGCGGCCATAGCGCAGGGTCAAGCAGGCAACCAAAATACCGCTGCAATCAACAAAAATGGTAGTTCAAAAAATAACAGCTCCACGGCAACAGCGAAAAGTTCTGGAAATATCGCTGCTAACGGTGTCCAAGCTTCCTCTTCATCTAAACCGACGTTAAATAATGCAGTGAAGAGTGATATTTTACTACCGATGGATGTAAGCAACCAAAGATTAGATCAACTGCTACCGCAAAACTCGCATTTAAACGGGCAACCCAATTTATTAAGCGGGAGCGTTCTCGGTGCGCAAGAGATTAACATAAACAAAAATATTACCAATTTATCGTCATTGGTTAAACCTGAGGCTTCAATCACCCCCAAAATGATCAATGAGCAGATAAGCGTTGCCATCAGCAAAAATATTACTAACGGGCAGAATAATTTCAGTATTTCGTTGAAACCTGCTGAACTTGGGCAAGTTGATATTCGCATTGAATTTATGGCTGATGGAAAAATGCAAGCTTCAATGTCTGTTGAAAGTGAAAAAACATTAACCATGCTTCAACGGGATCAGGCTAGCCTTGAAAAAGCATTACAGGATGCTGGCATCAATTTAACGAATAAGAATTTGAATTTTTCGCTTATGAAACAAGGCGATCAGAATAATGGACAAAAGTTCGCGGGATTTAATGGTTCCGTACATAACGAAAATATTCAAGATGAAATGTCAAATATGGCTTCGATGCAAGAAGTACGCGTGGGTTATTCCAACCAAGCCATAGACATTAGTGTATAGAGAAGGATAAAAAATGGATATTTCTGCTTTAACGGGACAACCAACAGCCGCTGCTAATTCTGCGGCTACTTTGGCAGAGGATTTTGATAATTTTCTCAATCTTCTTACGACGCAGCTACAATATCAAGATCCACTAGCACCAATGGATTCCAATCAGTTTACTCAGCAATTAGTAGCGTTTACCGGGGTCGAACAATCCATCGCTACAAATAAAAACCTGGAAAGCATAATTACGCAAAATCAATCACTCAGTGCAACGAACACTGTGGGTTATCTGGGTAAAGAAGTTACAATTAGTTCCGATAAAGCCGGTGTACGCGAAGATGGAACCGTGCGTTGGGAGTATGCGTTAGCAGCGCCATCCAGCAGTACGAAAATTACCGTTAAGGATACAAATGGCATCAAAGTGTACGAAGAGAATGGTGAACTTGGGGCCGGCTTACATGAATTCTCCTGGACACCAAAAGAAGGAACGCCGAAAGAAATTTATACTTTGGAGGTCGAATCAATATCCGGTAATGAGGAAGAAATTGAAACCAATATTTATTCGAAAGGAATTGTGGAGAGCCTGGAGACAGTAAACGGTCAAGTCTTACTCGCCGCAAATGGCCTTTTGACAGCACCTGTAAATGTGCTTTCTGTCAAAGAAATTTTTGAACAAAAACCCTTACCTGAAGAAAACGGTACTGAATGAAGCGTGAAACGCATAATCAATATAACGAAACATATGTCTAATATTTTTGACATTTTATAGATAAGGAGTACCAAAATGAGTCTTTACGCATCACTTTTCTCCGGCGTGTCCGGTCTTTCCGCAAATAGTAGCGCGATGGGCATGATTTCCGACAACATCGTAAATATCAATACGGTAGGATATAAAGGAACAACCGCCAAATTTTCATCATTGGTGACGGAATCAAACTCGTCATCATATTCACCAGGTGGCGTTATTGCAAAACCGCAAGCACTCATCAGTCATCAAGGGCTGTTGCAGGGTTCATCTTCGGCAACCGATCTTAGTATTGATGGCGCAGGCTTCTTTGTTGTCGCAAACCAAGAAGATAGCCAAAATGCTGACGCTACTATATCATATACACGTGCGGGATCATTCACGCCTGATGATAATGGTTTTCTCCAAAACACAGCCGGTCTATATCTTCAAGGATATGAACTTGATGCAAATGGTCAACCACCAACTGTTAATATCGGTAATTTAAAACCTATCAATGTATCAAACTTCACGATTACTGCTGAGGCAACAACAACCGCCGCTATTCGTGCGAATTTACAATCTTCACAGCCTTTAAGTGCGGCAATCACAGGTGCTACTTATAACCCAGCTACAGTAGCAGGTTCAATGGCAGGATATGACGCCGATGTTTCCCAGGGTATTATTCCGGCCACCCAGGGCACAAAACCGGATTTCCAGACCAGCATGCAGGTGTATGATGCCAAAGGCGGACTTCATACCATGACATTCGCGGCAATCAAGCAATCTGACAATCTGTGGAACGCAGAAATTTTTGTCAGCCCGCCCACTGACCTTGGGGTCCAGCCATTAGCGGGTACCGGCCAAGTTGCAACCGGTCAGATCGCTTTTAACGGGGACGGCACAATTAATGCGGCAGGTACATCTGCCGCACTGCTAGCACCGCTAACCGTAAACTGGGCTGGCGGAGCTGATCCAGGGCTGATTACTTTTAATCTGGGAACAGATGGACAAAGTGATGGTATTTCAGAATTTGCTGGTGAATCAACTGTGATTTCAACAACAACAAACGGTGCTAAATTCGGTAGTGTGATCGGTGTATCCGTGAATGAAGAAGGCATAATAACAGCACTCTTTAATAACGGATTGGCAAGAGACGTGTTTGTCCTGCCAATATCAACATTCCAAAACCCGGATGGTCTTACAAGAAGACAAGGAAATAGTTACACTATTTCCGATCAATCCGGTTCAGGAGACCTTAAATTGGCCGGTAAAGGTGGAGCCGGTTTTGTGGCACCGTCAACCTTGGAAGCATCCACCGTTGACCTTGCGTCAGAGTTTACAAATTTAATTACTGTACAAAGAGCATTTTCTGCGAGCACTAAAATCATCACAACAGCAGACGAAATGTTAGATGAGTTAAACAGAATTAAACGTTAAAATACAACACACTAATGGAAAAGCTCTTTGAAATTTCAAGGGGCTTTTCTTGTTTCATAATGGGATATGATAAAATTTTATATTTCATTCACAACAAATTTACGCTGTTCATTAATCATTTTTTTAAAATCTTGTCGTATTATTTTCCTCAACAAACAATGTACCGGAGAAATTGCGTAATATGAGTATGAAAAATATGCTACAGGCAGATTCAGTTGTTGGGCCAACTGGAGAACAGCTTACATTAAAGGATTTACCGCCGCCAAATACCAAGCGCTGGGTCGTTAGACGCAAGGCAGAAGTAGTTGCGGCTGTTAGGGGTGGCCTTCTCTCGTTGGAAGATGCCTGCCGCAAATATACGTTGTCGGTAGAGGAGTTTTTATCATGGCAACGCGCCATTGATGAAGATGGACTTTTAGGTCTTCGAACTACAAGAGTTCAGGATTATCGCCAGGACAAAAGTAAAATCCAGCATCATTAACCCTAAAAGTAATGAAATAATTTTAAATTATTTGAATTTATGAAAACCGTGGAAAACACTTTCCACGGTTTTTTTTATACTTAAACGATTCATACGGTTAACGAACACAACTATAGATAGATGATATTGTCGAATTTTCGCTAAAAAAGCACTATTTTCCGGAAAGTGGCTTGATAATTTTTTTAAACTAGGCAATATCTGCCTAGTATTAACTTCCTGTTTACTAAAGGGCTGATACAATCGTCATAACTTAAGTTGAAGAAATCAGCTCAAAATGAAAAATATACTAGGAATCAGTTAGATACAGATAAGAATAGTATCTTGATCAACATTCTTAAGGAATTATATAGTGAATAGTTTAGCAGTTTTCTTCAGAACATTAGGTGCTCCAAGATTGGCCGCAATGGCCACCGTGGCACTCATAACCATAGGCTTTTTTGTATTTCTAACAATGCGGCTTTCTACACCGCAAATGTCGCTTCTTTTTAGCGGCCTAGACCTGGCTGACAGCTCTCAAATCGTGCAAAATTTGGAAGGTCAAAATATACCGTATGAATTGGTCGGTGACGGAAGTACTATTTTAGTACCGGAAAATCAAGTTTCACGATTAAGAATGGATATAGCAGCACAAGGTCTCAATACTGGTGGTTCAATTGGGTACGAAATTTTTGATAGTCAGGATAACCTGGGAACGACAAGTTTTGTTCAAAACATAAACCGACTTAGAGCTCTGGAAGGTGAACTGGCAAGAACGATTAACTCGATCGAAAAGGTTTCAAGTTCCAGAATTCATCTGGTTCTTCCTCAGAGACGCTTATTTACCAACGAGAGCCGGGAAGGTTCAGCATCGATTTTTATCAAAACCAGAGGTGGTCGATTAAGCAGGGGCCAAATCATCGCGATTCAAAATCTCGTGGCGGCAGCCGTACCCGAATTACAACAGGAACGTATATCTATAGTGGATCAACAAGGTTCGTTACTTGCACGTAGTTCCTCCGAAAGTGAACTTGGTGGCCTTGCGACGTCACTTGAAGAAAAGAAAATTTCACTTGAAAGCCGATTGCGCACCCAAATTGAAGAACTTATAAGCAAAACGGTCGGACTAGGTAAAGTAAGAGCCGAAGTCACGGCCGAACTCGATATGAACCGCATGACCAGTAATTCGGAAGTTTATGATCCGGATGGTTCAGTGGTTCTATCCTCTACAACACGCGAACAAAACAGCAGCGATACTGAAAACGCGGATGAAGGCGAAATATCGGTAGCAAATAATTTACCAAATGCTGGCATTACCGATGATACCGGCCCTGAAATTAGGAGCCAGGGTAATGAATCGATGGTAGAAGAAATAACCAATTTCAAAGTTTCCAAGACCATAAGCACGTTAGTTAATGAAGCCGGAACCATAAAAAAACTATCTGTCGCCGTGCTCGTGGATGGTCGATATGAAGGCGGAGAGACTGGCGAAGATGGAACGGTCACACCACAAACATATCAACCGAGATCGGAAGATGAAATTGCGCAAATCGAGGAACTAGTAAAATCGACCATGGGGTTTGATGAAGACCGTGGTGACACGGTGAGTGTTATCAATATGGCCTTCGCGCCAATAGATTTTGGTGAAGCAGCGGTTGAAAAAAGCATGATTGACATGAATAATATTGACATTATGCGCGTAGCGGAAATTACCACATTGTTCATAGTATCTGTTTTGCTGATTTTATTTGGGCTACGTCCTTTAATCTCTTATATGACAACCGCGCCTAGCGGCAGTGAAATGCAGCATCAATTAACTTCTGCGGATCCGGCATATGCGGGACAACACCAAATTGCCGCCGGCGATGCATCGGGAGGTACCGCTGCTCTGGCACCGCCAGCAAATGAAGTCGCACCGCCGGTTATTAGAAGAGAAGATCGCATATCGGCCCGTGAAGTGGCGCAACAGCAAGGTATGGAAGCCGCGATTGACGTGGCGGCTGTTGAAGGCAGAATTCAAGCAACCACCCTGAAGAAAGTCGGGGAACTCGTAGAGCGGCACCCGGACGAATCCGTCGCGGTCGTTAGAAGCTGGTTATACGGATAAATGAATTGAATAATATTTCAAAAATCACAGACTTGAATTCCTACGATAAAGCTGCGGCGCTAATGATAGCACTGGGTGAGGAACACGGTTCACTAATTTGGGAACTTCTTGACGACGAAGAAATTAAAGAATTATCGCTTGCGATGTCTTCATTAGGAACTGTTGATGCAGACGTAGTTGAAGAACTTTTTCTAGAGTTTGCCAATGGCGTTTCTTCTGTCGGTTCGTTGACAGGAAGTTTTGACAATACAGAACGCCTTTTAAATAAAATGCTGCCTGATGACCGGGTCGGGCAGATCATGGACGAAATAAGAGGTCCTGCCGGCCGGACGATGTGGGATAAACTTGGAAATGTTAATGAAGTGGTCCTCGCCACCTATCTGAAAAACGAATACCCACAAACTGTTTCGGTTATTTTGTCAAAAATCAAACCGGAACATGCTTCGGCCGTTTTAAGTGTCATGCCCGACGATTTTGCAATGGAAGTGGTAAATCGCATGCTCAAGATGGAGCCTGTGCAAAAAGATATCCTCGACAAAGTAGAAAGTACGTTGCGCATAGAATTTATGAATAATCTGGCACGCACAAGTCGCAAGGACAGCCACGAAACCATAGCAGAAATTTTCAATTATCTTGACCGCGCATCCGAAGCTCGTTTTTTGACCTCGTTGGAAGATCGCAACCGCGAAAGTGCTGAACGTATCCGAGCGCTCATGTTTACTTTTGAAGATTTGCAAAATCTGGATGCTACAGGTTGTCAGACTTTGCTGCGAGGTATCGATAAAGATCGCCTTGGCCTTGCAATGAAGGGGGCATCTGACAAAATTCGCGACTTATTCTTTAGCAACATGTCCGAACGGGCGGCTAAAATCCTTAAGGAAGATATGGAGGCCATGGGGCCGGTTAAACTTAAGGATGTTGATGAAGCACAAATGGAAATTGTCGCAGTTGCAAAAGACCTCGCCGATACCGGAGAAATAATACTTTCCGACAATAAAGGCGAAGACGAGCTGGTATATTAGGGAAAAATTAATGGAAAAAGTCAAATTTACATTTGATGACGACTTCTCGGATGAGAGTTTAGCCGGAACATATAGTGGTAAACTGCGGAAGGTAAGTGATGATTCTTTTGCGCAGGGTAAAGAACAAGGATATGTAGAATCCCTCCAGTCAATGGAGAAGAATAGTGAGTTATTGCTTGAGAACATCAAAAACTCCGTGGCCATAATTGTAGAGCGCCATGAAAATCAAGTATTGGCAATGGAAAAAAACGCGACAATGCTCGTCCTGTCAATTGTCAAGAAATTAGCTCCCGCCATGGTCCAAAGTAGACCGATGGACGAAATAGAACACCTGGTCCAAGAATGTTTAAAAAATAACCCGCTTGAACCCAGAATGGTGATCAGGTTGGATGATAAAATGTTGCCCTTATTAAGAAAAAAAATAGAAACATTACAGGCAGCGAGTGATTATAACGGTCAAATCGTTCTCGTAAGTGAAGATATGGGCAATATTAGTGATTGCAGGGTTGAATGGGCCGATGGCGGTGCGGAAAGAGATTTTGAAGGCGTAATGAAATCGATCGATGAAGTTGTACAAACTTATATTGATGCTGCTTCAACAAATAATGGTGCCCATACCCAGCACTCAGAAGTAAACGGAGAGCACCAGAGTTACGATTTTTCCGAAAATTCTGAATTATCGTAGTCAAGTAAGTGATAATATTAGTAATATTAGGCAATTATGCTTTTAGATAACAAAAAATTAAGGACAAAATGCTAATGTCGGATACAGAAAATGTGGACTGGCAAGAATTAGAGGAGCCAGACAGTCCTGCGGAGACACCTGAAGACGAAAATGGTCAAGACGGAGAAGTAAGACTAGAGGCAATCTATGACGTTCCGGTAAGGGTTTCGGCAGTGCTGGGGAAAACAAATTTGCAAGTCTCCAAACTGCTACAACTTGGCCCTGGTGCTGTTCTTGAATTGGATAGAAAAGTGGGAGAAGCTGTCGATATTTTCGTAAATAACCGCTTAGTTGCCCGTGGCGAAGTTGTACTTGTTGAAGAAAAGCTCGGAATAACCATGACGGAAATCATTAAATTAGAAGATTAAGGTGATATTTTGATTACACTTCTCGGCATAGTTTTAGGGTTTATCCTTGTGATATCAGCCATATTCATTGGCGGAACACCAATGGCGTTTATAAACCCTCCCTCAATTCTTATTGTTATAGCAGGCACAGTTGCGATTACAGTCGTCAGTTTTTCATTGAAAGATTTAATGAATATACCCGGCGCGTTATTTAGAATGCTTGGTTATAAACCTCATAATCCGCAGGACGTAGGCGTCTCAATGATCCAGATAGCCGAACGCGCCAGATCGGAAGGTATGCTCGCGATGGCAAATGTGGCTAAAGGTATGGACCGTGAACCATTTCTTCAAAAAGGTCTTAACCTGACCGTCGATGGCACCAAACCTGACGATATCGAAAAGATACTTCAAAAAGAAATCAATTACACATCAAGCATTCAATCAAAAAGTGTTGATCTGCTGAGGCGAGCCGCCGAAGTCGCGCCTGCTATGGGTCTCATCGGGACATTGATAGGACTTGTGCAGATGCTTGGTAACCTGAGCGATCCAAGTACAATTGGTCCTGCAATGCAAGTGGCCTTACTGACAACATTTTATGGCGCGGTTTTGGCACATATGGTGCTGCTTCCGCTCGCTAGCAAGGCGGAAAGAAATTATCAGAACGAGTCTGTTATGAATTCGCTTTATATGGTTGGTGTGCTTTCAATCGGCCGCGAAGAAAATCCCCGTCGTTTGGAAATCCAACTGAATGCTATGTTGCCGCAATATCAAAGAATTGCTTATTTTGATTAATATGATAGGGATATATTTATGCGTCTGATCATTGTTGGTTCACTACAAGATCAATTAAGTACTGCGTCAAAAATCGCCATTAACAACGGCGCAAAAGTTACGCATGCCGCTGACGAGGAAACAGCCCTTAAACTAATCCGTTCAAAAGGTGCCGACCTTTTGATGGTTGATATAAAACTCAATATCAAGGGCTTAATAGATCAGCTGGAAGTGGAACGAATATCAACTCCTGTTGTTGCATGCGGTGTCGGCAACGATTCAGATGAGGCCGTTGCGGCGATACGCGCGGGCGCAAAAGAATATATCCCTCTTCCACCAGACCCTGAGCTTATTGCTGCTGTTTTAACGGCTATTTCAACAGATGATCATGAATTTATCTATCGTGACCGGGTTATGATGCAAGTGGTCAGTCTAGCTGATCAAATCGCGCCAAGCGAAGCAAGCATAATGATCACCGGCGAAAGCGGAACTGGTAAAGAAGTTATGGCACGTTATGTCCACAGCAAAAGCCGCAGGGCAAATAAACCGTTCATCAGCGTCAATTGCGCGGCTATTCCAGAGAATCTACTTGAATCAGAGCTATTTGGCCACGAAAAAGGATCATTCACCGGTGCCGTTGCAAGACGGATTGGTAAATTTGAAGAAGCGGACGGCGGCACACTATTTCTGGACGAAATCAGTGAAATGGACGTTCGTCTTCAAGCAAAACTATTGCGGGCCATTCAGGAGCGCGAAATTGACCGAGTAGGCGGCAGTGGCCCCGTTAAAGTCGACCTGAGAATTCTTGCTACTTCAAATCGTGATCTAAAGGAAGAAATAAAAGAAGGTCGTTTTCGCGAAGACTTACATTTTCGCCTGAATGTCGTCAACTTACACATACCGCCACTCAACCAAAGACCAGAGGATATAAGAGTACTTTGCAAGCATTTCGCGAAGAAATATTCCGAATTTAACGCCCTTGACGAAAAGGATGTTTCTGATGATGCCATGCAGGTTCTTATCAATCATTCATGGCCAGGAAACGTTAGGGAACTCGAAAACACGTTACACCGCGCCGTTTTACTTACCGCGGGGCATAAAATTGGCAAGCACGATATATTGTTGCCGGATGGCAAACCCCATATGGCAATACAAAGTCAATCTAATAAAGGCGGAGTCGCCGCACCAGAAGGTACTGAACCCCTTGCAGACGCAAGTATGGTTGGAAAAACAGTTTCAGACGTCGAGCGAGACTTAATCATCGATACATTAAAACACTGTTTGGGCAATAGAACTCATGCAGCAAACATTCTTGGTATTTCGATCAGAACGTTGAGAAACAAGCTAAATATTTATATGTCAGAGGGCGTACCGGTACCAAGTCCACGCGAAGGACAGCCAAACACGCTGTGATATGGGAAAAGAAAAATAAATGAGTGATACTTCTGTAAATAATACAGCAGGTAATGGTATTCCAGGCTTGTTATCCGGGAGGTCCGATATCCTGATGGCACTTGGTGTCACTTGTATACTGATCGTGTTATTTCTTCCCTTACCCCCGTGGCTACTAGATATTTGTTTGGCCATATCGATTACTTTTTCCATCATGGTTTTGATGACTTGTTTATTCATTGAAAGGCCACTGGATTTTAACTCGTTTCCGACAGTATTGCTTATTTCTACAATGATCAGATTGTCACTGAATGTGGCATCAACGCGACTGATCCTATCCGAAGGTCACACCGGTGGTGATGCTGCGGGTAACGTTATTCAGGCATTCGGATCATTTGTCATGGGCGGAAGTTACGTTATTGGTATCATTGTATTTTCGATCCTTCTTATTGTGAACTTTATGGTTATTACCAAGGGATCGGGCAGAATAGCTGAAGTTGCAGCGCGGTTTAGCTTGGACGCGATGCCAGGCAAGCAAATGGCGATAGATGCTGATTTATCATCTGGCCTTATCGATGAAGATCAGGCAAGGACCCGCCGTAAAAACCTTGAAGACGAAAGTACTTTTTTTGGCGCAATGGACGGAGCGTCCAAATATGTTCGTGGTGATGCAGTTGCCGGATTATTGATTACTTTTATCAACATTATCGGCGGCATCATCATTGGTGTCGCGCAAAATGGTATGTCTTTTGAGGATGCAGCAAACGCCTACACTCTGCTTACAATTGGTGACGGTTTAGTCAGCCAGATCCCCGCCCTAATCGTGTCCACGGCGGCTGGGTTATTAATAACCAAAGCTGGCCTTACCGGCAAAACGGATAAAGCACTTTTCGGACAATTATCTGATCATCCCAAAGCACTATTTGTAACAGCTGGATTACTGTTCAGCTTATCATTGCTTCCGGGCATTCCGTTTCTTCCTTTTGCTGTATTTTCTGCCCTGCTCACATCCATTGCTGTGACCATATCTCGACAGCAAACCAAATTTGCAGATGCGGAAGTTGTTGCGCTTGAGGATAAAACGGCGGCTGATGCGGAACCGGTAGAAGAACCGATTACCACCGCGCTGCTAATCGATCCTATCAGGTTAGAACTGGGCTACAGTCTGCTTTCCTTAATTAACGATGAAACAGGTGTTAGATTAACCGACCAGATTAAAGCACTCAGAAGGCAAATGGCCTCCGAAATGGGCTTTGTTATGCCTTCGGTTCGTATTCTTGATAATATGCAACTTCCGGCCAATACTTATGTGATTAGATTAAAAGAAACGGAAAGCGGCCGCGGTGATATTCGCCCAAATATGCTTATGGTTATGGATCCGCGCGGCGAAGAAGTCGCGCTGCAAGGAGAGGCGACCACTGAACCCGCATTTGGCCTACCCGCTGTTTGGGTGGACAGCAGCATGAAGGAAGAAGCGTCGTTCAGAGGATATACAGTTGTAGACGCGGCAACGGTCATCACAACGCATATTACCGAAGTCATAAAAGATAATATGTCTGAACTTCTTTCTTATGCTGAAGTACAAAAATTAATTGATGATCTTCCCAGCGAACATCAGAAACTGGTGGCAGATCTTATTCCTTCGCAGATATCGCAAAGCGGCGTTCAAAGAATATTACAAAACCTGCTTGGTGAACGCATTTCAATCAGAGACCTTCCAACCATTATGGAGGGTATATCCGAAGCCAGCGGATATACACAAAATATCATTATGGTTACGGAACATGTACGTACAAGACTAGCGCGTCAAATTAGCCACGAAAATGCTGACGCTGACGGTGTCGTATCGCTGATTAGTTTAACACCAGAGTGGGAACAAAATTTCATAGAAGCATTAGTGGGTAACGGTGAAGAAAAACAACTTGCTATGGCACCAAGCAAGCTTCAGGAATTTATCGGATTGGTGAGAATGACATTCGAAGATCAAGCCCATTCGGGAGAACTGCCGGTTCTACTCACCAGCCCGACAATCCGCCCCTACGTTCGTTCGATAATCGAACGGTTCAGACCCGCTACAGTTGTTCTTTCTCAGAATGAAATTCATCCGAAAGTAAAGATCAAAACTTTAGGACAGATATAGTGCTTTTTCCACATAATATTGTTATAAAGAAATCAATTAATTAAACGAAATCTGGAACCTCACTTATGAAGCTTAAGATCTTTAGTGCTGATAGCATGGATGAAGCTTTAAGGCTTGTGCGCAAATCTTTAGGTGATGATGCCGTCATTATTGATACTACCGAGCAGAACTTGAACGGGAAAAAAACGGTAAAAGTTACTGCCGCGATAGAAGCCCCAGCACCAAAAATTAACCCGCATACAAATGCGGCACCAAGGCCCCACTCTTCTCCAATAAAAAAATCGCTGCGTGAACTTGAAGAAGAATTTATTTCCGGCGAAGCCATTGACCTTGTCAGCAGCTTGAACCATCACGGCCTTGCCGATAGCATTAAATTGCGATTATTAGACCTTGGACAGTCACTTGAATGTGAAACACCCGAGCTTACCCTTGCGTCTGCGCTTGACAGCATGTTTCATTTTGAACCTATCACTGACGCTATTGCGCAAAGACCGATTATGCTGATCGGGCCACCGGGTGCCGGAAAAACGATTACGGCAGCGAAAATCGCCAGCCAGTATGTTCTCGCAGGAAAGGCAGTTCAGCTTATAAGCACAGATGTATATAGAACCGGTGGGCTTGCACAACTGGAGGGTTACGCAAGTGTCCTAAAAGTTCATCTGACAGAAGCTGAAAAACCAGAAGACCTTAATGTAGCAATAAAGACCGCTCAAAAAGATAATGATGTAATTCTCATTGATACGATGGGTTACAACCCATACAGCAAACGAGAAATGGAAGAATTACACGATTTCTTAGCAGCCACTGATTGTGAAGCCATACTGGTTTGCTCTGCAGGCATTGACCCCTACGAAGCAAGGGAAATCAGTGAAACCTATGCCGCTTTAGGAGTGAAACGATTTATTACAACAAAGATAGATGTGGCCCGCCGTTATGCAAGCATGCTGACAATCGCTGAAAACGGGAAGATGGCCTTTGCGGGCGTCGGTATTACGCCGTATTTGGGTGATGGGATTGAAACACTTGATGCCGTTAAGTTGGCAAAACTGTTAACCCGCATTCCCGAAAAAAAGAATTTTACGTTTAAGAGAGAATGAGAATATGAATATTTCAGCAACTGGTACTGAAAAATTGCAGCATAATTTAATTACCATCGCATCTGGAAAAGGGGGCGTTGGCAAGACATGGTTTGCATCAACATTATGTCATGCTCTCGCGCAGAGAAAAAGTAAATCTCTTCTCTTTGATTGTGACTTTGGGTTGGCAAATGTAGATATCCAGCTAGGACTAATGCCTCCGCATGATCTTGGGCAAGTAATTTCAAATGAAATAACATTATCACAAGCCGTATATAAACAAGAAGATTCGGGGCTGGACTTCGACATTATATCCGGTCAATCTGGTAGCGGTGCACTTGCTTCCCTGAAAATGGAACGGCTTATTGATTTAGGTGCAAGTATTTGTAATTTAGCCGAAGAATATGATTATACCATTATGGACTTGGGAGCAGGCGTTGAAAATTCAGTCATGACGCTGGCGCGTGCGTCAGACAAAGTAATCGTTGTTATCACGGGTGACCCGACGTCCCTCACGGATGCATATGCCTTTATCAAATTACATAATATGCGAAATAATGATGCCAAAATTAACATTGTTGTGAATATGGCGGATAGCAAAACTGAAGGACGGCGCGCCTACGAAAAAATTCTCAAAGTATGTCAAAATTTCCTTAATATCTCACCAAAGCTACTTGGAATAATAAGTAGAGACATACATGTCGCCAACGCAATTCGTTCTCAAACACCTTTACTAAGTAAATACCCACAAAGCAGTGCGGGGGAAAATGTAATGGAAATTGCTAAAAAGCTATAAAATGGTGTACACTTAGCCAAAGTAAACTCAGTCATTATGGAATATTGAGATGAGTGAGATAACACAACCGCCAGCCGATGTTCAAACGCAGGATACCAGCACTCGCGTTAGTAGGCTAAGTGCGTCCTCTGACCAAAGTGCTTCCAATAAGCAATCTGATGAACAACAAACCGGGAAAAACACAGCCGAGTTAGAGCCTGAAAAACAGCTAGCACAACACGACCCGGCGGTGACATTGGCTTCGACCCTCGCCAAGCTCGATTCAGGCAGTTATTTTAATGCCACCGTTCACGGCACTGATGCGGAAGGCCGCACGGTAATCGCATCTGAAGTAGGCACTTATTTAGTGAAGTTGGATGATCAGCAGATAGAAGATTATAAACGCGAAGAATTTAAGAAAATCCAAAAAGATACCAGCTTGGAAATCAAAGTCCTCACGATAGATAAAGAAATTAAAGCAGTGATCGTCCGTCCGCCAATAGACGAAAGTACAAACCGCAACCCGGTTGTTTTACCAGTTACTTTAACGCTCACCGAGCTTGGTAAACATACCGAGCATAGCATAGCGCAAAAACTCTCGGATCAGGCGCAAACCTCAACGCCATTAAATGATATCCGGTCACAATATCAAGCGACAACACTCTATAAAGCGGAGCGCATGGCCCGTGAAATCGCCGATAAATTAGATAATTTGCCGTTACCCACATCAGCCCCCAATTATACCGTATATGGTTCTAAATCTTTAAACTCTACTGAAAGCACTGCACCAAACCTTGAGCAGATTTCACCGAGCGTATTTATTCAGGAATTGGGTAATCTTCCACCCACCCGAACTTCCGCAGAGACAGCCATTTCCCAACCTTTACTTGAACAAATATTAGGGCAGAATATAAATGTACAAGTGATCAAAACTATACCAAAGTCGCCTATTCCTTTACCTGCGGGGCTTCCTGAAGCGGTCATTAGAGAAATTAATGCACTGACACCAATTGATTATGTGCAAGTAGGGCAAAATTTAACAATCAATGTAGCTGCCATTGCAATACCGGATAATATGAATAGTGCTGAGGGTGTCACGACGATAACGAATTCCCAAATTCCAGATAGTCCTGCTAGTGCTCGGTCATCTGTTAAGACCGTAGCGAACCCCGCAACACCAACAACGACGGAGAACGCACCGTCAAATAGTGTTGTGGATAGTGCAATCAAGTCACATGGTGTTAAAGATACGATTATTTCCGGAATAATAGTCGATACTACTCAAAAATTCTCCGCCAATATTCAAACCACAGCACTAACTGGAGATGCTGCGCAACAGACTAATACACCCTACAACATGAAAAACGGACCCGGTACATTCACAGCACCCGCAAATAAAAAGAACAGTTATTATCTCGCGACACCAACTTCCGTCATGAAGTTTAAGAGTAATACTCCCTTAGTCCCTGGAACAGTCGTCAGCTTTACAGTTCAACCAAATTCTTCGCTAGCACAAAATACTGAACCATTAAGCAAAACAGATATACCAGCGTCAGCCACAATAACAACAACGGCTTCTGCATCCGGACTTTCAAATGCGCCAGAAGTCAGTACCGCCAATACCGCAGGCGATACTACAAATCAGATCAGCCAAATTTCGACGGAACTAACTCAAAAAATTGAAAATTTTGCGCCCCAGGAAATAGAACAGTTACCCCAGGATTGGGGTAGCATTGGTTTGGCTTTAAGTGTCCTCCATTCCTCCACGGCCACGAATATGGCTGCCATATTGTCAAGCCGCATTCCAAACATGCTAAATCCGCAACAATTAACAAGCACAATGTTCTTTTTCTTAAGTGCTTTAAAAGCTCCACAACCAGCGAGAACATGGTTGGGGCCCGAAGTGTCTTCAAAAATTAAACAATTGGGGGCGGGTAAAATAATTGACCGGATAGATCATGATTTTTCAAGAATAGCGCGAATGGGTGCTGACACACCTGCGGGTGAGTGGCGGCCCCATTTAATACCACAGCAAAACGGACCTGATATTTCCGCAATACCAATGCTGACCAAACAAATAGTTGAAGAAGATAAAAACAGGCAGAAAAAAGGGGGAAATAGCGATAACAAACAAAAGGTAAAAGCCACCCGCTTTATTCTAGAGCTTAATTTTAGCCAACTTGGAACATTGCTGCTTGATGGTCTATTAAAGAAAAAGCGACTTGATCTTATTTTGAAATCCAAAGACCAAATTCCATTTTCGATCAAAACAAAATTAACTGAGCGATATACCGAAGCATTAAAGAAGAATGATTTCGCCGGTGAAATGGTGATTATAGATAATAAGCCAGCCGATATATCCGTAATAAAAATTATCGAAGCGATGATACATAAAAATTCTGTAGAGAAAAAAATATAATGGTTACGCTGATTAATACTTATTCTAATCCCGATATCAGAAAAAATTGGATCATTTCAATTGAATTAGACTCTGTGCCAGTAATCTTGCTCCGATATATTCCTGATCGTTTGGTGGCGGACCATGAATCTGCGAAAAAATACTTAAACTCACAATTAGCTATCGAATGGCCAACGCCGGAAGAAATGTTATTTAAAGTGATTGAAGATGTACAAAATGAGCTTGTACCCAAATGGCTTGAAGTACAATATAATCATCAGGGAATAGTTGTTAAGATAGAAGACAAACAACCGGGAAGCTGAAAATAGAAAATGACACTATTTTTGAGTTTTAGCCTGCCTATTCATGCGGAACATATTAAGTGAAATTTCATCGAGACGGTCTTGCTCGCGCTTTTTCTGTTCGTGCAATTCTCTTTCGACCGCTCTTTGTTCTACAATTTCATATTTTTTAAGCTCTTTGAAAGCGTCAGCAAGATCATCTTTCATATTTTCAATCGAAACATTCACTTCTGTTATTGACGCTTCAATATTTTCGCGACGTTTCATAACGGCAGCGGCGTAGCCAGCATAGTTAATATCAACCACATTTGAATTGGCAACATTCTTCTGCTCATCCTTAAGATCTGAATCAAGTTTATTGAGCTTTTTCTCAAGATCACTTCTCATTACTTCAAGTTCAGCAATTTGGCGGCGTTTTTCATCTACCTGCCATTTATGTAATCTAACAATTCCACTCAAACCATTTGCCATATCACTACTCTTTTATTTCTACGCATAAACTCAAAATTATTCAGATTCTTGCTCTGATACTATACTCTCTTCAATACCAGACCGATTATGCAGTATATTACTTAACAACTCGTATCCAGAATCTAAATTACTTTGCTCATCCTTGGTCTGCGACAAAAACCCCTCTAATTCAGGATGAAAATAAATTGCTTCATCTATATCGCGGTTTGCACCAGGCCGGTATGCGCCCAGCCTGATCATTTCTTCCATGTCATTGTAATCTGCCAAATATTTACGAGCGATTGTTAAAAGCTCGTTTTCTTCGTCGCTATTACATCCCGGCATCGTGCGGCTTACGGACCGCAGCACATTAACCGCAGGAAAACGTCCGCGTTCAGCTATAGATCGATCGAGTACTATGTGACCATCCAAAATTCCCCGGACGGCATCAGAAACCGGTTCATTATGATCATCTCCTTCTACCAAGACCGTAAATAGTCCGGTTATAGAACCATGATCAACCCCTGGCCCCGCCCTTTCGAGCAACTTAGGAAGTTCAGAAAATACGGTTGGCGTATAACCTTTACTCGCTGGCGGTTCACCGCCGGCAAGGCCAATTTCTCTTTGTGCCATCGCAAAACGGGTCACACTATCCATAAGACATAATACGTCACGCGCCTGATCCCTGAAATATTCGCTCACCGCCAATGTAAGGTATGCAGCTTGCCTACGCATTAAAGCTGTTTCATCAGACGTCGCCACAATTACCACACTTTTCTTTAGACCTTCCTCTCCCAAATCATCTTCCAGAAACTCCTGTACTTCGCGGCCCCGTTCACCAATAAGGCCAATCACCGTAACATCGGAAGCGGTATATCTTGCAAACATCGAGAGCAATATTGATTTACCCACACCGGATCCGGCAAAGATCCCCATACGCTGGCCTTTGCAACATGTTGCGAAAGTATTGATGGAACGAACGCCCAAATCCATCTTTCCCTTTACGCGTCCTCTTAGATGTGCCGGTGGTGGCGTATTACGAATTGGATATGCCACAGTACCCAGTTTAATAGGTCCTTTGCCGTCAATTGGCTCTCCCATAGCATTTATCACGCGCCCTAACCAAGCGTCGCAGGGATGCACATGCGCAACATCGCTATCAATAAAAGCTTTACATCCCACACCCACGCCTTCTAATACCGAGTAAGGCATTAGAAGTGCTCTATCCAGTCGAAAGCCAACCACCTCACAAGGGATAATTTTTTCTGTCCTTGAAAGAATATTAACGCGCGATCCAATACTCATACTACGCTGCGCGCCGGCAACCTCAACCAGCAATCCTTGAATGCCTACAACGCGTCCGTATATCTTATTTGACTGGATTCGGTCTATTTCAGTTTTTAAAGTGTGCAATGGTGTAATTAATCCTTAGATTCTGATAAATTATATCGAATTATACGCTTAAAATTGGTTAAAATCTAAATTATTTACATAAAAATTAACTTTATTTATTTTTTAATTTTCACTATCTATCTTTTTTATAATTATATATTTTATTTTTTATTATCATATACTTAACTCCTAACGTAATATTTATTATTTAGCAATAATGATTAATATCATGTTATAGAATGGCAATAATTCTCAAATTGGTAACTATTTATTAACCAGATGTGTTAAGAATGGTTAACGTTAAATAGTTAACAAAGCCAAGAAATGGTTAATAATAAAAAGAAAGGAGCCTGAAAATGCGGGTTTTACTCATAGAAGATGATCCTTCCACATCGAAAAGTATCGAATTAATGCTTTCAGCCGAGGGGTTTAACATTTATAGCACTGATTTGGGAGAAGAGGGTATAGATCTAGGGAAATTATATGATTATGACATCATTCTATTAGATTTAAATCTGCCGGATATGCACGGATACGATGTTTTGAAAAAACTTCGCCTATCAAAAGTGACTACACCAATTTTAATTCTCTCAGGCATGGTTGAGCTAGAAAATAAAGTCAAAGGGCTTGGTTTTGGTGCAGATGATTATCTTACAAAACCTTTCTATAAAGAAGAATTAGTGGCTCGCATTCAGGCGATAATTCGTCGTTCTAAAGGGCACGCAGAGTCCATTATCAGAACAGGAAAACTATCAGTTAATTTGGATAAGAAAACAGTGGAAATCGACGGTCAACGTGTTCATCTTACAGGCAAGGAATACGCAATGCTTGAGCTGCTTTCTCTTCGTAAAACAACGACACTTACCAAAGAGATGTTCTTAAACCATCTTTACGGCGGTATGGACGAACCAGAACTTAAAATTATTGACGTGTTTATTTGTAAATTACGAAAAAAACTCGCCTCAATCAGCGGTGAGAACTATATTGAAACCGTTTGGGGTCGTGGCTATGTGCTTCGTGATCCGGAGGAAGATGGATCATCAATAGCTGCTACGGGCTAAAACACACTCTTCCTACTAATAAAAAAAAAAGGGCTCACTTTCTATTGAATGTGAGCCCTTTTTTTTGATTTATTTTTATAATCCTCAGACAGCTTTTAACTTACCAATCAAATCATCGGTAGCATTAGATGTAGAATATAATCCGCGTTGCCCTTGAACGGGTTTAAATTGATCCGTAATCCCGAGAACAGTTTCGGCAGCACCTAAGAAAAGAGTGCCATCGTCCGGAATGAGTTTTCTCATTTTCTCAAGAACCTGCGTTTTTGTTGGTTGATCAAAATAAATAAGAACATTTCGGCAGAAAATTACATCGAACGAACCCAGCGATGAAAAGGGTTCCAATAGATTGAACATTTTATAAGTTACCATGGTTTTTATATCGTCAGATATTTGCCATAAATCGCCAACCTGGTTAAAATATTTGATCAATAATTGAATTGGCAAACCCCGTTGGACTTCAAATTGCGAAAACATACCCTCTTTTGCTTTATCCAGAACCTGCTGAGAAATATCGGTGCCAACTATCTCGACTTTCCAGCCCACCAGTTTTGCTGCCATTTCTTTCAAAATAATTGCCAGGGAATATGGCTCTTGACCAGTCGATGCAGCAGCACACCAAATTCTAATCCGCTTTTGATTTGCTCTGCTTTCAATCAGCTGCGGCATAACCGTATCTTTAAATAAGTCAAACGGTTTATTGTCGCGAAAGAAAAATGACTCGTTGGTTGTCATCGCTTCTGTAATTTCAACAAGTAAGTCTTCTTTGCGCTTTAAGCGCACCTCGTTAACGAGGTCATCAAGAGTTTCCAATCCTCTTTTATGGGCTATCGGCGTAAGACGGCTTTCCAATAAATACACTTTATCGGCGGGTAATATTAATCCGGAACGTTGTTTGAGAAGTCCGCTGATTAGTTCAAAATCTTCTGATCGCATCATCGGTCTCCCTGAACTATTCGTTGAGCTTTAGACGCTAATTGATCGATAGGCATAACTGCGGAACAAATACCCGCCTCGCTAACCGCACCGGGCATTCCCCACACAACACTGGTTTCTTCATCTTGTGCGATAATAGTACCACCTCCATCAACAATTATTTTACTACCCTCTAGTCCGTCATGCCCCATTCCCGTTAATATTACACCAAGAACTGACGCACCAAATTCCTGGGTCAGGCTTTTAAACATGGGATTGACAGAAGGACGACAAAAATTTTCAGGTGCTTCTTGATTAAGTCTCAAATAGTACCTGTCGTCCTCTTTTGAAACGACCATGTGATATTCTCCGGGCGCGATATAAACGCGACCACCCTCTAATATCATCCCGTCCGTGGCTTCTGAACAGTTAAGTCCTGTCGCTTTCGTTAAGTGACCGGCCAAAATTTTAGTAAATGCAGCAGGCATATGCTGTGTAATCACAACCGGCAATTTGAGATCATCCTTTATACCACTTAAAAATTTAAGCAATGCTTGTGGCCCGCCGGTAGAGCTGCCTATGCCTATAATTTTCGGCATCGTTAATGATTGACTATGTAAATTAATTTCTTTTTTAAGCTTATCAGGCGGCTTTGTCGCGGTGTTCTTGGTTCTACCTTCTTTATAGAGAGCCAGACCAAGCTGCTTTCTTTTACTCTCCGCCAAACCCTTAATTTTTCCGATAATTTCGTCTTGAAAGGATTGTGATGAAATTACTTCCCTATTCGTCGAGGGTTTCGGGATATAGTCTGCGGCACCGAGCGACATGGCTTGCAAACTGATTTTAGCATTTTTTGACGTAAGTGTAGAGGACATCAATACCTGCACATCGGGCTTTGCTTTCAAAATTAACGGCAACGCGGTTAGACCGTCCATTACAGGCATCTCGATATCCAAAACCACTATCTCGGGATCAACACGATCTATAGAATTGACGGCAGCTTGTCCGTTGGCAACGCTGGCTACAATTTCAATGGCCGGGTCTGCTGCTAACCATCGGGATAGCACACCTCTGATCACGGAAGAGTCGTCAACTAACATTACTTGGTATGGAGCCGCTCTTTTATTATCTTTTCCCACACTACTTTTTTCCATTGGAACAGTATTCACTTTATAATAATCCAACTTGCACAAATTTTGATTCAATAATCTCGCGATCAAATGGCTTCATGATATACTCATCTGCACCCGCTGAAATCGCCGCGCTAATATGTGACATATCATTTTCTGTTGTACAAAAAACGACTACAGGTTCCGCTCCGCCCTCTGTTTTCCTTAAAGCTTTTAGAAAATCCAAGCCATTCATCACTGGCATATTCCAATCAAGTAACACAACATCAGGCATCGCGCTTTTGCAGTTGTCTAGCGCATCCTGACCATCAACGGCTTCCTGAATATCAAAATTCAGCTCCTCCAATATTCTTCTTGCGACTTTTCTAATAATCTTAGAATCGTCAACCACGAGACATGACTTCATTTCTATTTCCAAAAGTTTAGTTTAGTTTTTACATCTAATTTTTATGCGGCAATCTTCGATTCTTCAAAACTGAGCAGTTTTTCAATATCCAATATCACGAGAAGATCATTTTCGAGGCGGAAAATTCCACTAGAAATGCCTTGCCAACAAGCTTCCAAAGTAACGGGATTTCGCTCGAAGAATTCCTCAGAGAGAGATAATACATCCCCCACTTTATCAATAATCAGGCTGTATGGCTCATTTTCATATTCCACTACAACATTCATATTATCTTCGTCGTCCTCACGCTCTCCCAGCTCTAATCTTTTACGTAAATCAATCGCCGTGACAATTTGGCCTCGCAAATTTAATACACCCGCTACCCAATCCGGCGACTGCGGGATTTTAGTAATTACTTGTGTCGATAACACATCGTGAACTTGTAAAACCGGTATCCCACACATTTGGCCATCTAACCATATTGTAACAAAATCATTTTTATTTAATTCGTTCATCTCTAATCCTTTAAAACTCACTTATTATACTTAAGAAGTTAGGCAGCAGTTTCTTGCTCACATATTTGTTCTTCTATGGCCTTGATCAACGTATCTCGATCCAATTTCTCGACATAATTATCAAACCCCGCTTCTTTGCCGCGTTTAGATCTCGCTTCTGAATTATTAGCTGATAGCGCAACCATTGGTATTTCTTGCCATGGCCCTACATCCCGCACTTCTTCAGCAAATTCAAATCCATTCATTTCCGGCATATCAATATCGCTAACAATCAGGTCAAAACGCAAACCCTGTTCGCGCATTTCTAATGCTTCACTAGCCGTAGTAGCAAGTGTTACCTTGTAGCCAGACGCTGTTAGAAGCGGCTTCAATAAATTAAGGAAAAATGCACTATCATCTACCAGTAAGATACTTTTACGCTTAGAGCTGGTTTCTGCAGGTATATGCTCTCCGCCAAGCTGCCAATCATTAAACGTTTTTTCAAAATAATATGCAATATCAATGACTTCTGTTGCTTTATCATCAATAATCGCTGTGCCTAATTGCCCAATTGCTTTCGAATTAAGTTCGACATTTATGTGATCTTCTTTAATGTCGGTTATTTCATCAACGATAATCCCCATTGCCTTATCATCATCGGTGAATACGAGCATTGATTGTCGCCCTTCCGTTTTGAGATCATATTGATCATTGATCAAAACAAGTGGCATTAACTTGCCTCTATATTGAACCATTTTTGCGCCCTCAGATACTTCGATCTTGCTCACATCTATTTCTTCAAGTCGGGAAACCAGAGCAAGTGGAACCGCTCTCATAGTATCTCCTCCAGCACGGAACAATAAAACAGCTTCTCTGTCATCAGTTTTTGAGACTGTTTTGTCTTCCTCCTCTTCTGCTCTTTGATCAGCCAAGTCAGTCATTACTTCACTTGCCTCATTGGCAATACCATTTGGATCAAGGATCATTATAACGGTCCCGTCTCCCAAAATTGTATTTCCAGAGAATACTGATAAATCCCGTAAAATTGGAGCGACAGGCTTAACAACAATTTCCTCAGTGTCAAATACCTGGTCCACAACAATACCGAATGTAAAGTCGCCAACTTGTGTAATGATTATAAAGTCGTCCGATGTTGCAATTTCGGATGGCTCACTATCGACTTTCTCTTCCATATCTACTTCTTCTTCAAAACCCAATATTTTATTCAGGTTCAATAGCGGAAGCAGACGATCACGCAATCTAAGCACAGGTGTAGAATTTATATATTCGATTTTGTGACTGGATTCCTTGGATGCTCTTACTAGTTCAAGCACACTAATTTGGGGGATTGCATATCTATCATCACCAGACTTAACGATAAGAGCAGAAACGATGGCAAGCGTAAGTGGAATTTTAATACTAAAAGTTGTTCCTTTACCCTCGGTAGATTTTAACTCAATCGTGCCACCAATTTTTTCGATATTTGTCCGAACAACGTCCATTCCGACACCACGACCAGAAACACTGGTTACAGTTTGCGCCGTTGAGAATCCTGCATGGAAGATGAATCTTTGGATCTGCTGATCTGACATTTCGTCAATTTCTTCTGCCGTTGCAAGATTATTTGACAATGCTTTTGCTTTTAGGCGTTCAACAGGCAGTCCAGCGCCATCATCAGATATTTCGATGATTATTTGCCCACCTTCATGAAATGCGTTAAGGCGGATGGTACCGGTTTCTTTTTTGTCGGCCGCAATACGGTCTTCTATTGTTTCAATTCCATGATCTGCGGAATTTCTAATCATATGCGTTAGAGGATCTTTAATAAGTTCTAAAACCTGGCGATCAAGTTCCGTATCAGCTCCAAGCATTTGAAGTTCGATTTTCTTACCAAGTTCCAATTGTAAATCACGAATAATTCTTGGCAATTTCGACCAAGCATTTCCAATGGGTTGCATTCTGGTCTTCATAACACCTTCTTGTAATTCGGTAGTACATTGGCTAAGGCGTTGAAGAGGAACACTAAATTCGCTATCTCCGCCAGTACGACGTGAGATTTGCATAAGCTGATTACGGGTTAAAACCAACTCACTAACCATGTTCATCAAATTATCTAATACATCGACTGCCACACGAATAGATTGGTTGGCAATACTGGTTTCTTTCGCTTTACCGGCTTTTGCCGCTTCTTCAGGTTTTTTTACCTCATTGCCTGGCTTTAGGCTCTTTGTTACTGCGCCAAGCATCGTCACAGAACTTTGCCGATAAATTTCAACAACAAATTCGGCTCCCAGCGGTGAAATTTTCATTTCTTCGAGGACGCTTGATAGTTGTGCAGCAGTTTTACCGATCTGTTCTTCTGTAATTCCATTGCTTATAAAGTTTGAAAATGACTTTTCTACTATACTTTCGTCACATTGCTCTTGCTTCAAAGAAGATAGAAAAAATTCTTCAACAGCCTTTTTGCTTTTCCTCAGATCAGAATTATCGAGTAAATTCTTTAACGATAAATCAGAAGAAATTCGATTGTGAAAAAGATGTGAAAGAACCGCTATTGTCTCAGCTCCACCAATATTGTCCAGCTTATTCTCAGATTGGGATACTTCAGTTTCTGATACTGCCTCTTCTTCCGGGCCAGGCGCAGCGAGAAATGCGGCTTCGAGTTCATCGAGTGTTACTTCACCCGGAACAGTCGGACGCTCATCCGTCACTTCAATTGGTGCTTCAACCTCAGGCACCACTGCCAGAGGTTCTTCTACTTCGTTTTGACCAGTATATTTACCTTCAGCCATGGCATTTAAATCATTAATGATGGCACTGTCATCGCCCTGCGGTTCTTCCTGCGTTTCCTCAAGACCAACTAAAATTTCTTTTATACGATCAAGAGCTTTCAAAATTAATGTAACCGCTTCCGGCGTGACATCCATTTCGCCATCGCGGAATTTACCGAGAACATTTTCACCTGAATGGGCAACTGCCTCCAGACGTGGCAGTCCTAAAAATCCGCAAGTCCCTTTAATTGTATGAACTAATCTGAAAATATTATCCAAGACCGATTTATTATTTGGATCTTTTTCAAGCTCCACTAATTCGACGTCGACTACTTCAATACTTTCAAACGTTTCTGTTAGAAATTCACTTAGCAAATCATCCATACCTACTACCTTTTCATTAAACTAAGGTTTCCCCTATACCTAATCTCTAGGAAATTGGTTAAAATGTAGTAAAGCTTTCGATTTTTTTTTAATTATAGTCCAGAAAAGAAAAGAAATTTAAATTAACTTCTGCATTAAATATTCACTTTAAGTGCGAAACTACTATCACTTTCAGGTAAGTATTCTATTTTGCTGTTTAATTCTTCCACGACATTTGCGACGAGGTACGCAGGCGCAATTTTTGGATCACCTTCGGTATTAGTTATTTCACCGCAAAGCATCTTGATAACTTTTTCTTGCATAATATATCGCTCTGCCGTTGCTGAAACGGTAATATTAATTTCGCCTCTGTTTTCTGCCAAGTTCACAGTTAAATCCCCACCCCGAATTAAACTTTCACTTGCTATGAGGACTAAATTCAGAACTAGCTTAACAATATTTTTACTTATTTCACCAACTTCAGAATTCCATTGCAAATTTATTGGCGTTCCTTCAAACAGGGATGCAGCAGCACTGTGGACAGCTCTAACAGGCACGCGTGATGCAACGCCGCCGGCAGCCCCAAATGCTAATCTATAAAACTTAAGTCGGTTAGATGTTTGCGACGCACTAAGTTCTATAAGTTTCATGACTTCAACGCGCATTTCTTCGTCTTCTTCCTCGCCGAGAATTTCTATACCATTAGAAATGGCACCAACAGGACTGATTAAATCATGGCAAAGGCGGGAACATAATAATGCTGCAAAATCTAATTCTTTCATAAATTAACTTTCTTTATTACGAGATAATATACTAGGTTCATATAATACTCGGCAGAACGAAAACGACAACCCAAATTTCGAAACAATTAAGCATGGATAAAGCTACCTATTCCCTATATTGCGATGAATTACGCAAAACGGTGTTAATCGCCGGTAAGAGAATTATGGAAATCCATGATGATCATCTTGGATTAACTTATAAGAAAGATTTATCGCCGGTTACTATGGCGGACAAAGACGCAGAAAAAATTATAATCGGGGATTTACAGAAACTGGCACCCGGCATTCCGATAATCGCCGAAGAAAGTGTAAGTGAGGGGAATATACCCGAGATCGGCAAAATATTCTGGTTGGTTGATCCATTAGACGGTACGAAAGAGTTTGTCGCGGGTGGGAATGAATTTACCGTCAATATTGCTTTAATTGAAAATGGTCATCCGGTATTTGGTATTATTTACGCGCCAGCGTTAGAAACCTTATACTATACGAAATCAGCAGATTTATCTTCCGTTCAACGAGTGTTAAATTTCAACATATTAAGTAAAGAGCAAACTATTAACGTTCGGGAGGTCCCCGATGAAGGGATTAAAGTTTTAACCAGCAAATCTCACAAAGATGCTAAAACCGAAGAATATATAATAAAAAATGATATAAAAAATATTCATGCGGTAGGAAGTTCGCTCAAGTTTTGTTTGGTTGCCGCTGGTGAAGCTGATATTTATCCACGATTTGGCCCGATAATGGAGTGGGATAGTGCTGCTGGTCATGCAATTTTAACCGCAGCGGGTGGAAGCCTCACCAAACCTGATGGTTCACCGTTCTTATATGGCAAACCAAACTTCCTAAATGGTTCGTTTATCGCTAGAGGAAAAACAAGTTGTTAATAAGAGCAACGGTGCCAAAAGTGAAAATTATTATGGCGGACACTTTATTAATCCTTGAAAGGTGATGATCCGAGAGTTTTTCCGACACCTTCGCTGCACAAAGTGATAAAATGGCCCACCAGAGACCTGAACCTATAAAAATTCCCACGGAAATGAACGCGGCATTTGCATAATTCTGTCCCATGTCACCCAACCCCAATCCAACAAATAAAGCCACAAACCCCAAAACAGTCATCGGGTTTGTCATGGTGAGCAAGAAAGTACCCGTCGCCGCCTTGATACGGTCCTTATAGGTATCTTGAGTATCCAGAATATGCGGATGGCTAAACCAAAGATTTAAAGCAATAACAATAAGTACGATCCCGCCAACAATTTCAATCCAGCCACTAAGATTATCCAATATTCGAGTGATACTGGTCAATCCGAAGGCCGCCAACGTGCCAAAGAGTCCGTCCGCTAACGCAGCACCCATTCCAACAACGAACCCATTCATAGATCCGCGTGTCATGGCTCGTCTTATGCAAATAACATTTACCGGGCCAATTGGTGCCGCCATAATGAGGCCGATAAATATACCCCATAATAAATAAATCAGTGACATAAATTAATCTCTATAGTTTTTATGATTACGTTTATAATTGTTCCGATGATTAAAATATAGTGCATCTGATATAAAATCATGATAGATGGCATCCATGATAGATAAGAACGAACATAATGAAGAAGTTGAAAACAAGGAAGACCCTGTTCGGCTTTATATATTAGACGCAGTTGCGGACGGAAAAATTATCAGCCCTAACGATATTGCAATTAGAATTGCAAAAGACAGAGCCAAAGACACTGATCCCGATGATATATGGCGGAAATATTTACTCGCCGTAAAACAGCAAGCAAAATCGCTTGCCCGCGCAGGGCGCATTAGCATTCTTCGTCGTGGTAAACCGATTGACCCCAACAAGATGAAAGGGTTAATCAAGTTATCGCTACCGGTAAAAGACCGTTGAAACCTAATTTTTGCTCACGTTAATAGTGCCCGCTATCTCGCCGTTCATATCGATTAAAATAAATTGATCTACTTTGCCGTTTTTACCTATACTAACAAGAACGCCATTTTCTCCACCTTGTGAACTAATAATTTCCTGATCGGGTTCAAGAGACAGCGTCATAGTAAACGGTTGCGAAGGTGATTGCTGAGCCACGTTATTTTCTTGATATTTTGTAACCATGTTTTCTTCTGCGCGTTTCTGATCTTTATATTTCATTATGGATGCAACAATAAGAATAATCACCATAACAATAATTAATATACCAAGAGTGATCACTATTCCCTTGAGTAATCGGTAATTTTTTGGCATTGGTTCTTTTGACATGATTATAGACACACCTAATAAATATGAAGCATTGGTTGAGGAAGAAGAAAAAGGTTTACGCCTTGATAAATTCCTCAGCTTAAAGCTGGATAATGTGAGCCGCTCGCGCCTTAAAAACCTGATCATTGAAGGATATGTTTCGAAAGCTAGCGCAGATAAACAGAATCTATGGGTGAAAATAGACGACCCTTCGCACCGGGTCAAACCCGGAGACGTGTTTTCTGTCAAAATTCCTGAAATAGTTGATGCGAAACCGGAGGGAGAAGATATTCCCTTAGATATTCGGTACGAAGATGATCATCTTATTGTTCTCTATAAACCCGCTGGAATGGTGGTTCATCCTGCCGCTGGAAACCACACGGGTACACTGGTAAACGCACTTATACACCACTGCGGAGATAGCTTGTCCGGTATCAATGGCGTCAAGCGCCCCGGAATAGTTCATAGAATTGACAAAGATACCAGTGGATTGATGGTCGCTGCAAAGTCAGATGCGGCGCATAATGGCCTCTCCAGACAATTTGCAAAACACAGCTTAGAGCGCGCCTATTATGCAATAACATGGGGCGTACCAAACCCCGCAAGTGGAACGATTGATTTACCGCTCAGGCGCGATCACAAGAACCGGCTAAAAATAGCGGTTAGAGAAGGCGGTAAAGAAGCCATTACCCATTATAAAGTCATTAAAAGGCTTGAACCACCACGGAAAATAACATCCCGAAAAAATGTTTTACAGGGATTACCACCGAGTTTATCGTTGGTAGAATGTCGCTTGGAGACGGGACGTACACATCAAGTTCGCGTTCATTTGGCACAAATAGGGCACCCACTTGTTGGTGATCCACTTTATAGTCGCAGAAACAATCCACAAAAAAACTTTTCCGATGCCGCTAAAGACGCCATTAACAAATTTGACAGACAAGCACTTCACGCTTATTTGATCGGTTTTAAGCATCCTGTTACCAAGGAACCCTTGACATTTAAAACAGAATTACCAAATGATATGAAACAATTGATAAACGCGTTGGAAGGCGTCTAAAAAGCGCCCTAATGTTAGTACATAATCAAATGAATAAGATAATTAATTGAGGGATATGGTTCAAAATGGCAAATAATAATTTACCTACAATCTCGCCAGACGGCAGTTTGACACGATATCTTCACGAAATTCGAAAATTTCCAATGCTTAAACCCGATGAAGAATTTATGTTGGCTAAAGCTTGGACAGAGCATGGCGACACTGAATCTGCACATAAACTTGTGACCTCCCACCTTCGTCTCGTGGCTAAAATTGCTATGGGGTACCGCGGATATGGCCTTCCCGTAGGTGATCTCATTTCCGAAGGCAATGTCGGCATGATGCAAGCCGTTAAACGATTTGATCCTGACAAAGGATTTCGACTTGCGACTTATGCTATGTGGTGGATTAAGGCATCAATCCATGAATATATTTTACGTTCATGGTCTTTGGTAAAAATCGGAACAACAGCAGCACAGAAAAAACTATTCTTCAACCTTCGCCGCATTAAAGGACAGCTTGAAGCCGTTGATGAAGGTGACCTACATCCTGATCAGGTAAAAGAAATTGCAACTAGACTTGATGTAAAAGAAGAAGAAGTGGTGCAAATGAACCGCCGTATGGCCGGCAGTGATCATTCACTTAATGCGCCAATGCGTGCCGATATTGAAGGTGAGTGGCAGGATTGGCTTGTGGACGAAGACACACCGGATCAGGAAACAGCGTACTCCGACAGCGAAGAATTGCAGTACCGCCGCGGGCTTATGGCCGACGCTATGCATAATTTAAACGAACGCGAGCAACATATCATTACGGAACGCCGTTTAAGCGAAAGTCCAAAAACTTTGGAAACATTGAGCCTGGAATATAATATTAGTAGAGAACGGGTGCGCCAGATAGAAGCGCGCGCTTTCGAAAAACTGCAGCTGGCAATGCAAAATGCCGCTGATGAAGATGGTACCAATACCACCGACCATTAATTTTACACTTCAGTCACGGATCACGTAATGAAAGATCAAATACCGTCTATTTTTTCTGACCGGACACGCGCCTCTTCCTTTGACAAACAAAGATATAAATTAGCTCCTATGAAAGATGCTCTTCATTTTTGTATGAGCATGGTACTCGGGGAACTTCCTGCCGACGCTCGTATATTGTGTGTCGGCTCTGGAACCGGATCTGAATTAATCGCCCTTGGCCAAGAATTTCCAGAATGGCGATTCACAGTCGTTGAGCCTGCGGCTGCCATGATGGACATTTGTCGTCAACGCGCAGAGGAGGAAGGCATCGCACCGCGATGTACTTTCCATGAAGGTTATCTTGATACGCTTACCAATTCGGAGGCTTTTGATGCCGCAACGTCTATTTTGGTTTCTCATTTTGTTATGGAGCCGGATCAGCGTCGTGATTTTTTTTGTGAAATCGCTGCACGGCTTCGCCCGGAGGGCTATTTGGTAAACGCTGATTTGGCGTCCGATATTTCTGCTTCGGATTACAAAAGCCTTTTTAAGGTTTGGCGGCGGACAATGAACTATTCCGGAATGCCGGCTGAGCAAGTGGAAAAAAGTTGTGCCTTTCGCAATGTTGCGTTACTGCCACCTCAGGAAGTTGGGTCAATCATCGCAGCGAGCGGCTTTGAGACACCCATATTATTTTTCCAAACCCTTCTTATTCATGGCTGGTATTCTAAGTTGGCTTCCTGACTAGAGTCTGACTTAAGCCAAAGCCTCATTAAATATTTTAATCTTCAAAAGGATTCTTGACAAGGATTGTATCTTCGCGTTCCGGGCTGGTTGATAAAATCGCCACCGGCGTTTCAATAAGTTCTTCGATACGGCGCACATATTTGATAGCACGTGCAGGTAAATCAACCCAACTTCTAGCACCAAAGGTACTTTCCGACCATCCTGACATGGATTCATAAATAGGCGTCACCTTGGCCTGATCGTCAGTTGAAGCAGGAAAATAATCAAGTTCTTCGACTTCTCCTTTTTCATTGGTTAATTCGTAACCGACGCAAATTTTTAGTTCATCCATACCGTCAAGGACATCAAGCTTCGTGAGCGCGATGCCCGTTATGCCGGATATTTTCATAACCTGACGTACCATAATAGCATCAAACCATCCACACCGACGGCTTCGCCCCGTAACCGTGCCAAACTCATGACCACGTTCGCCAAGGCCGTGCCCCACTTCATCAAATAGTTCTGTTGGGAATGGACCGCTACCGACACGGGTTGTATAAGCCTTTGTAATTCCAAGAATATAGCCAAGACTATTGGTGCCGATACCTGCGCCACCGGCGGCCTGTGAGGCGACAACATTTGAGGAGGTTACAAATGGATAAGTGCCATGGTCTATATCAAGCATAATGCCCTGTGCACCTTCAAAAAGGATTTTCTTACCCGCTTTTTTCGCTTCATCAAGCACACGCCAACTGGCTCCAACAAGTGGAAGTACGTGTTTGGAAACATCCATAATTTGAGAAATCAACCGATCTCGGTCGACCTCTGAGAAACCAAGTCCTTTACGCAGAGGATTGTGGTGCGCTAGCAACACATCCACCCTACTTGCCACCGTTTTTTTCGATCTAAGGTCGCAAATACGGATCGCACGTCGGGCTACTTTATCTTCGTAGGCCGGGCCGATACCGCGTCTCGTAGTTCCAATCACAGGACCAGTTTCGGACCGCGCCTTAGATGCGTCTTCGCGAATGCCGTCCAGTTCACCGTGAAGCGGCAATATTAAGACACAATTCTCCGAAACAAGTAAACTTTCTGAGTTAATTGTTACTCCCTGACCGCTCAATTTTTTCATTTCATCGACAAGGGCCCATGGATCTACCACAACACCATTACCGATAACTGAAAGTTTGCCACCACGGACAATGCCTGAAGGTAATAAGCTTAATTTATAGACTTCACCGTCAATTACGAGAGTATGACCGGCATTATGTCCCCCTTGAAAACGGACAACTACATCAGCACGTTCGCTAAGCCAATCAACTATTTTACCTTTGCCTTCATCACCCCATTGGGAACCAACAACTACAACATTAGACACAATTATAAACCTCTCGATATTTCATCAGGTATTCTAAATTTTTTCCATATGGTCATTTAACCACACATAATCACATTCCATTCGGCGTGCTTCAATGACATTATCTTCTTCATTCACAAGTCCTTGAACGGTTCTAAATCCTTCTGCTTGCAATTTGCTAATATTATCCCGATCTGTACCTAAAGGTACATAAACTTTCTCGGCTTGCTCAAAACCATTAATCGCTCGCATTAAACTATCCAAGTAGAGAGAAAAGCCAGTGGCAGATTCCCCCTCACCCAATTGGGCATTAACGATATATCGACCACCACGACCAAGTTCGCCGCGAACACCTCCTGCAAATAACGAAAAGCTAATTCCTGTTTGATATTCAAAACCCGTATATTCGCCAGGATCTATTGTGATCATCAAATCCGGGGCTACATTTTTTAATCTTTTTACTAAGATAACCAATTCTTCACACATATCGCGCGCTGTTGTTGGCAAGTTTAGCTCACCAAGAACCTTTATGCATTTGTCGGCTGTTCCGACGGCTTCTAATAGAGAGCGGCTGATCAAACCAATTTCACCTTCGATATTTGCAAGTCCACCAATATCTTTCGCGTCCAAAGCATGACGCACTGATTTTGAAAGTTCACTATTTAAGTTAAGTCCTTCACAGATGGCGGGAACCAAAAGCGGCAACGCTAGATCGACACTTAGTTTTTCAGCACCAATTTCTGTTAAAGAATTATACGCTAAAAGAATAATTTCTACGTAGGCCTGCGTCGTGTTCGAGCCAATGAGTTCTACACCGGCTTGCTTAAATTGACGTTCCGGGCGAAGCTGGGTTCCTTTGACCCGAAGCACTTCGCCAGCATAGCTTAACCGCAAAGGTCGCGGAGAATTCCCAAGCCGGGCGTGCGATATGCGTGCCACCTGACCAGTCATATCTGTGCGCACCCCCATCATACGTTGAGAGGTGGGATCCATCAATCTGAACATATTTCTTGATTGTGCCTTACCGGGGCCAAGCAGAAGGCTTTCTTCGAACTCCACCAGCGGCGGCAATATCAAATCATAACCGTGAGAATTAAACGAGTTTAAAAGCTTGTCTACGACTTTGATTTCCTGGACGGCATCACCCACTAGACTATCATGCAATCCTTCGGGAAGGAGAGCCGTTTCATTTGGTTCAAGCATTATCAGAGTGTCGCATTAATTAAGTTTCTAAGTTTCGCAGTGCTTATATCACCAATATTATCAAATCCCAATATGAAAAGGTTATAAATATACAGAATTGAACTGATTCCGGACCAAAAAAAGGAGGGCATTACTGCCCTCCTAAAAAGTAGAAAGTTTTGGATACAGTTTCTACTATTTTAAAAACTTAACGCTTTTACACGGCGTACTTGATCTAGCTTTTCAATTCTTGAAATTACATCATTTGATGCCGGTTGGTCGATGGCAACAAGCGCTAGTGCACGACCACCTTCGTTGTGGCGACCAAGGTTAAATGTCGCGATGTTTAAATTTCCTTCACCAAGAATTGAACCTAGTGAGCCAATAAAACCGGGTTGATCATTATTGGTAGCAAAAATCATATTGTTGGCTAGTTCGCTTTCAACGCGAATGTCGTCAATCTGCACGATACGTGGTCTGCGATCAGCAAATAAAGTGCCGGCGACGGTAAATTTATTAGCATCGGTAAGGACAGTCACTGTTACAAGAGTATTATAATCCCCTTCGCCTTCATTCTTGCTTTCTATAACGTCGATATCGCGTTCTTTCGCAATGTTAAGTGCATTGACCATATTAATATTATCCATTAGAGGGCTTAATAAGCCTTCAACCACGATCGCCGTAAGCGGGCGGACGTTTAGCTCAATAACATCACCTTGATATTCAATTTTGATCTCTTTAATGGCGTCTGCCGTAAGTTGACCAACAAAACCGCCCAGCTGCTTTACAAGCGACATATATGGGCTAAGTCTTTTCGATTCTTCCGCCGTCAAGCTTGGCATATTAAGCGCATTTGTCACTGCACCATCAAGGAGGTAATCTGCCATTTGTTCTGCGACCTGTACCGCTACATTAACCTGCGCTTCTGCTGTGGAAGCACCCAAATGTGGTGTCGCGACAACATTCTCGTACCCAAATAACGCATTTTCTTTTGCCGGTTCCACTTCGAAAACATCGAGAGCAACGCCAGCAACCTTTCCGTTATCTAAAGCTAGCTTTAAAGCGGCTTCATCGATCAGACCACCACGTGCACAATTAATAATCCTTACGCCATCTTTCATTTTCGCAAATGCTTCCATCCCCAATATTCCGCGTGTGCTATCAGTTAGCGGCGTGTGCAAGGAAATAAAATCTGCGCGAGCCAATAGTTCATCAAGTTCCACCTTTTCCACACCGATTTCGTCGGCGCGGTCTTCGGATAAGAATGGATCAAATGCAATCACCTTCATTTTTAGGCCGATGGCGCGGTTTGCTGCTATTGCACCTATATTGCCGCAACCAATTATACCCAGTGTTTTTGAAGTAAGCTCGACACCCATAAAGCGTGACTTTTCCCATTTTCCGGCATGTGTCGAGGCACTTGCTTCCGGAATTTGACGGGCAACCGCAAACATCATAGCAATGGCATGCTCTGCTGTCGTAATACTGTTACCAAATGGCGTGTTCATTACGACAACACCATTATTTGTCGCCGCCGGAATATCAACATTGTCAACACCAATACCAGCACGACCAACAACTTTTAAGTTCTTGGCAGCCGCCAGTATTTTTGGAGAAACTTTTGTTGCTGATCGGATTGCCAAGCCGTCATATTCATGAATCTTTGTTTCTAATTCTTCTTTTGTAAGACCAACAATTTGGTCTGCCTCAATGCCGCGGCGTTCGAATATATCTTTAGCGAGCGGACTTAATTTATCAGAGATAAGGACCTTAACCATAAGGTATTCCTTTCAATATAAGTAAAATAATTATTTATGTTGTATATGCTAAACGCACTTCGTCGTGTGCCCAATTAAGCCACGGGGTCAATTGTTCAAGATCAGTTGCTTCAATGGTCGAACCTGCCCAGATACGCAAACCTGCCGGTGCATCACGATATGACCCAATGTCATAGGCGACATCTCGCTCATCCAAAATAGTGGCGACTTTTTTCGCCGCCGCAGTCTGGTCCTCGTCACTTAGGTCCAGGAACCATGGCGCGATGATTTTCAAACAAATTGACGTATTGGATATCGTTGCCGGGTCGTCCGCCAGAAAATCAACCCAATCGGTTTTTTCAACCCAACTACTTAGAACCTTTAAGTTATCTTCTGATCGTTGCATTAGTCCTTTAAGGCCGCCTATGCTGTCCGCCCAGCCAAGAGCGTCAAGATAATCTTCAACACACAGCATTGAAGGTGTGTTTATAGTTGCCCCTTTAAATATACCAGTGATCAGTTTACCGTTCTTTGTAAGGCGGAAAATTTTTGGCAATGGCCAGGACGGCGTATAATTTTCCAGTCTTTCTACCGCGCGCGGTGACAATATAAGAATACCATGTGCACCCTCGCCACCCATTACTTTTTGCCAGGAGAACGTAACTACATCTAGCTTCGACCATGGCAGTTCCATTGCAAATGCCGCTGAAGTAGCATCACAAATAGTAAGACCAGCACGATTATCAGCGATCCAGTCACCGTTTGGCACTTTGACGCCCGATGTTGTGCCGTTCCACGTAAACACGACATCTCGTCCCGGGTCAACAAGCGATAAATCCGGAAGCTGGCCGTATGGTGCCTCGATTTTGCGAACATCGTTAAGCTTGAGCTGTTTTGTAACGTCGGTAATCCAACCACTGCCGAAGCTTTCCCAGGCAAGCATATCAACGCCGCGCTGGCCGAGCATTGACCACATCGCCATTTCTACAGCACCTGTATCAGATCCCGGCACAATACCGACAAGATAATCTTTCGGCAAACCAAGCATCGAATGAGTTCTATCAATGGCTTCTTTTAAGCGGGATTTTCCAGTAGTGGCGCGATGAGAGCGGCCCAAAGGGGCATTTTCCAAATTCTCAGTCGTCCAACCCGGGCGTTTCGCACAAGGTCCTGACGAAAATAGCGGCGACGCTGGTTTCTTTTCTGGTAACATAATGTTTCTCCTATTCCTTCCAGAATAGCTGACCCTCGTTGGGGAGGGTTAGCCCACGGCGGAATATAGAGAGGTTCTTCTAAATGTCAATGAGGAGTTTGATGTATTCGAACTTATTAATTTAATGGCACGTTACCTGTACGGCCACTAAATGATATTTGGTACAATTCGCTATCCTTATGAAAGGTATAGCTCTTCACTTTACCATCAAGTTTTAAGTTCACAGTGTTGCTTTGGTCTTCAAATAAATCCATTAATATCCTGTTAGCGATGATCAATGTTTGCTGATTCTTTTCGAGCGGTGCTTCTTGATAAACAAAAATATCATTTAACGTCACTTCAATAGCAATCCAGTTTAAAGGAATGCTTTCTCCCTCTGGATTATAAATAGCGAAAGCTTGAATGATGTAATTCTGTAAAAACTTTTCGATCACATCATCGTCGAGCTCCCCCGCCCCACCTTGATACCGAATTAAAAGATCTTCAATATCATGAGTGAAAAGTCGGTGCGTTATTTCAATAGTACCTTTTTCAGACTGCATATCAATTTGCGAAAAAGAGGCATAAAAACGATGTGCGTGACTAAGGTCAGCCACGCACAGGGTCATAATTATAATCAGAAATCTAGAAAAACTTCTAAGTTTCACTATCTGGTTTCTTCCAAATATTTTTTGAAATTTTCAACAGATTTTTCTTTATTCTCCGCATCCTTATCGGCTTCTTCCTTTTTATAGTCCTCCAGAGATTTTACTTCCTCTGCATTTTCTTTAAGCATGTCCCGACGATCCCGTGCTTTTTCTTTCACAAGATCAAATCGCGATTCGACAATACGACGCGGATAAAAATTATTGTGCATATCAGTATCAGCCGTTTCATACTTGGGATCAAGAACGACAGAAGCGATCTTCTTGTCAGTGACAATCATTTTCGTCACATGTTCATAGTTCAATTTCCAGATTTCCGCCGGCAAACGATGCTCTTCTTTAGTGCCGTCCTCATATTCAACTTCTACATAAAGCGGCATTAACAGGCCACCCACATTACTAAAATCGAGCATATAGATATTGCTATTATTGTTGAGCATTTCTATTTGCCAATCTTCAAGTCCGGCGATCAGTTCATGATATTTATTACGCAGTTTATTGGTAACGGTAAATTCATCATTATCATTGTAGAAATCTTTAATAGTAGGGAATTCATCAATCCGTTTAGGTAGCTCGTCATTGCTGAAATAGCTGGGATGCGTTCTTTTTTCCATCTCTTTGCGGCGCTTGAACGCTTCTTCAACATCAGGGTCCTGGGTATTGATCGTAAAGTGGCGCACATTATCGAGCGACATATCCACATGGTCAGTCGTATAAAACCATCCACGCCAGAACCAGTCAAGATCAACACCACTGGCATCTTCCATTGTACGGAAAAAATCGGCAGGCGTTGGCCGCTTAAATTTCCAGCGCTGTGCGAATTCCCTGAACGCAAAATCAAATAATTCTTTACCAAGAATACTTTCTCGCAATATATTAAATGCCGTCGCCGGCTTGGCGTAGGCGTTATTACCTTTTTGAATTACCGATTCAGCGTTACTCATGATCGGAACTTGGTTCGTGCTTGTCATGTAGTTGACAATATTTCTCGGATCAATTCGCCCCAGTGGATAATCATCTTTCCACTCCTGGTGCGCCAAATTTTGCACAAAAGTATTCATACCTTCGTCCATCCATGTCCATTGACGTTCATCAGAGTTGATGATCATCGGATAATAGTTATGGCCAACTTCGTGAATAATAACGCCGATAAGGCCGTGCTTAGTAGCGCGACCATAGGTCCTGGTGCCATCATCATGTATTGTTGGCCGTGCACCATTAAATGAAATCATCGGATATTCCATACCGCCAATTGGCCCGTTAATGGAAAGAGCAACAGGGTAAGGATATGTGAGTGAATATTTATTATAAACTTGCAAAGTGTGCATAACAGCCTGCGTTGAAATATCAGACCAAAGCGGTTGACCGGCCATCGGATAGTACGACATTGCCATAACGGTTTTGCCGTTTTCTTTCATCCGGTAGCCCATAGCATCCCAAATAAATTTTCGCGAAGCAGCAAAAGCAAAATCCCGCACAGTCTCTGCTTTATAATGCCATGATTTTGTCTCCGAAGAGCGGCTACTTTGATTAGCGACCGCTTCATCAGGCGTTACAATGAACATTGGTTCGGACGCAGTACGTGCCTCGATTAACCGGTCTCTTTGCGCAGGCGTCAGAACTTCCGCATCATTTTGAAGAACGCCGGTTGACGCGACAATATGATCAGCAGGTGCCGTGATGGTCACATCATAATCGCCAAATTCCAAGGTAAACTCACCGCTCCCCTGATACTCTTTATTATGCCACCCTTCATAGTCGGAATAGGCCGTAACCCGCGGGTACCATTGAGCAATTTCATAGATCTTATTATTATCATCCGGAAAGTGTTCATAGCCTTGGCGAGATAATTTGAATTTCCGAGCGTCAGGAATATTATACCACCAATTTATCGTAAATTCAGTTCTTTGCCCCGCTGCCAACGGTGTCGGTAAATCGATACGCATCATTGATCCGACAGTCGTTGAACTGAGGGCAGCCCCTCCACTATCGGTTAGTGCGGTTACTTTATAGCCACCATCAAATACCTGTTCTTCAACATGTTTTCTAAAACGTTCCATTGTCATTTCAGTGGTGTTTTTGGGTGTGACGCGACTGAGTTGATCCATTGATTTAGACTCAAAACGGTTTTGATCCATTTGCATCCAAATATACTTAAGTGCATCCGGCGAATTATTATAATATGTAATCGTGGCAGAGCCGGTTAATGTCTGATTATCGTCATTCAAGGTAACATCAATTTTATAATCAGCCTGCTGTTGCCAATATTGATGACCGGGCGCACCCGATGCGGTCCTGTATACATTTGACGTCGGTAGATATTCGTTGAGCTGACGGAATTTATCATTTGCTTGCTCTATGGTTTGAGCATTTACGGCAATTGTAAATAGAACCCCACCTAATATTCCAAACAACACTGGTTTTATTTTTAACATAATAATCGTCCCTCACAAAAACATGTATTTCAATTTTTTATGAGCTGATACTATATATTATTACGTCTGTAGTCTAGGGGGCTTTTATTCAATAGAAACTAAGTGATTTAAAGGACCGCGGCCATGACCAAAGCCAGGAGCATGCTCCAATGCTTTATGAACAAAGTCATGTGCGCGGGCAATAGCATCTTCGAGTGGCATTCCTTGCGCCAAGCCCGTTGCAATGCCGGAAGCTAAAGTGCAACCTGTTCCATGGGTATCCTTACCCGGCACCCTTAAAGAGGAAAATATTTTTTCCATATTCGGTGTAACGAGCAAATCAGTTAAAATATCGCCCTTTAGATGCCCGCCTTTTATTAAAACTGCCTTGGGACCCATTTTAAGTATTTTATAAGCCGCGCTGCGCATATCATCCATATTCTTCAGTAGTTCCACATTGGTGATTTTGGCTGCTTCGGCTAAGTTTGGAGTAAGTAAAGTTGCAATCGGTAATATTTCGTCAATTATGGCGTTCACACTATGGGGTTTCAGTAACATATGACCGCTGGTCGACATCATTACCGGATCGACAACCAATGGAATAGGACTGTTATGATTTCTAAGCTCAGTTGCGACAGTCAAAATGATATTCGGAGACATTAACATACCGGTTTTAACAGCGTCCACACCGATATCACCCAGAACCGAAGCAATTTGCCCTTTGACAATATGCTCGGGAATGGGGAAAACTTCGCTAACCATGTTAGTATCTTGCACAGTTATGGCCGTAATAGCCGACATAGAATAAGAGCCGAGTGTTGATATGGTTTTGATGTCGGCTTGAATACCGGCACCACCACTAGAATCCGACCCCGCTATTGTTAAAACGCGACCCTTCATGCGCTAATCACTTTGAACTGTCGACTGAACGGATGCGACAATATCCCGCGCTACATTGTTGATCAATTTATCATCATCGCCTTCTACCATAACTCTTATGAGAGGCTCTGTTCCGGATTTGCGAATTACCACACGGCCATTGCCATTCAGGCTACTTTCGCCGTCGCTGATCGCTTGTTTAACATGACTATCTTCGAGCGGGTCAACATCACCACTGTAACGAACATTTTTCAGAAGTTGCGGATAGGGATCAAAAGATTTAAACAAATTGCTTACCGGACGTCCCTTTTCTGTGAGCACCGCCAGCACTTGAAGTGCTGCCACCAACCCGTCCCCCGTGGAGTTAAAGTCACTTAATACAATATGACCCGATTGTTCTCCGCCAATGTTGCAGCCCATCCGCTGCATCGCAGCGACCACATATCGGTCGCCGACTTGTGTTCTTTCGAGCTTCAAGCCAATAGATTCCATATATTTTTCAAGTCCAAGGTTGGACATCACGGTCGCGACAAGCGCGTCGCCATTTAAACGATTATTTTCGTGCCAATTCGTTGCAATGGTCGCCATAACTTGATCACCATCGATTATTTTGCCTTTTTCGTCGCAAATTATTAGCCTGTCTGCATCACCATCGAGCGCGATCCCAATGTCTGCCCGCGTTTCAACTACCTTTTCACACATGGTTTGAGGCATGGTGGAGCCGCAATTATCGTTTATATTTGTACCGTTAGGAGACGTACCGATCGTTATAACCTCTGCACCCAATTCCCATAACACACTAGGTGCTGTGCGATAAGCTGCACCATTGGCACAATCGAGCACTATTCTTAGGCCATCAAGGCGCAAATGTTTTGGGAACGTATTTTTAGCAAATTCTATATAGCGACCGACCGCGTTATTAAGTCGTTGAGCCCGACCCAGCTCCGCCGAAGCAACAAGATGCTGATCATACCCGTTATCCATTCTTTTTTCGATTTCCAATTCTATCTCGTCGGAAAGCTTATTGCCATCGGGACCAAAAAGTTTAATACCATTATCATGAAACGGGTTATGAGAGGCCGACAGCATCACCCCAAGATCGGCACGGAGGGACCGCGTAAGCATAGCGACGGCAGGTGTTGGCATTGGACCAAGCAAGACAACGTCCATGCCCATTGAAATAAATCCAGACGTCAGGGCAGGCTCAAGAAGATATCCGGAAAGCCGTGTATCCTTACCGATTACAACGCGGTGTTGATGTTCGCCGCGCGTAAAATGCCGACCCGCCGCCATACCGACACGCATCGCGATCTCAGCAGTCATTTTTCCTTCATTCGCCGTCCCGCGAATACCATCGGTTCCAAAATATTTTCTAGTCATTATTGTTTGTCGTCTCTTATTTTGAAATTATCTATACATCGGTAATACCAATAGTATGTTAATAGAAGCTGAATATTAAAGAAAATTGAAAAAAATATTATTTTACTGTTCCGGCTGCATTCCACAGAGATAAAGCCTGGGTGGTTTCTTCAACATCGTGCACTCTTATAATTTGGACACCCTGATCAAGGCAAATTTGTGCAGCTGCAATAGAACCGTAGACTCTTTTAGATGGCGTTTTTTCTTCTGTTATTCTGCCGATGAAATTTTTTCGCGACACACCGATCAGAATTGGCACTCCCAAGCCATGGAACAATGCCAAATTTCTTACTATCTGCAAATTATGTTCTACTGTTTTACCAAAACCTATGCCGGGGTCAATAATGATTTTATCTATAGAAATTCCAGCGGTGACACAAAGTTCAATTCGACTTTTTAGATAATCGTAAATCTCCAATACCACATTTATATATTCGGGATTATCCTGCATATCTTCTGGTGTGCCTTTGGTATGCATCAGTATAACAGGAACGTGTGAACGTTTTACGGCATTGATGCTTTCACTGTCGTGATTTAATGCGCTAACATCATTAACAATAGATGCGCCGGCGTCAATAGCAGCAGTCATAACAGCAGCGTTTCTAGTATCGACTGAGATAACACAATTTTTCTTCGATAATTCTTTAATGACCGGCTTCACCCGCGATTTTTCCGTTTCAATCGAAATTGGACTGGCACCCGGTCTCGTAGACTCGCCGCCAACATCAATAATACCGGCGCCTGCCCCAATCATCATTTCCGCCTGAGATAGCGAGTTCGTGAGATCTTCAAATTTTCCGCCGTCCGAAAAGCTATCGGGCGTAATATTAAGAACTCCTTGGATAACTGGTTTTTGCCAGTTCAGCTCAAGTCCATTTTGAAAATGTAGTGCGGCACGTGGGCCGCTAATATTTTCAAGAGTAGACCTGATTGAATTAATTTTTTCTTGTGATTGGTGTGATAAGTAATCATCCAATGCGTCAACATAGACAAAGTCTTCCGAAATATGATCACTTGAACGCTCAATTATTTTTACTGCCGAAAAATAAATATTCCCGCCAGCAATGCATTTAAACGTTCCATTAGTTGCGCAAAAGCCCCTGAGTAAACCCAGGGGCTGAACATAAAATTTAGTATGGTTCATTGTCATTGAACGGCAAGTTAGCTTTCTGGAACCGGGTCACTACCAATATTATCACCCTTATCCTTTGGCTTCTTTGTCGATGGCACGGAAGCCGTAGGCTTCGTGTCAGTTTTATCATCGTCGTCAACTTCCTTTTGAACCTTCTTACCGGCCAGCAAATCTTTAATTTCGTCGCCACTTAACGTTTCATATTCAAGTAGGCCTTTTCCTAGCTTATGAAGATCGTCGATATTGCCTTTAAGGATTTTCGTGGCTCTTTTGTATGCGCTGTCGACTATTTCACGAATTTCTTCATCAATTATTTTTGCCGTAGCACTCGATATATTCTGACTTTGCGCCACCGAATGACCAAGGAAAACTTCTTGCTGGTTTTCGCCATATTCAAGGGGGCCAAGTTTGTCACTCATCCCCCATTGCATAACCATAGCGCGCGCCATCTTGGTCGCGTAGGAAATATCTGACGACGCACCGGAGGTGACTTTATCATAACCAAATATCAATTCTTCTGCCACGCGGCCACCCATCGCCACCGCCAGATCAGCATGCATTTTTTCACGACTTCGCGATAGCTGGTCATGCTCAGGAAGTCTCATCACCATACCAAGTGCGCGGCCCCGTGGAATAATGGTGGCTTTGTGGATCGGATCAGACGCCGGGCAATGTATTGCGACAAGAGCATGTCCGCCTTCATGATAAGCCGTTAGTTTTCGTTCTTCTTCCTGCATCACCATGGACCGACGTTCAGGACCCATCATCACCTTATCTTTGGATTGCTCAAAATCTTCCATCGTTACGACGCGTTTTCCTTTACGTGCAGCAAGTAAAGCTGCTTCATTAACAAGGTTTGCAATGTCGGCACCGGAAAATCCGGGTGTGCCACGTGCGATAACCCGAGGTTCAACATCGGCCGCCAAAGGCACTTTCTTCATATGAACCTTGAGGATTTTTTCACGGCCCAATATATCAGGATTAGATACAACAACTTGACGGTCAAAACGGCCGGGACGAAGAAGTGCTGGATCAAGAACATCAGGACGGTTGGTCGCCGCAAGCAAAATAATACCTTCGTTAGCTTCAAAGCCATCCATTTCAACAAGAAGCTGGTTCAACGTTTGCTCCCGTTCGTCATTACCGCCGCCAAGGCCGGCACCACGGTGGCGACCGACGGCATCAATTTCATCAATAAAGATAATACAAGGCGCGTTATTTTTGCCTTGCTCAAACATGTCACGCACGCGGCTTGCGCCGACGCCGACAAACATTTCAACGAAATCTGAACCCGAAATAGTGAAAAAAGGCACATTCGCTTCACCGGCAATAGCACGGGCAAGGAGTGTTTTACCAGTACCCGGCGGCCCAACCAAAAGAGCACCCTTTGGAATAACAGCACCCAATCGCTGATATTTACTCGGATCTTTTAAAAATTCGACTATTTCTTCAAGTTCTTCTTTAGCTTCTTCAATACCGGCCACATCGTCAAAAGTCACACGGCCCGACATTTCATTAAGAAGTTTCGCCTTTGATTTACCGAAGCCCATCGCTTTTCCGTTGCCGCCCTGCATTTGGCGCATAAAGAAAATCCAGATACCGATTAGTATTACAAAGGGCAGCCAGCTAGAAAGAATAACCCATAGCGGGCTACTATCCATTGGCTTAGCATTTATATTAACCCCTTTGGCACTAAGCTTATCGATCAACGTTGCGTCATCCGGCGCATAAGTTTGAAACGTTTGGCCGTCGGTCATTTGTCCCGCAATATTATTTTCTTGAATGGTAACAGTCGTAATATTGCCAGAGTCAATTCCTGCCAAAAACTCCGAATAGGATATTTCCTGACGATTATCGCTACCGGTCGGCCCTTTGAAAGCGCTAAACAGTGCGAGTAGCAAAATTAGTATTATTATCCAGAATGCAAAATTACGTTTCATATTGTCCACGCATTAAACCTTTTATTAGATGAAGAAATTAAACTTATTGTTCCATCCTTAATAGATAGGTGTGATTTCATTTGAAACAAGTTAGATTCCTATATTTTTATATATGTTAGCTCTTTTTATCAGATTTCCACAATAAACGATGCTTTAATTCTTAAAAACAGCCGAAAATTTATCCAGTTCTGGCATATCTAGCTCATCCGCAATGATTTCGGGAAAAATTATTTTTTGATCAACTCTAATAAAGCAAGGCAATGTATACAGAATTCTATTGCGCAAATTCGGATATTCTATTGCCGCTTTTAGTTTATTTTTAAATTCGGGGTACTTCACCTTTATTTCCGCTAAATCATTATCCGTTATTCTTTTAAGGGTGCCGGAAACGCCAGATAAGTTCACTATTAACCTATTGTCCCACAGGTATTGTTCCGTATCCGTTATGACAATATCTTCTTCAATATTACCTTCTTCCCTTACGAAGATAATTTGATTTTGGGATCCCGGAAAAACATTGCATCCCGAAATAGTTTGTCCGTGAAAATCTTTATTATTCAACTTTTCGTAAAAAGAAATCAGTTTCCGGTACCGCGGGGCATAGGTCCCACCGCCTATTTTTTTTAAAATTAAACTGAGTAATCGTAGCGAGATTTCCTCATGTAATTTTTCCAGAAAACCTGCGTCTAAAACAGCATAACCAAGTTTATGATACACGACATACAACGAATCAGCCCCGCCTGTTGCATCTTCCAGAAAACCGCGTACCCGGTTCAACCTTTCTGCGGTCAATGAAATCCTCTGGCTGTTTAGGCCGTCAATAGTTGATGTGTTAATCAGATTTCGAACGTTGACACGGGCAAAATTCGTATTTTGATTACTGGGGTCTTCAATCCACCCACGATCTTTTAACTTTAAATTTTCAGTGAGCCTTTTTTTTGGGATATTAAGTAGTGGTCGATATAAATGCGGCATATCAAATCGTGTGTCTTGCAAAGGCAAGGGCACTATCCGCCCCATACCAGAAAGGCCATCGACACCACTACCTCTAAATAATCTAATAAGAAAGGTTTCCGCCTGATCATCTTGATGATGAGCCAGAAACAAGTGCGCGATATCATTTGTTGCGCACCACCTACCCATCAACTCATAACGTGCGTTCCTGGCCGCATTCTGGATATTACTTTCGGGCTTATGCCCCCGCCAAGTGAGAGTATGATGTTCAATATTTTCGTCCAGAAACCATTTTGCAACCTGTGAGGCTTCTTTTGTCGATGTCTCCCTCAAACCGTGATCCACAGTCAGCGCGACTAATTCAATATCGGCGGCTTTACACCAATCGTTCAGCAAAAATGAAAGTGCCATACTATCGCTGCCGCCCGATACACCAATAGCAACCTTACTTGGCGCACCTATGTTCAAGCCGCACATTATTTCGTTAAATTCTTCAAATGTTAGAGGGAGGTAATCTGCCTCTTGCCCTAGCCGCATCCGGCTTTTCTTTCCTCTGCCGGGCGCATCCTCGTATTTTCTGCGCTATTGGGGAAACGACTATCCAGCTCGCGATATACTTCGCAAGCTTCCTGTTTTTCTCCAAGATTAGTAAGCGACATTCCGACTTTCAACAAGAATGCCGGTGCCTTGGGACTTTCCGGATATTTACTCATCCCTTCAAGAAACGTCCTTGTTGCGACACCGTAATTACCACGCGCATAATATGTCTGGCCAAGCCAATATTGTGCATTACCCGCAAGTTCATCTTCTGGGTTTGCTCTAAGAAATTGCTGTAGGCTAATTTCAGCGGCATCATATTGCCCGCTTGAAACAAGTCCGTAGGCGTGATCATATTGCTGTTTTGGCGATAATCCGGCTGTGATCGGTGGCCCAACAGGAATGGACGGTGCGATATCTGTAGCGACATTTCTATCGCTGCTCCCACCATTTCTTTCAATGTCAGCCAAGCGAAATTCGTAATCTTTTTCCATTGTTTCCAATTTTTGGATCATGCTGTCCACTTTAAATCCCGCTTGCTCCAATTGGCCCGTTAATTGGCGAATTTGCATTTCCAGCTCTGAAATTCTGATATTCATGTCAGCAACAAGACCCCCTTCCGACGGCGAGATCGCACCACCACCCACAGCGGGGGCGGAAGCTGCATCGCCTGATTGGAACCTGCTTCCCGGAGTAAATACCTGGCGTTGGATGGCGTTTAGTTGTTTTTCAATTGCGGTCAAACGTTGTCTGGTCGATTGGGCGGATGAAGAATGAGTTGTGGTTATTAATATTACAACCGATAAAAATAATGACAGCGAAATAACTGCGGTTGCTTTATTCATCTTTAAAATGTTGCCGGACATTTAAAACTCCAAATCTTTCTTAATTCATTCTGCATCGTAACGATTAAAAAAAAGCCCGTGGGACAATGTTAGTCGCACGGGCATTTTTCAAATAATTATAAAATTAATTTACGCGTGTGTATCCGCGGCGGTTTTTAGCATGGTCATTCATGTCTACCGGACGTTCTTTACCATAGCTTACTGCACGAATACGTGATGCGTTAACACCCATCGCTACAAGATAATTTTTAACTGCATTTGCACGACGATCACCAAGTGCCAAGTTATATTCGCGCGTCCCGCGCTCGTCACAATGGCCTTCAACAATAACATTTACATTATTGGATTGCATCCAATTGGCCTGCGCTTGAAGAATATTACGGGCGGTTGCATCAACATCATAACGGTCATAAGCGAAGTGAACCATTGCACCTTCAATGCCCCCCATGACCATATCCAATGCTTCCTGTGAAAGCGGATCAATTTGAACTGTTTCAACAGGGGTTGGTGCTGGTGCTGGTGGCGGTGTTGCTTCAACAGGCACCGGTGCTTCATCCATTGCACTGTCATTTGTATTCGCACACGCACTTAAAACAAGTGCCGCGCCAATCATTAGTAAAAATTTTGCATAAAATTTGTTTTTTAGCATTTAGTGGTCCTTCACTTTATAAATAATTATTCTTTTTTTCCAAAAACTTACGCCATTCCCCATAAGAATTGGCAAGTATACGCAAAGATACAATACCTCGACCCATATAATTAATTTCGACTATAAACATAGATTCGCAAGGAATCAAGCAACATTCATAGCTATTTAGCCGATTAACACTAACATTTAACTAATTAATATCACTATATTATTATCAATCCATTAACGGCGACCACGCGGGGTCAGAACCGTCTAGTGGCGTTATAACCTGTCTTTCATTATATCCAGTAAGATCAATCGACCATAATTGAGTATCACCGCCGCCGCCGCGATTGTCATAAGGGTACTTTCGATAATACATCAACACCCGTCCATTCGGTGACCAGGTAGGGCCCTCTTCAAAGAAGCTTTCTGTTAAAATTCGCTCTCCTGTTCCGTCGGGACGCATAACACCAATATAAAATTTTCCACCTGTTTGTTTCGTAAAGGCAATAAGGTCGCCGCGTGGCGACCAAACGGGTGTGGCATATAAACCGTTGCCACGGCTAATTCTTTTAATATCACCTCCGTCGCTATCCATCACATATATTTGCTGAGACCCGCCGCGATCTGAATTGAAGGTGATATAACGCCCAAACGGTGAATAACTAGGGGATGTGTCAATGCCAGAGTGTTCTGTAAGTCTTGTTATTCTTCTTGTACTGAGTTCCATTGCAAATATATCAGAATTTCCACGCTCCGCCTTTGACATTATAACCTGCTTGCCATCCGGTGAAAAACGTGGTGCAAAGGTCATTCCCTCAAATTCGCCAAGCATTTCAGATTTCCCGGTATCAATATTAAACAGGTAAACCCTTGGGGTATCATTATAAAATGAAAGATAGGTAATTTCTTGCGCCGTCGGTGAGAAACGAGGGTTAAGGATCATGTATGAACCATCCGTAAGAAACTTATGATTAAATCCGTCCTGATCCATGATCGCAAGGCGCCGGATACGGTCTAGATAAGGCCCGCTCTCAGATACGTAAACGATGCGTGTGTCAAAATAACCATCTTCGCCCGTAAGACGCTTATAAATGGTGTCTGCAATAAGATGGGCGATCCGGCGCCAGTTTTTTGGCGACGTAAAAAATCGAAGTCCGGTCATTTGAGTTCCGGCAAGAACGTCCCATAATCTAAATTCAACACGGACCCGTCCGTCTTCGTCGAGAACCGCTGTACCCGTAAGCAGGGCTTGCGCTCCAATCGCTCGCCAATTGGCGAATTGCGGATTGGTGTTTCCGTTCGCAGAATTAATAAACGCTTTTTGATCCAATGTATTAAAAAGACCAGATCTTGCCAGATCCGCTGTCACTACCTGAGTGATTTTTTGACCTATTTCCCTGACTGATCCACTTGACGTTATTTCTTGATCACTTCCGACTAAATCTGTAAGTGCAATGGGAAGCGGGTTGACATGTCCCTGATTAACATCGACCACGATGATCGCACTCGAAGGAAGTGTTCCCATAATCAAAGCCATCATAGCCAACAACGCAATATTAAGAATTTTCACACTATTTCTCCAAATACTTTTTTATTTTTAAAACTTACCCCGTAAGCATGTCTTTCGGGTCAAAATTAATCTGCATTTCCTGCCACAGATCATATTTATCTTTAGGTAACATATCATAAGGCACGCACTTACGTACAGCACGAAGCGCACTTTCTGCTGCTGTTCTAAACGCGCCTTCATTAACGTTATTGTCACGGGCACTATTCATCACTTCTGGTGGGCGGGCCAAATTACCATCGGGCGTGAGCCGCATTGAAACTGTTACCTTTAAGTTACTGGCATCGATGGCACCGGAAACAACATTCCAACAACCGTTATCGTATATTCTTTTTCTAACCGCATCCGCAATGCTGATCGTTTGCAATCGTAGATCCAGTGCGCTCATTTGTTGATTTTGCTGAGCATATTTTTCAACGAGTTTTTCACTTGGTGCGGGTGCCGGTTCAATTTTATTAAGCAATGCTGCTACCCTGTCCGCGCTGAAACGACTTGGTACTTTCGGTTTTGACTTTGGCGAAACCGATGGTGCCACAGCTCTTTTAACCGGCGGTTTTGGTTTTTCCTCCACTTTTTGAGTGGGCAGTGGCATGGTTGAGGCCATTTTTGGTGGTGGTGGCGGAAGTTCGGCGCGACGTTCCTGCGGTTTTTTGGGCGGCTCAGGTTTATCCTTTAGCGGCTCAGGCTGTTTGACAATTTCCCTTACGTTAGTTACATCAGCGATCTTTACCATTTCCACCGGAATAATAGTCATTGGGCGAAACTCTTCATTACGCAAAAACGGTATATCCATCGATGCAAAGATCAATACTGAGCAATGGAAAATAACCGATATGATAATCGCAGCGCGCACTATTTATTACCTTTCAGTATCCGTTACAAGAGCCACACGGGAAAACCCGTTACCATTTAATAATCCCATTACCTTCATGACACGGCCATAACTAACGCCTTCATCACCATGGACATAAATGCGATCTTCTTTGCGATTTTCAAAAATTACTGTAATACGGGCCACCAACTGGCCGAGGTCAACTTCTTCATCCTGAAGATATATTTTCCCCTGATCGTCTATGGTTATGGATAATGGTGTATTATTTTCCGGTAAATTGTTGGCTTGCGAATTCGGTAAATCAATGGGAACCCCCACCGTAAGAAGCGGAGCCGTTACCATAAACACCACAAGCAGAACAAGCATCACATCAACAAAAGGCGTGACATTTATTTCGCTCATTTGCCGATGTCTTTTTGAGAAACCTGTACGGCGACCAGAGCCACCTCCTTGCATTTGCATCAGTGCCCCCCCTCATCCATTTGACGAGATAAAATTGTACCGAATTCCTCTGCAAAACTTTCAAGCCTGTTTGCGTACCGTCCCAAATCATTTGAAATAACATTATAGGCAACCACTGCAGGGATCGCCGCAACAAGACCCATTGCGGTCGCCGCGAGAGCTTCGGCAATGCCGGGCGCGACAACTGCAAGCGAAGAATTATTTGATGACGCGATTGACTGGAAGCTGTTCATGATGCCCCAAACCGTGCCAAAGAGGCCAACAAAAGGCGCGGTTGAGCCAACTGTAGCAAGTACACTTAAATAATGTTCAAGTCTTTCCATTTCACGGCTAACTGTCACATGCATCACACGAAAAATTCTTTCCTGTGCGCCCATCGCTATTTTACCGCCGCTGCTGGCGGTTGATCGCTGCCATTCACGCATAGCGGACACAAAAAGCATTGCAAGCGGGTGATCCGGGTTATGCCGTGTACGCTCATATAGGTCTTCCAGGCTATTACCTGACCAGAATTCACCCTCAAATTGATCCGCACGTTCAGCTACGGCGCGAAGGCGTTTAATTTTATCATAAATAATTGCCCAGCACCAAACTGATGCTGCGAGCAAAATAATCATTACCGACTGCACAATAAAATCTGCCTGAGCAAACATGCCAAACAGCGAAAAATCAGGAACAGTCGTTCCTAAATCTACCGCTTCAATGACATTACTTGTTTCTTCTTCCATTCGTGTGTCCCTATAAATTACTTAATTTATTAATTCTAATTTACTTAAAATAGATTTAGGCATTCTTTTGGTTTTGCCGTCTTCACCGATAACCGCCGCCTTGATTATGGCCTCTACCAAAGGTTCCTCGGCTTTTAATATATTTTGTTTCATAACAATACTGGCACCACCCACTTTCAAAATTTCTGTTGTTACTGTCAAACTATCGTCAAAACGGGCTGGTGCTTTAAATTCGATTTCCGCATACCTAACAACGAAACTTACATCATCTAAATTGTTATAATCTAACATCTTTGCTTGATCAACACCTAGAACTCTTAACATTTCCGAACGTGCACGCTCCATAAACTTAAAATAATTCGCGTAATACACAACACCACCGATATCAGTATCTTCGTAATAAACACGTAACGGAAAATAATGTACATTTCGTTTAATAATTCCAGAATGTGGCGAAATTTCAGTCATTTTTACTTTTTTGTTTCGTTATCAAGCAGGTTTAACTGTGAACTATCAAAATTTTTCGGTGGTTTAAGTCCCGCATGCTCAAACGCTTGCGGCGAAAGCATACGCCCACGAGGGGTGCGCTGAACAAGTCCCATCTGCATCAAATATGGCTCAATGATATCTTCTATGGCGTCGCGGGGTTCACTTAAAGCGGCAGCCAAAGTTTCTATGCCGACGGGGCCACCACCATAATTTCCGCCAATACATTTAAGATATTTATGATCCATTGCATCCAGTCCGCGGGCATCTACTTCCAGTCGCTCCAAAGCACTATCGGCAATTTCAGCATTAATTGGCCCACTACCCGCAACAAGAGCAAAATCGCTAACCCGCCTTAGCAGCCTGCCTGCGATCCTTGGCGTACCACGCGCTCGTCGGGCAATTTCCAGTGCGCCGTCTTTTGTCATTTCTACATTTAAGACGCGGGCCGCGCGGCTGACAATTTTTTCCAGATCATTTGGATCATAAAAATTAAGCCTGGTGGGAATACCGAAACGGTCACGCAACGGCGTGGTCAGAAGCCCTGAACGTGTAGTGGCTCCGACTAAAGTGAAAGGTGGCAAATCAATCCTTACCGAGCGTGCCGCCGGTCCTTCCCCGATGATCAGGTCAAGATGGAAATCTTCCATCGCCGGATATAGAATTTCTTCGACAGCCGGATTTAGACGATGAATTTCATCAATAAATAGAATATCGTTTTCTTCCAGATTGGTGAGAAGTGCTGCCAAATCACCGGATTTAGAAATAACTGGCCCAGCGGTTGCCCGGAAATTTACGCCAAGTTCGCGCGCCATAATCTGGGCTAATGTCGTTTTACCTAGTCCGGGCGGTCCAAAAAATAAAACATGATCAAGTGGTTTACCGCGCACTTTTGCGGCTTCAATAAACACTTTTAAATTATCACACGCTTTTCTTTGACCAATAAATTCAGCAAGTGTCGATGGCCTTAGTGAAATGTCAACATCAGTATGGATTTCATTACCTGTGATCAAGCGATCTTCATTTTCTTGGTCACTCATTTACCAAGCTCCTTCAATGCCAGACGAATAAGCCTTTGAACATTATCCTCTGCACCTTCACCTGAAATCCTTGTGACCGCCATATAAGCTTCTGCCTGCTTATACCCTAAATTGACAAGAGCCGAAACAGCATCGGACTGAGAACTTCCTGCAACCGCCTTACCACTGCCATCCTGGACCGGCGTCACTACAAATTTTGCCACTTTATCTTTGAGTTCGTGAATAATTCGTGTCGCAAGTTTTGGCCCCACACCGCTGGCGCGGCCAACGACAGTTTTGTCTTGAGCAGCTATTGAATTTGAAAGTTCATCGGGACCAACGGCCGAAAGTATGGCCAGCGCAACTTTTGCACCGACCCCCTGTACTGTTTGAAGCATCCTGAACCAATCTCGTTCCAATTCAGTTGCGAAACCAAACAAATGAAAATGATCTTCGCGAATATGGGTTTCGATCAACAGATTTGCTTCGTCACCAACTCCATTTAATTTGTTTAACGTTCTGGACGAGCAAAATACGTAATAGCCAACGCCGCCCACATCAACGATGCACCAATCTTCACCAAAACTATCCAATATTCCCCTCAGTTTGGCAATCACCCGTTATTTCCCTTCATAATAATCTGCGCTCCTTTTTGGCCGGAGACTTTATTTAAAGCATCACTTATTCGACCGTGAGCACCACCGCTATGGGCGTGGCATATTGCGACCGCTAGTGCGTCCCCTGCATCTTCGCCATTTATCTTAACACCAGGGAGTAATATACCTAACATGGCTTTGACCTGTTCTTTACCGGCATGACCGGAACCTACCACTGATTTTTTGATATGATTGGGCGAATATTCAGAGACAGGCAGACCCGATATGGCCGGTACCAATAAAGATATTCCTCTTGCTTGTCCCAACTTCAATGTGGAACTGGGGTTTTTATTAACAAAGGTTTCTTCGACTGCTGCCGATACCGGTTCCCACTCCGTGATCACCAGACTGAGCCCATCATAAAGTTGCACCAATCGTTCCGCTAGTGAAAGCTCATTATCAGTTTTAACTATTCCATTAGCCACATGATTTAAGCGAGCACCATCAACGTCAATAATGCCCCATCCCGTTTTACGAAGACCGGGGTCAAATCCTATCAAACGCTGTCTTGCTATTGTCACGCGCCGAGCTTCTCCATCACATCGTCAGGAATTTCATAGTTACCATATACATTTTGCACATCATCTAAATCGTCCAATGCATCAATCATTTTCATTAGCTTAGTCGCTCCGTCAAGGTCGAGTTCAATAGTATTCTGAGCTTTCCAAACAAGTTTCGCAGATTTTGGCTCTTCGCCGGTTGAACTTTCCAGTGCTGAAGACACAGATTGTAGATCCTCCATAGAGCAAATAATTTCATGAATATCACCGTCAGTTTCAACATTTTCTGCGCCCGCCTCAAGCGCCATTTCGAACATATCATCTGCTGAAGTCTGGCTTTCCTCAAAGACGATTTCCCCTACTTTGTCAAATTGATAGGACACACTGCCTGCCTCACCCAAATTACCGCCGTTTTTTGCAAAAGCGGTACGAATATCAGTTACGGCGCGATTGCGATTATCTGTTAAGCTCTCTACAATAATTGCCGTGCCGCCCGGACCGAACCCTTCATAACGAACTTCATCGTAATTTTCGCTATCTCCGCCTTCTGACTTTTTGATAGCACGAAGGATATTATCTTTAGGCATACTTAAAGAACGGGCATTTTGTACTGCCAATCTGAGGCGTGCATTTGAATCCACATCCGGGCCGCCCATTTTTGCAGCTACAGTGATTTCTTTTGACAACTTACTAAATAAGGAAGAACGCTTTTTATCCTGCGCTCCCTTTCGGTGCATAATATTTTTAAACTTTGAATGGCCTGCCATCTTCTTCTCTCTTAAACTTTCCTAAAAAGGTATATATTCTTGATAATTAGCTAAACAAACCCTTGATAAACCAACCATTGCCATTTGTGAATAACTTTTACAATTTATCGGGAAATGCTTCTTTCAAGCGGGCGCCTATTCTGATCGGTTCAATGCGCGTCGCGAGACCGGTTTTATTGTCGGATTCGACATAAACACCACAAAGTGTGCCCTCGCCCAATGCCGGTGAAAACCTTTCACCGCGTAATTTTTTGGTAAACCGATTAATGGGTTCCACTTTGTCCATACCAATAACACTATTATAGTCCCCGCACATGCCCGCGTCAGTTTGGTAAGCTGTACCGCCATCAAAAATCTGAGCGTCCGCCGTCGGAACGTGGCTATGGGTGCCAACGACAAACGATACTCTGCCATCCAGATATTGTCCCATGGCCATCTTTTCTGATGTGGCCTCGGCGTGAATGTCAACAAGGATAAAATCTACAGTTGAGCCAAGCCGATGTTTTTTAAGTTCATCATCTACGGCCTTAAATGGATCATCAAGGGGGTCCATAAATACACGCCCCATCACATTGATTACCAAAATACGTCTGCCCCGTTTGTCTTCAATGATAATCGATCCCTTTCCAGGCGTTCCGCTGGGAAAGTTTATGGGTCGGATAAGACGCGGTTCAGTATTTATATAGCGCTTAGTGTCTTTTTGATCCCAAATATGATTACCGGTCGAAATAACATCAACACCCAGACCAAATAATTCTTTCGAAATTTTTTCAGTGATACCAAATCCGGCTGCGGCATTTTCCCCGTTCACTATAATAGCGTCAGCTTTGAGCTTTTCACTAATTTCCGGAAGTTTATCTGTAACAATTTTGCGCCCACTGCGCCCTAAAATATCACCTAAATATATTATTTTCACTCGTTTAACTTTCTAAGTCACTAAATCTGTAAACTTGTTTTTCTGTAATCACCATATCCAATCGCTGATCGTGGGTTTCCATCGGAATATCATCCGCCTGTTGCGCTTCATATGCAACGCCTATCGTCATAAGGCAATTATTATTTTCCTTTAGCCTTTTGATTGTTCGGTCGTAAAAACCACCGCCATAACCGATCCTTCCCCCTTTTAGATCGAAGGCAACGAGCGGAACAAGGATTATCTCCGGCGTTACCTTACTACCTGTCGATTGTTTTGTACCGAAAGGTCCGTCTGTAAGCTCAGTATCCATCCCCCAGGCATGAAAATCCAGAGATTTATCTTTTGCTACAATGGTTGGCAGTGCAACTGGAAAAAAAGCAGCATGCAATGCTTTAAGAATAATGAGACAATCCAGTTCGTTTTTAATGGGTATGTAGCCTGCCACCGTTCGAACTTCATCAAGTTCCGGCAACATAATGATCTTTGAGGCGACTAGACGTGCGGCCATTCCGTCATCACCTTCTTCAGCTTTTTTACGAATTTTTAGTGATTTTTCACGAAGTTCATTCTTTTGAAGCATGCTCAGATTTTATTTCCAGATAAGAGTGCGGGACCATTTTGCCGTGACTGATTTGTATCCTCCAGAACCTAATTAGTATAGGTGGGCACCGCATAATAAGGCCACGGCCAAAACAGAGGCAGCTCCCGATAGAGAATTATCGCCCCGGGGATAATATAAGGCACTAACAGAACAGTACCCGCTGTTACGTTTGTAAAACTTCTTGGCGAGAACAGCAATGGCAAGTTTGGTTTTTAAAAAATTTAGACGAGAAGAATAAATTTAAGCTTCGAGAGTTCTGGCAAGTTCCTCAATTCTGAGAACTGCCTTACCCATAGCAACATCCATGCGCTTAACTTCTGCTTCTGCTGCCGCGTTAGTCGGCAATTCGCCGTTATTAAGATCATCAAGTTCATCCGCTATCATAATGGCGGTCATCAATAAAAGACGAGTATCACCAACCGGACCCATCCTTCCTACAAGGGACTGTGCACGTTCCTCGATATAGTCAGCCAGCATAGCAAGTCGTTCTTCACCGCCGTCCTGGCAAGCGAGATGATGTTCCTGATTATTAAATGTTACCGATACTTGTCCCATAAAATTACCTTTAATTACTTTATTGATTAATGTGTATTTTGCTGCGCAATCAATGCGTCAAGCTGCTGAACCATCACACCAATATCTTTTTCAGCCGAGTCGCCCGCTTCTTCAAGTTGTTCTATGCGTTCTTCCAATTTTTCAACGTTGTCTCTCGCAACTTCCAATTCACGGGATAGGGCACGGTTTTCCTTTTCCAATTGGTGGATAAAATCCGCTTGTTCGCTAGAACCCGTCTTTAATTTTGCCTGTTTTGTAAGAATTGCCCGTTCCAGTCTTGCCAGCACTTCTTCTAATGCCATAACCGTTTTATCCGCAGATAGCCTTTTTGTTTTTGGCGACATTCTAAATCCCGTTCTAATGAAGTTAATCCCAAGTGGACTTATAAACTATCAACATTTCGCCGAAAAAATCCACCAAAAAGAAGGAGAATAATCTTTTGATGCAAAAAAAGATGAAAGAAGGCATAAAATCTGTTGTTTTTAACAATAGAATATTGACCCTGCGGCTTAGAAAGTCCATTGTGCGGCTGAGATAAAAAGGTGCAAATTGATAGATTATAACCTCGGGCGATTTCGGGGTTATTTTTAATAAATAATTGAAGGTTGTGTTTTAATAAAATGACAGTGTCACATAAGGAAATGGCAAACGCTATTCGTGCTCTTAGCATGGATGCAGTTCAGGCAGCAAAATCTGGACATCCGGGAATGCCGATGGGAATGGCCGATGTGGCCACCGTATTATTTACCAAATTTTTAAAATATGATCCCGACTGGCCCGACTGGCCTGACCGCGACCGGTTCATCCTGTCTGCCGGTCACGGATCGATGTTGATATATTCTCTGCTATATCTGACCGGTTACAAAAACCCGACTATTGAAGACATAAAGAATTTCCGACAATTGCACCATCCATGTGCAGGACATCCTGAATTGGGGGAGGCTCCCGGTATCGAAATGACCACAGGACCGCTGGGTCAGGGGCTGGCTACCTCGGTAGGATTTGCTATTGCCGAAAAACTAAGCGCGGCACGCATGGGCAACGTTATTGATCATCACACATATGTCATAGCTGGTGACGGATGCTTGATGGAAGGTGTTTCGCACGAAGCCATTTCGCAAGCCGGTCATTTAAAGCTCGGGAAATTAATCGTACTTTGGGATGACAATAGCATTTGTATCGACGGTGAAACGGCGATGACTGTTTCCGATAATCAACTTAAACGGTTTGAAGCGTCCAACTGGCATACCATTGCCGTTGACGGCCATGATACCAATGCCGTCGAAGCGGCAATAACAGCCGCCAAAAATGACGCGCGGCCATCATTAATTGCTTGCAAGACAATAATCGGTTACGGCGCACCCAATAAGGGAGGCACTTCAGCCACACATGGAGCGCCGCTGGGTGAAGAAGAAATCATGGCGGCGCGAGAATTTTTAAACTGGCACCATGATGCATTTATCGTTCCTGATGATATTCTAAATGCATGGAGAGGTGCGGGTGCCAAAGGTGCAAATATTTCAAAATTATGGAAGGAAAAATTTGAAAAACTGGACGCCGATGTTAAAGCAGATTTTAAAAGGTGCCTAAATAAAGATATTCCAGCTGAGCTCATCCCCGCTATTAATGCTTACAAAAAAGATATAGCAGAAAACCCTGTTGGACCAGCGACGCGCATTGCATCACAAATGGTACTCGAAATCATCAATCCTATATGCAAGGAAACCATCGGCGGATCGGCGGATCTTACCGGATCAAATATGACGTTAACCAAAGACCTTACGCCAATAACGGCTGACGATTTCTCCGGGCGGTACATGTATTATGGTGTGCGTGAATTTGGAATGGCCGCCGCGATGAACGGCATGGCTCTGCACGGTGAATTTGTGCCTTACGGCGGTACATTTATGGTCTTTACCGATTATTGTCGGCCCGCTATACGTCTAAGCGCGTTAATGAAACAACAGGTCATATATGTGATGTCTCATGATAGTATTGGTTTGGGTGAAGATGGTCCGACCCATCAACCGATCGAGCATCTTGCGTCGCTTCGGGCGATGCCGAATGTCAATGTGTTGCGTCCGTGCGATGCCATCGAAACAGCGGAATGTTGGCTTGTTGCACTTGAAAATAAAGACACACCTTCAATCCTGGTACTCACTCGTCAGGGGTTGAAACAAGCGAGATTAGAGCACACGGAAGATAATCTTTCTGCTAAAGGCGGTTATGTGATTAAAGAAGCGAGTGGCGACGCAACTGCCACCATTATCGCCACCGGTTCAGAAGTGGAAATTGCCATCAAAGCTCAAACTGAACTCGAAGCAGAAGGTATTAATACAAACGTTGTTTCCATGCCCTCAACGGACCTTTTTGATGCGCAAAGCACTGAATATCAAAATCAGGTTTTAGGTAATTCAAAAGTATATGCTTCGATAGAAGCGGGATCAACTTATGGCTGGGGAAAATATGTTGGACGAAACGGCGTTAAAATAGGCATAGATGAATTTGGTGCATCTGCACCTGCGAAAGACCTTTACAAACATTTTGGCGTGACTAAAGAAAAACTTGTCGCCGCTATTAAAGAAAAAATATAATTTAAACTGGAGAAAATATCATGGCAATTCGTGTCGCAATTAATGGATTTGGTCGTATTGGCCGCCTCGCCCTTCGTGGAATTTACGAATCTGGTCGTGACGATATTGATGTCGTCGCAATTAATGATCTTGGTGATGTGGAAATGAATGCATATCTTCTAAAAAGGGATAGTGTTCATGGCCCGTTTCCATTTGACGTAAAAGTTGATGGTAATCATATCATAATTGGTAACGATAAAATCAGTGTATCTGCTGAGCGCAACCCTGCTGACCTTCCGTGGGGCGAACTTGATGTTGATATCGTCTATGAATGCACAGGTTTTTTTGCAGATAAGGATAAAGCATCCGCGCATATTGATGCCGGAGCGAAAAAAGTACTTATTTCTGCACCTGCTTCCGGTGTCAGCAAAACCATCGTTTACGGCGTAAATCACGAGACACTAGATGCCAGCGATACAGTTGTTTCAAATGCTTCCTGCACAACAAACTGCCTTTCACCCGTTGCGCAAGTGCTGCACGACGCGGTTGGCATTGAAAAAGGTATCATGACAACGGTTCACGCCTATACGGGGGATCAACGGGTACTTGATACGTTGCATTCTGACCCACGTCGCGCCCGGGCCTGCGGTCTCAGCATGATACCAACATCAACCGGTGCAGCGCGCGCTGTTGGTCTTGTTTTGCCGGAACTTGCAGGTAAGTTGGACGGAACATCAATTCGCGTACCAACCCCAAATGTATCGCTCGTTGACCTGACATTCGTTGCAAAAAGAAACACAACCGAAGATGAAATAAATGCAGCAATCGAAGAAGCTGCAAACGGCCGCCTTAAAGGGGTACTAGCCTATATCAACGAGCCGGTTGTTTCTATAGATCTTAATCACGATGCTCATAGTTCAAGCTTCGATGCATCACAAACATCCGTGATGGAAGGCAATCTGGTTCGCATCCTTACATGGTATGATAATGAATGGGGTTTTGCTAACCGCATGTCTGATACCGCCAAAGTAATGCATAGCCTCGGCTAATGGCGGCCTTCAAAAATATTAAAAGCCTGGGCGTGCTTAAAAATAAGCGCGTGCTTGTTCGTGCCGATCTTAACGTCCCGATGAAACTGGATGATGAAGGACACCGCATTGTTACGGACGATACGCGTATTCTTTCCGTGACACCGACAATTACCACGCTCGCGGAGCAAGGGGCCCGGGTCATTGTTGTTTCTCACTTTGGTCGTCCGAAGGGCGAGCGTAATCTTGATATGTCTCTTGAGCCGCTTGGTCAGCCACTGGCCAACGCAACAAGACTTCCCGTTTCATACATTGATGACTGTATCGGTGAAGAAGTTATTGAAACAATAGATGCTATGGAAGACGGCAGCGTTTTACTGCTTGAAAATGTGCGTTTTTATGCGCAGGAAGAAGCCAACGATCTGGAGTTTGCCAAATTACTTGCTGCCAATGCTGATTTTTTTGTCAGCGATGCTTTTTCCTGCACGCACCGTGCGCATGCCTCCACCGTCGGTGTGGCAAAGATCTTACCGAGTGCTGCTGGTATCGCACTCGAAAAAGAATTGGTTGCTTTGGAAAACGCACTTGGAAATCCAAAACGTCCGGTAGCTGCACTCGTGGGCGGGGCAAAGGTCTCCAGTAAGCTCGAAGTTCTTACCCATTTGGTGGAAAAAGTAGATCATTTGATCATAGGCGGCGGCATGGCCAACACTTTCCTTGCCGCACAAAATATCGATGTCGGCGCATCATTATGTGAACATGACCTTGCAGACACAGCGAAAGCTATACTCAAGAACGCTAGTGAAAATAATTGTAAAATCCATTTACCCACTGATGTAGTTGTCGCGAAAGAATTCAAAGCAAATGCTGACAACCGTACCATTTCCATAAATGATGTGGATAGCGACGAAATGATATTGGATGTGGGTCCTTCTTCTGCAAATAATGTCGCCGCTAGCCTAGCGAAATGCAAAACACTGATCTGGAATGGCCCGATGGGTGCATTTGAAATTGAACCATTTGATAATGCGACAGTTATTATTGCCAAAGCCGCTGGTGCCTTAACCAAAGCAGGGTCACTGATATCTGTCGCGGGTGGTGGTGATACGGTGGCTGCGTTAAATCACGCCGGTGTCGCAGCACAATTCACACATATCTCTACTGCGGGCGGCGCGTTTCTGGAGTGGATGGAAGGAAAAAAACTCCCCGGTGTGGAAGTACTCCTTTCGAAGTAATTTATTATAAACACAAAAAAAGCCGAGTGGAATAACACTCGGCTTTTTTAATAACATGTTAAATTTACTGCATTAATGCCGTCGCCTCGTCCAGCTGGGCCGAATAGTTATTTAAAACTTCGGCAAGTTTCGCCATCTGTTCCTGTGTTTCTTCCCACTTATATTCTTCTATGCCTTCGCGCACACCGGGAAGTGTTTTAACACCATATCCCGTATAATATCCAGGGGCATAAACATGATGACGGTACCAGGGTCGACGCGGCAAACCTTCCGGGCGCGTAAGCTTTGCTTCAATTTGATACATAAGCTTATCTAGTTTATCCACGTCACTTCTGGAAAGGGTAAAACCGGCGGCACCCATTGCCTTATACGCATCATCAAAAGCCTCTGCTGAAGCGATCAAACGATCAACAGAATTTTGCATTGGTGATAAATTAATATAGGGTACTTCTTCCCTAAGCTCCGGAACGACATATCCTTCGCGAATATTTGCGGCGGCGTTGTAATGGCCTTCATTTACAAGCATGTTATGCCGTTCAACTTCCGCGCGCGTTTTTTCCATAGCGGAAACCATCTCATTCGAATATTCAGATACCGTACGCGCCATATTCCCAAACTGAAACGGTAGCACATCCGCATTGGCAAGACGTGTCACCACACGCCCTGTTACCTCGCCAAGTGCCTTCGTATAATGAAGTCCGGGATCGCGGAACTTTGTATAATAATGATAACTGTCATAATTAGTGTGGTACGATCCGCCGCCAAACTCACCACCATATCCAATATTCATCGACGTGATGCCAAGATGTTGGAAAAATCCGGAATAATCAGAACCGCTGCCAAGCGCATCAAGATAATAGTGGCTGGATTTTTCTGCACGAGACCGCGTCATAGGATTTTCGGACATGAGATTACGCGATCTTACACGTTCCGCTGCGGACATTCCCTGAATAGGATCTTTTACATCGTGCGCAATTTGATCGAAGAAGTGTTCAAGGGTATGAGAGCCGCCGGCACCAAGAAACCCGGCACCATTACCGTCCGTATTGATATAGGCGACAAGTTTTTCACTAAGCTCTTCTTTGTTATCTTCAACCCATTCAACAGAGCCAATTAGTCCTTGTTCTTCGGAGCCCCAGGCGGCGAACATGATGGTTCGTTTAGGTTTCCATCCGGTTTCCTTAGCCACTTGCGAAAGAATTCTCGCTTCTTCCATTTGTACAACAAGTCCTGATATCGGATCAGCGGCACCATGCACCCATGCGTCATGGTGGTTGCCACGGAGCACCCATTGGTCTGGGAATTCTGATCCTTCCATTTTGGCAATCACGTTATATGTTGGTACAATATCCCAATTAAATTCCAGCTTCATATGAAGTTTTGCCGGTCCCGGTCCCATATGATAAGTAATTGGAAGTCCTCCGCGCCAACGTGGCGGTGCAACAGGTCCTGCAAGTGCTTCCAAAATAGGCTGCGCATCCTGATACGATATTGGAAGCGTCGGTATACCAACGAATATTTCAACGTCTTCAAGGGCGATGCGTTTTGCATTTTTAGTAGCGCCAACATAAGGTGTTAGAGGATCACCAGGTCTTGTCGGGAGATCCATAATCGAACCGCGCTGTGCGCCTGTTGGATGCTTCCATGCACCTTTCGGATACACATCGCCTTGGCTATAACCATCATCCTGTGGATCAGAATAAATCAACGCACCGATAGCCCCAAACTCTTCAGCCATCTTTGGCTTAATCCCGCGCCATGAGCCTCCATATTTTGCAAGTATAATTTTACCCTTCACATCAACGCCACGTCGCGCCAGATCTTCGTAATCTTTCCGCAAGCCTTGGTTTACGAATACTACTTCAGCAGTTACTTCGCCGTCCGGCGAGTATGAATGATAAACGGGTAACCTATCATCCTGACCAGATGTTGGATCGTCTGCAACAGCGTCTTCTTTTAAGGACGCAGACCACTGAATTGGCTCAACCAGTTCAACCACCCGCACTTTGGGTGTCGGCATGAGGATGTTATAAGATTTGATCTCAGTATCATATCCCCATTCCTCATATTTTGATGCAATAAATTCAGCAACTTCTTTATCAAACGGTTGACCGGTAGCATGTGGTCTGGATGTCATATATTTCATCCAATCGTCCATGTTTTGAACGTTAATTCGCTTATCTAATTCGGTTTCGAGTGCATATTGTTTGTCGCTATTTTCATTTGTAAATCCACGTATTACTTCAGCCGCGTTTCCGACCGTTGCTGTAAGGGTTAAAAATAAACTTGCTTTAAAAAATGTTTTAAGTCCCATTGGGTTCTCCCGTTAAACTTTTTATAATCAGGCATTTCACCTTTGGTGAAAATCCTATGAGAAAACAAATGCGAATGCAAGCAAAGCCCATAAAATAAAAGGCCGGATCAGTGATCCAGCCTTCTACAAAAACTCTATTTAGAGGAAAGGCTTAATCATCATCTTCTTCTGTATCCAATTGAACCGGAATGTGAGCATATTGCCCACGTCGATAAATTGATAAGAGCACTACCGAGCGACCCGCCTTACGTTGATCTTCAATGCGCTCCTTGATTTCGTCAATGGAAGAGACCTCCTGCTGCGTAACTTCAACAATTACGTCACCACGACGCATTCCGCGTAGCCCTTCCCTGCCGCTACCGTAATCTACGCTAGCAACCAATACACCATCGATGTCTTCACCAAGGTCCAACTCCTCGCGCGCTTCGTCATCAAGCTCCACCAGGCTAAGGTCAAGAACCGTTTCCTGTTCCTCTTCTTCGGCCTCTTCTTCGGTGTCTTCTTCATCCGGGTCAGATTCGTCGAGCTCGTCAATTGAAATATTTAACGTTTCCCGTTTCCCTTTTCTGAGAACAATCATCTCAACCGTGCTGCCAATTCTGGTATTTGCGACAATAGTCGTAAGATCACGAACATCTTTTATTTCAGTACCATCGAATTCAACGATAATGTCACCAAATTCGACGCCTGCTTTGCTTGACGGGCTGTCCTCTTCAACGCTGTTTACCATGGCACCGACTGCTTCATCCAGACCAAGGCTTTCAGCAATATCATCGGTAACCGCGCTAATACGAACACCAATACGGCCTCTTTTCGTGCGGCCAAATTCACGAAGCTGGTCGATTATGATAACCGCCTGTGAAGCCGGAACCGCAAACCCAACGCCAACATTACCGCCGGTAGGGGAATAAATGGCCGTATTAATGCCGATCACTTCACCGTCCATATTAAACATTGGACCGCCGCTGTTACCGCGGTTGATTGACGCATCAGTTTGTAAATATTGGTCATATGGTCCGGAATTGATATTTCGGTGCGTTGCTGAAATAATTCCGGCGGTAACAGATGAGCCAACACCAAATGGATTTCCGATCGCAAGGACCCAATCACCCACTCGGGATTTGGTCTCATCGCCAAACTTGACAAAAGGCAGATCTTTATCTGTTTCCACTTTAAGAACTGCAAGATCAACTTTATCATCCTTGCCGATAACTTCCGCTTCAAATTCCGTACCGTCCTGAAGTCTAATTGATACTTCGTCAGCGTCTTCAATAACATGATTATTGGTTATGATAATACCGCTGGCTTCGATGATAAAACCACTACCAAGCGATCTTCTTTGTTGCACTCTTGGGCGGCGGTTATTTCCACGGTTATCATTTTGGGCCCCGGGGGGTAAAAATCTTTTAAAAAATTCTTCTGCGTCTGAACCACGGGAGCTTCTATTACGGTCCACTTTTATATTCTGTGTTGTATAGACGTTCACAACTGCTGGCAAAAGTTTCTCTGATAAATCTGCAAAACTTTCCGGGGCACCATTTGCAAAAGTCAATGATGGTGACGCAATCATATAAAATACGACGATAAATGCGCTTGTTAATCTTTTACTAATATACATCATTTTTATTCCTGATAGGTTTATTATTATAAATTAAATTCTATTTTATCGCCAAATATGACCAAATTACGATTATGATACGTTCGCATTATATAAAATCCGTCATTTTGCGACATAAATAATAATCACACCAATTAGCAAAGCAAAAAGACCCGTTGTTCTAACACTATTTTCCGATTGCGACAAAATAATCGCCATCATATTTTTCATTGCACGCGGAAAGAGGACATAAAGCAAACCCTCTATCACAAATAAAAAACCGATAGCAATGATCACTTCAATCATTGGTAACTAATTTGAACCTTCCATATTAGTGAAATATTTGAAAAACTCACTGTCTGGTGAAAGCACCATTGAAGTATCACCATTTTTCATGGCATTTTTATAAACTTCCATGGAACGGTAAAACGCATAAAATTCACCGTCTTTATTATAAGCATCCGCGTAAGTCTTTGATGCCACTGCATCACCTTCACCACGTAATTTTTCAGAATCGCGTGTCGCTTCGGCAAGAATAACCGTTACATCGCGCTCCGCTTTTGACGTAATTCGAAGTGCTTCTTCTTCACCGCGAGCTCGAATTTCACGCGCCACCTGGTTCCTATCCGCGATCATGCTTTGGAATATAGGCGCACTGTTTTCTTCCGGCAGATCGGTACGTTTAATCCGAAGGTCAACAATTTCAATACCCAAGTCTGAAGCTTCCTGAAAAACAGCGTCGCGGATACTTTGTCTTAACTCGCCACGCTCACCGCTCAATGCTTTTTGCAGTTCCTGAACACCAAAAACTTTACGCAAGTTTGAATTAGTAATGATAGAAAGACGATTTTCTGCACCCAGCTCGTTTCGAACCGCTTGATAAACTTTTAGCGGGTCCCGAATTCGGAACTCAGTAAATGCGTCAACAATCATTCGCTTTTGATCAGAAGTAATCACAATAATTTCCGGCATATCCAAGATGCGAATACGACGATCAAAATAAATCACGTCTTGGATAACGGGAACTTTAAAATGTAGTCCTGCATCCTGAACCGTTTTTTTCCATTCTCCAAATTCAAGAACGATGGCTTGGTCTGTTTCTTTAACCTGATATGTCGCGGAACCAAACAACATAAATCCGCCGCCAACAATAACCAGAGCTATAATAATTTTTATATTTTTCATCATATTATCCTATTGCTGAACGGTATTTTTTTTGTTGAGTTCTGAAAGCGGCAGATAAGGAACAACCCCGCCGCCATCGCTATCTATAACAATTTTATCAGTGCCCGATAAAACCTGCTGCATCGTATCAAGATATATACGCCTGCGTGTCACATCTTTAGCTTTCGAATATTCACTTAAAATGGCTTCAAAACGTGACGCTTCACCTTCGGCTTCAGCAATAACTTTCTGTTTATATCCTTCTGCTTCCTGCAGCATACGCGCCGCTTGCCCGCGTGCCTGGGGTACTATTTTATTCTGTTCTAATTTGGCAAGACTGATTGTGCGCTCTCTATCCGCTTCTGCTTTTTGAACATCGTTAAACGCATCAGAAATCTCCGCAGGTGGTTTAACGTTTTCCATTTTTACTTGCGTGATTTCGATACCCGCTTCATAGCGGCTCAAAATATCTTGTGTTATTTGCATGACTTCCAACTCAATACCGTCTTTATTATTTGTCATAACATTTTGCACATCAGTTTTCGCAACAACTTCACGCATTGCACTTTCCGCAATAGATTTGATCGTTTCAACGCGGTCTCTGACGTTAAACTGATAGCGCGCCGGGTCACTTATTTTCCACATAATGGAAAATGGCGCGTCAACAATATTTTCATCGCCTGTCAGCATTTGACGTTCTTTTTGTGAAATCACCGTATTGCCAAACCCAATTTGAATTACGTTAACAGCAGTTACCTTGGTAATTTGAATACTATCAACCGGTACAAAATGAAAATGAATTCCAGGCTCGGTCGTTTCGATCCATTTACCGAAACGTAAAACAATAGCTTGTTCGTCAGTATCAACAATATAAGTACAGAGATAGAGCCAAAAAGCGATCAACCCGAGGAATATAAATGTAAAGCTCCTACTTCCGCCAATGGATTCACCGCTGCCGCCACTTCCGCCACCGCCGCCAAAAACGTTTTTGAATTTATCTTGGCCCTTACGGATCAGTTCATCAATGTCAGGAGGTTGTCCGCCGCCACCTTTTTTGGGTCCCTGCCCCCACGGTCCACGATCGTCACCACCATTATTTTGCCACGACATTATAGAAACTCCTCAAATATTTGTGGAAATTACGCTTGCTATAAACATAATCCCTTTTAAAAAAACATATCTATCTTATATGCTAACTACGGTTCCACTTCAACGGCGGAACAATTTTATTTGTACTATAGGTAATTATGAAATGTCAGACGTCAAGCGCGAACAGCTCTTAGAAGCTCTAAAAACGATCAATCATCCAACTTTACATAAAAATATTGTCGATTTGGGCATTATTCAAGGCCTGGTTGTTAAAAATGGTGATGTGGGCTTTGCTCTCAATATTGCCCCAGAAGAAGTTAAAGTGATGGAGAAACTTCGTCATAGCTGCGATAGATTGCTATTACAAATTTCGGGTGTTGAAAAAGTAACTTCGGTTCTAACAGCCGAAAGAAACGCTCAGACGCAAGGTAGTTCCGGCGAAAAAGTAAAAACTTTTGAAAAGAAGCAATTTGGCGGGCACGGAACACCACCGCCAAATGAAGGCCCGGATGGCATAGCCGGCGTCAAGCACGTTATCGCCGTTGCCAGTGGTAAAGGCGGCGTCGGAAAATCAACCACTTCAATTAACCTGGCACTTGCTTTTAGTAAATTAGGGCTGAAGGCCGGTATATTTGATCTCGACATTTACGGCCCGAGTATACCCAGATTAATGGGACTACCGGATGCACGGCCCGAAAGTCTGGAGGACGGGAAAATCACACCCTTAAAAAATCACGACATTGTAAGCATGTCTATCGGTTATCTGATGGAAAAAGATGCGGCAACAATTTGGCGCGGGCCCATGGTTATGGGTGCTATCCAGCAAATGGTTCGTGACGTAAAATGGGACCTTTTCAGCCCGATCGATATATTGGTGCTTGATTTACCGCCCGGGACCGGTGATGCACAGCTTACCATGGTACAAAACATTAAACTGGACGGTGCGGTGATTGTATCTACACCGCAAGACTTAGCGCTTATTGATGCACGAAAAGCCATCACAATGTTTGATAAAACAAACACTAAAGTTTTCGGCATCATTGAAAATATGAGTTACTTTATTTGTCCGCATTGCGGCGAACGATCAGATATATTCAGTCATGGTGGGGCTCAAGAAACGGCAAAAGAAAAAAATATGGATTTTTTAGGAAATATACCCCTGGATATTGAAATTAGAAAATCGTCTGATGACGGTAATCCAATTGTAATAGCACAGGAAGATAGCCCGCATACAAAAGCTTATATTGAGATCGCCGATAAAATAATGGATAAGCTATAAATAGGTTCAGAATATATTGAATAATTTCAGACTTGCCTTACCAATTTCAATTCTTTTGCTCGCGTCTTCAATATTATCCATATCTATATTAAGGGCAAAACAGTAAATTTTTTCGCCGTGAACTACCCATCCTACCCACCAGCCAATACCAGGTGTTGACGCCGTGGTCCAACCCGTTTTTGCGTGCAGAATACGGTCGTCCTTTTCTTCAATTATAGTGATGTCGCGCACCTGTTTTTGAATCGAAGTCGGAAAAGGAAGTTTATTTTGTGTAAGCTTTGATAAAAACAACACTTGCTCAATAGCACTAATTTTTATGGGTCCTTGAAGCCAAAACATGTCAATTATATTACCAATATTTTTATTACCGTAATCTAATTTATTCAGGTTCATCTGCATTTTTTTTGGACCAATCCTGCGGGCGAGTTCCTGATAAATGGGAACGTTGGAGATTTTAATAGCGTCGCGCAGCGACATGTCATTCTCCCACGTTTTCAAAAATTGCGGTTTGCCACCATAAGGGAGTATTTCATCAACATCTTTTATTGCACCGGAGGCCAGCCCGATAAGTGAATTTGCTATCTTAAATGTAGATGCGGGAATAAATCTTTGATTGGCGCGCTCAGAGTTATACCCTGTGAAACTATCAGCAATAACATCATAAAGGACAAAGGTACCCTCAACATTTGCCTGCTCGAATATTTTTCCTATCTCTTCATTTTCTTGCCACTGCGCGGCAAAACCGACGTTCGACAGGAATGACAGCGAACCAAGAATTAAGCAAAATGAAATAAAACGGAAAGACTCAAACATTTGAACACCTAGTAATTATTTTTCTTACTACTAATGGCTTAATCAGTGAAATACAAATACTTAGATGATCTAATCAGCCTGAAGAACTTCTAGAATTTTTGTAGCGGCTTCGGGAATATTGGTGCCGGGTCCAAAAATTGCGGAGACACCCGCGTCGTATAAGTCATCATAATCCTGCGCTGGTATCACACCCCCTGCGACAACCATAATATCTTCCGCGCCTTCTTTTTTTAACGCATCTATCAAACTTGGAATTAACGTTTTATGGCCAGCAGCTTGCGATGAAACGCCGATGATATGAACATCATTTTCGATGGCTTCGCGGGCAGTTTCAGCGGGTGTCTGAAAAAGCGGCCCAACATCGACATCAAAACCGATATCGGCAAAAGCCGTTGCAATAACCTTCGCACCACGGTCGTGACCGTCTTGCCCCATTTTCGCCACTAGAATGCGAGGTCTTCTTCCCGCTTTTTCTGCAAATTCCGCTATTTTATTTTGTATATCCATATAATTCTCATCCCCTGCATATGCCCCACCGTAAACGCCCGAAATGGATCTTACCTCCGCACGGTGTCGGCCAAAAACAACTTCCATCGCATCAGATATTTCCCCTAAGGTAGCGCGAGCTCGGGCCGCGTCAATTGCTTTTTCCAACAGGTTTTCACTTCCTTTTGCCGCATTTGTCAATGCTTCAAGTGCTGCTGCACATTTTTTAACATCCCTGTTTTTTTTCACATTTGTCAATTTTTCTATTTGGGCGTTGCGAACGGCGTGGTTATCAATTTTCAATATATTAATTTCGTCTTCTTCTTCCAACCGGTATTTATTGACACCTACCACCGTTTCTTCACCTTTATCAATACGCGCTTGTTTAAGAGCTGCGGCGCGTTCAATATTCATTTTAGGAAGACCTTTTTCCACGGCCTGTGTCATGCCGCCCATATCTTCCACTTCGGAGATCATCTTCCAGGCTTCCTGGACCAATTCGTTTGTCAGGCTTTCCACATAATATGAGCCGCCAAGCGGATCAATTACGTTATTCATACCCGTTTCTTCTTGAAGAACGATTTGCGTGTTTCTGGCTATTCTTGCTGAGTTATCTGTGGGTAAGGCTATGGCTTCATCAAAGGCATTAGTATGTAAAGACTGGGTTCCACCTAACGTGGCGGCCATAGCTTCAATTGTTGTTCTTATGACGTTATTGTAGGGGTCTTTTTCTGTAAGCGAAGCTCCCGATGTTTGGCAATGTGTCCTTAACATCATACTTTTTGGGTTTTTGGCACCAAAATTTTCCATAATTTGCGCCCAGATTGTTCTCGCCGCACGAAGTTTTGCCACCTCCATGAAAAAGTTCATTCCAATAGCAAAGAAAAAACTTAGACGCGGCGCAAAGTCATCAATATCAAGGCCTTTGGCCATGGCCGCTCTGACATATTCCATGCCATTCGCCAATGTGTATGCAAGTTCTTGTAATTGATTAGAACCGGCTTCCTGCATATGGTAACCGGAAATAGAAATGCTATTATATTTTGGCATTTCCTTTGACGTGTATTCAATAATATCGCCGACAATACGCATGCTCGGCTTTGGCGGGTATATATAAGTATTACGGACCATGAATTCTTTTAAAATATCATTTTGGATTGTGCCGCTTAGTTTATCTCTGGTTACGCCCTGTTCTTCAGCCGCAACAATATAAAATGCAAGACAGGGAATGACAGCACCGTTCATGGTCATGGATACCGACATTTTATCAAGCGGAATACCGTCAAACAAAATTTTCATATCTTCGATACTATCAATTGCAACGCCTGCCTTACCAACGTCGCCTTCAACACGTTCATGATCACTGTCGTAACCACGGTGAGTTGCCAGATCAAAAGCCACAGAAAGGCCCATTTGTCCCGCTTCAAGATTACGATGATAAAAAGCATTACTTTCTTCGGCAGTGGAGAAGCCGGCATACTGACGAATTGTCCATGGACGCCCTGCATACATACTTGCTTTTACGCCGCGGGTATAAGGAAAAAAGCCAGGTAAATTATCTTTGCGTGGTAAATTGTCCACATCTTCGGCCGTATAAAGTGCTTTGACGGCGATACCTTCAGGCGTTTGCCACGTCAGATCATCAGATGATTTACCGCGCAACTCGCCGGAAACCAACTTTCGCCATTCATCAATGGTCTGTGGGATAGTTCCAGAGTTTTTTTCCGTCATCAATTATCTCACATTGGTAAAATGTTACTGATGAGTATCTTTTTAATGAATAAAGTCACTTTCCGCAAGAAATTAAGATCATTTCCTATCATAAGCAAGATTAGGGCTTAACCATCGCTCTGCAAGTCTTAATTCCATATTCTTGCGTTTCGCATAATTCTCTACCTGGTCCTTGGATATTTTACCGAGGCCAAAATATTGACTTTCGGGATGTGAAAAATAATACCCGCTGACGGAAGAAGCCGGTAACATTGCCATGCTATCGGTAAGTTCAATCCCCGCATTTTGACGGGCCGCCAGAAGCGCAAACAGACCTTCTTTTTCAGTATGATCCGGACACGCCGGATAACCGGGTGCGGGCCTTATGCCACGGAATTTTTCCCTGATCAGTTCTTCGTTCTTCAGGTCTTCTGACTTAGCATAACCCCAGAATTCTTTGCGAACCCTAAGATGCATATGTTCCGCAAATGATTCAGCCAGCCTGTCCGCAAGAGCTTTTAGTAAGATATCTTTATAATCATCATGTGTGCTTTTAAATAATTCGAGTTTTTCTTCTATTCCGATACCAGCTGTAACAGCAAAACCACCCACATAATCTTTAATACCAGTGTCCTTCGGGGCAATAAAATCAGCAAGGCACATATTGGCTTTGCCGCTGCGTTTTTTCATCTGTTGGCGCAGAAAGTGGGCAGTGTCCTCCAGGTCAGTTCGATTTTCATTTATATAAAGTTCCACATCATCGCCGATTGAATTTGCGGGCCAAAACCCGATTACTGCTTTTGCTTTCAGCCATTTTTCATCAACAATTTTTTGAAGCATTGCCTCTGCATCATTAAATAACTCGGTCGCGCTACCGCCAACAACCTCGTCGGTTAATATTTTTGGATAATTGCCGGCGAGTTCCCACGTGCGGAAAAAAGGAGTCCAGTCAATTGTTCCTACCAACGCCGAGAGGTCATAATCTTCAAATACCCTTGTGCCTGTAAATGTTGGTTTTTCAGGTTCGTATCCGTTCCAGTTAATCTTAAAGTTGTTAGCGCGTGCTTCGTTAACGGAAATTTGATTATCCGCTTTATCACGTCCTTCATATTTAGTGCGAATATCTTTATATTCTCTGGCCATCTGAGCACTGAAATCATTTTTTGTGCTATCGCCAAGCAAGTTGCCGGCCACACCAACCGCACGCGACGCATCAAGCACGTAAACAAGTGGACCATTATAATTTGGTGCAATTTTTACCGCCGTGTGCATCTTTGATGTGGTCGCGCCGCCGATCAGCAGCGGAATTTCCATTTCCAGTCGCTCCATTTCACCGGCGACAGTACACATTTCTTCCAAAGACGGCGTTATAAGTCCGGAAAGACCAATGATATCTACATTTTCTTCTTTAGCTTTCTTAAGAATATCATCGCAGGAAACCATAACCCCCATGTCGACGACTTCGTAGTTATTACATTGTAAAACTACGCCAACAATATTTTTACCTATGTCATGGACGTCACCTTTCACGGTCGCCATGAGTATTTTGCCGTTGGAAGTGCTTTCATCGCCTACTTCTTTTTCTTCTTCAATAAACGGCAATAAATATGCCACCGACTGTTTCATCACACGAGCTGATTTAACCACTTGCGGTAAGAACATTTGACCAGAGCCAAATAAATCACCAACCACATTCATACCATCCATTAATGGGCCTTCGATGACTTCAATTGGACGATTAAATTGCTGACGCGCTTCTTCCGTGTCTTCGATAATAAATGTTGTAATTCCCTTAACCAAGGCATGCGACAAACGCGCCTCAACTGTCCCTTTGCGCCACTCAAGATCTTCTTTCTTAACTTCACCTTTAACACCTTTATATTTATCAGCGATTTCAAGGAGCCTATCGGTGGCATCATCTCGGCGATTCAATATGACGTCTTCGACACGTTCACGTAACTCTTCAGGAATTTCAGAATAAACTGTCATCATACCAGCGTTAACGATCCCCATATCCATTCCTGCCTGAATGGCATGATATAGAAAAACACTGTGCATGGCTTCACGGACAGGGTTATTACCGCGAAACGAGAAGGAAACATTGCTCACACCGCCGGAAATATGACAATGAGGTAAATTATCAGTAATCTTGCGTGTCGCTTCTATAAAATCGACGCCGTAATTATTATGCTCTTCGATACCCGTTGCCACAGCAAACACATTGGGATCAAAAATAATATCTTCTGGTGGGAAGCTGACCTTTTCAGTCAATATTTTGTACGAACGTTCACAAATATTATATTTACGGTCAAGCGTGTCAGCTTGTCCCTTTTCATCAAAAGCCATGACCACAGTCGCCGCACCGTAACGCTTAATTAACTTGGCTTGTTCGATGAATTTTTCTTCACCTTCTTTAAGGGAAATACTATTGACAATTGATTTTCCCTGAACACATTTTAGCCCAGCTTCAATTACGCTCCATTTTGAGCTGTCAACCATAACAGGCACGCGCGAAATATCAGGCTCCGAAGCAATCAGGTTCAAAAATTTGACCATTGCCGCTTCGGAATCCAGCATAGCTTCATCCATATTGACATCGATTATCTGCGCGCCCGCTTCAACTTGCTGACGGGCAACATCAAGAGCTTCGTCAAACTCGCCGTTTAAAATGAGTTTCTTAAATTTGGCTGAACCGGTGACATTGGTCCGTTCTCCAACATTAATAAAAATGCCTTGTCTGTTGGTCATTTTAAATCACCTTAAAGGGTTCAAGGCCACTAAGGCACATGTGGGGTTCTACGGTCGGAATTTTGCGCGTCGGTAAATCGGAAACAGCTTCAGCAATGGCCCTAATATGATCAGGTGTCGTACCGCAGCAGCCACCGACAATATTATATAATCCACTTTGCGCCCATTCCTCAAGCTGAGCTGTCATTTCTTCGGGGCTCTCGTCATACTCACCCATCTCATTGGGAAGTCCTGCATTGGGATGCGCTGATACGGCAATATCCGCCACTTTGGAAAGCGACGCTACATGTTGCCTTAAATCTTTAGCACCCAGCGCGCAATTAAATCCGACACTAATAGGGTTTGCATGGCGTACACTATACCAAAAAGCTTCTGCCGTTTGGCCGGACAAAGTTCGACCCGAAGCATCCGTTATCGTTCCTGATATCATGATGGGGAGTTCAGTATTTAAGTCATCAAAAACTTCCTTAACGGCAAATATGGCCGCCTTGGCATTCAAAGTATCAAATATCGTTTCAATTAAAATTATATCTGCACCGCCATCAATAAGACCCTTGGCTGCTTCCTTATAGCTTTCAACAAGCTCATCAAACGTTACATTACGAAACGCGGGATCATTGACGTCGGGAGACAAAGAAGCTGTGCGACTGGTCGGCCCAAGAACACCCGCAACAAATCTTGGCTTATCTGGTGTTAACGCCGTGAATTCATCCGCTGCTTTCCTGGCCACTTGTGCGCAAGCAATATTTAAATCATAAACTATATCTTCCATATGATAGTCTGCTTGCGATACGCGGGTTGCATTAAAAGTGTTCGTTTCAATGATATCCGCGCCCGCCGCCAGATACTCTTTATGAATATCGCAAATTGCGGCGGGTTGGGTAATCGCAAGAACATCGTTGTTACCTTTTATTTCATTAGTAATATTTTTAAATTGTTCGCCGCGAAAGTCCGTTTCTTCAAACTTTAATCTCTGGATCATTGTGCCCATAGCACCATCAAGAATTAAAATTCGTGAAGATAGCGCTTCATTCAAAAGTTCAGATCTATCTATCATTTGATATCTCCTTCCGGTCGAATACCTAATATATGACATATCGTATATGTTAATTCAGAACGGTTTAATGTGTAAAAATGATAATTTTTAACACCGCCCTGATAAAGCCGCAGGCAAAGTTCAGCCGTCACCATTGATGCGACATGACGCCTGATATCGGGTGTATTTTCAAGACCATTAAATAACCTTTCAAGCCAATCAGGAATAGATGTCCCACAACGATCAGAAAAACTCTTCGCCATTTTAAAATTGGTCACCGGCATAATGCCGGGTACTATTGGCACGTCAATACCAGCAGCAAGAACTTTATCCATAAACCTGAAATACACGTCAACGTCGAAAAAATATTGTGTAATAGCCCTATCGGCGCCAGCGTCAATTTTTCGTTTCAAATTATCAATATCCGCGTCAACATTCGCACTATCCGGGTGTGTTTCGGGATATGCAGCAACAGAAATATCAAAGTCGCCAATCTTTTTTAGACCTTCAACCAAATCTGCTGCATTACTATAACCATGATTATGTGCTCTGTAAGCTTGCCCAATCGTTGGCATATCTCCGCGAAGTGCAACAATATGTTTAACGCCTGCGTCGTAGTATGCCCGCGCCACTTCATCAACTTCATCTCGCGATGAACCCACACATGTCAAATGCGCAGCAGGAGTTAAAGCGGTTTCCTTTAGTATACGTGAAACTGTGCTGTGCGTACGTTCACGGGTACTCCCACCCGCGCCATATGTCACAGAAACCATTGAAGGGCGCAGGCTTTCCAACTTACGTAGACTTTGCCACAATGTTTTTTCCATCTCTTCTGTTTTCGGCGGAAAAAACTCAAATGACACTTCAATATCTTTCGCTTGCGTAGCAAAAAGATTTGGTTCTACTATTTTATTATCTTCATATTTTTTCATTTTTCTTCTATCTAGTTTTTGAGGCTATCCAAATAGCGATATCCAATTCACTGCCCTTCATAATTTCTACGGAACTCACTTCCAAGTCCGTTGACTTGCACCAATCACTCACTTCCTTCTCAGAAAATCCAAGGCGCCTTTGAGCGTGCTCTTCTCTTAATTTTTCCAATTTATGTGGTAAAAAATCAACTATGATAACACTGCCGCTTTTTCTCAGTATTCTGCTGGTTTCCTTAATGGCGGCAAGCGGATCGTCGGCAAAATGTAATACTTGGTGAAATAACACAAGATCCATGCTTTCATTTTTCAGCGCTAAATCATACATATCACCTTGGCGCACCTGCATGTATTTAATATTATTCTGTTCCAAATGCGATCTTGCTATGGCAAGCATTTCGCGGCTCAAATCAATCCCGATGCCGCGCTTTACCCTGTCGGCGAACAATTCCAACATTCGACCGGTACCCGTTCCGACATCGAGAAAATCCTCAATATCCATAGACGACGTTGCTTTTAAAAGGTAATCTTCAACTTGCCTTTCTGGTACATAAAGCGATCTAATTTTGTCCCAATTTTCGGCATTTTCCTGGAAATATTTGGATGCTTTCTTATTTCGTTCCTTTTTCACTTCTGCTAATCGAACCTGATCATGTTGCAAGGTTTGATCAGAAAAAGGCATGTATTTCATGATTGATTTAACAAGTTCCGCCTTTTCACCACCATCAAAAAGTCTGTAAAAAATCCATGTACCTTCGCGGTGACGTTCCAATAACCCTGCTTCACATAACAGCCGTAAATGGCGTGAAATTCGAGGCTGGCTTTGCCTTAAAACGGAAACAAGTTCCGTCACCGTAAGTTCCCCACTGTTAAATAAAGCCAAGATTCTTAGGCGCGTTTCTTCACCAGCTGCTTTTAATGCTGAAAGTATTTCGTCTAATGTAAGCTCCATAACTTGTTTCCTACCATATTGTTATTCATAAAGAAATATATAAAGATATATTTATATAATGTAAATAACATTAATGTGATCAAAATATGAGGGTTTGTGATTTGACTATTTCACATTAAACCCTACTTTTAAGATATGGAGAAAAAAAGTACATATGCAGTAATTCTGCCGATTAAATGGGAAACACCCATATTATTCAGGTAGTTTTAATTAAAAGTAAAGGAAAGAAAATGACTGGAAATTTTAAACTCAAAAACATAACAGCAGCTCTCGGTTTAATCCTCGGGCTTTGTTTAACACCGTTATTAAGCCAAGCTCAAGAGTATGAGCCATGGACTGGTTCTATCGCAGGAACAACATTCGATTTGGGAAATGGTGCCAACTTAAAACATATACGCCGCCTTCTTAACGAAGGAAAAACCGAAGATGCCGTTCGTGTATCCAGGAAAACTCTTAAGTCCCTCGGAGATTTTCGTACTGGTCATGTATCGGAATCATTCTATGATGCTTATAATGCCCTTTGTCTTAGTTTAACGGCTAATGGTGAATATGAAGAAGCGATGGATGCATGCAACACAGCCATCAAACAATATCCAGGCCGGTGGATGGCACTGAATAGCCGAGGTTCACTGAACTTTAAAACAGGAAAATTTGATAACGCGTTAAGTGATTATCAAAACGCATTGCTAGGTGCACCAAGTGAAACTCATATCAGCAGAGTGATTGAACATAACATCAAAATATCTCAAGGTAAGATGTCTTCAAACCGTTAAAAATCATACTTTGGTATAGATATTTTATTGAGGTAATTTTTGAAAGATAACTCTTTCTTAAATTACCTCAATAATTTATGCATATTAAATCCAGAAGGAAAGAATATATTAAAAAGATCAAGGTTAAACTTATCTGACTTAAAATTTCTGTAGCATTACATTTGTTCTTTTATATTATGTTATTCATCTTATATTAATTCTATAGTCATTAAATAAATTGAAACTTAAAAGAAGAATATATTAATTTAAATGCTGAAAAGAGCGAATAAAACAATAAAAAACAATGCAAGCTCAATCTTTTTGATGATGCTTGCATTTTCTGTATTGTCTTTAAGTTCCTGTGCAAAGCGCCCTCCTGACAGCGCGCCGGATGCACAATTAGCTTACGACGAAGCTAATGATCCACTTGAGCCGATGAACCGGTCTATATTCGCATTCAATACTTTATTCGATGACGTCATTTTAGCCCCAACAGCCAGACTTTATCGCATGTGGGGGCCACCAGACGTAAGAGACGGCATATCAAATTTCGTGTCCAATTGGCGCGAACCGGTTACATTCGTTAATGACACACTGCAAGCAGAACCCAAAAGAGCCGGTACATCGGTTTCTCGTTTTATGATCAATTCAACGTTCGGGCTACTTGGCGTTTTTGATACCGCTACAAAATGGGGCATCGATCATCATAGCGAAGATTTTGGCGAAACATTTGCTGTCTGGGGTATACCGGAAGGCCCGTTTATAATGCTGCCTTTTCTTGGTCCTTCAAATGGAAGAGACCTTTCCGGCTTTGTTGTTGACTTTTTCTTTGACCCCGTAAGTCTGTGGCTCAATCACAAAAACTGGACCTATGTCCGTTACGGTCGCCTCGCGCTTCGTGGTCTTATTTACCGTGAAGAAAATCTTGAAACACTCGATGATTTAAGTAAATCTTCCACCGATTTCTATGCAACAATCCGCAGCAGTTACAGGCAATTAAGACTATATGACATAAATAATGGTGATTTAGACACCAGCGAGGAAGACGATTTGTTCGATGAAGAATTTGATGATGAGTTCTAATTCATAGATCCGAGGTTGTATTTTAGCCAACTTTTCTACATAATAGATTGTAATATATATTACAATCTATCCGGTAAAAGGGCTAACCAACATGATAAGAAAGAAGAATAAAAACTTAATACGCACTATGATTACCGTACTTACTGCATTGACACTAAGTTTTTCATATTCTTTTGTAACACGCGCCCAGGGCCACCCGGAGGGATAAATATCGGGCAAGATTTACTTGGTGAAGGCGGTGCATCAAACGGCAAAACCGCTGCTACAAAAACAGACATGAATGGTAATACATACCGAGCCATGAAAAAAATACGCTCGCTAATCAATAAGGGCAAAAACCTTGAAGCCGCAAGAAGGTCAATTACTTTCATTAAAACGGAAGAAAGAGACGCGAGATCCGGTATAGCACCCAGCGAATATTACAGAGAAGCCTATAACAACCTTTGTATAAGTTCTTCTGCACTTGGTAAAGTTGAGTATGCGATGGATGCTTGCAACAGGTCTCTGGAGATAAACTCAAACCATTGGGAAAGTTTAAAAAGCCGTGCAACGTTATATTTCTTGACGAAGGATTATACCCGTGCACTTGAAGATTTCCAAACAGCACTAGCAAATGCACCGGGGGAAAAAGCGATCAAAGATGTTTTAAAACAAAATATATCGGTTGTAGAATCCAAAATGGAAAAGAAATAACAGGATCTATATTTTATAATTTGTGATTATAATGTTCTTTAGCCTCGTTCTTTATATGTTTTAATAATTATTATATTTATCAATATAATATAAATGTCATCACAAACTCAAAATCCTGCAATTGATGAACAAAACCGCCGCGACTGAGCTTGGTGAACACCTTAACTTGCCTTAAGTTTATGCTTGATAGCGCAGGAACATACGCACCGCACATTCATTTATAAAGAATTTAATACTAACAAAACCTAACGTGTTAATTTCTTATATTGCATTTTATGTGGCCGGTCAGCCGCATCACCCAAACGTCTACGGCGGTCTTGATCATAATCTTCATAATTGCCCTCAAACCACTCCACGTGAGAATTCCCTTCAAAAGCAAGAATATGAGTGGCTATTCTGTTTAAAAACCATCTATCATGAGAGATGATGACGGCGCAGCCTGCAAAATCTTCGAGAGCCGCTTCAAGTGCGCTCAGCGTTTCCACATCCAGATCGTTGGTTGGTTCATCCAACAAAAGCACGTTTGCCGGTGTACGCAACATTTTTGCCAAATGAACGCGATTCCTTTCTCCGCCAGAAAGCTGGCCCAGTTTTTTCTGCTGATCAGTGCCTTTAAAATTGAAATTTCCCACATACGCACGGGTCGGGACTTTACGGCCGTTAAAATCAAACACATCAAGACCGTCTGAAATTTCTTCCCATACGGTTTTATTATCATCTAAGCCTTCTCTGCTTTGATCCACATGGCCAAGCAATACTGTTTCACCAACTTTCAAAGATCCCGAATCTGCTTTTTCTACGCCAGTGATCATTTTAAACAATGTTGATTTACCCGCACCGTTTGCCCCGATTATCCCAACGATACCACCCGGTGGCAATCTAAAGTCCAGTTCATCAATTAACAGACGCTCGTCGAAACCCTTGCATAATTTTTCAGATTCGATGACCACGCCGCCAAGTCGGGGACCAACCGGTATTTGTATTTGCGCTTCACCATTGCGGCCTTCTTGTGCAGCGGCGAGCAAGTCATCATAAGCATTGATACGGGCCTTGCTTTTTGCTTGCCGCGCCTTTGGCGATTGCTGAATCCATTTCAGTTCGCGTTTCATTGTCCGCTTACGGCCCGCTTCTAATCTTTCTTCTTGAATAAGTCTTTTTTCTTTTTGTTCAAGCCAAGATGAATAATGCCCTTCGTATGGAATAGCACGACCATGATCAATTTCCAAAACCCAGTTCACAACATTATCGAGGAAATATCTGTCATGGGTGACAAGAATAACTGTTCCGATATATTCTTTCAGGTGATTTTCAAGCCAAGAGACCGATTCCGCGTCCAAATGGTTTGTCGGTTCATCAAGTAAAAGTATCTCCGGTTTTTCCAGCAAAAGACGGCACAAAGCCACGCGACGGCGCTCACCACCAGAAAGAATATTAACATCCGCGTCTTTTGGCGGGCATCTTAATGCCTCCATCGCAAGCTCGACACGACTATCAAGATCCCAGGCATCAGCGGCATCAATCTTATCCTGTAGTTCACCTTGCTCTGCTATTAATGCGTTCATTTCATCATCTGACATTGGTTCGGCAAATTTAGCACTAATTTCGTTAAACTTATCAACGACCTGCTTTATTTCACCCATGCCGTCCATGACATTCTCGAAAACAGATTTTTGCGGGTCCAGATGTGGTTCTTGCTCCAAATATCCTACACGGACTCCTTCGGCTGCCCAGGCTTCACCAGTGTAATCTTTGTCAATACCGGCGATAATTTTCATCAAAGTGGATTTACCGGCACCATTGACGCCGATTACAGCAATTTTTGCATCTGGCATAAATGATAATGTAATATTACTAAATGTCGGTTTGCTACCAGGGTAGGTTTTCCCTAAATCTTTCATAACGTAGCTATACTGGTAAGAGGCCATTTTAGTTCTCACAATCATTTAAATAAAATCGAGCCTGTATAACGCATAGAACGGATCATTAGCAATCATAAAAAAATCCCCCGTAAACATACGGAGGATTTTTAAAATTTTATTCCTAAAAGCGATTAGGGATTTTTAAACTTAAGAATGAAACGACTTGTTTTACCGCGGACACTATCATCAAAGACCGATTTAGATTTATCATCAGTATCATTCAGCAGTACATCCAATTCACCTTCAAGTTCAAACCCGGCCGCCGCCATATCGCGCTTCACGATAGCAGGATCAATACGGTGAACCGTCGTGCCCGTTGTACTGGGCGCTCCGTCCCCGGCATGATGATCAATAACTGCCATTATAGCACCTGGTTTAAGTGCTTTTCTATACATCGCTAACATTTTTTCTACATCAACGCCAAAGCGGTCAAAGTAAAAGTCATGAAAATTCTGAATAAGAAAAACGTAATCTAAAGTATTTTCTTTTACATCCAGGTCATTGAAGTTCGCGTAAATTGGAACGACATTTTGCATGTGATCCGCCGTGCGAATTTTGGCAGCATACGCATTATCAGGGTCCATGCCTGCATTTTGGAACATATGTGCAATGACGCGACCATTATCACCAACAACACCCGCAAGAATTTCGGCGTAATAACCACCGTTAGATACCATATCAAGGACGGTATCACCTTGATTAACACCCATAAATTTAATAACCTGAGCCGGCATTCGTGCCGCGTCACGTAGGTTATTTGCTTCCGCTCTGGCTGGGTTATCAACAGCAGCCTTTATCAAATCATCATGTTCGTCCGCTTGAGCGGAACCTATAGAAATGAAACCTATTGCCAGCGTTAAAACCGCAGAACTTAGTAATTTAGAATTTATCATTTTATCCTCCAGGATATATTATTTTTGTTTCGCCCTTCAAATACAAAGGTACCAAAATATTTACTTAATTTACAGCACTAAATCCAACGTCGTACTTTTTTTTTGTACTCAATATACTCGGCACCGAACTTTCTTTCGAGATATGCTTCTTCTTTGCCGATTACTTGCTTATTAAAGAAAAGCACAAGTGGAATTTGTGTTATGAATATCCAAGGCTCGTCGAAATAAATTCCGCCAGCAATCACAACCATTAACACACCTAAATATATAGGGTTACGTGTGCGGCTGTATATTCCTGACTGGTAAATGCTTTCAGTTTTTGTGTGTACACTAACATTTTGCTTATCTGTTCTGAACATCTTCCCAGCAGAAATAAAAATACCTATCCCTAAAACTGCCATTAAGATGGCAAACATTTTCAATATGGGTGCCTCTCCCATAGCTAACGGGACAAAATAATCTATAATCAAAGCAACAATTACACTGATTATGTAAAAAATCGGCGGATGCGCGATGATACCCGCATTATCGTTGTCTTCATCTTCAGACATATTCATCTCCTTAATTATTGTTAATTATTGTCTAAATACTACGTTCGCTGCTGAAATTGTCATTATAATTTTTCCATCCAGTAGATCAGAAGGGGTTTTTGCTCCCACATTAAGAACGTCTTTATCAAGCACAGTGATATCGGCCCACTTACCAACTTCTAAAGTGCCTGTCTCATCTTCTAAAAAGCCTGCATAAGCCCCTTTTGCCCGTTCAGCACCAATAAGATAACTGTGCTAACTTTTCTATACATTCTATTTTTTTCTCTTCTATATTTTAAGTTTCTGCAAAAACTGCTTTTAATATTTTTTCCAACCATAACTGATCAACAACATCAAAGGTAGAGGTTTTTACGCTATCTACATCGCACACCGCAATCAGTTGATTTTGCCCATTATAAACAGGAACAACAATTTCAGATCTTGTTAGGCTGTCGCACGCTATATGTCCGGGAAACTGATCCACATCGTTAACAATTTGCGTTAATCCTGTTCGGGCTGCTGCGCCGCATACTCCTCTATCATATGAAATGCGCAGGCATCCCAAGGTCCCTTGATAAGGACCCACAACCAATTCGTCTTTTTTATCGTGGTCAGCGATATAAAATCCAACCCAATAGAATTCATCAAAGGCCTGATTAAGAAGACAGCTTATAGACGCCATATTTGCAATCTTATTATTTTCACCACCACAAACGGCATAAATTTTGGCTTCTACCTGTTCATAAATTGATTCTTTTTCCATGACTAAAACACCTATATCACTAATCCACGCCTAATATATAACACCTAGAAGATTAATGTTGATAAATTATTTTTACTATAATTGATTGTTTTTAAACGATAATAAAATTAATTAAAAAAATATCCATAAAATCAATTGACATTTTTTGTATTAGTGTTCTATATAAGTACATCACTTAAACACCATAACACGCAAACACTGAATTTAAGGACAAACAGAATGTTAAATTTATATGCAAACGCAATCGACCAAAACGGCTTTATGAGCCTAGTCAGTAAAAACGTTAATGACAATTCAAAATACTTTGAGAGTCAGAACCGTAAAATAATCTCTTCATTCGTGGTTGTTAGCCTCATTTTTTTATTGGTCATCACAAGTGGCGTAGAATTTCAACAAAATGTTGAACAAGAAAAACTGGCAACAATGACTTCTTACATTAACGCAGTTTAATCAATTAGCGGGCCAACAAATATCGATAAAACTAATGTGATTGGAAAGTACCGTGGCAGAACAATGGAAAGATGACAGACCTATATACCTCCAGCTTAAGGATCAAATCCTTACAATGATAATGGATGGTGTACTTGCGGAGGGAGAAGCTCTCCCTTCGGTAAGAAAGGTATCTGTAGAATACCAAATTAACCCAATAACAGCCTCAAAAGCCTACGCTGAGTTGGTCGATGAAGGTGTTGTAGAAAAACGAAGGGGACTGGGTATGTTTATTTTAGATGGAGCGAGAAAAAATCTACTCGCCACCGAACAAAAGTCGTTCTTAGAAGTTGAATGGCCAAAAATTATTGAACAAATTTCTAGATTGGGTCTGGATGCAAATGAATTGCTAAAATCCACCCCTAAAAACAACAATAATTAAGATAGAGGACATGACAATGACAAATTATATCAGCGCCAAAAACCTCAGCAAATCTTTTGGTAAATTCGATGCCCTTAGGGGTGTAGATATTTCAATTAAAAAAGGACAAATCGTTGGCCTTATTGGCTCTAACGGTGCTGGGAAAACAACATTAATCAATGCGATCCTGGGACTAAGCAGCTACGAAGGCGAATTGGATGTTTTAGGACTTGACCCCCAAAGCCAACGTGATCAACTTATGAAAGAAGTGTGCTTCATTTCAGACGTTGCAACATTACCTAGCTGGATAAAAGTAAATGAAGCGGTTCAATATGTTGAAGGCGTTCACCCAAACTTCAATCGCTCTAGGGCAATAAGTTTTTTAAACCAAACATCGATCCCTATGGATAAGAAAGTTGGAAAACTTTCTAAAGGCATGGTCGTGCAGTTGCATCTGGCGCTTATCATGGCGATTGACGCAAAAATATTGGTCCTGGATGAACCAACTTTGGGACTTGATATCCTTTACCGTAAAAAGTTTTACGACCAACTCCTGGAAGATTACTTTGACGAGGAAAGAACCATCGTTATCACTACCCATCAAGTGGATGAAGTGGAAAATATACTGACTGATGTTATTTTTATCCGCGACGGTGAAATTATGTATGACGCATCGATGGAAGAAACATTAGCCACATGGAAAACACTTGAACCTAACCCTGATCGCATCGATGAAGCCCGTGCCCTCGGACCATATAGAGAGATAAGTTCTCTTGGGAGAACCAGCTTCATCTTCAAGGGCAGCGACAAAGCCACTTTACAAGAGTTTGGCGAAGTGCGCCGTCTATCGCTTTCAGATCTTTTCGTTACTTTAATGACCGGAGAATAATCATGTTCGCAGATAAAAAGAGAAATAATATCCACACTCTAATCAACATTGGTTTGATGTCTTTTCTAATATTAGTAGGGACAATTGGCATGGCAAGTATGAGTAGTGCAACGACCGAATATCCGGAGAACGATACTGGGTTAAGTGTTATAAATCAAAGTGTTATGATTTGCGCCTTTGACAAATGTACACTTATTTAACAATAAATATAATAAAATAATTGGAGACTAAAAATGTTTTCTGCCCTAACAACTATAAACGAATACAATCCTATAAAAGCTTTATTCTTGAAAGAATTTTGGGATAATCGTCGTGCGATTCTCGTGACCCCGATGGTTATTACCGGATTATTTATATTCTTTGGATTGATCGCTATGGTAACCGGCAATGGTATGATGATTGACGGTGCATCACTTAACGATCATATCTCAAATGCCCAGGATCTCGGCGGTGAACAGTCCTATATAATGACCGGCGTCTTAATGTTTTCCCCAATGATATTGATAATCTCTATCGGCTTTAGCATGGTATTCACTGCTCTCTCTGTCCTTTATGACGAAAGAAAAAACAAAAGCATCCTGTTTTGGAAATCAATGCCTGTTTCAGACACCCAAGAAGTTTTGGTTAAACTAGCAACCGTTATTGTCGTAACCCCGCTGGTTGCTATACCATTTGCCTTTATAATTCAAATTTTTACAGCTTTAACCATGGGTACAATGGTTGCAATTAATACAGATTTTAGTGCATGGGATGTCGTGTTCTCGAACATCGATTATCTGGCCATTATTGCAAATGATTTCATTCCGATCTTCGTATTTATCCTTTGGACCTTACCAATAATAGCGTGGTTTATGTTTGTATCCAGCTTTTCAAGACGGTCGCCTTTCTTGCTGGCCTTTATCGTTCCAGCATTAATCGTCGCTGCCGAAGCCATCTTCTTTAATAGTTCTATATTGATAAGAGCAATTGCCTCACGTTTCTCTTATTTGGGAAGATATTCCGACCGATATGAAATTGAAGACGGTAATATATTGGAAGGCATCTTTTCACTTCTTGGAAGCTTCGGCGAACCTTCTTTCTGGTACGGCGTAGTTATCGCGGGACTAATGATTGTCGGATGCATTCAATTGAGAAAACGCAACAGCATCACCTAATCAAATTACTAACTATAGGATAGGAAATCCCTCTTATCCGATATCTTCCTCTCTCGCCCCGGCTTTATGCCGGGGTATTTTTTTGCTTAAAATAGATATCGGTAAAGCAGTTGACTTGAAACCGTTAATAAAAATAACCCGAATACAAGATTTAATTGCTTTTGATCTAAGCTATGCGCAATTTTTGCGCCCACGGGCGCCGCAAGAAAAGAGGCCGGTGCTATTACTGCAAGCCCTATCAAACTAACATACCCCAGATTTCCCGGCGGCAGTCCTGCAACGTCCCATCCGGTTAACATGTAACTTATGGTTCCCGGAATGCTGATCATGAAACCAAAAAAAGACGCCGTTCCAACCGCACGGTGAATAGGAACACCGAAAAGGGTCATGTAACTAACGCCCATGACACCGCCACCAATTCCCATCATGCTAGAAAGGATACCAATTGAAAGTGGCATAAGCTGAACGGAAGGATGATCGGGAAAACCGTCACGCATTTTTTTTGAATCCCTTTTTAAAAGCAATTTTAATGCAACAAACAGTGATAAAAACGCAAAAATTATAACCAATATCTTACCGTTTAATTTTGATGCCCCCCAACTACCGAGTGCCGCACCAACGAACATAGCAACTGCCCAGCTTTTTATAAGCGGAACGTCAACTGTGCCACGTCGATGATGGGCGCGGGTAGCCGAAAACGAAGTGACAATGATGATGGCAAGCGACGTGGCAATTGCAATATGCATCCGGACACTATCCGTGACGCCAAAAAAAGATAATGAAAATTCCAGGATCGGCACAATTACGATACCACCACCGATACCAATTAACCCCGCCATAACACCACTTAACGCACCAGCGGCCAACATAATGAGAATAAGCGGTAATAATTCAGCAACATCGCTCAACAAAAACTTTTTCCAATCGCCTGTATGCGTTCAACCATGGAAAAAAGACCGTTGGTGCGCATTGGTGACAAGTGCTGGGATAGTCCCAGTTCTATTAATATTGATTTGGCATCTGTTTGCAGTATCTCTTGCGGTGTTTTGTTAGAAAAAATCATCAATATAATCGCCACCAAGCCACGAACGATATGCGCGTCACTGTCACCTTTAAAAATAACTTTATCACCTTCTTTATTATAAACCAGCCACACTTTGCTGGTGCATCCGTGAACACGATTTTCTTCTGTCTGATCTTCTTCCCTAAAATCAGGAAGGTTGCGCCCAAGGTCTATTATAAAACGGTAGCGATCTTCCCATTCATCCATAAATTCGAATGTTTCTTTTACTTCGTCTAAATTCATTTTTTAACTTCACTATTTAAAATAATAATTATATCAGCACTTTTTTACTAAATATAATATATAATCGTTGACTTCCGTCATGTTCACCATTTCATGTCCAGTTTCACGGCAATAATTGGGAACATCTATTAAAGTCATTGGATCCGTCGCTTTCAGCTCAATGAATTCTCCGTTCTTTATTTTGTTGATCAAGCGGCGAAGACGCATCACAGGCAGAGGACATTTATGCCCGCTTACATCCAATCTGTGCGTAACTTGCTTATTCGTCATGATCACTCCGAAATTTGTAACATTTAAGTTTACTGAACGTCATTTAGCAATTAGTTTAATCATAGGCAAAGCATAAAAGATAAAAATGGCAGAAAATTCCGACTATTTTGTTCAATCCCTTTACTTAATTTTTTCTCTCAATAATGATTTGATGGAGATCATTGGTCTATCACTATACGTCAGTTTAACGGCCCTTTTTTTAGCAACATTAGTTGGATTACCCATCGGAGCATTACTGGCAACAAAGAAATTCCCGGGATCGAACATTCTTAATATTGTCATTAATGCTTTTATGGGACTGCCCCCTGTTGTCGCTGGCCTTTTCGTTTATATGATGTTATCAAGAAGCGGGCCACTTGGAATTCTTGGTCTTCTATATACATCCGAAGCGATGATTATCGCCCAGTCAATACTTATATTTCCTATCCTTGCAGCACTTAGCCGGCAGATTGTAGAAGATTTAAATAACGAATATGACGAATTGTTCAGATCCTTGAAAATAACAGCATCAAGACGCATTAGGACATTGCTATGGGAAAGCCGGGTCAGCTTGCTTACGGTATTACTAGCCGGTTTAGGTCGTGCCATCGCCGAAGTTGGTGCCGTTATGATTGTCGGTGGTAATATTGAGCATAGTACAAGAACAATGACGACTTCTATACAGATGGAGATTAGCAAAGGAAATTTGGAATTGGCGATGGCGCTTGGTATTATCTTATTGTTTCTGGCACTCAGCATTAACCTGATGATGCATTTCGTCAGAAATCTGCATCAGAAATCACAGGGAACATACCGTGATGAATAGTGAAATTGCACTTTCCTTATCTGACGTATCATTTAGCCATGAAAAAGGCAAAGCGCTAAATGAAACAACGCTGGATTTTCGACAAGGAAAAACAACAGTTATTCTTGGGCCAAATGGAGCCGGAAAAAGTATCTTACTTAAGCTTTGTCACGGATTAATTACCCCTACGTCGGGGAATATTATCATGCACGAAGGTTACTCACGCAGTGCTATGGTTTTTCCGAAACCCATTTTCTTAAGAAGGACCGTATTACAAAATATGATTTATGTTCTTGATACTTTGGACATGGATGAACCAGCTAAGATCGCGGTCGCACAACAGGCGTTAAAAAAATTCGCTATGGAAAAATTTGCGGATAGCCCTGCCCGCCTGCTTTCAAGCGGTGAAAAACAGCGCCTATCACTCATTCGTGCCTTATTATTAGAACCCGATATTCTTTATCTTGATGAACCAACTGCAAACCTTGATCCTCATGCCACAAGGTTGCTGGAAAATATGGTCACTGAAGGCCACGAAAATAAAACAACTATTATTATGGCCACCCACGACTTGATGCAGGCTAAAAGAATAGCTGAGCGGATCATTTACATAGAAAATGGTTCTATTATGGAGATATCAAACACGGTCGACTTTTTTAATAACCCTAAAACAATACAGGCAAAAAATTTCGTAGAAGGTAAGTTATATTAATGGCTGTGAAAACTTTCGTCATCGTGGGTGTCATACTATGTTTGGCCGCAGTTCCTTTTCTTTATAATAATAACCGCCCGATTACATTAATGGCGACGACGACAACTGAAGATTCCGGATTGTTGGCCGTCTTAATTCCACAACTTGAAAAAGATACCGGTTTGAAAATTCAAGTAGTTACCTTTGGCACGGGTAAGGTATTGAGATCCGCAAAAGACGGTAATGCTGACATTATCCTCGTTCATGATCCGCAAAGCGAAAAAGATTTTTTATCCCGAGGATACGCTAAAGAACGCCTTGAAGTGATGCGTAATGACTTTGTCTTAGTGGGCCCAAAGTCTAATCCTGCAATGATAAATCCGGATGAGACGATCACCTCAGCTTTTGATAAAATATTTGAGGAAAATGCAGTATTTGTTTCAAGGGGCGACGAGAGCGGCACACATAAAGCCGAGCAACGAATTTGGAATGCGGCGGGTTTAAACATTAATAATTTTTCACAGTCTAATTATATTGTAACTGGTGCAGGAATGGGGAGAAGCTTGAACATTGCCGTTGAAAAACCTGCTTATATTCTCACTGACCGCGCAACCTGGTTAACTTTTAAAAATCGAGGCAACCTCGCCATACTTAATCAAAATGGTAAACTTCTCTCAAATGTGTATAGCGTTCTTAGTGTGAATTCTCAATTGCATCCGCATATATCCGAAGAACACCAAACACGAATAATGAACTGGTTTAAATCAGAAAAATCAAGATCAATTATCCGCGATTTTAAATTTTTTGATCAACCCCTTTTTGAACCTATATCCTGAACCTTATTTTTACTTAATAGCCTATAAATTAACGTAAAATTAAGTTCAGCACACTAAATTAATTCGGCATCATAAATACTGAAACAGGTTATACATGGTTCGATTAAATAAAAAGATCGCGAAATACGAGCGGAATGAATCAGAAGATTTATTCGGCGCGCAATGCATACTTGACAGCATGCCGTTGGGCGTGGCGATATTTGACAAACATCTGGAATTGATCCAATGGAATAAAAATTTCCCTAAATATCTTGCAATTGATAACGCTTTTTTTTGCGAAGAAATGAAATTAGAGGAACTTTTCGTTAGCCGACAGGAAAATGAAAGTGTTAAAACAGAAAATGCGAATACGATAGGTCTCATTACTGAAATGTTCAGAGAAGGCGCGGAAGGCACGTCGTTCAATTGGGTTTACAGCATATTGTTACGTGAAAATAAATCTGCTGAATTTAACGTTGAGTTTTTTCCAAAAAAAGGCCTGGTTATCAGCCTCAAAAATGCGCCAACAAACGAAGATCGCCAGCTAATAGAATTTCAAGCTGCGAAAGAATATTTAGAGGCACAAACACGTGACGCCATCCACATGGCAGAAGATTTAGCTGTAGCGCAGCAAGAAGCCGCTAAATCTTCTCAGCATGTGCAAACGATTTTAAATGCTATGGAAGAAGGCCTCGTTACGATGAACGACGGCGGAACGATACTATCGGCGAATAACGCTATGTCAGTCATTTTTGGATATATTCCATCTGAATTTGAAGGTAAAGACTTACACGATCTAATTGAATCTGAGGATCTCAAAACATCGGAGGATGCAACGAGATTATTAAGTGAGCATGTAGACGGGTTTAACGTATATAAATCAGATGAAACAGGTATCTGTAAAGATGGCTCGACCTTCCCGTTAAAAATAGACATCCGCGAAGTTTATTTAGGTACGGAGAAACATTATACAGTGCTATTTAGAAACGTCACTGAACAGTTGGAAGCCGAAAAACTGATACGCAAAATGGCGTGGCACGATAGTCTTACCGGCCTCGCCAATCGAAATTTGCTCGCGGAGCGATTGGATGACGCGCTTAAAATGGGGAAACGTTTAGAAAAACAAGTAGCCGTAATGATACTTGATCTGGATAAATTTAAACCAGTAAATGATCTCTTTGGTCACGGCACAGGCGATAAACTACTTAAGGTGGTTTCTGAACGCTTACTTCAGTGCGCTCGCGAAATAGATACTGTTGCGCGTCTGGGTGGTGATGAATTTGCGATTGTTTTCACCAATATAGACGATGATAAAAATATCATATCGATCGCCGATCGAATAATACATAGCATCCAACAACCCACTGAAGTTGATGGAAACATTATTCAAATTGGCACCAGTATCGGCATAAGTTTTTATCCGGATGATGCCAGCACACCGGATGAATTAATACGCATGGCTGACGTAGCACTTTACCAGGCGAAGGATGACGGAAGACGTGTATATCGACTTTACGACCCACAGATGGACGCCGAAACCAAAGCCCAAAAACAAATGGAGATCGACCTAAATAAGGCTTTGGAAAACGATGAGCTATTGCTGCACTACCAACCACAGTTTGATGCAATCAACGATAAGATGGTTGGGGTCGAAGCATTAATACGCTGGGTCCACCCTGAAAAAGGGATGATATCACCCTATTCATTTATACCCGTCGCTGAACTATGTGGCCTGATGATACCCATTGGACAATGGGTTCTAAATACCGCATGTGAAGCCGCAAAAAGTTGGCAGGATAAAGGCCTGCCTAGAATAAAAATGAGCGTTAACATTTCTGCTAGACAGTTTCATGCAGATAATTTTCTCGATACCATCGAAGAGGCATTAAAAAAATCAAACCTTGACCCTCGATGGCTTGAACTTGAAATCACTGAAGGGATTGTTATCAAAAACATAGATAACGTTGTTACCAAATTGGAAGAATTAAGAAAACTTGGCGTATTTCTTGCGATCGATGATTTTGGAACCGGCTATTCCTCACTGGCTTATCTAAAACGCTTCCCCGTGAATAAACTGAAAATTGATCAGTCGTTTATCAGAAATATTCATGAAGATCAGGATGATGCCTCTATTACCGACGCGGTCATACGGCTTGGTCACAGCCTCGGCTTAACAGTTGTCGCGGAAGGCGTCGAAACAGAAAAGCATGTGACTATACTGAAAGAAAAAGGTTGCGACATATTTCAAGGTTTCCATTTTTGCCGCCCTATCGCATATAACGATTTTGTGAAATTTTTAAAACCCAAAAAATAATAATCTATTCTTCTTCGGGAAAAAGGTCCTGGTTTAAGTTTTTGACATATAACCATTCATAAAGTATTTGCCACTCTCCCTTTTCAGCAGCAACATTTTTACGCCTCTGGTGAATATTAACTAACGTCCCGTCATCCTGTCTCTGCCAGATTAGCATATATTCATAATCGCCAATATTTTCTTCACTACGTAATATGAATTGATCCTTTTCTGGCCCACCTTTAAGCACCTGAACACCTGCTTGATTATCAACCCACAACTGGACCCACTCTGTTCCGTTGAAAGCCGTCAAACTTTTACCATTCATTCGAAAAGGGACATAAGGCGATGAAAAGTGATCATCCAATGAAATCCAACTTTGTTGTATTGCACAGCCCCTTAATGTACGACCGATCCTGTCGTAACCTGCTATTTTTCCAGTTGATTTATGAAAAACTTGCCAGTCACCAACCGTAAAATCTAACTCCCGATAAAAGGGAACAGCACATGGAACAACAAGCTTTGAGATGTCTTGCGCCCATAATGAAGGAATAATAATAAAATACGTCAATATTGATAGTACGAACTTCATCCTATAATTTCTCCAGTAGAATACACATTAGGCTATAAATATTGTCAATATACCGATAAGATTATAGTAAGTCTTATATAAATTTAAAAAACACCAAATTGATGGCTAATTTCAAAAACGACTTGCCTTGGTATATAGAACCGCACCCCCTCCCTGCGAGATCACATATTGTTATCATTGGTGGTGGTGTTGCCGGCGTTTTAACAGCCTACCATCTTCAAAAAACTGGATATGAAATAACGTTAATCGAAGGTAATTCCTCAGTAATGTCGGGCGCATCTGGAAACCCGGTAGCCATTTTGGACCCGTTCCTTAGCGCAAGCTCTACTCTGGAAGGAGAGTTTTATAGGCTCGCATACTTATATGCGTTAAAATTCTACAAGTCATTGGGCAAAAAGATATTCGAAGAATGTGGCCTGATCAAAAAACCGAAAGATGAGAATGACAGGTTGCGCTTCAAAAGAATATCGGAAAAATACGGAAAAGCCTTTACGGAGTATTCAGATGGTCAGCTGATATTTTCTAAAAGTGGTTATGTTAGGCCGCAAGCGCTATCATCAATTATTTGTAATCGCGTAAACATTTTACATAATAAGAAAGTCGACCGGATAAAACAAGTAAAGGATAAAAAGTGGTCCCTTTTCGAAAGCGACGGAAATCATATTATAGATGCAGCCGCTATTATCGTATGTAACGCATGCGGCGTTGATGGTTTTCATCAAACAAATCACATAAATCTTGATAAAATTTATGGCCAGCTATCATACTTATCTCCCAGTTATACGGATAAATCAGTTCTATGTCGAAATGGTTATGTAACGCCGATCGTTCAAACCGATATTGGAAAAGCCAATATATGTGGAGCCACTTTTGAAAAGGATGCTAATATAGAATTAAGCAATGATAGTCATCGGGAAAACTTGGGTAAATGTCCCGTTAATTTAAGTAACATGTCTGTAATCGGCGGACGCAAAAGCATTAGAGCTATGTCGCCGGATCATATGCCAATTTGCGGACCGGCTCCAAATTACAAACAATATTTAGTCGACTATACTGGTTTACGTCATGGTCCAAATCATCGGAATTTTCCAACTGCGACTTATCACGACAATCTATTTATTAATGTTGGTTTAGGCTCAAGGGGTTTCTTAACGGCACCGCTATTAGCTAAATTTTTAGCGTCACAAATTTCTGGTAATAGACTACCAAAGAACCGTAATTTATTTAGTGCCATTCATCCTGCGAGATTTATTATCCGTAAATTATCAAAAAAATAGACATTTACACAGCTACTTATTAACATTAGATAAAATATTATGAGGCGGTAAAAGAACAACAATAGTTGAGGAAAACCATGTCCGAAGTCAAAACCTATCCCGTGAAAAATTACATCCGTGACAATGCTCTTATAAACAGAGATCAGTCCCAAGAAATGTATGAACAATCCATTTCCGACCCTGAGAGATACTGGAATGACATGGGAAAACGCATTGATTGGATTAAGCCTTACACGGTTGTAAGCGACGTTTCCTTTGAAAAAAATGACCTTCATATCAAGTGGTATCATGACGGTACATTAAACGCCTGTGTCAATTGTGTAGACCGACATCTCGAAACACGGGGTACTCAGACAGCCATCATTTTTGAAGGTGATGATCCAAGTATCTCGCGCCATATCACGTATGTGGAGCTATATGAAAATGTATGCCGCTTTGCCAACGTATTAAAAAACCGGTACGTAAAAAAGGGGGACCGCGTAACTCTTTATATGCCAATGATACCCGAAGCCGTTTATGCAATGCTTGCCTGTGCAAGAATTGGTGCTGTTCATTCAATTGTGTTCGGGGGATTTTCTCCGGATGCCTTGGCCGGACGCCTTATCGATTGCGACAGCCATGTTGTTATTACAGCGGACGAGGGAATGAGAGGCGGAAAAACTATTCCACTTAAAAATAATGTTGATAAAGCTCTTGAAAAATCAGGTGCCGATGTCTCTACAGTTGTCGTTGTAAAGGCCACAGGAGGGAATATTGGCTTCAAATCGGGACGTGACATTTGGTACCAGGAAGCCGCCGATCAAGTATCAGCAACCTGCCCCGCTGAGCAAATGAACGCTGAAGACCCTCTCTTTATACTTTATACTTCCGGATCAACGGGACAGCCAAAAGGTGTTCTTCATACGACCGGCGGATATATGGTTTATGCCAGCCTGACCCATCAGTATGTATTTGATTATCATGACGGCGATGTTTATTGGTGTACGGCCGATGTCGGCTGGGTTACGGGACATAGTTATATTGTCTATGGCCCCCTTGCGAATGGAGCGACAACGCTGGTATTCGAAGGCGTTCCAAACTATCCAGATGCCTCTCGTTTCTGGCAAGTGTGTGAAAAACATAAAGTGAATATTTTCTATACCGCGCCGACCGCTATCCGTGCCTTGATGGGAGCAGGTGATGAATTTGTCAAAAAATGCGATCGTTCTTCACTGAGAATTCTGGGCAGCGTCGGGGAGCCTATAAATCCCGAGGCGTGGAATTGGTATTATAACATTGTGGGTGAAGAAAAATGTCCCATCGTTGATACTTGGTGGCAAACCGAAACCGGCGGAATAATGATCACCCCTCTTCCCGGTGCAACAGATCTAAAACCCGGATCAGCGACCTTGCCATTTTTTGGTATTAAACCGGAACTGGTTGATAATGACGGTAATGTTTTGGAAGGCACCACAGAAGGAAATTTATGCATTACAAAAAGCTGGCCTGGCCAAATGCGGACGGTATATGGCGATCATGACCGCTTTATCCAAACTTATTTTTCGACATATGAAGGAAAATATTTTACCGGTGATGGCTGTCGACGGGACGAAGATGGGTACTACTGGATTACAGGACGCGTGGACGATGTCATCAATGTGTCCGGACACCGCATGGGGACGGCTGAAGTTGAAAGTGCGCTCGTCGCACACGAAAATGTATCAGAAGCTGCCGTTGTTGGTTTTGCGCATGACATCAAAGGTCAGGGTATTTATGCGTATGTCACCCTGATGGTTGGTCATCAACCGAGCGATGAACTTAGGAAAGACCTTGTGGCATGGGTCCGTAAAGAAATAGGCCCAATCGCCACACCAGATCATATTCAATTCGCGCCGGGGCTTCCCAAGACCCGGTCCGGCAAAATTATGAGACGTATTTTGAGGAAAATAGCGGAAGATGACTATTCTAACCTCGGTGATACATCCACGTTAGCCGATCCCAGTGTTGTAGACCATTTGGTGGAAAACAGGTTAAAGAGATAATTTTAGTTACCAAATTCAGTATTTCCAGCTCGCACCGTCAAATGCATATAGATGATAGGTATCATTTCCGGTAGATAAACAGCAATCCACGTTACCGAGAGAGCAAAATATCCGCATTCTTACGTAATATTTGATCAATTTCGTCGGAATCCAAACGTGTTGATTTTATGGCATTTATGCCAGTTTGTGCAGAAAAAATTGGTGTGTCCGTACCAACCAGAAGACGATCAGCGCCATATATTGCTGCGGCCAATTCAATTGCACGAGGCCCCATAGACGACGTATCTACATAAAAGTTTTCTTTGCGGCTTGGCGGCATTTTAGCATCGGGAAAACGGACTTCTACTGTGTGGTGCATGCGCTCAACCACCATTGGAAATGTACCACCTAAATTAGCGACATGGACTGTCATATCAGAAAACGGGTCAAGAAAGTCTGTATATAATAAAGTGATCATAGCGAGCGACACATCATGTTGAACGCCTAATGCCCCTCGCGCGATGAGCAGTTCATCAGGATCATTTGGGCGCTTATCAAGCACCGGATACTGATCATGACGCCAGCCAGGATGAATAAAGAAATGCAGATTATGTTTGTTACCATATTCAAAAAGCGGCCGTAGTTCGTTGGCATATTCTAAAGACAGAAAAGCATTGTTAGGTAAAATAGCACCAAGGAACTCAAGCTCTTCAACACATCTTTTGAGTTCACGCAGCATTTCGTCAACGTCCGCGAGTGGCAGTGCCGCAAGCCCTACAATCCGGTCTTTATGTTTTTGACATTGAATTGCCAGGTCATCATTAGCAACTTTCAGCATTGGTAAGGATTGATCAAGCGGTAAATAGTCGACCCCTAAAAGCCCGGGCAATGAAATCACTTGTTTGTCGATACCAACATAATCCAAATACGCGATGCGTTCAGCCATATCATAATATGCGCTTGAAAAAGGCAATGTGCTTATCGGCATGTGATAAAGCACTTGATCATTTTCAGTATGGCTAATGCGCGGATTTGATGTTCTTTCCTCAAGCATTTCCATTAATTTTGGCGCGATATAATGCGCGTGAAAGTCTATCGCCATTTTATACTTTTCCTTCTTCGGATTTTAGTTTCTTGTTACGTTTGTTCGACACTCTTTTGAAATAGGGATATATGAACATGTAAAGTCCAGTGATCCACAATGTGAAAAGGAAGATAGCTGACGGGATAAGGATATAGTATTTCATCCATTCACCAAAATAAGTGCCATCATGAAGTTTTTCAAAAAAATCAGACCGCCGTTCTTTAACCGATAAAATTTTTCCGTTGGTGGTATCCACCTGAACTTCCCAGCCATCTAGGGTCATAAATTTAACCATGCCACGGTCTGTTTTATAATCGATCCGGTCAAAGTCGGACCATTTAAGCCCTTTTGTTTGCTCAACCGCATTTACCGCAGCTAACATATCCGCGTGTGATATTTTCGGAGTAGCATCACTTTCTCCTCTCACACTCGGTGGTTGAATCCAGTCTACGTCTTTTTTTAACAATAAAAACATGCCTGAAACCATGACCAGCAATAACGGCAGAGCTACAAAAATGGATAACCAATTATGTATGGTTCTGTTTAGTTTGGTATACTTCATTGGATCTCTTTAGGTAATAATGCCTTATTCTTTTCGGGATAATTTAGCAATTTATGAAAAAACTGCAATGATAATGTATAACATATAATGATTCTTTTCGACCGATGAATTAAGTTTAAGGAATAGATTGTGCAAAAAAAATCAGGGCAGCTCTTTGAAGAAAAAAACACTAATTTTGCTGGCAATCTGCTCATTAACACCAGAACAATCACTCAGACTAACGATCTTTTTGAGAAAATTGTCCATACCCGCACTAATCAAAATAAAATAACGGTAAGTGAACTTAGTGAACTTCTTGTACTGCTTGAATCCATATCGACATCAAATGAACTGGTATATGATGCGACCGTACCGTCCGGCGTGATTGACAATATCAGAGCGTCCGAAATTAACCTGGAACGTCAAATTGATAATAAGAACATATTTCGCGGTGTTAAGCCAAATAGCGAAAAACAGACGCTTGCGCTGTGTAAAGCTGGGATAAAGCAATCTTCTGCACTTTTAGCCGAACGAATAGGTATTTTCAAAAATTCGCGCGAAATCGTTTCAAAGCGTCTTAAGGATGTAAAACCGTTAAACGTAAAATCAGCCACCGCCTTTGCCAAAGAATTGACAAATCCCTTACCCCCCATGAACGAACGAGAAGAATATGCAAATCAGCTTATCCGCAGAAATCCATTTAACGGTGCCAAATGCGCTGCGGGAATACTTTCAACAGAAGCAGAAGAAGACCACCTTGCCGGTTCCGGGGATGATATTCGAAGTCTATGCCGCGATCTTGTCCGTGATCAAACTGAAGATGACCTCTGCTATATCGTGCCAATGATGATGAATGCATTTCGGTCTAATTTCTTAAACACACTTGGTGCGGAACACGGTGAAGCAGCCTTTTTCGCCGGGCCCGATATAGAGCAAGTCATGGATCAACAGGTGTTTCTGCTCAGTAGTTATGTCGCGGGAAAATTAACCGATTCCGGATTAGCACCAGAACTTTTGGAAAGCGCGTTGGGAGAGCGGTTTCAAAACACAAATCAATTTCCATTTCTCGGACTTCTCACCTTACTGGGCGGTGAAGACGGCGATCCATACTCTATTTTTAGAAACAGTTTATCTGATAAAGACCACCTGCTTGCTGAATTTCTAGCTAAAAAAAGCGGGAAGAAGCGTTATATTCACGACTTTAATGCAGAAGAACTTAATGAATTTAAGGAAGAAAAGTTAGGCAATATTTTCCAGAAGTTGCAAAAAAGAGTAAAAGTTTTTAACTGGGTCGATCGGGTCAATCATAAGCTGTTACAACCTGCTTTGGAATGGTATCCCTTACTTAAGCCATATGCAGAAATAGCCCTAAATAAATTAAATATTAATCTCAATCTCGAAGATATTCCGGACGGGATGGGTGATCCGATTACCTATATAATTAATCAAACGCTTATGCCCGACAAATATTTGAATTACGCAACATTCACCCATAACATTAATAAAAAACTCCACTTGGCCTTGAGCAACAGGGGAGAGCAAGATATCATTACCGAAAGAGTATCAAAAGTGCTGGGGTGCGAGCTGGTGAAGGGTTAAAAATGAACAAATTTTCCATATTTATTGTCAGCGTCTTTGTTTTAACGACATCGGCCATGATGAATAGTTCGCAAGCACAAACCGTGCAAAACAAACCAAATATAATACTTATATTCCTTGATGATGCAGGTTATGGCGACCTTGGGTTTACCGGTGCGCAAACACCCACACCGAATATCGATTTATTAGCTGAAAAAGGGGCGAAGCTTAACCAATTCTATGTGGCGCAAGCGGCTTGTTCGTCGTCGAGAGCGGCATTGTTGACAGGAAGGTACCCTAACCGATTTGATTTTCCCTGGGTTCTAAATCCCAGTTCTCCGCACGGATTACCACAGTCAATTATCACCTTGCCCGAATTTTTAAAAAGCAAAGGATATTCAACGTCAATGTTTGGCAAATGGCACCTAGGCGATCATCCTGACGCCTTGCCGCTCGCTCATGGTTTTGATGAATATCTTGGAATACCTTATTCCGGCGACATGGCACGGTATAATCCCAACGCGGAACGGAACCAGCCGGACGAGAATGGCAACCCACCCTCCAATCCCTGGCCTGACATAGCTCTTTATGAAGGAAACAATGCCAGAATACCGGATGTGCTCCCCGAGCATCAGAAAAACTTTACCCGCGAATTCACAGACCGCGCCATAAATGTTATCAATCGAGAGCAAACCGAACCGTTCTTTATATATCTCGCTTATAACCAGCCACACGTAATGCTTTATACCAGCGACGCGTTTGACGGAAAAACAGGGCTTGGTCTCTATTCTGACGTTATATCAGAAATCGATTACTCAATTGGAAGAGTGAAACAAGCATTAAAGGAAAATGGCACCGACGAAAATACACTGATAATTTTTACGTCCGATAATGGCCCGTGGCGCGTATTCGGTAATCATGCCGGCTCAACAGGGGCGTTCCGGGAAGAAAAAGGCACGAGTTTTGAAGGTGGTTCACATATGTTTGGGGTTATGAACTGGCCAGCACGCATTAAAGCTGGTTCAGTCGTCGATGAACCGGCCATGACCGTCGATATCTACAAAACCATTGCATCGCTATTAGATGAAAATCATCCTAACGACATTATGGACGGCCGAAATATAATGCCGTTCATAGAAAATAATGAGTTAACTAGCGCGGAACCATTTGCCTATTATTTCTATCGGGAAAGAATGCTCGAAGCGATGCGCTATGGTGACTGGAAATTTTATTTTCCACACACCTACCGTCATGTTACAAAGGAAGGTAATGATGGCATTCGCGGAGAATACGTCATGTTAACAACTGATTACGCGCTTTATAATATGTCCAGTGATCCGGGAGAAATGCATAATCTTGTGGATGAATATCCAGATATTGTTAATATGCTGAGTCGGATGGGACACAAATTCGAAAGCACCTTAGCCGAAAACAGAACTAAGCCTGCACAACATCAAAGAAAATCAAAGAAAATGGCTGGAAGGGTCGAGTGATTTCAGCGTACCGTCCTGATCCGGTGATCGACCCGGAATATGACGGGTTCAAAAAGGCCCTAGAGTTTTTGGCGAGCTCACGGGCGAAGATACTAATTCCAACATCGGATATCTGGCAGCACACCGTCCTAAGGACGGCACCATGTGGAATTGATAGTCAACTTGTATCTGCGATAGTGCTTAACGCACTGGCTTATCATGAAGCCTGCCGCCTTTAGGTGGTATTTGCCCTGGCGTAGGATGAATTGGTTCATGCACCTCACCCGGCGTAATATAAACCGATGCCGTGCCGATATAACCATCATTACCGCGCTTCACTTCAATCCATGTGTTTTCAAAATCACCGGGTGAGGTCGCAATCACTGGGTCGGTTTGGTTAAATGTATCCTGTTCTATGCGACGCGCATAGTCAGCGTTACTCTCCAATATTTGTTGTGTTAATTGTTCCGGCAAATAAAATTGTGTCGTTAAATTACACGTACCACTTTCAAATAATTTAAGATGTATGTGCGGTGTGCGAAGCACATACCAGCTTGGATAGATGGTCAGAAATTTTACTATCCCATCGGCAGTTGTTGTTTGTTTACCGCGCAGGAAAGTATCACCGTTGGTTGGTATCTGACCGTTACTTAGGTCACTAGGCACTTCATCGGGATCTGTATCAAATCCGCTATATACGCCTGCGGCGTCACAATGCCATAGATCAACGTCAATGCCCTCAATCGGACTTCCGTCTTCAGCATTTATAACCGTAATTGTTAATTCCAGATTTTCTCCCAAGCTACCGTCACGAATATCCGAACGATACTCGCCACCGCTGGCATAATAAGGGCCTTCAACCATTTCTGGGTTTTTCGCGGGATACTTCTTTTCATCTGTCATCTTTTTTTCCTAAGAACTTTTAATATCTATTATTCCCTGACCATCTTTTATCCTAACAGTCGTTCCGTAGGCGGCGGACTTCTCTGCAATCTCACTCAACAATTCGTTTGCCAATTCAACGTTAGCCACTTTCGGTATACCAAGATCAGATAGTGGTCCTTCTATGCCCAAATCCACCGGGTGAATACGCAACTGACAAAGGTTCGAATCTTTATAATCGCAACTGATCGACGCCCCTTTAAAATACCGGGCAGGATGTTTGCCGGTGCGGGTCGTTAATAATTCTGCATCTGTAACTGTCGTATCAATTGGGTTTATTGAACTATACTTGTTGCCGATAAATGTGTGAGAACTATATGTTTCCCACGGCACAATTTCCTGTTGGTAGGGTTGGCGTATAAAAGAGCCCAAACCATAAAAAATCGGTTTACCCTTGTAAATTTCTATGGCTCGAAACTCAAACGGGCCGTGCACACAAAACATATCACAACCGTTATCAATAGCTTCGTGGGCAAGATCGACTATAAAATCCGGTGGTTCGCTTGTTTCGCCGTGAAATCCGCCAAATGGTTCCTTCGGATCAATCATCCATTGATGACTGTGAATGGTAAATATATTAAAATTTGAATAGGCGGTCGCATTGCGAACTTCTTTCATTAATATGTCCACTTCTTCGCGGTCCGCTTTATAGCTATAACCTGCTTCATCACCCGGAATATAGGTATTATGAAGTATTTGAATGCGGTCTTCGTAAACGGTAACACCGCCTTGAATTGGATAATTTAACGGGAAAGCATAATTGGCTTCATGGACAAATTCGTTAAGCAGTTTCCACGGCTTTGGTGGCAATGTTACCGTGCGATTTACATGAAGCCCGTTAACGCCGGGCCTGCCTTTAGCGTTGCCAATTCGCGCCGCAGCGGTAAAGGCTTTTTCACCGCCTGGCTGGAAGTTACTGGTAACGCCGATTGCTGACATTCGGCCTTTTTCGATATCCGCATATGCGGGTGCTCTTGCTTGCGATAAATGTTCGCCAAAGCCGACTGGTTCTATCCCTACCCGCCTTAAATGCGCGTCTGTTTCTCTGTTACCTTCAACGCCATAATCGGAAAGGCGGTTGTTGGCGCGACTCAGGATATTAAACCCCATTTCCCCTAAATCATCAGCTACTTCCGGTTTTGACATCACTAAAAAAGCGCCAACACCATATTCATAACCTTCAAACTCGCGCCAGTTGCCGATCGCCTGCTCAAGATTACCAATAGCAAAATCCGCTTTTTTTATGGGATCAAGCGCCGCTTTTACCGCTTCATCATCAAGCTGGGTAATGGGCCGAGTCTGAACAATATCCCCGACAACAGCGACTGTAAAATCACCTGATACGCTCATGGGGTGATCACGGTCTGGTATATATTTTGGATTATCTTCAACTCTACTTGCCAGATTAATAATCGGTTCGGACTTTTTTTTATCGCTCATTATTTAAATCCCTGAAAAATATCTACGCGCCCACTACTTCATAACGCAATGGTAAACTTTTTAGTCCCGTTACCCAAAAAGATTTTATATATTTTGGTTTTGCCGCCAGTTCCACTCTCTTTAATCGCGGCATCAATTCCTTAAATAAAGCAATCATTTCAATTTTTGCTAACAGTAATCCGATACAGACATGTGGTCCTTTTCCAAAAACCAAATGTCGATTTGGGCTACGGTCAATAATAAAGCTTTGCGGATTTTCAAATTCTTCTTCGTCACGGTTTGCTGCGCTGAAATGAATGCATATATCATCGCCTTTTGCGATCTTGACACCGTCTATTTCAGTATCTTCTTTGGCAGTCCTCACAAAACTCGTCGTCGGGGTGACATAGCGGAGCATTTCATTAATGGCCAGCTCAGTCAAATCCGGATTTGCTTTAAGTTTGTCAAATTGGTCTGGGTTTCTGATGAGTGCGAGCATCCCCCCGCTGATGGCACTTGCCGTCGTATCGTGTCCTGCCGAAATCATGATCAGTAAATGCGATGCAATTTGCTGTATTGTGAGCGGCTTGCCGCCTACTTCCGCGTTAGCAATGGTGCTGGCTAAATCATCGGTCGGTTGCGACTGGCGTGACGTCGCAAGATCGGCGCAAAATGCCATTGCATTTTCCACACCGGCGTTTGAATTTGTTGTTTTGGAAATATCCGGATCAGCGGCTGCGAAGATATCCCGCGCCAATTGCCAAACAGTTCCTTCTTGTTCTTCCGGAATACCTAAAAGTTCACAAATTACTTTTAAAGGAAGCAGAGCCGCCACATCATTACAAAATTCACATTCATCGCTAGCCGCCATTCTGTCGACTAAAACCTTGGCGATTTCGGTAATTCGCTCTTCCAGTCCGCGAATTGCTTTTGCTGTAAACCACCCCTGTATGGCTCTACGATGTTCCGTATGGTCAGGAGCATCCATTTGCGGCAAGCCAACTAACGGGGACTTAAACCCTTGAGGATTATGAATAACCGTGCGCGGCGAACTTAGAAAAAGTTTCGAATTTTTACCCACATATTCAACGTCTTTATGCCGGGTCAGCAACCATACCGGATCAAAGTCATCATGTTCATACCAAAGAATGGGGTGCTCGTTGCGGATTTTTGCGATGACTTCATGCGGCGCGCCGTATTTGCCCCAATATTCCGGATCAAATACCACGTCATATAGCGGATTGGTGTTCATGGTTTTTTCTCCCCGTTCTTATATTCTCCAATTGGGCCCCAGTTTGAGCCCAATGCAACCTGTAGGTTTTTGAATTTTCCAGTACCAATTCTTTTTCTTAAGCGCGCCTCAGTAGCGTTGCGCGCCTGATGAATTACATCAAGTATACCTTCATTTTCAACGTTTGGTAACATACGGGCGATTTTTGCCAATTTGTGCTGCGGATCAGCAATCAGTTCAATTATACCTCTTTCTTCGAGTTGTTTTAGAATGATCGATACGGCCTGTCTGCTTATTTCCATTTCGCGTGCTAAATCGGAAGGACGGTTAATGCCTAACAAAATATTGGAAAGAACTATTCCCTGATTAATAGTAAAAGGCGCAGCACCCGACTTCTCAATCTCCATTTGCAGATTCTGATGTGCCCAATTCATCGCTTTCACCAGCTTAACCATCAACGGTGTGTCCAGGTCGTCTGATCCTTGTATTATTGGCAAGAAATATTCTCCTTTAATTTTAATCATTCTTCACTTAATATATAATTATGTCAACTATATTGACATTTTGATACTTAAAATCAGACACGCTTGATCAAATTCTTACATATGGTTTTCTTAAATGAATTTATTCTCATACCGAAATAGACCAGTACATTTGGGACCTTATCCCATGGAAAAACTCGGTAGAATAGAAGAACCGTCTTCACCTTCATTTGACCATTGCCCGCCGTGCGTTCCCTTGCAGGTTGCCCCAGAAAATGACCCGCGTTCAATTCGCCATGCCATTGATGATTATATTTCACTTCTTGATGCGGTTAGGGACGGGCCCACTACACCAAGTGAAGCAGAAATTCCGATCTGCCCAATTGAAAGATCCAATAATTTAAAAGCATTTGGTTATTTTATGGATGCGAGCCTTGTCGGCGTTTGTGATTTATCAGAAGACTTAATTCTCGAAAGACCATTTATTCATCCGCGCGTCGATCAGTGGTTTAATGATGCGAAGGAAGCCGCAAGCAAGCCGATCCCCATGACCATCAGCATGGCCTATATGCGTGTGACTATGGCAAAGACGGTGCATCAGAAACCTGTTGAAAAACACACACATGCGATCATTTACGCTTATGAATTTTCGCGAGAACCAGAGAAGGACGAACCAGGTTCCAAGTGGATACAAGATTTACAGATTTATCGATCAAGCCTTAGGGCGATGGAATGTGCCGTTGCGGGGGCAAATTACCTGCGCACCCTCGGTTTTGATGCGCGGGCACATAGTGCGACCAGTTCTGATATTGATTTTAATAAAGTCGCAATAAAGTCCGGTATTGCCCAGTGGGACGGAATATCCGTCACAAACCCCTATATTGGTGACGGGTTTGGTCTGGCCGTGGTTACGAGCAATCTTTCGCTCGCGCCTGATCAACCGCTTCGTGAACAAAACCTGATGGACCGCGTTCGCAGCAAAGGACCCTCGTGGTGGTTAGGGACGGCATCACATAAAAATACCTTTAACGCAAAGCCGTTTAAGAACAGACAATTTAAAGACAGCATGTTCCCCACCGAAAAGATCAAAACACAGAAAAACCCCACCAGCCTTGTCGATAGCGAACGCATACCCAGATTACCCAAACGGGCTGATTTTTTTCAAAGATCATTTATCGGTGATTTGGGAAAGGGTCCCCGGGATGCCAGTATCGACGGCGCTGTCGTCATGAAAAATCCAAATTGTGCTGCTCTTGTTGCCATGCTTAATACGTTGGTTATTTTACAGCGCGCCGAAGAAAATGATGAGCGAGTAGAGAGTTATGATGATCCGCAAAATAATGCCGATATTATCAAAGCGACACTTCATTTTTTAGGGGCAGACCTTGTTGGGATTTCTGAGGCACCGGACTGGGTGTGGTATTCCCATGATGAAGGCGGAAGGCCAATTAAACCGGCCCATAAATTTGCCGTAACAACCTTGATCGATCAAGGCCATGAAACCATGGAAGGCGCCAGCGGGGACGATTATTTATCCGCGGCGCAAAGCATGCGGGCTTATATGCGTGGTTCGCTTTTAAATGGTGTGGTTGTTCAGCATCTTCGCCGTCTGGGGTTTCCCGCAACCAATCACACGGCTTCAGACGGTGATGTCATACAACCGCCGCTGGTACTGCTTTCCGGCCTAGGTGAGGTAAGCAGAATTGGTGATGTTATGCTCAATCCGTTTTTAGGGCCGCGGCTTAAGTGCGGTATCATCACAACTGATTTCCCATTAGCCGTCGATAAACCAATTAATTTCGGCTTGCAGACCTTTTGCGATAACTGCAATAAATGCGCCCGCGAATGCCCGTCAGGTGCTATTAGTGCCGGTAAAAAAGTGATGTTTAATGGCTACGAAATATGGCGTTCTGACGCCGAAAAATGCACCCGGTACCGCATGACAAATACTGCCGGCTCTATGTGTGGGCGCTGTATGAAGACATGCCCCTGGAATTTAGAAGGTATTTTTAAAGAAGCCCCTTTTCGATTTTTAGCCACGCATTTTCCTTCAACCGCCCCCCTATTAAGCCGCATAGATGACTGGCTGGGAAATGGCAGTATAAATCCCATCAAAAAATGGTGGTGGGATCTGGAAGCGGGAACTAACGGCGGAAAAATAGCCAAAGTGGCCAATGTGAATAGACGCGAATTAAATACCCATCTTAAACTAAAGGCCGAAGATCAAACTCTCGCTTGTTATCCGGCCGATATCGCACCCACCCCCTACATGGAGCCGCAACCATTGGACCGGGAAGCCGGTATAAAAGCTTTTAAAGCCCTGCGTTCACCGCAAGAATATAAAGAACTATTGGCTAAAGGCGAAGTGGATGATTTAGTGCCAAAATATCAAGTGCCGGAAGGACCACCACCTGTATTTCCTGTTATTATAAAGAAAAAACAGATTATTTCGTCTGACGGTAAAATCATAAAGTTTGAATTTCAATTACCGGATGGAAAAGATCTTCCGCGGTACGCCGCAGGCGCCCACATTGATGTCATGGTCGCTCCACAATTTATAAGGCAATATAGCTTATGTAGTGATCCTGACAATCCATCAACTTACTCAGTAGCCGTTCTTCGTGAGGATGACGGAACCGGCGGGTCGTTGCGCATTCATCAACGCCTTATGCAAGGGAAAATGGTGATGATTTCAAGGCCAAGAAATCACTTCCCACTGATTGAAGAAGCCAAGAGAACCATTCTGATGGCAGGAGGCATAGGCGTCACTCCCCTGATTGCAATGGCACATGAACTATATAAAAAGAACGAAGATTTTATCTTATATTACAAAGCGTCAACCCGCGCGAGTGCCGGGTTTGTCGAAGAGCTACGTAACATTCCATGGTGCGATCACGTAAAATGCTATTTTAGTGATGAAAATCGTTTGAACGTGGCTGACGTATTAGGCAATTTCCGATCGGGGAATCATCTTTATACTTGCGGGCCATCCGGCTTTATGGATGCGGTTTTCGCATCAGCCCTTGAGCAAGGGTGGGAAGAAGATAATTTACACAGAGAATATTTCACTGTTCCCGGGGATGTTGAATATGAAAATCATGATTTTGTCATCGAACTAGAAAAAAGCGGTCAAAAAATTGGTGTCCCTGCCGATAAATCTGCGGCGGACGCTTTAACTGAAGCTGGTTTTCCTATAGACGTTAAATGTTCAGATGGACTTTGCGGCGTATGCATCGCCGATTACACAGAAGGCAGCGTTGAACACCGCGATTACGTTCTTAGTAAATCACAGCAAGAAAATAAAATAACCTTATGTTGCTCCCGCGCCGCGAAAGAAGCAGGCAAATTGGTTATTGACCTGTAACACACTGCGCTATTAAAAAGCCTTCGGCATATGTCCGTAATAAGCATTTTCCAGCAACTGTCTTAAGCGCTCTGCGGTGACAGGTTCCGGATTAACCATAGACATCTCCATCGCTACCGAGACCGCTTTACCCAGATCATCATATTCTATACCAATTTCTTTTAATGTTGTTGGCGCGCCAACAGCTTTTGCAAGATCATAAATACCCAACGCCGCATCGGCAACATTCATTGCCTGAGCTACTTTATGTGTTCCTTCCTTCGTCGCGGATGCGTTATAGGCAACACAGTGCGCCAATAGTACCGCATGTGTTTCAGCGTGGGGTGTATTAAAAGTACCGCCAAAAGTATGACAAAGCTTGTGATGCAAGCTGGTTGTGCCGGTACCAAGGGCGGCACCGGCAAGACTTGCACCAAGCAAGACCTTTGAGCGGGCCTCAATATTCATCGGGTCGGTAATAATCTTCGGTAGATAGGCTGATATATTGCGTACAGCCTCTATTGCCATTGATGTAACAATAGGGTTTAAGTTATCGGTCGCGATGTTAACCACAGCCTGCGCCATAGCATTAAGCCCACTCGGGCCAACGACGGATGCAGGTAATGACATGGTTAGTTCCGGATCATAGATTATGAGACGGGGTAAAACTTTGTTATCTCTTCCTGTGACTTTACGCCCTTTTTCCGTTATGCCCCAAATATTGGTCATTTCCGATCCGGCGTATGTGGTGGGTATTGCGATATAGGGAATGTTGTGACGAAGGGCCAATGCTTTTCCAAGCCCTGTTGTTGATCCGCCGCCGATCGAAACCGTGCAATCCGCATTTAACTTTTTCGCAATAATTGCAGCGTCTTCAACTACAACAGCGGGAACATGCATTCTTGCACCATCGAATAAACCCACCCCATTTGTTGCCAATAACTCGACGATGCTTTGTGCGTTTTTTACTTGCCCAGATGTGGATAGTACAAGAGGTCTGGAAAAACCAAGAACCTCCAGTTCAACCGGCAAGTGCTTCAAGCAACCCGCACCAAAGATTATGTTCCACGGCAGTGATTGATATTGGAAATTCAGCATTTTGTTGTGTCCACTAGACAAATAAATTCAGTCATTATTGGGAAATAATATATGGTTCACTTTTGTAATTGCATCAAGAGCATTTTCTTTCAATTGCTCATCTTCACCATCAATATCTGTGAAAAACCCATGGTTTGAACCGCTGTATAAATTTAAAGTCAGTTTATCGTTCATTGCAACCTGATCAATTATTTTTCGAATATTTTCTGCTCCCGCCAGGTGGTCCGCTTCTCCCATAAAAATAGTAACTTCTTTTGATAAAGTAGGCATAAATTCAAATGCAGGTGTTATTTTATCCTGATTATCCATACCCCACGGCAGCGGATAGATGGAAACATTTGTACCTGCATATCCCCTTCGTGCTAATTCCAGCGCAAAATTACCCCCCAAGCAAAAGCCAACCACAGCATCTATATTTTGTTCTGCCAGAAACAATTCCAGATGATCGCAATATTCTTTGTCTTTAATTTTCGCGCGTCGATCGTAAGCTGCATCACGGGAAATATCACGCGGACCGCCAAACTCGGCCCATGGGTTTACCAAAAATACGTCTGCTCCAAAATTTGCTATGTAAGAAGCATATCCGCGGTAAAAATCGGTTAAGCCAAATATATCCGGCAAGATGGCGATGCGACGGCCTGATCCACCAAACCGAATGGCTTCAACTTGTTCTGAAAGTTCTTTATATTCCATCAGGTTACCAAAAAAATCTATTTTTTTAGTATGGCACATGAATTATGTCCTCTGGTTATAATAAAATTATAACACGCCTTTCCCAAACTAACACTAGGTTATAAAACTACTGTGCTACGATGGAAATACAATGTCAACAAAACTGACATATTATCGGTCCGGGAAATGTCATTTTTGTTGAATGGTCAATGACTTTCCTCTATCTTTTGCGCTAAAGGGTATTTAAAAATGTTTAAAAATGATGATGAATGGTACTTCAACAGTGGGCTTCTAATAGTCGGCTGCATGATCGGGATGATATTTGGCGTTCCAATTTTTCTAATCTATGGCTTTGGGGTTTTTATCGATCCGCTTACGGAAGCTTTACAAGCCGGCAGAGGCGAAGTTTCACTGGCTCTGACAATTGGGTTAATGGGTAATTTGATCGCAGCACCGCTTGTCGGAATACTCAGTGACCGTTTTGGTTCAAGCCGTATGGTTCTTATCGGTGTGATTTGTCTGTCCGTTACTCTCGCGTCTTATTCCTTCATTCAAAACTTAACCCAGCTTTATTTGATTTCACTTGCGATGGTACTTTTTGCAGGTGGAACGGGTCCTATGACCTACACAAAAATCGTTTCCGCATGGTTTAATAAACGCCGTGGTTTGGCGCTCGGTATCGTGCTGGCCGGTATGGGGATTGGTGCCGCTATAATGCCGGTATTAAGCCAAGCTTTGATTGGTGAATTCGGCTGGCGTCTTGCATACCGTTATTTGGGGTTGATCGTATTTATTGTCTCTTTTTTACCACTATTTCTTATTTTAAAAGACAGGCCGCCAAATGAACTAGCACGCAGCACTATAGAAAACCTGCACGTTAATCAACCAACCGCTAAAGATGAAGAAGGCTATTCTGTGGGCACTTCGCTAAAAACGCCGACATTCTGGTTTATTGCAATTGGATTTTTTCTGATAGCCGTTGGAAACTCCGGTGGTTTAGTTCATTTATCACCCATGCTTGTGGATGCCGGTCTTACCGCCGAAAAAGCGGCACTTTATGTGGGCTTGATGGGCGTAGGGGTTTTGTTTGGTAGGGCCATTGCCGGATATCTCCTTGATATATTTCATGCGCCATATGTCGCGATTTGCTTTTTAGCCGGTCCGATACTCGCCTATGCATTTTTCCTGTCTGGAATGGAACCGGGTTTCGCCGTTGTGCCTATTCTGCTGTTTGGCATTGGCATGGGCGCAGAATTTGACGTAATACCTTTTCTTATATCGCGCTATTTTGGTTTAAAAAACTTCGGTGTTTTATTCGGTTTTCAGATTGTGAGCTTTAGCCTGGGAACCGGTTTCGGCCCTGCAATTATGGGTTTTGGGTTTGACAAATATGGTAGTTATAATATCACTTTGATTTCGGCGATGGCCTCTTTAATGCTTGGTTGCTTGCTCGTTTCAAGGCTTGGTAATTACAATTTCTCCGCAGAAGTCAAAGCAAGTGTAGCGCAGTAAGAAAGCCACTTGATACAATCTGATAATCCAAACTAATGAAAGTTTCTTCCCTTTGGTAGTGTTGACGATATCTGTTTGACTTTTTCATTGTCATTTCTGCTTCTTTCTATTGCATCACTCGGATTTTCGAGCGCTGTTAGCTCTGCACTTAAATCAATAAGCTCTTTTGCTATAATATGAATGACAGATTGCTCCCGTTGCATTAAGCCGCGAATACCCAAAAAGCGTGCTGTAATAGCCACCTTTCGATTGGCTTCAAAAACAGTTGGCCATAATATAGCGTTTGAGATACCCGTTTCATCTTCAAGTGTAACAAATATTACACCACTTGCCGTACCGGGACGTTGACGCACAAGGACCAACCCGGCGACAGAAACCATCCTATTTGACGGATGATCCATCAGTTCTTTTGCCGTGATAAACCCATCTGTTTTTAATTTTGGACGGGCAAATGAAACAGGGTGTGCTTTTAAAGATAATTTCATCACTTGATAATCTTCGACAACATGTTCCCCCAAGGTCATTGAAGGCAAGGCAATTTCCTTTTCTTTTTGCAAAGCATCCGAATTCTTATCGGCAGCAAAAGCATAAAGAGGTAAATCTTCAACAGCGCTTCTTTGACCGGTGGGTGCTCCTAAACCTTGCGCTGCCCATAAAGCATCCCTGCGATCAAAGCCAATAGAGCGAAAGGCGTCAGCATTGGCGAGCTTTTCAATAGCGGCGACAGATAGGCCCGTGCGAAAATATAAATCGCGAACGCTATCATAGCCTTTTTTTCTTAAAGCAACCAGCTTATCCATTTCAGATTTTTTTAATCCTTTATCTTGGCGAAATCCCAAACGCACGGCATATTTTCTGCCCCCTTCTTCCGTTAAAGTTTGTGGATTTTCTGCATCCGAGAGCTGATGATCCCAAGTACTATAATTTATATCCGGCGGAAGCACTTCTCCGTCATGGTCCTTAAAATCACGCACCAACGAAGAGGAAGAATAAAACCCCATAGGCAGACTATTAAGAATGGCACATGCAAAAACGTCCGGAAAATGACATTTTAACCAGCTTGAAACATAGGCAAGAAGAGCAAAGCTGGCAGAATGACTTTCTGGGAAACCATAGTCACTAAACCCTTCGATTTGTTTGAAGCATCTTTCGGCAAAATCCTGATCATAATCTTTTGCAAGCATACCGCTTATGAATTTTTCTTTAAAATGGCCTATTGTTCCTGTCCGTTTAAATGTCGCCATCGCACGGCGAAGTTGATCCGCTTCGCCAGCGGTAAAACCCGCAGCCACAATCGCGATGCTCATGGCTTGTTCCTGAAATAACGGGACACCCAATGTTTTTTCCAGTATGTCGGCAAGTTCTTGTGAAGGGAACGTATGATCTTCTAAACCCTGCCTGCGACGTAAATAAGGATGAACCATATCACCCTGAATGGGTCCGGGGCGTACAAGTGCAATTTCAATGACCAAATCATAAAATTTTCGGGGACGTAACCGCGGCAACATTGACATTTGAGCACGGCTTTCAATTTGAAACACTCCGATCGTGTCTGCTTTACAGATCATGTCATATGTGCGGCTGTCTTCTGTTGGTATGGTGGCAAGATTATAACTTCTACTATAATGGCTTTCGAGCAAGGTAAATGCTTTTCTTATACAGCTCAACATACCAAGGGCAAGCACATCAATTTTCAGTATTTTAAGGGCCGCCAGATCGTCCTTATCCCACTCCACATATGTTCTATCTACCATTGCTGCATTGGCAATAGGGCATACTTCTTCCAATGGTCCCCGCGTTATTACGAATCCGCCAACATGTTGGGAAAGGTGGCGCGGAAAACCAATTAATTCCTGTGCCAGAAGTAAAGTTGTATTTAATCGGTAATCAGAAAAATCAATGCCGCTTGTTTGATCATGCAATACCTTTGTTGACCAATCCCAGCCGATCATCCCAAGAGCCGTAATCGTATCCTCAGATAACCCCATAACTTTGCCCACTTCCCTTACGGCCATTTTGACACGGTAACACACTACCGTTGCCGTAATGCCCGCACGGTGACGTCCATATTTTTCATAAATATACTGAATGACTTCTTCGCGGCGCTCATGTTCAAAATCAACATCAATGTCTGGTGGCTCGCCGCGTTCTGCCGATATAAATCGTTCAAATAAAAGATTAATCTGCACCGGGTCTACGGATGTTATGCCCAAACAAAAACAGACAGCCGAATTTGCAGCGGACCCCCTGCCCTGACATAAAATGCCTCTGCTTCTGGCAAAACGAACAATATCATAAACCGTCAAAAAGTAAGGAGCGTAATCAAGTTCATCAATCAGATCAATTTCATGTTGAAGCGTTGCTTTAACTTTTTCATTAATACCATCTGGATATCTTTCCTTTGCCCCAATCCATGTTAAGCGGGCCAATTCTTCTTGCGGTGATGCGCTTTGCCCGGCGGGCTCATCCGGATATTCATAGGCCAGTTCATCAAGCGAGAAAGTGCATCTTTCTGCGATCTCAGAACTCCTGATTACCGCTTCTTCATATCCACGGTAAATATGTGATATTTCTTCCTGAGATTTTAAATGTCGTTCTGCATTCGCCGTTATTTTAAAACCTGCCTCATCAATGGTGACATGTTCGCGAATACAGGTCAGCACATCTTGTAAGGATCGTCGATTAGGCACATGGTAATGGACATCATTTGTTGCCACCATTGGGATGTTAACCTTTAAAGAAAGAGCATGAAGCTTTCCCAGTCGTTCGTCATCATTACCTTGATATAGTCTGGTCGCCGCCAAATAAACCTGATTTGGAAATTTTTCTGCAAGCCAGTTTAAGGATATTTCAAATTCACTTTCCCAGTCATATTCGGGTAAGGCCATAAAAATATGACCCGTTTCAAGCTCTACTAAATCTTCCAAAAATAAAATGCAGTCGCCTTTTTCCGCGCGGCGGTTTCCTTTTGTCAGTAATTTTGATAGCCGGCCGTAAGCTAAACGATCTTCCGGAAAACACAAAACTTGGAACCCGTCCTGTAAAACAAGCCTTACACCCACAATCAATTGAACACCAACTTCCTTTGCAGACACATGGGCGCGAACAATGCCTGCAAAACTATTGCGATCTGTAATAGCAATTTTCTCATAACCCAGCTCTGCCGCAGTATTCATCATTTCTTCAGGATGAGAAGCACCACGAAGGAAACTAAAATTACTGGTTACGGATAATTCAACATAATCTTGTTTCATGCGAAAAACCCGTGCATATACCATTTTGGGGCTTCATTTTGTTCAAATAACCCTTGGCGAAATAGCCAGAAACGTCCCCCTTCATGATCTTCCACACGGAAATAATCCCGTGTTGGCTCTTTACTTTCCGCGGCAGGCAGCCACCATTCCGGCGCTAACCTTTCCGGGCCTTCGGCTCTAACAATTCGGTATTTTAACCGTCGCCATTCAAAATGGATTGGCGGACCGTCAGGGACTTCTGCAATGGCATTAATCTGTTCCGGTTTGGGTAGCAAGACAATGGGCCTTCCCAAATAGTTTCCTCCCTGAATGTTACGCAAAAACACCCGCCAATCATTTGATTTTTCGGGCTCCTCTGTTACGGAAATAAAGTGCTCGCATCGCTCCGGAATATAACTTTCAATCGGATGAAATTTTCCAACATTTTCAAATCCTAATCTATTACCGTAACGGTCAATAAGAGCTTGAAATTCATCAATTGAACCGTTCTCTTTTTTCTTATCAAGATTGATCTGAAAATGGGTTATGCGCTCGGTATGATAAGCAGCCAAAATAACTTTCTCTATTCCAAAACCTACGTCATAATCGCCGCTTAATGCTGATAATTTCTCGCTAAGTAGTCTTGTTATATGATCGGGTTTATTGGAAAGACTGCTGGTTCGAACACTGATAATTTTTACATCACCGTCTACCCGGTACAGGAACAGCGCAAATTGTCGGGCTCCTAATGTGGTTTCATTCAAAGTACGCGACAAAGCTGATGCTAGTTGGCTTAAACTTTGCTGCAACTGATCCAACATTAAAATCGGTTCCATAAAATTCTGGTGGATCCGGTAATCTGGTGGCTCAGCAATCGGAGACAGGCTTTCCCCTTTATATCCTAATGCCTGATCAAGCCTATCAATTAAAAACTTTCCGTAACGAGCCGCAAGAGGGGCCCGCGGCTTATCAATCAACTTACCGATATTTTTCAACCCTACCTTGGCAAGACGGTCTTCGGCATCATGTCTGACACGTAATGCCGCAATGGGAAGCGGTGCCAAGGCATTCTTCATTTTACCACTTGGAATAATGACCCAATGATCACAACCAAACCGACTGACCGCCCAGGCGGCACCAATCGTATCAGCAATAGACATTTTTCCTTTTAGGTCCATTGCCCTTAAACGTTTTTGAATATCTTTGCATAATGCATCTTCCCCGCCAACAAGATGGGCGCAACCCGTAATATCAATAAGGATGCCATCTGGTGGATCACTGTTAACCCAAGGACTATAGCGGATGCACCAATGGGCTAGTCGATTAAGGCCTTCTGCATCAGCAGAAGGATCATGAGTGCGTATTTTAAGAATGGGGCAAAGGGCTTTGGCACTTGCAAGACGCTGATCAACAAATATCCCTTTACCCTTAGCAGCATCATTAGCCGCAGTTATTCTGATGCCACCTTGGGCAGAGGTGGTAAGAGCAAATGGTATTGACGGGGTTAATTTAACTGACGCGTCGCTGGCTTGCGTTTGGCGGGATTTGCGATAAATGCGTTCTATCGACCAGTCTGGAAGCCAAATCGAAAGATACCGTTTCATGGTTCCATCCAATATGCCAGGTGCCAACATTAGCCCCTTTACATTTTACAATATCCAATTGCCATAATGTGCGACCAAGACGCGGCAAAAAGGCCCGTCGTTTTGGCATCATGCTGCTTTCATCCGCACTTATCTGCCAGCGCATATCCGCTGCTGTCGTTCCATTTGCCCGATGGGACCTTAGCATTAATGCTGATACACCGCTTTCCTTCGCACGCATGGAAAGTCTTTTACTTGCGGTAAAATTATATAATTTTTCGCCCCACAGCACACCAACGACCCCAGATACATAAGGACAATCAAGGGCTTCTTCCATTGCCCAAAGGAGATCTTGTTCTGATTTAAGGGTAAGTTTAATAATCCGTGACGGGTCAATGCCAAATGCGGCGAGCCCCGGTGCGTGAAGGTGTAATCTTTCCGGATCGCGCAACTGGCACCAAATAACCGGCCCCGCTTTATCACAAAGGAGCCTTGCTAAAATGGCAAGAACGGCCCCTATGGCCGATGACCTCTGTTTATAGGTTTTTGGTAAAACTTCAAGCAAGGTGCCTTTCGCCAGCCCATAAGACGGGAATATGTTGTCAAAATCTACCGAGCCTGTCGTAAAGCTATTATTATAGGCTTCGCGTATGGACCCATGTTCTATGGACTCGATTTTTTGCTTTAAGTTCTCTATCACAATGGCCGACATCAATATCCTTTAAGAAAAATAGTAAATGTTCACTATTTGTTCTTATAAAATGAGTCGCCAAATTGAGTCAAGCTTTATACTAAAACAATGTAGCCTACTCAAATAATCTGGCCCAGGTGCCGTCCGACCGATTGAAAACCATTCTCCAAAGGGCACTGGCGACCCGATTTTTATGTAGACAATACGACCGACTTTCTACAAGATGCATTTCGAATTCAGAAGTAGTCCGAGAACATCATGCACCTTTTAGAAAATCCCATAAGATCAGATCAGCTTTTAGAAAAAACTTTTGATATCGAGCATCGTTTTTACGCGTCCTCAGCGCAGCCAATGACCCTCAAAGAATTAATGGAATTCACAAAGGAAAATGGCGATCAGCATTTAATCGACCTATATCATGATCATTCAATGGGGTATGCAGAAAACGCCGGAAGCCCCGATTTACGCCAAGAAATTGCCACCCTTTATGATGCCAGTATTTCTGCGGAAAATATCGTCATTTTTCCCGGTGCTCAGACTGGCATGACGATTACCACTCAAGCGTTATTACACACCGGTGATCATGCAATTATCATCACCCCCAGTTATCAATCCCTTGAAGAAGGCGTAAGATATGCTGGCGGTTCAGTCACGCGCATTTCCTTAACCCCGGAAGACAAATGGCAGGTAAATGTAGATGCGGTGAAAGCCGCTATTCAGAATAATACCAAATATCTTGTCTTTAATGACCCTCACAACCCGTCCGGATCATTAATGAGCGCCGATACAAAAAAACAGCTCGTTGCACTTGCCGAACAGCACGGCATTTTAATTTTTTCAGACGAAGTTTATCGGCTTCTAGAAATAAACCCTGCCGAGCGTTCGGCTTCCATCGCAGAAATGACAGCTAATGGCCTTGCCCTTGGCACCATGGCAAAACCATGGGGCGCGGGCGGTGCATGCATCGGTTGGATCGCATGTCAGGATTTAACAATCATTGAAAAGCTTCAAAAAGCACAACATTTGTTTGCTGTGTGTTTTTCCCGTCCCGGTGAAATTCAAGCAATGATGGTAATCCGCGCCAGTGATAAAATTATTGAACGTAATATGAAAATAATTCGCGAAAACCTGATATTACTTGATGAATTCTTCGATGAATATGAGGATCTGTTTGAATGGGTTCCACCACAAGCGGGCGGCACCGGTTTTGTGAATTTTAAAGGGCCACTTACCGCAGACGAATTTGGCGCGAAGCTTCTTGAACAAGGAATACTCGTGTTCCCACCCTATATTTTTGATTGCGACGAAGCATTAAAACAATATTTCCGCATTGGATTTAGCAGGCGTACTATGCCTGCTGCGCTAATTGCTTTTAAAAAGTTTGTTGACGAACATCGCGCCCAATGGAGATACAGAAAATAAAAAGAAAATAATAATTCTAAAAGGTATTATATGACGGAAGAGGTTCCCAATTTTGATAATCATAAAATCGCTAATATTGTTAAAAAATATTACGGCATTGAAGGTAAAATATCGTCATTCGTGTCATTTGATGATCAAAATGCGCTGATCAGAACACCAACTGATAAATATGTACTCAAAATAGCCAACAAAAAGTGGTCCCCGGCGTTTGTTCAAATGCAATCAGACGTTCTCGATCATATGCAAATAGCGGCTCCGCATTTAACGCTTCCGGCGGTAATACATACGCTATCCGGTGAAAGCATGATCATCGTTGACGGCTTTCCCGTGCGTCTTTTGAGCTTTCTAGAAGGTGAAATACTGGCTAAAACCCCAAGGACACCTGAACTTTATCAGAATATTGGCCGTTTTCTGGGCCAATACTCGAAGGCCATGCAAAATTTTGTACCAACAACATCTGACAGTCCCGATGAACTTTGGAAACTTGATAAAGTCATCAATTGTAAACAATATTTAAACGAGATAATCGATCTCGACGCACGTGACCGCATAAGACGCTTATATGATGTTTATGAAAAAGACATATTACCAAAATTACCCGGACTTAGAAAAGCGGTTATCCATAGCGACGCAAATGAGCAGAATCTTCTTATTAATCCAGAATTTCCTACAAAAATATGTGGCTTAATTGATTTTGGGGAATTGCAATTTGCCAGCCAAATTAATGATTTGGCGATTACACTGGCTTATTCTTTGCTCGGCGAAGATGATATTGCCATGGCCTCTCAAAAAATCATCCATGGGTATGAACAGGAGTTTGAAATATTGGACGAAGAACGGGAAATACTTATTTACTTAATGGCCATGCGCTTAGTGACCAGTATTACTATGTCATCCTATAGTTTTAAGCTCCATCCCGATAACGAATATATTTTAATCGCGCAAAAGCCTGCACGAGTTCTTCTAAAAAAACTCGAAGATGAAAATTACATATTATAACTTTTAAGATAGATTAAAATAATGACATACCGACAACCATGGTCAAAAAAACATAAGAAAGTAACGGCCGCCACCCCGTATAGTTTGTCCAATTCTTTCGCTCAACCGCTTACCAGTGAGGAACTTATTGATTTATCACTCGAAAGAGGTGATCAAGAGATCGTCGATTGTTATTATAAGCATTCGCTGGACTATACACCCAACGGAGGGAGCATTGATCTTCGAACGGAAATAGCGAACTTATACGGTCCAAATATTACGCTTGAGAACATAATCGTTTTTCCGGGTGCGCAAATTGCCCTTCAAACAGCAGCTAGTGCTCTTTTGCATGGCCAAAGTCATTCTATCGTTTTTACACCGGGCTATCAGTCAGTTCAGGAGGCTCCTGCTCATGCTGGCAGCCAAGTAACCAAAATTCGCCTTCTACCTGAAGATGGTTGGCAGATAGATCCAAAAAAAGTTAAAGCGGCCATTAAGCACAATACAAAATACATAGTGATTAATGAGCCTTATAATCCCGCAGGCACATTAATGGGTCACAAATTGCAGGAACAGTTAATAAAAATTGCAGCAGAAAATAATATTCATGTAATGTCTGACGAAGTTTACCGCTTATTAGAACATGATCCAAAAGATCGCCTACCCGCCATGGCCGATTTTTATGCAAATGGTTTAAGTGCTTGCACGCTTTCAAAGCCTTGGGGTGGATGTGGTATAACCATTGGTTGGCTGGTGCTTCAAGACATGGACCTTAAACAAAGAATAATTGACACACAATATTTTGCGACCGCCTGCCCAAGCCGCGCCAGTGAGATTCAGGCGATCATGACTTTGCGGGCCAGTGATATAATTCTTGATAAAAATATGAAAATTATTAGACATAACATGAAACTGCTTGATCAATTTTTTGATGAATATAGTGTTCTATTTGAATGGATTAGGCCAAAAGCAGGTGCAGTTGCCTATGTAAAGTTCAAAGGACCTTTATCAACAGACGAGCTTGGCACGCTACTGGCTGCATCAGGCATTTCAATCAAACCCGCTTATGTGTTTTCGGAAGAAGGTGCCAATTGCGACGATTACTTCCGAGTTGGATATGGGGAAGAAAAAATGCCAGCGGCACTTGACGCACTTATTGCTTTCGTTGAAGAGCACAAAGAAGAATGGCGGATTTAAGGCATCAATTTCGTTTGAGGAATTTAGTTGTGCAATCACGCCACAAATGTTTATGATGAGAAGAAAAAGCCTATAACACAATATATAGAATTCTTTTAAACTGAAGAAAGCCCATCTTATCAGCGATAGTGATAGTGATTCAAACGAAGGTTTGGTTAGAACCATAGGACCCAGCGCACTGGGTGCTAATATTTTCAATCTGGTCGTAGGCGCAGGTATTTTTGTCCTACCCGGTGTTGTTGCAGCAAAGCTAGGTGCCGCTGCGGTTTTTGCTTATATCATTTGCGGGGCTGCGATCAGCCTTATTTTCCTGTGTTATGCTGAAATAGGTACACGTATTACCAGAAGTGGCGGATCTTACGCATATATCGAAGAAGCATTTGGCCCATTTGCAGGGTTTATTTCATCAATGCTCCTGTGGTTTGGATGGGCCGTACTATCAGATGCTGCCATATTAGTTGCCATGATAGAAACCCTCGCAATCGTAGTTCCCGAATTACATGAACCATTATGGCGTCTGCTTTTTATCATCGCTTTATTTGCCTTTTTGGTGGTTACAAATATCGTCGGTGTAAAATCAGGTGTGCGGCTTTATATGTTTAATACCATTGCCAAATTTGTGCCATTAGCACTCTTAGTCGTTGTGGGCATATTCTATATCGACTTTGATAATTTAATGATAAAGGAAATGCCATCTATAGAAAATATTGGGGCGGCTACTCTTATTTTAATCTTCGCTTTTTCCGGCGCAGAATGTGCCCTTAATTCAAGTGGAGAAATCAAAGACCCTGAAAAAACAGTGCCGAGGGGTATTCTGTTGGGAATAGTATTGATATTCGTGCTCTATATTGGTCTTCAGTCAGTCGCACAAGGTGTACTTGGTTCCGAACTTGCTAACAACA
>JAJFIR010000052.1 GCA_021774795.1 Emcibacteraceae bacterium | reverse complement strand
TCATTGTTTTAATTGTGCTAACTGGTTTATCGGGTCACTGTTGTTAAATCGCCATTCGCACTCCTTCAAGAATAGCGAAAAATGCTCGACAGGAATACCGTTAAATTTCCGCATGTGCCGCTTGGCTTGGTTCCAAAAATTCTCAATGCCATTGATGTGGTTCCGCTTGTTAACAAATAATTTTGAGTGGTTGATCCGATAATGTTTAAATTCTGAAACGTCCAACACATTATAACCACGCCAGCAATCAGAATAGACGATTGAATCGGGTTGGGTTTTCTCACGAATGATCGGCATCAACGTTCGGCTGGCGCCATCCGGAATGACCTGTGTGTAGACCTTGCCACCACGCTTAAGGATTCCAAATACCGGAACCTTACCCAGGACACCGCGTCCGCGCTTGCCTTTGCGCGTGCCTCCAAAATAGCTTTCATCAACTTCAAATTCTCCTGAAAGCAGAACTTCATTCTTGGTTTCAAGTGCAATGATTTCGCGCAAACGATGGAAATAATAAGCAGCCGTTGTCTTGTTCACGTTAACTAATTTTGCTGCCGTGCGAGCCGTTGACCCGGACACAAAATGTTCGATCAAGCGATCTTGTTTGTACTGACTTAAACGACTCGTTCGCATGTCCATGATGATAACCTTTCCTAGTTATCTAGGACAAACCCTTATTGTAATTATCAGGTGTTATCGAAACACCACTTCTTTGCACTATATATCAAATAGTTAGAAGAATTTTTAAGTTTAAAAAATTTTTCATTTATGTCCGGACCATCGCCGGAGCAACAAAAGTAAAACTTACGCCATTATTTAAGGGTGGCTAAGTCCTAATTCTTTATCAATTTTCTGATGGAGGTTTTTAAACCGGTTTAATTCATCCGTTAAAAAAGCATTATTTATAGCGGCAATTTTATTTGTGGCACTTAAAACATCATTTTTAAATGGGACACTGTCCTTCATCTTATCTAAATCACAATAGTGGTTTAAAGCATTAATTCCTTCCATGCTTCTGGACATCGTCTTCATGCGCAAGTCATATCCATTGATTTCTGGATATTTTCTGACGAAATTGACACGACTATCACGAATATCGCTAATCATTTCTCGCCATTCATCCTGAGTAATATTGTAATCAATGATGTCCGCTTTAATATCATCATTCTGAATGATCGATAATTGCCCACTGGTCATTAATTCAACAATAGTTGGCAATGAAATGACCTGATCTGAATAAACACCCGATGTAATAATAGAAAAGCATTGCATCGGAGTTAAGGCTTCTGCCTCTTTTTTACCGAGAAAAATATCTAGCACTTCATAAAGGGAAGCCTGCTTTTCTTGCTTAAACTTTAAGGCAGGTTCAACAATTTCAATTGACTTTAAAACTTCCGAATGTAACCGATTTAGGTATATTTTCTCGTCTACGCGCTCCTTACGTCCCTCGTTCCAAACCTGAACCTGTAAACCCAAAAATATACCGACAATCACCACAATCACATCCAGTCCAACGGCGAACCAGTTCTGCTCTTTCGCATGCTTCATAAATCGACGAAGTATCATTGTATTCTCCCAATGAATTTTTAAGAACTTTCCTTTACTGAATAGACAGGTCAAAACGCTAGTCGAGAACGGCTGACTCGGGCGGGGATCTCAAGCAGTCATTGAAATTTGTCTGTTTCGAGTTGTTCATTCTTACTAGATTTACCTCAGACGCGTCGACGAAAAGGTTTTATCTGAACTTGTTTATTAATGTTTTACTTTACACCATGAAATATACTGAAAAGCTAATTACATTGATTTCAATGCGTGCAGATACCATAATAATATTAATGCAAATAATATGAATTTCGAACTAAAATGGGATATTGAAAATTATGAAAACGCGCACTGAAAAGGACACCATGGGACCGATAAAAGTTGCTCAGGATGCGTATTGGGGTGCCCAGACACAAAGGTCCCTTGAAAACTTCAGAATTGGCAACGAACGGTTACCGCGTCCTCTCGTACGTGCGCTTGGTGTTCAGAAAAAAGCGTCGGTGATTGCTAACCTCAAACTGGAATTAATTGAAGAACATATTACCGAAGCCATTATTCAAGCCGCTAATGAAGTGATCGACGGAACACTAGCCGATCAATTTCCACTGGTCATTTGGCAAACGGGCTCGGGTACACAAAGCAACATGAATGCTAATGAAGTAATCGCAAATCGCGCAATCGAAATTCTTGGCGGTGAACTGGGTAGTAAAACACCGGTCCACCCAAATGACCATGTTAATCTTGGCCAGAGTTCAAACGACAGCTTCCCAACTGCGATGTCTATTGCCACCGCGGAGCAAATTCACCATAACTTGTTACCGTCTCTCGGGCATTTTCATAATTTATTAGCAAAAAAAGTTAACGAGTTTGACCACATCATAAAAATTGGCAGAACCCATACGCAGGACGCGACGCCAATCACATTAGGTCAGGAATTTTCAGGATATAAAAGGCAGATTGAGCTCGCGATTGAAAGAGTCCGGTCATGCTTGCCAAGGTTAATGGAACTCGCACAGGGCGGAACAGCCGTGGGTACCGGCTTAAATTCTGATCCTGAATTTTCGCCCCATTTTATAGCTGCGTTAAATGAAATGACGGGGCTTAATTTTACCAGTGCCGAAAATAAATTTGAAGCCATAGCCGCTCATGATGCACTCGTCGAAGCATCAGGAGTACTTAATGTAATTGCCGTCAGCATCATGAAAATAGCTAACGATATTCGTTTTCTTGGCAGCGGTCCACGCAGCGGGCTAGGGGAATTAACACTACCTGCCAATGAACCTGGTTCGTCAATTATGCCGGGCAAGGTTAACCCGACACAATGCGAAGCACTTACACAAGTATGCGCCCAAGTTATGGGAAACCACGTCACCATAACCATTGCGGGCTCAAACGGACATTTTGAGCTAAATGCGTTTAAGCCAGTGATCATATATAATTTACTTCAATCAATCAGGTTGCTATCTGATGCTGTAAAAAGCTTTTGCGATAATTGCCTGATTGGTATTAAACCAAATGAAGATAAAATAGCCCGGCTCATGGAACAATCGCTTATGTTGGTGACCGCTTTAAACCCGCACATCGGATATGACAATGCGGCAAAAATCGCTAAAAAAGCTTACGAAGAAAATCTTACCTTAAAAGAAGCGGCCACGGCACTCGGCTTGGTGACTGAAAAACAATTTGATGAATGGGTGAAACCGGAAAAAATGCTCGGCAAATAAGAAACTTTACCAAACATGTTACTTTAGTGTCTTGTATATTTTAGGCGCAAAGTCATCAACATCAACCACGTCTGAAAGCAGTTTATCATACTTTCTGATTTCGGCGGCCTCCTCTGGCGTTATGATATCTGCTTCAAGCCCTTCGCGAACCATTTCCGCACCGTAGCGAGCGGTGATTTTTCCTTCGCGGCGCGCAACTCTTAGCCGCTTTCTAATGGGAAGAACTACGCCAGCCATAGCCAGGGCATGTTCAAGTCGTCCCAACGCAGGATCATCCTTACCCGGTATATAAACATCTTTCGATAACATCTCGCGGCGCTTATCTCCATCCAAAATACTGCTTGCTACAGCGCTCATTAACCGATCGTGCGGCATACGAAAACGAAGACCCAAAGGCGACGCGAGCATTTTGATTATAAAGCGTATAATTGGATTAGGTAAATTGTTGATATTATCCAGCAATGCTTCGTGGGCGTTATGACATGCCGTTTGAACACACCAATCAAGTATTGGTTCTATATCTGGCTCGTTTGCGTCATGATGCCTTTTAAGTGATGCAGAAGCCAAGTAAATCCATGAAAATGCATCAGCAAATCTGCCGCTCACTGTTTCCTTGCGTTTTAGCGATCCACCGTAAGTAGCGAGCGCAATATCAGAGACAAAGGCAAAAACAGAACATAAATAATTCAATTTGGATTGGGCGAGCGTTACAACAGTAGGGTTTTTGATTTTTAAAACCTCGGTTCTTATTGTTAAACCGAGCAACAGGCTTCTGGCTAAATTGCTAAAAACATGAAAAATATGTTTCCAGAAATATTTATCGAAACCATCTTTGTCATCTGACTGCAAGGCGGTCATTTCTTTCAAAAGATAAGGATGACTTCTGATTGCACCCTGACCGTATATGATCATCGATCTCGTCAAAACGTTTGACCCTTCGACAGTTATGCCAATGGGTATCGCAGAATAGGCTCTGGCAAGTATATTTTGAGGGCCCCTGATAATTGCGGCGCCCGCCCTTAAATCCATAGCATCATTAAGGGTTTGGCGCATGCCTTCCGTCAGATATGCTTTGACGGTTCCGGATAGCACCGACGGTTTTTCCCCACCGTCAATTGCTGCGCAGGTCATCTGACGCGTAGCATCCATCATATAGGTGTAACCTGCAATACGCGCTAGTAACTCCTCAACCCCCTCAAAGCGACCAATGGGCGTATCAAACTGTTCTCTAATCGTGGCGTATGCGCCGCATACACGAGTCGATAACTGCGCGGCACCAACTGACATGGAAGGAAGCGAAATGGACCGCCCCGCAGCAAGCGATTCAACCAACATACGCCAGCCATTTCCGATACCACTTTCCGCGCCGATAATTGATGATACTGGAATAAAAACGTCCTTTCCCTGAATTGGGCCGTTCGCAAATGGCACCCCCATCGGATCGTGCCGTTTACCGATTGTAAGCCCCTCAATATTGCGAGGTAGCAAAGCGCAGGTTATCCCCCTATCTTCTTCCGTGCCCAGCAGGTGGTCCGGGTCTCTCAGTTTGAAAGCAAGCCCGATAAGTGTTGCAACAGGGGCGAGCGTGATATAGCGCTTATTGAAATCCAGAGAAATTCCAAGCACATTTTTGCCCTTTACTTTTCTCTTTACCACAGTGCCAAAACTCTGCATTGCACCCGCGTCACTACCCGCTTCCGGGCCGGTTAAAGCAAAACAGGGTATGTCCGTCCCCTTAGCCAATTTCGGTAAATATTTCTTTTTTTGCACGTCCGTACCGTAATGCAGAAGTAACTCCCCTGGCCCCAGAGAATTAGGCACCATGACCGTTACCGCCGCTGCGATACTGCGCGTTGCAATCTTAGTTACCACAGCCGAATGCCCGGAAGCAGAAAAATCCAGTCCTCCATATTCTTTTGGAATAACAAGGCCGAAAAACTTCTCATCTTTCATAAAAGACCAGACCTCGACCGGCAGGTCTCTATCCTGCTGAATTTGCCAGTCGTCCAGCATTTCACATAACTTTTCTACCGGACCGTCAACGAAAGCTTGTTCATCATTTGTTAGCGCAAAAGCAGACGAGCGATTAAGTTTATCCCAGTCAGGGTTTCCGGAAAAAATATCACCGTCAAACCAGACGGTTCCGGCATCAAGAGCTGTTTTTTCCGTTTCACTCATTTTTGGTAAGACTTTAGCCGCTATGTCAAACAACCGGTCTGTTATCATCGATTTTCGCAGGGTTGGATTAAATTGCAATACAAGCCCAAAACCTGAAATCAATAAAGCAATATAGAACGCAACATCACCGCTTGTCCCCATAACATCCAGTAACGACCAAATAAAAAAGCTGGCAAAAACAAATATCAATTTTGATTGTCGCAGATAAAATGCGCCCAAAAGAAGAGAGAGTGAAATGATTAGATAAATTACTGGCATATAAGCCCCCTAATTTAGTTAATTCGGTATTTCTCGCGGTTATTTTCAATAACTATAGACGAATTATTCCAGCATTGATATTGCTACAATCATATTATTTATAAAAGCAAAAGGAAAATAATCTGTTTCTGAATGCATGTACATTTGATCTGGTTAAATTTTCTCCAGTTTAATATCAATAAACAAAAATTCCACACTAATAGACATATAAATATACCAAAATATGTTGTTTGGTGTGACCATCGCGTAAGAATGTTTATACGCGAAATATTTTATGAGGAAAAAAAATGAAAATTAAAACCACGCTTATCGCTGTAGCCACAGTGCTTCTGTCAAACAATATCGCAAATGCACAAATGCCCGCAGAATTAAACGATTTGCAAATCGCCCACGTTGCTTATATTGCGGATAACATCGATATTCGCTATGCCCATCTCGCTCTTGCTATTTCGCAAAACCCGGAAATACATGAATTTGCCAATACAATGATCCGTGATCATACGGCAGTTAACGAACAAGCGCTGTCCTTGTTGGCAAAACTAAATGCTCAACCACAAGATAATTTTTTAAGTCAGGACCTCCAAAAAAACGCATCAAAATTAATCGATGAAATGAGTAAACTACGAGGCAAAAACTTTGACAAGTTTTATGCAGAAAACGAACTTGCTTATCATAAGGCCGTTAATGATCTGGTCGAGAACTCATTTATCCCAAACATTGAGAATAACGAGGTCAAGGAATTATTTAAGGCCGGACTGGAGATTTTCAAAGTCCATGAAGGCCATGCAGAAATGATGGTTCGTAAGGTGAAATAATGTTCCGTGTGAGTAGACGTAAATTGATAAAAGGATTCGTGGCAACATTTGTTGTCACGAATTCGATGAAAATAGCGAAGTCCGTCGCCAAATCCGATCTAGGTTTCGCTAGGAACCATCAAATTGGCATCAAAAATTTAAAGTTTTCACCTTCCAAAGTTGAGATCAGTATCGGCGATACTATAACTTGGACCAATCATGACATCGCGCCACATACGGCCACTGCGAATGATAAGTCATGGGATACGGGGAAGCTGAACAGAGGAATTTCAAAAACAATTACCGTAACCGAAGAGTTTTCACTAAACTATTATTGCCGGTTTCATCCAAATATGAAAGCAAAGCTAATCCTGAAGTCCCAAAAATCTTAATCCGATCTCGGCTTTGAAATTTGGCCATCGGAGCCCAAAATAATCCACCGCTACAAATTTGCATTTTCGCGCCTGAAGCCCCCCGGCCCGACACCAATATTCTTTTTAAACACTTTACTAAACGCCGCAAGTGACTGATAGCCGACTTGTTCAGCGATCAAATCAGTTGACATATCGCTTTCTATCAAATGTTGACACGCTTTCTGCATCCGCCAAAAGGTAATATAACGCAGCGGGGTCATCTCCATTAAGTCTTTAAACTGATTTGCAAAAATGGATCTTGATACTCCCGCCTCATGAGCCAGGCTTTCTAACGTCCAGGGGTTTTGCGGATTTGAATGAAACGCCCTCAAACTTCTTCCAATTTTTTTGTCGGCGATAGCACGTATAATTCCTTTTTTGTTGCTTATCTGATCGTTCCAGACACGGACAGAATGTATGAATAAAATTTCAGAAAGCCGTTTTACAATTGCTTCACCGCCCATGTTTGTTTTTTGAGATTCGTATGACATAAATTTCATAGCGTCATCAAACCATGAAAAATCCAGTGCCTGCTTGCCAGTAATTAAAATATATTCCGGCAAATCAGATATAAGTGGGTGAGTGAATATTTCGTCAAAGTCAAAATGACCACAGACCAGTTTCGTACAGCCTTCTCTATTTTCACCACCATATACGAGATGCCCTTCGCCGTTGTAGCCACTTTTATAAAGCACTTCATCAAGTTGCTCGATAGCACTATCCGGTTTATCAGATATAGAATGCGAAGCACCATGCGGAATAATTATCATATCACCTGATGATAATCGAATATGTTCATCCACATTTTCAACTCGCACCCAAAAGTCTCCGCCAACCGCCAGGTGGAATCGCGCGACATTTTTATAATTTGGCACCTCAATACCCCAGGGAGCCGTTAAATCGGTTGAAAAGTAAAATGATCCCTTGAATTTCAAAGTATCCAATATATCGCTTAAAACATCCATTATTTGATCCTGCTATAACATTGATATAAACAAAATACACAAAATACTCCATAAATCAACATGGCAATACGAATAATCATATTTAACGGATTAATGCACATTGTTAATATCAGATTAATCGATAAATTAACATCGTTGAAATATTATTATAGAAAGGAAAAGATATGGAAACGACATTTTACTATTTAGGACTTAGCGGTGTATTAACGATTTTACTTTGGACGCCGTATATATTAGCTCGTTTATTTTCATGGGGATTGCCCACGTTTCTAAACAATTACACAAAGGGATTTCCGCTCACACAACCGGAGCAACCTCTGTGGGCCGCACGGGCTCAACGGGCTCATTTAAACATGGTGGAAACCATGCCGGCATTTATAGCTGTTATCGTTGCCGCAAGTTTATTAATCGGCGATGATACTGTAGCCACCAAAATAGTTGCAATATGGGCGCAGGTATTTTTCTTCGCACGCGTTATTCACGCTATTGTTTATATTGCTGGCACTCCGTACCTGAGAACGCCTGTATACTTGGTATCATGGGCATCAATTTTAATGATTGGCTTCACTTCCCTCGTCTGATTTCGCAAACGCGAGGGTACATACCCTCGCGTAAGTGCCTCAACTATGTTAGTTTCCTGCCCTGCCACTCATGCTGCGATAGAGTTACTGATTATCACAGCGAACATTACGATATCACTTTTAGGAATTTCAATCTGGCTACTGGGAACCTCACTCAAAGCGATTAAATAAATTTATAAGGAACGATATTTGATTTAATCCAGGTTATCCATTGATATATTTGCAAGCTATTTTTATTTTCGAACAATTCTTGTAGCAAAGAATTGTAATATAAGTTAATTTCTGGCTTCAATAAAATGTTTTAGGCTCATAGGAGAGTGAATTTGCCGGCTGGACGACCGAGAAACAAAGAAACACCGGAAGAGATAAAGTCAGTCGTTCTGACTTTTACAATTATCGAATTTTTGGCTAAATGTGACAGTCCGCTTGGCGTTACTGAGATCGCTAATGCCTTAAATCTGGAAAGACCACGGGTGTATAGACATCTGCGTACTCTGTCCGGTATCGGATATATTGACCAAGACCCGAGTACCGATAAATATAGCCTGAGCATGAAGTTTCTTTGGTTAGGAAAAGATATAGAGCGGAAAATGGACTTAATTAGTGTCGCCCGCCCGGCGATGCAAGAACTTAAAGCATCCGTTGGAACGGCGATCACTCTTTCAACAGTGAACGAGCAGAATATTTGTGTATTGGATATCGTCCGTGGCGATTCACAAATTGACATTAGTACCAGACCAGGGTCAACCTTCCCCCTGCATGCGACGGCGCAAGGGAAAATAGCGCTCGCTTTTGGGCCAAAAGATTGGCTGAAAATTATCTCAAAAAAGTCCCTTAAAAAATTTACATCGAAAACTATTATAGACAGCAAAACACTCGAAAAAGAAATTAAGTTAATAAAATCTCAGGGATGGGCAGTTGCACCGGAAGAAATCACGCTCGGCATTAACGCACTCGCCGCGCCAATTTTGGACCATCAAAGTCAATTAATTGGAATTGTCAGTATTTTATCTTCCATTCATGAACTTGCGACAAAACCGACAATAGAACAAATAAATGCCGTAAAAAATGCGGCGTTAAAAATATCAAACCGCCTTGGGTATAAAAGTGAAACTTCTTAAGCGAGGTTATCGTGCCAAGCCAAAGTTTCGTCAAGCGCAAGTCCGATAATTTCGATTATTTTATCTATTTCATGATCTTTGATAATAAAGGGCGGCGCGAATACAAGAATATTGCCCAGTGCCCTTAAAATTAACCCATATCTTAAGGCAAATTCTTCTACTTTACGGCCAATCATTAACGAAGGATCAAACCCTTCCTTCGTTTTTTTGTCTTTCACCAGCTCTATTGATCCCATCAGCCCCACACCACGTACATCGCCAACGAGAGGATGGTTCAGATATTGTCTCAGACCATTTTGAAATCCTGGCGCAACCGCCTTAATATTATCAAGGGTGTTTAGTTTCTCATATTGTTTAAGCGTCTCAAGCGCAACCGCGGCGCAAGCGGGGTGCCCGCTGTAAGTGTATCCGTGTCCAAATATGCCAACTTTATCACTGCCTTCTTTCATTGCCTGATATATATCATCGGATACGAGCAACGCCGAAATAGGCAAATAAGCAGATGACAAACCCTTCGCACATGTAATCATATCGGGCTTGATATTATATGTCTGACTGCCCCAATAATTTCCAGTTCGGCCAAATCCGCAAATTACTTCATCAACCACAAGCAAGATATCGTACTTTTTAAGTACAGATTGCAATTTTTCAAAATAGGTTTTCGGCGGCACAATTACACCGCCTGTCCCCATTACGGGTTCCGCAAAAAACGCAGCAATGGTTTGCGGACCTTCGTTCAATATCTGATTTTCCAAATTCTCTATACAGCGGCTTGAAAAATCCGCTTCAGTTTCGCCGACATTTGCAAATCGATAATAGTTAGGATTATCTGTGTGAATTATACCTTCTATTGGTAGATCGAACTGGCTATGCATCGTCGGAAGTCCGGTTAAGCTGGCCGCTGCGACAGTCGTACCGTGATATGAGCCATGACGCCCGATGATTTTCTTTTTCGCCGTTTTACCGCGGGCATTTTGATAATACCAGACCAACTTGATCGCCGTATCAATTGCTTCTGATCCAGAATTTTGAAAGATCACTTTTGACATCGGACCGGGCGCCACTTCAAGAAGTTTAGCCGCTAATTCAATAGTGGGGTTATTGGATTTATTAGCAAATGTCTGAAAATAGGGAAGCTGGTTCATTTGATTTGTGGCCGCGTCTTTTAAGGCTTGATTATCATAACCCAATGTCACACACCAAAGACCCGCTACACTATCCAGATACTTATAACCCTTATCATCAAATACATAGACCCCTTCACCGTGCGTCATAATCATCGGGCCTGATTTTTCCTGCGCCGTTAAATCCGATTGCGGATGGATATAAGATTTAATATCGAGTTCTACATTCATATTCATTGTCGTTACTCACATTTGTGTCAGTTAAGCTTCATCAACACTGTTTTGTCTTCCAAATATCCATCGATGGAAGCTTTTCCAAGCTCGCGACCGATGCCCGATTGTTTAACCCCGCCAAATGGTAAATTAGGATCAAAAACATTATGACAATTCACCCAAACCGTTCCTGCCTGAATTTTTGCTGCTAAATCATGTGCCGATCTTAAATTTTGTGTCCATACGCTGGCTGCAAGGCCGTATCGGGTTTCATTGGCTAATTCTAGTACTTCTTCATCATCATCAAACGGCATCGCACAAACAACGGGGCCAAAAATTTCTTCCTGTACAATGCGCATATCTTGCGTGCTTTTTAAAACCGTTGGCGCAACGAAATACCCGTCTCTATCCAGTTTTGCACCACCCGCCATAACTTCCGCGCCTTCTTCAATACCGGACGCAATGAAATCGCAGACCCGTTTACTTTGTTCTTTCGATACCAATGGACCCATTCCACATGCGGCATCGTAGCCAGGTTGGACGTTAATATTATTGGCAAATTCGGCAACCCCGGCCACAACACCATCAAATATAGATTTATGTACATAAAGTCTTGAACCCGCTGTGCATGTCTGTCCCTGATTAAAAAATATTGCCATTGAAGCCCCTAAAATTGATGCTTCAACATTGGCATCTTCGCGGATAATGATCGGTGATTTTCCGCCAAGCTCCAATGTAAAGCGTTTCATTTGACCAACCGCTTGCCTACCGACTATCTTTCCTGTTTCAACGGAACCGGTAAATGTAACTTTGTTCACTTTTGGATGCGCAACAAGCGGACTACCGGCATTTTGCCCATACCCCGTAATAATATTAACAACACCAGCAGGAAAACCCGCTTCGATGATAAGTTCACCAAGAATTAACGCACTCAAGGATGTTTGTTCTGCGGGCTTTAATACTACCGTACAGCCCGTCGCAAGTGCCGGGGCGATTTTCCAAATGGACATGGATAACGGGAAATTCCACGGAACAATAGCACCAACGACGCCAACAGGTTGTTTTTTTACATAAGCGTGAAATTCTGCGCCCGGCATATGAGGTGCTGAAATATCAAGTGTGGAACCCGTGATTTTTGTCGCCCATCCCGCCATGTAGCGCATAAAATTAACACTGCTGCCGACATCACCATTTCGGGCAATAATAAGTGATTTACCATTATCGATACTTTCTATTTCAGAAAGCCGTTCTGCATTTTCCTCTATCAAATCAGCAAGACGCAATAATAATGATTGCCGTGTCAATGGCGTCGTTTTTGACCATGACTTAAATGCTTCACTCGCTGCATTTACCGCATTGTCAACATCGTCGGCATTGCCAGATGATATTCTAGTCACTGCGGAACCTGCCGATGGGTCAAAAACATCAATATAGTCACCCGAGGAGGGCGTAACCCATTCATTATTAATCATCAATTTATGATCTTCAGCCAAAAATTCCTGATTTTTAGCCACGAGCGGATTGTTGTTAGTATTCTTATTCATTTATAGTCCTGTTTACTTAAATTGTTACATTTTTATAGTACCTATTATAATATTCTGTAAAGAAAAATAATATGTTTTATTATGATAAATTATTGCCGATGGTTATAACTTTTTGTGGAAGACCATCCACGTCTTGGTCAGTGGTGCGGAAGTTGGTGATGCAAACCCGAATTAAGTATTTTCCATCAACATTTGCGTGGGAAGGATACGCCCACCCTTCGGCTTGGAGCATAATGAGAATTTCTTTGTTTAATTGGTTAAGTTGACTATCGTCTTTTATATCCCCAGGGTTATAGCGAAATGTTACGATGCTTAATCCTTGACTGATCGCTTCAAGTTCAGGCATTTTCTTAATATTTGCGTATAGACGCTCAGCCAACCGAATATTATTACCGATCATCGACGCATAGCCATCTTTGCCTGCAGTTTTTAAACACATCCAAACCTTAAGAGCCCGAAAACCACGCGATGTTTGAATACCCTGATCCCTGTAAGCGATCGGTAATGAGTTTTCACCACCCGTCGGTGGGTAATAAGTTGTTTCGTGGGCAAAAGCGTCGGTAAGATGTTCGCGGTTACGTAGAAGCACGCAGCCTGCTTCAAAAGGCACGTAAAGCCATTTGTGCGCATCCATCGCAACAGAATCAGCAAGTCCAATTCCCGACAATTCACCCAACATTTCAGGAACACAGGCCGCAACCGCACCGTAAGCACCATCAATATGAAACCACATATTATTTTGTTTGCAAATCCGTGAAATATCATTTAGCGGGTCGATTGCACCTGTGCTCACAGTACCAGCCGACGCGATCACCGCGAACGGCAAATAACCTTGTTTAAGATCACCATCAATACACCGTTTTAAATCCCCTATATCCATTTGAAAGTCATCATTGCTGGCAACGCGGTGAATTGCATCTTCCCCAAACCCCATTATATCCAGCGCCTTTTCCAGCCAGGCATGGGTTTCGGAAGTTGCGTAAAATTTGGCTTTAGAAGCGTCGCCTTGGCATAGGCCTTTGGTGCGGACTTCCGGACCAAAACGGGCGCGCCGTGCGGCAAGAAGCCCCGTGATGTTTGCCATCGTACCGCCACTAACCAATATCCCGCCGGAATTGCATGAAGGGTCATTTGGAAAATTAAGTAAGTCTCCAATCCAATCCACCGCTTGCCTTTCAATTTCAGACGCAACCGGGGCCACCGTCCATGTGCAAACGTTGGCATTGATGGAGGACCCTAATAAATCGCCCAACGCCCCAATCGGACTTGCAGAACCGTTCACATATCCCCAAAACCGCGGATGACCGTTAAATAAGGATTGTTCCATAAGAAGATCAGAAATTTCAGCAATAACTTCAGAAGCTTTGGTCCCTCCGCTTGGCAAGCATCCTGTTCCTAATGCCTCATGCGCTGTTTTCGCTGCTTCAGGTGTATGCACATTCCTTTCTCCTAAGTCTTCAAGAAAATCTGCTATTTTATCAACAAGCATGTGACCTTGTTCACGGAATTCTTCTGCGCCCATATCAAGCGGCACCTTGGGATTTTCAATATTTTTCATTGTATCTTCTCTTAACCGTATAAGCTTGGAATGAACAATGATATCACCGGAATAAAAATCAGCAAGGCCACGACGACGACCTCGCAACCAAGGAACCAGACTGTCCCTTTGAAAATAGTGCCAAGTTTTATCTTGTCACCTACGACATTCTTGATGGCATAAACATTCATCCCTACGGGCGGCGTTAGAAGTCCAATTTCAATAAATTTAACAACAAGAACGCCAATCCAGATTAAATTCATTTCAAGGCCCCGAAAAATCGGCAACATAATCGGCAATGTAAGCAACAATATGCCAAGTGGATCCAAAAACATTCCAAGAATTAAAAAGATCACCATCGCAAATATAACAGCTGATAACTGACCACCAACCCAAATGGTCGCTAGATCGCTAATGGCTTCTGTCGTACCCGTTATTGCAAGGAAGCGCGTGAACATTATCGCACCAACAGCAATCCAAAGAAGGCTTGTGGTACTGACCAATGTATCTTGCAAACTTTTCTTGAACACCGTTACAGACATACGCCCTTGCAATAACGTAATCAGAAAAATAACCATTGCACCAAATGCGCCACCTTCTGTGGCTGTGATCATTCCGAAGGCGAAACCAGCAAGCAAACTAGCGATTAGAATAAATATTGGCCAAATCGGCATAAGTGATTTGAAGCGCATGTTCCACGTAACATCCATATCAATTCTGGGTGCAAGGCCGGGATTAAGCCAACAACGTGTAATGATCATAAAGGTATAGACAGCAACCGTTAATAAACCGGGTAATATTCCCGCCATAAATAGTTTGGTAACGGAAACCTCGGCAAAAATGCCATAAATGATAAATGTAATGGATGGGGGTATCATATTCCCCACTGTTCCCGCACTGGCAACGACGCCCGAAGCAAGTCCTTTTTCATATTTTGCATTTAACATTTCCGGAATGGTAATTCGGCCCATTGTGGCAGCGGTTGCCAAGCTGGAGCCAGACGCCGCCGCAAACCCCGCGCAAGAAAAATTTGCCGCGACCGCCAGCCCGCCGGGGACACTGATCAACCAAAGTCTGGCCGCATGAAATAGTTCACTTGCCAATCGGGTATGCTGTGCGATACAGCCCATTAGAATAAACATGGGAATAGCCGAAAATGACCAGTGGGCCGCGAAATGAAAAGGCTCGATTTGCACTAAACTGATTGCTACTTCCGAACCTTTTGCAAGGCTTAAGCCAATAACCGCAACACCGAACAAAGCAAATCCAATAGGAATTCTTAACGCTAATAACAGTAAAAGCAGCCCTATACCCGCAAAACCAATTTCAATATCAGCCATTTAAAGCCCAATATCCTGATCAGTCGGGTTTAGTAATCGATCAAGACGTTTGATCACATCCAAGCCGTATGAAAAGGCCATTGCTCCAATTCCAAAAGGCAGAAAAAACCGGCTCGGCCATACAGTAAGAAATCCATCACCGGACTCCCACACTTCATTGATCGAATAGCTATGAATTGCCGCGATCGCAGTTTCATAGGTTATCCATAAAGATAAAATCGTCACAAATAATGTCGCCATTAATTCGATTGTTTGTTTTGTACGTTCAGACAGTTTTTGTGTAAATAATTCAACAGAAATATGTGCTTTTTGGTGGGTTACATAAGCCAGCGACAAAAAGGAGACCGCCACCATATCATAAGCAGACACAATTTCAGTGACGCCGCCAAGGGGTCGACCTATAAAATGGCGGGAGTATATACCGGCCACAATATGAAGCATCATGCCAACAACCGCTAAAGCGGCGAGAAAACATAAAACCAATGCGATACTATGGTCAATCTTGTCCAATTTCTTATAAAAGTCTTCGCTCATATTATTTTATTTTCACGCTCTTTTTCTTAAAGATCATTGGGTTTTCTTAAAGATCATCGGGATTTATTTTATCATAAATATTTTTCTGCAACAGCTCTGTATATTCCACTTCGGCATTATGTAATATCCCCTCGTCAATTTCTTCTAGGTCCAGCAAATTTGCAAGCCCCGAAGCTGCAATTATTTTTTCCCATTTTTCGATATTCCTGACAAAATTATCTGATATTTCCTTCGGGTTTTGCGCCCCTAATCCACCCGCAATTTCATTTACCGTAGATGTCTCGTCTTTCTTGAATTCTTGCCAAAAATTTTCTATATCTTGTCCCGCCGTCGTAATAGGAATTCCTTTTTCTTTAGCAAGCATCCGTGCGCGAATAGCGTCAGCGACATATAACCTGACCACTGTGCGCGCAGATACACCTGACTGTGCATCCCATAATGCTTTCTTTTGGTCCGATCTTAAGTCATCCCAAATGCCCCGATTGATGATCATGGTCGCGAAGCTAAACGCACCCACATTATAAGCATAGATATATTTTACATCATCAGCGATTGGAAATGATTTAAGCCAAGCCACCGGACCAACAATACAGTCAACCAATCCGCGGGAAAGCCCTTCTACCATATCATTTATAGAAAGGCTCACCGGTATCCCGCCAAGAGCCCTCACCCAACGACGGCTTGCACTTACGGCTCTGAATTTTTTACCTTTCATTTGAGCAACGGTTGTGACTTCACTTTTACAAAGCATTCCATATGACCCGGCCGCCGCACCAGACAAGAACAAGGTATTACTTTTGGCAAAGTCCATCATGCAGTTTGGACAATCTAATAGTAAAGTTTCGGTAGCAGCAGCATTCACAACCATTTCATTTCGACCGAGATACATTAAATCATTCAAGATTACTGCATGCTTTAAATCGCTCCGGCTATAAGATGAAATAACCTCACCTGAATCTGATATGCCGCCACCTATTGACGCCAATGCCGTGCGAGAATCAAATAATTGAGAACCGGGCACCAGTTTAATCGGAATAATATCTTTAAGTTCTTCGATCATCGGAATTATGCCATATACATTTGCGGCATTATCAGGAGGATTAGTATTACTGTAAATTAACGGGCGTTCCTGCGCCCAAAGATGCGCAGATAGCAATAGAAAGAGCGATACACCATACGTAACGATATGCTTAATCTGCAATGGCTTTCTACTCATTCTTTTGACCTTATACCCTTTTATTTAGTACTTTATTTTATCGAAAAAGTAATAATATTTCTTATTAAGATAAATTATATTTTATAAAATAACGCTACACGATCATTATAATATTGTCAATTTATTGCATTAAAAGAGGGCTCTAAAAAATTAGAAATTATTAGCAATTGCTGTTCTTGCAAAAATGTCCATTCGCTTATAGAGTATAAGATAATTAAAATGTTTCACTAAATGGTGATTTTGACGGGAAAGCGGATGAAAATTCTGCGCTGCCCACGCAACGGTAAGTTTTAAAGGAACAAGCCCGGATCCGTACATTTTACTTGAACCTTGAATAGAGTACGATGGGTGCTTGGCGGGGCGATGCATTATTTTTAATAATCCATAGGTTAGATTTTAAGTAGCATCCCATCGTCTTTAGTCCCGAAAGAACACGATGGAAAATAATGACACTACATTGATAATGGGCGGCGCCCGGTCCGGCAAAAGTAAATATGCGGAAAAACTGGCTTTAAAATCTGAATTTGATCTAATTTATATTGCCACCGGTGAAGCGCGCGACAATGAAATGCAAAACCGTATTGATCATCATAAAAACCGCCGTGGGACGCGTTGGAACACCATCGAAGAACCCCTTAAAATTGCTGCCGAAATTGGCCTTATCAGTGACAATAAAACTCTATTGCTTATCGATTGCCTTACCTTGTGGTTGAGCAATATCATTGAACGCAACAGGAATATAGAAGAAGAAACCAATATTCTAATAAATGCAATAAAATCAGCGCGATGCCCCCTCATTTTAGTATCCAATGAGGTTGGCCAAGGCATTGTGCCGATAAATAAACTCGCCAGAGAATTCAGAGACGAAACGGGTCGCCTCAATCAAAAAATAGCCGCATGTGTAAGCAATGTGTATTTCGTCATGGCCGGACTGCCGCTACCTTTAAAAGAAAACAACAAACTAATGACGAAAGCATTTGATAAATGACAATCGCAAATATGAATTCTATTGCTGAATTTGAAAACCACTTAAAAACACTACCTGGTAGCAACAAAGGCTTCAGTGACCAGGCGGCTGCGCATCAGGATATTCTTACTAAACCTCAAGGTTCATTAGGTCGTTTGGAAGAAATTGCCATTTGGATGGCAGGTTGGCAACGTCAGGTAAAGCCAAGCACCGACAACTGTCAATGCATTGTTTTTGCTGGCAACCACGGGGTTGCCGCGCAAGGTGTCTCTGCGTTCCCTCCCGAAGTGACAACGCAAATGGTTGAGAACTTTAAAAAAGGGGGGGCCGCCATAAACCAATTAACCGATGCGGCCGGCGCAACCTTGAATGTCGTTGCTCTCGCACTCGATAAACCGACGAATGACTTCACGGTGACTGCCGCGATGAGTGAAGAAGAGTGTTTATCAGCACTGCGCGCAGGCGCGAAAGCCGTTGATAAAGATACGAATATATTGTTGCTTGGCGAAATGGGTATTGCAAATACAACTTCGGCTGCCGCTGTTGCATTATCAACATTTGGTGGTACCGTGCAGCAATGGGTTGGCTACGGGTCCGGTATTGATGAGAAAGGTTTGAAATTAAAGCAACAAATCGTCGCCAATGCCGTTGATCTACACACTCAAAACCAAAATTCCTCATTTGATATTTTAAGAACAGTTGGCGGCAGAGAATTGGCCGCGATAGCCGGAGCGGTGCTCGAAGCCCGTCACCTTTCCATACCTATAATATTGGACGGATTTATATCCACGGCCGCGGCGGCGGTATTACTCAAAGACAACCCAGCTGCGTTAGAACACACTTTGGTTTCACATCTATCAGCGGAGCCTGGCCATAAAAAATTAATAGATGTGGTTAACAAGAAAGCCATCTTAAACTTGGGCATGAGACTTGGCGAAGCCAGCGGTGCCGCAGTAGCATTGATGATCATTAAAGCTGCTGTCGCGGCTCATAACGGGATGGCGACTTTCGATGAGGCTGGTGTGAGTGCCAATGAATAATTCCCGGTCACGCATCCAAATAGTAATCGAAGATATTTATGCTGCATTTATGTTGCTCACACGAATTCCGGTTAACTGGCAAAAAATATCACCCAATACACCGCCCAATTTAAATCGGTGTTTATGGGTTTACCCAGTTGTTGGTGTGGTCGTTTCACTCATCGGCGCAATAATTTATCTTGGCACTCAGGCATTAGATATTCCGCAAATGACATCTATACTGCTTAGTCTTTCCGCGATGATCATAACCACTGGAGCGTTTCACGAAGATGGTCTTGCCGATACTATGGACGGCTTTGGCGGCGGCGCCAGTCCAGAAAAAAAACTGGAAATTATGCGCGATAGTCGCATTGGTACTTACGGTGGATTGGCTCTCATTATTTCTATAGGTCTAAAAGTAACTGGCCTTTCCGCGCTTTCAGCCGGCAACGTGGTGTCGGCGCTTTTAGTAGGCGCAACAGTTTCGCGTCTTATGATCATTTTCACGTTAATGATGCTCCCGCCCGCCCGAAAAAAAAGCTTATCCGTGGAAGCGGGCAAACCTTCGACAAAATCAGTAATTGTCGCATCCACAATAACCATTTTAGTTTGTCTCACCCTCCAGGACATTATAACCATAATTTACGTACTATCAGCCGCAATAGTTTCAACCGCGATGTTTTGTCGCCTCTCCTATAAGCAAGTGGGCGGATATTCCGGTGACATTTTAGGGAGTACACAACAGATTTCTGAAATCTCAATTTACCTAACCCTTTGTGCGATATGGAGCATTTAGAGTGACAAGCGACATTCAGTTAACGGAATGGTATTTTATAAGGCACGCGCCAGCGGACAAGAGCAATAAGGGGCTATACCCAATTCACGACGTAGAAGCAGTACTTCCTAACCCGGAAGCTTTAAAAAGAATGTCAGAACAATTACCGAAAAATGCCCTTTGGTTCGCTAGTCCACTTTCCAGAACAAAAGCGACCGCCGAGGTGCTACGAAATGATATATCAGAAATAAACTTCGAAGAGTTATTGGTTGAGCAAAATTTTGGAAAATGGCAGGGGTTATCATTTGAAAACCTATGGAAGGAAATTGAGGGGAAAAAAGCACACAATTGGTCTTATCTTGCGGCTGATACACGACCACCTGAGGGAGAAAGCTTTAACGATGTTCAAAAACGCGTGACGTTATTCTTAAAACATACGATAGAAACTGAACCGTCCAGACCACGTGTGATCGTTACACATGCAGGTATCATCCGGGCCTTTTTGGGCCTCGCACTTGGTTTAAATTCTGATCAGGCGCTGTCATTCAAAATTGATCCTTTTTCTGTCAGCAAGATTTTACACCAAACAGGAAATGGCCTGGGCGGACAGTGGCAGGTACAGTTTTTAAATCAAAAGGTTGACGCAGAAATACATAATGACCATCAAAATGGAATACCCAGCCAATGAGAGATAAATTTAATCCCAATTTGTTGAATGAAAAAGGTTTAAATTTACAAGCCATATTCGATATTGGCGCCCTACCCATTGATATGATAGACGCACTTGAAAAATCCACTGCTGATTTACCAAACTATAATCAATTGATTTTAATAGGTCACGGCGGCAGTGCACTCTGGAATTCAATCACTTCAGAATCATCTGACAGTTCAAACCCCATTGACGATTTTTCAGTTAAAACCATGTCCACATTTTTTGAAAGAAATCTACCTGGAAAACAATTCAAATTCCTATATCCCGGGGAAACAATCATACCTTTGCAATCCCTGGGAACACTCGCAGGGTGGCATCATCCTTCGCTATTTCGCATTGGTATAAATAAAAAATGGGGATCGTGGTTCGCTTACCGTGCGGTTGTTTTGGCCGCATCGAATTATGAAGCTTCAGTGCCTATGGACGGCGCATCGCCTTGCGTGTCCTGCACGACCACCGAATGTATCTCGGCCTGCCCGGCAGGAGCGGTACAAGGAAACGACTTCGAATTCCAGAAGTGTTTTAATTATCGTCTTGAGCCGAATTCAAAATGTAAGGATAGGTGCTTGGCACGCATCAGTTGCCCAGTTGCGCAGGAAGCACGATACCCACTCGACCAGATTAAGTATCATTACGGTCGATCATTAAAATCCATGTCATAAATTAGAACGATCAGAAGTCGATACCACGCGCGGCTTTGATACCCGCTTCGAAGGGATGTTTAATCATTTCCATGTTCGTCACAAGGTCCGCCGCTGCAATAATATTATCGGGTGCATTACGGCCTGTTACGATCACTGTGGTCCGTGGATGGCGCGCAAGAAGCCCATCTTTTACCACTTCCTTATCCAGATAATCATTGCGAAGCACGATGTTCAGCTCATCCAGAATAACTAAATCGTAATCACCACTGGTGAGCATTTCCATACTGACTTGCCAGGCTTTCTCTGCGGCCTCTATATCACGTGTTCTATCTTGTGTTTCCCACGTAAAGCCCTCCCCCATGACTTCAAGCCTGATAAGATCTGAAAACCGTTTAAAGAATTCTTTCTCACCCGTTTTCCATGTCCCCTTAACATATTGCAACACGGCAACATCGTGTCCCCAGCCAAGGGCACGAACCAATGTTCCGTAGGCAGCCGTTGATTTTCCTTTACCATCACCAGTATTCACCATTAAAAGCCCTCGCCCCGAACGTTTCTTCGTCTTTATATTCGCACGATGCTTTGCCTTCATATCAACCATTTTTTCTTTATGCTCTTCGTTGCTATCGGTCACGATAATGTCTCCTTTAAACGTTGCATTTGTATGTCACTTTTGGGTAAGCCAAAGCGGATATATTCATTTAAGTTCATCTATTATTGCGTCCGATATCATCGCTACGGATAAAATAAAGATCATTACTCATGACCGGCGATTGATAAAATATCATTAATGTCAAGATGCCGTTCCATTTCGTTGGCCAGCGTGTTAAGTGCCAATTCAACCCCGTCACGAAAAGCCGTCTTGGTCTGAATACCGTTTCGAAACTGTGATAAATATTTCATCCGAAAGTGATCATCATTGAACATCCCGTGTACATAAACTCCCCCGATTTTCAAATCTGACGTCATGGCACCAAGTGATTTATCTTTAGTTTTTAAAAATGGTCTTCTACTATCACTGCCAATGGTTTCGCCCATATGAATTTCATAACCGCTAGTTTCACATTCAAGATGATCTGCATATGCGGTTGTTTGGCATACTACTTTTTCTGTTTGCATCATGGTTTCCACGTCCAGATAATCCAAACCGCTCATCTTTTCCGGCTCACCCTCGACACCGTCGGGATCGGATATACATTTACCCAGCATCTGATAACCACCACAAATACCGAGCACGGCCCCACCGCGGCGAACATGGCCGCCGAGGTCAACATCCCATCCTTGTGTTTTAAAAAATTTAAGATCAGCAAGGGTGGACTTTGTGCCGGGAATAATTATTAAATCTGCTTCGACGGGTAATACATCGCCAGGTGGAACGAATATCACATCAATATCCGGCTCGGCAATCAGCGGATCCAAGTCATCAAAATTGGCAATGCGCGGTAGCATCGGTACCACAATTACGATTTTTTTATCCTCGCCCACTTTTAAATGATCCAACACAACTGCATCTTCAGCGGGAAGTTTTTTTACGGCGGGTATAAACGGCAAAACGCCAAAATCTTTCCAGCCTGTGCGCCCGGTCATCGTGATGAGCGCATCTTCAAATAAACTAACGTCACCACGAAATTTATTGATGATATAACCTTTTATAAGACGACAGTCTTCATAGGACAATAATTCATGGGTCCCGACCACCGATGCGATCACCCCACCCCGATCTATATCGCCTACTAGAATGACCGGAATATTCACCGCTACTGCAAAGCCCATATTTGCTATATCGTTTTTCCTCAGATTAACTTCTGCCGGACTTCCTGCACCTTCTACAATTACAAAATCAACGTCTTTTTTAACAATTTCAAAACTTTCAACTATTTTCTTTAGCAGTTCGGATTTATTTTTTTTAAAGTAAGTAGAATCCCCGCTTCCTATTCGCTTACCTTGAACAATAATTTGTGCGCCTTTATCACTTTCCGGCTTTAAAAGAACGGGATTCATATGGACCGTTGGTTCAACACCACACGCAATAGCCTGCAATTCCTGAGCGCGGCCAATTTCGCCGCCATCCGTTGTTACTGCAGCATTGTTTGACATATTTTGTGGCTTAAACGGTTTTACACGGTACCCACGATTAACAAGTGCACGACAGAGACCCGCAACAAGAACAGATTTCCCAACATCCGAACCTGTTCCCTGAAGCATAATTGCCCTTGTCATATTTATGTCCTTTGATTAATATGATGCGGGATTAAGAATTTTTCACCATTATCAGACCATCTTGTCGCGCTAATGCCAAATACTTCTGTCAGGTTTTCATCCTCTAAAATTTTATCAGGCGTGTCCTGACCGATCATAATGCCTTTATCCAACAATATTAATCGGTCACAATAACGTAGTGCCAGGCTTAAGTCGTGCATCACAACCATCACACCACAATTGGACGAAGTTAAGGCTTTAAGTATCTCCATCACCTGTAATTGATGTGCGGGATCAAGTGACGCTACGGGTTCATCAGCCATAATATATGGCGCATTGGTTGCTAAAACGCGCGCCAGAAGAACGCGCGCACGTTCCCCGCCAGATAACGTCGTAATCGACCGGCCTATCAGGTGGGTGCAATCGGTTCTTTCCATCGCCTGGGTTATTACTTCATGATCATCTTTGGTCAATTTTTGCCACGGATTTAAATGTGGTATACGCCCTAATTCAACAATATGTTCTACCTGAAGCGGCCAGTGAACAGGCGATCCTTGCGCAGCATATGCCATTTTTCGCGCTCGTTCTTTTAAGCTAAGCTCTTCAACATTATCACCATCGATAATGACCGAACCCTTTTTTATCGTAACTAACCCTAAAATACTTCGCAGTAAGCTGCTTTTACCGGCACCATTTGGGCCAATCAAGCCGACAATTTCGCCTCTTTTAACGGTAGCCAAAATGTCTTTCAAAATTACTGCGCCACCAAGGTCCAAGCTTATGTTATCAATTTTTAGTTCGTTCATCGCATGCTCTTTTTGGTACGATAAACAATAAACAGAAACGCCGGAGCACCAATAAGCGATGTCACGACACCCAGCTGCAATGTTGCACCGGGTGTTGGAATACGTGTCGCCAAATCTGCAAGCGTGAGTAACAATCCACCCATTAAAGCACTTGGTAGCAATATAGCCCCCGGTTCATTACTGATCAGGCCGCGCACCATATGCGGAACAACCAACCCGACAAACCCGATACTTCCGCATGCCGCCACAGCACCACCAACACTGATGGCAGAACCAACTACGATGCGAAGTTTTAGTAGCGACGTATTTATACCCATTGTCTGCGCTGTATCTTCGCCCACACTAAGGGCATTTAGCCCTTGGCCGACATTTATCATCATGAGCCATCCAAATAAAATAAAAGGTACCGCCAGCATTAAATCGGTCATCGTTCTGTTTTCAAGAGACCCAAGCATCCACATTATCATATCGCGGATACTCATCGGGGATTCTGCAATATTCATCACCAGTGAAACACCGGCCATTGCAAGCGAACTAATCCCAATCCCAACAAGGATAAGTGTCAAAACACTGCTTTCCCGCAGTGAAACAATAAGCAGAACAAATGCAGCAATCAATGCTCCGCTCATAGCGAATACGGGAATAAATAATGGCCAGATTAATTGTAATCCAAGATGAATTGCAATTACCGCCCCTAAAGCTGCGCTGGCTGTAACGCCAATTACACCGGGATCAGCGAGTGGGTTTCTTAGCACCCCTTGTAGTGCCGCCCCTGATATACCTAACGCGGCACCAATGAATACACCTAGCAGCACGCGTGGCAACCTCAGTTCCGTGATAATAATGTTAATAGGTTGATCCGCAGCACCAAATAAAGCCTTGACTGCACTCATCACATCGATGTCCGTACGCCCGATCAAAAGAGAAGCAATCGAAACAATAATAAGTGCCACAAGAAGCAATATATTTCTGTTTATATAACTACTCAATCTACCACCTCATTTGATTTACTCAAAAGGTTAGCTGCAAGAGCCTCTTTTCTAATGAGTTCAGCGGCATCAACACGAAAAAGTCCGTTACAAGACATGTGCGTACTAGGTAGATTAATGGTTGGGATCCTTTCCATCATATTAAAGAGAAAATCATGCCTGCTAAGGCTCCACCTTGATTGGGTTGTGGCATTTCTTTCGAAAAAACTGGTTATAAACGCATCGGGTGGGTCCAATATCAGATTTTCCAAAGGTAAACTAACCCATCCCTTGTGACCTATAGCCGCTGTGTAATTTTTAAACCCGGAAAGAGTGATGATATCATCAACAGAAGTACCCGCTCCTGCGGTTACACCACTTGGCGTGATATAAGCCAGTTTGAATTTACTGGTTTTTTTACCTTTCAGCACTTCCAATCTCTTTTTGTAATTTTCATTAAATTCATTCGCACGGACACTTTGATTTATGGCATCACCAACCAATGTGATATTTTTATAAACTGTTTCAGGATCGGAACCAAACAATGTAGCAACAAGTGACACATTTGAGCGTTCCATCATGTCAGCCATGTGTGCGGCCGAAGTATATGTCTGGATTGCAACGTCCGGTTTCAACTGAATGACTTCTTCAATTGTACTGTTGGTTTTAGCAAGGCCCTTGGCCCGTTCACGGTAAAATGAATAAACATCCTCTGCTGCTTTTGAAACAGCGGTAATCTGTTGCCTATTTGAAAGAAGCAGTACAAATTGATCAGCACAATAATCGAGTGAAACGATATTCGGAAATCTTTCATCCGCCGAATAAGTTGGGAATGACATAATCGCCATTCCCAGGCTGGCCACACCTAATAATTTAAGTAATTTGCAGCTCCTTTTAATCACTAGAATGTTTTCCTTAATCCTGCGAAGTACGAACGGTCGGGCGTACCATAACCTAGTACGTGCTGATATTCTTCATTAAAAAGATTATCCACTCGGCCATATAAACTTAAACCGTCCAAAAGCTCATAAGATGCACGAATATCGATGCGGGTCCATGATTTCAAAGGGTTCGTCAGATCACCATCATTGATTAATTCTTCACCGTTGTGAACAACATTTATGGACGTAGATAACTTGTCCGTCGGCATCCAGTTCAACGATGCGGAGAGTACACTTCTTGGCTCGCGCCGCAGACGGTCTCCTGTCATGCGATTTCTTGCGCTCGTATAAGTATAACTACCTGTCACACTTAATGTATTTGTAATATTTGCATCAATACTCAATTCCACGCCTTTTGAATCCGTACTTTCAATATTGTCATATCCGTCCGCAAAAGAAATAAATGTGATCTTGTCTTCTATTTTTATGTAGAAATAAGTAGCACTCAAAACTAACCGATCGTCCATTATAGATTGTTCTATGCCAAATTCATAACCGAATGACCGCTCTGGTTTTAAATCTTCGTCTAGCCCATCACATGTTAAACATAGAAACGTAAGCTGCGAAATACTAGGCGCTTTAAATCCCTCACCGGCATTTGCGATAAGCCGCGTCCCGATTCCTTCAAATTCATAAGACCCCGTTACACGGAAAGTCGCTTCGCCGCCAAAAGTTTCATGATCATCATATCGACCACCTGCGGTCAAAGTAAGACCCTCAACGCCCGTAAAACCGGCTTCACCAAAAACACTATTGATATCAAAGCTGGCATCTGACGCCCCTATTGACTTTACTTTTTCATGTTGCAATCCAGCAGTAACCGTCCAATCAGAATTAATGGTATATACACCGAGATAATCCAAATTTGTTCTTCTTCCTTCCGCAAGAAAAGGGTCAAAATCACTGATGAAAAACCTGTCAATCGCTGCATACTCGGCTGAAAATGTGTTTACAAATCTATCATCAAGAAAATTCAGTGTGCCTCGAACCGCACCAAAATATTGATCAGTATCTACGGTATGTACCATGGTCCCGTCAACTGGTCCGAAGCTATCAAATAAACTATGACTATCTGAATAAGAGGAAAGTGCCTCTATGCTAAAATTTTCCGATAATTTCCCGGTAAACTTTCCTGAGAATGTATAATTTCTAAGACCGTCTCTTTCAGTATTACCGTCATTTTCATCCGCCGCCGAAATACCGTCTGTATTGATACCACTGGCAGAAACATTAAATCCGTACCGGTCATCACCACCGTAGATATTTGCCCCGGCACGCTGAGTATTAAAAGAGCCGCCCTCAACAAAAATCTTGCCCCCAAGGCCTTCACCCCCCGTTTTAGTGATAATATTAATGACCCCTCCAGTGGCATCTGACCCATAAAGTACTGATTGTGGCCCGCGGAGTATTTCAATTCTTTCAATATTATACGTATCAAGCGACGAAAAGTTAAAAGCACCCCCCGGCGCAGAAGCGTCATTAAGTTGGATACCGTCAACCATTAATACTGTGTTATTGGTTCCTGCGCCGCGAATTGAAACCGATGCCGTCCCGCCAAAGGCACCATTTTGTGAAATTGATACCCCCGGCACAGTTTCAAGAGCATCAAGAACGAAAGATTGTTGGTTTCTTTCAAGGTCATCACCCGTAATAACGGAAACGCTGCTGCCAACTTGCGATAAAGGTTGCGGGCGTCTGTTTGCGGTCACGATGATAACATCATTGATCCTTTTTTCTTGTGATAAAGAAATAGTCGGTGTTGAAATAATTCCCGCTGAAATAGCCAGAGTTGCTGTAATCGGTATAGATAATTTTTTCATAACAAAATCCATTTTTGCCCTAAGTCAAGGCATTTAATAAATTACTTGGAGTTTGTCTGAATTTTTAGCTGACAACCCCCGCGTAAGCGACGTTATCGCCAACACGGATGTTCCGCTCTGCTTGGTTGTCCCGACCACCAGATGGGCGATTTGATGGCAGGTCTCCTGACTTGCGAATCTAGTGCTGAAATCATCCTTCCCGGTTTCCCAGTGGCATATTGATCCAGCTTTTCGCTTACAGTTACGGGCATAGCAACGGAATAGAATATAATTTTATTCGCACCGTTTTCCCTTTTCACCTTAAGCATAAACTTAAGGAACCATCAAAAGTGATGAATATATTATTTTAAATTAAAACGCAATAAAAATAGATTTTCAGAGGTCAAATGCTTATATAATCTGCAATCAACTATAATGTCCCAAATATCCGGTCACCAGCGTCACCAAGACCCGGTACGATATAACTTTTCTCGTTTAACTTCTCGTCAATAGCTGCGGTATAAATTTGCACATCGGGATGCGCCTCGTTTAACGCTTTAATCCCTTCCGGTGCTGCAAGCAAGCAAAGAAAGGTAATATTCTTAGCCCCTGCCCGCTTTATTCTATCCAATGCAGTTATTGCCGAATTACCGGTAGCCAACATCGGATCAACAACAAGATTAAATCTTTCGTCCAGATGCGGAGGAGATTTAAAATAATATTCCACCGCATGAAGGTCGTTAGGGTCACGGTAAAGCCCCACGTGCCCAACTTTGGCGGTCGGGATTAAATCAAGTAATCCTTGAGAAAGCCCTTCTCCCGCGCGCAATATCGAAAAAATACACATCTTGCGACCATCCAGTTCTGATGCTGTAGCCTTTGCTACCGGCGTTTCAATTTCAATAGGTTTTAACTGTAAATCGCGGGTAACTTCATATCCCATCAACATACTTATTTCCCGCAGAAGAGCGCGAAAGTGTGGAGGAGGAGTTTCTTTTTTCCGCATAATCGATAATTTATGATTGATAAGGGGATGATCTATCAAGTGGGCATTATTCATAGTGTAACTCCGGTTAATTCATTTTTCCGACTTTCGATTTAAGCCAATTTGATCCTATATAATTTCGACCACCATTCTGCCCTTTGACTGGCCTTCCAGCAAATCGACACAGGCAGATGGAAGGTCTTTAAACTTTATATCTGCCGTATTACTTTCTAACAGCTTAAAATCAATATCCTGATTAAGGCGCCTCCACGCTTCTACTCTCACAGGAATAGATGCCATTACACTATCCACACCAATTAATTTTACACCGCGTAAAATAAACGGCATTACGGTGACACTTAATCCGTATCCACCCGCTAACCCGCAAGCTGTAACCGTTCCGCCGTATTGGGTTTGCGCGATAGCTGTAGCAAGGATTTTTCCACCAACACAATCGACGACTCCTGCCCAGCGTTCTTTCTCTAACGGCCTGGCGTCCCGGTCCAGCTCGTCTCTTTCAATCACAAGTTCGGCACCCAACAATTTTAAATATTCCGCATGTTCTTTGCGACCAGTACTTGCCACAACCTGATACCCGAGTTTATTCAATATCATGACAGCTATCGAACCAACACCACCAGTTGCTCCTGTCACCAATATTTCACCTGCGCCTGGTTCAACACCGTTATTTTCAAGCTCTTGGACACAAAGCATCGCTGTGTAACCTGCCGTTCCGATCGCCATCGATTGACGCGAAGTCATACCCTCAGGTAATTTTACCAGCCAGTCAGCGGATACTCGCTGGCGTCGGGTATAAGCACCCTGCTGCGTCTCAGACAAACCAAAACCATTAATAATAATATTATCTCCAGCTTTCCATTTTTCATCAGGACTTGAGATAATTCTCCCCGCAAGATCAACACCACAAATCATCGGAAAAGATCGGATTATCTTTCCCTTTTTTGCGACCGCCAATGCATCTTTATAGTTTATCGTAGAATAATCTATTTCCACGAGAACCGGAAGATCAGGTAAATCATTTTCGGTAATATCCGTAAAAGATACGTTATAATCACGCTCTCCCACAGCGATCGCCATTAATGCTTTAAAGCTTTTTGTCATTTTTACTTCCTGTTCGTTGTGCCAGCCAACTAATTAGTTTTAAAAACTATAGTATCTTTATTCATATATCTATGCATTTATTTCCAGCTGTTACCATGGAATTCCTTTTTGCTTATTTTCGCCAAAAAGAGTAAACTATGCACGTATTAATGGTTTAAGCACAATTATGAGCAGATTGAACAAAAGTAAAAATATTTCTATTGCGGTATTGCCATTTAAAGTGATTAACAAGAATGAGCGATTAAGAACTTTAATTCATGGTCTTACCGAAGATTTGATTACGAACTTATCGAAGTTTGTCGGAATTTCTGTTATTTCTCAGCTGTCTACTGAACAAATTACCGATATTTCAGATTATGGTGAAATAGATAAGTTGTCTGCTGACTTTTTGGTAGTGGGCAGCGTGAGAACCGTAGTTGATATGTTGCGAATAACAATCCAGCTTATCAATGCAAACGATCGAAGCGTAGAATTCTCAGACCAGCTTGATAAATCCGTCGGCGAAATTTTTGATACACGCGACGCAATGGTTCAACAAATAGTCAGCGCCCTTCAAAAAGAAATAGATTTTAATTTACTTTCTGATTCCTACAAAAAAGAAGAAGTCGAACTTGCCGCATATGAGAACTGGCTTTTAGGTATGGATTGTTTAAAAAAAGGAACGTCAGAAAGCGATGCGTCCGCAAGAGATTTTTTTGACGCTGCTCTTAAAATAGACCCGCACTATGCACCTGCTTATACTGGCCTATCCCTATCATATTTCAACGAATGGAGTTGCCAGGTATGGGGAAAATGGGAAATTAATATGAACGGCGCCCATAAATACGCTTTGAAGGCGGTTGATCTTGACAAAAATGATTACCGTGCCCTCGCTATTTTAGGTAAAACTTATATATATATGGGTGAATTCGAAAAAGCGGAACATTGCATCAGAAAATCGCTGCGTATGAACCCTAATGATGCGGATAATTTAATTCAAATTGCCTTTTGCATGATGTATTTGGGTTATCCGCAAGAAGCATTAGAACAATATCTTAAAGCTGTTGAATTAGATCCTTTTCGTACTGACGACTCATATTTGGCATACGGATCACAATGCTATTTTGAGATCGGAGATTTCGAACGAAGCATTGAGCTCGCTGTAAAAACTGACGTATCGAATTTTTGGACAGATTTACCTGCTTATGTCGCCGCGGCATATTTTCATCTCTCCGATTATGATAAAATGTGGGAATACTGGGGTATTTATCTTAAAACATTTGAAGAAAATATATATTCTGTAGAAAAAGAAACATCGAAGAAATCATTGGAAGAAGAAGCTCTTAGCTGGCAGATTAATGTTAACCCTTATAAAAATGATTGCAATCTCACTCCTTTTTGGAATTATATTAAAGACAATAAAAGAATTAATTTCGACCAACGTTCAAATGATAGACGACAAGCCGAAACCGCAAAATTTTCTTTTCTGGCAGATGTCTGGCATATTAGTTTCCAAGAACAAACCGTGTTGATAAAAGATGCAAAAGGGCTGCACGACATCCATAAATTGCTGGCCGATCCAAATATCGAATATCATTCAATGGAATTAATGGGTTCAGTGATTGATAGCGGCACAAAAACTGCAACGTTGGATAGCCAAGCCAAATCAGAATATCACAATAGAATTCGAGAATTGCAATCTAACATTAGTGAAGCGGAAGAAATGAATGATATTACTCGTGTTTCTATATTAAGAGAAGAATATGACGCTATTTTGGATCACCTTTCAACATCGCTTGGCCTTAATGGAAAATCACGAGAGATAGGCTCCACAGCGGAAAAGGCAAGGTCCGCTATTACTTGGAGGATCAGAAGCGCATTAAAGAAAATTGAGAAATCTCACCCTGCATTGGCAAAACATTTATCTAAATCGATCAAGACAGGAACTTTCTGTTGTTATCAACCAGAAGTTAATATCGACTGGCAGTTATAATAAACTTACAGTCTATTTTTTTATTCCTTACATCGTAAGGAATAAACTTACGCCTCAATAAGTAAAATCATAAACCATTTTATTATAGAGGACAAATTATTATGCCTACACCACTTGAACTACTATTGGATCCAATATCTTTAATCATATTAGCTATATATGCGATGTTAATGATATGGGAAGCTCTCTTTCCTGCACGCTCATTACCGAAAGTCAAATACTGGAAACTAAAGGGAATTACTGCGTTCACCGTTTTCTTTTATTTGTCATCATATTTACCACTGCTTACCGATCCTTTTTTGGAAGAATACAGATTATTTGATCTCACAGAATTTGGCGTGATTTGGGGTACCCTTTTTGCTTTATTTCTATACGAGTTCGGATTGTATATATGGCATCGAGCAATGCATAAATCAGATTTTCTATGGCGTACTTTTCATCAAATGCATCATAGCGCAGAGCGTATTGATACATACGGTGCTTTCTATTTTAGTCCGCTCGACATGATCGGATTTACTTTGCTAGGTAGTATCTGTCTTGTACTAACTATCGGTGTTACACCACAAGCTGTAACTGCATTTTTGCTTATTACCACCTTTTTTAACATATTCCAGCATGCCAATGTTAATACTCCTCATTGGCTGGGTTACATCGTGCAGCGCCCAGAAAGCCACACATATCATCATGCAAAAGGCATACATGAACACAATTATTCTGACATCGCCATTTTTGATATTTTATTCGGTACTTTTTTAAATCCTAAAGGTTACGAATATGAAACGGGGTTTTATCAAGGTGCTTCATCGAAAGTTTTTGAAATGCTCACATTCCAGGATACTAATGGCGAGCCCGATTTAACGGACAACGAATTTAAGACCTGAATTACTAAGATTAAATTGAAGCTGTATCAAAATTGATATGGCTTCAATTTAGGAACCAAGCATTACACGCATCAATTCTTCCGCAAATACAACCATCGCATTTTGTATTGTCAAGCGCTCCGTTTCCTCCCCGGCTTCAACAATAATCGTTGGTACATTAAAGGTATGATAGGCATAATTATTAGAGTTTTTCATTCCAGAATCTGTTGTCAGGGCAATATGTTCAAATTCGTAGTTATTAAGGCGCGGCATTGCTCCACTAAACCATCGACGGGTCATATCGCTTGGCCACTCACCTCCTGGGCTCCGCTGAGTATAAAAAAGATTCCCATGTGTAGAATGAAAATCGATAAATAATTTAAGCTTGTCACCACCTTTAAATCGGTCTAACTCATTTTTGACCGACAATGTCTCCTTGTGGACAAAGGGACCCCAGGTATAGTTAAGGTCCCTGCCGCCCGTACTGTTACGCCAATACCCAAGTGCTACGCCATCCGGATTGACCACAGGAACAGAAATGATACCAAATCTATCGCGGAAACGACGCGCTAGATCCGTATTGGCATATAAAGTTTCAATAAATGAGGTCATTGCCCACGCACCGGGCACTTCCGCCGGATGTTGGCGACCGATCATGAAAATATATTCTTTCGTATTATTGCCGCTGTTGCTTTCAATTTTATGGATTGGACGACCCAATTCGGAAGCACCAATTGTGCTTCTCGAGACAGCATTATTGGCTACCATCTTATTCATCCAATTCAAGGAAACGTCATTACCGTAAATTTCCTGTGCAGCAATATAGTAAGGATTATCCTGCGGCTGTAGAAATAATTGTATTCTTTGTTCACTGACTTCCTTGAACATACTACTATCCAGTCTGCTCCAGGTTCGTCCATCCCTGCTTATCTTCGGCCAAAAACGATGTTCACCACCTCTATATACAAGTTCAACTACAATTGGTGTTGATACTTTATTAGTTATCTTGAACGCATACCAGGCACTTCTTCCAATGGAATCTTCGTCTTCCGGTTCAATCAAGACGCGGAAAATACTTGGCACAAATGAGCTACAACTGGACATACCACCAGCTTCAAATTCAGCACTAATAATGGCATTAACGCTTTCGCATTTTTTACCATCATTTGGGGCGGCAATCACGCCGCTTGATGTTGCAATATATACGAAATAACCAATTACAAGTTTCATAATTGGATAAAACTTTTCCAATCCGAAATTTTTAATACATTTACTCATATAAATACTCCTAATAACATTTCGTAATCGCCTAATTATTATAAATCTTAGACCAACTGTCTAAAAATATCAAATTATGACATTTAGATGAAATTTCAGCAAATCCATCATGTTTTCTCAATGATTACTTGCATGCAAGAGTTGGAAATAGGTATCATCAATATCATAAAGGGAATGAAACATGAAAAAGCCAACAAATGTTAACAGAAGAAAGTTTTTAAAGTCTGTACCAGCAAGTGCGGCAGCCACGCTAACTGTGGCAAGTGCTGCAAACGCACAAAATGCAGGAACAAGAATTAATTATAATCATAGTGTGGCAAGTGGTGATCCGCTTCAGGACAGAGTGATAATCTGGACCCGCGTTACACCTGAAGAAAGCAACCACAATGGGATTGTCCATATTAATTGGGATGTAGCAACCGATCGTGATTTCACGAATGTCGTTACATCAGGGCACATTCACACGGGACAAGGCAGTGATTATACGGCGAAAGCCGATGCCACCGGATTAGAAGCCGGTCAGAAATATTATTACCGCTTTAGGGTTAACGATCAAATTTCCCCCATTGGTGAAACACAAACTCTCCGTGATAAAGGAAAAGAAAAGGTACGGTTAGCTGTTACTTCCTGCTCTAATTATCCGTTTGGTTATTTTAACGCTTATAGGGCAATTTGCGATAATGGACCATTTGACGCTGTTTTGCATCTCGGTGATTATCTGTACGATTATCCTGTCGGTACATATACTTCGCCTAACGCAGAAAAAATGGGCCGTCTCGTTGACCCACCTCATGAGATCATAACGCTATCAGACTACAGGCGTCGGCACGCGCAATATAGAACTGACCCGGATCTACAGGAAATACACCGTTTATATCCTTTCATGTGTGCGTGGGATGATCATGAATTTGCCAATAATGCATATTTTGAAGGCGCGGAAAACCATAATGGAGGGGAAGGTTCTTGGCATCAACGTCGTGCAGCCGCCAATCAGGCTTATTTCGAATGGTTACCCATTAGAGAGCAACAGATATTTGTAAGCTATCGTTCATTTGATTTTGGTGAATTAGCGACGCTCGCAATGTTAGACACCCGCATCATCGGAAGGGAACGCGATCTAACATACGACAAGGACCCTGACTGGATTAGGACTGCGGTCGATGATGGAGAGGGCGGCATAACCACCGTACCCATTGCCTATGACGCTGACGGAAATGAAGTAACCGATGCAAAAATATTGCGTGATCTTACTGAACGCACACTGCCTGAAGGGTGGCAATACCGCCGCGATTATAGAGCATTTCACAAAAGGTTAGAGACTGAAGAACGATCCATGATGGGCGCGCCGCAGGAAAAATGGTTAAAAGAGACATTAAAAACATCGAAAAAGAATGGCATCCCGTGGCAGATACTTGGTCAACAGGTCATCATGAGCATGCAACGAAGGCCACCAACGTCTTCTGTATATACTGACGCCGAAAAGGCCGCAGCATCAGAAAGACAAAAAGCAAGCTGGAAAATGCACGAAGATCTTGGTTTTAGATATAACCCGGATGCGTGGGACGGTTTTCAACCTGCAAGAAAAAGAGTTTTAGACATGCTTGAGCAAGATGCAGTTAACCCGATTGTTTTGGCTGGCGATACTCATTGCGGATGGGCACATTCAATCGTCCACGAAATGGGTGGAAAACATTACGGTGCTGAATTTGCGGTTCAAGGTATCACATCGCCCGGGGCAGGTGACGGCAATCCTCATTTTAAAGAGATTGAACAAAAATATCTGAAGATGAACGATCATATGGCCTACACAAGCACCAGTGGGCGTGGATATATGACTATTACCATTTCAGAACAGGAAACAATAGCAGACTGGTACGTAGTTTCGGAAATTGAAAGTAAAGAATTTGATTTGTCGCATAGAAAGTCATTGCGCTATAAAGCCGGTGATGTCACTGATGGTAAAGTTACGTTGGAAGACATAACAACTTCTTAATTACTTTCTTTGCTGCAAAAATATATGCAAACCGTGACGGGTTCCTGAGGCCACATCTAACATTCCATCATTATTGATGTCCGTCACTGTGATCTGACGTCCGACACCCACATTGTCGTCAATTAAATGACGTTCAAAACGGGTTTCGCCGTCTGAATTCTTGATAATTTTATACCAATATAAATAGGGGGTGCCAAATTCATCCGGGTCTTTTAATCCCATATGCGCAAGCGGTGTTTTACCGGTTATTATATCTCCTACACCATCACCATCAATATCCGCCATTTCCGTAGCGTGAAGCTGTGTGTACGTATCATCGATCAAATGGGCAATCCATTGATCATTTTCAGCCTGTTCCCACCAGAATAGCCCCCTGCCATGGCCCATGCCACTGATCAAATCATCTTTACCGTCACCATTTACGTCGGTCACCTGAATTTGCGAGAGCGAAACCATAGGATCGATCACATGCCATTTCCATGATCTTACATCATCAGAAGACATTTGTTGTTCGTACCATCCGCCTTCATCATATGATTGTCGCTCAGCTGGATTGCCTGCGCGATCAAGGAACCCTTCACCGGATCCAAAAACAACATCCATTAGGCCGTCACCATTAATATCACCGTATCCAAGACCGTGGGTCGGCAGGGTTGCTCCGGTATTACGTCCTTCATTTTCAGCTTCAATAGTATGAATTTCAAAACCGCCAGTTTCAGGAAATTCAATTGCATATAATTTACCCGAAGCATCTGCGGTCTCCGCGGCCCCTGTAATAACTTGTGGCTTCCCTGTACCTAGAACATCAGCAAAAATCGGGCTTTCATTGCGGCTAAAGTCTATAATGTGATGTTGCGGCCACTCTCCTTCTACACCGTTGGGGTTTTCAAACCACCAGATTCCTGCACTGGTGATATCAACGGCTATGACATCGATCCAGCCATCTTTATTGACATCATCATGGAAACTAAAAAAAGCCAGCGGATACGCTTTTGACCAAATGTCTTTTTCGCCGCCACTTTCAATAAATATCTTAATATGATCGGAAAGTTTAGGAATGCCGACGGCATCCTGAAGCGGGACCCTTATCGTATGCCGCTGCCAAGATGGTGCTTCATACCAATAATGACCCGTTACCACATCCGGTAGTCCGTCGTTATTAATATCAGCGACTGAAGCCCCTTCTGTATTATATTCATCGTCCAGTTCAATATGGCTAAAGCTTATTGGCGACGGCCCCTCTATATATTCGTTGTCATTGGCTTCAATGATGTAAAGACCATTGGTTGAAGAGGACGGATTGATAAATATACCGGCTGTAGGACTTAAAATAAGCGGAGACGCGAATTCTGCTACCAGCAAGAAAGCCCCCAACACAGCCAATATTATTTTAATCACTTTGCCCATGGCATATCCTTGTTTATTTTTTTGCAGATATATGTGAACCCCTTCACGCGACCCTACTGCAATATCAAGCAGGTTGTCGCCATCGATATCGTCAACCGAATTAACCTTCTGGCATGCCAGTCTCTGCCCAGATAGGTAAGCCGGGTGTATTTGCTGTCGGGGTAATCCTAATATCCTTCACTTGGACCAGTGCTTTACCGCCACTATGTACCTGGATACCTATATGCCCGTCTTGCGGAAGGCTTTCATCTTCTTCCAGATAATCTAATGCAGCAACGCCATTTATCCACGACCGAATACGGCGACCCTCGGCAATGATCCGATATTCATTCCACTCACCACGTTTTACGGCCGTATCGACCGCATACATATCTTCCGATAAGCCAACAACTTTATTTCGGCGGGCCTCGTCATATATTTTCCCCCACCATAAATCACCAGCATCAACTTGATACCCGCTCATCTCTCCACTATTTGGAACCGGAACACTACGTACTTGAAACCCTGAGTTAATGAAGCCTTCATAACCCAATAACCGGACTTTAAATTTAAGTTCAAAATTTTGGTAATTTCCATCAGTTATTAAAAAGGTATTTGTCGGCACAACTTCTTCTAACGACCCGCCAGTAATCATACCGTTTTCGACACGCCACATGTCATCGTCGACTGTGTTCCAGCCAGATAAGGTCTCACCGTCAAATAGCGACACTTCATCTTTGTGCGCGCCAGCCGCCCACATAATACCGCCCGTTAAATGCTTCACCAAAAATGGATGATCCGATTGAAATAAATGCCCGAAGCCCGTGTAAAAAGCGCGACCACCATCATATTCATGAGCCCACGCGATGGGATGGTCGGTGCCCATCCCGCCGCCTTCATAAGTGCTTTCATCAATGGTCATCAATATGGTTAGATTTTTACTATCCCGCGGGTTGGCTTGAAAATCATACCATTCGTCCATAACTATACCTGTTTCTTCCACATAAATATGAGCAGGATGATCTGTGTTTTCCATATTCACCTTTGCGAGATGTACGCCTTCAGGATGGGTTTTAAAATAGCCGCCAACCAACTTCGCATACCACGGCCAGTCATATTCAGTATCGGAAGCAGAATGAGTTCCCACATAACCACCACCCGCTTGAATATATTGTTCAAACGCCTTTTGTTGATCATCATTAAGAACGTCAGCTGTGGTATTTAAAAAGACCACCACATCATATTGCGAAAGCGTATGCCGATTGAACGAAGTTTCGCTATAATGCACATCAACATCCCAACCTTGGGTTTTTCCAATAGATTTTACAGTTTCAATACCTTTCGGTATAGATTTATGTATCCATCCACCCGGACCCGTATCCGAATAAACCATGACTTGAATATTTTCTTTTGAAAATGCAGCATTTGCATAAAATACAAACAAAACAGATAGTAACGTGAAAATTCTTTTCATATTATGGTCCTGGATGTTAACGATATTTGAATAATGATCCTCACTCAAATTTCATTATTTTTCAATCTTTCAATTATATTGTCAGCAGCACGCATGGATAGTGCCATGATGGTCAAAGTCGGATTTTTCTCTGAATGGGTAACGAAACCTGCGCCATCGGCAACATAAAGATTATCAACATCCCAAGTCTGGCAATGTTTATTCAAAACAGACGTTTTGGGATCATCTCCCATCCGACAACCTCCAACTTCATGATTGGTGGTTCCGCCCATGCTAATCAGTTTTCGGGCTTTGCGTGACGCGTCAAATCCGTCCCTTAATACTCTACCACCCATATTTTTCGCCAGTTCATGCAGGCTTTCGTTCATATGTTGGGCGCGTCTAAAGTCATCATCCGACCAATGCCAGTGAAATTTTGGAACCGGGACGCCCCATTTATCTTTCACATCTTCATCGACAGTTAAATAATTGTTTTCAGTAACCGTCATGCTACCCAAACAGCGTATTCCCATAACAGAACCGTAAAACTGTCTCATGTGATCCTTCAATTTTTTACCGTAAAGACCTTTTTGTCCCGTTAGCATTTGAGCAAAAGTCGCTCTCATTGATGGCGGCCCATGACGGGCACCGCCATAGGGGTCAACTTCAAGTTTATATCCACCGACAAAATTAGCACCGGCCTTTTTCTTTTCTTCACCGTGCAACCACCAGGGCGCGTAAAGATGGGGTTGAGAAACTCCATCTTCGTTATGAGGTGGCAAATTTTCAAATGCGGGAATTTGAATAAGCAAAAATGAACCCGTTGTATCGGAAAGATACTTTCCAACATTACCAGAAGAATTAGCTAATCCCCTAGGGGCTTTATCACTTTTTGAATTAAGTAAAATACGTGAGCTTTCCATAGCACTTGGCGCAAGTACCACCACACGAGCAGTAATTTCCCTTTGTTCTTTGCTTTCCTTATCAATATAGCGAACACCTGTGGCCTTTTTTCCGCTATCATCGGTAAGAACCTGATAGGCAATAGAGTTAGGTAAAATGGTAAGATTTCCCGTTTCTTCCGCTGGTTTGATATATGCTGTCACACTATCAAAAGCGGCACCAATTGTGCAACCACGGATGCAGTTCGTCGCATAAAAGCAAGCTTGCCTTCCATTAAGCGGCGATGTCAAAACGGCCGTCGGATGCGCCATTGTTTTAATACCCATTTTTTCGCAGGCTTTGGCAAATACCATTTCCGTCGCCCGTGGTGCTGGCGGTTTTTGCCGGATGTGATTAGGCGATTGCGGCGAATTATAGACAGCATCATCCGCATCCGGGCCATAAAGTCCCATGATGGTTTCGACCCGGTCATAATATGGCTCCATATCTTCATAAGAAACGGGCCAGTCATATTGCTTACCGGTATAGGTAAGCGCTTTAAAATCCTCAGGACCGTACCGCGGCACCTGCCGGCCAAAATGGTGTGTTCTTCCGCCCAATTGACGTGCACGCCACCACTTAAAACCATCCCCTTCTGAAGAATATGGCTGGCCGGGAATTTCAAAGCCGCCATCGACGGTAGCATCAAAATAACCGTCATTCTTATCCGGCGTACCTTCTCCTCTTAACGGTGCTTCGTTTGGCAATTGAAACATTGCCGCTTCCGTTTCAGGATCATAACGACGTCCTGCTTCCATAAGGAGGACATTTATACCCGCTGCGGTCAAGGTGTGCACCATCATGCCGCCACCGGCACCCGACCCTACAATTATTACATCAAATTCATCGGCCATTTTAATAATCTCCCAGCATCAAACACCAAGAAGTTTACGAACTTCTTCCGGTGGTCCATCAAACGATTCCATAGGAACATTGCCCACATAGCCAATATCTGCCATCCCTTCATCGGTCGTATAAAACCCGCCAACATAAATATAAACTAGCCGCTCAAAGAAGAAGTCATCATCTGCACTTGCTGATCCCGCTTCGACCGATTTGGCAAGAGTATCGAAGATAGCCGCTTGCTGATCGGCGTTTAAGTTATGAAAAAAGCGAGCGTCCTGCCTATTTGCCTGAATATTTAATCTATCTAGTCCGCTAACAATGGCTTCTCTGTCTTTTTCCTGTTCCGGATATGGAGCGCTCACCCATTCATCAACAAAATCGGTTATATTAAGATGACTGGCGCTTGGTGATTTATCATCCGTCGGTATGATCAGATCACCAATAACCGTAAGGTTCAGTAGCTGATTATTATTTAACGTTTTATCCCATGTCACCACCGGATTATTGACATCCACATCCTGGCCATAGCCTTTTTGTCTCGTTTGCGCTTTTGCACCAGAGTTAGGATAATTATTTAAGTATGCCGCTGACGCGCCTGCCACCGCCATAAGTTGGAGCACCCTTCTGCGATTAGGACTTAACTTTTCCTGGTTTTCACTCATAAGTTATTCTCCTTAAGTCGTTCTATAATATTATCTGCTGCACGCATAGACATTGCCATAATCGTCAGTGTAGGGTTTTTTTCTACATGTGTCACGAAAGGCGCGCCGTCTGCGACATATAAATTATCCACATCCCATGTCTGCGAATATTGATTTAGCACTGAATTTTTGGGCGAAGTTCCCATACGGCATCCACCAATCTCATGGTTGGTCTCACCGCCCGTTTCCACAAATTTACCGGCTTTTCGGGATTCGTCAAACGCATCCCTTACAACCGTCGCACCCATATTTTTTGCCAGCTCATGAAGCGTTTTATTCATATGAACACCCCGTCTATAATCTTCATCCGACCACTGCCAATGAAACTTCGGCACGGGTATTCCCCACTTGTCTTTTACATCGGGATCTATGGTCAAATAACAGTTTTCATTAACTGACATTCCACCGAGCGTGCGAATACCCAATAAAGAACCATAATATCTGCGCATATGATCCTTTAGTTTATCCCCGTATAGGCCTTTTCTACCGTGCAGCATAATACCAAATGTTGCCTTCATAGATGGCGGCCCAAACCGACCTCCTCTATAGGGGTCCACTTCAAGCTTATAACCACCTGAAAAATCTGCGCCGTCTTTTTCTTTTTCTTCACCATGCAACCACCAAGGCGCATAAATATGAGGTTGCGAGACACCATCTTCATTGTGGGGCGGCGCATAATCAAGCTGCGGAATATGTATCCATAGCGATGTAAACATCGTATCTGAAATATATTTACCTACCATACCGGATGAATTTGCAAGACCATCTGGTGCTTTTTCCGATTTAGAGTTGAGCAATATACGCGCGCTTTCCATTGAGCCAGGGGCGAGCACAACAAATTTAGCAAACACTTCGCGGTGCTCACCTGTTTCAGTGTCAATATAACGGATACCCGTCGCACGTTTACCGCTATCATCGGTCAACACCTTATAAGCGACGGCACCAGTGATAATAGACAATTTGCCGGTTTCTTCGGCAGGCTTAATATAAGCAGTCACACTATCAAACGCAGCACCAATTGAACAGCCTCTAATGCAGTTAGTGGCATAGAAGCAGGCTTCTCTTCCATTTAGCGGAGATGTTAATATCGCCGTAGGATGAGCCATAGTTTTAATGCCCATTTTTTCACAAGCCTTTGCAAAAAGCATTTCGCTTGCCCGTGGTGCAGGTGGTTCCTGTCGAATATGATTAGGGGATTGCGGTGAATTATAGACTGCCTTATCCGGGTCCGGGCCAAACAATCCTATAATGGTTTCTACCCGGTCGTAATAAGGCTCGATATCATCGTAAGAAAAAGGCCAGTCAATTTCCCGTCCCGTCATCGTATGAACTTTAAAATCTTCAGGGCCGTAGCGCGGCACTTGTCTGCCAAAATGATGTGTCCTTCCGCCGAGTTGTCTCGACCGCCACCACCTAAACTTGCCTCCAGACAGCGTATATGGCTGTCCAGGCATTTCATATCCCCCAATATTGGCATCAAAATAACCATCATTCTTATCTGGAGTTCCTTCACCGCGAAGTGGTGCTTCCATTGGTAATTGGAACATGGCAGCATCGGTCTCTGCATCATATCTTCTACCGGCCTCAAGTAGCAGTACATTTACACCGGCGTCGGTTAATGTATGGGCCATCATTCCACCACCCGCGCCTGAACCGACGACTATAACTTCATTTTCGTCTGCCATTTTCTCTCCCTGGTTCTTTATCCCTGTCCTCACTATTCCCAAGCCATTCCACAAATATCATTAATTACTACAAAAATGACCTTGCAATGTATTGTGAATAAGGTACTTTATTTAGGATAAAAGCGTCATCGGAACTTGTATCATGTCAATTTCAAACACCATGAATTATATAACTTCACCGCATTTTTCTCATCTTTTTGACGGAATAAGTGATCTTATGCTTTTTGTAAAAGACACTCAAAGCACACTCATGAACAGCAATCAATTATTTGCAGAACATTTTGGTTTTAAAAATGTTGAACTCGTAAAGGGAAAAAATGATTTTGATCTGTTCACCCATGAATTAGCGGTTCAATACCGCAAAGATGACAACGAAGTATTTGATACTGCAAAAAGCAAACTGAACATTATTGAACTATTTCCCAACCATATGGGTGAAGTAGGTTGGTTTATATGTAATAAAGTTCCTATCATCGACGCAGAAGGGCAAGTACAGGGACTTTGTGGTGCGTTACAAAAGCTCGAAGATTCTTCAGTAAATTTAAGACCGTTTAATGATATTTCCAAGGCATTAATTTACCTAAAAGATAATTATACGAAAAAAATTTGTAATGATGACATGGCCAAAGTGGCAGGGCTATCTGTACGCCAGTTTGAGAAACGGTTCAAACAAATGTTCAACACAAGTGCACATCAATATATTTTAAACTTAAGGATACTAAAATCTTGCGATATGCTTATAGCTGGCAACTACAGCATATCAGAAACAGCGCATAAACTAGGGTTTTATGACCAAAGCGCGTTTAGTTCACATTTCAAGAAACAAATTGGTATTACGCCGATGAATTATATAAAACAACACTCAATTAAAAGAACTTTTAACACCTAGGATGACGCTTTTTTCCTAAAAAATAAACTTTATTCACCAATACGGTTTCCTTAAAATTTCTTATATTTTACATAAGTTAGGGAATCAGCAGGAAATAAGTTTGACGGAAAAAACCGCATATATTGTTGGGACATTTGATACAAAATCTGATGAACTTAAATTTGTACGCGACCTTATAACCGAACAAGGTATAAAATCCGTCACTATTGATCTGGGCACATCTTCAAAAACGGGAAGTGATCAAGCGGATGTATCTGCCACCGAAGTCGCGGTAAATCATCCAGGCGGAATTGATGCCGTTTTCACAGGGGACCGGGGCAGTGCCGTAGCCGCAATGGCAGAGGCGTTTAAAAATTATTTAGTAAAACAAAATGACCTAAAAGGCGTAATTGGTTTCGGTGGGTCCGGTGGAACCGCCTTAATAAGTCCTGCGTTTCAGCAACTACCTATTGGTGTTCCGAAAATAATTGTATCAACAATTGCGTCAGGCAATATTGCACCTTATGTCGGTGCTTCCGATATTTGTATGATGTATTCGATTACCGATATAAGTGGCTTAAATCCGATATTAGAACAGGTTCTATCTAATGCCGCGCATGCCCTTTGTGGAATGATTGCGAACAGATATATTCCCGAACAATCATTAAAACCCGTTGTTGGTTTGACAATGTTCGGGGTTACGACAACATGTGTAGAACAGGTAAAATCGCATCTTGAACCAGATAATCAATGTCTGGTTTTTCATGCGACAGGCACAGGGGGACAGACACTGGAAAAGTTAGTTGATAACGGTCTTTTGACAGGTGTTATCGACGTAACAACCACGGAAGTTGCCGATCATCTTATGGGTGGAATATTGAGTGCCGGCGAGGGGCGGCTTGACTCATTTATTCGTAATAAAACACCCTATGTTGGCTCCTGTGGTGCCATAGATATGGTTAATTTCGGGGCTCATTCCACTGTGCCTGAAAAATATGCGGATCGGCTTTTTTATGAGCATAACCCGCAAATCACTCTGATGCGAACCACCGCAGCGGAGAACGCCCGAATGGGAAGGTGGATTGGCAATAAATTAAATAAATTTAAAGCACCTAGCCGTTTCTTGATCCCACTAGAAGGTTTTTCTGCTCTTGATAAAGAAGGTCAAAATTTTTATGACCGTGAGGCGAATGAGGCGTTCATTCAAGCGTTAGAAGAAGCTACAACATCCAGCGCAACGGTTATTGTTAAGCTTCCTTGTCACATAAATGACCCGGCTTTTGCCAAAGCTATCGCAGATAATTATATTGAATTGATAAATTAAAGAATAACGAAGCCGTTGAACATAAATTTTTGTGTTCGCTCGTAAACAATATGGAGAGAATTATGATTAACGTATTTGTCACAACCGTGATTGACGCCCCCATAGACAAAGTATGGGAGGTCGTGCGTGGCTACAACGCTATGCCCAATTGGCACCCGGCCGTTGACCGTAGTGAAATTGAAGACGGACTTCACCCCGACACAGTCGGGTGCATAAGAAATTTCTATCTCGCAGACGGGCAAAATGTTCGTGAACAACTAATTGCCTTATCAGATCTTGATTTTTCATTCTCATACAGCATGATTGATACTGGTCTAGGTTTATATGACTATATTGCGTCTGTTGAACTAAGGCCCATTACAGACGGGGAGCGTACTTATATTCAATGGACGGCTGAATTTACGACAGCACCCGGCGAAGAAGAAGAAAAAGAAAATATGGTGGCAAATGATGTTTTTCAGGGTGGGTTCAACGCTTTGAAGGAACGTTTTTCAAAATAAAATCGGAGCTAAAAGAATGACGAATGAACAATATGACAACGGCAGAATTTTCCTGATATGTATCCTTGCCCTTTTTACCATAGCTGTTTCAATGTCGCTTGGCGCAACGGTGGCCGCCGATTTAAAATCAAATTTCCTCGATCCGATAGATTTTACGACCTCGGCAACCATGATCGGCCAAATTCTTGGCATTATATTTCTTGGATTTTCTATAACGCTTTTTTGCGTTAGCCCGTTTATGGACGTAATTGGTATGGGCCGCGCCCTCGCCGCCGCTGCAACACTAATAATTGTTGGAAATGCAATACTCATCTTTGCGGGCGATATCACCAGTGGTATGGGTATCTATTGGGCACTTTGGTTCGGTATGCTGCTTAAGGGAATTGCATGGGGATTGGTTGAATCCGCTATTAATCCTGCGACAGCAGCACTCTACCCGGAGGATAAAACGCACCGATTAAACGTTCTGCACGCATGGTGGCCGGCTGGCTTGGTGGTCGGTGGATTATCAGGGATTGCAGTTAATTCCACTGGCCTTAACTGGCAAATAGCGCTTTCATTAATATTCATTCCAGCAATAGCATTTGGCGCACTAAATATCGGCGTGAAATTCCCAAAAACTGAAAGTTCTGATCTCGATGTTAGCTTTGGCGATATGATCAAAGAAATTTTCCGACGCCCCAGTTTCTTCATTTGGTTCGGTGCCATGTTCTTAACGGCAGCATCAGAACTTGCACCCGGTCAATGGGTTGACCTTGCGCTAACCCATACTGTTGGTATGCGCGGTATTCTGCTATTGGTGTATGTAAGTGGTATAATGTTTGTAATGCGGCATTTTGCCGGCCCGATTGCTCATAAAATTTCGGCCGTCGGTTTACTTTGGTTCTCTGCGTTATTTACCTGCGTCGGGCTTTATATGTTAAGTGTAGCGGACTCGCCCGTTACCGGCATTATCGCCGCGACAATATGGGGTGCAGGTGTTTGCTTTATGTGGCCAACGATGCTTGCTTCTGCTGCGGAAAGATATCCGCGTGGTGGTGCCTGGACAATTGGTCTAATCGGTTCTGCGGGAGCTATGTCCACATATATTGTTTTGCCAATCCTCGGTGCTGCTTATGATAAAGCGAAACTGGAAGCCGCGGGCGGGGCAGACGCATTTGCAGCGATGGCAGAAGGCAGCATCGAGCACACCAATTCACTAATATTTGCTGCTGAAAAGTCCTTTCAAACGGTTGCTCTACTCCCCATTGCCTTGCTCGTTATATTTGGTGGTGTCTGGTATAATGATCGCCGAATTGCTAAGCTAAAAGCGGAAAATGCATTAAGCGAATAAAGCATGTGTAAAGAGACCATCTTATGAAGATGCCAAAACCGGAACAAAGTATTTTGGATCAATTGCCGGAACTTACCAAGCGGTTGACCAGTTTGCTTGGCCAGGAAGGCATAGTGACATCGGAATATGGCCTAAAGGCTTTTGAAAGTGACGGATTAACAGCCTACCGACAAAGTCCGATGATTGTTGCCTTACCCAACACCACAAGCCAAGTCAGCGAAATATTAAAAATATGTAATGAACTCAATATTAAAGTTGTCGCGAGAGGTGCAGGCACATCACTTTCCGGTGGCGCACTTCCACTCGCGGATGGTTTAACGCTCGGACTTTCTCGGCTAAATCGCATTTTGGAAATTGATTATGTAAATCGCTGCGCAGTTGTTGAATGTGGTGTTACCAATTTGGGCATTACTGATGCCGTTTGCGAAAAAGGGTTTTATTATGCACCTGACCCTTCTAGTCAGATTGCCTGCACAATCGGTGGCAACGTCGCAGAAAATTCAGGTGGCGTACATTGTTTAAAATATGGACTTACCACCAATAATATACTGGGTATTAAACTGGTATTACTTTCTGGTGAAATACTAGAGATTGGTGGAAAATATCAACAAGAAAGTGGTTACGACCTTTTAGGACTGCTTACCGGTTCCGAAGGTTTACTAGGCATCATCACTGAAGTCACTGTGCAAATATTACCAAAGCCGGAAACAGCAAGAGCCATGCTTATTGGATTTTCCGATGTGGAAAATGCGGGCGCTTGTGTATCGAAAACGATAGCCGCAGGAATTATTCCTGCCGGAATGGAAATGATGGATAATATTGCTATTAACGCCGCAGAAGATTTCTGCCATCCCGGATATCCGAGGCGCGCGGCAGCGATTTTAATCGCTGAATTTGATGGCGTCGCCAGCGAAGTTGACTATTTCATCGACCGCGTTTCCAATATCGCCAAAGAGCTGAACGCAACATCCATCGCAGTAAGTAATACAGAGCAAGAAAGGGACGGGTTTTGGGCAGGACGCAAGGCCGCATTTCCGGCGGTCGGTCGGATATCGCCCGATTATTATTGCATGGACGGCTCCATCCCCCGAAGAAAACTTCCCGAAATACTTCAAAAAATGAATGACTTATCCGAGCATTACGGGCTTAAGGTTGCCAACGTGTTCCACGCCGGTGATGGCAATTTACACCCATTAATACTTTATGATGCTAATAAGCCGGGCGAGCTTGAAAACGCGGAAGAATTTGGAGCGGAAATCTTGAAACTCTGCGTAGAAATGGGCGGTGCCTTAACCGGCGAACACGGTGTCGGTGTAGAAAAACGCGACCTGATGCATGAAATGTTCACTGAGGCCGACCTTAATCAGCAAGAAAGACTGAAATGCGCCTTTGATCCAAACCACCGCTTAAATCCCGGCAAGATGTTTCCCGCGCTGCACCGCTGCGCGGAACTGGGTAAAATACACGTGCATGGTGGTAAACTCCTGTTTCCTGATATACCGCGTTTCTAATGACAAACGTTTATTTTCCAGAGACTACAAACGACGTATCCGAAATTATCGGTGATAATATTATAAGTGGTCAAAAAGTGGAGGTGCGCACCAATGGCAGCCTCATTAACCTTGGCCAAAAAATGGCAACAGACTCTATCTTATCGTTAAAGAAATTTGACCAAATTACTTCCTATGAACCTGAAGAATTGGTCATAACATTGGGACCGGGAGTGAAACTATCAGAACTTGTGAATATGCTCGCGAAATATAATCAAGAACTAAGGTTTGAGCCTCCTGACTATGGCCCCTTATTTGGAAATCAAAAAGATATGGGTTCTATAGGCGGTATCATTGGCTGTAATTTATCGGGACCTAAACGCTTTTTAGGAGGTGGCGCAAGAGATTTCATTTTGGGTGTTGAGGGCGTTTCGGGGTATGGAAAAACCTTCAAATCTGGTGGTAAAGTTGTTAAAAATGTTACCGGTTATGATATCAGCAAATTAATGGCCGGTTCATATGGAACGCTGGGCGCACTCACCGAATTTACGTTAAAATTATCACCTATACCTGAGGCCGAAATTTCATTTCTAGTTCACGGATTAAATGATAAGCAAGCCATTCAATTAATGTCAAGAATTGCGATGAGTCCAATTGAAACAAGTGGTCTTGCGCATTTGCCGATGAATATCGCAAAAACTATTTCACAGGGCAGTGCGACGACCATTCTGCGCCTGGAAGGGGCCTCTGTCTCCATAAAAGAACGCAGTGACGCTATCCTGAAACTAATAAATAAATATTCGTTTAGCCTGCGTGAAACCGAAGAAAGCAAATTTATATGGTCTGTTATTTGTAATGTGGCACCAACACACCCACCAGCCGATAAACCACTGTGGAAAATATGTGTTCCTGCGACATATGCACCTGACTTAATCAACCATCATAAGCCGGATTTCTATTATTTTGATTGGGCCGGCGGATTGATTTGGATGGCATCAGACGAGATACCAAAAATTGAAAACGGGGCCTACTGGCTTATTCGCACACCTGAAGGTGATCCATCAATTTACCCATTTACAAATATAAAAGATGCCGCGACCAACATGATAATGACGAAGGTCAAAAAAGCTTTCGACCCCAAAAACATTCTAAATCCTAGAAGGCTTGGTGGATAAACATGCAAACCAGGTTTAACAAAGCACAGTTAGGGGACCCGAAAACCGCAAATGCAGAAGGTATAATTCGAAATTGCGTCCACTGCGGCTTTTGCACGGCGACATGCCCCACATATATCCTGCTGGGCAATGAATTAGACAGCCCGCGAGGACGAATTTATCTTATTAAAGAGATGCTGGAAAATGATCGTGCCGCAACCGAAGTAGAGGTCGAACATATCGATAAATGCTTATCCTGCCTTTCTTGCGTAACAACCTGCCCTTCGGGGGTGGACTATATGCACCTGATCGATCATGCCAGAAACCATATTGAAAAAACATATCAGCGTCCGCTCAAAGATAAAATGCTTAGAAAATGTCTGGCTTATGTTTTAGTCAGGCCAAGAATTCTCAAGTGGCTAATATCGCTCTCGTTCATTGCAAAACCGGTCAAAATGTTATTGCCAAAAGAGCTTAGAGCAATGCTTGAACTTATGCCGCAAAAAAGTATAGACCAAGTAGCAGCACTTACAGCAACAAACGGTGCCAAAAAATATAGAATGGGACTTCACGCGGGATGTGTACAACGGGTTATAGGAGAAAACATCAACACGGCGACCGTGGATTTTTTATCGAGGCGCGGTGTAGAAATTGTCGCACCACCCTCAATGGGCTGTTGTGGATCGCTCACGCAACATATGGGAAAAGAAGACATTTCAATTAAGACCGCTAAAGCTTATATCGATGGATGGACAGATGAACTGGTAAACGGAAAATTAGATGCTATCGTTATAAATACGTCTGGATGTGGCACTACTATAAAAGACTACGGTTATTTGTTTAAAGACGATCCAATTTACGCAGAAAGAGCAAATGCCATATCGGACCTTGCTAAGGACATAACGGAGGTCGTCGCCGATATTGGGCTCGGCGACGTTACATCATCAGATTTACCGAGTGTCGCTTACCATCCAGCGTGTTCTTTAAAGCATGGTCAAAAAATTATTGATCTGCCAATGCAGTTACTCGAGCAGGCCGGATATAAAGTACACGCCATAAACGAAAGCCACATTTGTTGTGGATCAGCAGGGACATATAATATTACTCATCCCGATATCGCAAAAAGGCTAAGAAGCCGTAAGTTATCCAACATAAAGGCTACAAATGCACAGGTAATAGCCACCGGCAACCTTGGGTGTATCGTACAACTATCTTCCGGAACTAAAATACCTACTCTTCATACTATTGAGTTGATAAATTGGGCTACGGGCGGTAAAAAACCGGTGGGATTGAAAGCTTAATTCTCATCGCACGCCTCAAAAACAGCATCCAATATTTTTTGTGTTTTCAACGACGCATTTATTGATGCAATAGCCTCATTCCCCGACGGGTCTGTTGCCATTTTAGCAAAATTCTCGATCATTATTACCGCTTGCGGTTTTTCGCTTTGCACCGGCATATAAGTCCAATCTTTCGGCTCCTCCATACCTTGCCGCAAGGAATATCCCAAAACATGTTCTTTATTATCAAAGCCAAGGCCACTTTTCCAATCAAGGACAAAGTCATCAAGCCGAATAAGACCCCGATCACCAATAATGTCCAAATCCATCAGACAAACTCCCAAATCGAAGCCAAAATCGAAAGTGGATGTCTTGCCATCTTTATAGGTGATAATGCCGCCTGCCCGCACTATGGCACCTGTTTCATTGTCCACCTCCCGGCTTGCTTTAACATTTAATATTTCAGTTTCAGGATCAAGAAATTCAACGATTGCCCGTATGTTATACCAACCTAAATCGCCGACCGACGTTAAAGGTTCTTTAAACACATCGAAACGAATGTTGCTTGTATCTTCGAGCGGATAATAAAAAGTCGACCTTACGACTTTTGGCGACCCAATTTCCGATGCCATGTTATCTTTAATTTGTTTTGTGCGGGGGTTGTGAACGAAATGAGTGCCGTCTAAAAAGGCAACACTATTTGACCTGCACGCATTTGTTATTTTTTCAAGTGAAGAAAAACTGACAAATGGTTTTTCCGCTAGAATATGCTTCCCTAAACCTGCGGCCGCAATGCAGATTTCTTCCTTTATATTTGATGGTGTCGCCACATAAATCGCGTCAATATTTTTTGATAATATCATTTCCTGCCATGAAGGATAAACTTCACTGATATTATGTTTATCTGCAAACATGGTTGCTGTTTCAAGGCGGCGACTGGTAACGGCAGATACTTCAACATTCGTCGCTAATTTAAAGGCACCCATCATCACATCTGCAATGCCGCCAGCACCAATTATACCTATTTTAAATTTATCCATAGTTATGTTCCGCTACCAATATCTTATTCTATACTTATTGTTTATGAAGCAATTAGTTTTCACCGCTCCTCATCTTACTGCAAAAAATAAATTACATTGAATTAAATTGAACAAAAATAAAAACGAATAAAACTTATGCAGTATGTGAACATGGGTATAGCCTGGAAGCAATCATCTTTAATTGACCGGCGATTTTGACAGGAATTTTTTTAATCAAATAGGGCAATCGGGTTTTAAAAACATTCGATTTAAGAATAAGCTAAACTCAAAATTTCATTGTTCAAAAGCCTTATTGCAGACTATTCTGCCGTGTGATAGAACACCATTCTCATGGTCCCGTAGCTCAGGTGGATAGAGCGCAAGATTCCTAATTTGAAATCAGCCGCTTTATTATGATTTATCTATGCTCATTATCACCTATAATACATTGAATCCATTGAATAACTATTTTAATAGCATTTATTCTGTTTTATTTAAAACTATGAATTTTCGGTGCTTAAAACAGTACTTATGAGAAGACCTTTTATCACTATACCGGAGTATTAATCTGAATCTGAATGACTGCTATCGACCCAAAGCATGAGTAATCGGGCTTATAAAGATGTTAAGCTTTATGTTTGATTTATAAGGAGAGGTTATCATGCATTATTACACAGCATTGGATGTATCATTACGTTCTGTTTCCATTTGTATTATTGATGATAAGGGGAGGATTTGTTTTGAAGGCACATGTTTATCTGAAGTTGATGATATCATTGATTGTATTACGGCATTCAATGCGGATATTGATAGCGTTGGTTTTGAAGCGGGAACGCTTACACAATATCTGACCTATGGTTTTCAGACGTCCGGTTTTGAAGTCATCTGTCTTGAGGCACGACAGGTCAGCGCCGCGCTTAGTGCGATGCGCAATAAAACCGATAAGAACGATGCGAGGGGTATGGCACAAATTCTGCGCACGGGCTGGTATAGCCGCGTTCATGTTAAAAGCTTTGATAGTCATCTTATCCGTGCCCTGCTCACCAGTCGAAAGGCGGTTCTGAGAAAATGTGTTGATCTTGAAAATGAGCTGCGTG
>JAJFIR010000051.1 GCA_021774795.1 Emcibacteraceae bacterium | reverse complement strand
GCGAAGAAGATGATCCTTCGGCACCAGAGATTCCATCTGGACCATCTCGAATGCAAACTGTTTCTGACCTATTTTCTTTAACATGCCCCATTGAATCAAAAAGTCCCGGCAAAAGCCAGGACTTTGTCAACAGTCTGAGCCCACTAAAATTAGGGGGCTTTTTTTATTGATCGTGGGTTAGGAGTGAACTAACGAAGAAGTTGGGCTCAACCGAAGGCGTAGCGAGACGTAAGTATCGCGATAAAACGCCAAGGTCATGGAGCATTCAACGTAGTTGAAGCGCACATAAATCCAACCACAGAAACCAAAAATGATTAAACCCAGCCTCGTGCTGGGTGGTTTTTGTGTTTTAGTATACGGCGGTCGATTTAACCTAACGAAGAAGTTGAGACACAGCGGTGAGGATTAATCAGCCTTATTTCTTTGACTATGGTAATCTGAAGAACGTGGTGCAAAATTATACCGAATTATGTCTCTGATAAAATGTGGCCTTGAAACTGGTCTGGATCTTATAAAGCCATAAACCCGGCCCAAGGAGGCTGATAGAATAGTTACGACGTTATGTATAAATAATCCGAGCTTACCGAAGGCTTTTTTTAGATATCGCGACCTTGAGGCGTGCCAATATTGTGGCAGGCGCACACCTGTAAGGTTTAATCTTGTTGATGCACCTGCTTCATGAAAAACGTCCGCATCAGGAAGGTAATCTACATGATAACCGTGCACCTTTATTCGGCGACATAAATCAACTTCTTCGAAATAGAGGAAAAAACCTTCATCAAAGAGCCCTGTTTTCTCGAGACAAGTGCGTCGAAGCATTATGCTCGCGCCACTCACCCACCCGACAGCCGTTGGGACTTCCGGAGGGGGCGATATTGGCACCCTGTATTTGTTCCATAATTTGCTGACAGGACCAAACCGAAGCTGTTCTTCTATAGTGCCACGAAGATTTGGTAGGCGAAAAGCCCCACATTCAATATTGCCATTGTGGTCAATAAGGGGGCCGCCAACGGCACCAACCAGCGGGTTATCATCAAGATTCCTTATGAATTTCTCTATTGTATCAGGCATGACGATAGCGTCAGGGTTTAGCAGGTAAAAATAATCGGGAGGTTCTTTCAGTGAAAGGGCTTTTTTTATAGCAAGATTATTACCAGCGCCAAAACCGCCATTGTGAGATGCAGTGAAAAGGTGAATGCAGTCCTGATAAGAATTCGTGTTTATTGCATTTTCGATGATCGTAACGGACTGATCCGGAGAGCAATTATCGACAATCCAGCATTCTGTTTTGTTTCGTGATATGGAAGATTTATGTGCCGTGTTATTTATTTTTCTGAGCAACGGGACTAAAGTTTCCAAGCCCGTCAATACATGTCCGGGTGTTCCGTAATTTACGATTATAACAAGAGCCTTCATAAAATTTTTCACCCAACGTTCATTAAAATACTGGCGTAAATATTCGTTATTTCACTCTTGTTTTGAAACCGCAAAAGTTAGGACATTGCGTACAAAAGATACCTTTATATTTCTAAAGGCATGAACCATTGATATCAAACAAAATAAGTAAATGTGGGAAAAACGATTATAGAATTATTTTGATCTTGAGATAGTAATTCACTAGAGTGACCACAGAGAAATACTAATTTAGTGGGAAAATTCAATGACTTCACGACCATTTGTATGGCTAAGAACGGCATTTGTTATAGGAATGATATCTTGCATCAGCACAAATTCAGTTGCGCAAGCAACCTATACACCGACAGCGGAAAACCTTGCAGCAAGAGAATGGTTTCAAAATGCCAAGTTTGGCATTTTTATCCACTGGGGAATATATAGTCAGCTTGCTGGAGGAGGTAATCCGGGTGGTGAAGAATGGATTATGGAAACAGAACAAATTCCCATTGATAAATATGAACGTTTAGCGGAGCTGTTTAACCCGGTAAAATTTGATGCGGAGCAATGGGTAAAAGGCTTTAAATCGGCGGGAGCAAAATATATTACAATCACAACTAAACATCATGACGGATTTGCCATGTATGATAGTAATGCCAGCGACTATAATATTGTAAAAAGATCTCCTTTTGGGCGGGATATTATGAAAGAATTAAAGGCCGCTTGTGATAAACATGATATCAAGCTGTTCTTTTATTATTCGCAACTGGACTGGCATCATCCGGATTATTACCCGCGCGGGCGAACGGGACAGGTTTATACGGGCCGACCAGAAGAGGGCGACTGGGATAAATATATTGATTATCAGAATACGCAACTCAAAGAATTATTGACTAATTATGGTGACATAGGCGGATTTTGGTTTGATGGCTGGTGGGATCAAAAAAATGGAAACTACAGAGATCGTTGGAGGCTTGAAGAAACCTATAAATTAATTCATGGCTTGCAGCCGCAGGCACTCGTCATTAATAATCATCACGTGACGCCATATGCTGGTGAAGATGTGCAACCGTTTGAGCAGGATCTACCGGGAGAAAACAGTTCAGGCTTTAACACGACATATATCAGTGACGGAATGCCTATCGAAATGGCGCAAACAATGAACGGTTCTTGGGGCTTTAGTTTAACGGACGACGGTTTTAAATCGACAAAAGAACTTATACAGACTCTGGTCGGCGCAGCGGGACGTAATTCAAATTACCTAATGAACACAGGACCAATGCCGGATGGCCGAATACAAGCGGAGAACATTCAAACATATAATGAAATGGGAGAATGGATGGAAATTTACGGCGAGAGCATCTACGGTACGCGCGGCGGACCAGTTGGGCCACGTCCTTGGGGAGTAACGACCATAAAAGAAGAAAATTTATATGTTCATGTTATGGATTGGCAGGATAGTCTGCTTACGGTTCCAGTTAAAGACGCGTCAGTTATAAGTGCTACGTTGCTTCGTAACGGGAAAAAAATCAATTTTGACGTGACCCCTACCGGCATAGCCATCAATATTCCTGAAAAAGAACTAGACGAGTGGGATGCCGTGATCAAGTTGACCATGAAATAGAAAATTAAATTGGAAATATAGATGCGGCAAATATGTTTTAAAGAAACGGGGTCCAGCATGTCGGTGACGTGTGACTTACTTGATGAGCGCGCACCGCAATCCGCGGAGTTTTTGTGGCAATTGGCACAAAGAAAGTCCAGTTTCGATGCGATCCATGCCATGTGGACGGGGCCGGAGTTATCCTGCCCGTTGCCAGCGAGCGTCTTGCCAGACGAGCTTTCCCAGAATGTGATTCCGACGGAGAATGCCACGTCATACCCGGAAATTGGAAACATCGTTTTGGCGAGCATTGCCGAAGGCACTGTTGAGGGATTACCTCCCGGAAACTTTTTTGATATTGGTATTTTCTATGGAGAAGGTGGCCGAATGCTCATGCCGTTTGGCTGGATAGAGGTAAATGTGTGCGCGCGAATAGTAGCCTCAGATTTAGAACATGCAAAATCCTGTATTAATGCCATAAGACAAACTGGTGCGTGCACGCTATCTATTGAACCGGCAGGGTAACGGATGTCAATTATTGATAACATTTTACTGCCGGGCTCACTTTGGCTTATTATGTTTTCAATGGGGTTAAGCCTTAACGTTGAAGATTTCAAGCGAGTAGCAAAGAATAGACGCGCGTTGTTCGTTGGACTCATTAGCATGCTCATTGTGCCGCCAGTCATCGGCATATTAATTTCAGTAACCTTTGCGCCGACTTCCGCGCTTACCGTCGGGTTTATATTATTGGCAACCTGTCCAGGCGGCATGTTATCCAATTTGATGACCGATATCGCGAAGGGAGACCTCGCTCTTTCTCTTTCCCTAAGTATATTGGTCAGTATGATTTATATTATTACTGTACCGTTTTATGCTCATTATGCCCTCCTCTACTTTATGGATGTTAATGAGCAGGTAGATTTACCAATGATAGATTTCATATGGAAGATATTCAGCATTACGTTAATCCCAGCCAGTATCGGGCTTCTTGTAAGCACCTATAAACCTGAAATTGCCAGTAAAATTAAAGGGGCTATAAAAATTGGGGGAACCACCATTTTAGTAGTTTCATTTGGTTTTATCATTGCAGATCAATTGCCGGTGCTGAAGCAGTATTTTGATCGTTTGTTTGCGATTACATTTGCTATGAACATATTAACACTGTCTGCAACTTTGGGATTGAGCATGCTACTTGGATTATTACCAAAGGAAAGAATAGCCATTGGGATCGAGCATCTTATCAGACAGGAAGGGACGGCTATTTATATTGCCGTAACCATCGTCGGAAGTCGCGAAATGTCACTGCCGATGATCATGAATACGCCTGTTGCACTTATCATTTGTATTTGTTTTGTCATGATGTCGCGGCACTTAGTGAGACGAAATAATGGGTGACAGGGGAAATAGAAGATTTCTATTTCAAAAACCCCTTTGGGCGAATACATCAAATGCCGAATTAAATTATGGTGCGTTAGGAGGAGAAACAAGTGCGGACATTGTTGTTGTTGGCGCAGGCGTCGCTGGTTTATCAACGGCATTTCATCTGGCAAAATTGGGGAAGTCGGTTGCTATTGTTGAGGCTGAATACGTTGGTAGTGGGGCCAGCGGGGTTAGCGGGGGATTGCTCGCGCCAGATTTTATTCGCCATAATCCCAGCGAAATAGAGCAAGAATTTGGGAGAAAATGGGGAAACCGTCTTGTGAATTTGATCGGAACTGCACCGCAACAATGTTTTGATTTGATAAAGGAGCAGGGAATTTCATGTGATGCTGTGCAAGATGGTTTCTGGACCCCGGCCCACAACCAGGAAACTGAAACCTTGCTTAAGAACAGAGCAAAAGAATGGAAGCAGAGAGGATTCCAAGCTGAATATTTTTCCTCTCAGGAAGTTATGTCCGAGCTAGGAAGTCCAAAATACTCTGGTGCCATTAAGTTTGCCGACGGCGGATCGCTTAATCCATTATTACTGTGTCGGGGTTTATCGTTAAGAGCGGCTGATGCCGGGGTTAGAATTTATTGCCATAGTTCGGTATCAAAGATTGAATTTAAGGATAATAAATATAGGATACAGGCGAAAGGCGGATGCATAGATGCCGATAAAGTAATACTTTGCGCTAACGGCGGAAACCAATTGTTGCATCCGGCACTTAGAAAAACCACGTTGCCCCTAAAAGTGATTGAATATGCCACCAAATCTTTACCGGATATTTTACGGAGCAAGATATTACCGAACGGCGGTGCATTTACGGATAAACAACCTTATTTATTCACCGCTCGCTATGATCCGACGGGACGGCTTATCGCGGCACTGCCGGATTTTTCTTTTCCAAGAAGTAAGAAACTCCTGCTTAGGGAGGCCGCGGAAAGAATTTTAAGACATTTCCCTCTAATAAAAAACATTTCAATAGACTATATATGGCGCGGCACGGCGTGGTTAAACGTGTCGTTATTACCGAAAATTTATCAAGTCGAAGACGGTATTTTTGCGATCCAAGCCTGTAATGGACGGGGCCTTGCTAACAATATTGTGCTTGGTAAGGAACTGGCGGCAGCACTTGCGAATAATGATATGGATTTATTGTCTGTTAAGGCGGAGGAACCCAAACCAATCAAAGGGTATTTCTTCGCTCAATTTGTGCCATCCCTACTTATGGCCAAGGCATATGTCATGAGTAAAATATCATAAAATGCGTTTGGGAACGCAAGCCATTAATGATTGAGCATTTTTAAAAACATCTTCAACGCTAATGCCGGGTTTATATATGTTGGTGCCAATACCAAAACCATCAGCACCGGCGGCCAAAAAAGGAGGGATTGTTTGTTCATTAATACCACCAACACAAAGCAACGGGATACTATCCGGTAGAACAGTTTTTAAGGCCTTTATCGTTTTTGGCGATATATCATCACACGGAAAAAGTTTTAAATAGTCGGCACCGTGCTTTATAGCGATAAAAGCCTCACTTGCCGTATAAACCCCCGGGCAAGAATTCAAGCCCAGCTCTTTCGTTTTGACGATAACGTCAACGTCAGTATTCGGTGCAACAATGAACTTACCGCCGGCGTTTGAAACGTCCACCACTGCTTCTGCCGTTAAAACAGTCCCTGCTCCCACCAATATTTTATTTTCAAAGTTATCAGCAATTAATGAAATGGATTCGAGTGCGCGGGGCCGGTTAAGGGGGACTTCCATCATCGTAATACCGGCATTCAATAATGCCTGCGCTATATCGCACGCTTCTTCAGGCTGAAGGCCGCGTAAAATGGCGACGACGGGAATTGCTTTGCTGTTATTTGTCATTACAATTAAACTTTCTGTGTCGCAATAAAATATAATCCGGTTCTTGACGCTATATCACCTGAAATAACCTGAACTTTACGATCGAGTTGCTGTAACGCACCCTGATAAAGGGCTGCCAGATGGTCGGTGCCAATAATGTAAATAGGTTTATCGTTAAAGTGATTGATCGCATGAGCGACTTCCTGACCTATAAGAATTCCTGACAAATGAGAGGATTGTTCTTTCTTCGTTAACAAGTCCAAGATGTCTGAGGCCCTAACGCCGAACAGTTGATTTAATAATGATGCGCCGTGTTTTGCTTTATCAACGCCTTTATTAAAAGTATCATTTAGTGCGGGTGGATGGTCATCAACGGAATGACGTAATATGCTGTGTTCTTTAATGATGCTGTATAACTCCCCGGTCATGTATGTTTTAAAGGCCTCTAACGAACCATTGTTTATATGGACCCATTTTGAGTGGGTCCCGGGCAAAACAAATATCGCATCACTTATTTCATATTGCTTCATAACACCAAGAATTTGGGTTTCTTCGCCGCGCATTATATCTGCCGAAAGGCCGTCATGATCATAATGCCGCACGCCGGGCACTACCCATGTGCGCCTTTTTTGCCTCGGAACTTCAACGAGCTGATCGGCCAAGTCACCTAAAGATAAAGGTGTGTCCATATATCCGGCATCGACCCAGCCTTCTCGACTGCCCACCATACCACAAAGAAATACGGGGGTGTCAGGGAAGCGATTAAACCATTTTGAGCAAACATCTTCTAACGTATCGGCAAATTCACCATTACAATTTAACATGCCGCGTTCCGACCGGCATTCTTCAATAAGTGATCCTTGACCACTTAAAAGGAATGCCCTTAAATTGCTGCTTCCCCAATCAACACATATGAAATTTTCGAAAGTAGAAGTATTTGTAGGGTTCCTTTTAGTCATCTTGATAGTCGATTTTTTTCCAGTAGCGATATCCGATAGTAGTTGCGGTTAGTGCTGCTATGCCATATAGAACGCCCGAAATCAGATCTGCCTTCACAAAGGAACCGACAGTAAAAAGCATTCCGTAAATTGTAATGCAACCAAAAAACATACAAGAGAACGCGGTGGTCATGTTGCCGGTGCCGTGATCTATTTCTGCGATGCCGGCATCTCTCAACCTGTTTTTGACGGTTTTCCAGCCTGGACCGCTCGGTTTAATTTTTAAATAAAACTCATCAAGCTTTTCCGGGTTTGTCGGGGACGTTAACAATGTAACTGTGACCCAGCCAATGGTTGTTATGGCGACGGCGCCCGTTAGTTTTAACCAATCGGGATAGGTGCTTAAGGAAGAAAATTCAATAGTTAAACTTATGGTAAACGAGAATATCATCGCGGAAATCTCGCTCCAGGTATTTATGCGGTGCCAGTACCAGCGCAAAATGAATAATAGTCCGGTGCCTGCACCAACGGAGAGGACGATTTGAAATGCCTGCAAGGCATTGCTTAACGCCAATGCCAAGATACAAGCAAGTATCATAATGGTTACCGTCGCAATTCGGCCAGCCATCACCAGTTCTTTTTCATTTGCTTGCGGCTTCATGAAACGCTGATATACATCCTTAACGATATAGGATGACCCAAGGTTTAAGCTTGTTGATATTGTCGACATGTAGGCCGCAACCAGCGAAGCCGCGACCAGCCCTAACCACCCTGTCGGAATGAAGGTTAGCATGGCAGGATAGGCTAAATCATGGCCGATAACACTTTCCTCAATATGGGGGAAAGCTTGCCTTAAACTTTCGAGGTCCGGGAAAACAACCATTGATGCTAGTGCAACGATAATCCATGGCCACGGCCTTACGATATAATGAACGGCATTAAAGAATAAAACGGCTCCTACCGCATTTCGTTCGTCTTTTGCAGCGAGCATTCTTTGCGCAATATAACCTCCACCACCCGGCTCCGAACCGGGGTACCAAACACTCCACCACTGTACGACAAGTGGTATTAGAAGAAGCGGAACCCAGGACGACGGATCAGACATATCAGGAAAGAAGTTTGTCTTGCCCGTAATATTAGGATGATCCATTAACGCGGATAACCCGCCAACCTCGGGATGGTCCAGTGCTACATTCGCGGCGATAATGGCACCGAGCATTGCAGTACAAAATAATATCAGGTCCGAAAATATAATACCCCTCAAGCCCCCGGCCGCAGAGAATATAACTGTAATCATGCTGGCAAGAAGGACGGTTTCCAAGGGTCCCAAGCCAAATAATACCGCGCCGAATTTTATGGCAGATAAAGTAACCGTTGCCATAATCATTACGTTAAACACAAGCCCAATATAAAGCGCACGAAACATCCTTAGAAAGGCGGCTGATTTTCCTTCATACCTTAATTCATAAAACTCTATATCTGTAGTAACACCGGACCTGCGCCAAAGATGTGCAAACAGGAATGTAGTCATCATGCCGGTAAGCAAAAAGGACCACCATGACCAGTTGCCGGAAACACCGTTGAGTCGTGTGATATTCGCAACTAAATTTGGGGTGTCAGTTGAAAATGTTGTCGCGACCATCGAAACGCCCAGCAACCACCACGGCATTGATCTGCCGGATAAAAAGAAATCTTCCGAGCTTTTCCCCGATTTTCGACCCGCATAAATACCGATTACCAATGTCAAAAGCATAAAGCCAGCAACAATTACCCAGTCTAGTGTAGCTAATGACAAATTATATTCCCTTAATTTTTATTTCCGCACAAACGATTGCTGCCGCGGTATTTTATGTATGAGATAGTAATATAGCGAAACAAGAATTTAAACCAAAATAGAGAAAAATAAAAAAAGTGCTTTTCATCATAGTAAGATAACTGTGCTATATGTATGCTGTTTAGCGTTTAATGACCAAATGGGGCCGGAGATCAGCGATGAATATCATGAAAAAAGAAACACGCTTGCTCGTATCGATAGCCACATTCCAGATGTTAATGTGCGTTGCGGGGCAAGCTCAAAATACTGCACCTATTTTTACACCCGTACAGCCGGAAACGTTTGATGGGAATATGGCGTTATCAAATGCGTGGGGGGATTATGATAATGATGGTGATCTGGATTTAGCGATCTCCTTTAAGACTGGTGATGTGAGGCTTTATCAAAATAATGATGGTCAATTTAACAATATAGGGCCGCAGCGCGGGCTGCTAACAGGAGGCAAAGAAACCAGATCAATTGGGTGGGGAGACTATAATAAAGACGGCTATTTGGATTTATATGTGGGCAGCAACCAGAATGGTAATGAACTCTATATGAATAAACAAGGGGACGGGTTTGTGGAAGTGGGCGTTGAGCTTGGCGTCGATATTCCGCATGTTAGTACGAGGCAGATTAGTTGGGTTGATTACGACAATAATGGCACTGTCGATCTGTTTGTCGCTGACAGGATTGGCGCAAATTATCTATTTCGTAATGATGATGGTGTTTTCGTGGATGTAAGTGCGCAAACAAAGCTGGACGATGTCCGCCCCACCGTTGGTGCGTGTTGGTTTGACTATAATCAAGATGGCCTTCTTGATTTGTTTCTGGCAAACCAAAGCGGCAGCAAAGATGCACTATACAGAAATGACGGCGGTATCTTTACGGATGTGGCCGCATCACTTGGGGTTGAAGGTACGGACCGTACTTCAAAACAGGGCGGCGTCGACTGTACCGTTGGTGATTTTGATAATGACGGTTATTTTGATCTATTTGTTGCCAATTACGGAACAAACTATCTCTATAAAAATGAAGGACAAGGGGAGTTTTCAGAGGTGAGTGTGCAAATGGGCATCACGGGCGACGACTTAATGGTGGGGGCGAGTTGGGCGGATTACGACAATGACGGGTTACTTGATCTTTACGTTGCCGGGTATCATGACGTTGACGAGCAGAGATCACCGGTCGATCGCCTTTTTCATAATGACGGTGATAAATTTACCGAAATATTAACGTCGGGGACGCCGCTTAGCGGCGCGGATCACGGCGTTCAATGGGCAGATTTTGACGGTGATGGCGATTTGGATATTTCACTTACCGAAGGATATAATATTGCTGGCCATCATCCGGTGCTTAGAAATGAATTAGCGATGATCAAAGCCCATCAATCGTTGCAGGTTGAAGTGCTTGATGCAGAAGGCTTTGCCACGCGCGCCGGCTCCGAAGTTCGACTTTATGATCAAACAGGCAACCTACTTGCATCACGGTTGGTGACGACCGGCGATGGGTATAACAGTCATAGCAATCAAGCGGTTCATTTCGGTATCGGAACGATCGGAAATATCGCCGTTGAAGTAACATTTATGACGGTCAACGGGCGTAAAACACAGCGCGTTAAAAACATTGATCCGAAAGAGTGGGTGGGTCGAATTCTCAAAATACAGGCAGATAATTAGATAAAGAGTATATAGTAATAATGAAGTCTTACGATGAAGTTTATGCCAAATGGCAATCTGAGCCGGAGAAATTTTGGCACGATGCAGCGTCCGAATTAGACTGGGATCAAAAATGGGATCAGGTGTTGGATGGCTCAACCGCCCCTCTTTACCGCTGGTATCCGGGTGCGAAAACCAATAGTTGCTATAATGCTCTCGATCGCCACGTGATCGCGGGTAATGGAGAAAGAACCGCCCTTATCTATGATAGCGCAATGACCGGGACCGTTGAAAAATACACCTATAGTGATTTATGTGACAAGGCGGCAACTTTTGCCGGTGTTTTGGCTCAATTGGGTGTTGGCAAAGGTGACAGAGTTCTGATCTATATGCCGATGATTGCGGAATCTGTGATCGCCATGCTGGGATGCGCGCGAATTGGTGCGGTTCATACAGTTGTATTTGGTGGTTTTGCCGCTAAAGAGCTTGCTAAAAGAATTGATGATGCGGAACCTAAAGTAATTGTTTCGGCGACGTGCGGGATAGAGCCTAATAAAATAATTGCCTATAAACCCATGCTCGACGAAGCGATGGATATTACAGGTTCCGATGCCAGATGTATTATTGTAAAAAGACCCGAATGCGAAGCCCGCTTTATTGAAGGCCGTGATTTTAATTGGGTTGATGCCATGAACGGTGCAAACGCGGCGGACTGTGTAAGCGTAATGTCAACAGACCCGCTTTATATTCTCTATACGTCTGGCACAACAGGAACGCCAAAGGGAATTGTACGTGATCATGGCGGGCATATGGTTGCCATGAACTGGAGCATGAAAAACGTTTATGATATGTCGCCCGGGGATGTTTTTTGGGCGGCATCCGACATTGGCTGGGTGGTGGGACATTCATATATTGTCTACGGACCGCTTATTAGAGGATGTACAACTATTTTATATGAAGGAAAACCGGTCGGCACACCAGATGCCGGTGCATTCTGGCGCGTAATTGCGGATCATAAAGTAAATACGCTTTTTGTTGCGCCAACAGCGATACGTGCCATAAAAAGGGAAGATCCTAACGCAAAATTTTTAGGAAAATATGATCTCTCTCATTTCCGTATTTTATTTTTAGCGGGCGAACGTGCTGATCCGGATACGGTCAAATGGGCCGAAGGCATTTTAAAAGTACCGGTGATTGATCATTGGTGGCAAACGGAAACGGCCTGGTCAATCTGTGCTAATTTCATGGGTATAGAACATTTGCCGGTTAAGTACGGTAGTCCGACAAAACCGTCGCCGGGATACGACGTTCGGATTTTTAGTGACGAAGGGGATGAAGTTCCTGCCGGCGAACTTGGCAACATTGTTGTGAAGGAGCCATTGCCACCAGGTGCCATGCTGACGGTGTGGCGGGATGATAAAAGATGTATCGATACCTATTTTTCAGAATTTAAGGGATATTATCTAACCGGAGATGCGGGCCATAAGGATGAAGACGGGTATCTTTACATTATGGGCAGAACAGATGATGTGATTAATGTGGCGGGTCACAGACTATCGACCGGAGCAATGGAGGAAATCCTCGCGTCACTGCCTGAGGTGGCGGAATGTGCGGTGGTGGGAATTGCAGACGAGTTAAAAGGTCAGGTACCATGCGGTTTTATGGTGCTTAAGAATGGCGTTAATGTTGCTGACGATGATATAATTCGTAAAAGCGTTGCTGCCGTCAGGGAAGAAATTGGTGCCGTGGCCTGTTTTAGGAATGCGGTTATTGTTAAGCGTCTTCCCAAAACGCGGTCAGGCAAAATATTAAGACGGGTCATGAGCAGCATTGCGAACGGCGAAGAATACCAGGCACCAACAACATTAGATGATCCCGTGATCCTTGAAGAAATTATAGCCGCATTTAAGTAATGCGACGGTAACATTTTTCTACTCGCTCAGTATCTTATCAAGTGCGGTGATTAATTTATCAATTTCTTTTACTGTATTATAATGCGCTAGCGAAACACGTATTGCACCTTTGTTTTTTGTAATATCAAGACTGTCAGTTAAGCGACGCGCATGGAAATCGCCGTAACGAATAGCAACTTTATGCTTGTCCATTTCAAGCACAATTTGCTCGGGATCTTTGCCGTCAACCATAAAGCTGATTATAGGAACACGCCTTGGGTCGTTGCCGTCTCTTATGCCCAGGATGGTGCAATCGTTACGTTCCCGTAAATAGCTAAGCAGGCGCTCGCCAATCACCGCCTCATGTTTTGCAATGTCAGCATAGGCCGCGACGATTTTTTCGCGGCGACCCCCTGTTTCACCGGCCTTTGTTCCTAGCTGCACCAAATAATCAACGATGGCACCTGAACCGTATGAAAGTTCGTAATTTGCGTTGCCGGGTTCCATCTTGGCGGGGATTTTGTCCTTGCCATAGAAATAATGATAAAGACTATCAAGCTCGAGCATATGGTCGTAACGACAATAAAGCGCCGCATGATGTGGACCAAAAGCCTTATAAAGACTTAGGGCGTAAAAATCGACGTTCCAATCCTGAACATCCACGGCTCGGTGCGGTACGTAAGCGACGGCGTCAATGCAGACCTGTGCCCTGCGATCATGAACAAATTTAGTAATTTCCTTAACAGGATTAACAGTACCCAAGAGGTTAGAAGTATGTGTGAAGCATACCAATTTTGTCTTGTCACTCATTAGTTGATCTAGTTCATGGAGTTCAAGCTCATAAGTTTCTTTGTTCATGGGCCAGAATTTGATTATCACGCCTTTTTCCTCAAGCCAAACCCACGGACCAATGTTGGATTCGTGATCCGTGATCGAAACAATTATTTCATCGCCTGCGCGAAACTGGCTGGCCATCGCCTTTGAAAGAAATTGTAATAATACAGTGGATGATGGGCCAAATGCAATTTCTTCTGATTTGGAGGCGTTAAAAAGGGTGGCGATATTCGCCCGACCTTCATCATATGCTTTAGTAGCATTTTTCGAAATTTCATAACTTGCGCCAAGCTGGACGAAGTTCGAATAATAAAATTCGTTAATATTATCAACCACGCCCTTTAATATTTGTGAACCTCCGGCATTATCCATAAGTGCCCAGTCCGTTTTTAGTCCGGGAAATTGTTCCCGTACGAAATTAATATCCAATGCCACTTTAAAATTCCTCTAATATATGTAATAAAATTAATGATTTAGCACCGCGTTCAGAAAATTTTGTGTGCGGCTTTCTTTAGGATTGTCGAAAACGTCGCTAGGCGTTCCCTGCTCAACAATCTGTCCTTCATCCATAAAAATAACCCGGTCCGCGACTTGTCGCGCAAACCCCATTTCATGTGTGACGACAATCATTGTCACGCCGGTTTGTGCAAGGTTCTTAATAACTTCCAATACCTCTCCCACCATTTCCGGGTCCAGGGCCGATGTGGGTTCATCAAACAATAACGCTTTTGGTTCCATCGCCAGGGCACGAGCAATTGCAACGCGTTGTTGCTGCCCGCCGGATAATTGCGCGGGATATTTGTCGGCTTGCTCAGCAATTCCCACTTTCGCGAGAAGATCCAAGGCTTTTTTCTTTGCGTTTGCCGACGTGATGTTTCTTGTTCTCATGGGCGCGAGCATAACGTTCTTTAAAATGGACAGATGGGGGAAAAGGTTGAAGTTTTGAAAGACCATACCCACTTCGGCTCTGACGTTCTTTAGGTTTTTCCCTCTTTGAACCAGTAAATCATCGACAAATATTTGGCCGGTCCTATCATATTGTTCAAGTAAGTTAATACAGCGGATCATGGTTGATTTTCCGGAGCCGGAAGGACCAATGACGCAAACCACTTCACCTTCTGTGATGTCAAGATTTATACCTGCGAGAGCACGAAAGTTGCCATAATGCTTTTCCACATTTTTCAGCTTGATATGCGCGGCCATTATCTTTCCCCTACTTTAAATTTCACTTCAAGGCTTGATACCCAGAGAACGAGGGGTAATAAAAACATAAGATAAATCACTGCCGCAGCAATAAGGGGCGTTGGGTTGGCGGCAACGGCTTGTGCCTGTGTGGCCTGTTTTAGCAAATCGGGCATCGCGACAACTGACGCTAGCGCGGTGTCCTTAATAACATTGATGCAATTATTGGTTAGCGGCGGGATTACAATTTTAATCGCTTGCGGCAATATAATGTCACTCATCATATGGCGGTAACTTAGGCCGAGTGCTTCGGACGCCTCAAATTGACCCCTAGGGATGGCTTCAATGCCTGCGCGGAATATTTCAGCGGTATAGGCACCAGAAACGAATGTGAGGGCAGTTGCCGCAGCGTAGAAGGGCGAAAGGCTAAGCCCGACGAAAGGAAGAGCATAGAAAATTATAATAAGTAGAACCAAAAGCGGGATTGATCGAAACACATCAATATAAGCCTTAACGATAATTCTAAAGGATTTATGAGCATATAAACGAACCAGGGCCAGAAATAAACCGAGGATCAGGCCAGAAAATATAGCCAGAACGCCCAACTGAAGAGTGGTTAGTAGTCCCGCTATCAGCATAGGATAGGTTTGCAAAAAAACATCCATATTAAGGAAAGTTTCAACGAAACTAAATATTAGTCCGCTACTCGTGCCTGGAAGGGGTGCAATATCTACTGTCGATGTGCCGGGATCCGCTGGGGCACCAAACCATTTTTCGTGAAGCGTATTGATAAACCCTTCTTGTTTCAGAACCGAAATGATATCATTGACTTCGTTGGTGAGCGGGGTCGATTTGCCGAGCATAAGGGCATATTTACCCCCCGTTGGTATTCGCTCTACAACTTTCAGATTTGGTTTATCCTTCACATAATAAAGAAGGGCAGGAATATCGCTGATATAACCTTTAACCCGTCCGATGACGACATCAAGCATCGCCGGGGCTAATCCTTCATAACGACGTATTTCTGAGAAACCGTATTTTTCTTGATTTGCAGTTGCCCACATGTCGCCGGTTGAACCAGTGTCTACAGCGACAATTTGTTCTCTTAAATCGTTCAAACCTGTAATACCGCTTCCGACGACAGTGGTTAAGGACTGATCACTGTCGTAATAGGGTTGAGTGAAAGAGACTGATTCAAGGCGTTTTTCTGTAATGCCGACTGAGGAAATAGCCATGTCTATGCGGCCGGACTGTACGGCGGCAAACAGCCCGTTGAAGGGAACATTGATAATTTCTATCTCTCGGTTCAGACGCACGCCGATCTCGGTTACCAAATCCACCTCAAACCCAATGAAGGCACCGCTGGTATCCTGAAACTCCCACGGGACATTGCCGATATTGGCACCAATAATAATCGGTCCCTGCTCGCCTGTTTGCGCATTGGTATCGATTGTTCCCAGTTGTGATAGCAGAGCCAGCAAGGCTACCGCAAATATTCGGTGGCAATGATTCATTATTATAAAAATCTCTACGCACAGTTTATGTGCATTTTCAGGTTATTATTTCGTGATGGCTAGCTCAAAGATGCTAATCTTTTATCAAGCCTCGTTATTAATCTGTCAAGGTCCTTATGATCGTGGCTTGTCAGGGTTGGCCCAGGGGCGCGCGTCTTGGCTGATGCAATGGCACCGCGCCTTCGTAGTATTTCTTTGCGAACTGCTAAGCCGTATCCCGGCTGCTGTTCGTGGCGCACAACGGGAAGATATGCGTCGAATATGTCTTCCGCTTGGTCGGGCTCACCTTTTTTGTAAAGGTCACATACCTGCACAAGCATTTCAGGGTATGCAAAACCAGTCATTGCACCATCCGCGCCTCGCGCCAATTCTTGTGGAAGGTAAAGGCCGCCATTTCCACATAAAATACTTATTCGGCGAAGGTTAAGGTCTTCGGATTTATCCCTAAGCGCAGAAAGTTTGCTCAGACCGGGCCATTCTTCATGCTTTAGCATAACAATTTGGGGAATTTCTTTGACCAAGCGGAGCAGGCAGGTGACGGATATGTTGGCATTAGTCGCGAGGGGAAAGTCCTGATATATCAAAGGTACGTCCACGCCAAGATTATCGGCGACCGAGGCAAAATAGTTAAAAATTGCTTCATCAGTTTTATGTGCAGCAAATGGGGCTACCATGACCCCGGCGGCTCCAAGGTCCATTGCGGTAGTAGCGAGAGACGAAAGATTGCCCATGCCGGCATTGCTGACACCAACAAGTACAGGTATTTTTCCGTTCACACGGTTTAGGACCCGGTTCATAAAGGTTTCTGATTCTGCGGGCGTTAATTTTGGTGCTTCACCCATCATACCAAGGATGGTAATGCCGTTGACTTGTTTTTCCAGATAGAAATCAGTTAATCTGTCGGCACTTTCCATATCAATTGATCCATCGTCCGAAAAAGGAGTGGCAGAAATGATGTATACGCCTTGGGCTTGCTCATCCAATTTATGTGTCATGATACGTCCTAAATGAATTTTGTATTGAAGTTGGTTTTTGGGTCCATTTCCGGGACTAGCCTTTGCAGCGGTTTTGCTGCCTCCGGACGCTCACGTTTTAAATATTCTCCGGAACCCCGTTCAACACATAGCTTCTCATTCTCTACGACAATCCGCCCCCGGCTGATTACCGTTGTCGGCCATGCCTTCGCGATGCGTCCTTCATAAGGCGTGTAATCCATATTGTCATGCAGGGCATCCGCAGTGATTTCGACCTGTTTGTTTAGGTCCCACAAAGCAATATCTGCGTCAGAACCCACGGCAATGGTTCCTTTGCGGGGATGAAGCCCATAAGTTTTAGCGGGATTAGTTGCCGTAACTTCGATAAAGCGGTGGATATCCATTCGCCCGGTCATTACGCCTTCAGAAAAAAGCAGTGGCATACGAATTTCCAAGCCCGGCACACCATTTGCGATTTTGTCAAAAGTTGCATGTGGCCCTGCTGATAACTTACCGGAACTATCATAAAGATAAGGCGCATGGTCCGAAGAGAAAACAGTAAATGATCCATCAATAAGCCCGCTCCATATTGCTTCTTGAGATTGTTTGTCTCGGGGAGGCGGGCTACAACAGAACATAGCACCGTCCATGCCTTCTTTGTCCAAGTCGTCTATTGTAAGGAAAAGATATTGAGGGCAGGTTTCACCGTAAATTTTTAAGCCACGGGCTTGCGCACGCCGAATTTCGTTCAAGGCGGGTTCAGATGACACATGAACGATCAACATCGGCGTATCGAGGAGCTCTGCTAAAGAAATTGCACGGTGGGTTGCCTCTTTTTCGGCTATTCTCGCGTGGGCGATAGCGTGATATTTTGGTTGGCCACACCCTTGATCGAGAAGTTTTTCGGTAATCCAGCGAATTACATCGTGGTTTTCTGCGTGTATCATTACCATTGCTTGCTCACGCCGCGCTGCTGCGAGCACATTTAAGATATCATAATCATCAAGTTTAAGATCGTCATATGTCATATAAATTTTAAACGACGTTATACCATCTTCAATCATTGCCGGGAGTTCCTGGCCAATAATCGCGTCGTCTGCATCTGATATGATTAAATGAAACCCAAAATCAATTACGGCTTTTGGTTTTGCGCATGCCATATAATCGTCCACCACTTCACGCAAGCTTTGACCGCGATGTTGTGCGGCAAAGGGCAGTATTGTCGTGGTGCCACCAAACGCCGCGGAAACCGATCCGCTGTAAAAATCGTCTGCTGTCATAACGCCTGAGGATGATTTTTGTTCGATATGACAATGCGCATCAACGCCACCCGGTAATATTAATAAATCTGTCGCATCTATATCGCGTTCTCCTGGGGCAAGGTTTTCTCCCAGCGCGACTATCTTGCCATTTTTAATGCCAACATCTTGTTTTACTTTATCTTTTGCTGTTACTGTGTGCCCGTTTCGGATCACAAGGTCGTATTTTCTCATTAATAGGGTTCTCGCAGCATAGAGGGTATAAAATAATTATTTGATCTTGGTATCCAGATGGTATACCATTGACACACCAATTAATCAAGTGAGCTATTCATATGTTAACGCCAGACAAAATAGAAATCCGGCCAAAATCACTAAAACAGCCCGATTTGGACACCGAATTTGACGAAAATGATGATGATAATCGACTTGGTGGTCAAAGTTACAGATTGATTAGTGAGATGATTTTAAACGGAGAATTGACGTTTGGTGATCCGTTACAAGAACGTAAGTTGGCAGATAAGTTAAATATGTCCAGGACGCCCGTTAGAGAAGCGATTAGCCGACTTGAAGCTGAAGGTTTAGTCGAGCGTATTGCAGGTCGGGTTGTTGTGCGGGAGGTTCGGCTCAAGGAATTCGTAGAAATATTGCATGTTAGGAAATTACTTGAGTGTGATGCTGTAAGAGATGCCGCAAAAAACGTCGATCCTAAGGAACTTCAAAAAATTCGGGCGACCATCGAGAGATTATTGGAGAAAAGAAATGTTTCGGCAATTGAACTTCGCAAAGTAGATGATATGTTTCATAATTTTGTTGCAGAATCATCAAACAATAAACTAGTCATTGAGCTGATAAAGGATCTGCGTCGTAGGACGGCGATGTTTGATCATGAAAGACTACCAAACAGGCTTAAGCCCGGTAATAAAGAGCATTTGGATATCATTGACGCGCTCGAGAAACGGGACGGCACGCTAGCGTCCGCACGAATGGCACGACATATAAACAATGTTCACCGAAGTATATTTGATCATTGGGGTCTATAAAGATGAAAATTACGACCATTTCTTGACAAGCGTGTATGAGTTCGCCAAGTGATGGGAAATTGCCGATATCGAGCATACAGCAGAAGAGATCAAATAAAAATGAACAACCATATCCTGATGATCAATCCAAATTCCTCAAAATCAGTGACCAGCAGTATGGCAGAAGAGCTTGCGGGACCGGATAAAAATTTAAATGTAAGAATTGAATATGCGACCATCGCGGATGCGCCGGAAGCCATTGAAACCGCTGCGGATGTGGAAATAGCACATAAAATGACTTTTGATTTTGTGAGTCATTCAATTGCAGATGCATATGTAATTGCCTGTTTTTGCGATCCGGGTGTTACTGATTTACGACAGGCGGGATACCAAAATGTATTTGGTATCGGTGACAGTGCCATGCATATGGCGGCTAACATGGGGAAAAAGTTTGGTATTATATCGATCCTGGAAGCGTCTATCGAACGTCACGCAGAACAGGCAGCGAGAACCGGACTTAATACCATGTTAGCGGGGGACGTCGCGCTCGATCTGGGTGTTCTGGAGCTGGCCGATAAAAAAATAGCGCGTCCCCGCATAGAAACAGTTGGAAAGTCATTACGTGATGAATATGATGCCGGGGTGCTGATACTCGGATGCGCTGGTATGGGTATTCACCGCTTATGGTTGCAGGACTTGTTACGTATACCTGTTATTGATCCATGTTGGGCGGGTTTAGGAATGGCCGCGACTGCACTTGGAACATTTAAAAATTAATTCGATATAATTAAACAACAAGGAAAATGAGAATGGATTTAGGAATTAAAGGACGCACCGCAATTATTTGCGCTTCGTCTCAGGGACTGGGTAAGGCTTGCGCTATGACACTCGCCCAAGACGGTGTAAATGTCGTTATCAATGGGCGAAATCAGGACACACTGGACGCGACGGCAAATGAAATAAGGGACGCGACAGGCGTTGAAGTAACTGCCGTTGCCTGCGATGTTACGACCGAAGAGGGGCGAGCCAAATTACTTGCAGCATGTCCTGATCCTGACATTCTTATCAATAATGCGGGGGGTCCTCCAACAGGTGATTTTCGCGACTGGGACCGCGACACGTGGATCAAAGCACTCGATTCAAATATGCTCACGCAAATTGAGCTTATCAAAGCGGTAGTGGACGGTATGATAGAACGCAAATTTGGCCGAATTATCAACATCACATCGGGCGCTGTTAAAGCGCCAATCCCCGTTTTAGGGTTATCTAACGGTGCGCGGTCCGGTCTCACTGGCTTCTGCGCGGGAATAGCGCGGGCGACAGTGAAACATAATGTTACGATCAACGGTTTATTGCCGGGCCCGTTTGAAACAAACCGTATCGCTGAAGTTATCGCCGGAGAGGCCAGAGCCAAAGGAATTTCCGAAGAACAATCAAGAATAGGCCGGATGGCGGCTAACCCTTCCGGTCGTTTCGGGTACCCGGAAGAGTTTGGAACGGCCTGCGGGTGGCTTTGTTCAACCCATTCGGGCTTTGTCACCGGTCAGAATATCCTGCTTGATGGCGGTAATTATCCCGGCACCATGTAAAATGTTTTATAAACGGTTGAAAAAGGGGTCCTACCAGTGAGCCTTTTTTTGTAATTGCACAAAGTGGATATGAAATGATATTAATGATTGACTAGGAGGATTTAGAGGGAGCAATTATGAGGGAACCATTAAGAAGGTTGCTAGGATGTCTGACGCTGTTACTGTCGTCATGTGGGGAGCCAGTATCAGAAGAAAAATTGGACAGATCGAACGGGGAGATCATACCCGCACAAAAGCCCAACATTATTATTCTGTATGTGGATGACTTGGGATATGGCGATGTGGGTTTCAATGGGGCTACAGCGGTTCAAACACCAAATATCAACCAATTAGCAGCCGAAGGGCTAAATTTTACTGACGCTCATAGCACAGCCGCCACCTGTACGCCGTCTCGTTATGCTCTTCTGACGGGTGAACATGGATTTCGCCGACAAACAGATATTTTACCTGGTGATGCGCCCGCCCTTATAACTCCCGGAAAACCAACACTTCCATCAATGCTTAAAAGCGCGGGATATCAAACAGCTGTGGTTGGAAAATGGCATTTGGGACTTGGTGACGGCAATGTGAATTGGAATGCGGACGTGAAACCGGGGCCGCTTGAAATCGGGTTTGATTATAGTTTTCTAATGCCTGCTACAGGAGACCGCGTTCCAACGGTATATCTTGAAAATCATAACATCGTAAATCTGGATCAAAATGACCCGATAGAAGTTAGTTATAGCGAAAAAGTTGGCAATAGACCAACAGGGATTGAGCGACCGGATTTGCTCAGATTTGGCGCGGACCCGCAACATAGTGAAACCATCATTAACGGTGTAAGTCGTATCGGTACTATGGGCGGCGGCGAGGCCGCATTATGGACCGATGAAGACTTCCCGGATATTTTTACGGATAAAGCCCGCAATTTTATGAGAGAGAATAAAGACGAGCCTTTTTTCTTATTTTATTCATTTCACGATATTCACGTACCACGTATCCCAAACCCCCGGTTTGAAGGGAAAACGAATATGGGCTCCAGAGGTGATGCTATTGCACAAATGGACTGGGTCGTTGGCGAAATAGTTGCGGAACTCAATAGTTTAGGGATAGGGGATAACACATTGATATTTTTCACCAGCGACAATGGCCCTGTGCTAGACGATGGGTATGAAGATCAGGCCGTAGAATTGCTGGGGGATCACAAGCCTGCGGGCCCCTTTCGCGGCGGGAAATACAGTGCCTTTGAAGCTGGAACCCGCATACCGACTGTGGTTCATTGGCCGGGGATTGTTATGCCTGGAAACAGTAACGCGCTAATTTCTCAGGTTGACATATATGCTTCACTAGCAAGCCTGCTTGGCGTTGAACTCAAGGATAACGAGGCAATGGATAGCCTTGATATTTCTGATGCATTGCTTGGCACCACAGAAGTAGCGCGGGACTATATAATTGAAGAATCTGTGGTGACGCTGTCACTTCGAAAAGGACAATGGAAATATATCGTTCCTACTTTGAATGACAAGCAGGAAGTGGCTGAGTGGGTGGCTACGGACAAAGGGATAGAAGGCGGCTTTATCAAAGAACCGCAGCTCTATAATTTGCAGAATGATATAGGTGAAACAACAAATGTGGCAAACGCTCATCCCGAAATTGTGATGGAAATGCAGGAAAAAGTTGACGAGCTGGTTATGATGGGGTTTCGAAAACATTAAATCAAGGAGAAGATAAATGAATTCAGAAGATAGAGAAAAATATCTTAAATTAGCACTTAAACTATTCGGGTTTATATTTTTGCTGGTTTATCCACTTGGCATTATATGGCCTGCGGGTTGGGTTTGGCACGGTGGTGGCGGGGAATATTATCTGCAAATGATATGCAGTTTGTATTTTGTGCTGGGAATTTACCTTATTATGGCGTCGAAGAACCCTTCCGAGCATAAAAGCCTTATATCATTCACTATTTGGTCGAGCGTTGCTCACGGGGGTGTTATGGCCGTTCAGGCTCTGGGTGACGGTCACGAAATGGGCCATTTATTGGGTGATGTGCCGGCACTTTTCCTGGTTGCTATTGTTCTGGGTTTATTATTACCAAAAAAGACGACGTAAGCAGCGCATATTTGTATAGGGTGCTAGGACAGCGGCGGGGCGGTAGTCGCAAATTACGTCAAATTTGCCAATGTGGTTTCGTCAAAAGTTAACCCATCTAGTTTAGCAGCATAGAGTGCGGCACCGATAACCGGCGAAAAACGAGGCTTAAGTATCATATAATTTGATTGAAGCGCCGCCTTAAACGGTACTAAAATTAGGTCTTCAGAATTAAACACTCCGCCGGAATATGAAAGATTGACGGTTTCGTCATTACGAAAATGCACAGCCGACCTAGTGGCTTCGACAATTTGCGCAAGTTCAAACCCGGCGCGATTGTAGATATTAATCGCTTCAACATCGCCGGCTAAAGCGGCCTCAAAAGTGACAGTTGACAAGGCAGCGATTTTAGTACGGTCACCTTTCCATTCATCTAGGATTATTCCGGGCAAATCCAAATCTCGGTTTAGTGATAAATGTTGCTTAAGAATATCGTAAAGTGGGCCTTTACTTATCCTGCCGTCACTCATTTTCGTAAAAATATTCAGGCTTTCCCGGGCCAGCCAGTATCCGGAACCCTCGTCTCCAAATAATTCTCCCCAACCGCCGCACCGCGCTGTTTTACCTTTATTTTCGCCGTAACTTATGGACCCGGTACCGGAAACAATGTTTATACCGTCCTTGCAGGCAAGTGACCCTGCCCATCCACACACCGTATCATTATCACATTTATATTTGTCTTTCGCCAAAATTGACGCAGGCAGCCCGTCGAGGGACCGTTGCATATTTTGATCTTCGCCGTAACAAGGCAGGCCAAAAAAGGCAAATTTAATTGCAGAAATTTCAACATTTGCATTTGATATTAATATTGAAACACCGTTTTCTAAAATGGCGCGTGATCCTTCTATGCCTTGTGCGAGATATGAGCAAGTCTCCTCCTGATGACTTGATAGTATATTTGCCCGTTCATCAATAAGAACGAACGCTGTCTTTGTCCCGCCACCATCTACGCCAATATACATGCTCTATTTATTCCAATTTTTTATCATAATTGTATAGTTTAACACCCTCTACTACCCGGTTAACGGTACCGGAAGAGCTTGGACTATCTGGAGTATTTCCCAGCACCAATGAGCGGTGGAAGGCATATATTTGTGCGCATGTTATATATGGTAGAAGTAATTCGACATCTTCTGCATTATCCATACCCTCAATCTTTATGTGAGTATCCACCGTGCCTAAATCATCTTCGGAGCGCGCAGAAAGAGCGATTATTTTGCCGGCTAAATTATCTTTTTGAAGTTCATTCAAAAGATCGAGGTCGTACTTCCGTGTGTATGGATCATTAGATATAAACATAAACACCAAAGTATTGCCGGTAATTATGGATTTGGGACCATGCCGAAAACCGAGCGAACTTTCATAAACACTAATAATCTTCCCATCGGTGAGTTCAAGCAGTTTTAACGCAGCCTCGCGTGCAAGGCCTTTAAATCCATTACTTCCGATATATACAACCCGCCAAAAAGATTTTTTGGCAACATTTTTCAACATATCATTTTTAGTATCGATTACTAAAGATGCAGCTTTCCCTATTTCCTTTGATCGGTCGGGATGATTCGAAAGCATCATAAAGGCAGCATAGACCATACTGGTAAAGCTTGATGTCATCGCAAAACTTTTGTCATGGGTTTCCGGCGGCATTAAAAGAGCAAAAGAGTTTTGTTCGCTTTTACTCATTTCATAGAGTTTGCCGTCGCTATTACAAGTAATGATTAACTGATAACAATCATCAACCATTTGTTCCGCAAGCGACACTGCGGCTAAGCTCTCCGGACTGCTGCCGGACCGGCTAAAGGAAACCAAAAGTGTCGGGATTTTGCGTTTAAAATAGAGATGAGGCCCTGAAACAAGATCCGTCGTCGCGATGCCTATAACGTTTTTATCGCTGTTTTGCATTAAATATGGTGTCAGGCTCTCACCAACATATGCGGATGTGCCCGCCCCGGTTAAAATTATTTGCAAACGATTAATCGCAATTATTGGCGCGAGGAAATCGTTAATGTCGCCAGCGTTAGCCGTGAGAATGTCTTGAGTTTCCCCCCACATCCCTGGCTGCTGACAAATTTCCTTAGCGGTCCAGAAAGCTTTCTTATTCTCCAAAATATCATCAATGATCCCTAAATAAGTCATAATGGTTCCCTATTGTTGTGACATGCATCACTATAATCGGTGAGTGTCATGGAAATATGATGAAGGATTAAACTTTTAACATCGGAATTAATCCGGCCTTGTCTTATAGCGTGATATTGATGCGGCATATATTGACTTAGTAGCGTAAGCGGTGGGGGATTACTATCAAGATTCTTAATCATCTTCGCTAGTGCCGCCTCAATGGTTGGTTCCGGCCAATAATATCTGATCCTGTCGCTCAGACTATAAGTGCAGGCGAAATTAATTTCACTGTCTTCACCTTCATAATAGGCTTGCCAATATTCAGGGTTGCTACGCATATACTCAAGTGTGATATTTTTAAGCTGTGATGCGTTGGTGCCAAGCCACGCCCTCTCAACATCATCAAGCGCCCATAACGCCTCCCTTAAAGCATATGTTAGGCCCGGGCCTACTTTTAATATAGCAAAATGGTCCGCCACGAGCTGTGACAGGTTTTCTGAAGTTTGATAATCCGTTGAATGTGCTTCAAAGACCATATTTGGGATATCTTCAATAAAACGGCTGAGTGAGATGGCATCGTCATGCTTATAATCAATAACTTTATGATGATCAAATTCTACACCGGGCTGGACGACAAGACCAATGACCCTTGACCATGTTTCGTCCAACCCTGCTTCAGAGAACCGTTGTTTGTGAATATCTATAGTGGTTTTGGCGGCAACCGCAGATGTGACTGTTAGTGTATCCAGTTCTTCCTGCGCACCACCCGGCACGGGAACTTCCGTGCCAATAATATAAACGGGAGCAGGCCCGCCAACATCATTCCATGCGTTTTCCGCCGTTAAACAGAGAAGAGCGGCTCTTTCAGCGACAGTATCGTCGCTTAAAGGAACAGAGTCATCCTTGCATGACATAGAGCAATCAAGGTGAATTTTCCTAAATCCGGCCCTGACATATTCATCAATAAGCAAGATGGATTTTGCCATTGCAGCGTCGGCGGATAAACCGGTCCAACAGTTTGGCCCAAGATGGTCGCCGCCAAATAAAACCTGGTCACGCGAAAAATTAATTCGGTCGGCTATTTCGTAAACGCGAGCACAAAAATCGTTTGGCCTCATGCCTGTATAACCGCCATCCTGATTAACCTGATTTGAAGTTGCTTCGATGAGTATTTTTGTATTTGTTACTTGTGCATGTAACAAGGATGCTTCAATAACCAGAGGATGAGCGGAACATACCGAATAAATACCTACCGGATTTCCACACTTGTGCTGCCTTATGAATTCCAGAAAGAAGTTCAATTATTTTCTCCAACTTTATGAGGGGCTTCATCTGGCTCAACCGAAAGTAAGAGCGCAGCGACGATGGCAAGAATGATCGCTATTAAACGATACGGCCCGGGAACGACGCCAAGCAGCACCATAGCAATTATCGATGTCATAAGCGGCGCCCCGGCATTTGCTAATGGAGAGACAATCATTGCCTTCCCGTAACGAAATGCATAAACTAAAAATAATACACCGATTGCGTTGAGACTTTGAATGGCTGCTGCCAGATATGGTCCGTCTAATCCCCAATTTATAGGTTGAGAAAAATCGGTGAGATATATGGCAATCGGCATTAATAGCAATCCAGTGACAGTCATATAAAAAAAGATGCTTTCTGCATGCATGCTTTCATTGGATAGGCGCAAAAAATAGGCCTGTATTCCCCAGGCTGTCATAACTACCAGGGCTAGCAAAAACCATAACACACCATAGTCGGATGTGCCTTGTCCCCCCGCATAATCAAATAATGGAATTGCTATTAACGCAATGACGATACCAGCGGCACCTAATTTTGTTGAACGTTCTTCAAGAAACAGGAATGAAAGTGCTATCGTGAGCACAGGCGATAACGAGATAACCGGGAAAATGAGATATGCTGGTCCTGTAGTTACCGCATGAAAAAGTACAAGTTGACCCCCCGCACCTAAGAACCCAATAATTGAGCCGTAGATTATAGACCTCGTGTCATATTGCAATTGCCACTTAATGCGATTTAATGCGAATATTGCAGGAGGGATCATGGTAAATGCCCAAACACAATATCCTAACGTTTCCGGAAAACCGTTTTTTGTGGGAAGGCTGATAAACGCGCCCCAAATGCCCCAAAATAATGTCGTAATCAGCGCATATGTCAGCCAAAGTTTATTTTTCATAATTTTCCCCGTATATAATGCTCAAAGCCTACTCTATATCCATGCGGTCCGTTTGACCTGTATCCATTGGAACTTTATCGACCGGACATGCGGTGGAAGTGTCAGGACCGGAAGTAAAAACTTCCATATATGTCGCGGTGGCATAGGATGTAAATCCCGGCACACCATTGGTGATGCCGCTGTCGACTACGTGGGGGAATTCAACAAATATCGAATATGGATGACCTGTTTTAAGAAATTCACCTTCAACGCTTATTTCTGTTTCGTCAAATTTTGTATATTCACCTTCAAATGGTAGGCCGGTATGAATTATTCTTTCACCGTAACAATCAGCCATAACAACAAAAATCATATCATCAACTATTCCTTTTGGATCATTGTGTCCATTTGAATAGTCACTCCAACGGACAGTTAATTTTTGTGACGGGTCGATGGCTGTGGGAGATACTTTAATGTCGTTTTGATAATAGGTGATGGTAATTGGCTCAGGGATATCCGTGTTGCCGCCCGGTCCTGATAAATTCATCGTGGTGCTGATGGCTCTGTCCTGTAGTTCAATATCGAAGGTAAAATCGCCATTTGGAAAGGCAGCATCAAGTTTCTCTACGCTATCAAAATGGCCACCTTCCACATAGTAAGTACCGTCGCGTCTGAAATAAGTCATTGGATTAGCGGGATCATCATGACGGGTCAACGTCGCGCTTTTAAGTTCAGCACCGTTAGGTGTGAATATTTCAGAAAACATGTGATTGTTTAGAAATGTGAGCTTTTCATCCGCATCTTGAGAATAATTGGATGATTTCACCATAACAAAGAAGCTAATATTGTTTTGATCTTGCGCCATATTTTCGTCGGACGCAGGGGCGCAGGAAGGCAATGCTGTTATAGCCACTAAATAACCTATTTTTAAGATAGATTTGTTCATGAAAACGCTCTCAAACTTTTTTGCGATCGGATCATAGCAAATAATATCCAAGAGAGACAGATTGATTATGTGGCTATTTGAATTTTTTATCAATTACTCTATAGTCGTTACAATAATAACAACAAAAATAGCAAGATTTTTCCATTTATGGAGGTGAGTAATGTCAGATAGGCGCACTTTTTTAAAAACTGTTTTATTTGGAAATACGGCTGCATCGGCACCACTGCCTACCTTTACACGCGATTACCATAAGGAGCTTGGTATAAAACCATTTATAAACGCCATTGGGCCTTACTCTTCGCTTGGCGGGGAAGAAATGTGGCCGGAGGTGATCGAGGCCATGGATTATGCTGTGCAGAATAAAGCCGATATGGAAGACTTACATGATGCGGTGGGAAGACGAATAGCGGAACTCGTCGGATCGGAATATGCGATGGTGTCCGCCGGAGCGACTTCAGCAATTATTTTAGCAACGGCAGGCTGCATGTCTGGTCTTGATGAAGATATTTTGCTTACACTTCCAAACGCAGAAAATGTTAAAGATGAGGTCATTTTACAGAAATCTCATCAATATCTTTATGACCGCGCTTTAAGGGTACCGGGGACTAAGCTTGTTTTCGTTGAAACTGAAGATGATTTGAAAAACGCCATCGGTTCAAAGACCGCGATGATGTTTTATGTGCGCAAGATGGAAGGGCAAATTAGCGCAAGTAAATGGATTGACGTGGGCAAGGAATATAATATTCCAACGCTTTGTGATGCGGCGACGACGGTGCCCCCAATACAATATTTACTGGATACAGTAAAAATGGGGTTTGACTTATGTTGTTTCTCAGGCGGTAAGGGACTAAGGGGGCCTTATAGTGCTGGATTGCTATTGGGCCGCAAGGACCTGATCCTCGCAGCCAAAGCAAACGGTTCCCCAAACCATGAAGCGGTCGGACGCGCAATGAAAGTGGCCCCTGAAGAGTATCTTGGCATGATGGTCGCCGTAGAAACAGCTCTAAAGCATGATGAAGGTGCTGATATGGTTCATTATTATAAGCTCGTCAATTATATGTCCAAAGCCATTAATCAGCTGGATGGTGTTTCAGCGATAGTAAAAACAGATGATAAGCAAGGCATGGAACCTTTTGTTAATGTAAACTGGGACCCGAATAAATATAAAATAAGCAAAGACGATTTGAAGCTTGTGCTACGAAATGGTAATCCCTGTATTGAGCTTAGAGCAATGTTTTTATCATTTGGAGAACTGCATTTGACAGCTCATATGCTTAAAAAAGGTGAAGAGATAACTGTCGCGAACAGGGTGAAAGAAATTTTACTCGAAAATAAAGCGGGGATATAAAAATGACTTCAAGAAGGAAATTCTTAAAAGCAGCGTCAGCGGCATACCCGCTTAGTTTCCTAGCACCCTTATCGTCAAACTCACAAGAAATTTATAGTGCGCCGACTATTTTTAAGAGAGATTATTTTAAAGAAATTGGCGTGACGCCTTTTATAAACGCAGCGGGGAATTATTCCGCTTTTGGTGGCGCGCGAATGCGCCCCGAAGTGGCCGAAGCCATTCGTTACGGCACCTATAATAAAGCGAAGGTTGATGATCTTCATGATGCGGTGGGAAAACGTATCGCAGAATTGGCAGAAGCAGACGCGGCCATGGTTACATCGGGGGCTACTTCCGCGATGGTTCTGGCAACCGCGGCTTGCATGACCATGGGGGCTAAGGATAAAATTGAACAACTTCCCGACACAGCGGGATTAAAAGATCAAGTAATCATCCAAAAAAATCACCGTTATACTTATGACCGCGCGTTGATAGCGGCGGGTGCGAAGCTGGTTGAAGTTGCTGATGAAGATGAGTTAAGAGACGCAATAGGCCCTAAAACAGCGATGATGTTCTGGCTGCTGGCCAACCATAACCCAGCGGGAGATAATATAACCATGGATCGGTTTCTAACGGTTGCTAAGGAACATGACATACCGACATTTCTTGATGGAGCGACGATGACACCTCCGGCCAGTAATGTTGTAGACGCGTGCAAGTTGGGGTTTGATCTGGTGGGCTTTTCAGGTGGAAAGGGCATTCGTGGACCCTATAGCGCAGGTCTGCTTTTAGGAAAAAAAGATATGGTTGCCTATTCGCGGGCTAATAGTTCACCAAATTCAAGATCAATTGGCCGCGGCATGAAGGTCGCACCCGAAGAATATATTGGAATGATGGTGGCTTTTGAAACCGCACTGCAAATTAACGAACCGGAAGATTTCAAGCGCAAGAGGGCAGTATTTGGCCGCATATCAGATCAGTTGACGGACGTGCCAAGCTTAAAGTCAACGGTGATTATTGATGAAGGAATGGTCAATGAAATGTATCTGGATTTGGAGTGGGATCAAAGTAGAGTAAATATATCCATTGATGATTTCATAGAAGAACTAAAAAATGGTACACCCTCCATACGCATTCGAATTTTGAAATTTTCCGGTGGACGGGTTCATATTTCATCAACGGTATTGGCAGAAGGCCAGGAAATTATTGTTGGAAAACGAATAAATGAGATTTTGATGAGTCGGGCTTAATCTTCGATGAGGGGGTGCTTGCCTTTAATGATCGGATTAGAAGTTAAGAAATAAGCCACCCCAATAAAACCGGCGCCCCCAATTATATTGCCGATGCTAACCCAGGCCAGATTATAAAGCATACCCGTCATATCAACTCCATGCGGGTGATTGCCCATAAGGGATATGGCAAAAACGGTCATATTTGCGATGCCATGCTCAAAGCCGGCGGCAACAAACGCAAAAAGACACCAGAATATTAAAATACATTTCGCCGTATCGTTATTTGTTTTGGAGGTCATCCATATCGCGAGGCAGATAAGCCAGTTGCATATGATTGCGCGAGCAATAAGTTCAACGATACTGCTATTCATTTTTGTATAGGCAAGGGTATGAACGAGGCTAGTGCGGTCGTCCATCCACCCACCGCCGCCACCAAGCACGAAAAGAGAAGCCAGCATGAACGCGCCAAATAAATTGCCGTACCAACAAATAATCCAATCTTTAATGACTGTGACGGCATCAACTTTCTTATAGAAGTAGCCAAAAGTCATATACATGGTGTGCCCCGAAAATAATTCGGCACCAGCGAAGACGATTAAGGTAAGGGTTATGCCGAAAAAGCAACCCATTATTAACTTTTGTGATGATAGTGCTACCTCATTCCCCAAGGTCAAGATTAGAATAATGCCAATGCCGACATAGGCGCCAGCCATCATTGTTGACATAAAAAAACCTACAGGGTTTGTTCTAAAATAATTGATTTTTTGGACGGCGGTTTTGGCGAACTCTTTTGTGGTATCAGTATGCATAATAATAAAAGGCCTCGACATTAATGAAGAAATTAACCTGAGACCCGTTTTTTTGAGTAAACACTATTATGATCGTTCCAGTTTGTCTAGAGTTATAATCAGTAGACCGAGAAATAAAGTTGAAGAAAATTAGGAGTTTAAAATGTATTATTGGCAAAGTGTATTTATCATTATTGCGCTAATGTTTTCGATGACGGTTCACGCAGAGCCTGATATTGGGCAATCTTTCGGAGCGGCTAGTCCCGAGCATATGGAACTCAGTCAATTTCAATATATGAGGGGGAAATGGGTCATAGATATGCAAATGAGCGATGACGACGGACAATTTCGAAAACTGCCTAATCAAGCGTTTGTTCACGGTTTTTATCATTCAGATGGCCGCAGTTTCCAAACCATATTTACGACCGACGATGGTTTCTTCTCCACAGATATTCGTTCTTATAATTTCGATAAGAAAAAGTGGCAGATAATGTTTTTGAATGCGAACGCCCAGCGTTGGCATCAATTTGAGGCAAGTTTTTCAAATAATGAAATGACAACTATTATTCCTGGCGGCTATAGCGGAAAAGAGGAATTTGATATCAAGGCCATTGATCGAGACATCACCAAAGACGGGTACATCAAACATGTTTATTATTCATTTGATGATGGAAAAAGCTGGATTAAGAAATATATTATGACGGCCAGCAGGCAAGTTTCTCGATGACATATTGATGTGAGAAAATTAATTAGGCCCATCATGAATTAATTCTGACGGGCCTAACAGCTTATTTCACAACAGGCATCACAATATAAGAAGGATGTTCCGGCGAAAGATGGACCGTGTTGTGGGCAACCACGCCATCCTTTTCATCGTAATTATTACCGCCAGTATTTAAATTACGTACAAACTTCGGAAAGTTTGATGACGTGACTTCTATTCTAATGCGGTGACCTTTTTGAAAATTGATGCTTGTGGTCATCGGCGTAAAATCAAGTTTATAAATCTCACCCTCTTCCATCAGTACCTGTTTATCGTACCCTTCCCGGTAACGAGCGCGGAAAATTGTATCGTCAATGATGTATGCGGTCCCGTCCGGTGCAACATCAACAAGCTTAACGGCGAAGTCCGTGTCTTTTGCATCCGATGATACATGAATGACAGCATCAACAAACCCCGACACCTCTATTGGCTCGTTGAGTGGATCACTTGTGTAAACCAGGACGTCCTGTCGTGCTTCTATAGAGCGTTGATCACGTGCTCCCGCGATGACCAGTCCGCCGTTGCAGCAATCGCCACCACCAATGGTTTTGACAGGGATCATCGGATCATAATCATAACTGTCCGATCCTTCCATTGTCGGTGCGTCCATGCTGAGCTTGCCGTCACCATAAAGGCTGTTGGCATTGCCCCCAGAATGTAAATACATGCGAACCGCTTCGGCGGCTTTTGGCGGCCATTGTTCGTCGCCTTGCCATTTGTTGGTTCCCATTGTGAAATACTGCACATGAGGTGTTTCAGGATCAAACGCGTCCTCGTCACCTTTTAACCACTTGTCAAACCACGCATAAATCATACCATTTACGTCGAACGTAGTATCGCCCATATCGCGCTCCCCAACGACCATATCGGGCCCAAGGCTGTTAAACTGACAATGAGGATTTGGAGCCATTACCACATATTGGTTTTCCCGGGTTTCTGCATCCATGCCATTTTCACGGACATGATTAAATAGAGCCATATTGGGGCCTATAGATACATCATACCAAGAATTAAACCATAAAGCCGGAACGCCCCATGGTTCGTTATCATGATAAAGACCACCTTCAAACCAGCCTTTTGACGCGGGGGTTCGTTTAACAAATTCTTCAAATGTACCCGCTGGCTCGCCCAAGTTTGTCAGAAGGTCTTGAACCGGAAGATGTTGAATTTGTTTTTCCCAGTCAACCACAGGCTTTTTCGTGCTTAGGTCATTATATTGGCTTATATGTGCGCGGATTTCGGGCGATAAGCCTTCCGGTATTTGAGCTCGCAGCGGGTTATCAACACCATAAAGCCAGATGAAGAATAATATTCGTTCAACTCCTCCGGTATACCAGTTTCCGTGTTCCCAAAATTCACCAACGCGTCCGATGCCCGCACCGGATGCCTGTGGGACCATAGCGGCGTGCGCGGGATGGTTCTGAGCAGCCAGACCATGTTGCCATTCTGCTGTGGATGAACAGCCGAGGGTGCCGACTTTATTATTTGACCATCCTTGTGAAGAAATCCAGTCCAATGCGTCAAACCCGTCAGTACGGGGATAGCCAAGAATTTCAAATTTACCTTCTGAAAAATAACGGCCACGTTCATTTTGTAAAATATATGCGTAGCCGCGGCTGACGGCCTCTACTGCGTTGCGTAAACTATTGCCGCCTAATGTATTCATATTATATGGCGTTCGAACAAAAATAGATGGAACAGGGCCGCTCGCATCCTTAGGTCGATATATGTCAGTTGATAGACCGATACCGTCGCGCATAGGTACAAGGACTTTATGTTCGACAACCGCAATATCATCAAGTATTTCCTTGAGTGCTTCTTCGCTATATTTCGAATAATCCTGTGCCCATGCTGCATTCACTATAAGTGTCAAATACAAGCACGTGATAAAGCCAAGCAATTTTCCCATTAATTCCTCCATCTTGTTTTCCTATTGTTGATTGATACAAATATAGCCTACGAAGTCGCATTGGTAAATGTATAGAATCAATATAAGCATCGTACTAAAGGTTTCACCATATAATAACATGACTATAATAATTGCAGAGATTCTTGACTATTTAGACCATTTTGATCCTGCCAAGTGCCATCGGTAGGATTATTATTTTAATTTAATCGATAGCGAGAAAAAATATTCTATTTATATTGAATAAATGGAAACATTGACTAAATATATAGCAATAATAGAACAATATTTTAATTTGACTAATTACTTCACTATCGGTTAGAATAAATTTTTATATAGAGATAGGGTTATAATATTAGCATCAAGGGGTAAGTGGCGTAGAAAATTCTACGCCTTTTTGTACAAGGGAACAATATAATGTCATTAATTGTAATATTAAATTTAGTTGTATTCGCGGGTCTTATATTAATGCTCGCAAAATTTAGTACTAAAGATGTGAAGCTATCCAGAAAAGTATTCATGGGTCTAATCGTCGGGGTCATTTTTGGATTTGCTTTACAGGTCCTTTATGGCACAGGTAGTGAAACGATTGCCGGGACGCTTGAATGGACCAATGTTGTGGCCAATGGCTATATAAGACTTCTATATATGATCATAATGCCTTTGATATTGGTTTCGATGATCGCTTCCGTGGTTCGCATTGATGAGGTAGCCTCTCTCGGTAAAATCGGGGGGATGGTTGTGGGGGTTTTAGTGTTTACTACAATGATATCTTCACTGGTTGCCATCGGCGTTACGGATATATTCGGATTAACAGCGGAAGGATTAGTTGGCGGCGCACGTGAATTGGCGAGGGCGAGCGTGCTTGAAGGAAGAATGGGGACTGTTTCTGACTTGAGTGTTGCGTCCATGATTGTTTCATTTATTCCTAGAAATATTTTCGCGGATCTTGCGGGTGCAAGGCCATTATCAATTATTTCTGTCGTGGTATTTGCGATCTTGTTTGGTGTGGCGGCACTTCAGGCAATGAAAGAAAACCCTGAACATCAAAAATCGTTTCTTCATTTTGTTGAAGTTGCGCAAGCAATTATCATGAGATTAGTTAAGATGATTATGGCCTTTACACCATACGGCGTCATGGCATTAATGACTAAAGTGGTGGCGAGTTCAAGCCTGGCGGATATTCTAAATCTTGGGAAATTTATTATTGCGTCTTATGTGGCGATTGCAATTATGTTCATGGTTCATGGTGGATTGCTCAGTCTTACTGGATTTAACCCAAAGAAATTCTTTAGCGGTGTTTTTCCGGTGCTCGCATTCGCATTTACTTCCAGAAGTTCTGCGGCGTGTATTCCATTAAATGTTGAAGCGCAGACACAAAAGCTTGGGGTGCCTAAATCCATTGCCAATATAGCGGCCTCTTTTGGTGCGACGATTGGTCAAAATGGTTGTGCTGGAATATACCCGACGATGCTTGCAGTAATGGTTGCGCCCACTGTCGGCATTGCAATTGATTTTCAATTCCTAGCGACGCTGGTTATGATTGTGACCATTAGTTCATTTGGCGTTGCCGGTGTAGGTGGCGGAGCAACATTTGCTGCTCTTATTGTTCTTCCGGCGATGGGATTGCCGGTTGAGATCGTGGCTTTACTTATCTCTATCGAGCCACTTATAGACATGGCTCGTACGGCTCTTAACGTTAATGGCTCGATGACAGCAGGCGTAATTACAAGCCGTTTTATTAAAGTAGCCGAAACAAGTGGTGTTGAGCAACCGGCTGAATAATTTACGGCATATTACCGCAGCATATTAATATGCTGCGGTTTATTTCGTTTTACCGATATATGTGCGGTGGTATTCGTGCAACTTTGGCCCAATGAATTCGCCAAGCATGGGATTAAAAAGTTGCCTGTCTTTTGGCCATTCACCCATCAGCGAATAAGAACTAATTAATCCGTTTATTGCCACTGGATTGTCCCCAATGCACTTATAAAGCACTATCAGCCATTCCTCGGCAAGTTCTTCGAAACGGCGTTGATGGAAATCTGTGGTTAAGGTTTCTGCGCGGGATAATAAAGAATCCCAAATTTCTCTAAGTTCCTTTTCTTCTTTTTTATTGGCTGGGTATCCCGTACCCAGTTTGCGCATATCTTCCTCTGACTGCTCAAGATACCAGTCAATGTTTCTTTCCTGCATTTGCAACTCCTTAATTAAATTTACAATATCTACTAAATCTACATTTCGAATATTTTTATGGTCCGAGATTAGATCGATTAATGAAATAACCTTTTTCATCTCCGTGATTTTTTTAATGAGGGCTGACTTTTGGTTACTTAAATTTATACTGTCAATGGAAAAACCGTGAGTGAGGAACTTCGCAATTTCCGATAATTCAAATCCCAATAATTTAAGCGCGAGGATCATTTCCAGTCGAATAACGTCTTCCTTCCCGTATCTCCGGTAACCATTGTCCGGGTCATAAGCAGGAAAGAGAAGTTTCATTTTCTCATAATGACGAATCGTTTTAACCGTAACATCCGTTAACTTTGCCAGTTCACCGATTGAATAAGTTTCCATTTTTACCTCAATGTTTTATGTGTTTTAATGCCTGCCCCTGGGTCAAGGTCAATAGGTTTTTTTGATTTTTTGTAACCACTATCTATGTTGATAGTTTGAAACAATAGGATTAGAATAAACCATTGTTTTATAACCATTACAGATAGAGGAATAATATTATGCCGGCTATTGAGCAACTCATTCCGTTTTTTATTGCGGCCATTATTTTTGCTGTCATTCCTGGGCCGGCTATTTTATATACAGCGGCTCAAACCATGGCTAAGGGTAAACGCGGCGGCGCATTTGCAGCGGTTGGCATCCATGTCGGCGGGTTGGTTCATATTGTCGCCGCAGCAGCGGGACTTTCAGCGATTTTCGTGCATGCCCCGCTGGCTTATACGGCTTTGAAAATTTGTGGTGCGATTTATCTTGTGTGGCTTGGTATCGGCATAATCAAGGGTAAATTGGATGCGAGCGAACTGCCCCATGTAAAAAGCACACTGCGTAAAAAGGTTTTCTTCGACAGTATGATGGTGGAAATTTTAAATCCAAAAGTGATAATCTTTTATATTGCCTTCCTGCCACAATTCGTTGACCCGTCTGCCGCATATCCATTATGGGTTCAGTTTATAATTCTGGGTACGATCAACAATGTTTTATTTTCTCTGGTAGATATTAGTGTGATTTTCCTGACTTCTGCTGTTATAAGCGGTTTGAAGAAATCAGAAAGGCCACAAAAATTTATGAGATGGGTGTCCGGAACAACATTGATGGGACTGGGTGTCAATCTGGCCATTTCTGAAAAATAAAAATACAAAGGATTAAAAGATGATATTTGATGGTTTATCCGAAGTAGGTGATGACCCGATTTTGCTTGTTACGAAAATGTATAGTGCCTGTATCGATCCCAATAAAGTAGATTTGGGCGTTGGTGTATATAAAGATGCAAATGGTGATACTGTAATTTTAGACAGTGTAAAAAAGGCGGAGCAGCATCTCGTTAATTCGCAGAAAACCAAGACTTATTTGTCGCCATCAGGAAACGTCGAATATAATGACTGTGTACAGAAATTGTTGCTGGGCGATGATCACCCGGTGATATTGCAAGGGCGCGTGACGACAATTCAGGCTCCCGGCGGAACAGGTGGCATTCGCATTGGTGCAGATTTCTTAAAAATATGTAAACCGGATACAAAAGTTTGGATTTCCGACCCGACATGGCCCAACCATTATGGTATAATGAGCTCGTCCGGTTTGCAGACAGAAGCTTATAGATATTATGATATTAAAAAAGGTGAATTTCTTTATTCAGAAATGATGGAGGATTTAAATACTGCACAGGCCGGGGATGTGATTATTCTGCATGGTTGTTGTCATAACGCATCCGGGGCTGATCTGACGAGAGAGCAGTGGAATGAGCTGACAAACTTTATGAGTAAGCGAGACTTGGTTCCGTTCCTGGATATCGCATATCAGGGATTTTCTGAGGGGATTATAGAAGATAGCTATGCCATACGGTTAATGAGCGAGAAGCTACCCGAAGTATTAATCGCGAGTTCCTGTTCAAAGAACTTTGCCATGTACCGCGACCGGGTGGGCGCCATCACATTGGTTTCCTCGACAGCAGAATTAAACAAGATTAATGCGTCGCATATGTTGAAAGTAGTGCGTAGCATATATTCTATGCCGCCGGATCACGGGGCAGCCGTTGTGGCCCATATATTATCGGACGATGCGTTGCGAAATCAATGGATGCGGGAAGTCGATGAAATGCGTAGCCGCGTTAAGGAGATGCGTAATTTGTTCGTGAAGAAAATGGCAGAAAAAGCACCCAATAGTGGTTTTGGCTATATAGCTGAACAAAATGGTATGTTTTCATTTTTAACGTTATCCGCTGATCAGATTCAAACGCTCATCAAGGATTATAGTATTTATTTTATGGCTAATGGTCGAGTGAATATTGCGGGCTTGACTGAAGATAACGTAGATTATGTTACCGATTCGATCGCGGCACTGTTTAATTCTTAATTTGGTGATGAGATGAATGACTGGTTTGATATAGCACCCAAAGGCCGTCCCTTCGTCAAGATGCAGGGATCGATGAATCATTTCGTAATAGTCGATGGCCGTCGCGAGCTATTTAGGCCTTCATCGGCCGAAATTATTTCGATTTGTGATATTGGCACCGGTCCCGGCGCCGAGCAAATTATGGTACTTGAACCCGTTACAGATCATGGCTTAAATGCTTACGCACGCGTGCGCATTTATAATCCGGACGGGACAGAAGCTGAAGCATGTGGCAACGCAACGCGCTGTGTCGCGAAAATGCTTTTTGAAGAATCCGGCTTGGATAAACTGGGATTGGAAATTAATTATCAGGTTCTGAACTGTGAAAAAGACGGCGATAATATTAGCGTTGAAATGGGCCGGATCAGCTTCGAATGGGATAAAATTCCGCTATCAGAGAATAGTGACACGCTTCATATTGATATCGAAAGTGGGTTGATCAAAGATGCGGTCGCGGTAAATGTTGGTAATCCGCATTTGGTATATTTTGTTGATGATTTTGACGCCATTGATCTTGCTCAAGTTGGTCCCGAAATTCAGAAGAATGACTTGTTACCGCAGTCAGCAAATGTCGGTGTTGCAGAAATAATAAATGATACACACATAAAAGCGCAGGTCTGGGAACGACCGGGAATGCTCACAATGGCTTGTGGTAGTGGTGCTTGTGCAGCAGTTGCCGCAGCACGGGCGCGGGGGTATATACATTCGAATTTTGCTTATGTGCAAATGCCCGGTGGCACATTAAAAATTACTTATAAGGATAATATATTGGCTATTATGTCTGGACCAGCCGAATATTGTTACAGCGGGTATCTTACTGAATAAGAGAGATTGAGGATGAAAAAGGCAAGTTTTGTTTTTTGCATGATCTTATTAGTGTCATGCAGTTCAGAAAAGAGTGAGGAAGCTAATATGCGGGAAAAAACTCTGAAGATTGATCGGATATTTGCTGACTATGATTCACCAAAATTACCGGGTGCGGCGGTACTGATTGTTCACAATGGTACCGTTATATTACAAAAAGGTTACGGTATCGCCGATTTCGAAAAAAATTTGGCCGTGACATCAAAAACCAATTTCCGACTGGCATCTGTGACCAAGCAGTTTACGGCGATGAGTATTTTGCGGCTAATAGAAAGAGGTCAGTTGACGCTTGCAACGTCTATCAAAGATGTTTTTCCAGAATTCCCAAATTATGGAAAAACGATTACGATCAAGCATCTTTTGCAGCATACTTCGGGGGTTTGGGATTATGAAAATATGGTTCCAGAGGAACAAACGGCCCAAGTTAAAGATAAAGATGTTCTGGAAATGATGATGGGCATTGATGAAGTTTATTTTGCCGTTGGAGAAAAGCATCAGTATAGCAACACGGGCTATGCACTTTTAACGCAAATTCTTGAAAAAGTTACCGGACAACCATTTCGAACGTACTTGCGGGATAATATTTTTTCACCTCTGACCATGGACGATAGTATTGCTTTCGAGAATGGGATCAATGACGTAAGTAATCGTGCTTATGGTTATACCATTGAAGATGCAGGTGTTATACTAACGGATCAAAGTAAATATAGTGCAGTGCTCGGTGACGGTGGCATTTATTCCAATTTAGAGGATCTTTATAAATGGGATCAGTCGCTTTATTCGGATGTGCTGCTCGGCAATCAATATACGGAAATGGCTTTTGCCAATCATAAAACAAATGACGGCACTTTTATGGATTATGGATATGGCTGGCGCATTGAACAATATAAAGGGCATGATATTCGCTACCATACGGGTAGTTCGATCGGCTTTAGAAATATTTTATATAGAATTCCTGGTGAGCAATTTACTGTGGTGATTTTAACAAACCGGGATTCGGGCGGTGAATTTAGTACTCGTGATACCGTGCATAAAGTGGTTGATCAATTTTTCTAATCGATAGACCATTCAAGGTTTTCGCCAGCCCTAAACGGAATACAAGTTTCGTCACCAAAGGGGAACGCGTCTGCTATTTTATGACGCCTTCTTGAAAGGGTAATTTTATCTTTATTGCGTCTAAGGCCGTAAAAATCAGGGCCGTGGAAGCTGGAAAAAGCTTCAAGCTTATCAAGGACTCCTGCTTTATCAAAAATTTCCGCGTAAAATTCTATACCGCCGTGAGCTGTATAGATACCGGCACAACCGCAGGCATTTTCTTTTGTAAGTTGAGTGTGTGGGGCACTATCAGTACCAAGAAAGAACTTTTTATTTCCGCTTGTTGCGGCTTTTATGAGTGCTTTTCTATGAATTTCCCTCTTGAGAACAGGAAGGCAATAATGATGGGGACGGATACCATTTTGGAACAAAGCGTTACGGTTCATCAACATGTGGTGAGCGGTTATTGTGGCCCCCACATTGCTTGAGGTGCTTTCAACCAGGGAAACCGCTTGCTCGGTCGTGATATGTTCAAAGACTACTTTTAGATCTGGAAAATTCTTTATGATATTTGTCAGAAACTGATCAATAAATATTTTTTCTCTGTCAAAAATATCGACATTTGGGTCGGTAACTTCTCCATGCACGAGTAAAGGCACCTCCGTTTGTTGCATGGCTTCAAGAACGTCATAGCAGGCGACAATGTCGCTCACACCTTTCTCGGAATTAGTGGTTGCACCGGCTGGATACCATTTTACAGCATGGACGAAACCGCTTTCCGCGGCTTTGACTATTTCGGAGGCCTTTGTTCTATTGGTCAAATATAAAGTCATTAAAGGATCAAATGATTTTTGAAGTTCTGATGGTAACGCTGATATAATTCTCTCTCTATATTCACCGGCCAACTGGGTCGTTGTCACGGGGTCCTTTAAGTTAGGCATAATAATGGCGCGGGCAAAACGTTTTGCAGTGTCAGGTAAAACGGAGGCTAAGAATTGGTAGTCGCGCAGATGTAAGTGCCAGTCATCGGGCTTGGTAATGGTGAGTTTTTGGCAAGCGGCCATCTGAAATTTCCTTGTAAACTAAACTTGAACGGTTACTTAGCATATTTCTTGGCAATAGGAATAAGTATCTTTTCCAAATAGGAATTTAAATGATCGGCAGTTTCGGAAGGGCCTGTACTTACAGTGCCCATATTCACGAATGATGTGATAACAAGTTCGTTATTTTCAAGCCACTGCATGTCAGCCGTATAGCCAAGAATTTCGCTGTGGACGTCTAAAGTGCCGTCTTGATCGGGTGTGGATAGGAGTGTTAAATCACTTTTCTTGATCAGTTGTCCGTTTCGCAGTGCAATAGCAAACAACGCTAGATCACGAGGCGTTGTAACGATGCCGTTTGCAACACCTTCCGCAGATAGGCTTGCACCGGAAGTATCTATTAAACGATCAATCCCAAATTCAAATTTTGCATTAATGCCGATTTTTGAAATGAACTGATCGGTGGCCAAGTGATAGCTGCCGATTAGTTGACCATAAGGCGTGACTTCGTATGTATCATAATAAGTGTCACCCAATTTGAGCGGCTCCAAGATACGTGTTCTAACCTGATCTTCTATCAGGCCGCCGGTGATCTTTTCGACTATCAACCCCAGTATGGTGTAGTTGCTGCTAGAATATGTATAGGCATGCCCGGGGGAATGAATTGCCGAATGTCGTTGTCTGGTAATATATTTTAAGGGTTCTTCTTTTGCCCAGCGATATCTTGGGTTCATTTGAACGCCTCGCCCCCGCCTCGCCCAGCCAATGTCATCGGTCCACGAATAAATGCCACTGGTATGATTTAATAACTGGTACAGTGTGGCAGTATCGGCATTGTCAATATCACTTACCATATCACCCAATATTGACTTTGGTGTCGCGTCTAAATCAACCAGGTTTTCTGCGGCCATCTGCAAAATAACAACACCGACAAACTGATTACTAATGCGGCCAATCCCAAATAAATGGGTTTGTGAGACATTTTTATTTTCTTCAATATTTGAGAACCCGGCGGTACCCGACCAAATCAATCCATTATTGTTAGCGACAGCAACGGAGATGCCGGGGAGCGGACTTTCTACGAGACTTTCCAGGGCTTGCTTCATTTCTTTGTCTATTTCTTCCGTGTCCTGTGCGATTGAGGACACTGAAAACAGTATAAGAAAGAGGATTATATTTATTTTAAGCATTACTCTCATTTGAGTTCCCTATCTATCGAATTATTTTGCCATTGGCATCCCACACTTCTACGGTACCTAGGTTTAAATCTCTAATATTTTGCTCAATTTTATCCAGATCACCAACTATAACCCATGTCATAGCGTCCGGGCGAAGGTTTTCTTTTGCTGTTATCTGCAATAGTTCGGGTGTTAACGAGGCATATTTATCGGCAAGAGTTTCCGCATAGTTATAAGGACGATCATAATGTTCGTTGGTCATGATATACCCAATTAGGGCTCGGTTGGTTGCAAAACGCCCCGGAAGCGGTAATGTCTTTCCTTTGATCATGAGGTTCATTTCTTCATCGCTTGGCGGACGATCCGATTGATATGCTTTAATTTCATTAATGATTTCTTGCATTGATGCTGATGTTTTGTCGGTCTGAACCGATGTGCTAATTCTAAAAGATCTTTGCCTGATGGCTTGCCCGATGGAACTCCCGGCCCCATATGACCATCCTTTATCTTCGCGCAAGTTCATGTTTATGCGGGACGTAAATTCACCTCCTAAGATGTTGTTCATCGCGTTGATGTCAAAAGCATTATCATCAGTTGACGGTGAAACAAGATGCGCCGCTATGATGATAGATTGCATGGCTTCTGGTCGATCAACTAAGATAATGCGTGATGCTTCTGCGAACGTTGCATCAGTGAGGTTCTTAACACCCTTGGCACGCGCCGGTTTTTTCCACTTGCCGTAAGCTTTATTTAATTCAGCGGTAATTTCATCTATTGTTGTATCGCCGACCACATATATCTTGGCATTATCAGGCCTGATCCACAATTCGTGAAAATCGATAAGATCCTGGCGCTTAATACTTTTGACGGCCTGTTCTTTCTGCGCAATGGTTTTGCCGCTATATACGTGATCGGGTCCATAAAGCATGGTGAAAAGCAGATTACTTGCGATACTATTCGGGCTCATTTTGGCATTTTCAAGCGAAGCAAGCGTAAGTGATCTATCTCGTTCTATATCCTGGGGGTTAAAGGCAGGGTTCTGAACGACATCGGCCCAAAGATTAATTGATTCACTTAGGTTTTTCTTAAGGGCGGAAAGGCTAATGTTGGAACTATCCAGGCCATTACCAAAACCAATATTCGCTCCCAACATGGTTTTTTTGTCGTCATACTCAAGGGATGGCAACGATTTCGTCCCTTCGTTCATATTGCCGAAAGTGAAAGAAGCAATACCGTCTTTTAGTGAATGATCTGTAACACGACCGGCGTCGAAACGAATAGCCAAATTAACTATTGGCACGCTATGGCGCTCAGCGAGCGTCACTTCTATACCGTTATCTAGGGTAGAATGCTGCAAGGGCGGCAGTTTAATATTTGCTTCCTCCGTTAGGTTTGGCATTTTGCTGCGATCGGTCGACGTGTCCTCCGTTTTATACGACCCGTATGGCACCATGTTGAGCTTGTAATATCCTTTGGTGAGCCACTTTTCGGTAACTGCTTTTATTTCCTTTGCGGTTACAGCATTTTGCCAGGCCTGTTTTTTATGTATAAACCCGGGATCACTAGCGTAAATGGCACCACTAGCCAGCACTTGGCCTTTACTTGATATGCTTTCCATGGCCCTGATCATGCTATTTTCGATGGTCGCTTTAACCCGCTCTAATTCCTTTTTACTAGGACCTTTGCTCAGGAATTCGTTCCACATAGCTTCAATTATACGGCTCATTTCATCCGGATCTTCTCCATATTTTAACTCAGCAGATATAAAGAATATGCTGGATAGTTCGCCGGGTATTAAATAGGCGGAACCACTGTTAATTCGTTCTTGTTCATGAACCAGGTTTTTATAAAGACGTGAATTTCGACCGCCACCGAAAATATCTGCGGCCACCTCAAGCTGTGCATATTCTTTTGAAGTGCGCCCCGGTACTGCCCAAGACCACGTCACATAGGTTTGCGGAACATGATCTTCCATTATTTCAAAACTGTTGGTTTCGCGTACCGGCACCCACGATGTTTTGTGGCTCATAGGTGGACTCGCGGGAATATCAGCAAAATATTTTTCCATAAATGCCTTTGATGTTTCAACATCAATATCCCCGCTTAATACTAGGACAGCGTTATTGGGTCCGTAATATTCAGTGAACCAAGCTTTGACATCGTCTAGGGACGCATTATCCAAATCATCCATCGAACCGATGGTGGAGTGATGATAAGGATGATCGTAAGGATAGACACCTTCATATATCTTATAAAATAATTTTCCGCCGGGCCGGTTCTCGCCTTCACGTTTTTCATTTTTAACAACATCGCGCTGCTCGTCGAGTTTTTCTTGCGCTAACGCCCCTAAAAGATGTCCCATACGGTCGGATTCCATCCACAGAATTCGGTCTAACCCTCCAACGGGGACAGTCTGATAATAGTTGGTGCGGTCTCGTGACGTTGTTCCATTTATTCGGCTAGCTCCGATTTCTTGTAATGGTTTAAAAAAGTCGTCATCATAATTCTCACTCCCGTTAAACATTAAATGTTCAAATAGATGCGCAAAACCACTTTTACCTTGTGGCTCGTCCTTCGATCCAACATGATACCAAACGTTTACCGCGACAATTGGTGCTTTGTGATCCTCATGAACAATAACTCTTAGGCCGTTGCTGAGGGTATATTGCTCATATTCAATCTTTGGCGTATCATCTGCGAAAGATTGGATGGTCAATAAAAAAAATATAAAGAATATTGATGTTAAACGAGCCTTCATGACTGTCTCCAGAAGTTAAATATTGATTTATCATAATCATTAAGGAGGCGTTATACGAATAAAAAATATGTAATGAGACACAGTTTTTCCAGAGTTTTGCAAGATGATAAAAATATCAGAAAAAATTTCTATTAATGAAGACGAGATTCACGTTCGTTTTATTCGTTCTCCCGGGCCTGGCGGCCAACATGTCAACAAGGTCGAGAGTGCAGTACAAATTCGATTTGATGCTAAGAGCAGTCCTAAAATACAAGATGACATGTACAGGCGACTTGAAAAACTGTCCGGTCAAAAGATGACCAAAGAAGGGGTGATTATTATCACTTCAAATGGAACTCGGTCTCAGGTTAGAAACAAGGAGATCGCAATTGAAAGATTAGTCGAACTTTTGAAACAGTCGATGTATGTTCCTAAAAGTCGAAAGAAAACCAAACCTTCTTTTGCGTCAAAAACCCGCAGAATAGTGGGGAAAAAACATAAGGGCAGTCTAAAAAAATTACGCAGCAAGAAAATTATGGATTAAGGGGATGCTGGGCGAAGGACTATTCTGAAAGTGACTTGCTGTCCCGCGTATCGCTACCATTCCATTTGGGCATTGTGGCATGATCCTCGGCGGTAATACCTGCTCGCATTAGAACCAGAGGTATCGTCGAGAATAATATTTTTAAATCTAGGAAAAGATTGCAGTGATCAACATACCACACGTCGAGCAGAAATTTTTGGTTCCAATTTATGGAATTACGGCCTGTGATCTGTGCCCAACCACTTATGCCAGGGCGAACTTCGTGCCGACGCATTTGCTCCGTAGTATATCTTGATGCATATTCAGCAATGAAGGGGCGCGGGCCGATAAGGCTCATATCGCCTATTATGACATTCCACAATTGTGGTAATTCATCAATGCTCCAATCGCGAAGAAGTTTTCCGAAGCGCGTAAGACGATATTCATCAGCACGCAGATTGCCAGTTTCATCTAGGCAATTTGTCATACTGCGAAATTTCCAAATTTTGAAGGTTTCGCCGTTATAACCTAGTCTATCCTGCGTAAAGAAAATTGGGCTGCCCATTTTTAATTTTATGAGCAGCATTGTTAGAAGGAGTAGAGGGAATAGAATTGATAGAATTAAAAGAGCGCCGATACAATCGAAGGCTCTTTTCCAAAAATTCCTATAGTTTATTTTATACATTTCTTCCTCAAAGTATTTCTTTGATTGTCTAATTTTTTAAAGCGAACTATTTTACTCTCTACATCATTCATGACCCGCAATTTACATAATTAAAATTAATGTAACATTAATGGGTCGTATTTTTTTTACGATTTTGGCTAATTGATTCAATTATATAGGGGGATTATCTCGGAATTACATCAATTAGATATCTTTAACTTCTTTCCAGGGTTCGATTAATAAGGTCTATAAATTTCGTTTTTCCGTATAAAGCAATGAAAGACCCCATACGGGGGCCTTCTTTCTGACCAAGCAATATTTCATAAAGGGCAGCGAACCATTCCCGAAGATTATCGTAATGTTGTTCTTTACCGACCGAAAATACCACCCTTTGAAACTCTCCGGCATCTGAATCTTCTGGTATGGCGTCTATTTCTTTTCGCAGGGCTCTTAGAGCTTTGCTTTCATCTTCATTAGGGACACGATAATTTTTATTGGGCTTAATAAAGTTATTGTAATAAACTAGCGCATAACCGGCCAATTGATCAAGAACTGGAAACTGATCGGGGGTAGCGCCATCTGAATATTCACTTATAAAACCCCATAATGTTTCCTTGTTTTCCGCATTGCTGGCACTCACCAGGTTTAGAAGTAACGCAAAAGTGACAGGAACATCTTCTATTAGCGGGTTATCACCGTGGATATGCCAAATAGGACTCGCATATTTTTGTTTCCCTTCAAGGGATGGATATTTACTCAGGTGATTAAGGTATTCATCAACAGTTTTAGGAATAACATCGAAATAAAGTTTTTTAGCTTTGCGGGGAGATTGGTACATATAAAGTGACAAACTTTCTTGTGTGCCATATTTCAACCATTCTTCCATGGAAATTCCATTTCCTTTAGATTTGGAAATTTTTGAACCATTTTCATCCAGGAAAAGTTCGTAGCTCAAGCCCTCTGGCGGTGTATTTCTCAAAATTCGAGTTATAGCGGAAGAAAGCTTTACACTTTCGCTTAAATCTTTCCCCGCCATTTCGTAATCTACACCCAACCCTACCCAGCGCATGGCCCAATCTGCTTTCCATTGCATTTTACAGCTGCCGCCAGTAACAGGGACCTCGGTCTCTTCTTTGATGTCTCGATCAATATAGGTCACTGTGCCTTTTTCAAGATTCCGATCAATGATTGGAACTTGTAATACTTGGCCAGTTCGCGGGCAGATCGGCAAAAATGGGCTGTAGGTTTTTCGTCGTTCTTCGCCCAAAGTCGGCAAAATAACATTCATGATATTATCATAAGCGTGCAGCATTTTAATTAATGTTTCATCCATAGACCCGTTTTTATAAGCATCTGTTGCACTTATAAATTCATAGTCAAATCCAAAACCGTCCAAAAAATTAATAAGGCGTGAGTTATTATGGTGTGCGAAACTTTCGTGAGTGCCGAAAGGATCAGGAACTTTCGTCAACGGCAATCCCAAATAATCGCCGAGCATTTTCTGGTTGGGCAGGTTGTCCGGTACTTTACGAAAGCCATCCATATCGTCGGAGAAACAGATCAATTTTGTTTTTTGTCCTGTCAGAAGTTCATAGGCATTGCGGACCATCGTCGTTCTGGCCACTTCACCGAAAGTTCCGATGTGAGGTAACCCAGACGGCCCATAACCGGTTTCAAACAAAACATAATCTTTTTCATTGCCGCATTTTTCCAGGCGCTTGATCAGTTTTTCCGCTTCTTGAAATGGCCAAGCATTGCTTTGGCGCGCATATTCAATATTTTCCAATAACGAAGACATAATTTCTGCTTTCAATAAATATAGGCAAGCTTGATAAAAAATAGCTTAATGCAAGGGTTCATAGGGGTAAAGTTAAGATACGTCAACCGCTCATTGAACAGTTTATGAAGATTATAACCTTATTTTTCTTTTCGTTACAAAATAGCCTGTCTATAGTCGTTTGAATTATGAAGAACGATATGGTCTAATGAATAACTCATTATTACAATTTCCTGACCCAACTGAAGCACTATCTGTGCTTCCGGCACTTGTTGTTGGGCCGCTTGGTGGCGTTATTATGACGCCGGATGGTGAGGTTGAGGTTTATCAACATAGTGAACTGCGTAATATTGTGAAGGATCATGATTTTCTGGTTTGTAATGTCCCTGTTGCGTCCAGACGGTTGGGAGCTTCACTCGCAAAATGTTTTGATGTTCTGGAACTGTTTGCCTTTATTCGTCCTGCAGAGTTTTGTCTACCGTTGCCCCTGGGCCTGAGCCATGCCCTCGCCATGCCGCCTATGGGAGAAACCCACGAGGATGAAGCGGCTATATTACTTAAAAGTGTGCAAACACTGTTCGGGGAACTAACAAGCGTAGATTATCCGTATTCAGATGGGATTAAAGCAACCGCATATAATATGGCTGCGGCAGGATGGTGTTGGGGGCCGTTGCTCTTAGGGGCGATGGGTACTGTAGAGAAACAAGCATCATACCAGGTTTGGAATCATCTTTCTGAATGGGAAGAAAAGGCACCACCGCCGCCCCCCGGCCAGAATAAAATATCGCACAGCGAATCTATTGATAGATTGTCTGCTTTGTTAGGGGATCAAGCGGAGAAACGGCACGGTCAAATAGAATATGCGGGATATGTAGCACGTGTTTTTGATATGCCGAATGAAGAAGGCGAGCCAGTCTTGGTGCTTTCAGAGGCGGGAACGGGTATCGGGAAAACGCTTGGTTACATAGCACCTTCCAGTTTATGGGCGGAAAAGAACGGTGGAACTGTTTGGCTATCAACCTATACTAAAAATCTTCAAAAACAGTTGGACCAGGAACTTGATCGCCTTTATCCCGATCCAAAAGTTAAAAAGCAAAAAGTTGTCGTTAGAAAAGGGCGCGAAAATTATCTTTGTCTTCTTAATTTGCAGGAGATCGCCGCAACAGCATCACAAGTTCAAGGCAAGATACTATTAGGGTTGGTAAATAGATGGGCGCGCTATAGTAGAGACGGTGATATGATCGGAGGTGACTTTCCTTCGTGGCTTGGGGAAACTTTTGGTGTTGGACGATTATCGCAGCTAACCGATCGGCGCGGCGAATGTGTATATTCAGCGTGCAGCCATTATAAGAAGTGTTTTATCGAAAAGGCGCAGCGCAAAGCGAAAAATGCTAATCTCGTTATAGCCAACCATGCTCTGGTTATGGTGCAAAGTGCTGCACGGCATGGAGAAACGGATTTGCCGACGAGATATGTGTTTGATGAAGGCCATCATTTATTTGACGCCGCTGACAGCGTTTTTTCTGCGCATCTGACAGGACAGGAAGGACTTGAGCTAAGACGATGGATTCGCGGTGCAGAAGTGCAGAACAGGCGTGGTAAAGGCCTTAGAGGACGGCTTCATGATCTTATCGTCGATGAGGAGGAAGCAGGGCAGTATTTAAATAAAGTATATCTGGCTGCCGCGTGTTTACCCGCCGATGGCTGGCATGGTAGATTGATTGATAATGGGCCGTTTGGTCCGGCGGAAAAGTTCCTGACTTTTGTAAGGGCGCAAATTTTTGCAAGACAGCAAGGACAAGGCGAGTTTCATTCTATAGAAACCCAGGCTGGAAATCCTGTAGATGGTTTGATCGATGCCGCAAAGGAGTTAAAGAGCGCGCTTGATGAATTAATAGCACCTCTCAAAAGATTATCGGCACTGCTGTCGAAGAAATTGGATATAGAAGCAGATGAGCTGGATAGTGCGACGAGAAATCGTCTTGATGCAGTTTCAAGAAGCATCACAAGGCGCTGCGAAATTATATCAGAAGGCTGGTGTCCCATGCTTGCGGGCTTCATTGATGATCTGCCGACAAATGATAGTTTTGTTGATTGGTTTGAATTAAGCAGAATTCAAGGTCGCGAAAGTGATGTGGGAATGTATCGTCATTGGATTGACCCAAGTTTACCTTTTTCCAATATCGTTTTAAAACCATCCCACGGTGCCCTTATCACATCAGCTACTCTTCGTGACCGCCTTAGCGACAACAGTAACCCCGATATAGAATGGAATAGCGCTGAGATTAGAACAGGGGCGGCGCACTTTATAAGCCCTCCCTTGAAGCATAGCCTTATGTCGCCGTTTAATTATGGCGAGCAAAGTCGCATCTTTATTGTCAACGATCTTAATAATCGCTCTATGGATCAATTGGCGGCGGCATATCGAGAGCTTTTTATAGCGGCAGGCGGCGGCGCTTTGGGACTTTTTACCGCAATAAGCCGATTAAGGGGAGTTTATTCTCGAATAATCGAGGCCATGGAAGAGGCATATATTCCTCTTTACGGGCAGCATATTGATCCGATCAACGTGTCTACTCTTGTTGATATATTCAGAAATGTAGAGAATAGCTGCCTGCTTGGCACTGATGCAGTTCGCGATGGTGTAGATGTGCCGGGCAACTCGCTCAGGCTTTGTGTTTTTGACAAGGTACCTTGGCCGCGGCCAACTATTTTGCATAAAGCAAGGCGGGATCATTTTGGAAAGCAAACATACGATGATCTTATCACTCGTCTGCGCCTGAAACAGGCATTCGGCCGTCTTATAAGAAAAGAAACCGATAAAGGTGTGTTTGTTATGCTTGACGGAGCGTCGCCAACAAGGCTTTTAAGCGGGTTACCTGATGATGTCCCTATTGAAAGAATAGGTCTGGCAGAAGCGATTAAAAAAACTAAAGAATTTTTGAGTTAATCTTGAAATATATTGTACGTATGTACAATATATAAGGGAGCATATTATAAAGTATTATTATATCTGGCATCAAACGCACTTATCACAAGAATGGTAGTATATTTTTTTCCTAAATGGGTATAATTTGAATATTAAAAATAAATAAGAGGATTAGAAAAATGGAAACAAAAGCGGCCGTAGCCTTTCAGGCAGGAAAACCACTTAGTATTGAAACTGTCACATTGGAAGGGCCAAGGGCCGGTGAAGTTCTTGTTGAATTAAAAGCGACGGGAGTATGCCATACTGATGCCTTCACCTTATCGGGGGATGACCCGGAAGGCGCGTTTCCTGCTATCTTGGGGCACGAGGGGGCCGGTATTGTGCTTGAAATTGGTGAAGGCGTGACGTCAGTCGAGGTCGGGGACCATGTAATACCGCTTTATACGCCGGAATGTCGGGAGTGTGATTATTGTCTTCATCCAAAAACCAACCTTTGTCAAAAAATTCGTGAAACACAGGGTGCAGGTCTGATGCCTGATGGAACAAGCCGATTTAAATTGGACGGCGAACCTATCCTTCACTATATGGGGTGCTCTACTTTTTCAAATCATACTGTTCTTCCTGAAATAGCATTGGCGAAAGTACGCAAAGACGCTCCATTTGATAAGATTTGTTATATTGGTTGCGGTGTAACCACCGGTGTTGGTGCCGTGGCTTTTGATGCAAAGGTCGAGCCAGGTTCAAATGTGGTAGTGTTTGGTCTCGGAGGCATTGGCCTTAACGTTATTCAGGGTGCCAGAATGGTTGGCGCAAATAAGATTATTGGTGTTGATATTAATCCGGCCCGACTTGAGATTGCTAAAAAGTTTGGTATGACGGACTTTATTAATCCAAAAGAGAGTGATGTGATGGAAGCCATATTAGATTTAACTAATGGCGGTGCAGATTATAGCTTTGAATGTATTGGTAATGTAAATACAATGCGTCAGGCCCTTGAATGTTGCCATAAAGGGTGGGGCGAAAGTATTATCATAGGCGTCGCCGGTGCAGGACAGGAAATTTCGACAAGACCGTTTCAGTTAGTGACCGGGCGTGTTTGGCGTGGCTCGGCATTTGGCGGGGCGCGTGGAAGGACCGACGTTCCCAGAATTGTGGACTGGTACATGGACGGAAAAATTAACATAGATGATCTAATTACGCATACCATGCCTCTTAACGAAATAAACAATGCTTTTGATTTAATGCATGAAGGCAAGTCTATTCGCAGCGTGGTTGTTTACTAATTATGGAGTTAAAATCACAACATAAATGCCATGGTGGCGTTGTCTCTTATTATACTCATCAGTCAGAAACCGTCAGGTGTGATATGAACTTCACGGTGTTCTTGCCGCCCCAGACGGAGCAACAAGATTGCCCGGCTCTCTATTACCTGGCAGGACTTACTTGTACAGAAGACAACTTTACAACCAAAGGGGGTGCTTATAAAAAGGCTGCTGAACTCGGAATAATATTAGTGGCACCCGATACGTCGCCGCGTGGGGATCATGTTCCAGACGAAGATGGATGGGATTTTGCCAAAGGTGCCGGGTTTTACGTAGACGCAACTGAAGAGCCATGGGATAAAAATTACAATATGTATAGTTATATTACAGAAGAATTATACAAATTGGTAACGGATAACTTTCCCGTAAACAGAAACTTTCAAGGAATTTTCGGTCACTCAATGGGTGGTCATGGTGCCTTGACAATATTTCTTAAAAATAAGGATAAATATAAATCGGTTTCGGCCTTCGCACCAATAGTTAGTCCAAGCAATTGTCCGTGGGGTCATAAAGCTCTTGGCAACTATTTGGGACAAAGCCGCGATGTTTGGGCCAACTTTGACGCATGTTTGTTGATTAACGGTGGTGGGGATGCTAAGAACGAGCCAGAAATTCTTGTAGATCAAGGGCTAAGCGATCCATTTTTAGAAAGCCAACTTATGCCGGAATTGTTTGAGGAAGCGTGTTCTACTGTAGGTCAGAAACTCAAATTACGACGTCATGAAGGCTATGATCACGGATATTTTTTCATATCCACTTTTATGGAAGACCATATTCAGCACCATGCCGACATTTTAAAATAGGATATTTCAATGGTTGATTTGGAAAAAGCAAAAATAGTTGTTAGCCGTTTCAAAGATATTGAAGGGGGATTGCTTGAATGTCTTCACGCTATTCAGCATTCTTTCGGATATATTCCGAAAGAAACTTTAGATATTATGGCGGATGGCTTCAATATTTCCCGTGCTGAAGTTCATGGGGTCGTCAGTTATTATCATGATTTTAAAACCAAACAATCCGGCCGTAAAACTGTTCGTGTGTGCCAGGCTGAGGCATGCCAGGCGATGGGGAGCAGGACGCTCACTGACCATATTAAGAAAAAACTGAAACTGGATCTCGGGGAAACTGATGAAAAAGGTGATTATAGCCTTGAAGCAGTGTATTGTTTTGGTAATTGTTCTTTATCACCGAACGTTGAGGTTGATGGCAAGCTCCATGCCAGGGTTAGCTCAGACGACTTTGATACGTTAATATCTACGGGGGCCGAATAATGGTAAAGGTATATATTCCCAGGGACACATCCTCAATTTCAATGGGAGCCGACGATGTGGCCGCCGCTATAGCCGCACTTTCAGAAGATACTGATATCGTAAGAAACGGCACTTGGGGCATGACTTATTTGGAACCTCTTGTTGAAGTAGAAACAAATCAGGGTCGTGTTGCTTACGGCCCGGTTAAATCCGAAGATATTCCTTCACTTCATAAGGCAGGATTTTTGAACGGCGGGGATCATGAACTTTGCCACGGATTTACATCTGAAATTGAGTATCTAGAAACTCAAGATCGGCTTACCTTTGTTCGTTGTGGGCTAATTGATCCTTTGTCCATTGTCGATTACGTCAATAATGGCGGATATCACGGTCTTGAAAATGCTTTAAAGTTGTCTCAGAAAACAATAGTTGAAGAAGTGACGACATCCGGGCTTCGTGGTCGCGGTGGTGCCGCTTTCCCAACCGGGATTAAATGGAATACGGTTCTGGAGGCTGTTGGCGATCAAAAGTATATTTGTTGCAATGCGGACGAAGGTGATAGCGGGACATTCTCCGACCGTATATTGATGGAAAGTGATCCATTTTGTCTTGTTGAAGGCATGACTATTGCGGGTATCGCAGTAGGGGCGACAAAAGGATATATTTATCTGCGAAGCGAGTATCCGCTTTGTAAGGAAATATTAAACGCGGCACTAAAAATTGCGCGAAACGAAAATTATCTTGGAAAAAACGTTTGCGGTAGTGAGAAATCATTTGATATTGAAGTGCGGATTGGGGCGGGTTCCTACGTATGTGGTGAAGAAACGGCAATGCTTGATAGTCTGGAAGGTAAACGTGGCATGGTCCGCGCCAAGCCACCACTCCCGGCCCATGTCGGGTTATTTGGTAAACCTACAGTAATAAACAACGTTCTGTCGCTTGCGAGTATTCCAATCATTCTTTCAAAGGGCGGAGATTATTACAAAAATTTTGGCATTGGCCGGTCCCGTGGTACCATAGCTTTTCAGCTGACCGGGAATATCAAACGTGGCGGTCTTGTTGAAAAAGCCTTTGGCGGCACGTTGGCAGAGATGATAGATACGTATGGTGGCGGTACTTATTCAGGAAAGCCCGTGAAGGCGGCACAGGTAGGAGGCCCATTGGGGGCGTATATTGCAAAAGACGACTTTGATTTGTTGCTGGACTATGAAGCATTTTCAGAGGCTGGGGCTGTCCTTGGCCATTGTGGAATTGTTGTCTTCGACGAGACAGCAAACATGAAAGCCCAGGCAAAGTTCGCTTTTGAATTCTGTGCGATAGAGTCGTGCGGTAAATGTACGCCGTGTCGTATAGGTTCTACACGCGGAGCGGAATTGATAGATAGCGGTAATTTGGAATTGATGGAAGAATTGTGCGATTTGATGGACACATCGTCGTTGTGTGCGATGGGCGGCATGACGCCAATACCCGTTAAAAGCGCACTAAAAAACTGGCCAGAAGATTTTAGATCAAGTGATAGTAAGGATGTGTGAAAATGGCACTGATTAAAGAAATAGACTACGGCACACCTGAAAAAAAATCAGAGAATACTGTTGAATTAACGATTGATGGTAAAACGGCATATGTCCCTGAAGGCACATCAATTATGCGTGCTGCCCGTGAGATTGATGCGGAAATTCCGAGTTTATGCGCCACTGACTGCATGAATGAATATGGATCATGCCGACTGTGTCTAGTGGAAATAGACGGCGTGCGTGGAACACCAGCGTCCTGTACGACACCAGTAGCACAACATATGAATGTTAAGACAACTTCTGATCGACTTACTAAAATACGCCGTGGAATAATGGAGTTATACATATCCGATCATCCTGATGAAGATGGACCGCTTCACGATATGGCGGAGTTAGTGGGCTTAAAGGAAAATCGTTACGGCAAAGAGGGTCACAATCATTTAAAAACAATAATCGATGACAGCAACCCATATTTTAGTTTTGATGCGTCAAAATGTATTCTTTGCGCAAGATGTGTTCGGGCCTGTGAAGAAGTGCAGGGTACGTTTGCACTGACCGTTGATGGACGTGGGTTTGATAGCAAAATTTCGGCGGGGTCTGATCAGTCCTTTTTGGCATCGGACTGCGTATCATGTGGGGCCTGCGTTCAGGCATGTCCCACGGACAGTCTTTTTGAGAAAAGAACTGCCGAAATTGGAAAACCGGATCACAGTGTTGTAACCACCTGCGCTTACTGTGGGGTTGGGTGCGGGTTCAAGGCTGAATTAAAAGAAGGAGAAGTTGTCCGGATGATGCCGTGGAAAGATGGTCAAGCCAACCATGGCCATTCATGCGTTAAAGGCCGGTTTGCTTGGGATTATGCCATACATAAGGACCGTATATTAAGTCCGATGATAAGAGACAACATTACGGATCCCTGGAAAAAAGTTGGCTGGGATGAAGCGATCGAAGTCGCCGCTCAGAGACTGATGGACATACAAAGAAAACATGGAATAAAGTCAATCGGCGGCATTACATCTTCCAGATGCACTAATGAAGAGGTTTTCGTAGTTCAAAAACTTATCCGTGCGGCTTTTCAGAATAATAATGTAGATACATGCGCGCGGGTTTGTCATTCGCCTACTGGATATGGCCTTCGTGAAACCCTTGGGACATCAGCGGGCACGCAGACATTTGATAGTGTAATGGATGCTGATGTTTTGGTTGTTATTGGTGCAAACCCTACGGATGCGCATCCGGTTTTTGCCAGTCAAATGAAAAGACGACTTCGCGAGGGAGCTAAGCTGATCGTTATAGACCCGCGCAAAACGGGGCTTGTAAAATCGCCGCATATTCAAGCCGATTATCATCTTCCTCTTCTTCCGGGAACAAACGTTGCAATGATAAATGCAATTGCGCACGTGGTTATGACAGAAGGATTGATGGATCAGAAATATATTGATGAACGGTGTGATACCGAGGCATTCAAGCAGTGGCACGACTTTATTGTCGACCCTGTTAATAGCCCGCAAAGCGTTGAAAAATATACCGGTGTTAGCGCCGACGACATCCGCGCTGCGGCACGACTTTATGCGACTGGTGGTAATGCGGCTATATATTACGGCCTTGGTGTTACGGAACATTCCCAGGGATCAACTATGGTTATTGGCATGGCCAATCTGGCGATGGCTACCGGTAATATAGGCTTTTCTGGCACCGGTGTTAATCCGTTACGGGGGCAGAACAATGTTCAGGGATCATGCGATATGGGGTCTTTTCCTCATGAGCTTCCGGGATATCGGCCAGTTAGCGACGATGTGGTTCGTGGGTCATTCGAGCGGGAGTGGGGTGTCAGTATAGATGAAACACCCGGTTACCGTATCCCCGGTATGTTTGATGCCGCGGTTGAAGGTAAATATAAGGCGATGTATATTCAGGGTGAGGATGTTGCACAGTCTGATCCCAACACGCATCATGTTGAGGCGGCCTTAGGAGCCCTTGATTGTTTAATTGTTCAGGATCTGTTTTTAAATGAAACAGCGCGTTTTGCTCACGTATTCTTTCCCGGCACATCATTTTTGGAAAAAGATGGAACATTTACCAATGCAGAAAGGCGCATTAGCCGCGTCCGACCGGTGATGGATGCAGTTACTGGGATGGATGAATGGGAAATATCATGCCGTCTTGGTCGGGCAATGGGATACGACATGGCTTATAATAGTGCCTCGGAAATAATGGACGAAATTGCGCGCCTCACCCCTACCTTTACCAATGTAAGCTTTGATCTACTGGATCAAAAAGGTTCGGTGCAATGGCCGTGTAATGAAAAAGCGCCTGAGGGTACGCCGATTATGCATATAGACGGATTTGTTCGCGGTAAAGGAAACTTTATCATCACTGAATACGTCCCTACAACGGAACGGACCACGCGCAAGTTTCCGTTAATCCTGACGACGGGGCGTATTCTTAGTCAGTATAACGTGGGGGCTCAAACAAGACGCACCAAGAATAATATCTGGCATGATAAGGATGTTTTGGATATTCATCCTCACGATGCTGAGACGAGAGGCATTGTTGCCGGTGACATGGTGATGATACAAAGCCGAATGGGCGAAACAGTATTAGAAGCGAGAATTACCGAGCGGATGCAGCCCGGTGTAGTGTACACAACATTTCATATGCCGGAATCCGGTGCGAATATTATTACTACCGAAAATAGCGATTGGGCAACAGAATGCCCGGAATATAAAGTCACCGCAGTACAGGTCAGGCCAACAAACCACAAATCCGAATGGCAGGAAGAATTTGAAAAATTTTCAATCTCGACCCGACATATAGCGGAATAAAATTTGTGGAACTATATATAATTCAAGCTCTGCTTGGTGCCCTGATGTTTGGAATTGGGGGACTGATATTTAAGTGGAATGCCCATTATAAAGGGGAGGAAACATATTTCTTTACCGGTTTATATATTGTGGGCTCTGTATGTTTTCTGATTGAAGGCTTTGACGACTTTTCAAAAATTCAAAATATTAATTATCATATTATGGCGGCAGTGGTGGGGCTTGGTTCCGCAGGGGGTAACTTTGCCTTCTCACATGGTCTACGAAGGGGGCCTGCCGGGCTGACATCTGCTTTTGCCAAGGCTAATATTGTTATCATTATTATCCTTTCTGCATTTTACTATGGTGAAAAAATCGGGGTTTTGGAATTACTTGGGATTTTATCGTTTCTTGCTGCAATGCTGGTTGTGAATTTGAATATGGGTAAAAATAAAAGACCAGCCAACCGAAGCTGGTTTTTTATTATGCTCGCCTGCATGATATTGATAGCGTTCAGAAATGGTGGCCTAAAGGTCGTAAATGAGATGGTGTTAACCAGCTCGGTTGTTGTCGCCCTTGCTTATCTATATTGTGCTGCATTTTTTGTCGGGCTTCTTCTAGCCAGGAAACAAAAACCCTGGCTGAGTGCTGTTTCAAAACAAAAAGTTGTAACGATGGGAGCACTAACCGGAACAGTTTCTTATGGCGGGTTATATTTTTATATTGCTGCGTTAAAAGGCGGGCCGGGCAGCATTGTTGTAACAATTTTTTCACTCGATATGTTTTTTCTACTGCTTATGTCTTATCTTATATTTGGAGAGCGGCTTAATTTTAAACAGAAAGTTGGATTTCTGCTATCCGCTTTAGGGTTCATTCTTATTGGTATTAATTAGAGAAGATGACCAGAGCGTTTCTTTTTGGTTTTTAAGTAAAAATCATTGTGATTATTAGAGGGAAATTGATGCGCAATGCGTTCAACAACCTTGATACCACACTCTTCCAGTCCGCTCACTTTGCCGGGATTGTTGGTGAGTAAATTTACTTGTGTATAGCCCATTTTTTTTAACATCTGCGCGGCGGGCTCGAAAATTCGCTCGTCGGCTAGAAATCCCAGACGTTCATTCGCGTCGATTGTATCAAATCCCTGGTCCTGTAGGTGATAAGCGCGAAGTTTATTAATAAGCCCGATGCCCCGCCCTTCCTGTGCAAGATAAAGAAGAACGCCGCCGCCTTTTTCATCCATAAATTTAATTGCGCCACGCATTTGGTCACCACAGTCGCATTTGAGAGATCCCAGAAGATCACCGGTAAAACATTCAGAATGGATGCGGGAGAGTACCGCCTGATCCCGGGGAGGGTCACCAATAATGATAGCGAAATGTTCGGTACCGCCACCATCGGGGCGAAAGGCAACCATTGTCGTATTTTCGGCACCGGCTAACGGGACTTGCGCTGATGTAACAATATTAAGTGCGAGTGCCTCGTTATTAGTGTGTTGCAGAATATCGTCAGCTGAAATTCGAATTAAGTTATGTTGTTTTTCCATTTGAACCAGATTGTCATCAACTTTAATAGAACATGACATAACAGCGGCAGGCAAAAGTTTTGCAATTTTACATAACTTTACGCCCGCTCTATGCGTTTCTGTAGCGGCAACATCCGCTACTTGAAAAGGGCCTTGCATAACACTCATTAAATCGTCAGCGGGGTCGGCCATTGAATTAATAATTGCGCTGGTCATGTGGTCATTAACCTTAACAAGGGCAACATCACCGGACCGCGGGGATATTTTTAATATGTTGGCGCGGTTATAGGTCAGGCCAACAAGAGTGTTATCATTGGTTATTTTTGAAATGGTCTGAAGCGTTTGATCGATGATAAGCTCGGCTGATGCAATTAGTACGGCATCATGACCTTTGGTGATGATTACAATCCCGCCTCTCCTGATGTCTGATGCGGCCCTTTCAACAGAGATAATTTTTTGATTTATCACGGAATTGTTATCCATCGGGAGCCTAAACGCCTTTATTTGTTTTGAATATGTATATACGACTTATATAATATGAAAATAATAATATAAACAGAGAAAGAAGCATGACCCATACTTATAATATTTTGCTCGTTGATGACGACGATGACTTAAGAGAAAATTTGGCCTTGCAGCTATCCTTTCATGAAGAATTTAATACGGTGCAATGTTCGGATGGAAAAAGCGGCCTTGAAACCGCGAAGGATCAAGATTTCGATCTTATCGTGCTGGATGTGGGGCTTCCTGATATTGATGGAAGGGAAGTGTGTCGGATGATGAGAAAAACCGGCATTAGCACGCCAATCGTTATGCTGACAGCGAATGTTTCCGAAGCCGATACGATACTTGGGCTTGATGCCGGGGCTAATGATTATGTGACGAAACCGTTTAAGTTTGGTATTTTGCTGGCGCGCATTAGGGCTCACCTGCGACAACATCTTATTAGTGAAGATGCCAATTATCCGATTGGGCATTATATGTTTAAACCCGGTGAAAAAATACTGACGAACCCCGAAACAGATGAAAAGATACGGCTAACTGAAAAAGAAACCGCGATTTTGAAATTTTTAAAAAGGGCTGATGGCGCGGTTATCACGCGTGAAAAGTTGCTCAATGAAGTGTGGGGCTATAACGCGAATGTAACCACGCATACATTAGAGACCCACGTTTATAGATTGCGGCAGAAAATTGAAATCGATCCTTCACAAGCCAAAATTATCCTTACTGAGGCGGGCGGCTATAGTATGGGAAATAGCTAGACTCAAGTCCATTCCTTCTATATCAAGCCCATCATGATGTTTGAGATTTGTTTTACAAGACGTTACTGCATGAGCCACAGGCTGTTTAATTTAAAAAACAGCAAATGTTTTGTGCCGCATGGCCATAACGAATATGTGAAAGTATACTTGGTGAGCACGGAAGATGATAATCTTGACGGAAACACCAACATGAGCAATGGATTTAATGCTTTAAAAGAAACATGGCATAATTGGATCGATAATGCGGTTGATCACAGTATGCAGCTTAGCAATATAGACCCTTTGCTTGATTATTTTAAAGATAACGAACCAGAAAATTTAACCCACCTCCTTATTACGCCGGGCGATCCGACCACAGAAATATTGGCGGCTTGTTTCTATGCGAAGATAAATTCATTTTTGCAGCACGATGAGATTAATATGCGCTGCATTAAAGTGGAAATTGAAGAAACGCCTACCAACACGGTTATTTTCAGCGGCGATCCGCAAAAAGCGATTTCCAGAAAAGATTATGAAGGTCCAAGGGTACCGTGGTGGATGCGTCCAGATATGACTATTAACGATTTATAAGGACATATGATGACAGACGGCGTTTTAGTAACGGCAGGCAACAAGCGTATTGGTAAAGCCATTGCCTTGACCTTAAGCCGTGCCGGTTATTTTGTTGTTCTTCATCATCATGATAGTGTCGCTGAAACAACCTCTGCGTTACACGAATTAGAAAATGATGGCCGCATCATTCAATGTGACCTTGGTGATTATAACGATGTGGAAAATATGCTTATTGAGTTATCATCGTGGGATGTCCCTATCAAGCATATCATTAACAATGCGTCTCTTTTTTCTATGGATGCGCTTGATAGTTTTACGGAGCATAGCTTTTCGGATCATATGAATATAAATCTGCGGGGGCCTCTACAGCTAGCCAGAGGACTTCATAAAATGCTTAAGGGTGACGAAAGAGGCAGCATCGTAAATATATTGGATAGCAAAGTGTTTGCCTTGAACGCAGAATTCATGAGCTACACTTTGAGTAAATTTGGTCTTTACGGTGCGACGGAAATAATGGCGCAGGCCCTAAGTCCAAAAGTGCGTGTTAATGGCATAGCACCGGGGCTCACTTTGATTAGTCAGACACAAAGCGAAGAAAATTTTGAGTTGGCAAGTCATATGAATTTTAATGGCGCGCCGATTAATGTGGAGGATATTGCTGGCTCAGTTCTACATTTAATTAATTCTAGTTCAATTAATGGTGCTGTTCTGCCGGTTGATGGGGGTCAGAAAATGATGAATTTTACAAAGGATGTGGTCAATGTTGCGGCAGGAATTTTAGAAAAAAACGCGGACCATAATAAGTAATCTAAATATCTATCTCTACCATGACCGGCGCGTGGTCAGACGGTTTTTCCCATCCTCTTGCATCTTCCAGAACTTTCATAGAATTCATATTTTCTTTAAGAGACTGGCTGCACCATACGTGGTCGAGACGTCGTCCTTTATCAGACGCGCGCCAGTCTCTGGCGCGGTAAGACCACCAGCTATATAATCGTTCCGGTTCCGGAACAAAGTGACGCATAACATCAAACCAGTCATGAGTTTCCTGTAAAGTTTTCATCGCCTCACATTCGATGGGTGTGTGACTAACGACTTTCAATAATTGCTTATGAGACCAGACGTCGTTTTCCAAGGGCGCGATATTAAGGTCGCCGACGATTATATTCTTTCCGTCCTTCGGTAGATCTTCGGACCATAAAGTCATTTCCTCTAAAAAATCGAGTTTGTGCGCAAATTTTTCATCAAGCGCGATATCCGGCGTATCACCACCGGCGGGTACATAAAAGTTATGCAATTTTATTCCATTTTCAAATTCTGTCTCAACATGGCGTGCGTCACCTTTGTTGCACCAATTGATAGGCCCACTATTTACAATTGGAAGACGGCTTAGCGTCGCAACACCATGGTAACTTTTTTGCCCGGCCAATGCGTGATGAGTTAATCCCTGTTCATTAAAAATATCTGTGGGAAACATATGATCTTGAACTTTCGTTTCCTGCAAACAAAGTATATCAGGATTATATTCGTTCATGAGCTGATCAATCAGGTGCAGCCTGGCACGAACAGAATTAATATTCCATGTGATAAGTCGAATTTGTGTCATAAAATATACCTTCGATTATTTTTAAAAAACATTTAGTGTATTACCCGCAATACCAAGGGGCCAGTAACCCATCTCATAGAGCCGAAATTTAAGCGCAAAAGGGTGCGTTTCTTCTTCACCGGCCGCAATTACTAGCGCCGCCTGATAACAAGTTTGCACGGCCTGCCCCAACGCGGCACGCAAGAGTTCTTCGTCATCAAAGCCCCATTTAAGTGACGCTTCTTCAAGTGAATTTGTAATTTGTTCTGAAGCTTTACCTGTGACGTTGGTCAAGGCTACTTCGAGGATGTCCTCCTCTATAAATTTCAAACTATCATTTATGAGTGATGCGGCGAGTTGTTCCTCTGCTTCCCAGGCCGGACTATTCCAATCATTGGTCTCGATACATATTATTGCGTCATACCAATCATTGACTTGGGCTGGATAACTTTCCGGAAATCCCAATGCATCAAGATATTCGCGCGACGTTATTATAAGTTCAGGACTAAGTTCATTCCCGATATTGTGAAACCAATTTGTCGAATTTATAAGATTTGCAAATCGTGCGACCTGCATCAATGTCGGGTATTCTTCTTCCGCATCGAATTCTTCATCTTCAACATCGTTTTCATCATTCATATTCATTGATTATTCCTTTGCCCTGCAAATTAATGTCTACAAACGATATCTTCAAGGCAATAGTTATAAATAAAAAACCCGGCCAGAATACTGGCCGGGTCAAACAACAGTTTGTTGGAGCGAGAGGGAGGGGAAAAAGGGAAAAACCTCTCAGTCCATAAAACCAGGATAATATATTTTTCAGAGGAAGGTCAGAAATCAGATATCATCCTAATCTGTATATTTAATGTGGTGATGTTTACAAGATTTCAAGGGTGGATTATGAACTTTTAGAAATTATTTCTATCGTCTGGGACCGCGATTTCTTTGTGGTCGAGGATCATCGAACGTGAACTGTTTTTCATCAACGGTCACATTATATTCCGGATTCAGCAAAGCCACCCTGGTCGTATAGCCTTGCACATCAATGACTTCCCATGATTTAAGCTCCATAGTAGATTCTTCAAAAATAAGAGTGATATAACCCTGATCTTTTTGATCCGGTTGAATAACAGATATTTTTATCAGGCCAGCAAATCTAATGATTTCAGGAATTTCGATGTCTTGGTCTTTTAAGTTAATTTTTTCATCCACGAGCACATTGAGTGGTGTTTTATCAATAGGCCAACGGCTCACCTGTTTAATTTCATAATCGATGAACGAAAGCATATCACCATTACTTACTACCAAAATTGGATTATCGTTTTTATATTCAAATCTGATCTTACCGGGACGCTCCAGAAAGATCGTTCCTTCATCTACATTGCCAGCGGGCCCTCTTTGAACGAACGAAGCTTTCATTGACCTAACGCGGTTCAATGTATCTTCGACTTTGGTGAGGACAGCATCCCTGTCGTCATTTATAATTACCGAAGGTGGTGTGCTAAATTGCACCATTTTCGAAACTTCGGGAGGTGGCGGTATAATTTTTTCTTGAAAGGCCTTTGCGGATTGCCCGGCGAAATGTGTGGTAATTAAGGATACAGAAAGTAGTGATATAAATTTATTCATTATTTGTACTACCAATTTTTGAAAATACTTATCTATCAATATATAAGCCTAATTACAGAATAAGGTAGAAGTTAGGCCAGATTGATTAAAATTATTATAACTTTTTTGACCATGATCGGTCATGTAATATAGGGCAGCTAGAAATCGTCCGAATGATCTTCTACCAGAACTTCTCGCTTTCCGACATGGTTCGCGCTGCTGACCACACCTTCACGCTCCATTTTATCAATGATATTGGCCGCTCTGTTATAACCAATTTGCAATTGTCGTTGAACGTAGCTGGTAGATGCTTTTTGGTCTCTGGCGACGATCGCGACGGCGCGGTCATATAATTCGTCGCCGCTTGGTTTTCCGCTATTCGGGGTCATTTGTGCGTTTTGCAAAAAGTCTGAATCGAACCCCTCATCGGGTTCTACTATGATATTCGTTAAATATTCCGGCTTTCCTTGTTTCTTAAGTGCTTTTACAACCCGTTCCACTTCCTGGTCGCCAACAAAAGGACCGTGGACGCGGGTTATGCGGCCGCCACCTGCCATATGTAACATATCACCCATGCCAAGAAGCTGTTCAGCACCCTGTTCACCGAGAATTGTGCGACTATCAATTTTTGAGGTTACTTGAAACGCGACCCTGGTCGGGAAGTTGGCCTTGATAGTACCCGTTATGACGTCAACAGAGGGTCTCTGAGTAGCCATAATCAGGTGAATCCCTGCCGCGCGCGCCATTTGGGCAAGGCGCTGAATGAGCGCTTCAATATCTTTGCCTGCTACCAACATTAAGTCTGCCATTTCATCAACAATAACAACAATCATCGGTAGCGGCGTTAAATCGAGATTTTCTTCTTCATAGATCGGCTTTCCTGTGTCGGAATCAAAGCCTGTCTGAATTTTACGGACAATATTTTCTCCCTTTTGGCGGGCCTCTTCCAGACGTTTATTGTAGGCGGAAACATTGCGAACCTGCAATTTTGCCATATTTTGATAACGATGTTCCATCTCCCTTACGGCCCATTTTAAAGCAACGACTGCTTTTTTTGGATCAGTCACAACTGGGGTTAACAGATGGGGGATGTCATCATATACAGACAATTCCAACATTTTTGGGTCGACCATTATGAGACGGCATTGTGCAGGCGTTAATTTATAAAGGAGTGATAATATCATCACGTTAATAGCAACCGATTTACCGGAACCCGTTGTTCCTGCAACCAGAAGGTGTGGCATAGCAGAGATATCAGCGACTATTGGGTCACCGCCAATATTTTTACCGAGTGCCATTGGCAGCTTGGCCTTACTATCCTCATATACATTTGATGAAAGGATTTCTCTTAACGCAACGATTTCCCTTTTGCTATTAGGGAGTTCAATCCCAATGGCGTTTTTTCCAGAAACCACAGCTACACGTGCAGAGACGGCACTCATTGAACGCGCGATGTCATCAGCCAAATTTATGACACGTGATGATTTTGTTCCGGGTGCTGGTTCCAGTTCATATAAAGTAACGACGGGCCCCGGTCGTACTTTGGTAATCTCGCCTTTAACACCAAAATCATCAAGGACAGATTCGAGCATACGTGCATTTTGCTCAAGAGCATCGTGGGTAAGCTTGTCTTGATCACTCAAGGGTTTCGGCGTTGATAAAAGACTTAATGACGGCAAGGCAAACTCACCGTCAGTGATTATATCAAGCATCGGTTGTCGCTCAATATTTTCTCTTTTACTCACTTTGATACCTTTTTTATCAGGGTCAATGATTGGGATTGTTCTTTTTGGTTTTTTCCCCGTTTTTGTCATTGAAGGTTCGTGGCGGGTAGTGCCTTTATTCTTCCGAACGTCAACTTCATCAAGCGTATTTTTGTTACCAGAACTTTTAAATAGATTTCTTATATAATTGAGGCTCGCAAATATCTTATATACAGCGGTATAAAGGACCCATTTAGTGCCTCCGGCTATCCCTTTCCACTCATAGCGTTCAATGCCCGCCGTATAAAAGAAACAAATAAGAGTAATGATTCCGAAGAAGATAGCCACAAGATCCGAATAAAATTCAACACCACTCCATGCGAAGAAGCTCTGGACATAACCAAGCAGCATTTGACCCAGAAAGCCCCCAAGACCAACATTATCAAATATCCATGTATCATAAATAGGGAAGGTTGATAAAGTTAGTGCGCCTGCCATAACGAGAAACGGCAACATCAGCAGATGCATGAATATAAAAGGTAATCCCCTTAAGGATATTATGCGCCACCCCCATGTCAAAAGGGGCAGCACAAGAATATAGGCGCCCAAGCCAAGACTTAATAAAAGTAGATCTGCGCCATGGGACCCTGCGAGCCCAAGTAAATTATCGGCAGTCCCATCGACAACATTATTCCAACTGGGGTCGTTTACATCATAACTTATGAATGCTGCGACGCAGCCGGTAAATAGCATTATAAGGCAGCTGCCCCATAGTCGGATCAACATTTTGGATAGAAATTCCGTCACCGGAGCGGGCAAAAGAGACTTCCGTGCTGATTTTTTTATAGTGTTACGTCGGCTCGCCAATAAAAATTCCCGGTTTTCCTGAAATTCTAAACTAATAAAATATATTACCATTATGTTGTAGAACAAGGCAAATATATGGCTTTATTAATCCTAAATACATCAAAAAATCACTTTATTTACATAAAGTTGACTTCTTGACGTCAATATATTGCGTTAGCGTAAGCCAAAATCCTCTTCTGGTGTGCCACTAATTTTATGAATGGCTAGATCTGCACCTATATATTCGTCTTCCCGGCTCAGCCTTATACCGACGGTCTTTTTTAGAAACGCAAATATTATAAAACCGGATATGCATGCCATAACAGCAGCAAAAGTTGAAATTGCAGTTTGTGCCATTAAAGAAACACCACCCAGACCCCAGAGAATTTCCTGTCCAAAAATTCCTACCGCGATGCCACCCCAAAGGCCGCAAAGACCGTGCAAGGGCCAAACACCAAGAACATCATCAATTTTCCATTTGTTGGAACAGATGGTAAATGTTTTAACAAAAATGAAGCCCGCGACCGTTCCTATAACAAGAGCACCTAACGGGTGAACAATATCAGAACCGGCGCAGATCGCGACAAGACCAGCCAATGCACCGTTATGCACAAAACCTGGATCCTTCTTGCCAACGACCAATGCGGATAATATTCCGCCTACCATGGCCATCAAGCTATTGATGGCAACAAGACCGCTTAGAGAAGAAACTTGTTGAGCGCTCATTACATTAAATCCAAACCATCCGATGCACAAAATCCAGGAACCAAGAGCCAGAAAAGGTATGTTTGAAGGTGGTATTCCAAGCGGCGTACCATCTTTTCTGTACCGCCCCATGCGGGCACCCAGGGTGACGATTGCACCGAGTGCCATCCATCCACCCATAGCGTGGACGACAACGGATCCGGCAAAATCGTGAAATGGAAAGCCAAATACTTCGATTATAGTGTTCTGAAAGCCGAATAAGTTTCCCCAAATCATGCCTTCTAAGACTGGGTAGACGAGCCCAACGATGACCGCTGTTGCAATAAGTTGCGGCTTAAATCTGGCTCTTTCGGCAATACCGCCAGATATTATAGCTGGGATAGCTGCCGCGAAGGTCATAAGGAAGAAAAATTTGACCAAGTCATAACCATTGGCCGCAAAGCCTGCATTCGATGTAAGGCCGCTAATTTCAGAAGCACTGGACAGAAAGTTAACACCGTAGGCTATATTGTAGCCAATGAAGAAATAAACAACGGTTGAAACAGCAAAGTCAACGATGATTTTTACTAGAGCATTGACCTGGTTTTTTTTACGTACGCTCCCTGCTTCTAGAAACGCGAATCCTGCGTGCATCGCAAAAACCAGAATTGCCCCGATCAAGATAAAAAAGACGTCCGTGCCTGTTTTTGCTACTTCCATAAGTTATTCCTTCGCTCACAAATTGATATTGATCAATGTATATAGTCAAGAAGCATGCCAAATTTTAAACTGGCTCAAAACGAGGCTTTTATTAGATAAATAAGGATCATACAAATAATATTTGCCTATTATTTAACCACAAAATTCGATATTATAATTATTGATCAAAAAGTAATCAAAGCGGATTAGGTCAGTCGTAATTGTCGAATATATTTGCGTCGACAAGGTTGCGGAATTATAATCGGATAATAATTTAGAGACATTGATGGCGAAATCACCCCACCCAACGAAAGCAGACATACTTATATCCGGAGCCGGTGTGGTCGGTATGACCCTCGCTTATTCGCTAGCGAGTTACGGTATAAAAATTATTATTGTTGATACTTTGGATGTCAAATCATCTCTAAATGATGAATTTGATGGACGCTCCTACGCTATTTCCTACGCGCCTTATTTGATGTTGAAAACCCTTGGTTTATGGGACAAAATTGGCAAAAATGCTCAACCAATTAATGAAATACATATTACGGATGGCGACAGTCCTGTATTTTTGCATTTTGACGAAAAAGAGCTAGGTGACGGGCCGCTTGGTCAGATGGTTGAAGTGCGACATATTCGCGCAGGGCTATTTGCGGCGATTAAAAACCACAAAAATATTAAAATTATTGCACCTGATAAAATAACGTCGACAGAATTACTTTCCGGGCATGCGCAGGTAAATCTGGAAGGTGGAACTTCCATTCGTGCTTCTCTCGTGATAGGCGCGGAGGGGCGAGGATCACCATTAAGAGAGGCGAACGATATAAAAGTACGGGTTTGGGATTATAATCAAACAGGTATTGTAACTACTGTGGAGCACGCGCTTGATCATCAAGGTATAGCCCATGAGAAGTTCTTTCCAAGTGGTCCGTTCGCGATTTTGCCGCTAAAAGACAATCGTTCCTCTATCGTCTGGTGCGAGCCGCCCGAACGGGCCAAAACAATTATGGCACTCTCCGAGAGATCATTTAATGCGGAACTTAAAAAGAAATTTGGCACATTTCTTGGCGATGTGAAGTCCTTGGGGCACCGTTGGTCTTATCCCCTGAACATGCAGCTCGCAGATGATTATACTGCTGAGCGATTTTGCCTTATTGGAGATGCCGCCCACGGAATTCATCCAATTGCCGGTCAAGGATTTAATCTTGGTTTAAGAGATATAGCCGCGTTAAGCGAAGTTCTGGTGAATGCGCATCGGTTGGGCGGTGATCTTGGCTCAGAATTGGTGCTTGAACGCTATGTGCATTGGCGCCGCACCGATAACAATATACTGGCACTTGGTATGGACGGATTAACCCGATTATTTTCAAACGACAATGCCGTTATATCTTTTGCAAGGCGCGCTGGCCTAGCAGCCGTGGAAGAGTTACCGGCGGTTAAGGAATTTTTTATGAACCATGCCCGCGGCACCGTAGGCAAGTTACCAAAGTTATTGCGCGGGGGGCCTCTTTAGCGCGCCTATCTTGAATATGTCACAATTTTAAATTAGGATACTCCGATGATATTTAAAAAAGCGATGGTTCTATTTGTTTTCATGTTTGCGGCAACGTCCGCATTTGCCATTGATGGCGTGACAGGGATTGAGAAATATGAGGTTGACCGCGACCATACGAATATTGTCTGGTATATCAGCCACATGGGTTTTTCGCGCACAATAGGCCATTTCAAAGAGTTTGAAGGCACTGTTGAATTAAATTATGATGATCCTGATAAAAGTAAAATACATATCACAATTGATACAGATAGTATTACGAGTGGCGTTGAAGATCTTGACAGACAACTAAAAAGCGAGCTTTTCTTTGACGTGGAAAAATTCCCAACAGCTATATTTGAAAGCACAAATATCACGCTGACAGAAAATGATAGGGCCGAAGTGAAAGGTAATTTTACCATGCTTGGTAAAACAAACGAAATTACACTAAACGTCCGCCTGAATAAGCGAGCCATGGACCCCATTTTAAACAGAATGCGCACTGGATATTCTATAAGGTCATCCATGAAACGCTCTACCTGGGGCATGGATCAAATGCTTGCTTTCGTTTCAGACGATATAAATATCACGATCGAAGCCGAAGCCCTTCGGGTAGATTAAATAATTCTAGGCATTCTCATCAAAGATTGATTCAGCAATAATAATTCCGGCTTTATGTTCTTCAACCGCTTTAATCATATCGGCGACGACTTCCGGTCTTTCATCAGCAACATCAAATAATTCTCTTGGGTCCTCGCCAAGATGATAAAGAAGCGGCTTTTCGTGGACGGTGCGGTGCGGTGGTCTTCCGTACGCACCTTCTGTTATTAAGTGAATTTTATATTGTCCTTTGCGAAAGGCATAAAGTTCGCCGCTTCTGTAAAAAGCCATCTTTTGACGCGGACTGGCTTGTCCTTTAAGGGCGGGGCTTAAATCGATGCTATCGAGGTTGTTAGCGTTCGGTTCCGTACCTGCCAGTGATAATACTGTCGCATAAAGATCCATGACGCTGCCAATATCCCTTACAATCGCGGGTTTAATGGTTTTCGGCCACCAGAAAATGCCAGGGACGCGCATACCGCCTTCAAAGGTGGTTTGCTTGCCGTTTCTAAGTAAGCCTGCTGACCCGCCGAACTGGTTCATAACCAGCCACGGACCGTTATCACTGCTGAACACAACGAGTGTATTTTTATCGATGCCATTTTGCTCCAGTGCGGCTTTAATTTGTCCGACGCTCCAGTCAATCTCCGTAATAACATCCCCAAATCGGCCAGCACCACTTTTACCGTCGAAATTCTCGCTGGAAAAAAGAGGAACATGGGGCATCGTGTAAGCAAGATATAAAAAGAAGGGCTTATCGCTTTTTGCCTGTTCATTTATGTAGGCTACGGAACCTTCGGTATAGTGCTTTGTTAGCAAAGGTTGCTCGGTCGGACGCTCAATAATCTTATCATCAAAGCCGTCACCGTTAGTGGTGCTGTGCATTAATGGCACATTCCAGTTTGACGATTTCGGGTCGACATTATATTTTCTAAAATTAACAAAATATTTTTTTGATGGATTTTCAATGTCTTTTACGGAATCGAGCTCTTGTTCGGTAAGCGTGTATACGGCATCCATATCGTTTGAATAAGGTAATCCCATCCATTGATCAAAACCATGACGCGTAGGAAGCGCATCGGCGGCGTCTCCCAAATGCCATTTCCCAAACATTGCGGTACTATATCCCGCGTTTTTTAGTGCTTCCGCTATCGTAATTTCCTGCTGGGGAATTCCACCCGTTGCGTTTGGAAAGAAAACGACATTTTTTTTGCCGTAAAGGCCTGTTCTGACGGGGTATTTTCCTGTCATCAATGCACCACGACTAGGAGAGCAAACCGCAGCGGCAACATAAAAATCTGTCCAGCGCTGACCCTCTGCTGCTAAACTGTCAAGTTCTGGTGTTTTGATTGTTGGATGGCCGTAACTACCCATATCACCGTACCCCATATCATCAGCATACATTATGATAATATTTGGTTGGGTGTTCGCGGTGGCAGCTTCTGTGCTGTTATTAACAACGGATTCACTTTGGCCGCAGGCAGACAAAATAAGCGTCGCATAAATTGTTAACAGGCGACTTTGCATGTATTTCATAAGAATTCCCCTCTTACTAGTTTTGTGATATTTAAATCAAAGTTTTTATCAATTCCGTTTAGTCGATTTCTCGTGCCTCATCTACAAGCATAATGGGAATGCCGTCGCGGACCGGAAAGGCTAGTTTGGCTTTTTTACTTATAAGTTCTTCTGCTTTTTCATCATATATAAGAGAACATTTGGTTATCGGGCACGCTAGGACGTCGAGCAAGCGAGGATCTAACTTCCCGTAATTAATTTTTTTGTCTTTTGTCATGCTACGGTTTCCTAATGTATATTTTCCCCGGCACTTATGTTGTGGCCGGATGCACTTAAAGTAATGAGTTTATCCATCAAACATAATCGATCTGCGATAGATACGCTTTCGATAAGTAGTTGTTTTTCGGCCGCACCGAATGGACATATCATAGCGGCCCAATTTACCAGTTCTTCGTCCCTAATGTCCCGAAAAACCTCAAAGTCCACCCGTAAGTTTAGATGAGTAATATAATTTTTAAAAGTTTTTAAAAAATGTTCTTTTGAAGGTGTAGGGTCGGATAGTGTCCCGCTGCCATCATCATCATAGTCTGTGTAATCTACAACGGCTTCTCTGAAGCTGTTTTCCATAGGAACTTCTTTGACGATTTTGAAGCGCTTTACGCCGGTTAAAACGACGAAATATTGACCTTCCGGGGTTTCTTCATAAGTTGATATTTGGCCTGCACAACCAATATTGTATAATGGGCGGCCTCTCTCAGCAGTGCCATAAAGGTCATTTTGATCGGTTATTGTAGGGTTCCCCGCCGCCGCAGGTTGTATCATGCCAATAATACCCGTTGTGCGCCGCGAATGTTCAATCATCTCTTTATAGCGCGGTTCAAAAATGTTAAGCGGAAGGTGTCCTTTCGGGAGTAATATGGTCCCCGTTAACGGAAAAAGGGATATTTGGCGGGGCAAATTTTCCATATTAAGAATAAAGCAAGCTTGACAATTTTCTTCTGGCCGAAATAGTAAAAGGATCCATAGGTCCCGCCATTTCGAAGAATTTTACCAGTTGTTTTCTGGCTCCGTCTTCCTGCCATTCTTTGTCGGCGGTAATAATATAAAGCAAATGATCTGCCGCCTCTTCGTGTCTCTCGTGGGCCCAACAAGCCAGGGACAAATCAAACCGGGCTTGATAATCATCCGCATTTTTTTCGACTTTTTCTTTTAAACTTTCCAGGTCCCCTACGTCGTCGATTTGCTTCGCGGTATCGAGCGCGGCTCTTGCAGCAGTTATGGCGGGCTCATTTTTATTTTTGTCTGTCACGCCGGCTAACACATGTTCGGCATTTTCAAGGTCATTTAATTTGACGAGTGCTTTTGCCAGGCCACCCAGAGCCAAGACATTATCTTCTTCTATTTGCAATGCCTGGGAGTAGGCCGTTCCCGCTTCATCAAATTTTCCCGCCGAATACGCTTCGTCGGCAACAGCGATAACCGTTTCAATTTCTGATGGCCCTATATCTGGGGCAATTTTGGATATAAATTCACGCAGCTCACTTTCTGTTTTGACACCAGAGAAAGCGTCAACGGGGCGACCAGCGACAAATGCTACAACAGTCGGCACCGAACGAATTTGCATTTGCGCGGCTATTTCCTTATTTTCATCAATATTGATTTTTGCCATTCGAACGGCCTCGCCCGCTTCGCCGACGACTTTTTCCAGAATTGGCCCCAATGTTTTGCATGGTTCACACCACGGTGCCCAGAAGTCAACAATAACGGGAATTTCAGATGATTTTTCGATAACTTCCGGTACAAAGTTAGACATATCGACATCGATGATGTTATTGGCACTAGTTGGGCGGATTTCACTTTCCTGCATTTTACTCTCTTTATATGTGGGATTTATTATTTGCTTATATTATGGATTATAATTGGTCAAAATCTATAATAATAGGGCTAAAGCCAAAATGAGTGATAAATTTGATCAGATCGTTTTTTTGAATGGTTGTTGTCGCCTCGTTATGTAATGGGTGATAATTTAGCAAATCATTTTCGAGCATTTTTTGATCAAGCACCACGACCAATTCGTTGTTTGCGACGTTAATTAAGGAAAAGGGTGTTACTGATCCCGGCGTAATGCCAAGAACATGTAGCATTCTTTCGGCACTCGCGAAACTTAACCGCCCGACGTCAAGTAGAGCTGATTTTGACAGTGCTTTAATGTCAAGCCTGCGGTTTTCGGACATAACGACTAGAATATAATTATGTTTTTTGTCTTTCAAAAATAAACTTTTACAATGCTCACCAGCGATTTCGCCTCTTAAGTCCCTGCTTTCCTCAACAGTGTATAGCGGTGGGTGACGATATGTGCTTGTTTGAATGTTCAACTTTTTAAATATGTTGAATAAATCGGATTCGTCGGCAGGCATTTCTCTTCCTTAAACTATTCCTTGATTAGTACGCTTTTTCCCATAAAATATATAACCATTAGCGGTGGAATGACCAAAGATATTTTTTGACTTTGGGCTTGCAATTCATAAATTGTTGCGTATTATCCGCCGCACAGATAACAATTTGAAGGTTTTTACCTTTGGTTAAGCGGGCGTAGCTCAGTGGTAGAGCATCACGTTGCCAACGTGAATGTCGAGAGTTCGAATCTCTTCGCCCGCTCCAATTTTCCGAATTTTGAGCATAACGAATTAGCATATTATCAGCTCGGTGGCATCATTGACATTTATTTTTTTATGTAATAATGTAATTACATGATTACTAATGAAAGTATGGATAAGCTGTTTCACGCGTTAGCTCATGAAATTCGTCGTAGCATTCTCGATATCGTGCGAGATAAACCGGGTTTAGGGGTTGGGGAGCTGGCAAAACATTTTGATGTTAGCCGCATTGCGGTGATGAATCATCTTTCTGTATTGAGCCAGGCAGGCCTGATTATCAGCGGGAAGGAAGGAAGAACGAGGTGTTTATACCTCAATGTGGCACCGATACAAATGATATATGACCGCTGGACAGACGATTATAGCCGGTACTGGGCCGAACGGATGACGTCAATAAAATATAACGTAGAAAATGCACTGAATAAAAGGAATGAGAAATAATGAATGATGTTCAATCTAATTCTGATAAATCATTTTATCGTGTGACGATAAATGCGCCAATTGAAAAAGTTTGGTCAGAACTTGTTAAAACGGATTCGGTTTTACCATTTTTCTTTGGCGCGGTTTGCAAAACAACTGGCGAACTCGCCCCCGGAACACAAATTGCGATGCGAACTAAAGATGACAAATACACCAGTATGGTTGGCGAGGTTTTGGAGTTTGAGCCGCCTTACCGTTACTCGCATACTTTAAAATTCACAAATCTTGATGATCCGTACACCACGATCATTTATGAATTAAAAGAAAATGAGGATGGCGTTGAGTTTACACTTATTACAAAAGATGTGCCAAAAGGCACGAAGTCAGAAAAGAGTATGGCTCAAGGAAGTCCATTTATCATCAATACTTTAAAGGCTATCTGTGAAAGCGGAAGGCCCACATTTTCAGGACGGATAATGCTTGGAATGATGAATATGATGACACCATTCACGCCAAAGATATGTTTGACTGAAAACTGGCCGTTTAAAGAAAATATCGAAAATTAAGGAAAGAAGGATGTCGAATTCACCAGAAAATGCCTTGAAAACTATGCTGGCTAATATCCCCGAGAAAACAGGAAAGCCACTTGATGAATGGTTGGGTATAATCGGTAAGTTGGGGCTCTCAAAGCACGGGCAAATCGTAAGCTATCTCAAAACAGAACATGGAGTAACACATGGATTTGCAAACCTTCTCGCAAATAGGGCTAAGGGCGGAGGGGAAATTGATGGTGACGGCCTAATTGATGCGCAGTATGTTGGCGACAAAATGCATTTAAGACCCATTTATGATGCTTTAATTTCCATTGTTAATGAATTCGGGAGCGACGTTGTTCTTTCCCCGAAAAAAACCTACATGAGCATTAGACGTTCCAAGCAGTTTGCGATCATACAACCGTCCACAAAGACCTGTATAGATCTCGGCATCAATCTAAAGGGCATACCTGCATCAGGAAAGCTTGAGCTATCAGGATCATTTAATGCGATGGTGTCACATCGGGTACGCCTTAGTTCTGTTGAAGATGTAAATCAAGAAGTTAAATCTTGGCTCCTACGGTCTTTCGAAGTGTCTTGATTGGGATCGAAGAAACTCCTGTGCCTATTCTTTTTTCGGACTAATCCCGTTGTGCAGATCGGCTATTTCAAGGAATTTATTCAGTATAAATGATTTAAATTCAGTCGGCCATTCGGCAATTGCATCATCAAATCCGACTTTATTATTTCGATACAGCGACCGACTTGCTTCTTCAAACCCCGGTTCGTCACCCAAAAACAGAAGTATAAATCCATCGAGCTGTTGTTGCTTCATGCAGATAATGTCCCCAATTGGGGCGTTCTTTCGAGCGGCTTCCACAAGCTTTCTTAACGTTACTGATGCGCCGCCACGTTGCGTGGCCAACCATTCCCAATGCCTTGGCAGCAAGGTCACTTCTTTTGATACAACACCCAGTTTTGGTCTTCCTCTTTTCCCAATGGATTTAGGTGGCACTTCCGCAAGGCTACCGAGAACGGTTTGCGCGCTTCCATGCCAGTCAAAATTGATCTGCTTACAGTTCTCTTCTTCAATAACGATGGGTTCAATGTTGGCGTCAAATTTTTTAACCTGCCTGACTAGTTCTTCTATATTGCCCGTGGCTATAATTTTTTGATTGTGAATGGCCATGTGTGTTTTTGTCATTTTGTTTATCCAGGGTTTAATGATTGCTTGCGAATCGATATTTTTGAAACGCAATAATGCCCGGGTAATAATATATGTCAATAATACCCGGGTATTATTATCAAAGTGTTGCGCTATTTATGATTATTAAAGTCGTGACTGTATCGTAAAATTCATTTAACTTACTTCTAACTTAATAAAAATTGAAGGAGCGCCTAACGGCTGAGATGGTTTGTTTAAAAAGCTAATTTTATTTTCAAGCCTTTTGATCATTGGATCTTTGGTGTTTGTGTTTTTCACGCGCTCCGCGCTATATCCGTACGACGTACGAGCAGATTATCAATATGACTTTGCGGGGTCGCAATTGATATTAACCGAATTGGAAATCGCAGATGGCGTCATAAATGTACCGGAGGAGCTTGCGACCAATAGGACGTCTTTTTTGAAAGTTTCTATCGATAGTTCTTTATGGGGTAATTTTGTCCAGCCTAGCGTTGATATTTACACCGACAAAGATACTCAAACGCAATACTTTGAGCATGGTGCAGCCGGCGTACGGTATTTAAATGTAAGCAATTTAATATCTGTAGGTGTTCAGCGCATTAGCTTATCAGGCAACAACCTATCAATCGAAAATGGCCCGACTGAACTGGTTCAATTTGAAAATATTGTGACAGCAGGAAAAAGAATTTTAGTCATCGCTCCACACCCTGATGACGCGGAGATATCATCATTTGGCCTTTATAGTAGTCATGATGATGTATATGTCGTTACCGTTACGGCGGGGGACGCCGGTGGGTTTATGTATGATGAAATATATAGCGCAGCAGACGGGGTCGATCACTATTTAAAAAAAGGTGAAGTGCGCACATGGAATAGCTTAACCGTACCCATGCTTGGTGGAGTGACCCCGGACCGGACCGTCAATTTAGGCTTCTTTGACGCCACTTTGAAATCAATGGCTAATGACAGGAACTTGATCGTCAAAGGGCTTTATACAAATACATCAGATATTAATACCTTTAGAAAACAGAATGTATCTAAGCTGGCGGAAGGTCTTAATGGTACTAACAACTGGCAATCGCTAGTGAATAACTTGGCATATTTACTGAATGAAATAAAACCCGATATCATCGTTCTGCCGTCTCCCAAATTAGATCAACATTCGGATCACCAATATGCGACGCATGCGACTATTGAGGCAATAAAAATGACCGGTAAACGGGATGGCTATCTTTTTCTTTACACCAATCATTTTATTTTAAATGAATTATATCCATATGGAGAAATGGGCGCGGTAATATCTTTGCCGGCTAGCCCGGTAAAAAGTAACTATTTCGCTAAGATATATTCTCATTCTCTAACGCCTCAACAGCAGCAAGGTAAAATTCTGACGTTAGACGCCATGAATGATTTAAGATTAGGAACAGATTACCGTTTTTACGATTTAGCATTTGGGCAAGCTTTGAAATTATTCTTTTTGGAAATTCTGGGCAAAAATGAGAGTTACTTCAGGCGCTCTGTAAGAAGTAACGAATTATTCTTCGTAATTGAAACTGACGAAGTTTATGATGCGGCAAAGGCGTCCAATTTATAAACTATTAGATAAATTATAAATACATTGGCCTACCCAATATATTTTTAATATCGGGTCGATAATTATTGACATCATACATATCGTCTACGATCAGGCTTGGTTGCGGGGAAAGCACACAATTGTTGTCTACGATGGCGTAATTGCCGTCGATGATGGCGGTCATTTTGCCGTAATTTTTTTGCTCAATCAATTGAACGGCCATCGCGCCGAACGAATTGGCGACTAGTTTATCTAACGCGTCCGGTTCACCGCTTCGCAGTAAGTAGGCCAAAGGCTGTGTGAGCACGCTCAAACTTTTGCGATTGGAAAGCTCATCATTAATGTAGTTGCCGATACCACCAAGTTTATTATTTCCATATTGATCCTTATTGCCTTGATAAAGTATGCCGCCATCCTTTAATGTTACACCTTCGGCGACAACGGCGACGGCATAATTGCTGGAACTACTATCGCGGTCGCTTGTAATAAGGTCAGCAAAATGGTCAATATCCAATGGAACTTCAGGAATTAAAACGCGGTCAGCAGAAGCGATGTGGCCCGATAGAAGTGCTGGTTCACCGCTGTGACGCCCAAATAACTCGATGATTGCAATACGTTCATGGCTGGCAGCGGTGCTTCTAATATTATTAATACTGTTCACACAGCGGGTGACACATGTACTAAAACCAATACAGTAATCGGTGCCGTTCACGTCATTATCCATTGTCTTGGGAATACTGATAACCGGGTAGTTTTGCTTGGTGAGATGGGCAGCAAAACGCAATGAGCCATCACCACCGATGGGTATAAGCGCATCAATGCCCAAATGATCAAGTACTCTTAATATATGGTCTGTGCAGTCTACTGCGCCCTTCTTGAATGGTGACGGCGGTACATTTCCTTTTAAAAAATCAGGGAGGAAATCCGCGTGCATTTCAACTGGATTAAAACGTGTTGTGTGTAAAATCGTTCCACCAATATTTTCTATTCCATGCAGTTCTGATGATTTTAACGCCATAAAAAGATCATCATGTGGTTCATCATCATCGGGGTTATAATCAAACAAGCCCTTCCAGCCGCGCTTAATACCGATACTTTCCCAGCCATTTTTTTCCGCAGCGCCAACGATGGATTTTATACAGGCATTAAGTCCCGGAACATCACCACCACTGGTTAGAATGCCAATTTTCATTATCTTCTCCACACCGTTTAACCAAGAAGGTTATGTTTTTTTAGTTGATGACGTAACTGATGATAATTTAAACTTAGATAATCAGCTGCATGACGCTGGTTGAATTTATTGGCCTTAAGAGCATTTTGCAATAACTCTTTCTCAAAACGGTCTAGTGTTTGATGATAATTTATCGGGCCTTGAACGGCTTCCGCTTGATCATGCTTATTATTTGTTTCTGCGGATATCTCATTTTTAATGGTCAACGGCGCGGGGCGATGCGGCGAATTAAATGGGTCGAGAATAATTTGATGGACGGGCTCAAATTCATGTTCCGCATAATAGACCGCTCTTTCAACCACATTTTTCAATTCACGAATATTACCAGGCCAGTTATGGTCCATCATGGTTTCAACCATTTCGTTTGAAAAACCGGGGAAACTGGACCATTTTAGTTCTTGAGCTACCTTTTGCCCAAAATGAAAAGCTAATATAAGAATATCGCCTTTTCTAGACCTCAGGGGCGGCAGCGTGATGACATCTAACGCCAGGCGGTCTAATAAATCATGTCTGAAATCGCCCTTATCTGCCGCAGACGGCAGGTCAATATTTGTAGCACCGATTAGCCTTACGTCAGTATTTAAAGTTTTATTGCTTCCCACTCTCTGGAAGGTTCCATATTCGGTAATGCGAAGTATTTTCTCCTGAGCCGTTAAAGAAATTGTCGCAATTTCATCCAGAAATAATGAACCATTGTTTGCTTCTTCAAACCGGCCAATGCGCTTGCCAACTGCACCTGTAAATGATCCCGCCTCGTGACCAAATAATTCAGATTCCAATAATGTATCTGGTAGTGACGCGCAATTTACCTGAATAAAACTTTGCTCCCACCGTGGCGATAAATAATGAAGGCGAGAAGCGATTAACTCTTTTCCGGTGCCACGTTCACCGATTACGAGTACAGCACGGTCGTGCCCGGCTGCTCGACTGGTTTGTTCAATAATCTCTAAAAAGGCCGGACTTTCACCGATTATGAATTGTTGTTCATTAGACATTGAAAATATATCAATAATTAGGAAAAAACACTAATATTTAGCATAATATATAAAAAGATATATATCAATATATTTTGCTGAGTAATAAAAAACATTAAGTTTCAATGTGTTAGGGGATATCGAAAAGTTGGCACGCTTTGTGCTGATATATCTCTGAAACCCGGATAACGGGCTTAGAAATTTATGGAGATACGACAATGGGCATTTTTACCCGCCTTACAGATATTATAAATTCAAACATTACTCACATACTGGATAAAGCCGAAGATCCGGATAAAATGATCCGTATGATGATACAGGAAATGGAAGACACACTTGTTGAGGTGCGATCTTCTGCGGCGCGGGTTATCGCAGACCGCAAAGAATTGGATAGACATATCAGCCGATTACAGAAAGTACAGGATGATTGGTATGTGAAAGCAGAACTTGCTCTTAGCAAAAACAGAGAGGACCTTGCAAATGCAGCACTCGTCGAAAAATCAAAACTGGTGGACCTGGCTTTGGAGTTGGAGCAGGACCGTACTCCTTTAGAAGAAGCCCTTTCAAAATATGAAGCTGATATTATTTTGCTCGAAGCAAAAATTAAAGAAGCAAGACAAAAACAAAAATCATTATTTGAAAGACAGAACTCGGCGGAGTCTCAATTGAAAGTACGCTCACGCCTTTACGCAAACCGCATTGAAAATGTAATGAACCGGTTTAATTTGATGGAAAAGAGAGTGGAAGAAACTGAAAGCCGTGTTGAAGCGTCTGAATTAGGACGTGAGAAATCGTTGCATGAAGAATTTATTGACCTTGAAGCAACTGAAAAAGTAGCTAGCGAACTTGCTGAACTTAAAGCGAAAGTTGCTAAGAAAGATAGCAAAGATGATAAGAAATAAAAAAAGGTGTATCTTGATTAAAGATTATCAAGGAAAGGGTCAAAAATGGAAACAGTAGCAATTTTATTTATGGTGGTTGTCGCTCCTTTGTGGATGCTTCTTCACTATACCACTAGGTGGAAATCAACAAAAACCATATCCAATGAAGACGAAAATATCCTCGGCGAACTTTGGGAAAGCGCAGACAGGATTGATAGTCGCCTTAAAAATATTGAACGTATCCTTGATGCGGAAGCCCCCGATTGGAGGAAAAAATAATGTATGAAGATCAAAGAACCCCCCGCTATAAAAAACTTTATTTAGACAAGAAGAATGCAAAAATTTCCGGCGTTTGTGCCGGTGTGGGCGACTATTTTGGTATTGATCCACTTGTCGTTCGCATTGCAACGGTCATTAGTTGCTTTTTTTCCGCCCCGTTTATCATTTTAGGATATATCATTCTTGCCATATTTCTTGATACCAAACCAGTTGATATGTATGAGAGCAAGAAGGAAAGTGATTTTTGGAAGTCAGTAAGAACCGAGCCTTCCAACACAGTTCGTGATGTACGCCATAAATTTCGCGATATAGAACGTAGACTGCGCGCTGCAGAAGCTTATGTCACCTCGCCCCAATATAATCTTCACCGCGAAATAAACGATTTAGAAGATCGATAAAATGGATATTCTTGTAACCCCGGTTTGCGAAAACCCGTCCAGAGGAATCTTAAAGTTTGGTGCTAAAACATATCCGTGTGCGTTGGGTATGGGTGGTATTATCCATGATAAGAACGAAGGGGACCACAAAAGCCCTGTTGGTAAATTTAGGTTGCGCAGTATTTATTATCGCTACGATAAACTGGAAGTGCCAATCTATAGTAAGGTGCCATTGATGGCCCTGTTAAAAGAGGATGGATGGTGCGACGACCCCGAAGATATCGCTTATAATAAATCAGTAATGCTGCCTTATCATGCCAGCGCAGAAAAATTGTGGCGAGATGACGACCTTTATGATGTGCTTGTTGTATTGGGATATAACGACACACCAGTCCAGCCGGGAAAAGGCAGTGCTATATTTATGCATGTAGCCCCCGATCTAGAGAGTAATGAATATCTGGGTACAGAGGGATGTGTTTCTTTGAAGAAAGATCACCTACTTGAACTACTTCCGATTTTTACACCCGAAACTTTCCTGCAGATAGCAGCGGATTAATCAAACAATTCAACAACGCTGGTTACGACAAACCCTATATGTTCTGGATAACGGCGAAGAAGCTCCTGATGTGCTTTTTCCTCGTCTTCTGCTTTGATTTGAATATAACGCTGTTCTGCCCAGCCATCACCCAATTGATTATGGGACTCACCTGACTGGACCAGATTTCTTACGACGTCGTTGTAGAGTGAAAACTCAAAAATACGGTGTATGGATGTCATGATACTATACTCACTATTTACTATATAAAACTGTACTTCGGTGAATATTTATAGAGGCCAAAAGTATATAATTTATGAATTAAATAGTAAAGTTTTATTCAAATGCCATCAGTTTTAACGATCTAGAACTTTTCCCTTTTATCGTAAGTGAATTCAGGTATTTCAGTGATAGCTAAGATTTTAAACCCGCTTCTCCTTGGGTATTTTGAGCGAATTTTTTTTATGACGCTGCGAATATTTAGCGCCGGTATTTCTATATAACGAGAATCAGCCCAACCATCGTCCCATCTTGGATGAGATTCGTCTATTTCAACCAATTGGCGGACTTCTCTATTATACATGACAACTTCGTAGATATTTGTTGCCCTAAGCGGTTTATGCATGTTCATGTAGATTTTCTTATTTGAATTGATGTATGGGATTATTTAAATAGATTCGGAGACATCGCCAAGAACGAAACCCATTTTTTCCGGGTGTTTTCTGCGACAAATTGCAAGGGCTTCGTCCGCTGTATGCGCACGGATCATGATTAAATGAATATCCGCCCATTTTGCCTCTAAATTCGCATGGAGATGCTTATTTTGTATAGCTTCGCGAACTTCGGTATTATAAACCGGAATTTCAAAACTTTTTTTCATCTTTGTTTCCCTATCGAAGTTTTATGGGTAATATGTTTTCTAATAACCTAAATAAGTTATTAAATGTATAATATGAGTTCATTTTGGTGAATTTTTATGAAAAAAAAATCTGATAACCCGTATGACCGGTATTGTAGTATGGTCGAAGCCGGGGAACTGAAGAAAGATAAGATTCAGGAAAAAATCGTTGGAAAGTTGAATTATTTACATACGCAACTATCCAAAAGTCAAAACAAGATTGACAATGGGGTTCTTTCAAAATTATTTGGTAAAAAACAACAAAATGATCTAGTTGAAGGTCTTTATATTTACGGCGATGTCGGCCGCGGAAAATCGATGCTGATGGATCTATTTTTTGAATTGGCACCGATAGAAAAAAAGCGAAGAGTTCACTTTCACGCGTTTATGCTTGAAATTCATAAAGAGATGCACGAATGGCGATATCTGACTTCTGAAAAAAGGATAGAGAAGTATGGCACTTATAAAGATGATCCGATCCCGCCCCTTGCCGCGAAAATTGCCCAGGATAGTCCGCTTCTTTGTTTTGATGAATTTCAAGTAACAGATGTTACAGATGCTATGATTTTAGGCAGATTATTTAACGCTCTTTTTGAGAAAAGTGTCATACTGGTTTTGACTTCCAATAGAGCTCCTGAAGACCTTTATAAAGATGGGCTTAATCGTGGGCTATTTATACCGACAATAGAAATGATTAAAATTAACCTTCAGATTGAAGCATTAGACGGCCCCACCGATTACAGGCTCGAACGTATGAAAGGTATGGGGGTTTATTATCATCCTTTAAATGACGAAGCGACCAAAGCATTATCAAAGGCTTTTTGGCGCTTAACTGATCATGAAGTAGACGATCGTTCTGAGGTCCATCCTGATGATATCGAAGTTCAGGGTCGCACCGTTCATATCCCGGTCGCTTCTCGTGGGGTCGCGGTTGTTTCATTTAAAAAAATGTGTGGTGCCGCGCTCGGGGCAGCAGATTATCTTGCTATTGCCTGGAAATACCACACGGTAATTATGGTTGGTATACCGGAACTTGGACCCGAAAACAGAAATGAAGCAAAGCGATTTGTCACCTTCATTGACGCTCTTTATGAAAATAGTGTAAAATTTTTGTGTTGTGCTGCGGTTGCTGCGGAAGACTTGTACGCTGACGGCCACGGGCATTTCGAATTTCAAAGAACAGTGTCGCGATTGATGGAAATGCAGTCAAAAGAATATCTGGCTAAAGGACACGCTATATAATTTGCGGGAAAATTTTCAACTATGATATACAATTATGGTTAATATTCCAACATTCCTGTAAAAATTATATTCAAGAATTCTATAGAAACTGTTGCGCTATAAGCGTTTTCGCGCTACATCGGAAACAATGATTTTTATATTAATTAAGGGAAGGGATATTTAGCTTAAATACTTATTTTTGTTCGTTAAGCTAAATCTTTTTTACCCACATTTTTTCTGGGAGTAGATACAACATGGCACGTAAGAAAATTGCGCTCATCGGTGGCGGTCAAATAGGAGGCACTCTTGCTCACCTTGCGGGACTTAAAGGTTTAGGGGATGTCGTTATATTTGATATCGCGGAAGGGTTACCGCAAGGTAAAGCTCTTGATATTGCGCAGTCTTCTACTGTGGAAGGTTACGATGCTTCAATTACCGGATCACAGGACTATGCTGATATTGCAGGGGCCGATGTAGTGATTGTTACTGCGGGGGTCGCCCGCAAACCGGGCATGAGCCGTGATGATCTCCTTGGCATAAACTGCAAAGTTATGAAATCGGTAGGCGAAGGCATTCGTGATCACGCACCGAATGCATTTGTTATTTGTATTACAAATCCGCTTGATGTGATGGTTTGGGCACTTCAGAAATATTCCGGTCTTCCCACCAATAAAGTTGTCGGTATGGCCGGTGTTCTTGACAGTGCAAGGTTCACGTTATTCCTCGCTGTGGAATTTAACGTATCTGTTGAAGATGTGAACGCATTTGTTTTGGGTGGGCACGGCGATACTATGGTTCCTCTTCCGCGATATTCAACGGTAGCTGGCATTCCAATTCCGGATCTTGTGGAAATGGGCTGGACGACGAATGAAAAGTTGGAACAAATTATACGGCGCACCAGAGACGGCGGTGCCGAGATTGTCGGGTTGCTTAAAACTGGTTCAGCATATTATGCGCCTGCTACATCAGCGATTTCAATGGCGGAATCCTATTTGGGCGATAAACGCCGTCTTCTTCCGTGTGCTGTTGCACTTAATGGCGAATATGGGCAAAGTGATATGTATGTTGGCGTGCCTTGTATCATTGGTGAAAATGGTGTGGAGAAAATCGTTGAGATAAACCTTAACGAAGACGAAAAGGCCGGATTTGAACATAGCGTTGGTGCCGTTAAAGGACTTATGGATGCGGTTAAGGCAATTGATCCGTCGCTGGCAGGATAAAGTATTAATTTCAAATAAGGGTTTTCTTAATCCTTATTCTTTATGAAATAGGCTAAGAATAAATCTCAAATGAGAAAAAAGGTAGAAACCTATGAACATTCATGAATATCAAGCGAAATCTCTGCTTAAGCAATATGGTGCTCCTGTTTTAGGTGGCGGGATTGCTTATACGGCGGAAGAAGCTGAGCAAGTCGCTAAAGATCTGGGTGGCCCGGTTTGGGTTGTTAAAGCTCAAATACACGCTGGGGGCCGTGGTAAAGGGGGCGGTGTTAAAGTTGTTAAATCGGTGGAAGAAGTGAAACAAGTCGCTTCGGAAATGATCGGCATGACATTGGTTACTCATCAAACAGGACCGGCCGGTAAGCAGGTTAATCAGGTTTATATTGAAGATGGTTGTGCCATTGCGAATGAACTTTACATAAGCTTACTTGTAGACCGCGAAACAAGTCGTATTGCGATTATTGCTTCTTCGGAAGGCGGTATGGATATTGAGGAGGTTGCGGCGTCAACGCCTGAAAAAATAATCACGGTTTCAATTGACCCCGCCTCCGGACTTTCCGGATTTCATTGCCGCAAAGTTGCGTTCGCGGTTGGGCTTTCTAGCAAAGCGGCAGGTGCAGCAGCAAAGGTAATCGCTTCACTTTATAAAACGTTTGTAGAAAAAGATGCGGCAATGCTTGAAATTAACCCTCTGGTTGTTACCGAAGATGATGACGTTGTCGTTCTGGATGCCAAAATGGGTTTTGATGGTAATGCATTATACCGTCATAAGGATGTTCAGGAACTTCGTGATCCAACAGAAGAAGACCCAATGGAACTTGAAGCCGCCAAACACGAACTAAGCTATATTAAGTTGGATGGCAGTATTGGATGTATGGTAAATGGTGCCGGCCTTGCCATGTCGACGATGGATATTATTAAATTGAAAGGCGGCTCTCCTGCTAACTTCCTTGATGTTGGGGGCGGGGCGACCAAAGAAAGAGTGACCGAAGCGTTTAAAATTATTCTAAGCGATCCAGCCGTTGAAGGTATTTTGGTTAACATTTTCGGCGGCATCATGCGCTGTGATGTCATTGCTGACGGTGTGGTTGCTGCGGCGAAGGAACTTGAATTAAATGTACCGCTGGTTGTACGTCTCGAAGGCACCAACGTTGAAAAAGGAAAAGAGATCATGAATAGTAGTGGTCTCAATATTATCTCTGCATCTGATCTTGGCGATGCTGCAGTCAAAATTGTTGAAGCTGTAGAGGGAGCAAAATAAATGTCAATTTTTATTAATGCGCAAACGAAAGTAATTTGTCAGGGCTTTACCGGGGCTCAAGGTACTTTTCACTCAGAACAAGCAATAGATTACGGTACAAAAATGGTTGGTGGTGTAACGCCCGGCAAAGGGGGCACGGACCACCTTGGCCTTCCTGTGTTTAATACCGTGGACGAAGCCGTACAAAAAACGGAAGCAAATGCATCGGTTATATATGTACCACCGCCATTTGCTGCGGACGCTATACTGGAAGCGGTTGATGCTAATGTGGAACTTATTGTTTGTATAACGGAAGGTATTCCGGTTCTCGATATGGTCAAAGTGAAACGCGCACTTCAAGGTTCAAACTCGCGTCTTGTTGGTCCAAACTGTCCGGGTGTCATTACACCAGGAGAGTGTAAAATCGGTATTATGCCGGGCCATATTCATATGAAGGGCTCTGTTGGATGCGTTTCGCGCTCCGGCACACTGACTTATGAAGCCGTTCATCAGACAACCGTTGTCGGACTTGGTCAAACAACATGCGTGGGTATTGGCGGGGATCCGGTAAATGGCACTAACTTTATTGACGTTCTTGATGGTTTTTTACGGGACGATGATACGCAGTCCATTATCATGATCGGTGAAATAGGCGGCTCCGCAGAAGAGGAAGCAGCAGAGTTCTTAAAATCACAAACCGTAAAAAAACCTGTCGTCGGATTTATTGCAGGTCGAACGGCACCTCCCGGTCGGACAATGGGCCATGCCGGTGCCATCGTATCAGGTGGTAAAGGGGGTGCGGAAGATAAAATTGAAGCTATGAGAAGCGCCGATATTGTTATTTCAGAATCGCCTTCGGAACTGGGGACAACATTGATGCAAGTTTTGAACGGTTAAATATTTATCAATTCTTTATCAATATAAATGCGATAGCAGGGTTCAAATAATTAAATAGGCTCGAATATTATGAGTATGGAAAATAAAGATAATCTTTTTAACGGCTCTAGCGGCGCATTTGTCGAAGAATTATTTGCACGATATTCCCGCGACCCTTCATCGGTTGATGCATCATGGCAGGAATATTTTGAAGAACTTGCGGACGACGCGCGCATTTTGTTGGGAGCGGGTATTGAAAAGCCCGGAGCTTCCTGGACACGAACTGATTGGCCGTATGACGGAAATGATGATCTTACAGCTGCCCTTAATCCCGGGTTTGATGCAAAAATACAGCAAAAATCCAACGGTAAGGCAAGCAACGAAGATATTCGAAGCGCGACCCTAGAGTCAATTCGTTGCTTAATGATGATCCGTACTTACCGTGTTCGCGGCCATCTTCATGCAAATCTGGATCCATTAGGGCTTACTGAAAAACCATATCATTCTGAGCTTGACACCGAAACATACGGGTTTGGTGATAGCGATTTGGACCGGGAAATTTTTCTTGATAACGTGCTTGGTCTGGAATCGGCGACCGTCCGAGAAGTGCTAACAATCTTAAACCGTACCTATTGTTCCACTTTTGGGGTGGAATTTATGCATATTAATGATGCGGAAGAAAAAGGCTGGATTTTGCAGCGCATCGAAGGCCGCGATAAAGAAATACATTTCACCGACGAAGGCAAAAAAGCCATCTTGCAAAAGCTGACTGAAGCGGAAGGTTTTGAGGGGTATCTTGCAAAAAAATATGTAGGCACAAAACGATTTGGCCTTGACGGTGCGGAAACATTAATTCCTGCACTTGAAGCGATTATAAAAACCGGCGGACAGAACGGTATTAAAGAAGTTGTTCTTGGTATGCCGCATCGTGGCCGTCTGAATGTTCTCACCAATGTGATGAAAAAACCATTTCAGGCGATCTTTCATGAATTTCATGGTGGCTCAGCGACACCTGATGAGATTGAAGGATCCGGTGATGTAAAATATCACTTGGGTGCTTCATCTGACCGTGAATTTGACGGAAATAAAGTTCACCTATCACTCACCGCAAACCCATCGCATCTTGAGGCGGTTAATCCGGTAGCGCTCGGAAAAACACGGGCTAAACTAACCCAAAGAAACGATGTTGAAGGGACGAGCGTTCTTACACTTCTTATGCACGGTGATGCCGCTTTTTCCGGACAAGGCATCGTTGCTGAATGTTTCGCCCTTAGTGATCTTCGTGGCTACAGCACGGGCGGCACCATTCATGTGGTTGTAAACAATCAAATCGGGTTTACAACAGCGCCCCATTATTCACGTTCTTCACCGTACCCGTCTGATATGGCGAAGGCCATTCAGGCACCGGTCTTCCATGTAAATGGCGATGACCCGGAAGCGGTCGTTTTCGCGATGAAATTGGCTACCGAATATAGGCAGAAATTTAAAAAAGATGTGGTTGTGGATATGTTCTGTTACCGCAGATTTGGCCATAACGAAGGTGATGAGCCATCCTTCACCCAGCCGCTAATGTATAAACGCATTAAAAATCATCCCTCTACACGCACTATTTATGCTGAACGCCTTGTTCGTGAGGGTCTATTAACGAAAGCGGAAACAGACAAAATGGCAAAAGATTTTCACACTTTTCTTGATGTGGAAATGGAAGCAGCAAAATCCTATAAACCTGAAAAAGCGGACTGGTTCGCCGGAAGTTGGACTGGCATGGAACGCCCGGATGATGATATTAGGCGCTCGAGCAATACCGGAGTTCACGCTGATGAGCTTAAAGATTTAGGAAGACTTCTTACGACGGTGCCTGACGGGTTTAAAGTGCACCGCACTTTGCAGCGCACGTTGGACGCAAAAGCGCGTATGTTTGATACCGGCGAAAATTTCGATTGGGCCACGGCTGAGGCACTGGCATTTGGTACTTTGATCAGAGAAGGACACCGCATTAGATTATCAGGTCAGGATTCTCAACGCGGCACGTTCTCTCACCGTCATAGTGTCTTCATCGATCAAGAAACGGAAGACAGATATGCGCCGCTTGCTCACGCCGGTGATGGGCCCGATGCCCACGCTACCTACGAAGTAATAGATAGCGCCCTTTCGGAAGAGGCGGTGCTTGGCTATGAATATGGTTACACGATGGCAGAACCAAATGCGCTCGTAATATGGGAAGCGCAGTTTGGTGATTTTGCTAACGGTGCTCAAATGATTTACGACCAATTTATTTCCAGCGGTGAATCGAAATGGCTACGTTTCAGTGGTTTGGTTACTTGTCTTCCGCATGGATATGAAGGACAGGGCCCGGAGCATTCCTCTGCACGGTTAGAGCGATATTTGCAATCATGTGCAGAAGACAACATGCAAGTTGTAAACTGTACGACACCAGCGAATTATTTCCATGTTCTGCGCCGCCAAATGAAACGTAAATTCCGGAAACCGCTTATCATAATGTCACCAAAGTCGTTATTAAGGCATAAGCTTGCCACGTCGAAAATTGCGGATATGGGGGATAAGTCAGAATTTCACAGAATATTGTGGGACGATGCACAAAGTGATCCTCATAAATCCATCAAGATTGAAAAAGACAGCGGTATCAAGCGTGTCGTACTTTGTAGTGGTAAAGTTTACTATGATATTATGGCGGAGCGCGACGCAAGAAAACAAAAAGATACTTATATCTTGCGTGTTGAACAATTATATCCTTTTCCTTCACACGCCCTTGCGGATGAACTTTCACGATTTAAAGGTCTTGAAACTGTAGTGTGGTGCCAGGAAGAACCGATGAATATGGGTAGTTGGAGTTTCATCGATCCACTTATTGAAGAAACACTGAAAGAAGTGGGTGGCAAGGTTAAAAGACCGGCATATGCAGGGCGCAAGGCCGCAGCATCACCGGCGACCGGATTGATGGATAGACATAAGAAAGAACAAGCGGCACTTGTTGATCAGGCATTAACAATTAAAAAAAGATAATTTTTAATATTAAAAATAGTAAATAAGAAAAAAAGCAAGGAGAAGGTCATATGACCATCGAAATCCACGTCCCCGTCCTCGGCGAATCTGTATCAGAAGCGACAGTGGGAAAATGGTATAAAGCAGTTGGTGATGCGGTCACGGTTGATGAAGTAATCTGTGAACTTGAAACTGATAAAGTGGCCTTAGAGGTTACCGCATCTGCGTCTGGTGCCATTTCAGAAATAATTGCCGAAGAAGGTGAGAATGTCGAAGTCGGTGCTCTGCTTGCAAAAATTGATGAAACTGCCCATGGCACGGCCTCTGCGCCCGCCGCGGCCGAACCAGCACTCGCCGCAGCTTCAGCAGTAGAATCTAAAAGCACACCCGAACCGGCCTCAGCCCCGGCAAGTGGTGCTAAGGTTAGGCCCGCCGCCGCTAAACTAGCCGAAGAAAAGGGCGTTGACCTGTCTGGTGTGGTTGGTACCGGTGCCGGTGGCACCATTACAAAAGCAGATGTACTCTCTCATTTATCTGGCGGCGCGGCCCCAGCGGCGGCACCAGGCGTGCCGCAAATGGTTACTGCGGCGCCGCCGCAAGAAGAAATTGTACCGATGACACGGTTGCGTCGCACCATCGCTAAGCGCTTGAAAGACGCACAAAACACGGCAGCGATGCTGACAACTTATAACGAAGTTGATATGTCAGCCGTTATGAACCTGCGCAAGCAATATCAGGAAACATTCGAGAAGAAACACGGATGCCGTCTTGGTTTTATGTCCTTCTTTGCCAAGGCCTGTACGGCAGCACTTAAAGAAATTCCTGAAGTGAATGCTGAAGTCCGTGATGATGCGATTGTTTATAAAAATTATTATAATATCGGCGTTGCCGCGAGCACACCGGCGGGTCTTGTTGTTCCTGTTGTTCGCAACTGCGAAAATATGGGCTTCGCTGATATTGAAAAAGAGATTAGCCGCCTTGGCGGCCGTGCCCGAGACGGAAAATTGGGTATGGATGAAATGATGGGTGGAACATTTACCATTTCGAACGGTGGTGTATTCGGATCACTGCTTTCGTCACCAATTTTAAACGCGCCGCAATCCGGTATTTTGGGAATGCATACCATCCAAAAACGCCCTGTTGTGGTTAATGATGAAATTGTCATTCGTCCAATGATGTATCTGTCCCTAAGTTATGATCACCGTGTGGTTGATGGTAAGGGTGCAGTGACATTCCTTGTGCGCGTCAAAGAAAATCTTGAAGACCCACAGCGTCTGGTTCTTGATCTTTAATCATTATAAAAAGAAGAATGGAAATCCATTATGAGCGATAATTATGATGTAGTTGTCATCGGCGGCGGACCGGGTGGTTATGTGGCTGCGATCAGAGCGGCCCAATTGGGCCTTAAGGTCGCCTGTGTTGAAATGCGTGATAAGCTCGGCGGAACGTGCCTCAATGTGGGATGTATCCCTTCAAAAGCTTTGCTGCATGCGTCTGAACTTTACCATGAAGCCGATTTCGGCATGGAGAAATTCGGTATTAATACTGGTAAAGTGTCAATTGATGTTAAAAAATTGATGACCCATAAAGACGGGATTGTAAACGACCTTACATCGGGCATCGCGTTTTTATTTAAAAAAAATAAAATCGATTATATTGAGGGCAAAGGAACGGTTGCGGGTCCGGGCAAAGTGGATGTCGCTCTAAATGACGGCAAAAAACAGGCTTTAGAAACCAAAAATATTATCATTGCTACCGGTTCCGATGTGGCGAACCTTCCGGGTATTGAAATTGATGAAAAAATTGTTGTTTCTTCGACGGGCGCACTTGATCTTCCAAAAGTACCAAAACATATGGTGGTTATTGGTGGTGGTGTTATTGGGCTTGAGCTTGGATCCGTATGGAAACGCCTTGGCGCGGAGGTAACGGTTGTTGAATTTATGGACCGTATTACCCCGGAAATGGACGGCGAAGTTTCAAAAACTTTCGCAAGAATCCTTAAAAAACAAGGATTTAAGTTTAAATTAAAATCAAAAGTAACCGCCGTAAAAACCACAAAAACTGGTGCCACAGCCGATGTGGTTCCTGCGGCCGGCGGCGATGTTGAAAAAATTAAATGCGATGTGGTCCTGGTTGCTGTCGGACGCCGTCCCTATACGGATGGTTTGGGCCTTGCGGAAGCGGGTGTTAACATGACCGACCGCGGCCAGGTTGACATTGACGATCATTTCAAAACCAATATTGACGGGATTTATGCCATTGGCGATGTGGTGCGCGGCGCGATGCTCGCCCATAAAGCCGAGGATGAAGGTGTCGCTGTTGCTGAAATTATCGCGGGATATGCGGGCCATGTGAATTATGACGCCATCCCGGGCGTTATTTATACCATGCCCGAGGTGGCAAGCGTTGGTAAAACCGAAGAACAGCTTAAAGAAGCGAATGTAGCCTATAACACAGGGAAATTCCCGTTTACCGCAAATAGTCGTGCTAAAGCCAACAGCCTGACGGATGGTTTCGTGAAAATTCTATCGTCTCAGGAAAGTGATAAAGTACTCGGTGCCCATATCATTGGTGCGGACGCCGGTAATATGATCGCTGAATTGACACTGGCCATTGAAAAAGGCATCACCGCCGAAGACATCGCCTACACATGTCACGCCCATCCAACCGAAACGGAAGCGGTGAAAGAGGCGGCCATGGCCGCCGACGGGTTACCGATCCATATGTAAGGGTTGGATTTAATATTCGATTTAGAGGCGGCTTTATTGGTTGCCTTTTTTGCTATGTATCAAATTAGAGATGTAATTTCTAACCGCCTCTTAACCACGGTGATCTAAAGTGGTGCGTTGACCACCAGAGATTATCACCCAAACTGGCCGTCCACTAATCTAGTATTTCCATAGCCATTTTGACATAGGTGTCATAGCGCTTTCTGTCGGCTCCCGCTTTTGCTAAGCTGGCGAGTAAAATTGTTTGGTCAGAGAAAAACTCAGCTAATTCTTCTGGTGTATAGCGGGCTTCGATTTTACCTTTTTGAATTGCGTCTTGAAAATACTTTAAAAATGCTTGCCGCCTGATGTCATGATAACCGCTACTGAGATTTCCAAGATCGGGTGCGGTAGATGCGCATTCCACGCTCGTGTTGACCATGAAGCATCCTGAGGGTCTTTCCGCGTTTAATGACGCATTGGCAATATCAGTCAAATAGCGCTTGATTGTCTCTTTTACAGAAGACTTCGACTGTAATAATCCATTAATCCAAGGCACACTTAAATTGTCATTGTAATGGCCCAGGGCTTGTTCATAGAGCCCTTTTTTATCTCTAAAAACTTTGTAGAGGCTGGCTTTCACCATTCCTGTTTCCTCAACTAAGTCAGAAATTGATGTGGCATCATATCCTTTACGCCAAAAAAGCTTCATTGCTTTTTCTAACGCCTCTTCTGGTGCAACTTTGCGGGGCCTACCTGCGGGCATTTTCCTGCTCCTTATTCTAACTATTGAATCTACCTGTATTATATAAATATTAATATAGAAATCAACAATAAAAGACCGATCGTTCTTTTATTGTTGATTTTTCGTTTTATTGCTCTACCCTTGAGAAACAATTCAACCAATTTAACACTCTAGGAAAGTACTATGAAAAAAATAATATTTGCGGCCATGCTTATGGCTTTCACTACAACCCAGGTTTTTGCACAAGCCCCGTCTCAAGGATTGCCAACTACTAACATAATGGTACTGGTGAAGATGAAGGCTGATGTTCAACGACCCGAGAACTTTGGGGAAGTTATGCAAGAGGAAGTTAGGGAGACGGTAAAATTACATCTTGGCGGTATGATCTCCCAGTGGTATTTTCGTGGCGACGGCGGCGGGGTCGTGTTTATTTTAAATGCCAAAAGCGTTGAGGAAGCCAAGACAGCGATCGGTTCACTTCCTTTAGGTCGTAGAGGTATGGTTACGGCTGAATATATCCCGCTGCAACCGATGGCTCCATTGGGGACACTTATTGCACCACCTATGTGAGCTCAGACAGATATTATGACATCTGACTGATTGATCATTCAACTTATTCTAACCGTTTAAGAACATGTAATTTGACGAAAATATTTGAATGTCTGCTTGCGATCACCGTCGAAAGTAGACATTCTCCTTCCAATAAGTAATGCTGCTGCGGCACTTGGTTGCCGGCGATCCATACGCTTTCAGTGGATTTTGTATTCTCGACATTTTCTGCCGGGTTCGCATCCAGACTAATCAGTAAATTTGATTATGATTAACTTTAAAGTTCGCTACATGATGAACCATAGGCAAAACAACTATAACAACGGTGATGTTTCATACTAATGCGTTCATTCATACTGGCTTGCAATGAAGATCCGAGATCATATTCATCATCGTCATCAACAAGGGTACAGGCGTATATCTTAATTTTGCCGCCTTTTTTCACTATCATTTTTGAAAAAGCGCACATGAATTGTTCACGGTTCTGCTGATTTTGAAATTCAGTCATACAATTCGTTGTGATGTAAGGAACATCGGGCAGAGAACCCGGCAATGCAAAATCCGGAAAAGCCACCATATGAAGATCTTCGGGTAATCCGTTCTCTTTAAAAAGCTCCTTAAAAGCTTTCCCTGTCACATCATCATCTTCATTCGGTAAAATATGACGCGCGACAGAGACATTAAACCCCATGTTATAGAGCATTTTTAACCCGACAAGTGCTTTGGCAAAGTTACCTTCGCCGCGCCCTAGATCGTGCGCCAGTTCATCATAATGATCAAGGCTAACTCTGAAAGAAACAGCGTGTTTACTTTTAAGCAAAGGCATCAGTTTTTTTATCCTGCGCTGCAATGGTTCAGTGGCGTTGGTTAACACCAAACACGGCCGATGTGCGGACGCCAGGGTTATGATTTTCACAAAGTCTTTCGCCAAAAAGGGCTCACCGCCAGTGAATGAAAATTGTTCAACGCCTAGGGTTAAAGCTTCTTTAATATAGGGTTCTACGTCATGTAATTTGACTAAGCCAAGGCGGGTATCGCCGGGTTTTGATCCTTCAAGACAAAAATCACACGCCAAGTTACAGGCGGTACCCGTATGAAACCAAAGTTCTTTTAACGTATAGGCATCAATGTACCCTCGTTCGTCACCAAGAGGAGTTTTGTACCATCCTTCACTCTTAGGGTTTTGTTGCGGACCAGCAAAACTATTCGATTTAAATTGTTCCGTCATGCTTCTTCTTTCTCAGTTTGAAATAACCGGAAAGCCATTTCTTTAATTACATTATTATGCCTGCTTATTGTACTAGTCCAGCCAACCAAAATAGGGTAATTCCGATAAACGAAGAACCCGGCAAGGTAATAACCCATGCCGCTAAAAGCTTTTTCACCATACTGATATTAAGGTTACCCTTTGCGCCAACAGCGCCAATTCCAAACAAAGCTGAAGAAGATACATGAGTGGTTGACATTGGTAGACCGAAGATAGCACCACTGGTAACAAGGGAACTTGTTACCAGATTTGCCGCAAAACCTTCACGGTGGTTCATAACCGTTACTTTCTCGGCGAGAACCTTTGTTACTCTAAGTCCTGCCATCAACCCACCGGCCGTCATGGCGACCGCAACGACGATAAAAGCTGTTTGGTTGGTAAGCGTAATGGCGCCACCAGAAAGCAAAGCAGCGGCTAGCATCAGGCCCGCAAGTTTTGGCGCGTCATTCATCCCGCGGGCAAAGCTCGTAAGACCGGCACTGATCCAATGCAGTTTATCTACCGTAATTACAGCACTTGTCGCAACTGCTTGGTTAGATTCTGTGTCACATATAGTGACCAATAATTCTGATTGCTGGTACATAGTCGCCGCAGAACTTCCCGGTGTCATAGAGAGTTCAGAGCTTTGCCCAACACATATGCAATCACCGGTTGCCTTTTTTCTGTTCTGCCAATAATTCCATATCTTTCTAAGTGCCATGGTGGCGGCAAGGGCTGCGATCGGACTTAGAAGCAAGGGTAGTGCAACTTTGAGTAAAAGCGGATTCCAAGCAATACCATCCGCGCCAAACGCCACGAGAACCACACCTAGAGTTGAGCCAACGATAGCATGGGTTGTGGAAACCGGTAATCCCGTGCGTGTCGCAAGTAAAACCCACCCGGCAGCACCGCCAATGGTGGCAACCGCGACCGCCATATCAGGTGTGGCTGCGACGGTTAAAAGCTTGCCGCCAAAAGTAGCGACCATCGCCTGTGCAAAAAAGGTGCCCGTAATGGCACCAACGGCAGTAAAGAAAGTGCCCCATAGAAGTGCGCCTTTATAATTTGCCACTCCTGCACCAACCAATGTTGCAATGCCTTTGGACACGTCATTAGACCCATTGGCCCAAGAAATTGCAATACCCGCAACGATAACAGTTAATAACTCATTACTCATCATATCCACTCAATAAATTTGCAGTCTAACAACATGCGTCTGTTTCAATGGTATCCGCAGTATCAGTTGCAGAATTAAATGGCAGGCTGGTTCCGCATCCTTCAAAAATACCGAAATGTTTTGAGAAGTCGCCGATGAACGTGAAATGTTCTTTAAATCTTGTGTCTTGCAGCATGAGCCATGTGTTGCCGCAAACCGGAAAGACACGACCGGTTTCAATATTGTGGTGCTTATCCAAGATAAAATGATGTTCATGATCCGCAATGGTACCTTTATAAATCACAGCTTGGCCATAATCTTCGCAATCGCTCTCCAATTTATTCAGTTTAAAAAGGCGGTATGTTGCAGAATAGAAATTTAGAGTGCCCACTTTTTGTGATAGTTGCGGGTCAGTAATGTCAAGGGGGCGGTCCTCTACAAGGCGTGGATCAGCAAAGCCGCATGATTTACTTAGGGTAACAAAGTCATTCCAGTAAAGTGCTCCACCCAAACATTCTCCGTAAAGGACAGGATCATTTTTTACTGCGTCGGGAATACGATGATCTGCATAAACATCAGAAAAATAAAATTCTCCACCGGGCTTTAAAAGACGCTCGATACCCTTGAGTACGGCTTCTTTATCAGGCGAAAGGTTGATCACACAGTTTGATACAATCACATCAAAACTTTCCGGTTCTAAATCCAACTCATCAAGCTTCTCGATGTATCCTTTCAAAAATTGCACGTTATCATAACCAAAGGCATCAGAATGAAATTCCTGGTGATCCTGGGCAACGGCCAACTGTTCATCAGTCATATCCACTCCGACGACCTTACCCGTAGGACCAACCAATTGAGCTAAAGCATAGACATCGCGACCAGTGCCGCTGCCCAAATCCAAGACCCGCCGACCTTCTAACAAAGGCGGGCAAACCAAACCACATCCATAATAACGAGAGAGCACTTCCGGATGGATATTTTTTAGCAAGCCTTTTAACCACTCTGGGACAGATGATACGTCACAACACGCGCTGGTTTTCAGATCATTTGAATTATGCAACTCTTTACCGTAATAGTTTTGAACAATGTCGTGCATAAATAATATATTCCTTGGAAAGATTTTTAAAAGGGAAAGGTTTTTAAAAGATAAAAATAACCATTAACATAAAGACGAACGAGGAAGGCAGACGTTACAGATTATTTTAAAGTTAATTTGATATTTTTGGCAGTACATTTTACGTAATCCAATAATGAATAGAAAAAAATACTTTAGATAATTCAACCAACTAAGAAGGTTAGTTCTTATTATTAAAGTGTGGGTTAAAACCTGTCTCCGCGCGCAACCATTTTTTCCTGTATATAACTTAGTTGTCTCGAACGACGGCATTACCATCGGTGACTAGTATTTTCATAGCAGGAGGTATTAATCCGGAGGCGGTCCTTGTTAGCCAGATATATCCTATAATTCCTGCAATCATATTGGAAATACTGATCAACACAAAGGCCACTTCCAGGTCATAATGTCTTGATGCGATATACACTAAAGGCAATTGCAGAAGAAATACTCTTAAGGTGGAAATAACCACACCGGGCATTGGTCTTGCAATACTATTGAAAACGGCGTTTACGCTCATCACAAGACCATATAATCCATAAGAAGCGGGAACCACACATAAATAGGAAACGGTATATTTAATTATTTCCTGATCGGCTGAGAACATGTTGGCAATCGGCTGGGCGAATAGCATTAATGTAAACGTCAGTAAAATGCCCCATATTAAGCAAAATATCGTAGACTTTTTGATACATTCATCCATTCTCGCATATTTTTGGGCTCCTAAATTCTGTCCTATAAATGGCCCGATAACTGCTGAAAGGGCGAAAAATGGAACCAATGCCAGAAATTCGATTGTCGTTGCGACATTGGTCGCAGCCACAGCGCTATTACCGAAGCGCGCTATGATTGAAATTATGACGGCAGAAACAATGGGAATGATCATATTTGTTCCCGTTGCGGGCAGGCCGACATGCAGTATTTTTTTTACTGAATCGACGAAATTACGAAGAGTTTCTTTCTGAAAGCAAATGACATGATAACGACAATAAAGTGAATAGAAAATAACAGCGAAAGATATAGATTGTGTAATGAGAGATGCCCACGCGGCCCCGGCAATACCGAGTTCAGGTAAGCCCATATGACCGAAGATCAGCAGATAATCAAGAATTGCATTACATAATGCAGCAAATATCATTACTTTTCCTTGAAATAAGGTATCCCCCAACGCGCGCATAACCGCACCACCGGTCATCGGCAACATCATCACGAAGGGCGAAAAATACCAAATCGTCATATATTCACGAATTAAAGGTAATGTTTCCTCGTCAGCTCCCATCAAAAGAAACAACGGGTCCAATGTAAGTAAGCCACCGACGGTGAAAAATATTGAAAGTAAAAAAGTTAAAAGAAAAGTATTGGTTGCTATATTTTTAATTTCTTGCTGATCATTGTGCCCTGCTGCTCTCGCCAATACAGATGATATTCCCGCGCTAAGCCCTATAGTTGCTGAAAAAATAATCATAATCACGCGTGTCGCAAATCCCATTGCGGCTAGGCCTTCATCGCCTAACTGGCCAATAAAGTATAAGTCTACAAATGAGAAAGACATACTGGCAGTAAGGCCTAGAATCATTGGTAAGGCCATTCTAATGAGATGGCTATGGACTGGCCCGACGGTTAGGTCAATGCGTGGTGATGTTCTCTTTAGAGCCATTTTTTTCTCACATAAAGGTAGATACAATCGGTTCTGTCGTAAAGAAAAGCGGATGATCACGGAGGGGAGAATGATCATCCGCCAGATCTCTGCTCGGGAGTTTCGCAAAGGATTAACGAAAATAAGCAGAAATTCTCATATTCTTTAATGTTTCAGTTTGTCTTACGGGTTACTGAATTTAAGAATAAAACGGCTTGTTTTACCGCGGACCGATGGATCAAAAACCGGTTTCGTCGGATCATCCGTATTGTTCTTAAGAATATCAAGCTCGCCGTCTAGTTTAAAACCAGCGGCAGCCATTTCACTTTTAACAACCGCGGCATCAATACGGTGAACCGTAGTTCCGGTGGTTGCTGGCGCGCCCATTTCTGCTTGATGGTCGATAACCGCCATAACGCCACCGGGCTTTAATGCTTTGCGGTACATTGCCAGAATGCGCTCAAGATCAACATCAAAACGATCGAAATGAAAATCATGGAAGTTCTGAATTAAAAACACATAATCAAGTGTATTTTCCTTCAGATCGAGGCTATTAAAAGTCGCATAAATCGGAACGACATTCTGCATATGATCAGCCGTGCGAATTGTTGCAGAATAAGCATCGTCTGGGTCCATACCGTTACCCGGGAACATATGCGCAAGAACGCGCCCTTCATCGCCAACAACACCGGCTAGAATTTCCGCATAAAAACCACCGTTTGAGACCATATCAAGGACAGTATCGCCAGGCATTACACCCATAAATTTAATCACCTGGCCCGGCATCCGTGCCGCGTCACGTGAACTGTTTGCTTCTGCACGCGCTGGGTTTTCTATCGCAGATTTAATGACAGTATCGATGCTTTGCGCCTGAGCTGGACCGAACGAGGACAGCCCCATTGCTGCACAAACTATAGTCGTTTTTAGAATATTTGTTTTCATAGTAGATTTTCCTTTATTTTGTTGAGGGCCGTTGACGAACGAGCTCTTTATGTAAAAATGTCCAATAAAAATTATTTATATGACTTGTGTTTTACAAGTTATATAAATGTAATACGTGCTAACATCTAAAACCCGGCATTTCAATGTAAAAAATTCTTTATTCGAATATTTTTTGAAGAAAACAAAGGAAGTTATTTAGTTATTGGCTCAAACAAAGATATTGCAACAAATATGCTACGCAATCGAGGGTGCTTATTTTAATAATTCAAATCAATCCATTCCTTCGTCGTCAATATCCCTTCCCGACTGGTAAGATAACCCTGGTCTGGAACGGGCCACTGGAAAAGGCATCGCCGCCGAACACAACGTCTAAACATGTCATGATCATCCGACCGAAAGCGCGCAGCTAATAACTTTTGCTTATACTAACGTTCCTCGAAATTACATATGTTTCATGCAGTTAGCTTGCCTACCAAACCCACAAGTGTTATGAAATATTAGCATGCAGTATAATTATTTTGATGATGTGGGGAGATAAACATGGGTGGCATTCTACTGATAATCTTTATTGTTATTGGGTTTTATATTTATGCTCAACGCTCAGCACTTAAAAAAATAACTGATCAGCAAAATTGGTTAATAAATAAATTTAATAAATTGGAAACAGATTTTGCTGCCCTAATGAGGGGAGAAGTGTCGCTACCTGAATTAACAAATAGTGAAGCGACAGAGCACGAAATAAAAGAGGTTACGGCAGAAGAACAAGAACTTTCGCGGATTGATATCTTGAAACCATGGGAAACAAGATCGGAAGAGGAAGCCGCAAAAACGACCTCGGAACCTGTGCAACATGCGACTTTAGCGTCGAACAGCAATTTTAAAACTGTTGAGAAAGATTTATCATCACGTTGGATGATTTGGGTTGGCGGTGGCGCTTTTGCGCTCGGGGGTGCTTTTCTAGTGAAATATTCAATCGACGCTGGGCTTATGAGCCCGGGTGTTCGTGTAATCATGGGCACTATTATCGGGTTGGTTATGACAGTAGCGGGCGAAGGCTTACGTCAAAGGCGCGCCAAGGTAAAATGGCTAAGTGATTATCCGGACTATGTACCTAGTGCTATTTCGGCGGCGGGATTATTCACCGCTTTCGCCGCAATTTATTCCTCATACGCGTTATATCAGTTTATTCCTGCGCTCGTCGCATTTGCAGCGATTGCGGGTTTATCATTATCATCTAGTGTGCTCGCTATATACCAAGGTCGTTTTTTCGCCTATCTTGGGATCATAGCTGGATTAATCGTCCCCGCACTAGTTTCCACGGGATCTGGGAATGCATGGGTCTTATTCCCTTACCTGCTTTTAATCATTGCGCCAAGCTTATGGGTCAGCCGTAAAAAGGCGTGGGTTGATGTCGTAGGGGTAGCATTATTTTTAGCGATGCTTTGGGGGTTATTTTGGATTTTTACAAATTGGAAAATCGGCGACATCATTCCGGTCGCTCTTTATTTATTAATTTTAAATGCATTCAATTCGATGTTCTTAAGTGGGGCTAGTCCGGATAGATCGTCAAAACCAACCCTAGCCGCGTTACGTCCGACCCATTATGTAAGTCTGATGTCTGATGTGGTGTCCCTATTATCGATAGTTTTACTGGTTAGCATCGTTAGGCTTGATCATTATAGCGCGGCCGGCTTTGTTCTTATATCGATTGGTCTGATAAGTCAGGCATACGCCGTTCACAAATCAGCGGAGAATGATGTTGGTGGATTGTTCGCTATATTTGGCATTATATTTCTGTTTCTAACCTGGCATGTCCTTGACTTATTTGAGATTGAAACACTATTATCTGATGCCCAGCGAAGAATGTTCCTGTGGTCGCCAATTGCGCCGCCGGGAGCACAAACTTTTATTACGGCGTCGTTTGCTTATGGTGCGGTTATTGCACTTGCTATTTTTATTCGTCTACCGGGGTTGTTTAGAAAATCTCTCTGGGCGTCTTTTGGGAATTTATTACCATTATCGATATTGATCATAGCCTATTGGCGCATAAAAGATTTTGACACAAGCATTGCCTTTGCGAGTGTTTCGCTCGTATTGGCGGTCTTATTTACTTATGGCGTTGCTTATATTCATAAGCATGGAAAAGGGCAGATAACAGAACTTATCGCCACTTACGCTGCCGGGGCGACGACCGCTGTTGCCCTTTCGCTTGCAATGGTGCTACGTGATGAATGGTTAAGTTCTGCTTTCGCTATAGAAATTGTCGCGCTTGGATTTATCTGGCAAAAAACACAAGTGAACGGATTAAGGCACTTGGCACTTATTATCTCATCGATCGTTTTGATACGACTATTCCTTAATCCTGCAATATTTGATTACCGTGCTGGATCAATGCCAATATTTAATTGGCTGTTTGTTGCTTACGGGTTAAGTGCTGTTCTGTTTGCTTATGCCGCTAAAATATTTGACGATAAGAGAGAAAAAGATCGCCTAATCAGCGTGTTGCGGGGGGGGATCAATCATATTATTTATGAGTTTTATTACACTGGAAATCAGGGTTCTATTCAGCGAGCAACATAATCTATCCGCAGAGCCGACGGATCTGGAATTTGCGCTTCAAACGTTGAATTGGTCTATTGCAACGACAGTTCTTATGTGGTGGGAAATTAAAAATAATGATAATTTGATTAGGGGTATAAGGCGCCTGATGAGCGCTATAACTTTAATCGCATTGTTAATTGGCGGCGGGTTTGCCAGTAATGTATTTTTTCAAAAGGTTGATATCGGGCCGCTGATAATTTTCAACCTACAATTTTTACAGTTCTTAATCCCAGCATGTCTTTACGCTGCGAAAGCTTATATGGCGTACTGCGCCGGGCGAAAAAGAAGTTTAAAGATATATGGAATTTTTGCTTTCGTTGTTTTTTGGTTCTGGATTTCAGTGGAAATTCATCATGCTTATTATCCGAACGGCGGATATAGTGATCCAATTTCCGATTGGGAAGGGTATATGTACTCCTTATTCTGGTTGCTTTATGCAGTTGTTATTTTAACACTCGGACTTTACGTGAGAATAGACAAAATAAGAATGGCCGGCCTAGGTATGCTTGCCATCGTCGTCCTTAAAGTATTTATAATTGATATGAGCACATTGGAAGGTCTCGCCCGTGCCTTATCCTTCATGGGACTGGGCACTGCACTTATTGGAATAGGTTATTTGTATCAACGCATAAAAGTGATTGATAATTCTATTCCCGTAGTCAATGAATAAAGTTAATAAATAAAAATAATTGCTTATGATGGTGATCTCAACCGGTCAACGCAACACTTTACTCTAAACTAAAATTGATGGAATGAAATTGTTATATGATAAGAGGCTGCCTTCAAAAATGGCGGAGAGGAAGGGATTCGAACCCTCGAAAGCTTGCGCTTTACACGCTTTCCAAGCGTGCGCCTTAAACCACTCGGCCACCTCTCCTGATTGATGATCTAGCAGGCGCAATATAGCCTTCTTTGTCACCGACGCAAGTAGAGAAATGGCACTCTTGATCAAAATTATGCCGCTTTTTAAATTTTCTGCCTATTAATAGCCATGAAGTCGCGTTAACTTAAATAGAACCAGTATGGAGTGCTTTATGATCATTGGCAGAATATGTGGGTATATTTTTATGGGCCTGATGATTATGGTTTTAGGTGCCGAAGGCCTTAGAATTTTGGAAGGCAGAGCATCTAGTTGGATTACCGTCCCGGAAATATTCGAACTATTCAGTTCTGATCAAATAGGGCAGCTTAGTGAAAAAATGGAGAAGAGTTACTTGTCGGGATTTTGGCAGGATATATTAACGCCGCTTTTAAATATTCCGGCGGCACTTATTTTTTTGTTTCTCGGATTAGCCCTGATTATCATGTCACGAAATCGATTATATTAAAGACGGCATTATTTCTATGCAATTAAAGTCATTTCAGCCAAGAAACACTTGACATTATGGTCAAGTTTAACGATAACACACTGTTTTTGAGATTCAAGATCCAACAATAGCGGTCTTTATAGAAATTAGGATAAGAATATGGCAGTTCCAAAAAGAAAAGTATCACCACATCGTCGTGGTAATCGTCGGGCCCATGACAGTCTTAGTGTGGATACATATGTGGAAGATCAGGAAAGCGGTGAACTTCGTCGTCGCCATCATATTGACCTTAGCACTGGTAAGTACCGTGGACGTCAGATCCTTGAGCCAAACGATAGTTTTTAATCGGTATTAAAACCTGTTAATCTAACCCGGTTGATATCTTCAATCGGGTTTTTTTGTGCTAGATATAACTACTTATCATCGCCCATTTTTAAAGCGGCGATGAAAGCTTCGTGCGGGATTTCAACATTACCGTAAAGACGCATTTTCTTCTTGCCTTTTTTCTGCTTCTCGAGAAGTTTACGTTTGCGGCTGATATCACCACCGTAACATTTCGCGGTTACATCTTTGCGCATGGCACTAATAGTTTCTCTGGCAATAACTTTACCGCCAATGGCAGCTTGGATTGGGATTTTAAATAAAGCACGGGGAATAAGACCTTTAAGACGTTCACACAGCGCACGCCCCCTATATTCCGCTTGTCCGCGGTGGACCATCATGCTGAGGGCGTCTACAGGCTCGTTATTCACAAGGATGGATAACTTAACAAGATCACCTTCTCGGTATCCGTCCATTTGATAATCAAAGCTGGCATAACCACGACTGATGGATTTAAGTTTATCATAAAAATCATATACTACTTCGTTAAGAGGTAGTTTATAGACCACCATTGCTCTATTGCCGGCATAAGTTAAATCAATCTGTTCGCCTCGTTTCTCCTGACAAAGGGTGAGAACGGCTCCTAAATAATCATCGGGTACCAGTATAGTGGCTTTAATCCAGGGCTCTTCCATATGGTCAATATAAACGGCGTCGGGCATATCGGCGGGGTTGTGAATTTCTTGAACGTGGCCTTTGTTGTGATGGATTTTATAAATCACACTGGGTGATGTTGTTATAATATCCAAATCAAATTCACGGATAAGACGCTCTTGAATTATTTCAAGATGCAGCATTCCTAAAAAGCCACATCGAAAACCATATCCGAGTGCCGTCGATGTTTCCGTCTCAAATTCAAAGCTAGCGTCATTAAGCCTTAATTTATGCATGCTTTCGCGTAAAACTTCGAAATCAGCCGCGTCGGCAGGAAACAATCCGCAAAACACGACACTTTGAACCGGCTTAAACCCCGGTAGCATTTCGGCTGTTTCATTCTTAAATTCAGTAACTGTATCACCAACATGGGTTTGTGATACCTCTTTGATAGATGCCGTAAAGAAGCCGATCTCGCCCGGGCCAAGTTCATCGACAAGGTTCTCATTGGGCTCAAACACGCCTACTCTATCAACGAGATGCTCCGTATCTGCTGCCATCATTTTGACGCGCATGCCTTTTTTAAGCGTGCCGTCGATAACCCGCACCAAAACCATAACGCCAAGATAAGTATCATACCAGCTATCGACCAGTAATGCTTTAAGGGGTGCTTCTTCATCGCCTGTAGGTGGGGGTAGAATTTCAACAAGGCTTTCCAATAAATCTTCTATACCGACACCTGTTTTGGCTGAAACGCTAATCGCGCCAGATGCATCAATGCCTATCACATCTTCGATTTGTGCACGGACTTGTTCTGGCTCGGCGGCGGGTAAGTCTATCTTATTAAGCACCGGTACGATCTCATGATTATTATCAATGGCTTGATAAACATTTGCCAGCGTTTGTGCTTCAACACCTTGACTGGCATCGACAACCAGTATGGAGCCTTCGCAGGCATAGAGGCAGCGGCTGACTTCGTAGGCAAAATCAACATGTCCAGGTGTATCCATTAGATTTAAAATATAGTTTTCACCGTTCTTAGCCGTATATTTAAGGCGAACGGTTTGTGCTTTTATGGTAATCCCGCGCTCGCGTTCGATATCCATATTGTCCAGCACTTGTTCTTTCATATCCCGATCACTTAGGCCGCCGCAAAATTGTATCATACGGTCAGCGAGCGTGGATTTCCCGTGATCAATATGAGCAACGATAGAAAAATTTCTGATATGCGCCAAGTCTGTCATGAAGGGGCTTTTATCACTAGTTACCCCAAACATACAAGCATATGTATTGATTATTTTTCAAGCAATGATATGTAATAATTTATGCACGAAGAATTTATTTTACTTCAGCCGGCTTATAAGCAAGAAAACGCCATGCTCGAACAAGCCCTTCTTGCATTATTTTTGACCTCAACATCCAGAATTCAGCTTCTTTTATGAGACGCTGGATAGTTTCAGACTGATCTTCTTCATGTTTGGTAAGTGCTTCGATAACTTCCGCAACACCAGCCCAACTTTTTGCAATCATTTCGATATAGGCGTCTGTGATATCTTCGTTGACGCGCAGCACATATCCACAATCTGTTAGTAAATTTTCCATAGTATCATTGGGAATTGGATACGGCTGAAACGGTTCCTGACGTAGCCATTTTTGCACATCTTTATTAGCAAGAGCATCAACATTGCTCAATGTATAGTCATTAATGAGAAACAACCCACTTTCTTTTAATTGATCGTAGATATTTTTAAGTAACTTTGGCTTATCTTCTACAGTATAAAGGGCTTCTTTAGAATATGCCCGGTCAAATGTTCGCTCAAATGGCGCGTCGCTACTTGGATCGTAATGTTGAATGGGTGCTTTGCCTTCAAGTCCCGCCTTCTTGGAAAGTCCCATGCCCTTGGTTGCCAGTTGTTCGGATTCCTCATATCCTGTTATCCAGGCACCGAATTCGTCTGCTAAAACCCGCGAAGGCCCGCCAAGTCCGGCGCCAATAACCGCAACACTCATTTTGGAAGACATTCCTAATAGTTTTGACATACTAGTAACATATTCGGGACCACCCGGGCCGCAATAGCCTTCGCCCCATATCAGTTGTGTTGTCGCCAGACGTTGATCATCCCACACCATAGCCTCGGGCGCGTCTCCTTCAACTGTTTCCGGTGGTAGAGGGGGGATGGGCGTTTCGTCGGCTGGTTGGGTTTCTTCGGTGCCTTGATCTAATCTTGCTCTGACGTCGTCAAGGTCATACCCTTCCCACCAAGCCTTCAGGCGCCATTTTACAGATACTTTAACGGTACTTTCACTACTAGCCATAATTACAGTCGGTCCCCTATATGTTAGACATAGAGGAACATTATAATTAGGTGTTCTTTAAATATGGTTAATATTTCATAATCGGGTAGGTTTTAACTTATCTTAATATACCGCCGGTTTTTTTTGCAACAATATCAATAACTTTAGTGCTAAATGTGTCAATTTCTTCATCGGTCATTGTCCTGTCATTGGGCTGTAGCTTAACATTGATAGCGACAGATTTTTTATTATCAGCCATGCCAGTACCCTTGTAGATATCAAAAATACAGATTTTGTCGATAAGGTTTTTATCAACACTATTCACCGCTTTGACGATGTTTTCTGCCAGCACGTTTTCGTCAACAACAAAAGCGAAATCACGCTCCACTGATTGAAAATCTGAGGCTTTTAAGGGCCCTCGACTATTGCCGGATTTTGACCTCGGAAGTGGTATATTACCGAGCAATATTTCAAACCCGACAATCGGGCCTTTAACATCCAGCTTTTTAAGGACGAGTGGGTGAATTTCACCGAAAAATGCCATAATATTCTTTGGTCCCAGCCTGAGTACTCCGCTGCGCCCCGGATGGTACCATGACGGTGCTTCGGCAACAACTTGTGCACCGGAAACATTGACATTAAGTGATGTTAAAATAGCTGAGGCATCCGATTTTGCATCAAAAAAATCAACATCTTTTGAGTTTTTTTGCCAATGCCTATCATGGTTTTGACCACGACGAATGCCGGCAACTACATATGATTGCCCTTCTGGCGTATCATTTGCGAATTGGTTGCCAGCTTCAAAAAGTGCTACATTCTTAAACCCACGGTCACCATTGCGTCCGGCGGCGGTAATCAGGTTTGGTAATAAATTCGGTCTCATGGCGTCAAGTTCGGCACTGACCGGGTTATCAAGTATCAGACTTGGCGATAAATCACCAAACAGTTTAGCATGCTCGCTCGCGATGAACGACCATGTTACCACTTCACGCAGGCCATTTGCCGCAGCCGACCTTTTGGCCATACGCATCCGTCTTTGCATGGGGCTCAATCCTGTTACGATATCACGGCTGGAAACAGGTAGAGGCTCAACTATAATTTTATCATAACCGTGAATGCGAAGAACTTCTTCAACAAGGTCGGGTTCTCTATCAACGTCACAGCGCCAGGAAGGCGAGGTAACGTCCAATGTTTTTCCGTTATCAACAACCGTGAAGCCGAGGCGTTCCAATATAATAATTATTTCTTTTTTATCAATTTCTACACCGCCCAGTTCGCGTACGCGTTCCGGCCGTATTGTTATTACTTTACTGATGTTTGGGACATCGCCTGCCAGTACCACTTCACTGGGTTCTCCGCCACACATTTCAATAATGAGGCGAGTTGCCATTTCAATGCCGTCAAGCACAGTTGCGGGGTCAACACCGCGTTCAAAGCGATACCGAGCGTCGCTTTCGATACCATGTTTGCGGCCTGTCATTGCCGTTCTAATGGGGTCGAACCACGCGCATTCCAAAAATACGTTTGTCGTTGTTTGATAAGTACCGCTCCCCGCACCACCCATAACACCACCGATAGAGTTGATGCCGGTATCATCAGCGATGACACAAACCTCGTCATCGAATGTATATTCCTTATCATCCAAAGCAACCAGCTTTTCACCACTTTTTGATAAACGTACGGTAAGGTCACCGGTGATGTTATCCGCATCAAAAACGTGAAGGGGGCGCGCATAATCATGGGTCAGAAAGTTTGTAATATCAACTAAAGCTGATATTGGCTTCATCCCCAGTGACGTCAGGCGTCGCTGCATCCATTGAGGACTGGGTCCATTTTTGACGCCGCGAATATAGCGCCCGGCGAAAACAGGACAGGCGTCTTTGCTTTCAATATTAACCCGAATGGGGCTTTCAAAATTTCCTTTTACCCTGGAAGTATCAGGCTCGATAAGGGTTCCGATACCCGCAGCAGCAAGATCACGTGCAATGCCATATACACCAAGCGCATCTTGATGGTTGGGTGTGATGGCGATCTCAATTGTCGGATCATTTGCACCGACATATTCAGCAAAACTTGCACCAATTGGTGCGTCCGTAGGGAGTTCTATAATTCCGTCGTGATCATCGCCCAGGCCAAGCTCACGTTCCGAACACATCATCCCGTTGGAAGCTACGCCTCTGATTTCTGTTGATTTTAATTTAAGGCCGTTTGTTGGGATGGTACATCCGCTTGGGGCAAATGCGCCGACCAGGCCGGTTTTTGCATTATGAGCACCGCAAACTACCTGAATGGTTTCAGTTCCGTTATTGACAGTGCAAACACGTAGACTGTCCGCATTGGGATGTTGAACCGCTTCTTCAATGCGGGCAATCACAAATGGTTTTAAATCTTCGGTTGGATCGATAATTTCTTCCACCTCAAGGCCAATTGCAGTGAGCGTTTGCGAAATCGTTCCTAAATCTGCATCTGTATCTAGATAAGTTTTTAACCAGGATAAAGTAAATTTCATTTTATTTACTCCCTTTAATGGTAGAGGACCTTGTACTTAAGGAAGGAATATCCAGTGCCTGGAAGCCATAATGTTTCAGCCAACGTAAATCTGCCGCAAAGAAATCACGTAAATCTGGTATGCCCCATTTTAACATCGAAATACGGTCAAGTCCCATGCCGAACGCAAAACCTTGATATTCTTTTGGATCAAGGTTGACATTTTCAAGAACTTTTTCGTTGACCATACCACAACCCATTATTTCAAGCCAGTCATCGCCTTCACCAATAAGAACTTCGCCGTTTTTAAACGAGCATCCAATATCTACTTCAGCCGACGGTTCGGTAAATGGAAAATAACTCGGCCTAAAGCGGATTTTCACATCGTCGATTTCAAAAAACTTTCGGGAGAATTCTTCTATACACCACTTTAAATGGCCCATATGGATGCTTTTATCAATGACAAGTGCCTCGACCTGATGAAACATGGGAGTATGGGTTGCGTCGCTATCATTTCGGTAAGTACGGCCCGGCGCGATAATGCGGTAAGGCGGTTCGCCTTCCATCATTGTGCGTATTTGCATGGGTGATGTGTGGGTTCTTAATACTTTTCGATTGCCCTCTTCGTCTTTTGGAAAATAGAAAGTATCATGCATCTGCCTCGCAGGGTGTTCCTCCGGGATATTGAGTGCGGTGAAATTATAAAAGTCGTTTTCTATTTCCGGACCTTCAGCAACACTGAAGCCCATTTCGGTAAAAATCTCAGTTACTTCATCCATTACCTGTGAAATTGGATGAATGCTGCCTGCATCTTCAGTGGCAGAGGATAGACTGATATCGAGGCTCTCGGACAGGAGCTTAATATTAAGAATTTCTGCTTCCAGAATATTTTTCCTATCTTGGATTGCGTTGTTCAGGCCGTTTTTAAGCGCATTGAGTTTTGGTCCGAATGCCTTCTTTTCTTCCGGTGTCATAGTGCCAAGTTCACGCATCAAAAGGCTCACTCGTCCTTTTTTTCCAAGCTCGCTAATGCGAATATCTTCTAGGCTATCAATATCAACCGCAGCTTCGATATTCGCGCTGATTTCCTTTTCCAGTGTCTGGAGGTCTTGCATCTTTTGTACCCAAATATTTTTAATTAAATAATTATAAAAAGAACATAAAGAAAAAGGAGCCTACTGCCAAGCGGCAGGCTCCTCAAACTTGATTTTTGAACTCTCAAGAAAGTATTTAAGCGGTTGCAGCTTTAGCTTGCTCTGCAATGGCTTTAAATGCTTCTGGTTCGCGAACGGCTAAATCAGCCAGAACTTTTCGGTCAAGTTCGACGCCTGCAACTTTGAGGCCGTTCATAAATCGTGAATATGTTAATCCTTCAAGACGCGCCGCAGCATTAATACGCTGTATCCACAGAGCACGGAACTGGCGTTTGCGCACTTTCCGGTCGCGGTACGCATATTGGCCTGCTTTTTCAACAGCCTGCATTGCTACGCGAATTGTAGATTTACGACGACCGCGATAACCTTTAGCGGCATCGAGAACTTTTTTGTGACGGGCGTGTGTTGTAACGCCCCGTTTTACGTGTGCCATCTTATTGCTCCATTAACCGTAAGGCATAAATTTCTTCACAATACGCGCATCCGCATCACAAAGAACTGTGGTGCCGCGCTGATTGCGAATTTGTTTGTTTGAACGTTTGATCATTCCATGCTGTTTACCAGCTTGTCCTGACTTAACTTTGCCTGAGGCGGTAAGTTTGAAGCGTTTTTTGACGCCACTTTTCGTCTTCATTTTGGGCATTTAGCTTTCCTTTAAATTAAATGTTGACCTCAATCAACCAGCTTTTGGAATGGTTAGGCATGCCCTTACAAGCCGCACCACTCATTGAGGGTCGGTGTATAGCTCGGTTTTCGGCGGATTGCAAGCGCAATTCAGCGGAAATGTGATGTCATGATATTTAAGGGTTTTTTTTACATTAAGTTGACATATTTTAATTCCACTTTAACAATTAGTCTTCGAACCCGAGACTAATATTGAAAGAATCATATTATGATGAGAGTATTGCTCTATTCTGTTAAAAAAATAGCCCACCCATTATTGCTAATTCTCTTTGTGATCAACCCGATTTTGGCCAATGCACAGGAAGAATTAAATGCAACCCCGGCACTTTGGCTTATTGAAAAAGAAAATTCAAAAACATATTTTCTTGGTTCAATTCATTTACTGCCTCGGGAAACGAAATGGTACGGCGGACTTATAGAAGAAGTCATAACAAAAGCCGATGAAGTGGTTTTTGAAGTTAATATGACTCCGGAAAAAGAGGCGCAGGCACAAAGAATAACTCTTGAAAACGGAATGCTTTCGGGTGGTGACCTGCTTAGCAATCATCTAACGGAAGAGGAATATTCATTCCTTGTAGAGAGGGCATCAGCATCTGGCATTCCTCCGACGTCAATTGCAAGTTTCAAACCGTGGTTTGCGTCCATTGCTTTATCGGTGAGTGCCATCATTAAAGAAGGCTGGGATCCCAGTTCTGGTGTTGATAAGTTTATTCAAAAAATTGCTACTGACAGAAATATTCGTATTTCAGAGCTGGAAACACTGGAAAGTCAAATGCAGACATTGTGGGATCATCCAATTGAAATTCAGATAGAGATGCTCACGGATACGCTCGATCAATTAAGGGATATAAAAGGCCTTACTCTTGACATGGTAAATTCGTGGGCAAATGGAGATATCGATCAGATGGAAGAAACTTTTTTGGAGCCTATGAAAGAACAACCGGAAATATTCGCCAAACTGGTGGTTGAGCGCAATGGTAACTGGATACCTGTCATAGAAGGGTTAATGAATAAGGATCAAACGACACTAATTGTTGCCGGGACCGCACATTTTATCGGTGAAGACGGGGTGCTTAGATTGCTGGGAGATGCGGGTTATAACGTGAAGAGGGTGCAATAGGATGACAGATACAATTTCGTGGGAAGATTTTACGAAAGTAGAACTAAAAATTGGCACCGTGGTTAGAGCAGAAGAGTTTCCCGAAGCTCGAAAACCGGCCTATAAAGTTTGGGTGGATTTTGGGGGTGATCTGGGGATTAAAAAATCCAGTGCCCAAATCACCGTTCATTATAAACCGGAAGATTTAATTGGTCAGCAAATTGTGGCGGTAGTTAATTTTCCACCGATGCAAATCGGACCAATTAAATCTGAATTTCTGCTTACCGGATTTTACGATAAAAATGGTGCTGTGATTATAGCACAACCGGAAAGAGAAGTGCCCAATGGGGCCAGGCTTGTCTAACTTAGAAAAACCCGCCGAGTGTCTCCACGTACGACGGGTTTCTTCTTGCAATTGCGCTATTAAGTTCAGCTGACCCGTTCCAGCGCAATATGTAGTGCTACCAATGGGCGCACTGTTGGCGTTATCATACCACAAATTCACTTAAAAAACAAAAAGCACGTGGCTTCAGTGACTTAAAATTCTTTGACTAATTCGACTCGATAAAACAAAAAAAAGCAGTCCTAAAACAGGGCTGCTCTTATAGATTTATTTGTAATCATTCTAATGAAATTAATGCGTTACTTTGGGGCTATAATCATAATCATTTGCCGCCCTTCCATTTTGGGCATTTGTTCAATTTTAGTTACTTCTGCGAATTGCTCGCGAACACGGTTTAGAACATCCATGCCGATTTCCTGGTGAGCCATTTCACGGCCACGGTAACGCAACGTAACTTTCACTTTGTCGCCGGCTGTAAGGAATTTATCTATGGAGCGCATTTTGACATCATAGTCATGCTTTTCGATGCCCGGGCGAAGCTTGATTTCTTTTACATCCACGGTTTTTTGTTTTTTACGGGCGAGGCTGGCTTTTTTCTGCGCCTCGTATTTATATTTTCCGTAATCTAGTATTTTACATACTGGTGGTGTAGCATTTGGTGATATTTCAACAAGATCTAACCCTGCTGTTTTAGCCATAGCAATGGCTTTCTCTGTTGTAACAGCGCCGTGATTTTCACCTGTTTCATCAATTAGTCTTACTTCACTTTCTAAGATGTCATCGTTGACCCTTGGTCCTTTTTTTGACGAGGGGCCTTGCATTGGTCGCTTAGCTATTTAATTTCTCCATGTTTTTTTTACTGTCCTTTTCTGTTTCTTTATCGTTATTGATACTTAATTTATTGTTTATCTGGTTCGATAGACTCGGCCACAAGTTTATTAATTGCGTCACTTAAATCAAGAGTTTCCTGATTTTTTGACCCCAGCCTTCTTACGGTAATGCTATTATTTTCGGCTTCCCGACCACCAGCAACAAATATTGCCGGTACTTTAGCATGGGAATGTTCACGAACTTTATAGTTTATTTTCTCATTACGCAAATCTATTTCCGCACGAAGTCCGGCTTCCATAAGCTTTTTATATACTTGCTCAACATAACTGTCTTGGTCAGAGGAAATACCGGTCACAACAACTTGTGTTGGTGCCAGCCACATTGGAAAACGACCTGCATAATTTTCGATCAATATTCCGATGAAACGTTCAAATGATCCTAGTATTGCACGATGTAACATAACAGGGCGGTGTTTTGCGTTGTCGGCTCCTATATAATTGGCATCCAATCTTTCCGGCAAAACAAAATCAACTTGATGCGTGCCACATTGCCAATCACGGCCAATTGCATCGGTAAGTATGAACTCAAGCTTTGGTCCATAAAAAGCACCTTCACCGGGATTAAGACTATATTCAAGCCCTACATGTTCCACGGCATCGATGAGGCATCGTTCGGCTTCATCCCAAACTTCATCGGACCCTGCACGAACGTCAGGCCGATCAGAGAACTTCACCTTCACTTTTTCAAAACCAAAGTCCTTATAAATATCCAGAAGCATTTTACAGAATATTTCTGTTTCTTCGGTAATTTGCTCTTTCGTACAAAATATATGGCCGTCGTCCTGAACGAATGATCGAACGCGCATCAAACCATGTAGGGCACCGGAAGGTTCATATCGGTGGCAGCTTCCAAATTCCGCGAGACGCAGAGGAAGATCGCGATAGCTCACGATACCCTGGTTAAACACCTGAACATGACACGGGCAGTTCATCGGCTTAAGGGCGAATATCTGCTCCTCTGATTCCGTTATGTACATATGTTCACGGAATTTTTCCCAATGACCCGAAGTTTCCCAAAGTTTGCGGTCTACAAGTTTGGGTGTGTTTATTTCTTTATAGCCATACTCGATTTGTTTACGCCGCACATAGCCTTCGAGCTGGGTATAAATGGTCCATCCGTTCGGATGCCAAAACGGCATGCCGGCAGCTTCTTCCTGAAAATGAAATAAACTCATTTCACGGCCCAATTTGCGATGATCGCGTTTTTCCGCCTCTTCTATCCTTAGAAGGTATGCTTTAAGTTCCTTGCGATCACGCCATACTGTACCATATATGCGTTGCAGCATTTCATTATTGCTATCACCGCGCCAATAAGCACCGGCGATCGACAATAATTTGAATGTATCGCTACCCAAATATTTGGTAGAGGGCAGATGCGGGCCGCGGCAAAGATCAATAAAATCACCTTGCCTATATAAAGTAATTGGCTGACCGTCTGGAATGCTCGCAATAATTTCTGCTTTATATTCTTCGCCCATCGACTTAAAAAACTCGACCGCCTCGTCGCGGGGCATTTCCGACCTGATAATTTCTTCGTCCCGTTCAATAATTTGCCTCATTCGTGCTTCGATGACTTCTAAATCACCTGGCGTAAACGGTTCTTTTCTTGCGAAATCATAATAAAATCCGTTTTCAATGGCGGGGCCGATTGTTACCTGAGTTTCCGGATATAATTCCTTTACTGCTTCTGCCATTATATGCGCGGCGTCATGACGCAATATTTCCAATGCTTCCTCATCCCGCTTTGTAATGATAGAAACGTGAGCATCTTTTATAATTTCACGGGATAGATCCCATTGCTCACCGTCAACCACTATGATAATCGCAGCTTTTGCGAGGCCCGGTCCGATATCATTGGCCAAGGTCATGCCAGTCACCGGTCCATTAAATTCACGGACACTGCCGTCAGGTAGAGTAAGGGCAACTTTTTTTTCGGCGTTCATTGGTATCTCATTTTCTGAATTCAATCGTAAAAAGAGGAATTTATATCCTTTAAGCTTCAAGTCAAGTGAACAAGCGGCAAAAAATCAGTTTTAATAATGATATCCCTATATATTATCGCTAGATTGGTTATTAAAAAGGATTAATGAAGAGTTATGCTGAAGTTTATAGAAAGTTGTGAAAATCGCAGAATTGCCTATCACTATACTCGGGCTGATAATCCGACGGTTATTTTTTGTGGCGGGTATATGTCTGACATGGAAGGGACCAAGGCTCTTTATCTTGAGAAGGTCTGTAGCGAGCTTGGACTGTCTTACATTAGATTTGATTATTCCGGACATGGGAGTTCATCAACAGAATTTGTTGATGGTACCATTGGCAAATGGAAAGCAGATGCACTCGCGATTATTGATCAAATAGCCATCGGCGAACTTATAATTGTAGGCTCAAGCATGGGCGGATGGATCGGATTACTGGTTAGCTTAGAGCGCAAAGAACGAATTCGGGCATTTATTGGCATTGCTTCTGCGCCTGATTTTACCAGAGAACTAATGTGGGATAAATTTTCACCTGAGATGCGCGAAACTTTAAAAAGAGACGGTGTCTATCTCGAACCATCGGATTATAGTGATGAACCCTACAAAGTGACATATGACCTTATTAAAGAAGGTGAAAAGCACTGTATTCTTGATAAAGTGATAGACCTAAAGTGTCCGGCGCGACTTTTTCACGGATTAAAAGATTATGACGTGCCGTCAACCACATCAATGAGAATAGCAGAGAAACTTACCAGCGACGATGTGGTAATAAGATATAATAAAAATGGCGACCATCGCTTGTCTGGCGACGAGGATTTATCAAGATTAAAACAGGCCTTGATTGAGCTTGCTTAAGATATCTTGATATCCTTCCCGGTAGCTTGGAAATTTAAGTTGCCAATCTAACTCTCTTTTTGTTTGGCTATTGCTCACACACTTATTGTCGCCGTAAAAACTCTTTAATGCGGGACTGATATACGGATCATCTATCGGCGTGTCTTTTATGGGCGGTTTTTTCAGGATGTGACAAATATAGTCCAGCACCTCCGCAGCGGAAGTAGGATGATCATCCACTATATTATATATAGCACCCGGAGCTGGGTTTTTTGCGGATTGTAATAGAGCGCCGACTATGTCGTCAACATGGACACGGGAAAAAGCGTGGCCGGGTTTAATTATCTTCTTGGCCGAATTATTTTGCACCGCTATAATTTGATTTCGGTCAGGTCCATAAATACCACCAAGACGGAATATGTGTACGGGCAGGTTTGAAGACTTCCACTTCAATTCCGCTTCTAATCTGTTTTCTCCACGGCTGCTGCTTGGCATAGGCCGTGTATTTTCGTCAACCCACCCTCCGTTATGATCACCATAAACGCTGGTCGCAGATAAGTACCCGACCCATTTTAGATTTGGTATGTTTTTAATAATTTCTGTGTGATGAAGAAGGACCGGGTCTTGTCCTGTTTCGTTCGGCGGTATTGAAACAAGTAAATGAGTGACGTCCTCCAGATGTAATTGCGCATTTTCCAATGGTGATTGTCCGTTGAAAACTAGTTTACCTGACGATCTTCTTGTGCCCGAATGTTGCCATGAAGATGTCGATAATGCATTTACAAGATGTTGGGCACAGTATCCGAGTCCAAAGCAAAATAGATTCATATGATGTCGCATTGTTTTTGAGTTTGTGATTTGCTGCGAATATATTTATACATAATTTCCACTAATTCTATAACGAAAACGGGTTTCTATAATGAGCATAAGGTTCTCGACCATTATTATCTTCCTGGGAATGCATTTTTCATTTGCATATGCTCAAACTGAAATCGGTAATTCTGAACATATAGAGAAATATCAAAAATGTATTGCTTTGGTAGAGGAAGATGCGCGTAGCGCACTTACCTTAGCCCGTAATTGGTATATTGAAGGGGGTGGTATAGCATCACAGCACTGTGAAGCCCTGGCCCTTTATAGTAGGGAAAATTTCAAAGAAGCGGCAATGCTTTTTGAAACTATTATTGATGATTTGGTCACAGGAAAAGGAACCAGTGACTTTGCTTTTAACAATAAAATCTTGTTAAGAGTTCAACTTAATTATCTAGCAGGACTGGCCTGGAGCTCTACATCCGAACTTAATAGGGCCTATACCGCTTTTAGTGCCGCGATCAGCGGAATGAATCAAAAATCAATTTACGCATATGATATTTTTATCGAGCGCGGATTGGTTCAAATGCTTCGAAAAGACCCTGAAAATGCCATTGACGATTTTACGCGTGCATTGGAAATAAATTCACAAAAGGTGGATGCGTTTTTATATCGTGCCGAAGCATACCGCAAAACAAATCAGCATCTTAAAGCAAGACTTGATCTCAATGCGGGGCTTTCAATAGAACCATATCAACCAGACTTGCTTTTTGAGAGCGGTGTTAACTACCGCATGCAAAATAATGATGAAAAAGCACTTGGTGAGTGGGAGAAACTCAATGAGAAATACCCCAATACCCATTGGCAGGAATTGGTTAAGAAGAATATTGAAATTATAGTTCAGTAATTAATACCATTCTTTTTTAACTTTTTCATCCGTTTCCAAAAGTTCAAATTGTTTTTTTAATTCACCAAAATATTGGTTGTTGGTTAGCCGCTTTAACGCCCAAATGGCCATTGCGCGAATATAAGGGCTGGATTCCTCTAATTTTTCAATAAGAAGGGGTATATAATCTTCGTTTTGGCTGTTGCCGATAGCGATCATTACATTTCTTATGAAATAATCCCTCCCAACTCTTTTAACGGGGGAGCCTGAAAAAACCTGCCTAAATGCTGCGTCATCCAATGTTGCCAAATCACCTAGATCAGGATTTTTGAGTTCAATTCTTGGATGAAATAACGTTTCGGGGGTCATCTGTGCATATTTATTCCACGGGCAAACAGATAAGCAATCATCACATCCATATATTCGATTGCCCATGACTTTTCTGAACTCTATGGCAATATGGCCCTTATACTCTATTGTCAGATAGGAAATACAGCGCCTCGCATCGAGTTGATATGGTGCGGGAAAGGCTTCGGTTGGGCATATATTCAGGCACGCGTTACACGAACCACAGTGATCAGCTTCCCGTTCATCTATATCTATCTTAAGGGTCGTAAAAATGCTCCCTAGAAAAAGCCAGGATCCAAACTCTCGGCTAACCAGGTTGGTGTGTTTTCCTTGCCACCCTACGCCTGACTTTTCCGCCAGAGGTTTTTCCATAACAGGCGCGGTGTCGACAAATACTTTGACTTCGGTATTGTAGTCCTGATGCATTTTTCGCGCGATTTGTTTAAGGCGTTTTTTAATAATGTCGTGATAATCTTTTCCCAAAGCATAAACAGAAATATTTCCACTGTTTTTATGGTTTAAAGTTTCCAGAGGATCATGATCTGGTCCGTAATTTAACCCAAACATAATGATTGAGTTCACCTCCCGCCAAAGGTTTAGGGGTGACATCCGCCTGGTCGCTTTTTCCTCCATCCACGCCATTTCACCGTGGTGTGCTTTTTCTAAGAATTCTGTGAAATACGAAGCGTTCTTTTCCAGTCCGGCCGGATCCGTGAAGCGGACAATATCAAAACCAACCTCTGCGGCCAGAAGCTCAATTTCCTTTTTTGCAGATGTTGATTGATGTGGGCGGGTCATTCAGTGTCTTCTTAAATTCAAAAATCCAAATCTCTATAATGATTTGCAGGAATTAGGCCGGCGATTTTATCTTTAAGGATGATTTGCATGCTTGGTCTTGACTTTACACGTGCGTACCAATCGCGGGCTGTTTGAAAATTATCCCAAGGTACATCACCAAAATAATCTACACATGAGATATGGGCCGCTGCGGAAATATCGGCATAAGAAAAACTGTCCCCTGCGAGCCAATTACGCCTATCTGTTAGATACTCTATATATTGTAAATGATGTTTTATATTTTGGCTGGCATATCTAATGACAGATGCTTCGGTGTTTCCTCGTTTGAGGTATTTTTTCATTACTTTCTCGGTAATAACCAGGTTGGTAACTTCTTGATTAAACTTTTCGTCAAACCAATTCGTAAGCCGTCTTACTTCCGCTCGGCCCTTAGGATCACTTCCGAGAAAATTTGGTTCGCTGTAAACTTCTTCGAGATATTCCGTAATGCTATTAACCCCCGCTATTGCGGGTCCATCCTCATCAATCATTACCGGTACAGTACCCGTAGGATTAAGGATTAAAAATTCCTGCCTGCGTTTCCATGGTAGTTCAAGAATAAGTTCGCAATCTATGCCCTTTTCAAGAAGAGCAACTCTGACTTTTCTGGAAAAAGGACAAAACCAATAATGATATAATTGACGCATTTTGCGCATTTATCCTTTCTAAATAAAAGTCATAGTCAAATGTAAACCTATATAGTAAAATATATTTTATTGTTAGTGATTATGGAAATTAATTCCAAATATGTTTAAGGTTCATTAATGGCATGCTGTGATCATGATATTCATGAAGAAGATTTGAAGGTAAAAAGTTTCCGCAATATATTGTGGATTGTTTTTGTTATTAATCTTTTAATGTTTATTGTGGAATTCGGTACAGCCTTTTTTGCAAACTCAGTATCATTGCAAGCAGATGCGCTGGATTTCTTGGCAGATTCTATGACGTATGGTGTAACTTTATTAGTTCTTGGAAGCTCTTTGCGTATGCGTGCTTCGGTGGCCATGTTAAAAGGGTTAAGTATGGGTGTGTTGGGCATTTGGATATTTGCGCGAACATTTTGGAATGCCAGTGAAGCTATTGTCCCACTTGCCGGTGTAATGGGAACAGTTGGACTTATAGCCTTAATAGCAAACGTCGTCAGTGCACTATTGCTTTATAAATTTCGGGGCGGCGACAGCAATATGCAGTCAATATGGTTATGTTCCAGAAACGACGCTATTGGTAATGTTGCTATTATAATTGCCGCATCTGGCGTATTTGCAATGGACAGTGGTTGGCCAGACTTCATAGTGGCTATGTTAATGGCGACACTATCAACAATAGCCAGTTTCCAGATAATAAGGCAGGCCTCGTCTGAGCTTAAAACGGCTTAAAAGAAGATTAGATGAGCGATGCGTCCGCAGCACTGGGCAAGTCCATTTCCAGAATGGCCATTTGAAAAGCGTACGAAATATCTCCTTCATCATCGTCTTTATATATCATGCCAATAAATTCACCATCATAATGAACTTCCATACTATCATCTTTGGTTTGGCTGTTTTCCAAAGTAAAGTTATTGTTGCCGAATTTATTATTTAGATATTTTCGAATACGTAAAATTTCAGTAGGTGTCATTGATAATCCTTAAACAACGAATTGAGCCGATCTATATAAGGGCTAATGATTGATATATTTTCACTATTAATATAATTTGGATCGGATAGTAATGCCATAGAATTTTGAATTTTCTTGATTAACAATTGCTTTTGAGCAGGTGAGATGAACTGGTTCTTTTCTATGTTTGCAAGCTTTTCCGCTAAGTCTCTAGTAATCGCTTCTATATTTGAGGTACTAGTGGTTTCCTGACTTTTTAAATAAAATGCTGAGTAGGCCATCATTATGTTATCGCCAACATCTGCCCAATGTGACGGCGACGTAAACTTAGCGTTTTCAACTATTTCTAGAAATTTTGGATAAGTGGGTTGCTGTTTAGCAAATTCCAGAGAATCGGTTATAGGGGTTCGTGATATTTCCGATTGAGTAATATTAGTTTCCTCTATGTTAGGAACAGTATCTTCCTCACTAACAATAGCTGCAATAAGGGGTAAAGTTGCCAAATAATTTTCAATATCAGCTTCATTTAGCGCATTTTGCGCAAATGTTGGAGGGAAACTCAAAAAAAATAAAAAAAATGTGAATATTATGTTAAGTAATTGATTTTTCAAGTGCTTGTTCCTAAAAGTTCTTTGTTTACAATGAGGTATAAAAATAACTTCATATTTTTTTGATTAGCATTTTTTAAAATTATTGGCGTTTTATACTGAAAAGTCAACAAAATCGCGTGAAAATAAATAGTTAAAATTTTAACTTTAATCTTCAGTTTACGAATTCTCTTTATATTCCTTTATTACGGAAGTGATTTTCCACTGGGTGAAGAAAAATAACCTGAGGACATTGGAAAGTCTCTAACAAAAATTAGAAACAAAAATTGTATTAGAAGACATTTAGGAGTTAAAAATGGGCAAGTTGAGTTTAGTAAAAATCATTAGTTCGGTGATTGTTGCAATATCATTAACATTTGTTGGGGTTATTTCATCAGCGAATGCACAGGATATTGGGAGCTGGCAAAAAGAAGTTAGCAAAAAGATTGCGAAAAAACAGGTTTATCCACGCGCAGCGTTACGTAAAGAACTTGAAGGACGCGCCAAAGTTGAGATTAATATAGACCGCGAAGGCAATATTGTTGCGCATACGTTGCAAAGTTCGACGGGTCACGAACTTCTGGACAGAGAAGTTCCTAAACTTTTAAAGCGTGCTAGCCCTCTACCTGCACCACCAGCAGACGTTGCTGATAGTCAGCTTACTATGATTGTTCCACTAGCTTGGGTACTTCAGTAATTAAAAAAAAGTAATTTAAACATAAGAATTAATTTTTACTGTTTATAATCAAGGCCTTGAAAAGTTTTTTTTCAAGGCCTTTTCAATTTGTATAACTCAGTTTATGCTGTGGCCATAATTTCAATAATAACGATAATTTTTATACAATAGGAGTTCTTATGACAGAGCCTTTGATGCCACTGGCAACGGGTGTTTGGCTTGTGGATAATACGAGTTTAAGTTTTTCACAAATCGCAAAATTTTGCGGATTACACGAATTGGAAGTACAAGGAATAGCAGACGAACAAGTTGCTGTGAATATTGTTGGTTTGGATCCCGTATCCAATGGGCAATTAACATGGGAAGAAATTGAACGATGTCAAAACGATTCGAAAGCGAATTTACAAATCATCGTTGATGAAGTGCCGGCAAAGACCAGAAGTGGCGGTGCTAAATACACGCCGGTTTCCAAAAGACAAGATAAGCCGGATGCAATTGCATGGCTGTTGCGTCACCATCCGGAATTAACGGACGGGCAAATTTCCAAGATCGTGGGAACTACCAAGCCGACCATCACGGCTATTAGGGAAAGGTCTCATTGGAACATGACTAATATTAAGCCTGTGGACCCTGTTTTACTGGGTTTATGTAAGCAGATGGAGCTGGACGCTGCGGTAAGCAAGGCCGCACCGCGCCGCAAAGAAAATGATGCGGAAGAAGTTGTGGCCTAATAACCACATTTAGTCGAACTTTAACTGCAATAAAAAACCCGCTTCAAAGGAGCGGTTTTTTTTATTTTCACTTGGTCAGCTTTCTAACCTTACCATTTCGTCCTTAATATATAACTTTTCTCTTTTGAGCTCATGCAAAACTGTACTATCGGGTGCCGGGCGTGTTTCTTCTTGATGAATCTGTTCGTCTAATGCGGCATGTTTTCTGGAAAGTGCATTGATATGAGCTTCTGAATGCATATTAAGGTCTCCTATTTAATGGTTGATGGGAAAAATATTTCAAGACGAGACCAACTCGTTATTGGTCGCTGTGAAAAGTGTATCTGTAGAAAGTGTGGCGGAGTGATATCGCCTAAAGGAATAGTATTTTGTGCTTTTGTTAAAAGTTTAATACCCATTAAAATCCTCTGTAAAGTTCGATACCAAGTGGAAACTAGCACCACCAATTATTAAAGCATAATTTTCGCTTATTGTCACTATTTTCATCAAGGAAAAAGGTCATATTTTTACGATTTTTAATCAAACTATATATAAAACCAAGTTTGTTTGTTATAGAATGTGTGCAAGGAAAGCTTAACCCGGGCATGACAATAAGCTAGGTCAAGAGAATATATGGAAAATAACGCAAAACGACTCATCATTGGAATAAGCGGTGCTTCTGGTATAAATTATGGTATCAGGTTATTGGAAATACTGAAAAACATAGATGTTGAAAGTCATCTGGTGATGTCAAAGGCGGCTGTTGTCACGGCCGGCACCGAAAGCCGCTGCAAAATTTCCGATGTGGCTGGCTTAGCGGATGTTGTTTATAAGGTAGACGACATTGGTGCTTCCATTGCAAGCGGTTCCTTTAAAACTATGGGAATGTTGATCGTTCCCTGCTCGGTGAAAACGATGTCAGAGATAAATTCTGGTGTTACGTCAACTTTGTTGACTAGAGCGGCTGACGTAAATCTAAAAGAGAGACGCAAGTTGGTATTGATGGTTAGGGAAGCCCCTCTTCATTTAGGGCACTTGAGAACAATGACCTCGCTTACTGAAATGGGAGCAATTATCTCTCCGCCGGTCCCTGCTCTTTACTGTAATCCAACAAGCATTGAAGAGATGATAGATCAGACGCTAGGTCGGCTTTTGGATCTCTTCGATATAGAAGTTCCTAACTTACAGCGTTGGAAATCCTAATTTTTCGAAAATTACAGCAAAATAGTTATTTTAAGCTTTCTTATGAAAAATAAAGGAAGTTATGCTATAATTTCAATTCAAGGAAGGCTAATTTATAGATGAATTTGGATGAAACAGATATATTGGAGAAAATCCAGCAATTAAGGGTTCAACATCGTGATTTGGATGATTCTATCTCTGCTCTGATTGGTGCAGGAACTTCAAATATGCTTCAGATAAAACGATTGAAAAAACAAAAGCTTATACTACGAGACAAAATCGTTAAATTGGAAGATGAATTGTTGCCAGATATCATTGCCTAAGGGACGTCATTTTTCATTGATTGTTTATGAGAATACATTTTCTTATCAGCATGATCCAGTGCCTGATCGGGACTTAAACCGGAATGAAGGGGGTAAATTCCGTAAGCAAATTTAAGTTGTATCTTCTTTCCATCCAGAATAAGAGGTTTTTTTTCTATTGCTGCAAGAATTTGCTGGGCTTTTGCGTCTGCATTTTTTTCACTTGCCTTCGGCAGTATTATACCAAATTCATCGCCGCCCAATCGTCCGACTATATCTGAATCACGCAGACTAGAAATCATGGTTTTAGCGACGTGCATTAATGCTTGATCGCCTACTTTATGACCATGGGTATCGTTAAGAATCTTCAAATCATTCATATCTAAAAAAATTAGTGAACTATTGATGCCGTAACGATCAGAATAGGAGATCATCCGGGTCATCTCTCTTACGAAAGCACGGCGGTTCGAGATTTCAATTAAACTATCCTGATCGGCTAGTTTCTCCAATTCAGATATACGTCTGTGAGCTATTTCAAGCTCGTGACGCATGTTATCTACTTCAGCCATCAAAGTCATGATGGCTTTTTGTACTTTTGGTGTCATTTCTGTTTGAGGGATCCCAAGAACACTTGCAGTGTCACTAATATTTCTCACCGGGGCGCTCGCCGTAGCGGAGGATGTTTTCTCAATGGTTTTTCGCCGTATGGGCTGCGCCCGTCCGACGTTGTTGGTTCCTTGAATTTTCATATGATTAAACTGCCTTACACGCTATTTAAATGTTAAAGGAAATCATAGATTCAACATTTAGTGGTTCCGGCTCATATTATACATATAATTGGTATATATGACAAACTAAGATGTTAAATAGATAAAATCGCTAATCAATGCAGCCTTGCCTATCTTATATAGATCGCTATAATCCATGTTTTTTTAAGTTAGCTACACCGATCAAGATGTTTTATTGAGGGTCCAATTATGAGCGAAAAATCCCCTGTTGTCGGAATTATAATGGGAAGCCAATCTGACTGGCATATTATGAAGAATGCGGTGAGTATACTTGAAGAACTTGGTATCCAGTTTGAAACGCAGATCGTTTCCGCGCACCGTACGCCCGACAGATTATATTCTTACGCGGGTTCTGCTAAAGAACGTGGCCTAAAAGTTATTATTGCAGGCGCTGGTGGTGCCGCGCATTTACCGGGAATGGCCGCCGCGATGACGATTTTGCCCGTGCTCGGTGTGCCGATCGAAAGTAAAGCACTTAAAGGCATGGACAGTTTACTTTCAATCGTACAAATGCCGGGTGGGGTGCCTGTTGGCACTTTGGCTATTGGACAGTCGGGTGCGAAGAACGCAGGACTTCTCGCCGCTTCAATCGTCGCATTGGAAGATAATAAAGTTGCGGTAGAGTTACAAAAATGGCGCGATGACCAAACAGCCGCCGTTGATGAAAATCCAGCTGATTAATTTATGAAAACACTTGCGCCAGGGTCAACGATAGGAGTGCTGGGCGGTGGTCAGCTTGGGCGTATGATGGCTTTGTCAGCCTCTCAACTTGGCTTTAAAACTCATATTTATTGTCCGGAAAAGAATAATCCCGCAGAGCAAGTAGCCCAAAAGGTTACTCACTCTGATTATACAGACGAGAAATCTTTAGCAGCATTCGCAGATGCTGTTGACGTTGTGACTTATGAGTTTGAAAATATTCCTGTCTCCTCTGTTGAATTTTTATGCGCCAAGGTCGCGGTCTTTCCCAATTCAAAGGTCCTTCAGGTATCGCAAGATAGATTGCTTGAAAAACATTTTCTAAACGATTTGGGTATAGCGACTGCGCCTTTTCGCGGAGTGTCATCAATTGAGGATACAATTTCCGCTTTAAACGATCTTTCCTATCCTGCAGTACTTAAAACACGACGTTTTGGATATGACGGAAAGGGTCAGTCAATTGTTAATGCGAAAAATGATATTAAAACGGCGTGGCAAACGTTAAATAATGATCAGATTATCGTTGAAGCTTTCATTAATTTCGATATTGAAATCTCAGTCATAGCCGTTCGCGGCCAAGGTGGTGAGGTTAAATGTTTTGTTCCGGTGGAAAATAAACATAAAAATCATATTTTGGATGTTTCGACCGCGCCTGCAAGAATTGGAAATGAAATTAAGGAAGCGGCTATAAAGCAGGCAAGCAAAATCATCGGTGAACTTGAATATGTCGGCGTGCTAACCGTTGAATTTTTTGTTTCCAAGGATAAGCCGACGTTAAGGGTAAATGAAATCGCACCACGGGTCCACAATTCTGGACACTGGACGATAGAGGCCTGCCCCTCAAGTCAATTTGAACAGCATATTAGAGCAATATGTGGTTTGCCTCTTGGAGACACGGGTTTTTCAGGTGAAGCCCAAATGACTAATTTGATAGGGGATGATATCTTGCAATATGAGATGCTTTTGAATGAGAAAGGGGCGAGAGTTCATCACTACGGGAAAAAGGAAATTAGAGCCGGGCGAAAAATGGGTCACGTGACAAGACTTTCCCAAAAGAAAAGTTAAGCACCGTAGCGCATTCTTCCCATTTTTCTCCAAATATCAGAAACGTTAATATTCTTGTCGCGGCATTTTGCTTTTATTTTTTCAATTTGCATCACATTTTCGATCCGCCGGTCCAAAAAGTTCCAGGTTTCAATATTTTCTTCACTCGTATCATTGAGCCAATATAGAAATGTACTTGAATAAACTGCGGCGAGCGTCATGCGTTTGGTATAATAATTAAAATCCGTTGATGGATCAGAAATAGTTTTCCACATCAGATCTACGGTACGGTACATTATTTTTAAGCCTGAGAAATAATTGGTCGGCAACACTAGAAACGATATTGTCCTATGAGCAACTTCTTTATGTGGTAACTCTGCCTCTATTCGCAACTTAACAAGCGATGTTATTTTCTCACGGATTTTCAGACTATTTAGTTTTGTTTTCCTGGCGCGGTCAAGCATGGCTTGATCACAGTTTTGAGCATGAAGGTTAATCATACCAATGTGACCGTCTGGAAACGCCAGAGCGACCATACCAATATCGATACCAACGTCCTTTGCTGCCGCCTTAATTGTCGCTTTTGACCAACCATCAAAAGCGACATGGTTTAATGCGGCCGCTAAAAGCGAATCGCGAAATTCATCAGGTGTTTTATCGGTGTTATTTTTTATCATAGTGTAAATATGATGCCCGTTTAACGAAAGGTAAAGTTAAATTACTGAATTTAGCAGTTAATTAGTAATATTATCAGAAAATGCTTCACTTAATGGCAGCTAGCTGCTAGAAAGCGTCTCCCTAGAAACATAAGTTTCTGGAATATGACATAAACTAGAAAGGAGTGTGACTGTAACCATGCAGGTTATTGTCCGCGATAATAACGTAGATCAAGCCTTACGTGCCCTGAAGAAGAAGCTTCAGCGCGAAGGAGTGTACCGCGAAATGAAAATGCGACGCTTTTATGAAAAGCCTTCTGAAAAGAAAGCCCGTGAAAATGCTGCTGCTGTTCGTCGGTCTCGGAAACTTGATCGCAAGCGTCTCGAACGCGACGGTGCTGTTTAAAGCTTAAACGTTATTTTAGAATTCAAAAGGCCGTCCTCTGATATTGAGTGATGGCCTTTTTTTATTAATATGTTACCGAGAATATTATATGAGACCAATCCTATTCATAATATCGATAATTATGGTAACCGCATGTGGTTTTTCATCCAATGAAAAATTAATCGGCCATGCGGATGATCTTAAAAGTCATCAACGTTTTGGTGTATGTTACGGATATGGATGTAAATATTACCAAAAGACAGGTTTAACGGAAGGCGAGTGGAGATTAATACGTGCCTTATTTATGAATTCATCCAAATCAGCAGCAGAAGAACGCTTTCGGATCGCTCAGGCAATCGCGATGATTGAGCAATTTATTGGGCCGAAAACAGGGACCGAACTTGACAAAGCAAAAGCCCAAGTCATTAATTTTAATACCAGGGGCCAAATGGACTGCATTGACGAGGCGTTTAATAGTACCACATATCTTTATTTACTAAGTCAAGACGGTTTGTTTCGGTGGCATAGTCTCGGCGCACCATTAAGACGAAATTTTAACGAGCTTAGTTATCCGCACAGCACCGCTACCATACATGAAGTAAATAAAGAGAAAACCGTCGGTGGGGAAGGTCACTATGTGGTTGATTCCTGGTTCCATAAAAATGGTGCATTAGCGGAAACGCCACCGGCAAAGGTATGGTTGGGGCCGTGGTATCCTGAAGTTAAACTGGACCGTTATAATTTCTCAGCTTCATAATTTGAAAAGTCCCATTCTCCCGCACTTTCAATTTGCTCCATAAATAAATGTTCAGCGGCGGTGACCGCTTCTTCTTCGCTTGCTGCATTTACATTTGCTACCCAATAAAACGTGCCATGAGTTAAATTTGATTGTAAAGTTACCTTAAAGGCTGACATTTATTACATCCTATTTGAATATTGATTGCTTACTTCCTATACTTGGAAAATTCGAAAGGTGAAAGATTAAATATTCATTCATATTAGTTGATCATAAATTACAGAGTAAATATCGATGGCAACGAATCCCGATAGTCGCAAACCCCTACGACAGCGCGTAGCAGACCGAAAACGCGGCATCAAGGCAGTCAAATATACCAGTGACCGAACTAAACGTGTCTTAAAATACCTGAAAATATTTTTAACGACGACCCAATATTTAGGGTTGATCTTGCTGCTATTATCGCTCGGTGATATTGTTAAAAGTGAGTATAAGGTCGAAAACTGGAATTTAATTATGGCATATAGTTCTATGTTTTTGATCGGGAGGGCGGGACTGACAATTATGACTTCGATGGGCGCATTTAAATAAAAAGCGGGGCGGTTATAATGTCCCGCTTTATAGATAATAAGATAACTATTTTTTTTTGACGGCAGGTTTCTTTTTGACCGCAGATTTCTTTTTCGCAGCAGGCTTCTTCTTGGTTGCTGGTTTCTTTGCAGCGGCTATTTCGTCAGAATCATTTTTTACCGGTTCGCCATTTTCATCAACGTCTTTCCATTGATCAGGGAACAAGTGGTAATGTGCCTTATTAATTGCGTCGCTGACATCTTTTAATACAGTTAGCATAGCATCCATGGCGAAACCTTTGCCGCGATACACATAAATTTTATCTTTGGTATTGAAGGAGCGAAATATTTGATCAATTTCAACATCTTTATGTTGGCTACTGCCCAGATCACCAATGTAATCATATAAAATATATTTGCCTGTCGTATTTTTTACCCATTCTGTGTTTGCTTCATCGCAGTTATCAAATAGGGTTTGGATGTCCGGGTTATTCAATGGATGTTCTTCTGGTAACCCAAGGAATTTACGTAATTCTTCTGCGCGCGCTTTGCCTTTTTTGCGCGGTGCCCATAAAAGACGGGAAATTTGCATCGCTGAATGCATTATACCCTGGAGTGCCAGAAACGCACCTGTGCTGGCATTACTTTCCATGGAGTCGTTTAATATGGTAATATTACCTTCAATATAGGTAAATTGATTTCTAATTTCATGGATATGTAATCCAAGTTTATTAAGGTCCATGATGGTGCTTTCTGTTTTCCTAGGTTAGTATTCTATAATGCCCAATAAATTTTTGGAACAGTGTAGCTCACATTATAATATTTGGCATTTGTTATTAATTTTGCAGCGAAACTATAGGTTTTTTTTGTTTATGAAAAGTCAAAAGTTTTTGTTTACATATTTTGGTGCCATCAACTAAATATATTGGCTAGCTTTAGGGCCAGTCCCATATCGCCTTCAATTTTCAATTTTCCCATCATAAATGCCATTTGTGGGTTAAGTGAACCATCAATTAAGCCTTCAAAATTTTCTCCGGATAAAATCAGCGTTACATCCGCGTCGCTGTCTTCATTGGTCACCCGAGGCGGGTTTGCTGTGGCATCAATAAAAATGAATCCAATGTCGTTGAGTTCAAACTTTACCTTTTTATTTAGTGCACTTGCTTCTTCAGTTTTTTCGCTGATTAACGCCGTGTAATTGTCGAGGCTCATGATCTTTCCCTAGAGTATAATAACTTAAGCTATGATATAAATAATGGATTTTTCTCCAGAAACAAGTTTTACCATTTATCCCGCAATTTACGTAGAGCAAGAAAGACTTCTTTTTCGCTGGGATCATGAGAAAAATCCTCAAACACCATACGCAATTGTTTTATTATCGCAGGGTTTTTTAGGCGCATGAAACTGTTGACCTTTCTTTCATCACACATTTTCGTTACGAAAGCATCGTGTGGATCTTGATGTTCGAATTTTTTCAAGTAAGTTTTAGCATCTTCGTTGCCGGGTTCGCGGTCAAGCGTGAATTGGAGATTATTTATCAAATAATCATGTCCGGGATAGATTTTAATATCATCAGAGAGGCAAGCCAGTTGAGACGAGAAAGTGCTATAAAGCGTGTCCGGATTTCCCCCTAATTTACAATGGCCAACACCGGCGTTAAACAGTGTGTCGCCGCAAAAAAGAGAATTGTCGTTAGCCCCTTCAGAGAGTAAACAAATATGGCTGTCCGTGTGTCCGGGCGTGTCTAGTACCTTTAAGGCAATGGACGTTCCAATTTTTATTTGATCCCCCGCGACCAGACCATAATCGACATTGGGGATCGTTGACATCGCCCCTTTGTGGGCTAATATTTTCGCTCCCGTTTTTTCCTGCATTTCATGATTACCGTCTATATGGTCCCAATGTTCGTGGGTATTTAATATCTGAGTGATCTTGAAACCGTTTTTATTTGCCGCATCGAGGCAACGTTCAACATCCAAAGGATCAATTACCAGTGCTTCTTTTGTGACAGGACAGGCGATTAAGTAATGGAAGTTTCGAAGCCTATTGTCTGCGTATAGTTGTTTGACAATCATTGCCTATCCTTTAATTCCATTATTCTCCGTGCTTTAGTCGATCTTTAGGAAGATTTAAATTAAATGTTGTACCTGCGCCGGGTGCACTCAGGATCGAAAGATTGCCACCGTGTTTTTCCATTAGTTTTTTAACATATGAAATTCCAAATCCGATACCGGTACAGGGGTCCGAATATATATTATCAAGTTGGGTATTATTACTGAACGCTTTGGTAATTTCGTGTGGCGTCATTCCTTTGCCTCTATCTTTACAACTGATGACACAATTTCCAGCGGAATCCGTTATTAATTTTACATTTATTTTCCCATTTTCCGGGCTAAATTTTATCGCATTATCGATAATACACTCAATGGACTTTTTTATCCTTATTTTATCTCCGAAAATCTTGGGAAAATTTAATATATATGAAATTTCAATGACAACATTCTTTTTTAACGCCACCTTATTAAATTTGTCAGTACATTGTTTCAATATAGTGATGAGATCAAAATCTTCCTCATGTAAATCAAATTCTGTCGTTTCCAATTCCTTGAGTTCAAGAAGATTATCTATGAGCTCGAGGAGTTCTTGGCCTGCGCCATGAATGTCGGAAGCGTATTCTTTATACGTACTTTTACCCACCGGCCCGAGCATTTCAGTCATAATGACTTCGGAATACCCCAAAATACCGTTAAGCGGCGTTTTAAAATTATGATGCATTGCTGCAAGTAATTTTTGTTTAATGTCCCTTGCAGCCTCATCCTTTTGTTGAACAAAGTCTTTTTTGGCTCTGAGTACACATATAAATCGAGAAGGCGCGAGGTCATTATCGTATGGCCTGACCGTCAAGTTCATGCTTAGTATTTTTTTATTGGCACAAATAAAATCGCAATAGATGAATGCGGATTTGCGGTTTTTTAAAGCGTCATTGATAATATGTTGTTCGGAGTTTTTATAAAAATAGTCGAAGAGTGGTTTGTTTCTAAGTTGCTGAAATGTATGCCCGGTGGCCATTTCAAAATGATAATTTATATCATTGATGACCGGGATGCCTTCTTCAGGATCTATAGATAAGAGTATTATGGAATCACTTACTTCATTAAACACAACATTGAAAAGGCCATTCTCATCAATATACCTTGGGTGACTGGATATATCTAATTCTGTATCTTTTTCATAAAATGTAATGGAAGACTCCATTTTTACACATCCATACGCATAACAATTTTTTACAACAAGTGCGGTTTCAAATCAGCATATGAATCATCCTCTATCTGATTCGCTAAATCAACTAAAAATTAACTTTTTGTTAACTTTTGCGAAACAGACAAGGATGATCTTGATGTTTATTATTAATTGGTATGCGTTGAACGTCAGCTATTGATTAGTTTATCACTAATCTGACATGCTGCCGGTCCCATAAGAACGACAAATAAAGTCGGTAAAATGAACATAATAAGTGGCACGGTCATGACGGCCGGCAGACGAGCCGCTTTTTCTTCAGCTTTCATAAATCGTTCATTACGAAATTCGTCGGACAGGACCCTTAATGACTGTGCCAGCGGCGTACCATATTTTTCAGATTGAATTAATGTTGCTGTGACACCCTTTATCGCGGAAAGAGCGATACGGTTAGATAAGTTTTGCAGTGCTATCCTCCGTTCTGGTAAGAACCCTAACTCAATAGCTGTCAAATTTAGTTCGTCGCATAGATCAGGGCTGGTTTGCCCCATTTCTTTGACCACACGTTGCAACGCTGCATCTAACGTCAAGCCAGCCTCAGCACAAATAACCAATAGATCAAGCATATCCGGAAGTGAATTTGTCATCAAAAGGTTACGTTTAGTTGTGTGGTTTGAAAGATAAATTTCCGGCGCATAAGATGCAACAAGAGCGGAACCAAAAACGCTTAACAGCTTTTCTGTACTGGTTAGCTCAAACATTCCCAGGCCATAAATGACAATGATCGCTATAATCGCTATTAAAACGGGTAACACTGTTTTAAAAAACAGAAACACAATAATTGCTTCCTTACTGCGGTACCCGGCTTGCGTTAGTTTTAACTGAAACTTGGCGGCTTGTTCATTCTTCAAAAGGTTTAATTTGCTAACGAGGTTATGCATGAACCCCACATGCTTTGATTCCTTAATAGTCGAACGCCTTTTGACAGGAGCTACATAACCGCGCTTCAAATCTTGACGTCTATCTTGCAAGGCTTTTATGCGTCCGTCCATACCATCCTTGATAATGCCGGTGCTCCATATAGCCATTATCACCAAAAAAGCAGACGTTGCTGCTAGTAATGTGATGACGTCTTCGCCACTTATGCCTTCTGGTAAAAATTGTTCCATAATTACGTCTCGAAGTTAATCATTTTTGATATAATAAACATGCCAATGCTCATCCATATAACGGCGCCAAGCATCGCTATCTGGCCTCTGGGATCTGTAAACATAACACTCATATATTCGTAGTTCACAGTTGATATTATGCCGCACATAACAAAAGGAAGTGCACCAATAATCATGGCACTGGCCCGACCTTCTGATGACATCGCTTTAATCTTCAGTTTTAGCTGAGCACGGCCCCGTAAGATACCCGACAGATTGCCCAGAGTTTCACCCAAGTTACCGCCTGTTTCCTGCTGAACTGAAATACAGATCACGAAAAAGTTGAACTCTGGCGTGTCTAATTTCTCGGACGCTTGCCATAGTGCTTCATCCAATGTTTTACCAAATCGCATTTCATCGGTAATGGCTTTAAACTCGGTCGAAATCGGTGCTTCCATTTCCTGGCTAACAGCATAAATAGATTCGGTAATTGGTAATCCGGCTTTTAGACCACGTACAATTAAATCAATTGCTTCAGGAAATTGAGTAGTAAATTTGCCTAGTCTGCTTTTAATCGTATAATTAACCCAAAAATTTGGCAGAAACAAACCTAAGGCAATACCTACCATTAAACAGGGTAAGAATGGTAAACTGGTCGCCACCATCATCACAATCATTACAACGAAAGCTATAATTGCGTTTGTAAATATATAATTCTTGAACGTAATTTCCTTGCCGGTTCTCTTTAATCTTTTACGCAGCTCAGCGGGTTTAGGAATCAGTCCATCAAATACTGACTTTTCTTCTCTTTTAAAAAGCACCTTTTTTTGTTCCTGAATGGCGGCATCCTTATTATGGCGCCCTTTAATTTTTGACAATCTTTCTTGTGTTACCTTATTAGCGGAGCCAAAAATACCGATTGCGAATGCGACCGTAGCGAAAATAATGATTACGCCTGCGAATACGCCAAACATCAAAATTGTGGGATTGTCTACTATCATTCCATTATTCCCTATAACGCTTCCATTAAGGCGCGGTCCAAGCCATAATATTTTGCTTTATCAATAAAATTTGGTCTTAAACCTGTTGAACGGAATTGTCCTTCAAGATTTCCCTCGGCATCTTCGCCAGTAAATTCATAAAGAAATAATTCTTGCGTTGTTATGACATCACCTTCCATACCGATAACTTCTGTGACAGACGCACACCGTCTTCCGCCGTCTCTCATACGGGAAACCTGAACGATTAAGTCAACGGCTCCTGCAATCTGTTCTCTTACTGCTTTTTGCGGTAATTTCAAATCTGCCATACCGATCATATTTTCCATTCTGGTCAACGCTTCCCTCGGATTATTCGCATGAAGCGTACACATGGAGCCATCGTGACCCGTATTCATTGCCTGAAGCACATCAAAGGCTTCCGCACCGCGCACCTCACCAAGAATAATTCGATCGGGGCGCATACGCAGCGAGTTTTTAACCAGATCGCGCATTGAAATTTCACCTTTGCCTTCTAAGTTGGCAGGGCGGGTTTCAAGTCGAACCACGTGTGGCTGTTGCATTTGTAGTTCAGCCGTATCTTCAATTGTTACGACGCGCTCACCAACATCGATCATACGCGATAACGCGTTCAACATTGTTGTTTTACCCGATCCAGTACCACCGGAAATAAGAATATTGAGACGACATGCTGATGAAATTTTTAAGACAGTAGCCATTTTATGAGACATACTTCCAAAATCGATCATTTTATCCAGTGTAATTTTTTGTTTCGCAAATTTACGAATTGATATCGAAGCGCCGTCAATGGCTAGCGGAGGAATAATTATATTGACCCGACTACCATCTTTCAGTCTCGCATCACAAATCGGTGTACTTTCATCGACACGGCGGCCTACGGCGTTAACGATCCTGGTACAGATATTCATTAAGTGCTGATTGTCACGGAAATTGACATCAGATAGTTGTATTTTACCTGATTTTTCGATGTAAACCTGATCAGGCCCGTTGACCATTATTTCTGTAATTTCTTCACTTTCAAGTAATGGCTCCAGCGGTCCTAGGCCCAACATGTCGTTGAGTAACATATTGACCAGTTCGCGCTGCTCCCGCAAGTTCAGGTTAATCTTTTCCTGAGCCATAAGTTCATTAACGGCCTCACTTACCTGATCAGCAAGATCTGTGCGGTCCATTTCGTTGGCTGCAGCGGCATCAATATATTCAAGCAAGAGAGGCTGCAGGCGATCTTTAGCATTAATAATGCTTTCTTTACTTGCTACCTGGTCTTGATCTGCTTTGGCTTTTTTTGCGGTAGTTTTCTTTTTAACAACAGACTCTTCTTTTTCTTCCGCTGATTCTATTTCTATTGACGCGCCCATGTCTAATAAATCATTGAGTAAAGCAGTTGTGAGGTCGCGTTGCTCAAGGTCATTAATTTTCAATTTTCTATTTTCAACGATGTCAGCAATGACGTCTTCAACAATTTGCACTGCTTCACTTCGTGATAGTTCCCGCGCTTGTTCTGGTGATATTTTGTCCGTTAAAACTGGTTCGATATATTCGTAAGCTTGATCTACTACATTTGCATCAGAACTAAGAAATTTAGCATCAACTGATTGGTCTAAAGCTCTTTTGTTATACAAATCTTGCGATTCATTAGCACAAACCACTGGCTTGGGCTGCGGTTTCACAGTCCCAGCAGGTGCAGTTGGTTTCGATGCTGACTTACGTCCGAATGCAGGTTTCATGTTAATTTCAATTTACTCGTTAAATAAATATTACTTTAAAAATTCTCACGCTCTCTTTGCCAATCCAATTTTTTCCCAAATATTTCCTTGGGCAGCATCACCGATAGAACTTGAAAAATTATCGCATATTGTATGCATAATTTTTGAAGCCTTACTGTTTTTCGCTGCCTGTGATAATATCTTTCCACTTCTGGCTACTTGAATCATTAATTTTGAATCTAGCGGGATTTCCCAATCGACTGGTTGTTCAATCGTTGCTTCGAAATCTTTTTTGCTGACTTCAACAAGACCCGGTCCGCTCACTTTGTTAAGTAAAATTCTTATTTTGACTTGTGGTGCAACAGATTTGCAGTAAGAAATAAATCTAACGACATCACGGGTTGCCGCGAGACTTAAATCAGAGACAAGGATTACTTCGTCGGTTTCACTTATCAACATCGGATAATCAGCTACAATCGTGCGTGGCAAATCCAATATCACACATTTGAAATTATTCTTCATTTCGATAAGTAGGTGATTCAAAGCCGCAGGGTCAGTATAGGCAGGATCATTTAACGGAGCCTCTGAACCTAGAATTGATAAATTATCACTTTCCTTAATCATTGCTCTTTCAATGAAAAGTCCGTCAACCCGACTTGGATTTTCTAAGGCATCCGTTAAACCGCGCCCCGGTTCCAGATCAAATGAAAGTGCACCTGTACCAAAATGCATATCCAGATCGACGAAAGCAGTTTTTTGCTTCTTTTCATGGGCTAAAATCCAAGCGCAATTTGTTGCAATTGTGCTTGTTCCAACGCCCCCCCTTACGCCGATAAAGGAAATTATTTTTTCTTTGTCATTATCTTCTTCGTTGACAACGCTATCTACGGGGGTCCGTAAAGTGTGCTCTGCCGCTAAAAATGCTTCCCTTAACTGGTCTGTCGTAACGGGCTTAACCAGATAATCTTGTACGCCACACGCAATCATATTTCTATAAAATGTAACATCGTTGACCGTTCCGGTTGTAATTACCATCGTTCCCGGCTCACATACTTCTGCGAGGGCATTAATGTCTTCTTCTGGCTCGGCAGAATTAGACAGATCAACCAGCAAATATTGCGGTGAACCAATGGTTGAGAGAGTACGAATTGCACTTTCAATACCACCCGTTTTTACAAGCGACGTATCCCATTCGCGTTCGTTGAGAACCGGAACAAGTTGTTGTGTTGTTTCATCATCACACAAATATGCACCAAAATGCTGTGCTCCGTTTGCATTACTACCTGATTTTAATAAACTTTCTGCACTCATGAAGAACCTCTGATTTCTTAATTACTTTCGCCACCGGTTGACGTTTCCGTCGCAACGGTAACTGTAGCGGATTGATAACGTTCGACAGCTCTTGCTGTCCTTTCAGCGTTTGGTTTGCCACCCTCTTGACCTGTGATAAGATCGCGTGGGTTTGCAACCATAAGGCCTAAATTTGCTTGACTTGCGCACCCCAAATTACTTAACGGTGCGTTATCGTAATTTGGGTCTGCCGGTTGTCTCCAGTCACCACATTCCGGCGGTGTGACAACATACTTTGAAACTAACAAACGCCCCGTATTATTTTTTGGTTCCATACCGTAAGGCGTAATAGCTTCAGACATGTGTAATCCGCTGTCTTTTAATAACGAGGATATATACATTAATCTTCTGGAGTCTATCTCAGACAGACTTCCATCATTTTCCAGTGGGAAGTCCATGCTAAACTCATCACCGTAAGTGATATTGGACGTTCTAAGAAATTGGTTAAGTTTGACAATTTCTGCTTCGCTTAATGATGCTTCATTTGCGTTGAAACTCATATTATATGGTACTCTCACCATTTCTACGATATTTCGGTTTTGTGCTTCTACGCCTGTGAAATTTGACAATCCACTGCTCGTACAGCCAGTTGTAAATGCTAGACAGGATAAACTCACTAAAGCGGTTTTTGCAGCAATTTTAAATGCATCAATAGAGATTCTTTTCTTATTCATGTTTTTCATTTTTCTTTCCTATTCTAACATAAAGCCCGCAGCACCTTTAAGCTTCTGGCCGTTTGCTGCTTGAACGGGTTCTGTTGTGGCCGGTGGTAAATTTACGTATGACTGGCCGTCTAAATATCTTTCTTTGTCGCTGGGATAGCGGAAATTGTCAGTTGGCAATCTCATTTTGTCGTCGCTGTTAGGTTCAACAATATAAGGTGTGATAATGACCACTAATTCGGATTCTTGCCGTCTAAATTGGCTGGATCTGAATAGAGCGCCAATAACGGGAATATCAGCAAGCCAAGGGAACTTTGTTAAATCATGAATACCGTTATTTTGAATTAGTCCAGCGACCGCAAAACTTTGACCACTGCCAAGTTCTACCGTTGTTTCCAACCTTCTGGTGCTTAATGCTGGAATATTTAACCCTTCAACCACGATGGCACCAGCAGATGTTAACTGACTAACTTCTGGCTTGAGATGGATGTTAATGCGCCCACTATCGAGCACGACAGGTGTAAAGTTCAACGCCACGCCATATTCTTTATATTGAATGCTGAAACCTCTATCTCTGAACACGGGAATTGGGTATTCACCACCTGCTAAGAAACTTGCTTCTTCCCCCGAAAGTGTGGTTAGGTTAGGTTCCGCGAGAACCGAAATTACCCCTTCTTCTTCCAACGCATCCACTAAGAAATTTATGTCAAGGTTGCCTATTGGAAGGCCACCCGCCAAACCGGTTGTTTCGGTCAAGAAATTTTTCAAAGGTTCCACAGGATTGGTGAATTCATTTGGGATAATGTCAAAAACATTCCTGCCTTGAACCATGCCAATTGTAGCACCACCGGAAGTCGATAATATATTTTCCCAGTTAAAACCGAATTGTTTCATTGTTTCACGGCCCACTTCCGCAATGCGAACGCGCAAGTTTACCTGCACAGGCGTGGCAATGGCTAATTTATTAATAATTGTGCTTTCATCACCAATGAATTCTGCCGCCATTTTACGGGCTTCCTCAGCTTGTTCCGGGTTTTGAACATGCCCTTTAAGTATCATAAGGCCTTCGTATGTTTCGACCTTAATTCGCGCATCAGGCATAACCATATTGAGTGCCGCTTCAAAGTTGCCTAAATTGTGACTTACTGATATTTCACCTTCGTAAACTACTTCGTCGTCATTGGTAATTGCATAGATGCTTGTCTGGCCCTGACTTTTACCAAATATATAGGCGATTGTCGGTGATTTAACCTGAATATCGGCTATATTGGGGTCCGCGATAAATACATTATCAACTGCCTTGTCAAACCGCACCAACGTACCTTTACTCACTTCAAGAGTAAGTTGTTCTTTAACTTGAGAGAAAGCAGGAGTAGCGCAAGACAAACTACAAGAAAGCACTAATAATATTAGTGCTTTAAGCTTGTTGTCGGTTGAGTAATTTTTCATTTTTTTTATCTCAAACATTATTGGTGCCTTTAACGATTATTTGTATTTTTAAATATAATATCTTCGGTATCACTTGCTCTAACAATCTTGACTATTTGCCTTCTACCGTCTGAACTCATACCGGTTTGTTCCGCGACAACAGCACTTACTTCACTGGCATAAGTAACATTGCTTCGTCCTGCTGACCCTGCTCCCGGTGTTCCATCAACATTCTCGGAAGCCAAACTTCTAAGGGCGAGTGAAAGCTCTCCCATACGGGACATAAGGGCTATTTTCTCAGCCTGTTTTGAGGTCACTTCAAACGTTGCAATTTTTCCGACAGATGGCGTATTGGTATCGTTAGACATTTGTGTATCGATAGCCAGCACCCGGATATTCCTTAGAACCGTTTCGGTTGCCTGGATTTCACTTGATGTTTCTTCATCACCATCTTCCTCTTCTATGACATGAGTGAGCAGAATATCAACATTATCACCCGGAAAAATAAACCCGGAAAGACCGGTTCTTGAATTAATATTTATTGAAACTGCACGATGCCCAGGCATTAATACTGCGGCCATAAATCCTCTCGAACCCGGTTTTACGATGCGGCCTTCAACAAAAGGTTCACCAGCGGCAATAGGTGCTTTTGCGACTGAACCAAGTATCGATGCCGTTTGTTCTTCTGCTTGCGCATCAGTTTGTTTTTGGAAGTAGTGTTCATTAACATTATCATCAGGCCAAGATTGCCAAATCAAATCTTCTTTCTTAAGAAATGATCCGGTTGTAATATCTCGGTTAGAGACCAGAATCTGAACCTCCGAAACTTCTTGCTGCACGATGACCGTTTGCTCAGCCTCAGGGGTTGTTACCAGGCTTCTGGCAAGAAATGCAGTTACACCGGCTACTGCTAATGCAATTCCGATGAGAACTATACTTTTTATATTAATGTTCATTTTTCATTATCCTTAAAGCGGCCTTAATTCAGAGCATTATACAATTCAAAGGCGACATAGAATCCCCCGATAGATATTGCTACTCCGTAAGGAATCTTGTTTTCCTCATTTTTTGATATCATCGAGATTGGCATAGAAAAGTTTATTTTTTCTGAAGATTTAGTTGCATTTAACGATTTAACGTAAAAAAAACTTAAATAAATCATTGAAATGACACCGCCACTAATTGCAGTGATTATAAGAAATTGTAGAGAATGTGCCGGACCAGCCCACAATATGACTGCCGGGATAAATTTTACGTCTCCACCACCCAAAAGACCGAGAGCAAAAAGAGCGACTAAAGCTAAAAATATAACAAGAGAAATTCCTACTGAATATCCTATATATGTAATCGCAAGAGGCGTGCCGCTAATATATAAGGTTGTAATAAATATGGGATAGAGAAGCGCGACAACCAGACACAATTTATTAGATAAAATATAATACCTTATGTCAGATACTGTCGCCCATAACATCAGAGACGCAAATAATAAAAGTGTGATATTTACCAGCAATTTTATTCCTCAGAAAATTTGTATAGTTTTTCTAAGAACACACTATCTTGCACGGTGTTAATATTAAGTGAAAATTTTTGATAAAAATTGTGAAAAACGGCTTAAGAGATTAGGTACGGGACAATCCAAAATAAAAACAATTTTAAGTTGGTTTTAGAAGGAAATCAATTCATCGTCGTGGATACAGTGGTGAATAGTGACGTTAGTGAATCGGCGATACCGCTTAACGAGACAGTAAGACCTAACCCCAGGATTGCTGCAATAAAACCATATTCAATTGCTGTAGCACCGCTTTTACTATCTAGGATTTTTTTCAAGATTTTCATGTGGTGCTCCTTTGGCTCAGTTAGAGGCTGGTAAATAAAAAAGGCCCTGATTATTTGAATATGTAATCAAGACCTTTTTTAAGAAAGTTATCAAAGAAGGTTAAGCTATATTAGCTAGAACCTAGTTTAGTTGATACTGTTGTAAATTTAGTGTCAAGTGCTGTACCTAGAAGACCCATACCGGTGATGGCACCCAAAGCAACAAGTGCTGCGATTAGGCCGTATTCGATGGCAGTAGCACCTTTTTCAGATTTACGTAATTTTGCAAATAATTTAGTCATCATTATTACTCCATTTATTATATGTTAATGCCGAATTAAATTAATAATATCTTGTTTGCAGAAATCAGTATGGTGGGATATTATGAATAAAAGGTTAACAAAAACCATTTTTAATCATTATAGAACAAATACTTAGAACAAAAACTTTAAATTAAATTTATGTAAAAATTTATCTATTATTGGTACCAATTCGAAGGTCAATTAACTGTCAGTTGAAGTCAAATTCGGCTGATTTGAGTAATTATGACTATATAATAAGGCTTTATGTTAGATTGGAAAGGTCGAGATCGTAAGCACTATGTGGGTAATTTTGCCATTATCAGAAAGTGTAGATAACTCTCCGCCGATCAAATGCGCGATGTCCTGAGCTACCGTCAATCCAAAACCTGTTGAGATTTTACCTTCAAATTCTTTGTTTTTTATGGTCGTGTTACCATCTTTAGTATTCGGTTCATGGACTTTAAGGAATAAGTTTTTAGCATGCTCTTCACCGATATCTTGATTCAAGATCGGAATTTCTATTCGTACCTCTGCGTTACTATTAACTAACACGGATATTTTTAGATTAGAGCCACTTTCTGCATTGCGCGTGCCGAAGGTAATCATTTTGATAAGACATAAAATAATACAGTATTTATCATTATATAAAATAACATCGATATTATCTTCAACGCCGGAAACCGATATATCCTTGGTTTCAAGAATAGGCGCAACGCTTTGAAGTGATTCTTGAATAATAGCTTTTAATGAAAATGACGCGGGTGAAGGCTCAATAAGACCAGCATTGATTTTTGCAGAGTCGAGTATATTATTTACAGCATCTTTTAAATGATTTGCTGCATCAATAATGTCTTTGGTATTCTTGCGATATTTTTCACTAACTGGACCCCACATTTCGTTGTCAATCATCTGTGAAAAACCGATTATAGCATTTAGCGGTGTGCGAAATTCATGTGATAAATTATTTAAAAGTTCTGACGCAACTTCTTCTTGTTCATCTTCGCTGAGTTCATTATCAATATTGTTCTCATCATCATTAGAGGATATTTTTTCGTTATCTTGTGTGCCAAGTTTATTCTTATTTAGACTATCTGAAAATTTTGGCTGATATATATCATCATGTTCTTTTGCTTCGGACGTGAAAGGTCTTCTCTGTGCATTTTCAATTAAGTCTTCCATGCTCGAGCTATCATGTTTTGAACTACCTCTAAATCCTGTAAAGCGGCCTGTATCAACATCAAATGTTGCAATCGCACTTAACAGGCATTTTTGCAGTTCACCATCCGAGCCTTCTATTGAAAACGGCCTATCTCTAAATGGCAGCCTTTTTTCAAAAAGGGCAATAAAGCTATTTGCTTCGTCTGGTTCTTCATCTTCTTGAATCCACAGGCAAAGAAAATCTTCCCCGATCATGGTGGGGGTGGATGTTGCAAATATATCTTTGGAATCATCTGAAAGATAAGTAATGTTGCCGTAACGATCAATTTCCCAGAACCATTCTTCTTTCCCTTTCGTAATTGCCTGAAATGTTCTTTCCGATGGCTGTAGATCATCTTTTTCAACGATTTCTTCTTCTGACACTGGTTCTACAAGCTCCAATACGTCTTCTTCACTATGATCATCGTCCTCTACATCATTGTCGTCTTGTAAAATTTTTGACGTTAAACTCGGTAAAATAATATCAGTAACGCCACTATCATTACTGTCATCCTGTGTTGGCTCATCGGGCGAATTGCTTGCTTCTTCCTTGTCATATTCTTTTGTTTTTTCAAAATGAACATGAGAAGTGTTTGTGGATTGAGTTTCTTTGTTAGATTTTAATAATTCAAGAATATTTGCCGTTGCATCTTCATTCAGTATAGTAGAATTTTGTTGGGCTTCTTCAAGATCGTTAAGGCTTATCTTTTTGTTGTCGTTTGTCGTGGTTGATCGGCTGCTTTTCGCTAATTTACTTGCCTCTTCAAGTTCACGCCTGAGTAATGGCGTTAATCCAAACCGGTGGTTAATAAACTCACGATGCTCGTCAGACGCATATCTGATTAGATAGAGAAGTTGTTCTTCGTCAACGAATGATTGTTCCAGCAACTTCCCGGAAACCTCGATGACATCTTCACTAATCAACTTTATCAATTCTTCCGGAGGGCCGTCCATATTGAGCAGAATATTACGGAGTTCTTTTCTAATCCCTATATCGATATCAGCAGCCAGTTCGTTAATAATATCAATTAACATCTTAACCTGATTTTCAGATTCCATCGGACGCTTTTGGATGAATAAATCACAAATGTGGGAAAACAAAAGAGTCCGGCTTTCAACAGAATTATCTTCTGCCAGTGCCAGTAAATTTCTAATTCTGTCATCAAATTGTGCTTTTATCTGCACCATTTGCCCAATATCCCTATAAAAATACTCTACTTCACGAACTGTCGAAAATGGATATCAATCTAGATTATAAAAGAGATGTATCTAAGTTCTTTTATGGTATGCCCAACCCATTTAAAGCCTTCATAAGATAATATACTCTTTTATGATTTGTATATCCAGAGAAAGCTATGGTTAACAAGATAAAAAATGTAAATTATTTCCCAAAAGGACTTATTCAATAATATTATGTATTTGATGGCTTAAATAATATATTATTACGCCATTATATTGTTTTCTAATCGAAAATTACTTTGTTAATCACAATCAACAGTGTTTCGGAATTGGTATATGCTACATTTTAAGCTAGATGAAATCGACTTAAAAATACTTCAGGTTTTACAGGAAGAAGGTCGGGTTACTAATGTAAATCTAGCGGAACGAGTGGGTATTACGGCTCCCCCCTGTCTTCGCCGGGTAAAAGCACTGGAGGAAGCAGGTTTTATCAACGGATATCATGCAGAATTAAACTCAACTAAACTCGGATATGATTTAGTCGTATTTGCTATGGTAGGGCTGCATAGCCAAGCGGAAAGTGATCTTCAAGCATTTGAAGAACTTGTAGGGGGATGGCCGATGGTAAGGGAAGCTTATATGCTTAACGGTGAGATTGATTTTATTTTGAAAATTGTCGCGCGCGATTTGGGCCATTTTCAAACTTTCCTGACGACCCATCTTACTCCCGCTCCTAATGTTGCCAATGTAAAAACATCATTGAGTATCAGATGCGGAAAAAGCAAACAAGGAATCCCCTTCTCGTTAGGGTTCAAAGGGGATGACTAAATATCAGTTAAATTTTAAAAATCATAAGGTAAATCGATGAATCAGAAAGAGAAAGCACTTTTATTTAATGATCTTCACGTTAAGGGTGATCCGCTAATATTATATAATATATGGGATGCAGGTAGCGCAAATGCCGTTCTGGAGGCCAGCGCAAAAGCTTTGGCCACCGGTAGCTGGTCGGTTGCTGCGGCTTGGGGGTACACGGACGGTGAAAATATCCCTCTTGATGTTCTGGCACAGGTTACGGCCCGGATTGTGGATTTTGTGGATATTCCTGTCACCATTGATTTTGAGGGTGGTTATGATTCACTACCGGAGAAAGTAGCGGAGAATGTTTCAAGCATTATCGGTGCTGGTGCAGTAGGCATTAATTTTGAAGACCAAATTGTAGGCACAGGTGATATTTATGAAATTGAAGATCAGTGTAAGCGTATTAACGCCATTAGAAAAAAAGCGGAGGAGCAAGGCATACCGTTTTTTATCAATGCGAGAACGGATTACTTCTTAAAAGCATCCGATGCGAATGCGCATGAATCTCTAATGGGTAAAGTGAGCGACCGGGCGAAGGCTTATGCCGATGCCGGTGCAAGTGGGTTTTTTGTGCCAGGATTAATCGACGAAAATTTGATCTCTGAAATATGTGAATTATCATCGCTGCCGGTTAATATTATGATGAAACCGGGTGCCCCCTCAGTACACAAGTTAGCGCAACTTGGTGTCTCTCGTATAAGTCACGGCCCATTCCCTTATCTATCACTGATGGACATTTTAAAAGAGCGTGCCAGTTCCGAATTGAAATTTTAAATAAATTCTATTTTTACAATTTCGTAATAAGTGTCGCCGCCGGGTGTCTTTACCTCTACTTCGTCGCCAAGGTTGCGGCCTATTAACGCATGGCCAATGGGTGAGCTGAAGGAGATTTTTCCTGAAGCCACATCGACTTCATCAACGCCAACAATTTGATATGTAAATTCCTTATCATCTTCATCGGCAATTGTGACTGTCGACGCAAATACGACTTTGGTACCGGAAAGTTCTGCTGGATCAATGATCTCTGCGCGGCTTAAACGGTCTTCAATAATCTGAATGCGACCTTCAATCATACCCTGTTGTTCTTTAGCAGCATGATATTCAGCATTTTCAGACAGATCACCATGGGCGCGGGCTTCCTCAATAGCTTTAATCACAGCGGGTCTATCAGTGTGTTTTAAGCCTTTTAACTCTACCTCGAGGCTTTTATGCCCGCCGGAGGTCATTGGAACTTTTTCTACCATTTTAATTTTCTCTACTTAAAAAACTTCTGCGCATTTGATTATGTTATTCAAATGCCAATTTATTATACCAATCAGTGATTTTACTAAATATACGATAATTTACACATAGGATTGAAGGGGTTTAACTTCAAGTGAAGAAGATTTCAAGACTTTTATCGCTTCCATGGCCGAAATAGCACCGCGTGCTGTCGTATAATATGGAATATGGGCTATAAGTGCCGTTCTTCTTAGATCATAGCTGTCTTTGACTGATTGAGCACCTTCGGTTGTATTGAAAATTAAGTCAATCTCCTCATTCTTGATAGCGTCAACTATATGGGGACGCCCTTCAAGTACTTTGTTAATTTTTGTTACTTCAACATCGTTAGATTTAAGAAATTCAGCCGTTCCCCCAGTTGCAATTACGTTATAGCCCATCTGAATAAGTTCTTTTGCCGGTTCAATCATTTTTACTTTGTCTTTGTTTTTGACAGAAATAAAAACATTCCCTTTAAGTGGCAAATGGGTGCCAGCCGCAATTTGAGATTTTAAAAATGCTTTGGCAAAAGTATCATCAAGACCAATTACTTCGCCTGTGGAACGCATTTCTGGACCGAGTAAAATATCAACTCCCGGAAAGCGATTGAAAGGTAAAACAGCTTCCTTTACCGCTACGTGACTGGTTTTATAACTGGGAATGTTAAAATCTATGAGTTTTTCACCCGCCATAAGCCGGGCGGCGATCTTGGCTACCGGTGCACCAATGGCTTTGGCGACAAAGGGCACCGTGCGACTGGCTCGTGGGTTCACTTCAATAAGGTAAACCACGTCGTCTTTAACAGCATATTGAACATTCATCAGGCCTTTAACATTTAACGCTAACGCCAACTTTTTCGTTTGAGATTCTAAATCTTCAATGACGTTGTCTTTTAGAGAATACGGTGGAAGCGAGCACGCGCTATCGCCCGAATGAACACCAGCTTCTTCAATATGCTGCATGATCGCTGCGATATGCACATCTTTACCGTCACACAGGGCGTCCACATCAATCTCGGTTGCTCCTCCCAAATAACGATCAATTAAAACGGGACTATCCCAGGAAACGCTCACGGCTTCTTTCATATAGCGTTCTAACGAAACGGTATCATAAACAATTTCCATAGCACGCCCCCCTAATACATAGGAAGGGCGGATCAATATTGGATAATCAATTGTTTCTGCAATTTGTATGGCTTCTACTGTTGTTGTTGCCAAACCATTCATAGGTTGCCTTAATTTTAATTCGTCGACAAGATCTTTAAAACGTTCTCTGTCTTCAGCCAGATCAATTGAGTCAGGTGATGTCCCGAGTATGGGTATATTTGCTGCTTCAAGTGCGTGGGAAAGTTTAAGAGGGGTCTGACCGCCAAATTGAACGATGACACCTATCACTTCACCGTTTTTTTGCTCTTTTTGAATAAGATCAATTACGTTTTCTGCTGTCAGTGGTTCAAAATAAAGCCGGTCTGATGTGTCGTAATCGGTTGAAACCGTTTCAGGGTTGCAGTTAACCATTATGGTCTCATAACCCTGCTCACTTAATGCGAAAGCCGCCTGGCAACAGCAATAATCAAATTCAATACCCTGGCCGATGCGGTTGGGGCCGCCGCCCAAAATAATGATTTTCTTTGCCTCCGTCGGGTCGGCTTCACATTCTGCCACATCAGCGGCATCACGTTCGTATGTGGAATAAAGATAAGGGGTAGTTGAATTAAATTCTGCTGCGCATGTGTCTATGCGTTTAAAAACGGGCCGAATATCCAGCTCGAGCCGTTTTTTGCATACGTCTTGTTCTTTAATCCCAGCAAGCTCAGCCAACCTAACATCCGAAAATCCGAGTGATTTTAAATTTAGTAGTTCAGCTTTGTATTTTGGTATTCCATTTTTGCGAACATTTTCTTCGGCGTCTGTAATTCTTTTCACCTGATCAATAAACCACGGGTCGTATTTGGCAATTGTATGTATTTCTTCTGTCGATATGCCTAATCTTAATGCTTGCGCCATAACTAATATGCGGTCCGCAGTCGGAATAGCGAGTGCAGCTCTAACTGCGTTAATGTCACCGCCATCCGGATCATACCCGGGGATATCAATTTCGTTAAGCCCCGTTAGGTCGGTTTCCATCGACCGTAATGCTTTTTGCAAACTTTCAGGAAAGCTGCGCCCGATAGACATAGCTTCGCCAACTGACTTCATTGCGGTAGTTAAAGTAGGAGCAGAATCAGGAAATTTCTCAAATGTAAAACGTGGTATTTTGGTAACAACATAGTCAATTGTTGGCTCAAACGATGTAGGAGTTACTCCTGTGATTTCATTTTGAAGTTCATCAAGAGTATACCCTATCGCTAATTTCGCTGCGACTTTTGCTATGGGAAAACCGGTTGCCTTTGACGCAAGCGCAGAAGATCGGCTTACTCTGGGATTCATTTCAATAATGATAAGTTCGCCGTCTTCAGGATTAACCGCGAATTGAACGTTTGAGCCGCCGGTTTCAACGCCAATTTCCCGTAAAACGGCGATAGAGGCGTTTCTCATGATTTGATATTCTTTATCGGTGAGTGTCAAAGCCGGTGCAACGGTGATACTGTCGCCGGTATGAATGCCCATGGGATCAAAATTTTCGATGGAACAAATGATGATACAGTTATCCGCCGTGTCGCGGACAACTTCCATTTCGAATTCTTTCCAGCCTAAGACGGATTGTTCGACTAATATTTCATTTGTTGGTGATGCGTCCAGGCCACCCTTTACGATTTGAATATATTCTTCTTTGTTATAGGCAACACCGCCGCCAGTGCCGCCCATAGTGAAGCTTGGACGAACGATGCTGGGTAATTGAATATATTCAAGCGCGTCGAGCGCATCTTCCAGAGAATTTACAACACGGCTTCGCGGGGTATTGATATTCAGGCGGACCATGGCGTCCTTAAACAATTGGCGATCTTCCGCCATATTTATGGCGTCCACTTTGGCACCAATAAGTTCGACATTATACTTTTCCAAAACGCCTAATTTATCAAGCTCGAGCGCGGTATTTAATCCTGTTTGGCCGCCCATTGTTGGTAAAATTGCATCGGGCCTTTCTTTAATAATGATTTTTTCAACCATTTCTGCGGTAATCGGCTCAACATAAGTGGCATCAGCCAAATCAGGATCAGTCATTATCGTAGCAGGATTGCTATTGACCAATATTACACGGTAACCTTCTTCTTTTAATGCCTTACACGCTTGTGTGCCGGAATAATCAAATTCGCATGCTTGACCAATTATGATTGGGCCTGCGCCGATGATGAGGATCGAATTTATGTCTGTACGTTTAGGCATGTTCTAAAATCATCTCCATAAAGCGGTCAAAAAGATAGTGGCTGTCTTGGGGGCCAGGGCTTGCTTCCGGGTGATGTTGCACGGAAAAGGCAGGTTTGTTTTTTAACTCAATCCCGCAGCAAGATTCATCAAATAGCGAAATGTGGCTCAGGGTAACATGGTCAGGCAGAGTATCTTTATCAACCATAAATCCATGGTTCATAGAAGTAATTTCCACTTTATCTGTATTAAAATCCATAACCGGATGATTTGCGCCGCGATGCCCTTGATGCATTTTCGTGGTTTTGGCACCGATGGCTAATGCTAACATCTGATGGCCCAAACATATTCCAAAGATCGGTATATTTGTTTCCAACAGTTTCTGAATAACGGGAATGGCATATTTCCCAGTTGCCGCTGGGTCTCCCGGGCCATTCGATAAGAATATACCGTCAGGGTTATGCGATAAAATTTCTTCCTCAGATGCATCTGCGGGTACGACGGTGACTTTCGCTCCTACAGAAGAAAGACATCTAAGAATATTGCGCTTAATGCCATAATCGACCGCAACGACATGAGCTTTGTGATCAACTAACTGGCCGTAACCATCTTGCAAAGACCACCGGGTTTCGTTCCAATCATATGCTTGGCGGCAACTCACCTCTATGGCGAGATCCATACCTACTAACCCGGGCCAATCATTGGCTTTTTTAATCAGTGCCAGGATGTCAAATTCACCCGAAGGCGCGAAGCAAATAACGCCGTTAGGGGCGCCGCTTTCTCTAATATATCTCGTAAGTTGCCGCGTATCGATACCGGATATCCCGGTCAAATTCTGCTTAATACACCATTCATTTAAATGAGCAGACGATCTAAAATTTGACGGTTGAGTTATCTCTTGTCTAATAACCAGTCCGCGAACAGCAGATTGCATTGTTTCTTCATCATCGTTATTTGTGCCTACATTCCCTATATGAGGAAATGTGAAATTAATGATCTGACCGGCGTATGACGGGTCCGTCAAGATTTCCTGATACCCGGTCATGGAAGTATTGAAACAAACTTCGCCCACAGCGGTTCCTACCTTACCTAACCCATATCCCCAATAAATTGATCCATCTGCGAGAACTAAAACAGCGGTAATTTTGTCGTGAGGTTTGGTATGGTTCTTCTGTTTTTCAGCCATTTGGTAAAGACTTTTTAGAGTGAGTTGGAAACGAGCGACTTATTTCTATTAGTGTGCATGTTTAAATGTAAAATTACTACGTAAATTCTCGGGACCATAATAAATCGTCTTAGCCGCGTCAAGTAATTACCGGTTGATTCGAGGATAAAAATAAACCTTTTAAATCAAAGGGTTGTAAGATAATTTACTATTGCATTATTTTATGTTTTCAGGTAGAGTCACTCTTTCCTGAAAGAAAAAGCCGACGGACAATTAGATGTCATTTGTCGGCATTTTTGTAAAATAAGGATATAAAACAATATGTTGCGTGACGAACTTAATAATGCAATGAAAGATGCGATGCGATCCAAAGATAAACGTCGCCTTAGCACCATTCGACTTATCATGGCTGCGATAAAAGATAGGGATATCTCAGTCCGTACCGAATCGGATAGTAAAGTTGGTGATCCGGAGATTATAGAAATTCTTTCTAAGATGGTAAAACAAAGGCATGACAGCATTAAAGCCTATGATGACGCCGGACGGACGGAACTCGCGCAGCAGGAACGTGACGAGATCGATATCATCAGTGAATTTTTACCTCGTCAATTAGACACGGGTGAAATTGAAGCCGCTGTTAAAGCCACTATTGAAAAAACGTCGGCTTCAGGCTTAAAGGATATTGGGAAAATTATGGCGACTCTTAAGGGGGAGTATTCTGGCCAAATGGATTTTTCTAAAGCTAGTGCTATGGCCAAAGATTTATTGTCTTAAAGACATATTGTCTTGGACTATAATTTATCTTAAAATTTGCAATAATCGTTTTAAATTTTTAAAGTATCGCTATGGGATTTACGCCAGATTTTCTTGATGAAATAAGAAATCGACTGCCGGCCAGTGAAATTGTCGGCCGAAAAGTTCGGTTGACAAGAAAAGGCAGAGAATTTTCTGGTTTGTGCCCGTTTCATAATGAAAAAACACCTTCTTTCACGGTTAATGACGACAAGGCGTTTTATCATTGTTTTGGTTGTGGAGCCCACGGTGACGTTATAAATTTTGTTTTGGAGACGGAAGGGCTGTCATTTCCTGAAACGATTGAACGCCTTGCCGCTCAAGCGGGGCTTGAAATACCTGAATATACCCCAGAAGATAAAAAACGTTCACAAGTAAAAAAAACATTGTTTGATGTGATGGAAGTGGTGGCCCATTGGTTTGAAAGTCAGCTTAAAGCGCAAATAGGTACAGAAGGTAGAAATTATATTCAAAAGCGTGGGTTGAGCAAAGACACAGTTAAGAAATTCAGATTGGGTTTTGCACCGCCCAGTAAAACATCGTTAAAACAAGCAATGTTAGCCAGATCAGATATAACAGAACCTATGCTTGTTAAGGCTGGAATGCTTATAAAGCCGGAAGGTGGCGGGGAAAGTTATGACCGCTTTCGTCACCGCATAATGTTTCCGATTACGGACCGACAAGGCAGGGTTGTTGCTTTTGGAGGACGTGCGCTATCACCACAAGCAAAAGCGAAATATTTAAATTCACCTGAAACACCGCTTTTTCACAAAGGTCGGTTACTCTATAATCTTAGCGGCGCGAGAAAAGCAGCGTTTGAAAAAGGACGCCTTCTTATCGCCGAAGGCTATATGGATGTCATTGCTCTTGATCAAGCGGGCTTTCCGGAAGCGGTTGCACCTTTGGGCACCGCCGTAACGGAAGATCAAATTCGGGAAATGTGGCGATTGGCACCGGAACCTTTGATGTGCTTTGACGGTGATAAAGCGGGACAGCGTGCGGCCATTCGTGTGGTTGAGCGTTCATTACCTTTATTAAAGCCGGGCCATTCTCTCCGGTTTGTCTATTTACCGGAGGGAGAAGATCCAGATAGCTTTGTTAATGGACAAGGACATCAAGCATTTGAAAAGCTGATTAACGCGGGTATACCACTTGCCCAAGTATTGTGGTCCGAATTGATAGGTGGAATAAATATTGATACACCGGAACAACGGGCTGGCCTTGAGCAGAAAATCGGGAGAATTTTATCGGAAATTAAAGACGGTAAAATTCGTGGCTACTATGAAAGTGATTTTCAAAAGAAGTTGCAAAAGCTTTTTGGCGACGATTTCGTGCCGGAAATAAATCTGCATCATCAGGATAAATTCTACCAAGAAAAAGAGAATCACCGACCTAAAGGTCGCAACTCGCGATTTCAAAAAAACGACTTTAATCAAAAAGCATCCGAAAAAAGCATTGGCGATCTTAAAAAAACGACAATAGGCAGTTCGCAAAAATCTTCTACCTTAGACCGCGAAAGGCTAATTATACTCACGGTCTTAGAGCATCCATGGCTTCTTTTACGCCATGAAGAGCTGTTTGCAACCTTCGAATTCGAATCGGTTGAGCTTGACAAGGTCCGCAATGAAATAATACGTATAGCAAGTCGCGACTCGGACCTTGAAAAGGAAAGCCTGAGACACCACCTAATTAAAAACGGGATGGGCCAGGCAAGAGAAATTATATTCAGGCAAGGCGTGTTGACAGCTCAGAAGTTTATTGGGCTAAATTCTTCGAAAGAAGAAACGGAAGAAACATGGTTACATCTGCTGGAAGCTTTTCATTTGAATAAGCTTGAGCAGGATATAGCTTTGTTGGAATCTACCGATCTATCTGAAGAAGACTTTGCACGCTTGCAAGCACTGAAGGAAGAGCATTTTGCAAGCATTAGAAATTATGGTGCATCTTGGGAAAAAGAAAATTCTTAAGGTTCACTTATTGATGCGTTTAAAATTGATGCGTTTAAAAATTATTCGAGGTTTATAAATGGCAGAAAAAGCCACTAAGTCTGATAAAAATAGCGATATTGCAGACACACCAGTAATAAATAGTCAGGATGCCGTAAAAAAGATGATCGCTGACGCCAAACAGCGTGGATATATTACTTACGACGAAATGAACAAAGCATTGCCGCAAGATCAGATGTCTTCTGAACAAATTGAGGACGTTATGACCATGCTATCTGAAATGGGTATCAACGTCATAGATAATGCAGATGGTGAAGAAGCGGCACCTGAAAAGGAAGCAGAAAAAGCGGTAGTCGCAGAAAAACCAGCTGCGAAGGCGCCTGCTGACCGTACCGATGACCCGGTGCGCATGTATTTACGCGAAATGGGAAGTGTTGAACTTCTGTCGCGCGAAGGTGAAATTGCGATCGCTAAAAGAATAGAGGCGGGCCGTGAAACGATGATTTCCGGGCTATGCGATAGTCCGCTTACATTTAATGCGCTGGCGGCGTGGGGCGAAATGCTCGAAGAAGGCGAAATTCTATTGCGTGATGTTATTGACCTGGATGCCATGTATGGCAATGATCCAACACAGGAAACGGAGACAGAAGAAGAGAAAGCCACCGAAGAGGAAACTTCCGAAAAAGAAGCACCCGCAGAAGAATTGGAGCCGGCAGCGAAAGTTGAAGATGGTGCTGATGAAAATAACCAAGAAGGTAGCGAAGAAGGCGAGGAAGGCGAAACAGCAACGACTGAAGAAGAGGAAGAAGACGAAGACGATGATGATGGAGCTACGATGTCTCTTGCTACTATGGAAGAAGCCCTTCAACCACGTGTTATGGAAATCTTCGCTGATATTCGCAAATTACATAAAAAATTCGCAAAACTGCAAGAATTGCGCCACGAATCAAATATTGGTAATGTCGAACTTACCCCTGCGCAAGAACGCCGATACCGTAAATTAAGCGACGAACTGATTGTGATGGTTAATAATTTAAGACTTAATAATAACCGTATTGAAGCACTTCTTGAGCAATTATATTTTTCCAGTAAACGCCTTATGGGCCTTGAAGGGAAAATGCTTCGCTTGGCTGAAAGATATAAAGTTAGTCGAAAATCATATCTGGACAATTACTGGGGACGTGAACTCGAGCCAGATTGGATCAAAACCATGTCCACCGACAAGGGCAAAGGCTGGAATGCGTTTACCATTAGTGAAATGGAAATTGTTGGAAATATGCGGGCGCAAGTTGCGGAAATTGCCAATGATGTGGGTCTGAATATTTCAGAGTTCCGTGTTATCGTGAATAAAGTGCAAAAAGGCGAAAAAGAAGCACGCATTGCCAAAAAAGAAATGGTTGAAGCCAATCTCCGTTTGGTGATTTCAATCGCAAAAAAATACACAAACCGTGGGTTACAATTCCTGGATCTCATTCAGGAAGGTAATATTGGACTTATGAAAGCGGTGGATAAATTTGAATATCGCCGCGGATATAAGTTTTCAACATATGCCACTTGGTGGATCAGACAAGCGATCACCCGTTCGATCGCCGATCAGGCGAGAACCATACGTATCCCGGTTCATATGATTGAAACTATTAATAAACTTGTACGCACCGGCCGTCAGATGATGCATGAAATAGGCCGTGAAGCGACACCGGAAGAACTTGCAGCACGTCTTTCTATGCCACTTGAAAAAGTGCGTAAGGTGATGAAAATAGCAAAAGAACCGATTTCATTAGAAACCCCGATTGGCGATGAAGAAGACAGTCATTTGGGTGATTTTATTGAAGATAAAAATGCTATTCTTCCGGTGGATAGTGCGATCCAGACCAATTTGCGCGATACGACGACACGCGTGCTTGCTTCACTTACACCGCGTGAAGAAAGGGTTCTTCGTATGCGTTTTGGAATTGGTATGAACACGGACCATACCTTGGAAGAAGTGGGTCAGCAATTTTCTGTGACCCGTGAACGTATTCGCCAAATTGAGGCAAAAGCTCTTCGTAAGCTAAAACATCCTAGCCGCTCAAGAAAACTTCGCAGTTTCTTGGACAAATAAAAAAAAGGGGTTTTCTGATGGGTTTATGGGAAATGATTGTTTGTGTCGTTGCGCTTGGCGTAGTCGCACAAATTATAATGGCATATCTGAAATCCAGAGAAGTTGGTGCAGTCGGTGGGAATGATTTAGCAAAGCATTTGGACCGTATCGACCGGCTGGAAGAACGCATTAAAGTTCTTGAAAGAATTGCTACCGATAAGCGTGATAATTTAAAAGAAGAAATAGATCGGTTATAGATAGTAATTGAGAACCAAAAAAAATGTAAATTGGTGTCATTCTTCTCTGTATTCTTTTAAAATTATCTGTTACTTAAGCATTCTTGATTTTTCGGAGGGCCTGTAGCTCAGTTGGTTAGAGCAAACCGCTCATAACGGTTCGGTCGTAGGTTCGAGTCCTACCAGGCCCACCACTCCCTCCCGGTCCTAACCGGACACATAGGTTACAGTTTATACTGGAGACATGGGTAACACTTTTTCCCGAAAGGGGTTATGTGCACTTTCCAGTCTACAGCTCTCTTCGTCATAGTATCCTAAATCATACTTCATAAAGCTCACCAACC
>JAJFIR010000006.1 GCA_021774795.1 Emcibacteraceae bacterium | reverse complement strand
AAAAGCATTTTTTTTGCGATAGTTTCAGCATCTTTAACGCCCGCCAGTTCAAGCGGAACGGACACATTTTCCAGAGCCGTCATGGTCGGTATAAGGTGGAAGGCTTGCAATATTATACCGATATTATCTCGCCTGAACATGGCAAGCTCGTCTTCATTCATTTTATCAAGCACGTGATCAGCGACAATAACTCTGCCTGATGTTTGACGTTCAAGCCCATTCATCACTGACATCATACTTGACTTACCAGACCCGGATGCGCCTAAAACGGCTATTGCCTTACCTTCGTCAACTTTTAAATCTATACCATTTAAAATATTGACTTCAAAATCATTGCTTTTAAGCCTGAGATGAATATTCTTTAACTCAAGTATCGTGTTATTAGTCATATTCTTACTCGTTAAATCCAAACCGAACAGGAAAGTTAGTGTGTTGTACTATAAAAATCTAAATCTTCAAATAACATTGATCAAATTAAATGCGATGAAATGCGCGTTTATTGCGATGATAGTTTATTTTTGTGGCTCTGTTGCAATTAGTGCCGAAAATAAAACAATCCTGGCATTTGGTGATAGCTTAACCGCCGGATACGGATTACCAACTGAAGATAGTTTTACGGTACAGCTTGAAAGCAAACTCAATTCAAGGGGTCTTCCCGCGACCGTCATAAATGCCGGTGTTTCGGGCGACACCACTTCGGGTGGGTTTTCACGATTGGAATGGGTTTTGTCCAGCTATACAGATATTGACTTGGTCATCTTAACCCTTGGCGGCAATGACGCACTTCGTGGCATCGATCCCAAAGTAACACGCAACAATATGGATAAAATGACGAAAATATTGACATCCAGAAACATTCCAACACTCATCGGCGGTATGATGGCTCCTCCTAATCTCGGGCAAATATATGGGAAAGATTTTAATAGCATTTATACAGACATCGCCGATAAATACGAAGTTCCTCTCTATCCATTTTTTTTGGATGGCGTGGCCGGAATACTTGAATTCAATCAGGCTGATACCATACACCCAAACAAAAAAGGTGTAGACATTATTACCGAACGGCTTGCTTCGGTTATTATTAATCTGGTTGGACGTAATTGATCAGAGCATCAATCTGATCAAACTACAACTTATAATTGAATTATTCTTATTCGATATCAACCCATCGTAATTTCAAATACCAGACCATTACTAGCTTTGGTTATATTTCCAATATATGTATATTAAGTAATTTTTTGTAATTAATGTAATTTTAATATTTTTTTACTAAACATATTATTATGTATTGAAAATGTATTTTTGAATGCAAGGGGGATAAACAGTAATTAGGATTCAAAAATGTTTAAGTCTATTACAGGCACTTTAAATAGAAAATCAGGGGAAACGAAAACAAATCACAATAACAACGACATGAAATACTTGCTCGAAGCACTGGATAAATCACAAGCAACAATTCAATTTGAAACTGATGGTACGATCATTACCGCAAATAAAAACTTCCTTGATACGCTGGGTTATTCTTTGGATGAAATACAAGGCAAGCATCACAGCATGTTTGTTGAACCGGAGTTTCAGAAATCTGATGAATATAAGCAATTTTGGGAAAATCTTGCGCGCGGAGAATTCCAGGCGAAAGAATATAAGCGCATCGGAAAAGGCGGCAAGGAAGTTTGGATACAAGCGTCCTATAATCCAATTCTCGATAAAAATGGTAATGTTGTCAAAGTAGTGAAATATGCCATTGATATTACAGAACAGACTACGGTGCGAGCTGATCACAGTGGGCAGATTGATGCTATTTCAAAATCTCAAGCCGTCATATCATTTGAACTTGATGGTACAATCATTTCTGCAAATAAAAATTTCCTGGATACTTTAGGATATTCGCTTGAAGAAATAAAAGGTGAACATCACAGTTTGTTCGTAGAGTCAGACTATAAGCAAAGTGCCGAATATAAGCAGTTTTGGCAATCACTCGCCCGCGGTGAATATCAAGCAGCAGAATATAAACGAATAGGTAAAGGTGGAAAAGTAGTCTGGATACAAGCGTCTTATAATCCAATTTTTGATCCTAACGGAAAACCCTTCAAGGTCGTAAAATATGCTACTGACATAACTAATCAAATCATACAAACAGCTGACTCTAATGGTCAAATTGAGGCGATTGGAAAATCCCAAGCAGTAATCGAATTTAACCTGGACGGCACAATTATAAAAGCAAATGAAAACTTCTTGAGTACTATAAATTATTCTCTTGCTGAAATTGAAGGCAAACACCATAGCCTCTTTGTTGAGCCAAGTTATGGCCAGAGTGCCGAATATAAACAGTTCTGGGAGTCGCTTGCGCGCGGGGAATATCAAGCGGACGAATATAAAAGAATTGCAAATGGTGGAAAAGAAATATGGATACAAGCGTCTTATAATCCAATTTTTGATCCGGACGGCAAACCGTTTAAGGTTGTAAAATACGCTACCGATATTACTGAGCAAGTTAATGCAAGACACGAGGCAGAGCGCGTGGGTGCCTTGGTTGATGAAAATCTTGATAAAATTCTTAACGCTGTAAGCAATGCTAACGAGCAATCAACTTCTGTTGCCGCAGCATCGACGCAAACATTAGAAACCGTGCAGGCCGTTAGCGCAGCCACGGAACAATTTCAAATGTCCAGTAATGAAATAGCACAAAGCATGGAAAATTCGAGAATAGAAGTTACGAAAACCATGGAAGAAACTCAAAACGCGGACGAATCAACGCAAAAACTCAGCTCCGCCGCACAAGCGATGAACAATATCGTCATTGTCATTCAGGAAATAGCAAGTCAAATTAATTTGCTCGCACTAAATGCAACGATTGAATCGGCACGGGCTGGTGATGCCGGAAAAGGATTTGCCGTTGTGGCGTCTGAGGTTAAAGCATTAGCCGGGCAAGTAGGTGACGCAACAACACAGATTTCTTCTGAAATCACTAATATGCAGTCAGTGTCAGATGATGTTATTGAACAACTCGCAAATATTAAAAATTCTGTGGAATCAGTGGAAAGTGGCTTTACTACGGTTGCCAGTGCTGTTGAAGAACAGACATTGACCAGTAAAGAAATTTCAGGAAACATGCAGCTCGCCTCTACCGCGGTTGACTCGATAAACACCAATATCGGTTCGATTTCAGAAGCGGTAAGCAGTGCCAACGGGTTTGCCGAAGAAGGCACAAAGTTATACCGAAGCATTCAAAAGACGGCTTAACAATGCATCAATATATCAATTTTTGTAACAAGGAGGTAAAAAGAATTTACCCCTTGTTACGTTACAAACGTACCGAACAACTAGCTCGTTATTTGAGAAAAACGTTCAGTCATTTTAACTACATTAACCTATATCATTTATATTTCTAACACAGGGTAATTTATAAATACTTATTTATATATGAAGTCGTAAATTATGAACATTAACAATAATAATTTTAACTTTTTTAAGGTATTTAAAACGCTCCTGACAGTGTTATTTATACACACATTAACTTTATCAGGATGTCCGACGGCCTTCTCCCAAACTAATCAGACAATAAAAGACAGAAGTGAATTAAATCTTACGCAGGAAGAGCTTATGTGGCTTTCTGAACATCCCGTTCTGAAGGCAAGTAATGAGAAAAACTGGGCACCATTGGACTACGTTGTTGACGGTAATCCTATGGGGTTCTCTGTAGATTATCTTAATTTGATAGCCAAAAAACTGGACGTAAAAGTTGAGTATGTAAGCGGCTTCGCTTGGGAGGAACTACTAAACCAATTCAAGATCGGAAAAATCGACATTGCTCAGAGTATCATTCAATCGTCTGAACGCGATGAATATTTAGATTTCACTGAACCATATCTGGAGCTTCCGTTGGTATATTTCGGTAAAATAGGTGCAAAGCAAATAAAAAGCATAAATGACCTTAAAGGAAAGAGAATTGGGTCTGTATCCGGTGACGTTCCGGCAAGCGTATATAAGATTCAATATCCCGAATTTAAATTAACGGAATTTAGTACGACCATCGATTCTATAAATGCACTCATCAAAGGCGATATTGATGTTCTTGCAATTATACTTCCTGTTGCAAATTATTTCATCGCGAAAAATAATTTAAGAGGCATCGAAGTTATCGGAGAAAAGTTTTTTCCTGACACCGGGAATGAAGGTAACATAAGACTGGCAGCGCGAAGCGACTTGCCCATATTAACGTCAATATTATCAAAGGGTATGAACGCCATAACAAAAAAGGAGTTTAGAAACTTAACGACTAAATGGCACATTCTTGGCGATCAGGAAAAAACAATAGACCTTAGTGCGCGAGAGCAAATCTGGTTAGATAATAATAGAGTAATCAGAGTGGCCGCAGACCCTACTGCGGCCCCCCTTGAGCTTATCGACAAAAATGGGAAAATAAGTGGAATAGCTGGTGACTATTTAAAAATCATTGGTGACAAGTTAAATGTGGAATTCCAATGGGTTGGAAATAAAAATTGGGCCGAGGGTATGCAAATGATCAATACCGGACAAGCGGATATGTTGTCCATGGCGGTCGCCACTCCGGATAGAAAAAAATACCTTAATTTTACCGAACCGGTTAAAACCCTGACCAGCGTAATATTTGCTCGTAACGACAACGATATTTTTGGCAATATGGATGGTCTTGCTGGTCGCAAGTTAGCTCAAGTTTCGGGCTCCGCAACATATAGTTTTATAAAAAATGAGTATCCTGATTTAGATGTTGTCGAAGTAAATTCTATTGCGGAAGCATTGCGCCATGTATCCACTGGTTCCGTTGATGCCTATGTCGGTGGCATCTCATCTGCCGCTTATCATATGGTTGCAGAAGGTTTCTCACAAATCGTTGTTGTCGGTGAAACACCTTATAAAACAGATGTCTCAATGGCGGTACGTAGTGAACTCCCTTTACTAAGTAGCATTATGCAAAAAGCTATTTCATCTATAACAACCAGTGAGAAAGCTGAAATTTCCAGAAATTGGCTGGCATTAAAAATAGAAAATAAAGAAGATTACGAGCTTATCTGGAAAATAGTCTTTTTTACGTTTGTGACAGTGGTAACTGTTTTAATTTGGAATAATGCTTTGCGCCGTGAAGTTGCCCACAGAAAAACCGTTGAAGAAGAGCTAATTCTTTCGCAGAAAAAAGCCGAATTGGCACAAGAAAAAGCTGAAATGGCGAAGGCAGAAGCAGAATCCGCAAATATTGCCAAGTCAGCGTTTCTTGCAAATATGTCTCATGAAATTAGAACGCCGCTCAACGCCATAATCGGCTTTTCCGATGTTATGTTACTTGGATTACATGGCGAAATAAAACAGCCAAAATATCAGGAATATCTGAACGACATCAAGGGTAGCGGCGAACATTTGGCAACAGTTATCAAAGACATTCTTGATCTTTCAAAAATTGAGGCTGGAAAATGGCATCTTGAAGAAACCGAATTTTCGCTACTCACGTGTACAAAAGAAGCGACAAAAATGCTTGAGCCCCAAGCCAGTCAGAAAAACGTGTTATTGTCGTGTGATACTGATCCGCAGACGCACACCTTAAAACTTGTTGGCGATATGCACGCCATTAAAAGATCAATCATTAATCTATTGTCAAATGCCGTTAAGTTCACAGGCGAGAGGGGAGCTGTTCATTGCCGCACGACAAGAGCAGATGATGGTGGTGTAAATATCGAAGTGATTGATACGGGAATCGGTATCCCTTCCAACAGATTGGAACATGTTTTAAATCCTTTCGAGCAATGCGAAGATACACATGAACATAATGAAGAAGGTACAGGACTAGGCTTACCGATCGTTAAAAAATTAATAGAACTTCATGACGGTATTTTCACATTGGAAAGTGAAGTGGGAACCGGTACACGCGCCATAATCTCTATTCCAGCACAACGTATACTGGCCTGATCCATAGATACTCACTGGCAGTTATAACAACTAAATATCGGTCAAAATAAATCTTATCTCATATTACTGTCATCTTATCGCATTGCGCTTTTAAAATCATCTATTTTGCCCTTTAATGATTTTTGCAAGATTTCTTCCTCCCTATAGCTTTTCTTGCTCCCTTATATGCTTCTTACAAGCATAAAACTGAACATAAACAGGGCTTGTAAATTATACACATAATTTCCCTACTCCCCCTAACCCCTGTTTATTATGCAAGCCCCTCAAAAGGGCTTGCATTTTTTTTGTCTATGCATCACAAGAAGTTTATGAAACTTAACTTTGATCACTATGGAAATACTCTCGGAAATAAATCCCTGATCATCCTTCACGGATTATATGGCTCGGCCAGTAATTTTAAAGGACTGGCAAAAGTTTACGCGCAGAAATTTGATGTTTATTGCGTTGATTTACGCAATCACGGTGCGTCGCCACATTCTGATGACATGTCATATCCACTTATGGCGGATGATGTTATTGAGCTGATGGATGATCAAAATGTTACCAAAGCTAATATTGTAGGCCATTCAATGGGCGGAAAAACCGCCATGCAAGTTGCGCTTAGTTATCCGGAGCGTGTTAATAAATTGCTCGTAAGCGATATTGCACCGGTAAAATACGAACATCATCATAGTAAAATATTTGAAGGATTAAATGCCATTAATCTCGACCAAATTGAAACACGCAGTCAAGCAGAACAAATTTTAAAAGAATATGAGGGTGATGCGGGAATTAGACTTTTTCTTTTAACAAACCTTGTTAGAAATGATGCAGGTGGTTTTAAATGGCGTCTAAACCTTGCAGCTCTTGAACATCAATATGACCATATTGCCGATGCACCGCATGGCATAAATTATGATGGGGAAACACTTTTTATTCGCGGCGAACTATCTGATTATATACATGATCAATATGTCCCTGAGACACTTGAAATTTTTACAAATGCGAAAATTGAAACTATTGCTGATGGTGGTCATTGGCTACATGCGCAAAAACCGCAAGAATTTAGCGATCTTCTCATGAGATTTTTTAATGAAGATTAAATTAAATTTTGTACAACTTTAATAATGTGGTTCACTGCTTCGTCTATTTCTTCTTTTGTTGTCATACGACCAAAGCCAATCCGGATAGAGGAGGATATATCTTTTTCACTCAACCCTAATTCTTTAAGAACGTAAGATGATTTTGCAGACGCCGATGAACACGCAGACCCGGTTGAAACGGCAATATCCTTAAGGTCAGCGACGAGTAAATCACTTTTTACGTCCTCAAACGTTAGATTTAAATTACCCCTATAGCGATCTTCGATGCCACCATTCAACTTTACATGATTTAACCCGATATTTATTTTATCCAAAAAACGTGTCGAAAGGGCAGCAATGTGAATATCGTCTTTTTCCATCTCTAACAACGCTATTTCACACGCTTTACCAAGCCCGGCACAAAGCGCAGGAGAAAGCGTACCCGAACGAAGGCCTTGTTCTTGCCCTCCTCCATCAAACAACGGTATAATGGCAGTATCTTTCCTCACGTAAAGAGCACCAATACCTTTCGGCCCGTACATTTTATGTCCTGAAATACTCATTACATCGATATTCATTCTATCAACATCAAGCGGAATTTTCCCGGCACCCTGCGCTGCATCCGTATGAAAAACAACGCTCTTTTTAAGGCAAATTTCGCCGATGGCTTTTAAATCCTGAATGATGCCAATTTCATTATTAACCGCCATAACAGACACAAGAGACGTTCTATCGGTAATCGCTGCGCTTAACTGTTCCAAGTCAATCAAGCCATTTTGATCAATATCAAGATATGTGACTTTAAATCCAGATTTTTCAAGTGAACGCATGCACGCTAAAACACACTCATGTTCGCTTTTTATAGTAACAATATGATTTTTTGAGGGATGATGGGCAAACGCAACTCCCTTTATTGCCATGTTATTAGATTCTGTTGCACCAGAAGTGAATATAATTTCACTCTTCTGTGCGCCAACCAAGTCAGCAACCTGTTTTCTGGCAATTTCAACCGCCGCATCCGCCTTCCAACCAAAGCTATGTTCGGTCGAATGTGGATTGCCAAAGTCTCGGGTTAGATAAGGCATCATCGCGTCTAGCACACGCTGGTCCAACGGCGTCGTTGCCTGATAATCCAGATATATAGGCAATTCTAATGTCATGCGCTCTGGGAATTACTTTCTTTTATATCGGCCGATTGGTATTTGTGTTTTTTATCATATTGTTTGATCCAGCATTTGACAAACTGATCCGCTTCTTCTTTCTCACTTCCCCAACCGAGGCTCATTCTTACCGTCGACGTTGCTATTTTATCTTCACCCGTCATGGCCTCAATAACTGCTGAGGACTTTACCTTACCCGATGAACATGCCGAGCCCGCACTTACACAAATTTTATCTAAGTCAAAATTCATCACTTGCGTATCGCTTGGGACCCCCGGCATATAAATCATTGATACGTTCGGTAACCGTGGTGCATTTTGACCTAACATAATCACTTCATTCGAATGTGCTAATAGATCTGTTTCCATTTGATCCCGCCATACTTCAAGCGTTTTCATTTTAGTGAGAGACAAGGAAACCATCGAAGCCGCTTTACCAAAACCGGCTATACCGGCAATGTTCTCTGTACCTCCGCGACGCCCAACTTCCTGCCCACCGCCAAGAATAGGTGATAAAACAGGTAGTTTTTCATATGTAACAAGTGCTCCGACACCTTGCGGGCCACCTATTTTATGCGCGGATAAGCTCATCATATCGCAACCAAGTGCGATAAAATCAATTTCTATCTTGCAAAATGCTTGTATCGCATCAATATGTAAAAGCCCTCCGGCGTCGTGAACCAAGTCCGCGATCATTCTTATATCCTGCAAAACACCGGTTTCATTATTAGCATAAAGGATTGATACAATCGTATTGTCTCCATCTGATTTAAGGAGTTCTGCTAATTCATCAATATCAAGAACACCATTTCGATCTACAGAAACCACGTCAACCTTACCGCTAAACCTGCTCGCTGCTGACCTTATCGAATCATGCTCCGCAGTGGTCGTGATCAACCGCTTTTTATCTGATGAAAGTACAGCCATATTATTGGCTTCCGTGCCACCCGATGTAAATATTATCATCTGAGGACGGCAGTTTATAGCAGACGCGATCAATGAACGCGCCTCTTCCAACCTCGATTTAGCTTTGCGACCTATTGCATGAACCGATGAAGGGTTCCCCCCTTCTATCATTACTTCTGTCATTATGTCGATTACTTCGGGACGGATAGGCGCTGCCGCATTATAATCAAGATATATTATGTCTGAATTTACCACTATTTTTCCAGAATCTAATTTGGTTGTTGAATTTTCACTATGTTTTTATGCTATAAGAAAACGGAATCATCAATAAGGTATTTTTATACCGTATATTTTGCCATAATAAATTTATATATTTAAGGTTAAAGTTAGTATGCCAGAAGTCATTATCAATGGACCGGAAGGTCGCCTCGAAGGCCGGTACCATCCCAGTAAAAGTGAAAACGCTCCTATTGCCCTCGTTCTTCATGCTGACCCGCAGTTTAACGGAAATATGAATAGTAAAATTTGTTATTATTTATATCACTCTTTCGTCCGCCGCGGGTTTTCCGTCTTAAGATTTAATTTCCGTGGCATAGGCCGTAGTGAAGGCGTATATGATAGCGGCGTTGGTGAACTTAGTGATGCGGCGTCTGCACTGGATTGGTTACACACCGTTAATCGCGATTCACCGCAAGTGTGGGTGGCCGGTTTTTCGTTTGGCGCGTGGATTGGTATGCAGTTATTAATGCGTCGCCCGGAAATTAATGGGTTTCTTTCCATTTCACCGCCTGCAAATCTATATGACTTTTCATTTCTGGCCCCTTGCCCATCATCGGGATTAATTACACAAGGCACGGATGACACGGTCGTCACTGAATATTCGGTACAAAAACTGGTTGAGAAACTTCAAGCTCAAAAAGGCATTACTATCGATTACGATAAAATTGAAGGTGCCAGTCATTTTTATGAGGAACACCATCCTCCGCTCGTTCAAAGCATTGATAAATACCTTACTATGAGACTTGGATATTAAGGATTATTGATTATTCCACCGGTGGACGGCGTGGAAATACCCGTTGTTCCCGGGAAAGTAATTGGCAGGTTATATATTCTTCTAATCGCCATATAAGCGAAGGCTTCCGCTTCTACGAAATCGCCGTCAATTCCGAGCGTATCGATGGATGATACTTCGCCCTTCAATGCTTCTGACAGCATTTTCATAATCGTCGGATTATGAGCACCACCACCACATACATACCAATGCTTTGCTGGCATTGGGCAAATTGTTGACCCCGCTTTTATTGACGAAACGGTAAAAGCGCAAAGCGAAGCGGCACCGTCTTCGAGCGATAAACCTTCAACTTCACCCACATTAAAATCATCCCGATCCAGAGATTTAGGGGGTAGTTCAGAAAAATATTTATTTTCCATCCAACCACTGACAAGGTTTTGATCGATTTTACCTTTCGCTGAAATTGTACCATCGATATCACAGGTAAAGTCACTAAATTTTCTGATAAAATCGTCGAGCATGGCATTTCCCGGTCCCGTATCAAACGCCACCAGATCGGAAGCATCGGTGCCGCCAATCCAGGTAATATTTGCCACACCTCCTATATTTATTAATGCAACCGGAAATATTTTTGCTTTTTCTTTAACTATTGACTGATGATAAACAGGGACCATTGGTGCTCCCTGCCCGCCATGTTCGACGTCAAAACGCCGTAAATCATTTACGACGGGAATATCAAGTTTCTTCGCAAGCAACTCACCGTCACCTATTTGCCATGACCAACCTTCATCGGGACCATGCAGCAAGGTTTGACCATGAAAACCAACGACATCTATGTCATTCTTATTTAAACCATTCTTTTCAATTATATTAAATACCGCCTGCGCATGTAAATCGGTGAGTTCTCGTTCCAATTGGTTTATGAGCGCATTTGAAGAGGATGGCTTCGCCTCCTTCCTTGCCTCAAGCATTCCTGCTTTAAGTTGTTCTTTTTGTTTTGCATTATATGACATATGATACGGCTCACCCCATGATTTCACCATTTCACCGTCTGATCTTACGAACGCGGCATCGATGCCGTCCAATGAAGTTCCGCTCATCAAACCCACGGCCAATTTCTCAGGATATATATCTGCCATCTTTAAACATTCCTAAAAATTTCCATTTCAATCATGACCAAACTTATGTTACATGACCATTCATAACAAAAAAACAGTATACCATAATAGATGACCATATCATGACCGATAGTTTAGACAATTATAAACCGAAATCAGAATTCCTGAAAGTAATGCTTGAAAGAGGTTTCATTCATCAATGTACCGATGCTGAAGCCCTCGATAAGAAACTATGCTCTGAGATAGTTGCTGCATATATCGGGTTTGATTGCACTGCAAAAAGCCTTCATGTGGGATCACTGGTCCAAATTATGATGTTACGCCATTTACAGAAAAGCGGCCATAAGCCAGTCGCATTAATGGGAGGTGGCACGACTAAAATTGGCGACCCCAGTGGCAGGGATGAAAGCCGTCAGATGCTTACTATTGATATGATCAATGATAATATGGAAGGCATCAAATCCGTATTTACAAAATACATTACATTTGGTGATGGACCTAAAGAAGCGATAATGCCTAACAATGCCGATTGGCTTGATGGACTTCAATATATTGACCTGCTGCGCACTGTCGGGCCACATTTTACTATTAACCGCATGCTCACCTTTGAAAGCGTGAAAATGCGTCTCGACCGAGAAAGCCCGCTAACATTTCTTGAATTTAATTATATGATATTGCAAGCGTATGATTTTCTTGAGCTTCAACGACGCACCGGATGCGCCATGCAAATGGGCGGTTCTGATCAATGGGGTAATATTATAAACGGCGTCGAACTCAATCGGCGCATGGACAGGAAAGAAGTTTTTGGCCTTACCACACCGCTTATAACACTTGCGAGCGGCGCAAAAATGGGAAAGACAGCAAAAGGTGCCATCTGGCTTAATGAAGATATGTGCTCGAGCTATGATTTCTGGCAATTCTGGCGCAATACCGCTGACGCAGATGTTGGCCGCTTCTTGGCTCTATTTACTGAGCTTTCCATGGATGAAGTCCGCCGACTTGAAGCACTGGAGGGACAGGAAATAAACGAAGCGAAGAAAATTCTTGCTAATGAAGCCACGACGATGCTTCATGGCACGGAAGCCGCGTCAAAAGCCGAAGAAACGGCAAAAAAAGCGTTCGAGGATCGCTCATTAGACGCTGATCTTCCGACCATAGAGGTCGCGAAGACCGATCTTGAAGCCGGCATCGCTGTTTCAGATCTTTACATAAGTGCTGGGCTCGGCTCATCAAAAGGCGAAGTGCGACGCTTGATCAAACAAGGCGGTGCAAAACTGAATGATAAAAAAATTACTGACGGCGAAATGAAGATATCTCTAAATCAACTAAATAAGCAAGGCAGTATCAAGCTTTCTGCTGGTAAAAAACGGCATATTCTGGTGATGCCAAAATAAAAAGGAAGAGCGATGGCAAACATTGATAGACGCAATTTGCTTACTGCCGGTATAGCCAGCACGGCCGCAATGGCGATCTCCGGCACACCCAATATCGCCACCGCGCAAGAAAAAGCACCTATCAAGCCTGAACGACTTAAAGCGGGCGATACCATTATGATCATTGCCCCCGCAGGTGTAGAATATGATAAATTTCGCTTGCAACTTTCCATAGAATCGCTCGCGGCTCTTGGCCTTAAGGTAAAAGTCGCTGAAAGTGTAATGGGACGACATGGTTATTTCCCGGCAGAAGATGAAGTTCGTGCCGCGGAACTCAACCGCGCATTTGCTGACAAAGATGTCAAAGCCATTATCGCTCTCAAGGGTGGCTGGGGTTCTGCACGCACGTTACCCTTCCTTGATTTCGATATGATAGCAGAAAACCCAAAAATTCTTTTGGGATACAGTGATATCACTGCACTACTTAATGCAATCCATTTTAAAACTGGTTTGGTGACATTTCACGGACCAACAGCAGGCAGTAACTGGGGCAGCTTTAGTGCCCAAAATGTCCGCGAAATACTGTTTGATGGCGTGGCGCAACACATGGAAAACCCACAAACAAAACGGGATTACCTGACCGTTCGCGAAAACAGAACCCAGCCTATTGTGTCAGGAATTGCTGAAGGGCGATTGGTAGGTGGAAATCTAAGCGTACTTACTGCCATCCAGGGGACACCTTATTTCCCTGAAATCAAGGGTAAAATCCTGATGTTGGAAGAGGTCGGCGAAAATATATACCGCGTCGACAGGATGCTAACACAACTGGAGCTAGGTGGGCATTTTGACAATTGTGCAGGCATCGTTTTTGGTGGTATGACTGATGTTGACAGTGATGGTGGTTATGGCGATTTCAGTTTAATGGATATACTCGAGCAGCACTGTCAACGTGCTAACAAACCTGCTTTCATAGGTGCAATGTTCGGTCATATTCCAGACAAACGAACGATGCCGCTTGGGTGCAGAGTTAGGATGAACGCCGATAGTGGCACAGTAACTATGCTTGAAAGTGCGGTTATCTAATATTTTCTTTTCAGAAATTTACTTTAGTCAGGCGGAATTGACTGATCTACCGTGTTCACAACGGCTTGTTCTTCTTCAGTTTGTTGCGCTTCTTCTCGGGCAGTCGGCGCGTCATTTCCACCGCTGCCCAGGGCACCAAATATCTTCCTGAATATACCGGGGGCCAGTGCCATAAGCGGGTTGATATTTACGTCTGGGTCTTCGACGGAACCTACCATATTATACGTCGCAGCAAAAACCCCTTCCCCTTTACCGCCAGCTAATATCGTTCCCAAGAGAGGTATATTGCTGAGGAGAGAGTTTATCCCGTATGCCGGAATTATAGTGCCACCCAAGGAAATGTCATCGTATTTTTGATCAACAAACCCATCAACCGTAACACCAAGAGTAGGTCCCTTTGCGCTGCCGGATGATATTGTTAAAACGTCATCATACTGTATGAAGTCACTTTCAAAGCTTTCAAACGAAAGACCATTCTCCTCTAGTTCTTGCTGAGCTTTAGCAAATTCTTTTTCTTTTAGCAATTCACTAAAAGCCTTTGAATTAGCGATATTAAATTTTTCAGCTTTAATCGTTCCGTTAAAGGAATAGCCTTTTTCTTTCTTCATCATATTGGCTTCGATTAAAAGATCACCCTGATCACCACTCGTGAAGAAATCAAGACCTCTTAGTGCCTGCCCCGCATCATTAGTTTGCAAAGTCAGTTTTCTTTGGTCTCTGCTTTCGCTTCCTCCGCTAGCAATTATAATGGATAAATTTCTATCGTCTTGCCAGTTTCCGTTATAGCCAAAGTCGATAATTTCATCATCTACGTATTTCGCGAGAATTGTTATGTCTCCCATATTTACGTCATTATACATCGTCACATCTGACATCGAGCCCGCAAGATCAAAATTAGGTAATTCTGACTCTTCCGCATCTTCTTCCGGATTCAAAATAATGTCCATGAGTGGAATGGCATTAAATTTCCGCCCTTTAATCGAAGTTTGATACAGAGACTTATCAGCATCCCACTCAAAAAGCGCAGAAAAATCTGCATCGGCCATGGTAATTTCTTTTAAGAATAATTGAGTTACAATTTCTCCGTCAAATTGGAACTGAAGGGCTGAGTTTAATTTATCAGACCCAAAAACGATGTCGTTCACGTTTATGCTGCCATTTTCCACAAAATCTAATGTATATATGGCTTCTGCGATTTCTCCCTCTTCTTTGTTCCAACCCAGCGGTTCAAATGTTATTTCCGAATCTTTCAGATCAAAGCGTCCGCTACCTGTTTTTAAGCCTGCACCCACCCCAAACAGTGTAAGATTAGCATCTGTAGGACCGGCGACATAGGGTTCGAACGGCAGATGCAAATTTTCCCATTCCTCATTTTCAATAATACCATCAATGATATATCTGGTTGGATATGTAGAAGTATTCGTAAAATCTTCGCTCCATTCAGCATTAAAATCAACGCCGTTCAATAAAATATTCCCGTTGGCTAAAATCCCTTCCCCATCAACAGACAAGGCCATCGTTCCGTGCGAAAGTGCTAAATCATCTGATAGTTTAGGAATTTGCAACTCCTGCACATCCGCTTGAACTTCAAAATCAATATCAACCAATTTAAGAAGCCTAATAAGCGGAAAATCAAGAGTTAAATGAGCCTCGGCTTCCCCTGTAATACTATCTTCAGAAATTCCATATTTACTTGGATATCCAAGTGGCTCAATATCAATGATACGCAATATTTCTTCCACTTTACCATTTATCGGTATTTCAAAATGAGCCGTTGATCTTTCACGGTTGGCCGTATCTATAAAATTTAAGACAGCATTTTCTACGCGAGCATCGTCGATTAACGCTTCATCAATTTCCAACTTAAAATGGTTAGCATTTAATGTTGCCTTTCCTGTTAACTCTGTCACCTGCGGCATCGGCTTTAAGTAATGAGAACTACCATTCTCAATATTGAACGTAAAAACAAAACCTTCGTCGGGGAGAATTTCAAGTTCCAACATTTCCGGACGAATATCCAACTTGATTTGACCTTCAGTAATCAACCCTCCAGTTACATTACTGGCGATCCAACTTCTTGCCCGCGCCCCTGCTATAATTCTTGATGGCCAGTAGGTTTTTAAGTTAATCATCGGTAAATTAGCAATTTCCGCGGTGATTGCAATATCGAGATTATTACGCAAGTCATTAATCATTCCGTGCGCATCCAACACGGCACCGTCAAATTCCAGATGAAAATATTCGATAGAAACTGTGTCTTCCAAAGCAAAGTATTGTCCACTTATACCTGCTTCATCAATTTTTATAGGCGCATCATATACCTCTCCTGGATTTATTCGACCGGCACCAACATCAAATTCGAAATCAAAAATAGGTAGTTCAAACTCTTTATCAAGTGAGAAATTAATAAGACCGCCAACAGGTATATTCAACGTGGAAAGCGAGGATAAACCATCGACTTTTCCCGCAATATGGGTAGGAGTAAGATTTGAAAACCGAATTTCCGTAGATGCTACTTCGTTTGATATATCATAAAGCGTGGATAGATGAAGCGGGATATCTGCTTCGTTTTCAATATCGATTTCACCTTCAAGCAACAGATTAAGGCCATTATCCACCCGCTTAATATCCAATATCGCATCTGGTATATTCCATATATCCCCTGATAATTCATCGGTAATATTGATTGCCGTATTTGCAAGCGAAAATTGTTGCAGATATCCCGTAGAATTTCCCGGCATAGGTTTAGAAAGAATTTGTTTCGTTAAACGCGGTATGAGATTAGGAGAATTATTGAACTCATCCAAATAGGCACGCATTGCTGCAATGAATGCAGCTTGATCAAACTCTTCACCTGACCACGCCTCTTTCGGGATAAGTAAATTTAAATCCAAGCCGCTGAATTCAATAAATGTAGGTGCAAATACACCTCGAAAAAGTGCCGCTATGCTGAGCTGCATACCCGCTTGCGGTATATTTAATTCAAGTGATGTTTCAGGGTCTTTAATCTCGATATTTTGAAATCTGACTTCAAAACTACTGTTGCCTGTTGGATTATCGTCAGCTGAACGCCATGTAAGAATACTACTCTCAAAGCTAATATCGTTACCGATATTCTGTTGCTGCAATATGCTTCTTAAAGCAGGCGAATATCCGTCTAATAAAACCGGGCCGTTGCTCACACGCCAAAAAAATAACATTATCGCTATGGCCGCAATTGCCATCAACGCAAAAATCATTTTTACTGTATATCTTAAAGGCCTGAGCAAATTATATCTCTTTATTTAAGTATAGTTTATTTGGTTAACACTTCTTATGGTGCTAAGTATATAATAAACATGTCAATAATATGATTTTAGGTCCAGTGCATATGTCAAAACTTTTCTCGAACACTCATAATAATCGTCAAAATTTACCGCAAATATCCGATATGGGGCTCGCACAACAGAAACTAAAGGATTTTCTGGAAAATTACAATGAAACACAACTTGTTGAATTCAAACGGGTAATTAATAGAGCTGAAAAAGAGAGAACACTCCTTTCTATATTTTCCAATAGTCCTTATTTGACACGGTTGTTATTCAAATACCCAGAGTTCGCATTGCGATTAATACGATGTTCAGTTGATGAGATTACTGATGATATATTCACAAGGCTCAACACCGAATGTATTGATTGTTCAAATCAAAATGAGCTTATGAGGACCTTAAGAATAGCCAAAGCGGAAATTGCCTTAACTACTGCTTTGGCTGACCTGTCCGGCTTATGGAGTTTGAAGAAAATAACCAGCGTTTTGAGTAAATTTGCTGAAAATTCCGTGAATTTGGCCGTAAATTTCCTTCTGCGCGAAGCAATTCACATGGACGAACTAACACATATTCCCAAAACGCAGAAAATAAATCTAAATAATGCAGCCGAACATTCTGGATACGTTGTTCTGGCTATGGGAAAACTGGGTGGATATGAACTTAATTATTCAAGCGATATCGACCTAATTGTGCTATTTGACAATGATATTATCAAATATAATGGCCGCAAAACCGCACAAGATTTTTTTATTAAGCTTACACAGAAATTAGTCAAAATAATATCTGACCGGACGCAGGATGGTTATGTTTTTAGGACAGATTTACGTCTCCGACCAGATCCGGGGGCTACTCCGGTTGCATTATCCATGGAAGGTGCAGAATTTTATTACCAAAGCGTCGGGTTAAATTGGGAACGTGCGGCCATGATTAAAGCGCGACCGATAGCAGGCGATATAAAGGCCGGACACGAATTCTTGGAAAGAATTAGAGGCTTTGTCTGGCGTAAACACCTTGATTACGCCGCCATTGACGATATCCACGCCATAAAGAAATTAATCCATAAGCACCATAGCCACAGCGATATAAAATTGGAGGGACATGATGTTAAGCTAGGTCGTGGCGGTATCAGGGAAATCGAGTTTTATGCACAAATTCATCAGCTTATATCCGGTGGCCGCGAACCGGATCTAAGAATTGGGCCTACCTGCCCTGCACTTGATGCACTAACAAAATCAGAAAAACTAACGCATGAAGACAACAACATTCTTCAATCTGCGTATATTTATCTAAGAACACTCGAACATCGGCTTCAAATGATCAATGACGACCAAACACACCAAATACCTGTTTTAGAAGAAGATGTCGTAAGAATTACCAAATTTATGGGATATGAAGATGTTAATGATTTCAAAAATGATCTCATGACCCATTTGAATGCCGTTCATAAACTTTTTAATGACCTATTAAGAGATACAAACCAATCTGAAGCAGATGATAAGAGCCTTTCTTTCCCACCTGACAGTTATCATCCAGATACTCTTAAAGTGATCGAAAAAGCTGGCTTTCGTGACCTCGAAAAAGTTTACGACCTGATCAAAAACTGGCAATTGGGACGTTACCGCGCGTGCCGCACAGAAAGAGCAAGACGAATTTTAAAACAACTCATCCCGGATATATTAACTGCTTTTGGTCATCACCGAGAACCAGATTCAAGTCTTGTAAAGTTTGACGATTTTTTGTCAAGGCTACCCTCCGGCATTCAACTGTTTTCATTTATAAAAGCGCAACCTTGGTTGCTTGATCTTCTTGCGCAAATTACGGGTATGGCACCTTATTTATCCAACCAATTATCACGGCAACCACTACTACTTGATAGCGTTTTAAACGCGAATACATTTGAAACCAAATCCTCATATGATGACCTGACGATAAACCTTAAAAGCCAACTCGATCTCGCTATCGATTTCCAGGATTCCCTTGATATTACACGCAAATGGGCTAACGAAGGAAAGTTTCAAGTTGGGTTGCAAATTTTAAGGGATAAAGGTGATGTGATACGATTTGGAAGAACGCTTGCCTATATAGCTGAAATTTCATTAAGGGCTCTTCTTCACGAGGTTAAAAATGAATTCGCTATAAAACACGGAGAGATTAAAAATTCTTCTATGTGTGTTTTAGCGATGGGTAAGTTAGGGGGTCGGGAATTTACGACGACCTCCGACGTGGATATGGTTCTTATATATGATGGCGAAGATCTGAATGCCACGTCCAATGGTTCTAAAAAACTCGGTGTAAATCATTATTATTCTAGGCTTAGTCAAAATTTTATTAACAGCATCACGGCCTTAACGGGAGAGGGAAAACTTTATGAGGTCGATATGCGGCTCAGACCATCGGGTACGGCTGGACCGCTGGCGGTGTCGTTAGAAGGATTCAACGATTATCAATCTGGGCAAGCATGGACTTGGGAACATATGGCCCTTACACGTGGCCGAATTATATCGGGACCAAAAATTCTCAGAGACAAAATCGAGAAAGGAATATTGGCTATCCTTAGTCATAAAAACCGAGATCAGGAAAATTTGCTTCACGAAGTCGCAAAAATGAGAAAAAGACTTGCTGATAATTTTACCACGAAAAACTTCTGGGATTTAAAACATGTTCGCGGAGGTATCATCGATATTGAATTTATTTGTCAATATATGCTTCTAAAACATGCTTCTCTAAAACCTGAAATATTGAGTAAAAACACTTTGATGCAGATTACAGCACTTACCGAAGCAAAATTTATTACCAAGGATCAAGGAGAGTTGCTTTACGATTCTTGTCATTGGATGCAATCCATTCAATTAATGTTACGCCTTTGCCTTGGAAGTGCATCAAAAAACACCGAACGATCAGGCGCGCTTCTCCTGGCACTATCTGAACGCCTAAAATACCAACCGGAAGAAATAGAAAGCCAATTATTAATAAAACAAAAGTCCGTGCTTGATTTATATGAAAAAATAATTGAAATTCCAGCTTCCAATTTAGAACCACATCAACCAATGCCCCCACTCGACAATAAATAGGATTATAAAATGCTAGAAATAGGCCAACAAGCCCCTGAATTCTCCTTACATGATGAGACCGGTGCTAAAGTTTCCTTAGCTGACTTCGCCGATAAGAATATCGTCCTTTATTTTTATCCAAAAGACGATACCCCCGGTTGCACCAAGGAATCGATCGGTTTCAGTCAGCTTAAAAGAGATTTTGAAGAATATGACACTATCATTCTGGGTGCGTCGAAAGATAACGCAAAAAAACATCAAAAATTCGTCAATAAATATGACCTGACCGTGAAGCTACTGGTTGATGAGGACGGCACTCTCTGTGAAGATTATTCGGTCTGGGTAATGAAAAAACTATACGGACGGGAGTATATGGGCATTGAAAGAACTACATTTTTAATTGGTAAAGACAGATTAATTAAGAATATTTGGCACAAAGTTAAGGTCGATGGTCATGTTGAACAAGTATTAGGTGCCGTAAAGTCATTATGACGTTTGAGAAGAAATCTATATTCGGCCTGGCCGTTGAAATACTCAACCAAGCCGACGTTGATCAAAAAGTCAACCTTACACATCAAGTTAAAGAATTCTGGTTTGCAGGCAAACTTACATTAGAAACAGGACCGGTCCCGCCTGGCAGACCGGGCCGGCCTAAAAAACCCGAACTATTATTGCCAAAAAATATGCCCCGGCGGCGTAACGCAAAAGCGAGAGCGGCGCGCATCGCAATGCTCCATGCCATTGCACATATAGAGCTAAATGCAATAGATCTTGCATGGGATCTAATAGCGCGTTTTGGCGTTAGCATGCCCCGAAGCTTTATTGATGATTGGGTAAAAGTAGCCGATGACGAGGCTAGGCATTTTATCCTTTTGAATAAAAGACTGGAAGAATTCCAATCGAGCTACGGCGATCTCCCAGCCCACGATGGGCTGTGGCAATCTGCAGAAAATACTGCACACGATTTCCTCGCCCGCTTAGCGATAGTTCCCCTCGTATTGGAAGCACGTGGGCTTGATGTTACACCCGCTCTTATAAAAAAGTTTATGGCTGCTAACGATCAACAAAGTGTGAGTGCACTTCAAATTATTTACTCTGAAGAAATAGAACATGTCCGTTCGGGCCAAAGATGGTTCACCTACATTTGCAACCAGCAAGGATTAAACCCTGAAAAAACATATCAAAAATATGTAAAAAAGTACTTTGCCGGAGGACTAATATCACCTTTTAATATAGAGGCTCGATACCAAGCGGGCTTGACAGAAAGTTTTTATATGCCGCTTATCAATGGTCAAAAATAACCAATTAAAACTATTTGCATTCATTAACATTTTGCTATCATATGCGGGGTAAATTTATATGATTCGCCCTTTGTATTAAAATTGAATTGAACATGATTTTATAGACTGGACCAAAAATTGAAAATTAGTAGTGTAATCAAATGGTTAAGAAATAATATAAATCGTATTTTTCCTGATAGGCAATTATATTTCAGGACGAATGGTGACGTGCGATTCATTTCTATTTCAAAAAATACTCAAATTTTTGTCAGTACATTAACCATGTGCATCGTAATTTGGTGTTCTCTAGCATCTTATAATTACATCTATATAAGTGAAATTTTAAGTGACAAGGATAGCGAGGTTGATGTAGCAAACCGTAACTATAATGAACTTGAAAATCAGTTCTCTCAACTCAAAGAAGATATTCAAAAATCCGCCGTAGCATTAGAGCAGCGCCAACGTTACATTCAGCAGATAATCGATGAAGAAAAAATTGACGGTCCTGTCTCTCCCGCTGAAAATATAACCATAGATGATGCCGCTGTTGTTGATAGTGATTATGATGAGGATGATAAAGAGGCCAGAAATAACTACCGCAATAAAAATCTGGACCGGATATATGTTGGTTTAAAGCGCATTGAAATACAGCAAAATAATACTGTAAATGCAATTCTGAATAAAGTGGATAATAAATTGTCTTTTTTGAAAGCCGCACTTGATAATGCGGGAATTGCTGAAGAAAAAATCCTTGCCCTTGCCGCCGACCTGCCATCATCCGCCGCGCAAGGGGGCCCTTTCATTGAATTAGAAAATGGTATTAATGATGCCCCTATTAATAGTGCGTCTTTTGATGAATTGTATATGAAAAGAAATAATTTAAAAGATTTGGAAATGGCGATTGCTTACCTACCGATAGCGACCCCTCCGGAAAAATACTATATTTCAAGTAAATTTGGTGTAAGGCGTGACCCTATTACTAAAAAATGGGCAAGTCATAAAGGGCTTGATATGGCCGGATGGCATAAAACGCCGATAAAAGCCGGCGGTGCAGGTGTTGTAACAAAAGCTGGACGAAACGGTTCATTTGGCTTATTTGTTGAAATTGATCATGGAAACGGGTTTAGGTCTAAATATGGCCATCTTTCACAGGTAAAAGTGGAACGCGGCGACAGGGTTGAAGCAGATCAATTAATTGGGCTTATGGGAAGTACCGGTAGAAGTGTAAGCACCCATCTCCATTACGAAATTTGGTTTAACGGAAAACCCATCGATCCATTGAAAGTATTGAAAGCAGCGAAGGATGTTCAAAAAATCAAGCAACAAGAATATGACAGTTAATTCACAAAATAATAATATTGCACCCAAGGATGTAAACCCTATGAAAGCACCTGCGAACTCAGTCCCATCAATTATCAGTTCAGATGTTACCATTAAAGGTAATGTCTCTACTTCCGGCGAAATCCAACTTGATGGCACTGTAGAAGGCGATGTAAAAAGTAATTCAGTCACTATCGGCGAAAATGGGACCGTTAAAGGCAAAGTTAATGCTGATGATGTTATCGTTAAGGGAACGGTAAAAGGCAGTATAACGGGCAGAAACATCCGAATTGAAAAATCAGCAAAGTTAACAGGCGATATTTGCCACCAAACACTTAGTATTGAAGCAGGTGCCTATATCGAAGGTAGCCTTACTCATCAAAATAACTTGCCAAACAATACGCCCGGCAATGCGACTAAAGTTGTTTCTGCTAACTCCGATGAAAAATCAGTGGAACAGAAAAAAATATTCTAATTCATTAGATTATAAAATATTTGGCTTAAATACAATTTGGGAAGCGGACCTTATGTCCGCTTTTTTATTCGATATCTTCTACGTCGGTCGACGTACCATGCACCCTCGCTGCCAAAGCAGCGTTAAGAAAAATATCAATTTCACCATCTAGAACTTTGTTTGGCTGGCCACTTTCAACACCCGTACGCAAATCCTTTACCATTTGATAGGGTTGCAATACGTAAGACCGGATTTGGTGCCCCCACCCAATGTCTGTTTTTCCCTCGTGTTCCAGGTTTGCTTCCGACTCTCGCCGTTGCAGTTCCGCTTCATATAAACGTGCTTTAAGCATGTTCATCGCCGTAGCACGGTTTTTATGTTGCGAACGATCATTCTGGCATTGAACAACTATTTTTGTTGGAATATGTGTGATCCGAACAGCGCTGTCCGTCGTATTGACATGTTGTCCGCCAGCACCAGATGCGCGGTACGTATCAATGCGAAGATCGCTTTCATTGATCTCGACTTCAAAATTATCGTCTATGACCGGATATACCCAAACACTTGCGAAGCTGGTATGGCGTTTAGCGTTGCTATCAAATGGTGATATTCGTACCAACCTGTGAACGCCTGATTCAGTTTTGAGCCAACCATAGGCATTTTCACCTTTAATTTCAATCGTGGCGGATTTTATCCCCGCTTCTTCGCCGTTATGCATTTCCATCAGATTTACTTTGCATTTATGCGCATTGGCCCACCGCGTGTACATGCGAAGCAACATGTTGGCCCAGTCCTGGCTTTCTGTTCCTCCCGCACCAGAATTTATTTCCAGGTAAGTGTGATTTGCGTCCGCCTCACCGCTTAATAAGGTTTGAAGCTCTAGTTCACCTGACTTTTTTGTCAACTTGTCGATGGATTGTTCTGCCTCAGACACAATTGTTTCATCGTCATCAAGCTCGCCAAGCTCTATAAGTTCAATATTATCATTGAGCTCAGCTTCCACTTCTTTACAAAGATTTATGGCTTGTTCTAACTTAGTGCGCTCTTTCATTAAGGCTTGAGCGTTTGTCGGATTGTCCCAAAGGCCAGGGTCTTCAGATAGCGCAGTCAGTTCTTCGTAGCGCTCCAGGGCAATATCCCAGTCAAAGGTGCCTCCTCAACAGTGCAAGCGACTGTTTGATTTTATCAACAGAATTCTGGATTTCAGCTTTCATACTTGATGACCAATTTTAAATATTAATAAATGCCGCCAGTTCCTGTTCGCAGCTTGGTCTTTGTTTGCACTAGTGAATTAAATCCGTCAAGTACCTGATCTTCTTTATTTGGGAATGTTCCCTGTCTAAAAGCTTCCAGTATGGTATTCTTCGCACCGGCCGTGGCGAGCAATCCGGTTACCGGGTCCACTCGCACTAATCTTACCCCTTCCGGAATACGAAACGGCGTTGTATTTTCATCTTTGAGCGCGTCGGCCATAAAGTCACGGAATATGGGAACCGCAACTGACGAACCCTCTTCGCCTCTACCCAGTGAACGCGGCGTGTCAAAGCCAACGAATACCCCAACAACAAGATCAGGTGAAAAGCCAACAAACCATGTGTCGAAACTTTCATCTGTGGTACCCGTTTTACCAGCCAGTGGTCTGCGTAAAGCCCTTATTCTAACGCCGGTTCCTCGTTGAACGACACCTTCCATCATCGAAACAAGTTGATAAGCTGTAACTTTATCAAGCACTTGATCCCTATCGTCAGGAAGTTCAGGTTTTAACTGATAATTCCAACTCGTCACTTCACAGGCATCACAACTTCTGTTGTCATGGCGGAAAATAGTTTTACCACGCCTATCTTGAATACGGTCTATCAACGCCGGTTCAATTCTCTTGCCGCCATTGACGATCATGCCGTACGCAGCAGTCAAATCCAGAAGCGTTGTCTCACCCGCCCCAAGCGACATAGAAAGTAAGTCCGGCATGTCTTCAGTGATACCAAAACGTTCTGCAACTTCTACGATGCCTTCCATTTTCAGATTTTGCGCCAACCTCACAGTCATAAGGTTTCTCGATTTTTCAATTCCCAAACGCAGAGTACTCGGACCATAAAATTTTGAAGATGAATTCCTTGGTTTCCATTTGCCCATTCCAAATCCCTGATCAATGACAAACGGCGCATCTAAAACTAAGCTAGATGGTGTAAATCCGTTGTCCAATGCCACACTATAGACAAAAGGCTTAAATGCGCTTCCGGGCTGACGTTTAGCTTGTGAGGCGCGGTTATATTCACTGCGCGCAAAATCATATCCGCCAACCATAGCCAACACCCGCCCCGTGTGCGGATCAAGCGCAACCAATGCACCATTAATACTTGGAATTTGTCGAAGCCCATAGTGGATACTACCTACCAATTCGGTCGGTAATTGCTCCGTATCCGGTTCTATTTTCTCTACAGCTATAATATCACCTTGCGTTAACACCGCTGCTACAGTCTCCACTTTCGCACCCAACCGTTCATTTGGAAGCCAACTTCTTGCCCACTTCACTTCCTCAAGAGAAATAGTCTCAAACGGTATTTGGCTGTAAGTTTCGCTAGTGCTAAGTGCATCACGTGATGCAATCGTCGCGAAATTATCCTGAACTTCAAGTACCACGGCATGTTGCCAGTTTTCTGTGCCAAGGGGCGTATCAATTTTTAGAAACTGATCTCGCCACTCTTTGAATGATACACTGAACATATCGATGTTACCGATCGGGCCACGCCATCCATGGCGGCGATCATAAATCACTAAACCGTTTCTAAGTTCACGTTCCGCTATTGTTTGAAGGCGTGGCGATAAAGATGTTCTAACCGCCAGACCACCACCATATAACTCATCATCACCATATGTTTTCTTAAGTTCGCGCCGCACATCTTCGGCGAAATAGTTTGCCTGAAATACTCTTGCCTGACCTGCTTCTTGTGCGACGAGAGGAATTTCTACCGCCGCGTCCTTTTCGTCCTGGCTAATGAAACCTTCGTCTTCCATGCGGCCCAGGACCCAGTTACGTCTTCCTAACGCCGCTGCATATTTACGAACCGGATGGTAATTGGCTGGAGCCTTGGGAAGTGCCGCTAAATAAGCAATTTCTTCCAATGCCAGTTCTTCCAGTGATTTACCAAAATAGTTTAATGCCGCAGCAGCCACGCCATATGAATTCTGTCCCAAATAAATTTCGTTTAAATAAAGTTCTAATATCTGATCTTTGCTGTACGCCTGCTCTATTCTATATGAAAGAATTGCCTCTTTGATTTTTCGCTCAAATCGGACTTCCCCGGAAAGGAGAAAGTTTTTTGCAACCTGCTGTGTGATTGTCGATGCCCCTACCGGGCGTCTGTTCGTAAGAACATTTTTCACATTTACCAAAACAGCACGCAGTAAACCTTTAAAATCAATCCCTATATGGGTATAAAAGTTCTGATCTTCAGCAGATAGAAATGCCTGGATCACCTTGGGTGGAACTGCTGAAATCGGTACAAACAGTCTTTTCTCAGTAGCATACTCTTTAAGCAAGCTACCGTCGCCAGCATAAACACGGCTAACCACCGGTGGTTCATAATTGGCAAGCTGTTTATAATCAGGAAGGTCGCGGCCATATGAATATAAAATATAGAGACCGCCCAGAACCGCTAAAATGCACGATATCAAGCTGAATGCAACCAGGCCACCAAGTATATTTTTCCATTTCTTAGACAATTTAAACACTCACCGCTCTATTTAAATTAGAATCGACCTATATTTATCGGGAAATTATGACATACATAAGGCACAATCAAGTAAATTTTATTTAGATTTTTACTTATTTTTCAAGCGTTATAGCGTTTATGCTACTGTCATCAGAAGTGTTACAGAAGCAAATCCAAATATTGATGCAAAAATTCCTTCGATAATTTTGTCAAATCTAGAGTACATATTTGCAATCATATTACTTGAAAATAGATAAGCATATGAACTGTAAATCGCTATTGCTATGAGTACACATCCACAAACAATATAATATGGAGCAAGTTCAGGCGACGTTTCATTTACACCTAGGGAAATGATCGCTATCCACCCCATCATAGCTTCAGGATTTGACATATGAATTCCGTACCCTTTTAAAAAAGACGTATGTTTTGAATAGTTTGAATTCAGTCTGTTATATGCATGCGAAGCGCGCATTTTTAAAAGTGATTTAAAGGAAAGGTATAATAAATATATACTTCCAAATATTTTAATTAATACTAAAGCCTCGGGTTTTGCAGCCAATAAGGCCGAAACACCTACCGCTGCCAAAGTTCCCCATGTCAACGCACCACAAACAACTCCGCAAACAACAAGAAAACCAGTTTTTCTTCCGCATGACATTGAAGTGCTGATGATAGCAAAACTTGAAGGGCCCGGACTAATAATAATCAAAAAAGTAGTGATATATACGAGTATTAAGGTTGACCAATATTCTATAATCTTATCCTTACGGTAATGGATAGAAACTAGTTATATGCGAAATTTTTCTGAAAGTAATTGTCCGTTGCTTTTAATATAGCACGCCCAATTTTGTCATGGGTTTCTTTTTGCATCAATAGCTTAGCATCGGTGCTATTCGTAAGATATCCCATTTCAATAAGCACTGACGGCACGTCAATACCTTTTAGAACAACAAAGCCTGCTGATCTGAGGCTGCGTTTTCTCACAGTAATAGCTTTTCTAAGCTCCGGCGCAAGTTCACCCGCAAATCTATTGGACAAATTCATAGTTTCTTGTTTGACCAAATCAATTAAAATATTTTGAACAAGATCCGGTTCATCTTGCAGGTCCACTCCCGCTATTATATCCGACTTATTTTCGCGCGCTGCCAACAAGGCCGCTTCTCGGTCTGATGCTTTCTCGGTTAAAGTATATATTGTGGCCCCCCTTACGCTAGGGCTTGTAAATGCGTCCGCATGAATAGATATAAATAGATCGGCATTATTTCGGTGCGCAACGAGGCTGCGTTCCCGAAGTTTTAAGAAAATATCACGGTCTCTGGTCATTATGACTTTATAACGGCCCGATGCTTCAAGGATTTTTTTAATATTCTTCGAGGCGGAAATAGTGACATTTTTTTCCGATATTCCATTGACTTTAACACCGCCCAGATTCCCCGGATCATGACCTCCATGCCCGGGATCAAGCACAATAACCTTTTTTCCGGCAGGCCGATTAGACGGTGTTCTCGTTGCTGTCACCGCTTTAGCACGAGCTGCTGGCTGGGAAATGTTTTTAGCAAATTCGCTCTGAGTAACTTTTGCAAAATCAAAAACAAGGCGGTTTGGTTTGCCGCCTTCGCCTTTTATTATAAATGAATTGGCTATCTTTACGGGACTTTTTAGGTCGAGAACCAGCCTTGATGTTCCCGGCATATAAAGACCGTAGCGATAGTTATTTATCAGGCCTTTTCCTTGCGCTCCGCCGGGGCCAATTTTCCAGTTAACTTCGTCTAAATCAATCACAACCCGGTTAGGATTAGCGAGACTAAAAGTTCTGAATGCCGCGTTTCCCTTGACGTCAAGAACAAAACGGGTCTTGTTGTCATCACCGCCAATGCGTACAGATATAATTTCGGTATCTGCTGCAAATGTCGTATCCACAGTTCCCATAAAAATTATAGCAACAATAGTACATACAAATGCCTTATATACGTTTCTATATCTCATAAAATTCCTGTTTCGCGGCCTTTAAACTTCTTTATTCATGATATTATTATCATTAACTATAAAATTTTGTTAACATTTTTAGTATAAAATGATGTTTTCAAAAAGTATTTTTTAGTTTTTAATGCTTTTAGGTTGTTATGGTGGTTAATGATCACTATGTTAGTGTTAATCATATTTAGAACCTTTATCAGTATAATTATGATGCTGAAATTAAATTTTATTACGCAGCGCAAAAATTAAAAATAATAAAGAAATATATTAAGTATATATTTCTGGCCTTACTAAGGCAGAAATAAAAAATGAATTTATGCATTAATAGCCATAAGAGTAGCCACAAAACATTAAGGGAAATCTCCTTTAATGCAGTTGGCGTATTTGTTCTCTTTATTAAGTCTATTAAAGCCTCAATAACCAATCAATTTAATATAATTAATCAAAAACCTGCACGCTTAATGATCAATTTTGATCCAATAAGCTTGAGCGGTTTTTGCAATGGAGATAACTTAAATGTCAATACGTATGTTGATCGACGCTTCCCACCGGGAAGAGACCCGTGTGGCGATCGTCGATGGAAACCAAGTGGAGGAGTTCGATTATGAGAGTTCCGCCAAAAAGCAACTCAAGGGTAGCATCTATTTAGCAAAAGTAACCCGTGTCGAACCGTCACTACAAGCCGCATTTGTCGACTATGGTGGCAATCGTCATGGCTTTCTGGCTTTTAGTGAAATTCATCCTGATTACTATCAAATACCCGTCGCTGACCGCGAAGCCCTCATTGCTGAAGAGGCTGCGGCCAATGCCGACCTGTTTAATGATGAGGAGGAAGAAGAGGAAGAAAAGAAATCTAGTGCTAAAGAAAAGAGCCCTAGAAAAACAAAAGCAGAAAAAACCAAAGCCGCTAAAACGAAAATAACGGAAATTGAAGACGATGGAACAGAATCTGAGGCTGCTAACGATAAAACAAAAGATGATAAAATTATCGAAGAAGTAGTTACGGACACAAATGAAGATAAAAAAAATAACGACAGTGAGCAGCCTTCAAAAGATGAAGAGCAAATTGATGCAAAAGAAGAACTCAATGATGACGCGTCAAGGGAAGAAGATACCGGAGTTACTTCAGAAGAAGAAGACGAAGAAAAACTTCGCATCAAAATGGCTAAAAGACTACGCTATAAATATAAAATTCAGGAAGTCATAAAGAAAAATCAAATCATCCTTATTCAAGTCGTAAAGGAGGAACGTGGCAACAAAGGTGCCGCGCTTACTACTTATTTATCCTTACCTGGTCGTTACTGCGTTTTAATGCCCAATACCCTTCACGGCGGCGGCGTAAGCCGGAAAATAGCAAATGTACGGGACCGTAAAAAACTTAAAGATATGTTGAGTAGTCTTAATTTACCCAAAGGCCATGCTTGTATTATCCGTACAGCGGGCAACAATCGCACCAAGCCGGAAATAAAACGCGACTATGACTATTTAAAACGCACGTGGGAAGCTATTCGCGAACTTACTTTAAAATCTATCGCGCCAAGTTTGATTTATGAAGAAGGTGATTTAATAAAGAGAACCATCAGAGATCTTTATACACGGGAAGTCAGTGAAATACTTGTTGAAGGGGAACGCGGCTATAAAACTGCGTTAGACTTCATGAGCATGTTAATGCCCTCTCATGCTAAGAAAATTCAGCATTACGTGGACCCAATACCACTTTTCCAACGTTACAGGGTTGAAACTCACCTCAACTCAATGTTTACACCGACTGCACAGCTAAAATCGGGGGGATATATTGTTATTAATCCTACCGAAGCGTTGGTTTCAATTGATGTTAACTCTGGGCGTGCTACGAAAGAACACAATATCGAAGAAACAGCCGTTAAAACCAATCTTGAAGCAGCAGAAGAGGTTGCACGCCAATTAAAACTAAGAGATATGGCAGGTTTGGTCGTTATTGACTTTATTGATATGGAAGACCAGCGCAATAACCGCGCGGTCGAAAGAAAAATGAAATCCTGCCTTAAAAGTGACCGTGCCCGAATACAAGTCGGTCGCATTAGCTCTTTTGGCTTAATGGAAATGTCGCGCCAACGATTACGTGTCGGCGTTTTGGAATCCAGCACAACCCCCTGCCCACATTGCGAAGGTAGCGGATTATTAAGGTCGGTTGAATCGCAAAGTTTACACATTTTACGTATCATTGAAGAAGAAGGCATTCGCGCTAAAAATTCTAAATTTACGGTTTATCTGCCTTCAAGTGTCGCAGTTTATATATTGAATAATAAACGTTTGAATTTAATAGATCTTGAAAAAAGATATGATTTCAGCGTGTCAATTGCCATCGACAATGAACTAACCGCTTCAGCACACCGCATGGAAAAATCGGGCAAGCCTTCTCAAACAGCTCAAAAGAGAAAAAATTCATTAGAACTGGGTAAAGACGTCAATAAGCTTATTGATGTAACTGAAGAAGATGTTTCACCCGATGAAGGCGGCAAAGAAAAACCAAAACGCCGACGCCGCAGAAAAAGAAATCAATATAATAAAGGCGACAATGAAACCAGTAAGAATGAAAATTCTGATTCCGGTTCTGACGTTCAAGTTAGTGAGAAAACTGATGTGAATAATGAAAAGTCAGAAAGATCAAACCGTCGTCGCCGTCCTCGTCGCAACAGAAGGCGCAATAATGATCAGCCCGATACAAATTCTGCGGCAAAAGAAAATACGGATCAAAATACACCGGTAAGAGAATCTGTTGGTTCATCAGAAGTTAAAGATGGTGAAATTAAAGCAAAAAAAGAACCACGAAAATCAAGAGCCAAAGCCGCGCCAAAGGAAAACGCGGAGAAAGAGCCTACAACTGAAGCGGCTCCAAAAGAAGCAACGGAAAATACAAAAGTAAAACCGAAGACAACAAAGAAAGCCGCTGAGGAAAAAACGCCTGAAGTAAACTCTAACGGAAAATCCGCTGGTGAAGATAAGAAAAAAACTAAAGAAACCAGGGTTTCAAAAGCTGCCGGGAAATCTGATGAGCCACCTAAAGACGCGCTCCCCAAGAAAAAGGGCTGGTGGTCAAGGGCTATAAGTTAATCTTCACATAAATCTTAGAAAATAAATCCTGAATATCTAATATTTGGGATTTACTTTTGTCACAATTGCAAAATATAGTCATTCACTCTCCATTCAGGTAACAAAAGCTTTATTGAAACGTTATTTGACGAAGCCAAGCCAAACGCATACAATTATATTATGAAACCAAGACTTATTAGAAATTTAGCAACACGACTTTTCAGTATCATCCTGATTTATTCCTTCAGCATGGCCCCTGTCGTACACGCGCAAAGCCGTGGTCTTAGTATTATTAGAGATGCTGAAATCGAGCAAATCATTAGAGATTTGACCGAACCCATTTTTATTGCCGCAGAACTTGATACCAATGCCGTTAAAACATACCTTTTGAATGATAATACCATTAATGCGTTCGTGATGGGCGGTCAAAATGTATTTATTAATTCTGGATTATTACTCAAAGCTGAAAAAGCAAATCAGGTTATCGGGGTTGTTTCTCACGAAACGGGTCACATAACGGGTGGACACTTATCCAGATCTGAAAATGGTTTCTCACAAATGGCAACATATAGCCTTCTGGGGGTATTACTTGGTATAGGCGCAATGGCCGCTGGCTCCGCAGATGCCGGGTTGGCATTAATGATGGGCGGACAGCACGTCGGTTACCGCTCACTTCTTAAATTTAGTCGGACACAGGAATCTTCTGCGGACCAAGCTGCGCTAACACTTCTGGAAAAAACAGGGCAATCCGGAAAAGGCCTCCTTGAATTTTTTGAAATTCTTGGTGATCAGGAACTGGTTCCCGAAAAGTATCAGGACCCTTATGCAAGTACACATCCCATGAATTCAGTGAGAATTAACAGGATGCAAGATCAAGTGATGGAATCGCAATATTATGAAACTGAAACCGACCCGGAACTTGAAAAGAAATTTAAACTTTTACAGGCCAAATTATACGGCTATTTGCGGCCATACCATGCAACAATGGTGAGATATCCGCTTGGCGATAATTCAATTAATGCAAGATACGCCAGGACATATGCGTATCATAAGGAACATAAAGTTGATAAGGCACTTGTAGAAATTTCAGGACTAATCGCGGAAAATCCGGAAAATCCATTTTTTTACGAAACCAAAGGTCAAATCCTATTTGAAGACGGCAGAGTAGTTGATTCGCTTGAGCCATATAAGAATGCTGTTAAATATCTACCGGATTCCGCCTTGCTTAGAATGTCTTATGCACAATCCTTGATCAGCACAGAAGAAGACCATTATCTTGAAGAGGCCATAGAAAATTTGGAAATATCCCTTGAGCAAGACCCGCTTAACAGTTTTGGCTGGAAACAGGCTTCAATCGCTTATCACCGCAATAATAACGAGGCCCTCACCCATTATTCAACAGCACAACATTTTTTGCTGTCTGGTGATTCCAGGGGTGCCATGATAAACGCGAAAAAGGCGGTAGATTTACTGCCAAAAGATTCGCCGAGATGGGTCAAAGCCCAGGACATTATGATTACCATGGAAGCAAATATGTCAGATAAGGCAAGAGAGCGTCTTGAAAAACAGCGTAAAGAAAATACGCAGCAAAGACATAAAGAAAGAAACAGGAGTTAGTAAATGAAGTCTTCAAAATTGGCCATTGCAGTATGTTCAATGCTTGTCGCAGCGGGCTTATTTTCCATGTCTGGAAACGCACAGCAAAGTGAAACATTCAACAAATCACAAAAAGACGAAATTAATACCCTTATTCGTGAATATATTTTAGCTAATCCCGAGATTATCCCCCAAGCAGTTGAAGTGCTTCGTTCGCGGCAAAATGCTAGCGCGCTTTCAAGCTCTGAAGACCTTCTTTACAATGATGGCTATAGCTTCGTAGCAGGTAATAAAGATGCAAAAGTCACCATCGTTGAATTTTACGATTATAACTGCGGATATTGCAAACAGGTTCCGGATGTTTTTGCCCGACTTTTGGAAGAAGATAATGACGTGAAAATCATATATAAGGAACTTCCGATTTTAGCCGAATCTTCGCAATATGCCACAGTTGCGGCAATGGCTGCCATGAAACAAGGGAAATTTTTGGAATTTCATAATGCTCTTATGAAAAACAAACGCCAATTAACCGAAGACCTCGTATTAAAAATTGCCGGTGATATTGGCCTTGATAACGATCAATTGGTTGAAGATATGACCGATCCGGAAATTGAAACAAATATTATGAAAACGAAATATCTTGTTCAAAATATTGGCATTTCCGGAACGCCGGGATTTGTCATTGGCGATCAGATTATCCCCGGGTATATTTCTTATGATAAGCTCAAAGATATAGTGGATACCCAACGAGCCACACTGTAATGGCGATAAATCTCCACTTCATAAATTAATGTCAAAACCGGGCTTCACAGTCCGGTTTTTATCTGTCATAAGATCATCCATATTTTTTGGTAATATTTCCACTTGGAGCTTCCTTTAATGGCTACTGAACATCACACTAAAGTCCTTATTATCGGTTCCGGTCCTGCCGGTTATACGGCGGCGATCTACGCGGCACGTGCAAATTTAAAACCAATTATTGTACAAGGCATGGAACCTGGTGGCCAACTTACCATTACTACCGATGTGGAAAATTACCCCGGTTTTGGCGAAGCGATCCAGGGGCCGTGGCTTATGGAACAAATGAAAGCACAGGCCGAAAATGTCGATACGACAATCATTACCGATTTCATAACTGATGTTGATTTTTCAAAACGGCCTTTTGTCTGCAAGGGTGATAGCGGCGATACATATATTGGTGACACGGTGATCATAGCAACTGGTGCGCAGGCAAAATGGCTTGGCATTCCGTCGGAAGAAAAATTTCAGGGAACCGGCGTGTCCGCCTGTGCCACATGTGACGGTTTCTTTTACCGCGGTAAAGACGTGATAGTCGTAGGCGGCGGTAACACTGCCGTTGAAGAAGCAATTTTCATAACCAACTTCGCCTCCAAAGTAACATTAATCCACAGGCGTGATGAGCTACGCTCTGAAAAAATATTACAGGACCGCTTGTTTGCCAATGAAAAAATCGAATGCGTTTGGGACAGTGAAATTGATGAAATCCTCGGTGATGAAGGTCCGATGGGCGGCGTTACGGCGGCCCGAATTAAAAACGTTAAAACCGGGGAGCTTTCCGAAATTCCCGTGCACGGTGTTTTCATTGCCATCGGTCATGCACCATCAACCTCGCTCTTTAACGGGAAAGTTGATATAAATGATCGCGGTTATATTAACACGGCCCCGGATAGCACTTTAACAGATGTACCAGGTGTTTACGCCGCAGGCGATGTTACAGACGAAAAATACAGACAAGCCGTTACGGCGGCCGGTATGGGCTGCATGGCGGCACTTGAAGCAGAAAAGTTTATTGCGGAAAGTGAATGAATAGAAAGCATCTGAATGGATTGGGATAAACTACGTATATTTCATACTGTTGCCACGGCAGGCAGCTTTACCCATGCGGGTGAAAGACTGGGGCTTAGCCAATCCGCCGTTAGCCGCCAAATCCGTACATTAGAAGAAAGCCTGCAAACCTCCCTATTCAACCGCCATGCGCGAGGGCTTATTTTAACCGACGAAGGCGAAACATTATATGAAACCACAAAAGATGTCGTTTCAAAAATTCATGTGACAGAACAAAAAATACTGGAAGGCACAGAAAGACCGCGCGGTAATTTAAAAATCACCACGACCACAAGCTTTGGTTCGACCTGGATGATGCACCGCATTAAAAAGTTCATTTTCCGTTATCCGGATATCAAAGTACAAATGGTGGTCGCGGACAAAAATTATGACCTTCTTACACGGCAGGCCGATGTCGCTATTCGCTTCCATCCGGCCGAACATCTGGACCTTATCCAAAAGCAAGTCGGCACCTTTCACCATCATTTATATGCGTCACCGGGCTACCTTAATAAAAACGGAAGGCCGAAATCACCGGAAGAATTGGACGACCACCATTTAATTACTTACGGCGATTCAACCACAAGCCCCATACGCGACATAAACTGGGTTTTAGACATTGGTGCAAAGGTAAAAAGGATCCCCGTTTTACAAATAAACAGCATTCACGGCGTGCTTTCGGCGGTAAAATCCGGTTTGGGCATCGCCGCCCTGCCCGATTATCTTGTTCAGGGATCAACCAATATCAACCGCGTCCTTTCAGATTTCCAGGGGCCGGAATTTCCCGCATATTTCGTTTATACTCAAGAACTTAGAAATTCAAAACGTATCGCCGCCTTTCGTGATTTCATTGTTGAAGAATTTAATAAGTCGAGTTTTTAACATGTATTTTTTATGCATATCTTAAGCTATGCGTTTTTTGCATGGCAGCAATGCTATTTTGCCTAGTACTCATTCCTATAGTGATCATCTATATTATATTCAGATGTTGAGAAACATCGCTGAGAAACTCTTAAGTTGTCTCAGTTCGTGGTGGCGCCGCATCCTCCCCCTTTACGGTCCACCACATGTTTCATACTCTCCCCAAGATATGAAACCTCCCTATATTTTGTGAACTTGCCGGGTACTTGTTACCCGGCATTTTTTTTGCTCAGATACTAGGGTAACAATTTGATATGCTCCAAAACCTTCCGCATATCCTTGAATACAAGTCCACCTGCTTTTTTAAGTTTGTCGTCAAACCCGCGTACGCTGTAGGCCATAACCTCCATACCGGCGGCGACGGCGGCTTGTACGCCGGGGTGGCTGTCTTCAACCACCAGGCATTTTGCCGGCTCCACCTGCATCTGCTCCGCCGCATGAAGGAATAAGTCGGGGTATGGTTTTCCGCGCTTCACTTGTGATGAATTATAAATATTGTCACTGAAATATTTACGAAGGTCGGTAATGCCAAGGGTTAAATCCATTTTTTCGAAACTACCGCTGGACGCCAGACAAAACGGTTTTTCTTTATCCTTTAAATGACTTAACACGTCATGAATGCCTTCAACGGGCTTTAAGTCGGTTTTAAAAAGTTCAAACGTTTCTTCCTGAAGCACGTCAAGGAAATCATCCGGCAGTTTCCGCCCTGCAAGTTCCTCAGCGATGGATACCACCGAAGTCATTGAACGACCGACGAATGTTTCAATAACATCTTCAACGGTCATGTATAGGCCGTAACGGGCCAGCGAATTACAAAGCAATTGATTTGAAAGCGGTTCGCTATCCACCAACACCCCGTCACAATCAAAGATGATAAGGTCAAATCCCATTGATTATTTTAACGCGTCGCAGGCTTTTTTAATGCGGCCGCATGCTTCGATTAAAATATCATCGGAAGTCGCGTATGAAATTCGGAAGTGCGGCGATAGGCCAAAAGCTTCACCGTGCACAACCGCCACACCAACACTTTCAAGCAGGTAAGTTGACACATCAAGGTCGATTTCGATCACCTTGCCTTCGGGTGTGATTTTGCCAATTAATCCGGCGCAGCCTGGGTATACGTAAAATGCCCCTTCCGGTGTTGGACAAGATAGTCCCGGCACATCATTAATCATTCCGACCACAAGGTCACGACGTTTTTTAAAGGCGGTGCCGCGTTCTTTTAAATATTCCTGTGGCCCCAAAAGGGCGGCAATAGACGCATATTGCGATATGGAACAAGGGTTTGATGTGCTTTGTGATTGTACCTTACGCATGGCATTGATCAGTTCAACCGGGCCACCGGCAAAACCGATACGCCAGCCGGTCATGGCGTAAGCCTTTGCAACGCCGTTCATGGTCAATGTGCGGTCCTTTAATTTTGGTTCAACCGACGCCGGGGAATAAAACTTAAACCCGTCATATACGATATGTTCGTATATATCATCAGAAAGTACCCAAACATGCCGATGACGCAGCAACACATCGGTCAGCACTTTCATTTCTTCAAATGAATATGCTGCGCCGGACGGATTAGAGGGTGAATTTAAAATGATCCATTTGGTTTTTGGTGTGATCGCCGCTTCCAGTTGATCCGCAGAGATTTTAAAACCTGCGTCAATGCTTGCTTCAATAAACACCGGTGTGCCGCCCGCCAGCAAAGTCATATCAGGATAAGATACCCAATATGGCGTTGGGATAATCACTTCATCGCCCTCGTTCAGCGTCGCGACAAAAGCGTTATAGATGGTGTGCTTGCCGCCACAGTTCACAGAGATATTCTCGCGCTTATAATCAAGATCATTATCACGTTTGAATTTTTCGCAGATGGCGTCTTTTAATTCGGGTGTGCCATCGGCGGCGGTGTATTTGGTATGGCCTTCATTAATCGCCCTGATGCCCGCTTTTTTTACATAATCGATGGTATCAAAATCGGGCTCCCCAGCGCCAAGGCCAATAACATCCTTACCCGCCGCCCTAAGTTCAGCAGCTTTTGAAGTAACCGCAATTGTCGGGGAAGGTTTTATGCACGACAGAGCATCAGCAATAAACGCCATTTTTATATCCAATTCTGACTAAAATAATAAATTGATTTAAGCTATATTGTGGAAATTAAGTGATGTAGAAAAATAGTGCAAGAGAGAGATTGCAAAAAGAACAAAATAGCACCATATTATCTTCATGAAACAGGAATATAGCCTAAATTCACCAACAATTTTGCAAACGCGTGAGTATTATGACCGCCCGACTAAAACCGAAGGCGGCATAAAGTTTAAAATCGAATCCGAGTTCGAGCCTGCTGGCGATCAACCCAATGCGATTAAGTCCCTTACCGAAGGGTTAAATGACGGATTAACTGACCAAGTGCTGCTTGGGGTCACGGGTTCTGGCAAAACCTATACCATGGCCAAGATAATCGAAGGAACCCAGCGTCCTGCCCTGATTATGGCCCACAATAAAACCCTGGCCGCACAGCTTTACGGCGAAATGAAAAGCTTCTTTCCTAATAACGCGGTTGAATATTTCGTGTCCTACTATGATTATTACCAGCCGGAGGCATATGTGCCGCGCTCTGATACCTTTATCGAAAAAGATGCGAGCATCAATGAAAGCATCGACCGTATGCGCCACGCGGCAACCCGTTCGATCTTTGAACGGGATGATGTGATCATTGTCGCCAGTGTTTCCTGCATCTATGGTATGGGCGCCGCAGAAACATACTTGCAAATGGCGATACAGTTTGAAATAGGCATGCTTTATGATCAGCGCAAGCTGCTTCGTGACCTGGTCGCGCTGCAATATCGGCGAAACGACATGGCCTTTACCCGTGGTTCATTCCGGGTGCGCGGTGATGTTATTGAAATATTCCCAAGCCACTTTGAAGACCGCGCCTGGCGGCTTGATTTTTTCGGGGATGAGCTTGAACGTATGACCCTGTTTGACCCCTTAACCGGAGAAAAGGTAGAGGAGTTAACCTCGGTTAAAGTATATGCCAATAGCCATTACGTAACGCCGGGCCCAAGCATGGATCAGGCAATTAAAACCATAAAAGCAGAACTTGAACGCACGTTAAAGGATTATGCCGAAAAAGGTATGCTTCTTGAAGCGGCGCGGCTGGAGCAAAGGACCAAATTTGATCTGGAAATGCTAACCGCAACAGGTGTATGCGCAGGTATTGAAAATTACTCACGCCATTTAACGGGCCGAAATCCCGGTGAAGCTCCGCCAACGCTTTTTGAATATTTACCGGAAAATATGCTGCTCTTCATGGACGAAAGCCATGTCAGCGTGCCGCAAATCGGTGGCATGTCCAAAGGGGATTTTTCGCGAAAATCAACATTATCAGAATTTGGTTTCCGCCTGCCATCTTGCATAGATAACCGCCCGCTTAAATTTAGCGAATGGGAATATTTTCGCCCGCAAACCATCTATGTTTCTGCCACACCCGGCAATTGGGAGCTCGAGCAGACAGGCGGTGAATACGTTGAACAAGTGATCAGGCCGACGGGACTTACTGACCCACCCGTGGAAATCAGGCCCGTGGAAACACAGGTCGATGACCTGCTCCATGAAGTTCAGGATGTGATCAAAAATGGCCACCGGGTACTGGTGACAACATTGACCAAACGAATGGCCGAAGATTTATCGGAATATATGCATGATAGCGGGTTAAAAGTGCGGTATATGCATTCCGATATCGATACTTTAGAACGTATTGATATCATCCGTGATTTACGCCTTGGTATTTTTGATATCCTTATTGGTATCAATCTGCTTCGCGAAGGCCTTGATATTCCGGAAACCGGCCTTGTCGCCATTCTTGACGCTGATAAAGAAGGCTTTTTGCGTTCTGAAACCTCACTTATTCAAACCATTGGCCGCGCCGCCCGTAACGTGGATAGTAAAGTGATGCTTTATGCAGACAAGGAAACACGCAGCATCAAAGCAGCCATAAGTGAAACTGATCGCCGTCGAAGCATTCAGGAAGCCTTTAATAAGGAGCACGGCATTACGCCCGAGAGCATCAAAAAATCAATCGGTGACGTGATTGGTGATACCGCAGAAGGCGATCATGTTACCGTATCGCTGGATACCGACAGCACTAATAATCTGGTCGGTCATAACCTGCGCAGCTATATCTCAGGGTTAGAGAAAACAATGATCGAAGCAGCAGGTAATCTTGAATTTGAAGAAGCTGCGAAACTTCGCGACGAAATTAAACATCTTGAGGACAAAGAACTCGGCATTGATTATGATCCGGTGGCTCGATATATCAAACCCGAAGGGCGCTCTACCCTCGGCAAGCCCGGCACAAGACAATATAGAAAAAAACGCGGAAAGCCGACACCGCGAAAATTTTAGAAATAGTCTTAAAGGAAAAACTCGCGCTTAGAGCTTATCATATTAAGCTGAGTTGAAACGGAACATTGTATTTTCCAATAAATTCGTTATTATAATATCGATAAAATGAAGGAAAATCGACGGGAAATATACAATGGCAAATATTTTTACCGGACTGTATAAAGAAATCGAAGCGGATATGAACGGGCCGGGCGGTAGAGTATATTATGGTTGGTGGAACATACTGGCCTGTTATCCGGTCATCATGTTTTGTTTCTCTGCACCACTATTAATGCTGCAATTCATTTACGTGGATATCGAAACGGAACTGGGGTTTTCGCGTGGGGATATTCTTACTGCTGCGACTTTTAAGTTCGGTACGGCCGCGATTGCTGCTTTTTTTGCCGGATTTCTTGTTGATTATTTGTGCGGGAGTTCTTTATTTTTTAAAACCAACATATTGGCTAAAACTTCAGCAAGAAAAGAAAGCAGCAGCCGAACTTTCTATACCTGTTACGGCGGAATAATTTAAAATAGGTCGCCTTGCTATAAGGTATTCCAGTTTTTTCTCAGGGTAATAAACGATCTTAACTTCGGCCGTAAAATGTTTTCGCCGCAGTTTCAGAAAGCGCAATGCCGGGTTCATTATTATACGCCAACACCACAAGCATTCTGGTTTCCTCACCCAAGTTCGCAGTTACCCGGTGGATCGCGTTTCTGCCACGAAACAACACCAGTGCCCCCGCAGATTGAGCAAGTTTATTCGGTATAGTCTTTCCCGATATTATGTCGTCAGTGACGCTAAAATTCATTTCGCCATTTTCAGCATCCCTGACGCGGCGAACATATTCGAATTCACCGCCTTCAATCGCAGGTTGGATCATTAACGTAATCGCAAAAGAAGAATTATCAAAATGCCAACCTAGTTCCTGACCTGTCTTTGCATAATGTAAATTGATTGAGGACATATGATCAGCATAGGGGAATAATGCCTCCTCATCCAAAATATCAATCAGAAATTCTTTAAACTCCTGTGAATTATAAATTGTTCTCAATATAGAATTTTTCGAAATCTGGTCGTCTGTAATGCAACCTTTAGATGATAGTATATTTTTATTGCGGGGGTGTTCTTCATTATATTCAGGATCAGAGGGCATCAAGTATACGTTATGCCAATTTTCACAAAAATATGCTTTGTCCTGATTTTCGACACCTTCTTGATAGATTACATCGATGGCATTATCGGTTAGAAAGTTTGTCAGAATGAGCAATCCATCCCTATCAAATTTTTCACGGCTGTTTTTCTTAAATTCTTTTGCAGTAATTTGATGACGATTAAAGTCAATTATTTCATTCAGCTCCATGACACTCTCCAAAAGTAATTGTAAGACTTGTCATACTATAACTTTAGCCATAATCCAACATGGCGGTTTAGCGCTGTCTCACTCAACGCCCACGGCCTTTGCGCCCGGTCGCCTTGGGTCGGAGTAACCATAAAATAAACCATCCTGCCACATAATACTTTGAAGGCTACCCATACCGGGACTAAACACAACGGTATGACCTTTCTGTCGCAACAAAGATACTGTATCAGGGCTTATGCCGCTTTCAACCTGAAGCTCAGCAGGATACCATTGGTGGTGAATGCGCGGTGTAACCGATGCATCAGCGATATTCATTCCATACTCAAGCACGTTGAGCACCATCTGCATATTGGCACTGATTATCTTTGATCCTCCAGGGGTTCCTGTCATAAAAAATGGCTTTCCATCTTTTGATACTATGATCGGTGACATGGAACTCACGGGACGTCTGTAAGGATGGATCATATTATCTTCACTACCCATCAATCCAAAGGCATCTGGAATGTCCGGCCTTAATGTGAAATTACCAATATTATTATTCATTAAAATACCGGTGCCTTCGATCACAACACCTGATCCAAATGAAAACATTAAAGTGTAAGTATTACCAACCATGTTGCCTTCACTATCCATGACCGAATAATGAGTTGTTTCATCGCTTTCATAAATTGCCAGATTACCCGGTGCTATTTCTTCCGAAGGCGTGGCTTTATCCATGGAAATACTCGCTGCAAGTGATTTTGCATAACCTTTGTCAACAAGTGCATCCGTGGGAATATCAATAAAATCCGGATCTCCCAAATATTTACTGCGATCAGCATATGCCAGTTTCATCGCCTCCGCAGTGATATGAAGCGCGGAAGAACTACCCGGGCCCATTTCCGCTAGTGGGAAATTTTCAAGTATATTAAGCATCTGTATCACATGGGTGCCGCCGGAACTTGGCGCGGGCGATGCGGCAATTTCATAACCCCGATAAGTCCCGCGAACGGGCTCACGTTCGATTACTTTATAGGCCGCAAGGTCCGCCATCGTAATTAACCCATTATGTGCTTCCATATCGGCAACTATTTTTTTTGCAACGCTTCCTTTGTAAAATGCATCAACGCCGTGTTCGGCGATTTCAGATAACGTCCAGGCAAGGTCCGGTTGTTTAAAAAGCTCGCCAACCTCATAGTTTGATCCGTCAGGCTTATAGAATTTCTTGAGGGCAGCGGGATTATTCCTGAGCCGCTCGCTTCTATCAAGGTCAGCGGCAAGATCATAGGTTACAATAATGCCATCACGAGCGAGGCGGATTGCCGGTTCCAACACTTCCGCAAGCGTCATTGTTCCATATTTTTCTACGATATGCGCGAGCCCCGCGACCGAGCCCGGAACAGCCGAAGATTTATGGGTAAATCGATATTCTGCGTTTGATACATTACCCTCTTCATCAAAAAACATATCCTTATGGGCCGCAGCGGGCGCGAACTCTCTAAAGTCTACGGCTATTGTTTTGTTAAGCTTGGCGACATGAACCAGCATAAAGCCGCCACCGCCAATATTTCCTGCGCGCGGAAGCGTCACGGCAAGGGCAAACCCAAGGGCCGCTCCGGCATCAATGGCATTGCCCCCTTTTCTCATGATTTCCGCTGTAATTTCACTGGACAAGGCATTGTGGCTTGCGACCATGCCTTTTCTACCTATTACAGGATGATTGATCGCATTATATTCAAATAATGGTGTTGATAATCTTTCCTGGGCGTTAATAAGTGTAATATTAGACGCAGCAATACTTGCGACGGCGAGTAGTATTGTGAGCTTCTTGAGCATGCTCAATCCTCCGGTTTATTGATGCTATTTCCGTTTCAAGATTTTAATTAATCAAACCATATCACAGTAATTTTCAATGTGAATGGTTATTCGCGAATATTAAGGTGCCAGATTAAAAGCAACTACTACGCGTGGCACATTGCTTTTACTCGGTTTTACCATATGTAACATCCAGGACGGAAATATAAGAATATTGCCCTCTTCAACCTCAGGTGTGAAAATGTCATTAGAATTAGTATAGTCATTCGGATCAAGGAATGGTCTAAATAATGTCGTTCCCGTGTGATGCTTTGGATCGAATTTAGCGTATAAAACGCAGCCGTAACCCATAATCTGATGCCGGTGAGCAGAATGATCGGCCTCATCGATATATTCCTGCGCCCATATATCTACTCGCTTCGTTCGGGTTTGATCAAGAAATATCTTCATCTCCGGCTCTATGAACTCTCCCCAAATTTTCTCGAGCCAAGGTTGATCCAAGTCATAATCAGTATAAAATCCCGGCGTTGGGCGATAAGCAGGATCTTGCTGATTCTTTATAGTATCTAAGAGATAGCTCTTATACTTTGGCCATGTTTTGGTCTTAATTATATGAACGGCGGTCGGAAAAATATTTAGGCTGACAGCATCCATTTTAATCTCCCATTTTCATTTGCTCAACTGCATAATTTGCAGCGCGCGCTGTTATCGCCATAAAGGTCAAGGTCGGATTCACACAGGAAGAAGATGTCATACAGGCACCGTCTGTTACAAAAACATTTGGCGCATCGTGAACCTGGTTCCATTTATTTACCACTGAATTTGATGGATCATTGCCCATACGCGCTGTACCCATTTCGTGAATACCAAGTCCGGGGCGCATTTCACCCATGGTGCTTTTGACGCCGGATAACCCGGCAGCGTTCAGCATCTTCTCACCCTCGGATATCATATCTTTAACCAATTTGAACTCGTTTGCCTTAAACTCTACATCAAATTTTACCTGCGGGATGCCATATGGATCCTTTTTTGTGGATAGCTCCATCTTATTGTCTTTGTATGGCAGGCACTCCGCAAAGCCGTAAAGAGTGAAAAGCCAATCTCCCGGCGTGTTTATTCCCGCTTTTAACGATTTGCCGAAACCGGGTGTATTTGCGGCTCGCTGTGTCCATCCTTCCGGTTTTGCCCCGCCTTGAAAATTATATCCACGTATAAAATCAACGTTGGCATCATTTTCAGCACCAATATTTCTGTATCGCGGTACATAAATACCGGTCGGCCTGCGGCCACGTTCGATTTTGCCTTGCGTGTCCGAAACCATTCCCTGAATTCGTGTTCCCCATGTATGATCCATCAGATAACGCCCAAGGGCACCGGACGCGCCCCCAAGACCCTTTGGCGTTGCCTCTGAAACAGAGTTCAATAATACCTGGGTTGATCCAATAGTCGACGCACAAAGAAAAACAATTCTTGATCTAATTATTTCAGATTTTTTGCTTTCGGTATTGACAACACGCACCCCCGTCACGCGCTTTTTAACCGGATCATATTCAAGCGATGAAACGACGGTATTGGCTTGGACAGTAAGGTTCCCGGTTCTATCTGCCGCAGGGAGCGTGACGCTGACCGAAGAATAATATGCACCGAATGAGCAGCCACCGACACATTGATCCCTATACTGGCATGCCGAGCGTCCCTGCTCCGGTTTAGCCTGTGTCATATTCGCAGATCGGCCAATAATAAGCTTGCGACCGTCGAAATTGTCTTCAATTCCTTTTTTAACAATTTTCTCGGCGTAGTTCATCTCCATCGCCGGCATAAATTCGCTGTCCGGAAGTTGCGGTAGCTTTTCATACGACCCTTGTACACCAATATATTTTTCAACATGCGAATACCACGGTGCTATATCGCTATAACGGATCGGCCAATCAATGCCATTACCGTCTCTTTTGTTGGCTTCGAAATCAAGATCACTCCACCGATAGACTTGCCGACCCCAGACGAGCGATTTGCCGCCGACAGCACCGGGACGCGCCCAAACAAAAGGGTTTTTTGTATTCACATCATAGGGTGCATCTTCAAACCTGGCATATAAATGTGAATTGCGGGTTGATACAAAACGTGAAGTAGGGCCGTAAATCTTTTCATTTTCCCCGGGTAGTGCTTGGTCGCCGTATGGCCGGTCCCAAGGTTCAACAAACTCTTGAGTATAGCTTTCAGGGTGGCTTGTCGGATTACCACGTTCGAGAACCAATACCTTAAGGCCGGCTTCGCACAATTCTTTCGCAGCCCAACCTCCGCTCGCACCCGAGCCAACTACGATCACGTCGAAATCTTCACCATTTGCCATATTTTATAGTCTCCGAAATTTATAATTCTGAATAATCTGTTCAGCTTGTGTAATGTTTACCTACTGAATGAAAATCATAACTTCCATCGTAAGAGCCAGGCACAGGGTCGTAGATCAACTCGCTCTCGATCCCAATCTCAGAAGTATAATAACCCAAAATAGTAAGGCTTTTTATTTGATCAAAGAAGTCCCGGCCTTCGAGCGGATGTTCACCCCAAAGGGCCCAGTCATCATGAGCCACCGCGACGCGATCACTTTTTCCACCAATCATTCCGTCACTAATCGTGCCAGATACATTCTGCTCCAAATCTTCCAAAGCAATGATTTGTTGCTGTTCGTTGCTATTCAAAAATCCTGATCCGAATGAAACTATACAGTGGTGGTTCAAATTGCGCAGACCATCAATAAACTGTTTCTTATCTTCCGACGTGTACCACTCAGAGACCATCCTATCGATAAAATCAGGCACACCTGCTGCACGCGCGCCGGGCGTGTCTGTTTCTGGAATGATTAGCTCCGCCAGGATGTCTACCATCGCCCGCTCTGATGTGTTTAACGCGCTCGCGACACCGGCTATTGATTGTTCTTGAGCTTCCGATTGCTCCGAATATGCTGCGATAGCCATAAATATTGGTGAAGCGACGTGTATTCCAAGTGCTGTTGCCGCACTCTGAAGGATATTTCTTCTATTTATTTTCTGTTTCATAAAATTATCCTCAGTACGTGGGCAACATAGTGCAATAATCAATCTTGAGATAAAACATCCTAAGCCTCTGGTTTTTCTTTTTCAATACTTAAAATATAGAGGTACGAGAGCGTGATCGGCTCAAAATCTGCTTATTCAAAATAAAGTTATCATGCGCATTAAGTATTTAATTCTTCCCGCTTAAGCTCCAGGCCGTAATGTTTAATCATCGCATCGGTCTTAATTTCAGCTTCTGCAAGCCAGTCTGCCTCTTTTGGTAAATTCATCATACCGGACGTCACCTTGTGATAAACGAGAGGATCATTAACACTTTTCGGCGTTTCTCCGGTCTCAGTGTAGTGCTTAACGGCTTTGATAATCCGGCGGCGGGTTTGTGATACCATCTTATCGCTTGTGCCAAGATGTTCTTTGGTACGGTCAGATATCACCCCCATGGTTTCTGTTACCATAGTGTCCTGAATATGGCCCGTATCAATGCCTGAATAGCTTTTAGATTGTTGAACATCCCGATCAATCAGATATTCATTTTCGGCATTGCTTTCAAGGCGAAACCGACCAAGCCAGCTAGTCGGATCATGGGGTTTTAATTTAACCTCGCCGCCAAGGCCATGAATTTTGCTGCCCTTAATTTTATTATTGGATGGCCCCGCGCCCTTCTTACCAAAATGATAAAACATGACATTTCCATCATCAATTGGCACCCATGCCCTGGCGATTAATTGTTCTTCCATTAGTGATCCCGGTGACATCGTCCAAAAAGGAAATAAATATTGCGCGACACGCCAAAGAACGTTATCCCCTTCTGCCGGCCTATAGGCACCGTACATGGTGCCGTATTCCCGGTCCAAAACTTCATATTTCGGTGCCTTATCGGTTAGCATTATTTGGGTATTTCGACTGTCAGCCTGCTTTAGGGTAGCGCCACCCGCGTGAAGAAAACCAAAATGCGATGTATCAATATCCCCTTCAAGCCCCTGCAACCAGTTACATTCGCGAAGTGATGCCCATATATTGCGGTTGTTTTCCGGCATTCTATTCGCGTTCAGCAGTGGTAGTGGCGGCGGTGTTTCTCGCGTACCCATATAGGCCCACACCATCCCTCCTCGTTCAACGCACGGATATGCCTTGACCCTGATTTTATTTTTAAAATCGGTTTCCGGCGGTTCGCTCGGCATATCTATACATTGACCGTCAATATCAAATTTCCAACCATGATAAACGCAGCGGATACCCTCCTCTTCATTTCGTCCAAAAAAAAGAGACGCACATCGATGCGGACAGATGTGATCCATTAACGCGTAGCGGCCTTCTTTTGTTTTAAAGGCAATAAGTTTCTCACCAAGAAGTTTAACTCTAAGCGGTGCGCCGTCTGCTTCTACCTCCGAAGTCATATAAGCGGGAAGCCAATATTCACGCATGAAACTCCCCATTGGGGAGCCGGGGCCAACTTGGGTTAAAAGTTTATTATCTTCTGCGCGCATCTTACTGCCTTTTACAATGATGTTTTCTGTTATGATAATAACAAAAATAATTTATGTTGTAAATCTAACCCTCTTGAAAAGTAACTTTAGGGTTAAAACTTGACCGGCGGATACAATTGACTACCATATTATTAAATAAATATAAGGGTGGAATCATGTTTGAAATTAGCAAACAATTTATAGACAAAAAAATTGATCGCCGTGCTTTCATGGCGAAATTATCGAAGGTTGGCATTTCAGCAGCTGGCGCGAGCACAATTGCCAATAGTTTAAGTACATCATCTGTGAACGCGGCAGCCCTGCCCGCCGATGAAATGCCCGAACCAAGCAAGACACTAAAGGGGCTCTCTGGTGGCGAAGTAATGGCTGAATTTCTTATTGAGTGGGATGTACCGTATGTTTTTGGCCTCGCCGGGTCGGAAGAAGTAGGTTTCTTGGACGCACTGGTGGACCGCCCCAATTTAAAATACGCTACTTGCATCCATGAAAATGCCGCAATGGCAATGGCCGATGGTTATTCACGCTCAACCGGGAAAACCTCTATCGTTCAGCTGCACTCTGTAGCGGGTGCATCATATGCCCTAGGCCAAATGGTAAGCTGTTATCGTGACCGCACACCAGTTGTGGTGACAGCAGGACGGCAGACAACAGAATATCGCGGTAGCAACGGGTTTCTGGAAGCCCCAAATCTTCATAAACTTCCCAGCGATTATGCGCAGTGGACTTGGGATGTCACGAGCGCGGAAAATATTCCGGAAACGTTGCGCCGTGCCTTTATGTTATCTGAAGCACCGCCCGGCGGGCCAACTTTTCTGACTTTTTCTAAGGATCATTGGGAAAAGAAAATTGACAGCGTAGAAATCATCCCGCGCTCGAGATCTATTGTTGATATAGAAGTCGCACCAAAAGCAGATGATGTGAAACTTATTGTCGATTATCTAGTTGCTGCTGAACGACCGATGCTGTTTCTCGACGACGATTGTGTGCGCCATGAAATTAGCACGGAGGTGATGGAAATATCGAAAATAGTCGGCGCAATGGTAACACTTGGTGCGCGAATGCCTATGGTTTATCCAAACACCCATTCACATTTTGGTGGTAATTACGGCATTGATCAAACCCTTGCCCAGTCCATTGATTGTTTTTGGGCACTTGGTGGTCACATGTTTAAAGTTGTCAATAAGGCGGCAGTTCCGTGGGTAAAAAGAAGTGCTAAAATAATCCACACCAGCCTCGCCGGTGCTGAAGTTGGTCGCAATTACCCGGTTGATATAGCCACGGTGGCCAGCGTAAAAGCGACCACAAAAGCCGTCCTAAAAGAACTTAAAGATCGCGCAATCAGTGGGCTGGGTGACAGCTGGGTCCATCAATATACGAAAAATAGACGGGACTCGCTCGATAAAATAGCCGAACAGGAATGGGATAACGAAGTTATATCAACCTCGCGTTTGGTGAAGGAACTGGACGCCCAAGTTGGTGACGAAGCCTTGGTCACAACCGAGCTGATACTTTCGAAATATCATTTCTGGGATTATTTCAATATTGATCATACAAAACCATTCGGAAAACGGCGCCATAACTACGCAACTAATTCAGGTGTACTTGGATGGGGGCTCGCCGCATCAATTGGTGTAAAAATGGGTAATCCGAACCGCGAGACATGGTGTTTTACCGGCGATGGTGCCTTTAACTTCGGCAGTCAGGCTTTATGGAGTGCTTCACGATATGACGTTCCCATTGGCATCGTGATATTTAATAATGGTGAATATAGTGCAAATCGCAAAGCGCAAAATTTCTACAAAGGAAGATCGGTAGATACCGGTAATTATATTGGTGTTAATTTAAAACATCCCGATATCCAGTATGCGAAAATGGCGGAAAGTTATGATGTTAGGGGTGAAAGGGTGGAAAAACCCGAAGAATTAGAAGGCGCGATAAAACGTTGCCGCGAAGAAATGGCGCGCGGTCGTCCTTATCTTTTGGATGTACGCATAGAGAGGTTTGGACAAGGGTCAGAGAGTGAATATTACGATTATTTCTCAGTCGCTGAAAATCATTAGCCATACTCGCCGGCTGTCCAACGATCCCGCATTTCAAAACGTTTAATTTTACCGGATCCGGTAAGCGGAAATTCGTCGACATACACCCAAATTGAGGGTGTTTTTTGCGGCGACATTTCTGCTCTGCAATGTGTTCTCAAGCTTTCCGCATCCACACTTATACCACTTTTTAATCTTATAAAGGCACCGACAATTTCACCCAGTTTTTCATCCGGTAATCCGACAATGGCAATCTCTGCGACTGCTTCATGCTCAAGTAAACAATTTTCAATCTCCGCCGGAAATAGATTTTCACCGCCTCTTATGATCATTTCCTTAACCCGACCCGTGATTTTCACGTATCCGCGCTCATCCATACTGCCGAGATCACCGGTATGCAGCCACCCTTCTTCATCAATGGTTTCCGCTGTCGCATGTGGATTATCATTATATCCCGGCATCACAAGATAACCCCGACAACAAATTTCTCCCTGGGTATTTAGAGGCAGAATTTCATGACTTTTTAGATCTTTAATCGCTACTTCTGTTTGCTCAATCGGTTGTCCGACAGTGCAATATAGTTCATTTTCGGCGTCGTTGGGGCGGGTCAGGGTAATTACCGGGTGTGCTTCGGTTTGCCCATAAATTACAGTGGGGATAAAATTCCATGCTTTTTTCACCGCGCGGCTTAACTCCGGCGGTACCATTGATCCCGCCGAATAAAAATTTCTAAGTGAAGAAAAATTGCGCACATTATTTTCGTAATTTTCAAGCATGGCAATTACCATTGTCGGTACACCACCAGTGATATTTATTTGTTCCGTTTCAATAACCGTATTTACCGCGTCCGGAATAAACATTGGCATTATATAATTGGTAAAACGCAGTTGTACACCGCCTAATACTGACGCTGCACAGCCCGCTGTATGAAAAAGCGGCCACAAAGTTAAATACCTGCTTTTTTCCAGAAAACCGCTACCAATGAAAGCATGTCTGCTATTATTAATTAACCCTCGATGATAAAGAAGCGCACCTTTTGGAAACCCTGTTGTGCCGGATGTAAATTGTATTTGTGCTATATCTTCGGGCTTTACTTCCGGTAAAGCCTGATCAAGCACCCCTTTTTCATAATCGACCCGCGCCATTTCCATCATTTCATCAAGTCTGATGATCTCTCGCAATTGAGTTAGGTCGTTGATTACAGTTTCAGCGATCTGCCCCATTGGGTTTCCGCGATGGTCGTTAATAAGAAAAAGAGCGACGGATCCGGATTGATCCAAAACATATTTTAGCTCTTTAGTCTGAAAAGACGGATTTACTGTAACTAAAGTAACTCCAGCGAACGCACACGCAAATTCAAATATAACCCATTCCGGGGAATTAGGTGACCAAATGGCGATCCGTTCATTTTGCCCAAAACGGGCTGCAAGAAATCGGCCCAGCAAAATCGCATCGGACATTAATTTACGATAAGTCCACTTCCTGCCCGTCGAACCATCATCCAATACTTCAACAATTGCGATCTGTTCAGGAACATCAAGGGCCGCATCAGCCAATATTTCGCCGACGGTCTTTTCTTCAACGTCCAAATTGCACTGAGCCGGAAAATATGATTGTTGCAGCTTTACGTCATACATTTACGAATACACCCTCCCCAGTTTGCATTGCTTATTGAGAAAACAGGTTAGACAAAATTGATGTGAATGTAAATGAAGGCCGTAATTTGTATCATGTAAACCATTCTGGACGCGGAGGTATTTAACATGTAAGCTGAAACTAACTCTGGTGAGGGTATATGATTTTAGGACGATTAACAAAAAACATGGATGAACAAAACTGGTTCGCTGTCGGGCTGGAGATGTTCGTGGTAATTATCAGTATTTTCCTTGGTCTTCAGGTATCCAATTGGAATGAAGAACGCCAAAATGATGATAAAGGACAAAGCTATCTAAATCGAATAGCTGATGAGCTGGAGCAGGATATTCGCTTCTTTGATCGCACTTTGCGCGTTAACAAAGAGGGCGTGGAAGATGGCAATTTCCTTCTCGAAACACTAAACGATGAAAATCTTGTGCGCGAAAACCCAACGCGGTTCATTCAAACCATTGATAGACTTGGCGGCACTTTCAAAATAAATGTATCCGACAACACTTTTGAGGAAATAAAATTTAGCGGCAATTTTGAACTTATTAAAAACGAGGCCCTACGTAATAAAATTGCTGATTATTATGATTTTATAGAAATGGAACAAAATTGGAGCCATATTCGAATTCTAATGGAAACAAATTATGCATCCCGAAATGTTGGCATTTTAAAACCTGAACAAATGGGTACATCTAATCGAAATGATGAAGAAATTTTCACAGCCGACGAGGCCAGTGAAGCCTATATAAAATTCAAGGAAAATAAGGCGTTGATAGAATGGATACCGGTTGTCATCAGAACCAAATCAAACGGCATCAGATTTGATACCGGCGCACAACGCCGCGCCCAAGAATTATTTGATGAGATTCGTGATTACAGCCAATAAACCTGAAACGCGAAAAATTAAACATCTAGTTCACCCATGGGAAATTGCCGCGACTTTCCTTTACATTCTTTAACCTAAGGTCTCCACTTTCTTCTTTCGGAAGCCAGATCGCATAGCCGCCATTATTATAAAAATCCCAACGGTCCAGGATCAGGTTTGCCGAACATTTTATTTCAACCGGTACCAAACTGATGATTATATCTGCATTTATACAGTCTTCTGTCAGTGCAAGCTCATTTTGTACCAGAGATATTAATAAATGATCTGCACGTGAAGGCCGGTAAAGACAACTCAAACCATCACAACTTAATTCCCTACCTTCTGAATTTTCCGGCGCAAATGTTTCATATTTCCAACGTTGAACCTGCTTTTGCCCCAATCGCTGCCGCCACCTGTCTTTTACAATGCGACTGGTATTAAGCCGCGACAGACTGATGGAATTATCGTCGCCGCGCAGGCCAATCATGCGACCTGCGTTATCAATCAATATATCTGGTTGTTTATATGTGGCTGCCAAAATAACACCTGCTAATATAACGGGGATGCCTATATATCGCCATTTTAAATGCCATATCCCGAACCACAAGGCACCAACGACAAGTAATGTTAAGGCATTTGCGTCAATGGCCGGAATTTCGAGCGTCGCACCGGGCATGTCAGACACCCAATATGCTGTCGCCATGATAATCTCTAACCCCCATGACATTGGAATAAGGGCTATTTTCTCGAGACCGAATGGCATTAAAACTAATGTGGCAACAATCCAGGGCATTACCCATGATCCCATCACCGGCATCGCAATTAAGTTCGCAAGCAAACCAAATAACACGACCTTGTTAAAATGATAAAGTGCAAATGGCGCAATCGCTACTTCCGCGATAAGAGACGTAAACAAACTTCCGATCACGAAATATAAAATTTTCTGACGTAAGCCGGCGTTGCCCCTGAATTTATTCATGAAATCATTGCCGAAACGTTCAAAAACGATAACCAGCGCCACCACGGCGGCGAATGACATCTGGAAACTAACACCAATTAGTGCTTCCGGGGTTGTTACCAATATAATCGTTGCAGCAATGGCAACCAGACGCAAAGAAATTGCTTTTCTATCGGTCATAATGCCGCCAAAAACGATAATCACCATGATGAATGCCCGTATGGTGGGAATTGACGCGCCGCTGATGAAGAGATATCCAACACCCGCCAATGACGCTATTATAGCGGCCCATTTTTTGATCGGATAATTTAATGTTACTTTGCTCGAGAAAGATAACAGGAATCGAGAGATATAAAATACAACGCCGCATAAAAGCCCCATATGAAGTCCGGAAATTGCTAACAAATGTGCGAGGCCCGCATTACGCATCGCTTCGGCAAGCTGTTCTGGCATCCCTCCCCGTATGCCCGTTATTAAAGCTGCTGCGAGAGCGCCCGCCTCGCCGGGAATTTGCAACCGGATATTCTCAGCCATACGTTGACGCAACTGTGAAAAGGTGGCAGATATTCCGCTATTTCGCTCGACTATAATAAGCTGTGAAACCGAATACCCAACCGCACTTAAACCTTGGAACCAGACCTGTCTGGCATAGTCATAATCCCCCGGCATTGACGGCCCCGGCGGCGGCATCAACCCGGCGCGGATTTTGATTTTATCACCGACATATGGCATCTCTTCAAACTTATTAACACGAACATTTACGAGATTTAGAGGCCCGGTTCCCGTTATTTCCGAATTTCGCAAAGTCAGCCGGAGTTTACTATCATCGTACAGATGAACATTTTCAACAACACCCGTGATATTTGTCGGATTCAATGCCTTTTCGAGCGTAACCGTACCAACGGTAACAACTCTATATTGCGCCAACCCATATCCGGCAATGACGAAAAAGATACACAAAATAAAATATTTTAGGAATGGAAAGATTCTGCCAATCAAAAATGCAAACATGAACAAGATTGCGGAGCTAGTAATTGTCATTTCAAACTGAAAATCGGTTTTACCGGTAAAATATATACCAATCCCAATTGCGAGCAATATGGGAACCATGAGGATATATTGCTCATGTTCTCTATAAAAATTTTCTTTGATATGATCGATAAATGGCAGAATGGTTATATCCCCAAAACATATAGTTAACTTTTTTTACAAAAAAGCTTCCATTTCCTGCCTATTATATGCTAGTAAAAGTTCAACAAAATCAAGCAGTGTTAGTGTTTATATCATTTATGCGTTTCAAGCGCATTTCAAATAAATCACTGCGTAAATTCTAAATTTAGACCTTCCGGAGCTTCATGGTAACTGAAATGAAGAAAGTAGTAACTCGATTTGCCCCTTCCCCCACGGGATTTTTGCACATTGGTGGCGCAAGGACAGCCTTATTTAATTGGCTTTTCTCAAGACACCATGGCGGTGATTTTCGCTTGCGCGTGGAAGATACTGACCGAAAAAGATCCACGGACGAAGCGGTCGACGCCATATTTGACGGGCTTAATTGGCTTGGCCTAAAGGCAGATGGAGAAATTATATACCAATATGCAAATCGCGCTCGCCACAGTGAAATAGCACATAAACTTCTTGAAGAAGATAAAGCTTACCACTGTTACTGTTCCAAAGAAGAACTGGTCCAGATGCGCGAAAAAGCAAAGGCAGAAGGCCGCCCAATCGGATATGATGGCCGTTGGCGTGACCGTGACCCGGCCGACGCGCCGAAAGGAATAGAACCAGTTATCCGCTTTAAAGCCCCGAACGATGGTGAAACGGTTATTAAAGATCTTGTTCAGGGCGATGTTATTGTGCAAAATGAGCATCTTGACGACATGATCTTGCTGCGGGCAGACGGTACACCAACTTATATGCTTTCGGTCGTTGTCGATGATAATGATATGGGCGTAACTCATATCATTCGTGGAGACGATCACCTAACCAACGCCGCGCGTCAGGCACAGCTTATCCTTGCCGTTGGATGGGAACTACCCATTTATGCACATATACCTTTAATTCATGGTGCTGATGGTGCCAAATTATCCAAACGCCACGGCGCATTAGGCGTTGATGCATATCGTGATATGGGATACCTGCCGGATGCACTAAAAAATTATTTACTACGTCTTGGTTGGTCCCATGGTGATGAAGAGGTTATTTCTCTGAGCCAAGCCATTGAATGGTTTGATCTTGATGGCGTCGGAAAATCACCGTCACGATTTGATTTCACTAAACTTGAACATTTAAACGGTATCTATATGCGCGAAACGGCAGATGATCAAACATTATGTGACGGTTGCCTGCCATTTTTGCAAGATAAATTAGAACGGAAAATATCAGACAGTGAGAAGACAATTCTTTTGTCAGCACTCGGTGAGCTTAAGAGTAGGGCAAAAAACCTTATTGATTTGGCGGATAGTGCAATATTCTTATTTGCACAAAGACCGCTGAACCTCGCGCCAAAGGCAATGAAAGCATTAAATGGCGACGCGAAAGTCGTGCTGAAAAAAATCATTGCGAAATTGGATAACGTATCTGACTGGAATAAAGACATTCTGCAAAAAACGGTCGAAAACTTCGTGCAAAACGAAGAAATTGGATTTGGAAAAGTGGCGCAACCTTTAAGGGCATCACTTACTGGTAGCAACGTATCTCCTGGAATATCAGAAGTATTAGAATGGCTTGGAAAAGAAGAAAGCTTAGAAAGGATCAGAGATCAGATCTGAAAACCAAAATATTCGCAGAGAATAAATAATTTGTTTATTAAAATAGGATATAAGAAATTAAAATAGGCGCGTGAATTGAAGTGATTAATTTCACGCTATAATCAATGAAGAAGGAAGAGGACACATGGAAGAAAAATATAATAAAACAGTATCGAACGAAACAGCCACCTTAACTGTAGGGGGCAAAACAATTGAATTGCCAATATTCGGTGGCTCAACTGGTCCTAACGTCATTGACATCCGTGCTTTATATCGCGACACAGATATGTTCACATTTGATCCCGGATTTACTTCTACGGCAAGCTGTGAAAGTGCTATAACTTACATTGATGGGGACAAGGGAGAATTATTATATCGCGGTTACCCTATTGATCAACTCGCAGAAAAAAGTGATTTTCTCGAAGTTTCCTATTTGCTTTTAAATGGTGAATTGCCAAATAAAGCACAGAATGAAAAATTTAAACGCGACATCACATATCATACAATGGTGCATGAGCAATTGGTTCGTTTCTTTGGCGGGTTTCGCCGCGATGCTCACCCAATGGCGATCATGTGTGGCGTCGTCGGCGCAATGTCTGCTTTCTATCACGACAGCACAGATATTAATGATAGTGAACAACGCAGGGTTGCTTCATATCGGTTAATTGCTAAAATCCCGACGATTGCCGCCATGACATTTAAATATTCAATCGGACAACCGTTTGTATATCCGCGCAATGACTTAAGTTATGCAGAGAATTTTCTTTATATGACATTTGGCGTACCAAACTGTGAAGAATATATTGTCAGTCCTACTCTTGCCAGTGCAATGGATAAAATATTCATTCTTCACGCTGATCATGAACAAAATGCATCTACTTCAACGGTACGTCTCGCTGGCTCATCCGGTGCCAATCCTTTTGCATGTATTGCGGCGGGTATCGCATCACTTTGGGGGCCAGCGCATGGCGGTGCCAATGAAGCGTGCCTCAACATGTTGAATGAAATTGGTTCTGTGGACAACATTCCTGAATATATAGCGAAAGCAAAAGATAAGAATGACCCATTCCGTCTTATGGGATTTGGACACCGCGTCTATAAAAACTTCGACCCACGCGCTAAAGTATTACAGCAAGCCGCTCATGAAGTACTTAATGAACTAGGTGTTCAAGATCCTTTGCTTGACGTTGCTAAAGAACTTGAACGTATCGCCCTGGAAGACCCATATTTCATTGAAAAGAAATTATATCCGAATGTCGATTTTTATTCTGGTATTATTCTAAAAGCGATGGGTTTTCCGACCGAAATGTTCACTGTATTATTTGCGCTCGCACGCACAGTAGGTTGGATTTCGCAGTGGGGCGAGATGATCCAGGACCCGACACAAAAAATTGGACGTCCTCGTCAATTATTTATTGGTGAAACAGAGCGCAATTATGTCGATCTTGATAAAAGATAAATAGAATATTATATTCAACGGTGCTTATTAGTGCCGTTGAAATACTAAATTACGTTTTTTTTCATGTATATTCACGTTTCATCACGTGAAATTTCTACCCATCCTAAATGTTTATATAAGTTGAGTATGCCCGCTCCATACAAAGATGAAGCCCTTGCGCATCATTCTAATTTGCTACTTTAATTTTAATATTACCTAGCTTCATGTTATGTGATCTTGGAAGAGTTCTATAGACAATTTATTTTTTTTCGATGAGCTCAATCATATAGCCATCTGGATCTCGAACAAAAGCTATCAAAGTGGTTCCGTGTTTCATAGGCCCAGGTGGTCGCGAAATTTCCACACCGGCATTTGCCATTTCTTCACAAGTTTTATAGATTTCCTCAACTCCCAACGCTATATGGCCAAAACCATTACCAAGATCATAATCTTGATCCTGTTCCCAGTTGTAGGTGAGTTCAACAACAGTATTCTTATCTTCATCACCATATCCAACAAAAGCCAAAGTAAATTTACCACCCGGGTAATCTTTGCGTCTAATAAGTTGCATATTTAGATGATCGCAGTAAAACCCTATAGATTTCTCTAAGTTTCTCACCCGGATCATTGTGTGGAGCATTCTAAACTGATCTGGCATAATAGAAATTTATCCTGCAATCATCGCCGTATAGGTAGCTTCCGCAACAACTTTTCCGTCAACTTTTCCTTCTGCAGAAAAGCGCCATATGCTGCGCCTGTTTTGGACTTTTTGTACATGAAGTTCCAGCAAATCGCCTGGCTCAACCGGCTTTCTGAACTTCGCACCATCTATGGACATAAAGTACACAAGTTTTCCTTCTGCTTCTTTGCCAAGTGTAAGCATTACAAGTGCTGCGGCAGTCTGTGCCATAGATTCAACAATTAAAACGCCCGGCATTACAGGTCTTTCTGGGAAATGTCCTTGAAAAAAAGGTTCATTCACAGTGACTGCCTTAATACCAACAGCTTTTTCTCCCAAATGAATATCGCAAAGTTTGTCGACAAATAACATTGGGTATCGATGTGGAATAAGTTCTTTAATGCGATTAATATCAATGTCGTCCACGTTTTGTATATCTGAATCCGTCATGAAATTTCCATCATTATTTTAGTCCATTTAGCTATACTATAATAACACTCAGTGGATTTTTAAAGCCTCATATTTAAATAAAAAAACCCGCTACGATTGTAGCGGGCTCTATGGGCTTCAATTTAGCTCAAATATTAATTGGTAACAGGAACAGCCGCCGCTGGTGTTGCTTCAGGAACAGGTGGCAATACCACTACAACTGAAGGCAATTTAAGGTCTAATTGTTCTATAACCATTGTCGTTACATCCAATCCGGGGACTTGCTCGAGGATCGTTGTTTTATCCATCAAGACAGTAGCTCCCGTAGTCTGCAATACGCTCTGGTATATTGGTTTCAATTCACGCGTAACCGCGTCATTCGCGGTCTGAATAGCGATTTCCAACTGGCGACTTTTCGTCTGCACATCACGCCTATATTCAACAACCTTTGCTTGAAAAGCCTCGACTCTCTGATTGTAAGCCTCTTGTGGCATAATAGAACTTTGTCCTTTTAAACTTTCTTCTTCTGTTGCGAGCGCATTCTCTTTAGTTGCTAGTTCGGTCTGCATCTGCGCGCGCATGGCATTCACTTGCCTGTTTATGTCAATTGCCACAGCGGAATTTGAACCAACCAAGCGGTTATCGACAACTGCTATTTTTGTAGCAGGGATATTTTGTGCAGTAGCTAGTGTGCTAAAAAATGATACTAATAATGTCGCTATCACCGCCGCACATATTGAAGTAAACTTTGAATTCTTAATCATATTAAAATCTCGTTCCGACGTTAAATTGGAAAAACTCTGCTTCATCACTTGGTTGCCTTTTGATCGCTTTAGCTAGATCAATCCTAAAGGGTCCGAATGGCGAAGCCCATGAGAAACCTACTCCCACAGTAACTCTCGGAGTAGCATTATTTCCGAGCAATGTATATAACACGTTTGTTCTTGAGATCAAGCTATCTTCTTCGTCAATGTTAAATAATGCTCCAACATCAACATAAGCGCTTGCCTCAATTCCCAAGTCACGTGCACCACCACCAAGAGGGATAAACAGCTCCGCAGTAGCTTTATAGAAAGTATTACCACCAAGCGATAATCCGTCAAATGGCTCACTAAGCCTTGTCGTAAACTCCCTTGGTCCAACACCAGATGTTTTAAACCCACGAATTCTTGGATTTCCCATGAAAAAACGGTCATTAATTCTGATTTTTTCTCCAACCCCCTGGATATGACCTGCTTCCGCACTAAAATTAAGAACCCAATGATTAAAAATCGGATAATAAAAATCATAATTGGCCGTATTTTTGATATATTTTACATTACCACCGAGCCCAGCAAATTCTTGTGAGAATATTGCGCGCTGCCCGGTATTTGGTTTCTGTGGATTATCCAGGCTGTCATAGGAAAGTGCATAAGTAATCGACGATGTAACAAAATCACCCGAACTATTTTCCAGATACGGACTATCGGAAAAGAAGCTAATAAGAACGTCATCTTTCTTTATTCCATATGTAAGTGTCATGATAATATATTCAGCGATAGGGAAACCTGTGCGGATCTGACCACCAATGGATTTATTTCTAAAACCACTTTCGATAAAATTTGTATCTCTTAAAAATATATCAAATCCAGCTGCAATTTGACGGTCTCCAAAATATGGTTCAGTGAAACTAAAATCCACTTGCTTACGGCGTTTGGACAACGTGACCGCTAATCGTGCCTGGTGCCCTTTACCGAGTAAATTTCTTTCCGCTACACTGAAATTTGCTATGAACCCTTCGAAGCTCGAGAACCCAGCGCCTACCGTTAGCTCACCCGTCGGCTGCTCTTCAACAGTTAACTCCAGAATAGTTTTATCCTCTGAAGTTCCCTCTATTTGTTCAATATTAACTTCTTTAAAAAACTGAAGCGACTGAACTCTTATTTCTGAGCGGTTTAACTTTGATGAATTATATGCGTCCCCTTCAACAAGGCGCATTTCACGGCGAATTACCTTATCATGAGTTCTGACATTATCGATGATTTTGATTTCTTCCACATATACCCGTGGTGCCTCATTGATAACGTAAGTGATCGAAACTGTGCGGTCCTGCCTATTTCTTCTTACGCTTGGACGAATATCAACAAACGCATAACCACGCAAACCAGCTATATCGGTTAAATATTCTACCGTATCATCTATCGCGGAGGAATCAAATTGCTCACCTTCAACGGTAAAAACTTCTTTCTCAAGGTCCTCAGCCTTCAATTCCTCAATTCTGCTATCGACTATAATCTCGCCGAAATTATATAATTCCCCCTCTTCCATCGAGATATTTATATAAAAATATTCTTTATCCGGCGCCAATTCAGCCACCGCAGACGTAATTCTAAAGTCTGCGTAACCTGCCTCACGGTAAAAATCCCTTAGCAATTGTTTATCAAAATTTAAACGGTCTGGATCATACGTGTCTTCAGAAGCCAGAAATTTCCACCAACGGCTTTCCACAGAAACCATTTTCGACCTTAAGATATCATTATTGAAGACCCTATTACCGATAAAATTAATTTTACCGATGGTACTTTTGGCACCCTCGGATATTTCAAAAACCAGGTTGACACGATTTTGATCCAGTTGAATAACCTTCGGCTCAATAGCGGCAGCAAACCGTCCACCACGGCGATAAACTTCGAGCAGGCGAGCAACATCTGCCCGCACTTTAGCGCGAGAAAAAACAACACGCGGACGCAATTGAATTTCCTCATATAAATCATCATCGTCCTTAAATTTATTTCCTTCAAAAACAATTCTGTTGATAATAGGGTTTTCTGCAACTTCCACCACCAGTATGGTGCCCCTTCGCCCGACATCTACGTCGGAGAATAACCCTGTCCCATACAATCTTTTGAGTGAAGTATCGCCTGATAGATCAGTATAAGTATCGCCGATATTTAGATTCAAATAAGACTGTATCGTGCTTTCTTCAATTCTTATATTTCCCGATATTTCTATGCCGGTAATTACAATACCTTCAATCGTTTCATCAACTGTTTCCTGTGCCTGACCAAACCCAATCATAAAGATTTGCATAACCATAACGGATATAAATATACAAAATGTCATAAACTTATTTTTATTCAATATCACTAAGCTTTACCTTACTTATCCATCAAATATTCGATTAATTAACCAAATTTTACAATATCGTTAAATGTCACAAAAACCATCAGACTTAATACTACAGCCAGACCTATCTTAAAACCAAATTCTTGTGCGCTATCACTCATTTTTCGTCGCATGACAGCCTCTATAGCATAATAAAGCAAATGTCCACCATCCAGCATCGGGATGGGGAATAGATTTATCAAACCTAATCCAATAGAAATTAGGGCGGCAAAATTAATAAGAGAGACAATTCCATATTCGGCTGTTTTACCAGCCACACGCGCAATAGTAATGGGGCCACCAAGCTCCTTAGCAGATCGATCACCAGCAATTATTTGCCCAAGACCTTGTAGATTACGTAGTGTCAAATTCTTAGTTTCAATGGTTGCTTGCCAAAACGCATTAAAAAATCCGTATTTAATTAATTCTCTTTGCTCAGGATCGTTTCTTATCCCAATTTGTCTTACTTTAGTAGGTTGGCCCAATATGTCTTCATCATCAACAACGGCCAGGGTAAAGTTTAAATTTAGTGTTTCAGAGTTTCTCAGGATTACGATATTAACATTATCCTCTACTTTAAACAGTAGATGTTCTCTTATTTCTCTGAAGTTTGATACGTCTTCACCATCAATTGAAATAATCCTATCACCAATTTGTATCCCGGCTTCAGCCGCAGCCCCGTCTTCAATTACATCACCAACAACAGGGGAAAAAACCATTCTGCCATAGGTAAAAAACATTCCCGCTATAATTAAAATAGCAAATAAGAAATTCACTGCTGGCCCGGCAAATACGATGGCTGCTCTCTGATGAAGCTTTTTATAATGAAACGCGACAGATTTTTCTTCTTCACTCATTTTCGGTAAATTTGCACCCGGTGTGCTGGCAGCGTCCTGATCGCCAAAAAATTTAACGTAGCCGCCAAGCGGTATCCAACTAAATTTCCAGCGCGTACCGTTTTTATCATTAAAACCCCATATTTCAGGGCCAAACCCAATAGAAAATACGTCCACGCGTACACCGTTAATACGCGCTACAATATAGTGACCCCATTCATGTACAAAAACGAGTACCGTAAGAACAGTAAGAAAAGCCGCCACTGTTTGGACGATTGAAAATATAGTTTCCATATTATTTTATTTTTCCTGTTACCGACTCATTCGAAACTCTTCTGGCGTTCTCATCCACATCGTGAACGTCATTCAGACAAGTCATGTTATGAAAGTCGATCTTATTTAAAGTTTCCTCTACTATCTTAGCAATATCCAGGAACCCAATTTTCCCTTCAAGGAAAGCATAAACGGCGACTTCATTTGAAGCGTTGAGGATAGTAGGCGCACTTCCTCCTTTTTGCAATACTTCTCGTGTAATATTTAGAGCCGGAAAACGTTCCTCATCCGGCTTAAAGAAATGCAGTTTGCCAACATCCGTAAGGTCAAGTTTTTTTGCCGGCGTCTCCATCCTTTTGGGCCACGCCAAGCCGTGCGAAATTGGTATTCTCATATCCGGGCTGCCAAGCTGCGCAAGGACCGAGCCATCCATATACGTTACCATACTATGGATGATGGATTCTGGGTGAACAATTATTTCCAACTGTTCTTTCTCAACAGGAAACAAATAGTAAGCCTCGATTAATTCCAGGCCTTTATTCATCATTGTCGCACTATCGACAGATATCTTGGCACCCATCGACCAATTTGGATGTTTAACTGCTTGCTCAGGTTTAATTAACTCCATTTCATCAATATTGGTCTTCAGAAACGGCCCGCCTGAAGCAGTGAGACTTATTTTTTCAACGGTCGTGGGGTTATCAAAATCAAATATCTGAAAAATAGCATTATGTTCTGAATCTATCGGTAAAATTGTTGCGCCAAATTCCTTCACCTGGTCCATCATAAATTCACCAGCACAAACAAGACATTCTTTGTTTGCTAGTGCAACAGTTGCCCCTCTTCGGATAGCTGTTAAGGTAGGTTTTAATCCTGCGGCACCTACAATCGAAGACATTACCCAATCTGCGGGCATGCTTGCTGCTTCTGTCAAAGCACTTTCACCCGCAGCGGCTTTAATCCCGGTACCTTGCAGAGCCGTGCACAGATCCCCAAACAATGTCTCATCAGCGATAACGGCCATTTTTGCATTAAACTCAATGGCTTGAGTGGCCAGTTTTTCAACATTCCGATATGCAGTCAACGCCAATATATTATAGCGTTCCTTGTCTCGTTCGATTAAATCAAGCGTATTACACCCAATTGACCCTGTTGAACCAAGGATTGTGACTTCCTTAAGATTTGAGCTACCAGCTAAATCAACGCATTTAATTTCAGGTAAACCTATATTCATATCAACTACTTATTTTTCAAACATCACACATATAGCAAATACACTGCTAGCACAACCGCTGGTGCAACAAATAACACTCCGTCAACACGGTCCATAATGCCGCCATGACCCGGAATAAGCGCACCTGAATCTTTAACATCGAACTTACGTTTCAACGCAGACTCGGCCAGATCGCCTAATTGGCTCAATATTGCAAACAAACCACTTAAAATGAGCAGAATTGAGGCACTTTCAAATAACAGGATGTTATAGTCTCTCACAAAATAAGCATAAAGATAACCCGTTACCATCGCTGTAATAGTTCCACCGATTAGCCCTGACCATGTTTTGTTTGGACTTATTTTTGGTGACATCTTGGGGCCACCGATGTTTTTTCCAGCAAAATAAGCCCCAGTATCCATAGACCAAATAACAATCATCATCCACAAAACAACTTCACCACCCGCATCTTCATAGAGTAGCAAAAATGAAATTGAAGGAACTACAGCGTAAGTAAAACCAAGAACAGCCCATCCTATCTTCGCATTCACAAGGTAGGCTGCGGCTATAATGGTCACCAGACTGCTTATAGAGGAAAGAAATATATAAGGGCTGCCCCAAATTACCTGCAACATCAAAAGTATACTACAGATTGCCTGCATCCAAAAAACGACCGACAATGATTTATTTTCACAAATACCGTTCCATTCAAATAAAATCAGAACCGTCAGAAGGCTAATGAGGACAAAATAGATAAGACCACCGTTTAATATTATGTAAATTGCAATTGGAAGCATTACTAACGCAGAAATTATCCGCATTAGTAAATTACTTTTTTTATGGTCTTGCACCATAGCGCCTATCTCTTTTGTGATACTCATCTATGGCACTACATAGTGACTGTTCCGTATAGTCAGGCCATAGAACGTCCTGAAATACAAATTCCGCATATGCAGCTTGCCAGAGCATAAAATTACTGAGGCGTTGCTCACCACTGGTACGAATGATCAAGTCCGGTTCAGGGATATCCCCAGTGTACAGACTTCGTGAAAATTGTTTTTCGTCAATATTTTCAATATCCAATTCACCCATCTCAACTTTTTTCGCTAGACAGCGAGCCGCATGAACGATCTCTTCCTGCCCGCCATAGTTAAGGGCCAAGATCAATTCGAGTTTTTTGTTTTTGCGGGTCTTTTCTTCGGCGTCTTCGAGTAATCTAATTATATTTTTGCTGAGGCGCTCTCTACTTCCGATAAAGCTGATTTTAATGTTTTTTTGATGGAGTTCCTCGATTTCTTTAGTAAGATATATTTTAAGAAGACCCATCAGGTCATTTACTTCTTCAACCGGCCTTTTCCAATTTTCAGAGGAAAATGCATATAGCGTTAAATACTTAACATCCATGTTGGCACAGGTTTCAACAACCCCCCTTACAGCATCAGCACCTTTTTTGTGTCCCGCAAATTTGGGAAGACGGCGGGATTTTGCCCAGCGGCCATTGCCATCCATGATGATAGCAATATGACGAAGAGGGTTTTTTGATTGCTCAGCATTATTTTCAATTTTATTGTCTACCAACAACATGTTCAGCTTACACCTGCATGATTTCTGCTTCTTTTGACGCCGTGACTTCATCGATATTTTTAACTGCTTCATCTGTTAGTTCTTGAATATCTTCGCCAAACATTTTTTGCTCATCTTGACTAATGTTACCGTCTTTTTCCATATTTTTAATGGTTTCCATACCGTCACGTCTAACGTTTCTCACGGCTATTTTAGATTGTTCAGAATAATTTTTAGCAAGCTTCGTAAGCTCTATCCGACGTTCTTCGTTGAGCTCCGGGATAGGAATACGTAGGGTGTCACCATCAACTATAGGATTAAGCCCTATACCTGAATTACGTATTGCTTTTTCCACTGAAGCAACAAGCCCCTTATCCCAAATATGAACACTGATTAGTCTTGGTTCCGGAGTGGAAACCGTTCCCACCTGATTTACCGGCATTTGTGCGCCGTAAGCATCTACCATTACAGGATCCAATAAATTCACGGATGCACGACCCGTTCTCAGCCCCGTAAATTCGCTTTTTAAATTTTCAAGTGCCCCGTTCATCCTGCGTTTAATGTCTGCTAAGTCCAAATCAGATGACATTTTACCACTCCTACTTTTCGTTTTTTATATATTATTTGCAAATCTTTGTATGCGAGCCTGAGCCTTTTAGCACGTTTGCAAAGTTACCGTGTTCATGTATAGAAAATACTAAAATAGGTATATCATTTTCGCGTGCCAAAGATATTGCAGACGCATCCATAACCTTAAGATCGTTTTTCAATACATCCATATATGTTAATGTATCATATTTTATAGCGTTTGGGTCAACTTTTGGGTCTGCATTATAGACACCATCTACCTGTGTACCCTTCAATATTGCGTCGCATCCCATTTCCGCAGCACGAAGCGCCGCCGCGCTATCGGTCGTAAAAAACGGGTTCCCTGTGCCAGCCGCAAATACGACAACACGTCCTTTTTCCATATGTCTTATCGCTTTTCGGCGAATATAAGGCTCACATACGGATGCAATTGGAAATGCAGACTGTACCCGAGTGTCAATTCCAATTTGCTCAAGTGCGTTTTGCATCGCTAGAGAATTCATCACCGTCGCCAACATACCCATATGATCTGCTGATGTCCTGTCGAACCCACTTGCAACCCCGGTCATACCCCGAAATATATTACCTGCTCCCACAACAAGGCATACTTCGATCCCCATTTGAACAACATTTTTTATTTCCTCAGCGACCCGCTTAACCACATCCGGAGAAATACCATAATCTTGATCACCCATCAAAGCTTCACCTGACAACTTCAGTAAAACACGTTTGTATTGATGATCATTGGTCATGTAAAATTATCTCCCGATTTTATTATGTGTACTTTGCTCTAGCTTGAGCCATATGTCCAATACGTTTTTATAAAAATTTGGACGTTACATACAATTCGGGCCCAAATACGCTTACACCATTCATAAAACCGTAATTGAGCCCGTAATTAAGCTTAATTTAACTGCTAACTGCTGCGGCAACCTCCGCAGCGAAATCATCTTCTTCTTTTTCGATACCTTCACCTAGTTCAAGTCTTGCATAACCAGCAAGCTTGATTTCGGTTCCAGCTTCTTTCGCTGCATTTTCAATTACTTTCGAAACCTTTGTTTCTCCATCAATAACAAAAGTTTGTTCGACGAAAACAACTTCTTGATAAAATTTATTCATACGACCAACGATCATTTTTTCAATGATATTATCCGGTTTGCCAGATTCGCGTGCCTGTTCAATCAGAATAGTTTTTTCACGTTCTACGGCATCTTCAGACATATCTTCTACAGTCATGGCTTGTGGATTAATCGCGGCTACATGCATTGCCAATTGTTTACCGAGAATTTCGAGCTGGTCGGTTGGTGCTTCTGATTCCAGGGCAACCAACACTGCTAATTTCCCAAGGCCTGGTGCAACGGCATTATGGATATAGGTTGAAACAACACCATTACCAACGCGAAGGCCCACAGAACGACGGAAATTCATGTTTTCGCCAATTGTGCCGACAGCTTCACGAATTTCAGCTTCAACATCATGCGATGCGCCGCCGTATGTCGATAATTTAGTGGCTTCGTAATCGCCATCGTTTTCTAATGCAACGTCAGCTACGCCGTTTACCAGTGCTTGAAATTGATCATTACGCGCAACAAAATCTGTTTCGGAGTTCACCTCTACAGCGACGGCGGCATCACCTTTAGCAGCAACAGCCACCAAACCCTCAGCAGCAACACGGCCAGATTTTTTCTCGGCCTTCGAAATTCCTTTTTGACGAAGCCAATCCATAGAAGCTTCAATGTCACCATCATTCTCTGTTAGCGCATTTTTGCAATCCATCATCCCTGCGCCACTTTTATCGCGCAGTTCTTTAACAAGAGCGGCAGTTATTTTCGCCATTATTTTTTCCTTGTCCTAAGTAATAATTAAGAAGATTTCTCTTCAGTTGTTTCTTTAGCAGCCGCTTTCTTTGCAGGCGTAGTTTTTTTAGCCGCAGGAGCCTTCTTGGCTGCGGGAGCTTTCTTAGTCGCAGGGGCTTTCTTGGCTGCGGGAGCTTTCTTAGTCGCAGGAGCTTTCTTCGCCGCCGGTCTTTTCTCTACAACCGGAGCTTCTTCAACTGCTACTTCCTCAACCACGGCTTCTTCAACAACTGGAGTATCTGCTACCACTTCTTCTGGTAATGCTTCAACCGGTGCATCACCGGATCCAATGTCGACACCTTGGGCTGATAATTCTTGTTGAATGCCATCGAGAACGGCGTCTGCCACCAAGTTACAGTAAAGACCAATGGCGCGTGTCGCATCATCATTACCGGGTACAGGAAAATCAATATTTTCCGGATTACAGTTTGTATCCAAAATTGCAACAACAGGGATGCCTAGCTTCTTTGCTTCTGCAATTGCTAACTCCTCTTTGTTTGTATCAATAACAAATATGGCGCTTGGAATTCCACCCATTTCCTTAATACCACCCAACGACCGCTCAAGTTTGTCACGTTCGCGCGTCATCTGCAGTGTTTCTTTTTTGGTAGTACCTGTTAGATCGCCGGAAAGTTTTTCATCAAGAACATTCAAACGCTTAATTGAGTTTGAAATTGTTTCCCAGTTTGTGAGCATTCCACCAAGCCAACGATGATTTACGTAATATTGACCACATCTTTTAGCAGCTTCGGCAATTGGACCAGACGCCTGCCGCTTGGTGCCAACAAAAAGAACACGACCACCAGCAGCGGTTACGTCTCTAATTTGCTCTAATGCCCGATGTAATAGCGGCACAGTAATTGATAGATTAATAATGTGAACTTTGTTTTTAACACCAAAGATATAGTCATCCATGCGTGGATTCCAGCGATGTTTTTGATGTCCAAAGTGAACGCCAGCTTCCAAAAGCTCGCGCATAGTAAATGTAGGCATAGCCATAATAATATTCCTTTTCCGGTTAATCCTCTGCGGGTTCTGAGTTCATTAAGAACACCGGTGTGTCGATCCCAATATGTAGGGGACTAACAAACACCCGCATGTGAAAGTAAGCGGGTAATACACTGCGACAATAGGGATATCAAGGACTTTTTAAAAAAATCGTGAAAATAATTTTACATATCTGATTTAAAGCCAGAATGCATTTTGGTTTGGTCTAGGTCACCGTAGCCAGCGTCAGTATTAATCATACGGACGCCATTTACTATTTTTGGCTCAATAGTTATAATTTTTCTTTTTCTTGCCTGCTCGAAAGCCTGTTCGACAGATGACGCTTGCCCTAATAATTTTAAGTTCATCAGCGTAGGAAACATTATTTTTTCTTTGAAATTTTCTATAAATTCTAATGGCTTAACCCAGCTCGTTTCTACAATTTCCTGATAATCCGGACTTGCTTCCTGTCCTTGTGGGGCTTTCGCCAGAAAAAATCTGGTATCAAATCTTTTCGGATAAAATTCTGGCGTTATCCACCTTGCGAACGGGATTATATGTTCCAGATCAAAATCTACATTAGCATTCTTGATGACGTCGCGCAGTGAGATCTGATCTGATAACAAACTGTCTCTATATTTTTCTGCTGCGTTTGCGGAACCAAGTATAAGACCCGATTCTTCAAATACTTCCCGAAAGGCAGTATAAACCAGTCCTTCAAACCCACTTTGGTCAAAATTTACGCCCTTATTTAATTTTAAATCAGCTTCATCAACTTTCCCACCGGGAAAAACATAAGCACCGCCGGCAAAATCAATATCGGGATGGCGTTTGACCATCAATACTTCTAATGTACCCGACGTTTCGGAATCTCTGATCACCAGAATGGTCGCTGAATCGATGAGAACCGCTTTATCACCCATTTAAATTTCTTTAGCCTCAATTACCCCTTTTAAGGACGCCACTGCGTTTCGAATGGCCGGAGAAATTTTATATTTATCCTTTAACTCAACATCAACATCACATTCTGGTAAATTGCTGCCAGATATTTGTTTCAAATTAATTTTAAATGTAACCCGTCCGCGACCATTTTTGTGATTGTTCAGGATCTCTTTGATCGTGTCCAGATTTTCTGTATCCCTAAGATACACATCCAAACCGGTTCCTGTTCGCAGCGCGACATTATCTATCGTTTCAAGGCTTTGAGCGGTGATCCGAAGTGCCCCATCGTCACTATGCTTCACTTCAGCACCAATTATGACCGAATTGCCATTATCCAAATAATCGTCAGCGGCTTCTAGAATTTCCGAGAACAAAGTCACTTCAAAACTACCAAATACATCAGACAAACTCAGAAATGCATAAGCATTTCCGCGCTTGGATTTCATCCGCCTTATGCCCTGAATAGTGCCTGCAAGGCGAATATGACCGCCCCTACCCGCTGCCCTGTCTGCTATTTCGGTGCTAGGCACGACTTTTTGGCGCGCAAGAATGCTCTTATAGGCATCGAGCGGATGAGCAGACAGATAAAACCCGACAGCTTCCTGCTCACATTTCAATCTTTCAATGAGATCCCAGTCATTTACATCAGCAAGTATAATGGCCTGATTGTCAACCTGATCGTTAAAAAGACTTACTTGGTTTGAATTTCGCTCCTGCGTGGCCAAACCCATTTGCCTTAATAACATTTCGACACCGCTATAAAGCTGTGCGCGGTTGAGATTAATGCTGTCAAATGCACCAGCCTTGATTAAATTCTCGAGAGCGCGCTTATTAATCTGCCTTGTGTCTACGCGGTTACTAAAATCAGAAAGGTCTTTGAACGGACCATTTTGTTGCCTTTCCGCTACTAATCCTTCCATAGCGGCAACACCAACATTTTTCAATCCTGCCAGACCGTATCTAACTCCGCGCAATTGACCATCACTCATCGCGCCACCTATTTTGTCGTCATCTTTTTCACCTTCGATAATTTCTGCCGAAAACTCTACTTGTGATTTGTTGATATCTGGTGGAAGGATTGGAACATTTAAGTTTACGAGTTCCTGCTTAAATATGTGAAGTTTGTCGGTATTTGTTAAATCAAGCGTCATGATCGCCGCCATAAATTCCACGGTGTAATTCGCTTTTAAATATGCTGTATGATAGGAAACCAATGCGTAGGCCGCCGCATGACTTTTATTAAATCCGTATCCCGCAAATTTCGCAACTTGGTCGAATATACCCGCTGCTTGTTTAGCATCGACACCTTTTTTGTTCGCGCCATCCTGGAACCGCACCCGTTGACTATCCATTTCAGAGGCGATCTTTTTACCCATTGCGCGGCGAAGCAGATCCGCATCCCCCAAGGTATAGTCAGCAAGAATTTGCGCTATTTGCATCACTTGTTCCTGATAGATAATCACTCCGTAAGTTTCTGTCAGAATTTCTTCCAAAAGTGGATGAAGATAGTCCGGCTCTTCTTCACCATGTTTACATGAAATATAGCGCGGTATATTATCCATTGGTCCGGGTCGGTAAAGTGCGACCACCGCGATAATGTCTTCAAACATGTCCGGCTTCAAATTCATCAGAACGCTTTGCATTCCGGAACTTTCCAGTTGAAAAATGCCGACCGTGTTGCCGCTGCACATCAAATCATAGGAAGATTGATCATCAAGCTGAACATTTTCAATATCGATTTCGATATCACGCTCGAGTATATATTCCACAGCTTTCTTAAGAACAGTTAGCGTTTTAAGACCTAGAAAATCAAACTTAACAAGGCCGGCCTGTTCGACATATTTCATATTATATTGGGTAACCGGCATGTCTGACCTCGGGTCACGGTATAAAGGAACCAGTTGGTCAAGCGGTCTATCACCTATTACCACACCTGCCGCATGGGTAGAGGCATGACGAAATAATCCTTCAAGCTGAAGGGCGATATCAATCAAGCGGGAAGTGTTTGGATCGGTCTTGATTTCCTCTCTTATTCTCTTTTCACTTTCAATGGCCTCACCCAAGCTCATTGGATTTGCCGGATTACTTGGTATAAGTTTAGAAAGTCTATCCACCTGACCATATGGCAGCTGTAACACACGACCAACATCCCGCACCACGGCCCGTGCCTGCAATTTACCGAAAGTGATAATTTGCGCAACTTGGTCGTGGCCATATTTGTCCTGCACATATTTGATGACCAGCTCACGTTTATCTTGGCAAAAGTCGATATCGAAGTCAGGCATAGAAACACGCTCAGGGTTTAAAAACCGTTCGAAGAGAAGGCCAAATTGTAATGGATCAAGATCTGTTATTTTTAAGGCCCAAGCTACAACAGAACCGGCACCAGACCCACGACCCGGCCCAACAGGAATGTCATTATCCTTTGACCACTGTATAAAATCCGCAACGATCAGGAAGTAGCCCGGAAACTCCATATTGATAATGATATTAAGCTCATAATCAAGCCGATCGTAATAAGGTTTCGCTAACTCAGCTCTTTTCTCTTTATCATCGCCTTCAGCATAGACGTGACGATTTAATCTTTCATCCAGTCCTTCTTTGGCGACTTTTTTTAGGCTTTCCGCCTCGTCCATATTTTCATCAATGGTGAAATTGGGCAAAATCGGGTCAATTGTCGGCACTTTGAATGCACATCTCTGTGCAATAACAACCGTATTATCAATAGCTTCGGGAATATCTTTAAAAAGCTTGGCCATTTCCAAAGAAGATTTAAAATAATGCTCCGGCGTTTCTTTACGGCGATCCTTTTGTTCCACATAATTTCCTCCCGCAATACAAAGTAAAGCGTCATGTGCCTCGTACATTTTACGGTTCGAAAAGAACACCTGGTTCGTCGCAACTAATGGTATATTATGCTTATAGGCAAAGTCGATAAATATGCCTTCATATAAGTTTTCGATATTGAGTTTGTGGCGGCCAATTTCCATGTAAAGGCGACCCGGGAAAATGCTGCTTAGGTAATTGAGACACTTCTCCGCTTCCTGTGGGTTATCATCCTGTAAAAATTTACCGATCGGACCATTAACGCCACCGGTTAAACAAATGAGATCGCTTGTGTGGCCTTCCAAATCCTTTATCAATATTTGCGGTGTTTCTGTTCTGTCAGACTCCAGATGCGCCTTGCTCACCAGAACCATCAAATTATTATAGCCTTCTTGCGACTGCGCGAGCAGCACCAACCATCCCGGTTCAGGTAATTTTTGACTGATACTATCTTCGCCAGAATTATGGCTTATGGCGAGTGTACATCCGATAATCGGCTGGATACCTTCGGCAGGTAGATTTAGCGACGCATCCAAAGCACCAAACATATTATTAGTATCTGTCACCGCGACAGCCGGCATGTTGTTGCCAACACATAATTTCGCGAGATCCTTGATCTGCACCGCACCTTCCGCGAGAGAATAAGCTGAATGCAATCTGAGATGAATAAATTGTTTATTTTTCATAGGTTATGTTAATTATTTAATTTTTTACATTAGTATTAAAATCAGTGTTACGGTGATAAATTCAACGACATATTGTGACGCATAAATCAAATAAAGTCTTAATGACCGGCCTTCAAACGCAAAGGAAGGAGCCGTTTGTGCGGCAGTGACCCCAATTGCCATTATAACAGCAAAGCCAAGACTTGTTCGTAAATCCACGTTGATAACCGATAGTATCATAGCAAGCGTAAATGCAAACAATAAATTAGAGAGGAAAGCAATTATCATAGCATTTCTTGGACTGCCTAAATCTTCAATTTTTAATTTTGTTTCAATGAGCCAATCTTTCGCGAAAAGAAATTTAGAAAACCATAGCCCCGAAACAATAAATTTTGCTACTGCCGCAATTAAAACTGCGACATAATTAATATCTTCGAAATTAAACATTCAATTTCCTTCCCTGTCAAAACCGGCACGACGATTATATTAGAACGAGCGTCCATATTTTGAGCCGCCGGTTCAATCATCGATGTCTCAATAGCTTCGTTGCTAGCGCATGAGCAATACCATAAACATCATTAAAAATGTCGTCGAAGGGCCTAATTTACTTATGATCATCACACTCCCCTATTTTACATGATTATTTAGATACTATTTAATACTACCCCATCTTTTAAAGTAATGGTACGGTCCATCCTGTTAGCTATATTGATGTTATGTGTCGCAATAAGTGCTGATATGCCCTCTTCGCGGGACAATTCCAATAATAAATCCATAACACCATTCCCCGTTTTCTCATCAAGATTACCCGTTGGTTCGTCAGCCAATATAAGCCTGGGGCGATTAGCAAGGCTTCTGGCGATCGCCACCCTTTGCTGTTCACCACCAGAAAGTTCTGACGGACGATGGGAAATTCTATCTTTAAGTCCCATTTTTTCAAGCAATTCCTCGCCCCGTTCTCTGGCTTTACCTTTTGACACTCCAGCGATCAGTTGAGGCATTATAACATTCTCGACCGCTGTAAATTCCGGCAACAAATTATGAAACTGATAAACAAACCCGATTTCAAACCTTCTTATTCGTGTTCTTTTAATGTCTGATAAATCTTTTGTTGGAATTCCCGACATGAGAACATCACCGCGATCAGCACGTTCCAATAACCCCATAATATGAAGTAATGTTGATTTTCCTGCGCCCGAAGCCCCGACAAGGGCAACAACTTCACCATTTTTTATATCCAAGGTGATACCTTTTAGAATATCTAAACGATGTTCCCCTTGGGTAAAACTTTTATGAATGTCGCTTAATTCAACAATTTTACTCATATTTCAGGGCCTTTACCGGATCAGTGTTTGCGGCCCGAAGGGCGGGAAAAATAGTTGCGAGCAATGAAAGTGTTAATGAAACTACCGCAACAGCCAGTACTTCCATATTATCAACAGTGGACGGTATTTCAGTTATAAACCGCGTTTCCGCGTCCCAGATTGTAGCACCCGTCATTGCTTCAATTATATCAGAAACCCATTGGAGATTGTTGGCGAGATATATCCCCCCTGCAACACCGAGGAATGTTCCTAAAAAGCCGATGCTAGAGCCAATAATAAAGAAGATGCGGGTAATAGACGTCCGTGATGCACCCATAGTTCTTAGCACGGCAATGTCACGGGTTTTACTTTTAACCAACATGATCATTGTGGATATTACGTTAAATACCGCCACCAATATAATAAGGGATAAAATGATGAACATAGCATTTTTCTCAATCTCCAATGCGTTAAAAAACGACCTATTCAATTGTTGCCAGTCCACTACACGCCCCGCAAGACCGGCGTCCGCAATCCGCGCTGAAAGTTCGGGATAAGTTTCGTTAACCAAGTCAGCATGTTCAAGTGTTACTTCAAGCGCAGCTACTTGATCGCCATATTGAAAATATGTTTGGGCCGCGGCAAGCGGCACAAAGAAATAACTGCTATCATAGTTAAATTCCCCTACTTCGAAGATAGCGACCACTGTAAATTGCTGAATTCGAGGTACCATTCCAAACGCCGTAATCCGGCCCTTTGGTGACATTAGAGTTATATCGCTACCTATTTCCAAGCCGTATTTTTCGGCAAGGCGCTGTCCAATTACGATATCGTTATCGCCCGTGCCAAACTCATCTAAACTTCCCAACACAATATTTGAAGCAACCAGGTCCTGCGACTTGAGGTCTTCTGCTTTGATACCACGAACCAATGCAAAAGTTCCGTTATCCCCCATCATAGCCATCGCCTGACCTTCAAGTATCGGCCTGACTTTTACGACGTTACGGACGGTGCTAATTTCCAAAGCGGCTTGATCATAGTCTGGCATTTTACCACCAAAGGGTTGATAGAGTACATGACCATTAAATCCGATAACCTTGCCAAGGAGCTCTTCACGAAATCCGCCCATTACAGACATGGTAACGACAAGTGCCCCGACACCTAAAAATATACCGAACAGAGAAAAAAGAGCAATCACGGTAACAAAACCGTCATGTCCTTTTACACTTAAATATTTAAGGGCAACCTTCCACTCATAACTTCTGAACATATACTATCCTAATTTAACGAGAAGCTCATTTTCGGTAAGTTCTACTCTTTCCCCAGATCGGCGATTCTTAAATTCGAGAATACCTTTTTCTATTCCTTTTGGACCTACAATAATTTGCCACGGGAGGCCGATTAGATCCATATCAGCGAACTTTGCACCCGCACCGGCATCACGGTCATCATACAGCACTTCAATATCGGCAGAGAGTAGTTTGTTATATAGTGCATCACAAGCAGCGGTACAGTTTTCGTCTTTCGCCCTTAAGTTTATAAGGCCCACTTTATAAGGCGCTACAACTTCCGGCCAGATAATGCCATTGTCATCGTGGTTTGCTTCAATAAGAGCTCCGACCAGCCGCGACACACCGATCCCGTATGATCCCATTTCCACCGGAACTTCTTTGCCGTCCGGACCTGCCACTTTAGCACCCATACTTTCAGAATACTTGGTGCCAAAGTAGAAAATATGCCCGACCTCTATACCTTTTGCTGTTTTCAAACCTTCTACGGGGACTGGGCAATTATCTGCGTCATGTTTTTCTTCCTCCATAGCATAATAACTTTGAAGCTTAGCCACCGTCTCATCGTCAATATCACCGGTTAAGCTCGCCAAATCAAAACTTTCTATACCCTTGTCATAATAAAGTGTGCTTTCACCTGTATCAGCAAGGATTTGAAATTCGTGGCTTAAATCCCCGCCAATGGCCCCCGCATCAGCCCGAACCGGTATCGCAACAAGACCAAGGCGCGCAAATGTGCGAAGATAAGCAACATACATTTTATTGTAGGACGCTTTAGCACCTTCAAAATCAAGGTCAAAAGAATAATTATCTTTCATTAAAAATTCTCGCCCACGCATTATACCAAATCGCGGACGGACTTCATCGCGGAACTTCCACTGAATGTGGTAAAGACTGAGAGGCAAGTTTTTATACGTTTTTATGCTGTTCCTAAATAAATCAGTAATCATTTCTTCGTTCGTAGGCCCGTAAAGCATTTCACGGTCGTGACGATCTGTTATGCGCAACATTTCTTTACCGTATGCATCATACCGTCCACTTTCCTGCCAAAGTTCCGCAGGTTGAATGGTTGGCATCAAAAGTTCATTAGCCCCTGCACGGTCCTGTTCTTCGCGCACTATATCGGCGATTTTATTTAAAACACGAAGGCCCGTCGGCAACCAAATATAGATACCCGCACTTGATTGTCGGATCATTCCGGCGCGTAACATCAAACGGTGAGAAACAATCTGCGCCTCTGACGGGTTTTCTTTTATTGTTGGGATAAAATATTGTGAAAGACGCATGTTAAACCTTGAAAAATAATAAATTAAAAATTGACATAGTTGTTTTATAGCAAAGGTTTGATTTACTGCAATTATCTTTTGTATATAGGTCTTCTTTTTTGACGTCTATCTTCTTCACATAACATAAATATCCGGTCTCTATCCGCCGCCTTTAAAGATGATCCATTCCAAAGTATATCACCGTTCTTTACAGTGACGCTGCCAAGAATGATTTTCCCCTCTTCTGAACCACTAAGACCCCTTGCGGCGGCAATTTCATTATCCTTTAAGGCATCGTGCGTCATGTAGAACGTATAGCCTTTGCCATCAAGACCAAGAACATCTTTATTACCAATTTCAGCCGGGACAGTTTTATTCCCTCTAACATCAACATCTGGCTTAAATTTAACATCCGCATCCGGGACATGTTTATTCAAAATCAAACAGTCACCGGGCGTTACTAAAATTATTCTCTCCCTATTGTCTTCCTGGCCAAACACAAATGTAGTTGTTCTTATAAACCCGGCAACAATCAAAAATATTAGAATAGAACGCATATTAGAATCTCCTGAATATCATCTTAAATTAAGTAGCCTTATAAGATCAATATGTGGCAAAATTACAACATGTTACAAAATTATTACAAATGGTTAATTATTAACGTGACAGCGGCAATTCTCTCGACTAGATTTACACTCATTAGTGAGACCCAAGTTTGGGAGCGAGGAAACTCTTAAGACAATATATAAAAAAATAAGGTCATTGATCACTACACCAAAAAAAGCAAGGTTTTTACCTTGCTTTTTTTATGTTTCATTTATTTTTGTTATTAATCACTTGATCGAAATCAGGTCAAAATAATCAATAAGCGTCACAAGAACCATAAAGACAATTGTGATACCTGACGTAATGAGCATTTTTTGTTTGATATTAGCATGAACCGGTGACCCGACCTCAATTCCATCGGTTATTTCTTCGTCGGTTTCACTATGGGTTGTCACGCCGATCGGCAAAACCATAAACAAAAATAACCACCAGGAAACAAAAAACGTAACGCTATATCCAATATAGTTCATAATCCTAACCTTTAAACCTGTTCTAATTCGATTAATGTACCACAGAAATCCCTTGGGTGAAGAAATAATACCGGTTTACCGTGCGCCCCGGTTGCTGGGTTGCCTGATCCCAAAACTCTCATACCTTTAACGGTAAGCTTATCACGCGCGGCGATTATATCCTTCACTTCATAACACAAATGGTGGACGCCGCCAGCAGAGTTTTTGTTTAGGAACGATATTATAGGTGAGCTATCCCCAAAAGGTTGCAAGAGTTCAATTTTCGTATTTTGTAAATTGACAAACACTACCGTCACCCCGTGATCAGGTAAATCAACCGCTTCTGTAACCTCAGCCCCTAAAACATCTCGGTAAAGATCACTCGCTTTTTCAATATCAGGCACCGCTATTGCAACATGATTTAATTTTTCGATCATTTTTGGTTTATCCTTGTTAATGTCACGCTGGTAACAGGCCCTGTTTCTTTGCCCGTGAACTGCTTCGCGGCCTTTCGGCCAGTTGCCCTTATCAATTCTTCCAAGACATGATCGTCTGTTGTTCGTTTTTTAGAGGCAAGATCAAGAGCTTCATGCAGTTTTTCTTCAATAAATTTTTCTAACCTCTTGTTTCCCTCATTTGGTAGGCCAAAGCATGTAATCACGAGCGGTGCTTTTAAGATAGTACCGGAGCCCATAATTGCATTTATCACTAAGACGCCATTAAACATAGCGCGTCTTCTTTCGATAATGGCCATATCATCATCGGCTATCAACATACCTCCATCAAGTGCCACTCTTCCCGATGGTACTTCGTTAATGATCCCGGTCGGTTCCGGTGCCAATTTCACGACAGCCCCGTTTTTAGGGACTATTGTTTTTTTTAAACCGAGTTCCTTTGCAAAATCCGACTGTTTTAACAAATGTTTTCGCTCACCGTGAGTTGGCACAACGATTCGCGGTCTAATCCATTCATACATTTGCTTTAATTCTTCTTGTCCGGGATGTCCAGAGACGTGAACAAAAGCATCTTTTTCTGTAATTATTTCAACGGATTTTTCAATTAACAAATTATGCATACGCGAAATTGACAGTTCGTTTCCCGGGATAATTTTTGAAGAGAATAAAACCGTGTCACCATTGGCGATATGAACATGACGACTATTATCCTGAACAATACGCATAAGCGCAGCACGTGCTTCCCCCTGACATCCGGTGCAAACATATAATATTTTGTGTCGAGGTAAATGGGCAGCGTCTTGTTCGTCTAATATTGCCGGGAAGTTTTTCAAATAACCGCATTCACGGGCAGCAGCAACATTTCGTTTAAGTGAACGACCAACCAAACACAGGTGACGATCCGTTTCTTTAGCAACATATCCCAACGTTTCAACCCGCGCGACATTTGATGAAAAAGTAGTGCAAAAAACTGCGCCGTCCTTGTTTTTTAAAAGTTTTTTAAGGCTGTGTCTGACACCCAATTCAGAACCAGAGGGCTTTTTATTAAAAACATTTGTGGAATCGCAGACAATTGCGAGTACACCTTCGTCACCAATTTCAATCAATCTTTTTGCGTCGGTCGGCATCCCTACTACGGGGTCAGGATCAATTTTCCAGTCACCCGTATGAAATATAGTGCCAAGAGGCGTTTTAATGTTTAACGCGTTTGGCTCAGGTATTGAGTGGGTCAACGTGACATATTCAATGTCAAAATTCCCTAATGAAAATGATCCTCCCAGAGGTACTTCATGAACTTGTGCCTGGTCCAGATATCCGAAATCGGCTAATTTTGCTCGTAAAATTCTGGCGGTAAACGGGGTTGCATAAATAGGACAGCGAAACTGTGGCCATAAATGAACAACGGCACCAATGTGATCTTCATGGGCATGGGTAAGCACTAATCCCATCAAATCATCACGGATCCCCTCTACGAAATCAATTTTTGGCATAATAAGATCGATGCCCGGCAAATATTCGTCAGCAAACGAAATTCCACAATCGACCATGATCCAATTATTATCATAGGAATATAGATTGAGGTTCATACCTATTTCACCTGAACCACCGAGAGGTAAAAACAATAACTGTTTAAAATCGTTATCCATTACTTACTATCTGTGTTCGCGGAATAAATTTCGAACAATCCGTATGTGGTGAGTTCTTGATCAACATATTCAATGATCGTTGTTGCTTCGTTGAAGAGTGTAGCAAGCCCCCCCGTCGCCAATACTTTCATAGGGCCACCATATTCTTTTGTAATTCTTTCGACCATGCCTTCTATCATTGAAACATAGCCATAAAAAATGCCGGATTGGATAGCAGAAACAGTGCTGTTGCCAATTACCCTGTCTGGTTTTTCAACCGCAACCCGCGGAAGTTTAGCCGCTGCCATGCTTAATGCTTCAACCGATAAGTTAACACCCGGAGAAATAACACCGCCAAGGTAATCACCATTATCATCGATAACGTCAAACGTGGTAGCTGTACCAAAATCAATTATGATCATCGGCCCGCCGTAGCGTTTGTGCGCCGCAATCGCATTTACAAGTCTGTCTGCACCTACTTCCGCCGGGTTTGGTAATTTAACTTGCACATTAAGTTTCACATTATCTTCACCAACGACCAGTGCATCACAGTTAAAATAACGCCGACACAACAGCTGTAGCGGAAACAAGGTTTGCGGAACAACGGTCGCAATAATAGCACCGGTAATCTCCGTAACATCCAGATTTTCAAAATTAAGAAGTTGAGTTAGCCAAACCATATATTCATCTGCGGTTCGACCTTCGGCACTAGAAATACGCCATTTATGAATAGTTTGATTATTCTCCCGCAAGGCAAAAACAATATTCGTGTTTCCGGCATCAATGGCAAGTAGCATAATGTTTTCTTTCGTTTAATCTTTTGCGGTATCTGCAAAAAAAACTTCACCTGAATGAATAAGCTTTGTTTCACCGCCCATGTCCAACTTTAGCCCGCCATCGCCGTTAAGGTCAATGAAACGTCCCACAATTTCTTTATCAGGTAGTTTTACTCTGATCTCTTTGCCAAAGCCCTTACAGTTTTCGAGCCACTTTTTTCTAATGGCTTCAAATCCTTCTTTTTGCCAAACATCGATCCAGTATGCCGTCTTTTCAACTAATATTGTAAATGCATTAATCGAGCCAACATGTTCTCCGCTATGAGCGTTTAGGTGCGTTGCCGGATAACTGGCGATATCGGGGTGATGCTCGATATTGATGCCTATTCCAATGATCACAAAATTCTGTTCTGGCACTGTTTTTGAATAAGTTTCAAGCAATATGCCTGAAATTTTTTGACCATTGACCAAGACATCATTTGGCCATTTACATTTTACGGCACATTCGTCATCGGTAAATTGTGCCACTGTATCACGGACCGCAAGCGAAGTTACAAAAGAAAGTTGAGACGAAGTATAGGTATCTTTGGAGGCTTCATGAATGAGTGAGCAATATATGTTTCCCGGTTTTGACACCCATTCGCGACCGCGACGCCCACGGCCGCCGGTCTGGGCATCAGATAATATCCAAAGACCATCGGAACCACCCCCTGCTTCCATTTGGCGGATGGCTTCTTTGTTCGTGCTATCAACAGACAAAAATGCCTGAAGGCGATGACCATCAGGCAAATTAAATTTTTCTTGATCAATCATATGATTAATTGGGATCCATGCCTTGGGCTGCTGCCGTTGCGCTTTCCAGAATCGGAGTGGATATTTGCGGGACAATAAATGCAATAATCAGAACGGCGGCTAATGTCACGATGATTTTCATGGGAAATGATTTTTGCGGTAGGAACCCTTCTACCTGATCGTCGAAATACATCACTTTAACAATCCGGATATAGTAGTATGCACCTACCACACTTGCCAGAACAGCAATGGTCGCAAGGACAAAATGACCTTGGGTAACGATTGGAATAATCACATACCATTTGGCGAAGAAACCGGCAAGTGGCGGAACGCCAGCCAGCGAAAACATAAAAATGCTTATTGCAAGAGCAAGTGCCGGATGATTTTGACTTAATCCAGAGAGCTCCTTTATATCTTCGACCATGCCATCTTCTTTTCTGCGCATAGACATGATGCATACAAACGTACCGACATTCATCACCAGATAAATGGTCATATAGATGATAAGCCCGCGCAAACCGCCGGAAGTGCCTGCAATAAGTCCCAGAAGGGCAAACCCGACATGTCCGATGGAACTATAAGCCATCAATCGTTTGATATTGGTTTGCATAATCGCCGCGAAAGAACCAAGCAACATAGACGCTATTGACATAAACATTATCACCTGTGTCCAGGAACCGCTCATATCACCAAAAGGCACATATAATGTACGCGCGAGCAAGGCCAACGCCGCGACCTTTGGGGCTACCGCAAAAAATGCGGTGACGGGTGTTTGTGACCCTTCGTAAACATCTGGCGTCCACATGTGAAACGGTACGGCTGAAACTTTAAAGGCAAGCCCAGCAAGAACAAAAACCAGCCCGACAACGGCACCAATCGGCGCATTGCCGTCACCCATATTAGATAAGGCCGTCGCAATAGAAGAAAAATTTGTACTCCCAATAAAACCATAAACAAGCGAGCAACCATAAAGCAGAATGCCGGAAGATAACGCTCCGAGGACGAAATATTTAAGTCCAGCTTCGGTTGAGCGCTCACTATCCCGTTTAAATGCAGCAAGCACATACAAGCTAAGGCTTTGCAGTTCGATACCCATATAAAGTGACATTAAATCATTGGCACTTACCATGATCATCATGCCTACGGTCGCCAGAACAAGTAGAACCGGAAATTCGAAACGGTTATCGCCTTCCAGTCGGAAAAATTCGCGCGACATTATTACCGCGAGCGCCGCTGCAACAAGAACCAAAATTTTCATGAAACGCGTAAATCCGTCAGCAACAAATAGGTTGGAGAACGTATATTGCTGTTCCGCACCGGCACCAATGGTCAAAAAGAGCGCAATAGCCATAAAGGCAACTGATAACCAACTAACCAGATTAACACTATCTTTTTTAAATACACCGACCATAAGTAGAACCATCGCACCAAGAGCGAGGAATATCTCGCCATATGCAATTGAAAGATTAGGGAATAGTTCAGCCATCTTTTTTTCTCCTAATTTCCAGCTACTGTTTCAAGGGTTGCATGATAAACAGTCATAGCGGCCTCATGTTGCATACTAAGATTTTCAACGGACACATGAATAAAATCCATAAATGTCGATGGATAGACCCCCATCCAAAGCGTAAATATCACCAGCGGCGCGAAAATAATTATTTCGCGTTTCTCCAGATCAAGCATATTTTTTAAATCGTCTTTCGTTAGTTCGCCAAATACAACCCGTCTGTATAGATAAAGCATATAAGCTGCCCCGAGAATCACACCAAATAAAGCAAAGAATGTTACCCAGCTACTGACTTTAAATATTCCAACAAGCACCAGGACTTCACCTACAAAGTTTGCGGTTCCGGGCAATCCAACGGAAGCCATTGTGAAGAACATGAATACAAGCGCATAGCGTGGCATGATATTCACCAGACCGCCGTAACGGTTTATATCACGAGTGTGCAGTCTATCATAAACCACACCAACACAGAGGAAAAGCGCGGCAGCGACAAATCCATGCGCCAACATAACCATTATGGCACCTTCAAGGCCTTGAATATTGAATGTGAAAATTCCAATTGTCACAAAGCCCATATGTGCGACAGATGAATAGGCAATCAGCTTTTTCATGTCTGTCTGAACCAGTGCAACCAGTGACGTATATATAATCGCGATACATGACAGACTAAAAATGAGCCAAGTAAATTCATATGAAGCAACCGGGAACATGGGAAGCGAGAAACGAAGAAAACCATAACCACCCATTTTAAGCAAGATACCCGCCAGTATCACCGAGCCAGCCGTCGGCGCCTGCACGTGAGCATCAGGAAGCCAGGTATGTACCGGCCACATCGGCATCTTAACGGCAAATGAAGCAAAAAACGCGAGCCACAGCCATGTTTGAGCATGGGGATCAAAATCAAACTGCATCAATGTAGGAATATCGGTGGTGCCCGCCTGCCCGTACATATAGAGCATCGCAACAAGCATAAGCACGGAACCAAGCAATGTATAAAGAAACAGTTTATAAGCAGCATATATGCAGTTTGCACCGCCCCATACACCAATGATCAGGAACATTGGGATAAGACCCGCTTCAAAAAATACGTAAAATAATACCAGATCCAATGTACAGAAAACGCCAATCATAAAACATTCAAGAAGCAGGAAGGCAATCATATATTCCTTGACGCGGTCTTTGATCGTGTCCCAGCCACATAGAATACAAATCGGCATAATAAATGTTGTAAGCAAAACAAAGAGGATCGAAATTCCATCAATACCCATATGATAGCTTATACCGCCGCCAAGCCACTGGGCATTTTCTTCGAATTGGAAATTTGCGGTTGTTTTATCAAAACCAAACCAGAGCACCAATGAAAAAAGGAATGTCGCAACAGTTGTCAGAAGCGCTGCATTTCTTGAATTACGGTCAACAATTTCTTTTTCACCTGTAATACTTAATATAATAAGCACACCGAGCAGCGGTAAAAAGGTGATAGCCGAAAGAATTGGGAAATGTTCCATTTTACTGCCCTCCCAATACGAACCAGGAAACAAACGCGGATAGCCCGATCAACATGGCAAAAGCGTAATGATATAAATAGCCCGTTTGTACTTTTTTACATTTTTCAGACAGTCTAACGACTAACGCCGAAACGCCATCTGGTCCATATCGGTCAATAAAATTTTCATCACCAGATTTCCAGCATATTTGCCCGATTTTCATTGCCGGGCGGACAAACAAAAAGTCGTAGATTTCATCGAAGTACCATTTGTTAAATGATAAGGCGTACAGAAAACGGAAGGTTTCGGTGAATTTGCCGGGCATTTCAGGACGCCTTATATAGAAATAGTATGCGGACGCAAATCCGACCACCATGGCAACGAACGGGGAAACGATAACCCATGTAGGTACATGATGCGCCGCTTCCATAACATTTTCACCTGCAAGGAATAACGCCCCTGCCCAGAAATCTTCGTAATTGGCACCAACAAAATATTCTTTAAATATAAATCCGGAGGCGATAGCACCGGCCGCCAATCCATATAACGGGATAAGCATAACTTGCGGGCTTTCATGTACATGGCCTTGAACTTCCTTGCTGGCGCGGCTTTCGCCAAAGAATGTCATAAATATGAGCCGCCATGAATAAAACGAAGTCATAAGTGCCGCGATAACACCCATCGCAAATGCGTAACCACCAACACTGCTATGTGCTGCAAACGCGCTTTCAATTATCATATCTTTTGAATAATACCCGGCCAAGAACGGAAAACCGGTAAGCGCAAGTGTTCCAATAGTCATCATCCAAAATGTTGCGGGAATTTTAGTGCGAAGTCCGCCCATGTTTCGCATATCTTGTTCGTCGCTGCTCGCATGGATTACGGAGCCTGAACCTAGGAACAAGAGTGCTTTAAAGAAGGCATGGGTAAATAAATGGAATATCGCAGCCCCATATGCACCAACACCCAATGCAAAGAACATATAGCCAAGCTGCGAACAAGTTGAATAAGCGATAACACGTTTGATATCAAATTGTGACATACCGACGGTCGCTGCGAAAAACGCGGTCGAAGCACCAATAATGCAAACCACTTCAAGTGCAGCGGGTGCATATTCAAACAGGGGAGAACAGCGCGCCACCATAAACACACCGGCGGTTACCATTGTTGCTGCATGGATAAGTGCTGACACAGGTGTCGGTCCTTCCATGGCGTCCGGTAGCCAGGTATGAAGCCCAAGTTGGGCGGATTTGCCCATCGCACCGATAAACAAAAGTATACAGATGGTTGTTAAAAGATCGAGTTCCATTCCAAGAAAATGAATGGATTTATCCGTATAAGAACCAACATCAGCAAACACCACGGAAAAATCAGCACTGCCAAAGGTCATAAATATTGCAAAAATGCCGAGTGCAAAACCGAAGTCACCTACCCTGTTTACAACGAATGCTTTAATTGCGGCAGCGCAGGCAGTTGGTTTTTTATACCAAAACCCAATGAGCAGGTAGGAAGCAAGACCGACGCCTTCCCAACCAAAAAACATTTGAACAAAATTATCGGATGTGATGAGCATCAACATGGCAAATGTGAACAGCGACAAATAAGACATAAAGCGCGGAATATGTTCGTCGTGGCTCATATAACCAATACTATAAATATGAACCAAGCATGAAACCGTGTTCACCACAACAAGCATTACTGCTGTCAACGTATCAATCTGAAAGGCCCAGTTTACGTTAAAATCACCGGAAACGATCCAGCTTAAAACCTGAACATGTTGCGAATGATCACCGGCGGCTAAACCTATTTGGAAAAAGGCCACCCATGATAAAACCGCAGACACCAAAAGTGCACCACACGTTACGAGTTGCGCACCGCGGTCACCAATTTGCTTGCCAAATAGTCCGGCGATCAGTGACGCAATAAGCGGTAGGAAGACAATGGTCTGATACATTTTATTATTATCCCTTCATCAGATGAATGTCTTCAACCGCGATCGAGCCTCTATTTCGGAAATAAACCACAAGAATGGCTAATCCGATTGAGGCCTCAGCGGCTGCAACGGTTAAAATAAGCATGGTAAAGACCTGTCCAACCAGATCACCCATATAGGAAGAAAACGCGACAAGATTAATATTTACTGATAACAAGATAAGCTCAACAGAAAGCAATATGATGATCACATTTTTACGGTTTAGAAAAATACCGAATACACCCAATGTGAAAAGCATAGCTGCGACGGTAAGGTAATGCTCAATTCCAATTTCTAACATCATATTTTCCCAATTCCTTGACCTGGTTTAACATCAATGGCTTCAAAAGCGTCACCACGGCGACGACGTACTTGATCACCAATATTTTGTTTCTTAACACCCGGTCGTTTTCTGTGCGTAAGCACAATCGCACCAATCATTGCGACAAGCAGCACCAATCCGGCAATTTGGAATAGATAAATATAGTCCGTATATAAAATTCGTCCGATGGCGTCAGTGTTTGTTATTTCATTTGCTGGTGGTGTCGCCGCCGTAATGGTTATCGCAATACCGTCAGACATACTCCACCCACCAACAATAACAACCATTTCAACCAGTAATATAAACCCAATCAATAGCCCGATTGGTAAATAGTCCTGCACGCCTTTTCGCAGTTCCGTGAAATTAATATCGAGCATCATCACCACAAACAGGAACATCACCGCAACAGCACCCACATATACAATGACAAGGATCATCGCGACAAATTCCGCACCAAGCAGCACAAATAGTCCGGCAGCGTTAAAAAAAGCTAATATTAAAAAGAGAACAGAATGAACCGGGTTTTTACTAAAAACCACCATCACCGCTGAGCCTACTAATATAGTGGCAAATATATAAAAACAAATGGCTGCTATCATCTCAAATTTCCTCTACCGGCCTTCTATCTATATGGTGCGTCAAGCTCAATATTAAGAGCGAGCTGACGTTCCCAGCGATCCCCATTATCGAGAAGCTTATCTTTGTCATATAAAAGTTCTTCACGTGTTTCAGTTGCATATTCAAAATTCGGACCTTCAACAATTGCTTCTACCGGGCACGCTTCCTGACAGTAACCACAGTATATACATTTCGTCATATCAATATCGTAACGGGTCGTACGGCGGGTCCCATCATCTCGGATGTCCGCTTCAATGGTAATCGCCTGCGCGGGGCAAATTGCTTCGCATAGTTTACAGGCAATGCATCTTTCCTCACCATTTTCATAACGGCGCAACGCATGCTCGCCTCTGAATCGCGGGCTTAAGGGTCCTTTTTCATGTGGGTAGTTTATGGTTACCTTTTTCTTAAAGAAATATTTAAGTGTAAGTCCCATTCCCTTAACAAATTCCGTAAGGAAAATAGTCCGTGCTGCATGATCTAAAAAAGCCATAATTTAATCTCCTACCCCGGTAACTTATCAAAAAGAACGAGGTAGCCTGATGTCAGAACAACCCATAAAAGTGAGACCGGCAAAAATACTTTCCAGCCAAGGCGCATCAATTGGTCGTAACGGTAACGTGGCACGGAGGCTTTTACCCATGCAAAACAAAAGAAAAAGAAAAATATTTTACCGAATAACCAGATAATACCGGGCACCATGTAAAGTGGTTCCCAATCAAATGGCGGCAACCAGCCACCAAAAAACAGGAGGCTCATCATGCCGCACATAAGGATGATGTTTGCATATTCACCAAGATAAAAAAGCGCCATCGACATTGAAGAATATTCGATCTGAAACCCTGCTACGATTTCTTCTTCTGCTTCCGGTAGGTCAAATGGTGTCCTATTCGTTTCAGCAAGTGCAGAAACGAAGAAAATCACAAACATTGGGAATAAGCCAGAGAAGAAATAACCGTTAACTCCAAACATTACGTTTTTCTGGGCAAGAACCACATCAGTTAAATTAAGTGATCCGACGCACATTAATACACATACGAGAACAAACCCAATGGATACCTCATAAGATACCATTTGCGCTGCACTTCGCATCGCGCCAAGGAACGCATAACGGGAATTTGACGCCCAACCAGCAATAATAATACCGTAAACCGCCAGTGATGAAACCGCGAAAAGGTAAAGAATACCAACGTTTAAGTCGGAAATCACAACCCCCTCACCAAAAGGAAATACCGCCCACCCGACAAGACCGAATATAAGACTTAGTGCTGGTGCAAGTAAGAACAGAAATTTATTGGCCCCCGCTGGAATAATAGTTTCTTTTAAAAATACCTTTAGACCATCGGCGAATGACTGCATCAATCCAAATGGCCCAACGATATTTGGTCCCTTGCGAATTTGAATAGCCGCCCATACTTTCCGGTCAACCCAAACGATCATGGCGACGGCAAGCAGAACAGGAAGCGCAACCACCAAAACATTAGCAATAGTGCCAAATGTTAAAAGTGCCCAGTCATCATAACGATAACCAAACCAACCAGCGACGATGTCTAAATACTTACCCATTGGTTCCCGTTGCTCCCTGTGCCTGGTCCGCTCCGTTCATTGCCGCTCGGCACTCATCCATGGTTTCGGACGATCTTGCGATCGGGTTTGTTCCATAAAAATCCGAAATTGCCAGCCTAAAGCCTTCTTTCGAAACTTTTCCAGCCACCCCAATATCTGCCCAATTTGCCGCCGGTTTCTGATCAATTATAGCAAACTGGGGATATTGCGTAGTCATAGCTTTGCGTAGTTCAGCTACCGTATCGAAATTGAGTGTTTTTCCGAGCAGTTCAGATAACGCTCTAAAGATGGTCCAATCTTCGCGGGCTTCACCGGGACCAAAGATGGCGCGTTGGGCAATTTGAACACGGCCTTCTGTATTTAAATATGTCCCGGGTTTTTCCGTATATGCGACCCCGGGCAAAATGACATCAGCATTTTTTACACCGGCATCGCCGTGACTTCCTTGATAAATCACAAATGCTTTCTTTAATCGCCTTGTGTCCAATTCATCTGCACCCAAATTATATACGACCTTTATATCGCTAGACTCTACGCCAGCCAATATTCCCTCAACACCAGTGTCCGTAACCAATCCCATATCGAGCGCAGCGACCCTGCTAGCCGCAGTATGGAGCACATTAAAGCCATTCCAAACACCCTTAATTAATCCGTATTTCTCGGCGATATCATGTGCAAGTTTAATAATTTGTGGGCTGTCTTCCCGGTTTAGTGCGCCCTGCCCCAAAATAAGCATCGGTTTTTTCGCTGAATTTAGGACTTCCGCGAAATCATTCTTTCCATCAAGAATATCCTGCAAAATCTTTGCGCTATCGCCCAGTTGATCTACTTTGTAGCTAATGTCTATATCTGGACCCACATTGGCAATTTTACATTTTCTTGTAAGCCAACGTTGGCGAAGCCGTGCATTAAGCACTGGCGATTCGTGCCGTGGGTTTGATCCAATAAGTAAACAGGCATCTGCCTGATCAATTCCAGAAACACCTGTGTTAAAAAGATAGCCTGCACGGTGTTTAGCGCCGACTTTTGAACCGTCTTGGCGGCAATCAATTTTTCCGCCCAAAGAATTCATCAAAGTCTTAAAAGCATACATACTTTCTGTGTCACAAAGATCACCCACGAGGCCAGCGATTTGATCCCCATTTAAACCTTCGATTTTCTTGGCAATGAGTGCGAATGCCTCGTTCCATGTTGCTTCAACCAATTTGCCTTTTTTCTTAACATAAGGTCGATCAAGTCTATTTTTTGAAAGACCGTCAACCGCATGACGGGTTTTATCTGAAATCCATTCTTCATTTACATCTTCGTGAATTCGCGGCAGTGCCCGCATGACCGCGCGACCGCGTGCATCGACGCGGATATTTGACCCAAGAGCATCATGCACATCAATTGTTTCCGTGTTTTTAAGTTCCCAGGGGCGGGCCTTAAAAGTGTACGGCTTTGAAGTCAGCGCGCCAACCGGGCATAGATCAACAACATTACCGGATAGTTCTGATGCAAATGCTTGCTCGTTATAAGTTGTAATTTGCGTATTCTCACCGCGGCCAATTGCCCCTAATGACGGCACACCGGCAATTTCATCAGCGAACCGAACACAGCGGGTACAGTGGATACAGCGGGTCATTATAGTGCGGATCAAAGGACCCATATATTTTTCTTTTACAATCCGGCGTTTCTCTTCGTAACGATTATTACCAATACCGTACGCCATTGATTGATCCTGAAGGTCACATTCACCCCCTTGATCACAAATCGGGCAATCGAGCGGGTGATTGATTAGCAGGAATTCCATAACCCCTTCACGGAATTTCTTCACTTTTTCCGTATTGGTTTTAACTTCCATACCGTCACTAGCAGGCAACGCGCATGACGCAGCCGGTTTTGGCGGTCCCGGTGATACTTCAACAAGGCACATCCGGCAGTTTCCGGCAATTGAAAGTCGTTCATGGTAACAAAAGCGTGGAATTTCTATGCCTGCTTGTTCGCAAGCTTGCAAAACGGTTGTACCGTTTTCCACTTCAACTTCTATTCCGTCAATCGTTAGCGTTGGCATGTTTTATATCTCCTACGCTGCATTATGTTGTTTTTTATATTCAAGGATGCGGCGTTCCACTTCGGGTCTAAAGTGTCTGAATAATCCTTGAACGGGCCATGCAGCAGCGTCACCAAGTGCACAAATTGTGTGCCCTTCAATTTGTTTGGTTACATCAAGCAACATATCTATTTCTTCTATTTCGGCTTCACCTTTGGTAAGGCGTTCCATTACCCGCCACATCCATCCGGTTCCTTCGCGGCACGGGGTACATTGACCACAACTTTCATGTTTATAAAACGCAGAAAGCCTGGTAATAGCGCGAACCAAATCTGTTGATTTATCCATAACGATAACGGCCGCGGTACCAAGTCCCGTACCTTCAGCGCGAAGGCTATCAAAATCCATTAGCACCGTATCGCACACCGACTTAGGAATCATATGAACCGATGAGCCGCCCGGTATAATCGCCAGCAAATTGTCCCAACCACCGCGAACACCGCCAGCATGAGTTTCAATTAACTCTTTAAGGGGAATACCCATTTCCTCTTCAACGTTACAGGGCCTATTCACATGACCAGAAATACAGAATAATTTGGTTCCCGTATTATTTTCACGGCCAAGACCCGCAAACCAGGCACCACCGCGCCTAAGAATAGTAGGCACTACTGCGATGGATTCGACATTATTTACGGTTGTCGGACAACCGAACACACCGACATTAGCGGGAAACGGCGGTTTTAATCTTGGTTGGCCTTTCTTGCCTTCCAAGCTTTCAATCAGGGCCGTTTCTTCACCACAAATATACGCACCAGCACCACGGTGTACATATACATTAAAATCATATCCACTGCCGCAGGCATTTTTTCCCAACAGTCCCGCAGCGTTGGCTTCTTCAATCGCTTGCTCAAGCACATTTGCTTCATGAACAAATTCACCGCGAATGTAAATATATGCCGCTATCGCCCGCATACCAAACCCGGCGATTAGGCAGCCTTCGATTAATTTATGCGGATCATGACGCATAATTTCACGGTCCTTACAAGTACCAGGTTCGCCTTCATCAGCATTTACCACAAGATAGCTTGGTCGTCCGTCCGATTCTTTGGGCATAAACGACCATTTAAGACCCGTCGGAAAACCCGCACCCCCACGGCCACGAAGACCTGATTCTTTCATTTCACTAACGATGCTATCAACACCGCGAGCGAGGATATCTTTGGTACCGTCCCAATCACCACGTTTCTTTGCAGCGTCAAGGAATGGGCTCTCAAAGCCATATAAATTAGTGAAGATACGATCTTTATCCGCCAACATTAAACATCACTCCCATCAACTTGACCAAAGGCTGCATCTTGCGGCGCCATATCCTTTAAGGTGGTTGGCCCACCAATCGGACAGGACTTAAACCGACCGTTTTGTGGTCCGGGCGTCAATTTCGCACCACTTTTAAGATCCTTGATAAATTTGCGCGTGCTTTCATCATCCAAGTCTTCGTAATATTCTTCGCCGTAAGCAATTACCGGCGCATTAACACAGGCACCTGCGCATTCCACTTCAAGTAAAGTATATTCACCGTCTTTTGTTGTTTCGCCAAAATCTATTCCCAGCTCTTCTTTACAAGCCTTAACAACATCATCCGAGCCTTTTAGCCAGCATGGAGTCGTCGTGCATACTTCGATAACATGCTTACCCACCGGTTTTAAATTATACATGCTATAAAAGCTTGCGACTTCATGGACGCGGATATAAGGCATATCTAATAAATCAGCGACATATTCCATTACCGGAACGCTTACCCAGCCGTGATTTTGCTCTTGCGCCCGATGCAAAAACGGCATGACACAACTTTCACTGCGGTTCTCAGGGTATTTTGCCAGTTGCGACTTAGTCCACTCCAGATTTTCAGGGCTAAATTCGAACTTTTCAGCTTCTTTAACATTCACACTCATCGGTCAATTTCTCCGAATACAATATCGAACGACCCAATCATTGCCGGAATATCCGCGAGCATGTAACCTTTGGCGACATGTCCCATGGCGGCCAAATGGGCATAACCGGGTGCGCGAATATGACAACGATATGGTTTATTTGTGCCATCTGAAACAAGGTAGACACCAAATTCACCTTTTGGTGCCTCAACAGCGGCGTAAACTTCACCTTCTGGTACTTTGAACCCCTCGGTGTATAATTTAAAATGATGGATCAGGGCTTCCATTGACGATTTAATCTCAGCCCTTGGTGGTGGCGTTACTTTACGATCAATGGAAGAAACCGGCCCGTCCGGCATTTGTTCGATACATTGACGCATAATTTTCACAGACTGGTACATTTCTTCAAGACGAAGTATATAGCGGTCGTAACAATCACCGTTTTTACCGACCATGACATCAAATTCAAGTTCATTATATACTTCATACGGCTCGGCGCGACGTATATCCCAGGGTATGTCACACCCTCGAACCATTGCCCCCGTAAACCCAAGTGCGAAGGCTTCGTCCGCGCTTACTTTACCAATATCAACGTTGCGCTGTTTGAAAATCCTATTTTCCACCACAAGCGTTTCCATGTCATTAAGCACTTTTGGAAAGCTATCGCAGAAATCGAGTATTCTTTTATCGAGGCCGGCAGGCATGTCCTGATGAACACCGCCCGGGCGAAAATAGTTTGCGTGGAGGCGCGCACCGCATACGGCTTCATAAAACTCCATAAGAATTTCTCGTTGCTCAAACCCCCAGAGCATAGGTGTCAATGCGCCCACATCGGTTGCATGCGAACATATATTCATAAGGTGGTTGAGTATTCTTCCGATCTCGCTAAATAAAACACGGATATACTGACCACGTTTTGGCACATCAATGTCCATCAGCTTTTCAATAGCAAGACAAAATGCATGTTCCTGATTCATTGGTGCCACATAATCAAGTCGATCAAAATATGGTATGGCTTGCAAGTAAGTTTTATGTTCAATAAGTTTTTCTGTGCCACGGTGCAAAAGCCCCACATGTGGGTCGGCCCTTTCAACAACTTCACCGTCTAGCTCAAGAATTAGACGCAGCACACCGTGCGCCGCCGGATGCTGCGGTCCGAAGTTCACATTAAAGTTTTTAATATCTACTTCAGCCATCCGTTAACCCTTTTTACCTTCGTCAGCCTGATCGTCGGCTTTTTCGTCGCCGGGCAGGATATATTTTGCACCTTCCCAGGGGCTCATGAAATCAAATGTACGAAATTCCTGTGCCAACTTAACAGGTTCATAAACAACACGCTTTTCTTCTTCGCTATAGCGAACTTCAACATATCCGGTTAGTGGAAAATCTTTGCGTAGCGGATGCCCTTGGAAACCATAGTCGCTCAGCAATCGACGAAGGTCAGGGTGACCATCAAACATGATGCCGTACATGTCCCATGTCTCGCGTTCATACCAATTTGCAGAAGGATAGATACCCACGACCGAAGGCACCGTTGTTTCTTCATCCGTGCTTACTTTAACGCGTATCCGATTGTTGTGATGCATACTAAGAAGGTGATATACAACTTCGAACCGCTCAACACGTTCTGGGTAATCGACCCCACAAACATCAATAAGTTGAACAAATTTACACGCGGCATCGTCTCTTAAAAAGCTAAGTACTTCAGTAATTTGATCGCGCATGACGTTTAAAGTGAGTTCATTAAAGGTTACTTTAAAATCAATTACATTCTTACCGTTTTTACTGACAATATGTTCACCAAGGTCCTTTAAGGCATCATCAGAACTCATCTATTTTCTCTCCTAGCGCTCAAACGTAATTGTACGGCGGATCTTCTTTTGCAATTGAAGTATTCCGTAAAGCAGCGCTTCCGCAGTAGGCGGACAACCAGGCACATATATATCAACCGGCACGATGCGATCACAACCACGAACCACTGAATAAGAATAATGATAATAACCACCGCCATTCGCGCATGAACCCATTGAAATAACATAACGCGGCTCCGGCATCTGGTCATATACTTTACGCATGGCCGGTGCCATCTTATTAGTGAGAGTTCCCGCCACAATCATTACATCGGAGTGGCGGGGGCTGCCGCGCGGTGCGAATCCATATCTTTCGACATCATAACGTGACATCGAAGTATGCATCATTTCAACGGCACAACAAGCTAACCCAAACGTCATCCACCAAAGAGAGCCCGTACGCGCCCATGCAATAATATCTTCAACAGAAGTTACAATAAACCCCTTATCAGCAAGGTCATCAGAAATTGTTTTAAAGTAAGCTTCTTGTTCCATCACCGTCATTTCAGACTGCATTGCAGGAGATGACATGTTTGAAGTTCCTTGATCTGGTGAGTTGTTTACTCCCATTCCAATGCTCCTTTTCGCCATTCATATATAAAGCCGACGGTCAACACGCCCAGAAAAATCATCATAGAAACAAAACCAAGCATTCCTATATTGCCGAGCGCAACCGCCCAGGGAAAAAGAAATGCTACTTCGAGGTCGAAAATAATAAATAAAATGGCAACCAGATAGAACCGTACATCAAATTGCCGACGCATATCCGTAAAGGCTTCAAAGCCACATTCATATGCGGAGAGCTTAGCGGCGTCTGGCTTCTGTTTTACGACCAAAATAGGCAATAAAACAAAAATTGCCGCCATAATGATAGCAATAATAAAGAAAACCAATATTGGAAGATATTCGAGCAGCAATTCGTTCATTAGCACCCCACCCTTCGAGCAGTAAACATATGACAGTCCTCACCAAAAGACCTGGAATACTGTCAATTAAAATCCAAGACTTACATTTGCTTTCACCTATTGAAATCACAATCGTAATTTTCTATCTCAAAAGGCAATTCCCTTGTTTCGTTAATAGCCTTAAGTGAACAAAAATTCCACAAGTTTTTTTTTATAAAGTGCTTTTTACGAAAAAAATCAAAACAAATATAACAGTTTAACGAATTAAACCTTTTTAATTAATTCACAGCGATTGACGAAGAGAGAGAAAAGACATGAGGGGGAGCCATTTTTTTAAAAAATGGCGAGAGTGACGAGACTTGAACTCGCGACCTCTGGCGTGACAGGCCAGCGCTCTAACCAACTGAGCTACACCCCCTCCGTAATTGCACCTGATTTAGGATAATCCCGCTATCAAGTCAAGTGGCTATTTAAGTGTTTTATCGATAAAACGATTCGGATTCTTAAGCCATTATTCCGATTTAGAATTTATACAAAAATGGTGGGCGATGAGAGACTCGAACTCCCGGCATCTTCGGTGTAAACGAAGCGCTCTACCAACTGAGCTAATCGCCCTCAAATTTATAAATTCAGACCTCGTTAACGAAGCGTGGATGCATATCTACAGTTTCACTGCTGATAAGTAAAGCATTAAAAAAGCGGTTGGTAAAAAAAATTACCAACCGCTTTAATATGAAGTAATAATTACTTATTCACTGCATCTTTTAAAGCTTTACCAGCTTTAAATTTAGGTTGTTTAGAAGCAGCAATATTAATTTTTTCACCTGTACGTGGATTACGGCCAATAGACGCAGCACGTTGTGCTACACTGAAAGTACCAAAACCGACGAAGCGAACTTCGTCACCACCAGCAAGTGTATTCATAATTGTGTTAAATACGCCGTCAACAGCTTGTGCTGCATCTGCTTTTGAAAGACCGGCAGCTTCTGCTACGCTGTTAATTAGTTCATTTTTGTTCATTATCTTCCCCTTTATATAAAATCATAATATTCAAGATTAACTTAATGATCGGGCTTGATCGAAAGTTGATGCATATTAGACGGACATTTAAATTACGTCAAAGGGAAAACCTCACAAAACTGCGGTTTTTTTATATAAAGTTTACTTGACATTGAAACAAAAAACTTTTTTAGCACAAAAAAGCACTCTAACAATACCAAAGAGTGCTTTTTCAGTCTATTTTTTCAACTTAAAGAAATATAAAATTGTCTGCATCAGTCCTCAATGGTGCAAATGGTCTTTAAAATTGGAATCACTTTCACTTTTACTTAAAGCAGCGATTCCCTCTATTTCGTCATCATTCAATGGAATGAGTGGCGAAGCAAGAGCATTTTCCAATACCTGATCAACCTTGGTCATTGGAAGAATTTCAAGACCCTTTTTGACATTATCAGGTATTTCGACCAAGTCTTTTTCATTTTCAATTGGTATAAGCACTTTCTTAATACCGCTTCGGTGCGCCGCCAGCAGTTTTTCCTTTAACCCGCCGATTGGCATTACTTTACCGCGAAGGCTTATTTCACCGGTCATTGCCACATCATGACGCACAGGAATTCCAGTTAGCACAGACACCAATGACGTAATCATGGCAACCCCTGCTGAAGGACCATCTTTTGGAGTAGCACCTTCAGGTACGTGGATATGAATATCGTTGGTTTCAAACGCGTTTGGCTGGATGCCAAATTCCGGTGCTTTGGAGCGAACATAACTGAGGGCAGCCCGAATAGATTCTTGCATCACATCACCGAGCTTTCCAGTTATCGTAACCTTACCCTTTCCCCTTGAAACAATTGCTTCTATAGAAAGAATAACACCACCTACTTGGGTCCAGGCAAGCCCCGTTGTAATGCCAACTAAATCTTGATCATCCATTTCGCCAAAACGATGTCTTTTAACACCTGCAAATTTTTCAAGATTTTTCACGGTCACAGTAACTTTCTTTACTTTACCGGTAACAATTTGCTTCGTCGCTTTTCGGATTAAATTAGCAATTTCACGTTCCAAATTACGAACACCTGCCTCGCGTGTATAATATCTAATCAAATCGCGAAGAGCCGCATCCGAAATTGACCATTCTTCTTCTTTCAAGCCATGGTCGTCAATTAATTTATTCATCAAATGGCGTTTGGCAATTTCGACTTTTTCGTCTTCTGTGTATCCTGAAAGGCGGATTATCTCCATCCGGTCTAATAAAGGCCCCGGCATATCAAGAGTGTTCGCAGTCGTAATGAACATCACGTCCGACAGGTCATAATCAACTTCAAGATAATGGTCGTTAAATTTGCTGTTTTGTTCCGGATCGAGCACTTCAAGCAGTGCAGAAGATGGATCACCACGAAAATCAGCACCCATTTTATCAATTTCATCAAGCAAGAACATTGGATTACTTGAACCTGCTTTTTTCATACTTTGAATGACTTTACCGGGCATTGACCCAATATAAGTACGTCTATGACCGCGGATTTCAGCTTCATCACGAATGCCACCAACAGAAAACCGAACATATTCGCGTCCTGTTGCTTTCGCTATGGACTTACCCAACGATGTTTTACCAACACCGGGCGGACCAACAAGACAAAGGATAGGCCCTTTAATTTTTTGCGTGCGTGTCTGAACAGCCAGATATTCCAGAATTCGCTCTTTAACTTTTTCAAGACCGTAGTGATCTTCATTCAGGATTTTTTCAGCGGCATTAATATCATTTTTTATGGCCCGCTTCTTATTCCACGGAATTGACAGTAGCCACTCAAGATAATTTCTTACTACGGCTGACTCCGCTGACATTGGGCTCATCGATTTAAGTTTCTTGAGCTCAGTATTGGCTTTTTCTTTGGCTTCTTTGGTAAATTTGGTTTTCTTAATCTTGGCTTCTAATTCTGAAACTTCATCCTTACCGTCTTCGCCATCACCTAGTTCTTTTTGAATAGCCTTTAATTGCTCATTCAGATAATATTCTTTTTGGGTTTTTTCCATTTGGCTTTTTACACGGCGTCGGATTTTCTTTTCCACCTGCATAACGCCAATTTCACTTTCCATAACCGAATAAATTTTTTCAAGACGACTTGCGACATTGCTATTTTCAAGAAGTAGTTGCTTATCGGCTATTTTTAGAGATAAGTGGGAGGCAACAACGTCTGAAAGTTTATTTTCATCCTCGATCTGCTCAGTGGTTTCCATAACTTCGGCAGGAATTTTCTTATTGAGCTTTACATACTGACCAAATTTACCAATTACGGACCGACTTAACGCTTCAATCTCATCAGAAGGGACTTTCTCACCCTCAACCCGCTGTGTTTCGGCCTCGAAAAATTCTTCTTTCTCGGTAAAATCCGTTATTTTTATGCGATCGACACCTTCAACAAGTACTTTAACCGTACCATCGGGAAGTTTTAGCAATTGAAGAACAGTTGCGAGCGTGCCTATACGATATATATCATCTTCGGTAGGCTCATCCAGATTGGCATCTTTTTGCGCAACAAGTAAGATCTTTTTTTCAGAATTCATAACCTGTTCAAGTGCTTTGACCGATTTCTCGCGACCTACAAATAGGGGAACAATCATATAAGGAAATACGACGATATCTCTTAACGGCAGTACTGGATAGATTTTACTCATAAGGCGTCCAAAAATTAATAATATTACAGTTTAAGTCACTATATGAAACTTAAGAAGGCGGTATGGCTAATTCAAGGCTAGCACTTCAAATAAATACCAAATAAACTTTATTGATTAAACTTTATGCGCCTGCCCCTGCTCCATCTTTCTTTTTATCTGCATAGATATAAAGAGGTTGAGCATTTCCCACAACGACTTCGCCATTAATAACAACTTCTTGAACACCATCAAGACTGGGAAGTTCAAACATTGTCTCAAGTAGAATATCTTCCATTATCGAACGCAACCCACGAGCCCCTGTTTTCCGCTTGATGGCGCGATGTGCAATGGCAATTAACGCATCATCGGTGAAACGAAGTTCCACGTCTTCCATTGAAAATAAACGTTGATATTGTTTTACCAAAGCATTTTTGGGAAGACTAAGAATTTGCACTAATGCATCTTCATCAAGATCCGTCAGACTTGCAAGAACAGGAAGACGCCCTATAAATTCCGGGATCAGACCAAATTTAACGAGATCTTCCGGTTCAGCCTGTAATAAAATTTTACCAACTTGACGTTCTTCCTCACTTGTAACGTTAGCACCAAATCCAATTGATTTTCCTTCGTTACGGTTAGCGATTACCTTATCAAGGCCGGCAAACGCCCCGCCACAGATGAAAAGTATATTTGTTGTATCAACCTGTAAAAATTCTTGCTGAGGATGTTTGCGTCCTCCTTGTGGTGGAACACTTGCAACAGTGCCTTCCATTATCTTGAGCAGAGCTTGCTGTACGCCCTCACCCGATACGTCACGAGTTATCGATGGATTATCAGATTTTCTGCTGATTTTATCAACTTCATCGATGTAAACAATACCACGTTGAGCGCGTTCAACATTATAATCAGATGCTTGCAGTAATTTTAAAATGATATTCTCGACATCTTCACCAACATAACCCGCTTCCGTAAGTGCGGTAGCATCTGCCATTGTGAAAGGAACATCAAGAATTCTGGCCAAAGTTTGCGCAAGTAAAGTCTTGCCACATCCGGTAGGGCCTACAAGCAGGATATTAGATTTTGATAATTCAATTTCATCATTTTGCGTCGCATGATGCAACCGTTTATAATGATTATGGACTGCTACAGACAACACTTTTTTCGCAAGTTCCTGGCCGATCACATAATCTTCAAGTACTTTTAATATTTCTGCTGGAGCCGGTACGCCATCTTCGGCTTTCGAAAGCGATGTTTGGCTTTCTTCACGAATAATGTCCATACATAGCTCTACGCATTCATCGCAAATAAAAACTGTAGGTCCCGCAATAAGTTTTTTCACTTCATGCTGGCTTTTACCACAGAAGGAGCAAAAAAGAGTACTTTTAGTGTCGCCAGATTTTGATTTAGACATATGGTCAAATTTCCTAATATTATTTTTAATATAATACGCGAATAGTAATTAAATTCCGGTCCCTTACTACATAATCATACTAACACTTATTACAAGTTAAATATAACATAGAGCATGGTCAAACATTCTTACAGATATTTAAACTTAAAATATTCCGTAGAAATATCAATATTAAAAATGTTTATACTCTAAAATGTGGAAACAATTGATTAACAACCATGAAAAAATGTAATATTTTTTAATCAAAATTCGATTTTTTATTCATCTTCACTGATTTCAGCGCGCTTTTCGTATATTTTATCAATTAAACCGAATTTTTTTGCGTCTATGGGTGACATAAAATTATCACGGTCCATAGCTTTTTCAATTTCACCAAGTTTTTGGCCAGTGTGCTTTACATAAACTTCATTCAACCGTTTTCTTAAGGAAAGTATTTCTTTTGCCTGAATTTCAATATCCGTAGCTTGGCCTTGCGCACCGCCTGATGGTTGATGAATCATTATTCTGCTATTTGGCAGAGAAAACCGTTGACCAGGTTCACCTGCCGTTAATAGAAGAGAGCCCATGGAACAAGCCTGTCCAATGCAGATTGTTGTTACCTTGGGACGAATATATTGCATTGTATCATAAATGCCTAAACCCGAAGTAACAATTCCGCCCGGGGAATTAATATAAAATGCAATATCTTTTTTTGGATTTTCTGCTTCAAGAAACAAAAGTTGAGCCGTGATAAGGGCGGACACACTGTCATTTACCTGACCCGTTAAAAAAATAATACGCTCTTTTAATAGTCTGGAAAAAATATCGAACGAACGCTCACCTCTGCTGGTTTGCTCGACAACCATTGGAACCAAATTATTCATGTGTGTATCGATGATATCGTTCATTTAAGCTATCCTTACATTCAATTAATATAGTTTGAGAAGTACAATACTCTGTAACTCTCATCAAATTATTAATTTTATTTCTTTTTGTCAGCTTTTTTTGCTGCTGGCTTTTTTGCAGCCGTCTTTTTTGCTGCCGGTTTTTTAGGAGCGGTTTTTTTAACTTCAGTTTTCTTGGTAGCAGTTTTCTTTGGAGCTGCTTTTTTGTTTTTAGATATTTTCTCTGGAGCGTCGTCGTCTTCCGCGTCAATAATTGCCATCATCTCTTCAGATGTCACTTTTTTCTCCGTCACTTTTGCCAGCTCAAGAATAAAGTCGACTACTTTTTCCTCATAAAGTGGTGCTTTAATTTGCGCCATCGCATTTTGATCTTTTTGGAAATATTCAAATACCTGTTGTTCTTGACCGGGATATTTACGCGCTTCCGCAGAAATGGCACGAGTTACTTCGTCTTGGCCTACTTGAATATCATTTTTACTGCCAATTTCAGACAAAAGAAGTCCCAACCGAACACGACGTAAGGCAATATCTTTATATTCTTCCTTGACTTCATTTGACGGTTCTTCAACTTCTTCCGGTTTGATGTCAGGATTGGTTTCCATCGCCTGACGATGCATATCCGTCTTAATCTGTTGAAGGATTTGCTCATTCTCCATATCCAGCATATTTTCCGGCACTTCGAAATCGATACTACCTGCAAGGGTGTCCAATAGACCGCGTTTTAAATGTGTTCTGCTTACACCGGCATGCTCATTTTCGATCTGACCTTTAACGGCGTCATTCAGTCCTTCAAGGTTTTCAAGACCAAGTCTTTTCGCAAGCTCATCGTCAACTTTTACATCAGCAGGTTTTTGAACTTCAATCACATTAACTTTAAAAACCGCTTCTTTACCGGCAAGATCTTCGCTTTGGTAACCCTCAGGGAAAGAAACAATAACGTCTTTCTTATCACCTGCCTTAACGCCGACAAGCTGTTCTTCATATCCTGGTATAAATGTGTTTGAGCCCAGAACCAGTTGTGCGCCTTCAGCTTTACCACCTTCAAATTCCGCGCCATCAATTGAGCCTACATAATCAATCAATACGGCATCGCCATCTGCGGCTTTATAGGTTTTGGCCGCTTTTTTATAATCCTTTTGACCGGACGCTATATTTTTAACGGCATCATCAATCTGTTTTTTGTCGACTTTTACGACAAGGCGCTCTAATTTTATTTTTGCCAGATCAGGAACGTCAAATTCTGGAACGACTTCAAGTTCCATGGAATAAACAAGGTCTTCGCCATCATCAAATGAAACCACTTCAATCTTTGGCTGGACCGCCGGACGATCACCTCTGTCCTCCAGGACTTTTGCAGAAGATTCGGTTACTGTTTCTTCTAGAATCTTGCCAAGAAGGTTTTTGCCATGGAGTTTCTTAAGCAATGATACCGGTGCCTTACCCGGTCTAAACCCCGGCATTTTTACGGTCTTTTGTGCTTCAAGAATTTCTGCATCAACTTTTGCATCAATGTCCGCAGCGGCTATGACAACTTCATATATACGCTTAAGTCCACTTTTCTCTTTTTCTGTAATCTTCATGGGTCGATCATTCTAATAATAAAGAGACCTAGCAATTCCTTACAAAGTCCTTGTTAATTACTTCATTTTGTGAATTTTTGGTGCGGGTGAAAGGACTTGAACCTTCACTTCGTTAGAAACTAGAACCTAAATCTAGCGCGTCTACCAATTTCGCCACACCCGCTTAAACGCTACCAAAAACGTCACAATTGCGTGATGAGAGGCATTTATAGCCATTTACAAACAAAACGCCACAGAAAAATTCATATTTTTACAATTATTTTAACAAGCAGAACCATTGGCGTTATCAGTCCGGCTAGAAATGTTTATTTATCACCAGGTAATTGCAATAAAATTCGTGGAATTTTTTCAATCAAATCTTCAGAAATCAGACCCCGTCCGAGTTGGTTGGCACATTCGCCGTGGACCCAAGTGGCCGCACAAGCGGCTTCAAAAATTGGCATATCCTGCGCCAGAAGTCCCGTGACCAAGCCCGATAATACATCGCCTGACCCAGCCGTCGCCAGAGTTGGCGGGCCATTTGTTGAAATTACGATTTTCCCGTTGGGCGACGCTATGACTGTATCCGGGCCTTTATAAATCATTACAGCACCAGCCAGTTTTGCAGCATTTTGCGTTGCCGTAATTTTATCAAGCTTATACAAATAAGGAAATAGTTTCGCAAATTCACCTGCGTGTGGCGTTAATACACATTGTGATTTTATATTGGCATTTATGGCTTCAAATAGTTCGAGTGGTCCTTCACTGAAAACGGTTATCGCATCCGCATCCAGGACAACTTTTTTATCCGCCTTAATTATTTCAAGAACGTTTTTCCGGGTGCTGACATCAACACCCGCCGCCGGACCAATGCACCAGGCATTTAACCTGTCATCTTCAAGATCACTTATAATTTCACCACGCCTTCTGATCATAACAGACGTCAAATGAGCGGCGTGTGTGGATAGTGCGTCCGCAGGGCTACTTACACTTACTAGTCCTGCGCCCACACGCAGTGCTGCCTTTGCCGCCAATCGACTTGCCCCAGTATGTATCATATCGCCGCTGACGACCACCGCATGGCCACGGTTATATTTATGGCAATTAGACGCAGGCCCTGGAAACTTATCAATCCATAAATCAGGATGATTATGAAATATATGAGGGTGAATATCTTTTATGGTTCTTTCAGATGTTCCAATATCGGCGACAATAACCTGCCCGCAGAATGCCTTCCCCGGAAATAGGAAATGTCCCGGCTTCGAACGGCAAAATGTGACTGTTAGATCTGCATTAAAAGCTGTTCCTAACACTTCTCCGGTGTCCCCTTTTACACCGCTTGGAATGTCTACGGCAATTTTATGTGCGCCTGACTGGTTGGCCATATTTATCGCTACGCCAAGGTCTCCCTCAATATCTTTTGATAGTCCGGTGCCAAATATTGCATCAACAATTACATCGTGATTGCCTATTGCATCTTTATCCAACGGAATTACTGAGCCATCCCACAAAAGAGCCATCTGTTTCGCATCACCAACCAGATTTTCAATTGACCCAAGTAATGCAATATCAACCTTCCAAGCCGCTTCTTCTAAATGTCTGGCAATGACAAAACCGTCACCGCCGTTATTTCCGGGACCGCAAAGAATCAAAGCTTTTGAACCGGTGCAATTTTTGGTTATCTCGCGCACGACGGAAAGTCCGGCAGCCTCCATCAAGTTTAACCCGGAACCCCCATGCTTCTTGAGATCAGAGATTGTAAGACGGTCTGCTTCATCCATTTGTATGGTGGATAATATACAATGCTTAATCTTATTCATCATAATCGTGGCCCATCGGTTCAATTCTGCAGCAATTTACCACGGCGGCGGGTCACTGACCATAATTGTAAATCCATCAAATCGGTATTCCCTGTCACCGTCGGCTATATTATACTGAGTTCCCGGTTTCTGAATGGCCAAAAATCCGTCATACATCGCTTGTAGATAATCACTGCTCACCCATGGTTCATTGTGTGCAGGTAAAAGAATATCAACGTCTTTGGACATTGTCGCAAGCCTTTCTGCCGATTTCACGTAATCATCAAAATTCGCATCCCCCATATGGGCATAAAGTGATGCGGGATAAAAAGTATCGCCCGTGAACATCAAACGCCCCGCTCTGTCCATGACTACCAGCGCATCCGGGGTGTGCCCCGGGACCAAAAACACCTCAAGCACACGATCACCAAGATCAATTTTATCGCCGTCATTAATGAAATTAGTGATGGTAAAAGGTTTACTATAATAATTATTAACCGTAACGCCATTTGGCATGGGCTTCCATACCCATCCGGGGCCAACAAATTCTCTTACTTCGTTGTTGGGGCGGCCCATCGTATGATTGGCGGTATATTCTGTAGACGTGCCATAAATTGTATCAAAATAATGATTACCACCAACATGATCGTAATGTGTATGGGAATTCAATACAGAGACGGGTAGATCTGTCAAATTTGATACCAGTTTCTTTATAGCACCCACGCCTATCCCCGTATCAAACAATAGCGCTCTTTCAGAACCCAATATCAAATAGCAAATAGCTTCTTCGAATTGACCCATCTCATAAATTGCGTAAATATCTTCGGTAATTTTATAAACTTCGAACCAATCCTGATCTTGTTCAACCTTTTCAAAATTATCCCAATGAGCACGCGGTAAATTATCCCACCAGTTGTCTTTGCCCTCGCCCCTTCCCTGTACCTGTTGATTATTGACAACTTCTATATTATCGTCCGCTATTTTATCAGGGGCTTTTTCACCACAAGACGTGATAAAAATACTAAAAGAAATTATTAGTATAAACTTGGTCACTTCCTTTCCCTTAAATGCATATCTCATCTTAATTCCCCTTTTTTTTGATTTTTAATTTAATGTGATAACATTATTAATATAAACAATATCAAAAAGAAACAAAACGCACATAAAAAAAACTATGCGATTAAAAATATGAATTTAGATAAAATATCGGATTATTGTACCAGTTTATCTCAGGCGCGTTGGTCAAGAACATCTGGCATGTTTATAGGTATTTTCGGCGTCCTATATTTGATGTGGAAAGGTTATACTCTCACCGGGTATGACTTATCATTTAAATATATATGGTTAGCGGGAAACTTATGGTCAGACGGCATAAGCCCCTATTCAATTCAATTTCAGGAAATAGGACAAGATTTATTTACCGGCTTTAACGGTCAACCCTTTTATTATCCGCCCAATTGGTGGCTTTTCTCAACTTTTCTTTCGCAATTTGATCATCCCCTTGCGGTTGAGATATGGCAATTATTCAATGTCAGCCTTATCATTACGTCGACATTAATATTAAATATGGCGATGCGCAGTGCAGGCATAAAGCTTTCTTGGGCATACCTGTTTTTTTATACCGGACTTGTTTCATTTATGCAGGCAACAGCAATCAGTCTTGCCACCGGGCAAACTGTCATTTTTATATATTTTGGCTTATGTCTGGTGATATATGGAACTTTGTCTCAAAAACATTTTATTTTAACACTTGGGTTTTGCATACTATTGCTCAAGCCTCAAATCGGTGTGCCGTTAATGGCTGCTTTTTTACCCTTTGAAATTTATAGAAGACCGGTGCTTTACACGATCGCGACGACGGGGTTGCTTTGCTTACCAGCATTAATAACGCCGAACCCTATAGCCACCACCACAGCATTTCTATCCGGCCTTTCAAAACATAGCGAATTTGCATCAAATAGCGCACAAAATTCGACAGGTTTAAAAAACATTCTATATACATTTTCAAATGTGGAAGTATCCGGAATGTATTTAATTTTGTTCACCGTAATAAGTGTGTTCGGCGTTATGGTTTATATAAAGAAATTATTGAAGGAAAATGAAGGCACAGGCATTCTTTCTGGTAGGACAGACCGAACACAACAATTCGTCCTTTTGACTATGGGCATTTGCTTTTTAAGCTTTCTATCCCCCCTTCATGACTATGACCTGATTATAGTAGCACCGCTCATTCTATTATGCGCGGTATTTGGTCTTGGCACGCAGTGGCAAGTTTCAATAATATTTCTTTTCCTGATCAGAGCAGAAAACATTGCCAAATTATTGGGTGCAACCAGTTATAATGAAACACGGTATTATTCGAGCATCATTTCATCGATTGTCGTTTTTTGCATGTTGTTGACGCTGATTGTAGCGGTAAAGAATATCTTAACCAGAAAAGAAGAAAGCGCGTCAACCCAATAAGTAAAGTAGGACAAGTGGGAGCAAGAATGAATTTATCTCGCAAGATTGTATCTAACTTTTTATCGACGCTATCACTTTTTGGATTAGTGCCATCGCGAAATCCTCACCATCCACTTCTCGTCGGTTATCATTGCCTTGCCTGACAACTACTAAATCCAGACTCGGTATAATAAAGCTGTGATTTAGATTGTGGCCCCGCGACATATAAAGGTCTTTTGGAACGCCAGGCAAATCATCCATCACCCAAAATGAATATCCGTAATTATTTGGGGCAGAACCGTCGTCCCTCTTATAACGCTTTGTCGCTAACTCTAGCCATGCTTCGGGTACCAATTGCTCGTTCATCCATCGGCCGCGATTTAACCACAGGTACGAGAGCCTTGCGAAATCTCTGGCTGTGCAGCGAAAAGTACTTCCAGCAATTGAGTTTATCCCATAAGGACTACCACTACCATCTGCACCATAAGCGTCACAGCCGATATCCCCGCCAACGCCCCAGCCGGGAGTTTCTGCAAAATTTAGCTCAAAACTATCAGAGTATGGCATGTCGCGGTAACGATTATCGCGCAGTCCTATAGGCATACCAATGGGGCCTAGTACCTTATCATAGGTATAAGGCCCAAGATCTTTATCAGCGATATTACGTATGACGAGTGCCATCTGTTCCATGCCAAAATTGCTGTACATAAAATCTGTCCCCGGCTCAAACAATAACGTATCGTGGGAAGCTACTCCCTCAAAATTCCACCATCCAAAACAATATTCGTGCATTTGATAAGCACCTTGATAACCGGGATGATGCCTTCTGGTGCCTGTACCTAACCAAGGTTCCGGTCCTGCATGTCCAGACGTCATTGAGAGCACATGTTTTACTTTGATGCGCTTTTTGGCTTCATCCGTGATCGGCTGATCCCATATCTGTGGAATAAGGGAGTTTTCGTTGTTATTTCCTACCAGATAACTATCCAGATTTACCTGATCACTATACTCATCGAGGAAAACACCAACACCGGTGCCAAATATCGATTTAGTGGATGATTTCATATCGTTGCAGGTTTGCGCCGTCCAGTTTGCCGGGCCGCCTTGGCTACCCGTGACGTAACTTTCTCCAATCAATTTTCCCTTGTGAATTATTACGAGCGCGGCACCACGGCTGGTACTGACCGGCGATTGATCATGAAAACCAATGGCCTTGGATAGTTTGCTTGCGTCAATGTCTGATAAACTAGTTGCATCATAGCTACGCCAGCCCCCCTGATCTTCAGGTGGTGGAAAATAAACCCCGTCTGAATTGGTTTGAGATTGGCTTTGTGCGAATGCATTCAAAGGAAGCGAGGCAAGGCCCATTCCCGCAACACCCATTTGGGCTCTAATCAACAATTGCCTTCTAGAGAGTTTTTTCTCGGAAATTACGTTCTTTTTATTCACAATAAATTTCCCCTAAATCAGTGTTCAAATTACAAAGAAATAATAATTTTTAATTCAAATGTAATACGACCTATTTGCGACCCAAAAATGGACACACAAATTTAATAAAATATAACATATTGCAAATATAAAGGGAAATGGGGCGAGTGACCGGGATTGAACCGGCGACTTCCAGAATCACAATCTGGCGCTCTAACCAACTGAGCTACACCCGCCACAGGAATGCATTTGTTAAAGTGAGGCCCTTTTAAGGTTTCCTTGGTGAAGCGTCAAGTGTGATTATCGTAAAATCGAGTTTCTTTTGCATAGCACCGATATTTTTTAATAATTATGCAGTTGCCTATTTAATAGGCATCGGTCGCGCACAATTTAATCAAAAATAAAAATTGAATTATATTGATTTAAATAAGATCCTCTATTTTCTCCGCCCGATAAAGTTGGCATGGAATATGCTTTGTAAGAAAGAAACATAATAGCGCACCGGAAATTGAAGGCAGAAATACATTATGAGAAAAATTGAAGCCATAATTAAACCATTTAAACTGGACGAAGTTAAAGAAGCCCTCCACGAAGTGGGCCTTAGTGGCATTACAGTTATTGAAGCAAAAGGATTTGGCCGCCAAAAAGGTCATACCGAGTTATATCGCGGTGCGGAATATGTCGTCGATTTTTTACCCAAAGTTAAAATTGAAATTATTCTTCAGGACGCACTTGTCGAGCGCGCCGTTGAAGCCATCCAGCAGGCAGCAAAAACCGGCCGCATTGGAGACGGAAAAATATTCATAAGCAAAATTGAAGAAGCCATTCGTATCAGAACCGGTGAAACCGGCGACGATGCAATATAAATAATTAAGCCACTAACATTAATAGAAATAGGAAAACAAAATGTCAGACGTTAAGAAAGTTCTTGAGCTAATCAAGGAAGAAGCAATTGAATATGTAGACCTTCGTTTCACAGACCCAAAAGGAAAATGCTTTCATATGAGTATGTGTGCGGATGTTGTAAACGAAGACATGTTTGAAGAAGGCGTTATGTTTGATGGGTCTTCGGTTCCCGGTTGGAAATCAATCAACGATTCAGATATGATATTGCAGCTTGATCCTGCAACGGTCATTCTTGATCCTTTTTATGACCAACCGACACTCGCTATATTCTGTTCTATCGTTGAACCGGCAACAGGCGAAGGTTACGGTCGTGATCCCCGCTCAACATCAGCCCGTGCAGAGGCTTACTTAAAATATACGGGCATTGGTGACACCGCATATTTCGGACCGGAGCCGGAATTTTTCATGTTCGATGATGTTAAATATAATGTTGACTATGCCAGTGCCGGATATTCACTTGAAGACGAACAAACGCCCGTTAATTCTGGTAAAACGATTGAAGGTGGCAACAAAGCACATCGTGCCGCTATTACCAACAACTATTTCGCACTAGAGCCATATGACAAATGCCAAGATATTCGCAGTGAAATGGTAAGTCTGATGAAAGAATGCGGCCTTCCGATGGACAAGCATCACCAGGAAGTTGCGCCATCACAACACGAACTTGGGCTCACTTTCGGCACTTTATTGCAAACAGCAGAACGTGTTCAAATTTACAAATATGTTACGCATCAGGTTGCTCGCGCTTACGGTAAAACTGCCACATTTATGCCGAAACCAATTGCGCAAGATAACGGTTCCGGAATGCATGTTCATATGTCAATCTGGAAAGACAATAAGCCGCTTTTCGCCGGAAACGGTTATGCTGACCTTTCGGAAACATGCCTTTATTATATTGGTGGTATCATTAAACATGCCAAAGCTATAAACGCATTTACCAATCCTTCTACAAATAGCTATAAGCGCCTGGTCCCCGGTTTCGAAGCACCGGTCCTTCTCGCATATTCAGCACGTAACCGTTCCGCATCTTGCCGTATTCCCTATTCCGCGAGCCCGAACGGTAAGCGCATTGAAGTACGGTTCCCCGATCCTACTGCTAATCCTTATCTCGCGTTTTCGGCTCTGCTAATGGCTGGCCTCGACGGGATCGAAAATAAAATCCATCCTGGAGATGCAATGGATAAAGACCTTTATGCTCTTCCACCTGAAGAGCTTAAAGAAGTGCCAACAGTTGCATCATCGCTTCGCGAAGCCCTCGACGCTCTTGATCAAGACCGTGAATTCCTCAAAAAGGGCGATGTGTTTTCTGATGACCAAATTGACGCTTATATTAAGCTCAAAGAAGAAGATATTGAGAAACTTGATATGACGCCTCACCCCGTCGAATTTGAAATGTATTATTCTTCTTAGAGAATTTTGAAAATCTATAGTTATGAAAAGCCCTTGTTTAACGCATGGGCTTTTCGTTTATAAACATTATTAATCCTATTAACTAATATTCAAGAAAATGTTGAAATAATATAAATATTATGGACAACCAAGGCGCGGATTATAAAAAATATCAAAAGCTGGTGGACGGGAAGAATATTAATCCACAAACGCTACTAGCGACTGATTATCTTAATCATTTTAATGAAATTCACATGTTGCTCGGCATGGTTTCTGAAATGCCGGATTGTATCGAAGATATTGTCGAATGGAAGGCCATATCATACCAGAAACATTTTAAGCATAGTGTGTTTCAAGATAAAGACTTAGCCATAGCAGCATACGAACATTCACCGCAAAGATACAAACTGCCCTTCGAAAAGTGTGTCTTTGAAATGGGTGAATTACTATCTAAAACGATAGTGGAAGTTGAAAGTGCGTTAAAAAATCAAAATATTGATCAATTAAACCTTCTTGTTGGTGACTATTCGCCAAAAATGGAAAGTTTAATTGAAGAATGCTCGTCCATAATAAACAGCAAAGAAATAACATCCGAGCAAGCCGTAATTGACGATTATTTCGCCGATGAGGCGGAAAATGATCATTCGGGCGAAAATGCCCAAAACGCCATCGATGCTCTTTTCGATTGAGTAGCTACCGCATCAAGTCTATATTGGTTGGCCCGACAATCAGATATAACTCATACTGTCGCAAAAAAAATACATGTTATCGCAAATGTGTTGCGCCATAATTATATTATATTTCAATATATTAGTTAATTTTTATACGTTGAAATAATATTATGTTTACAGATAGTACATTTTTGAGTATGTATCGGGCATTTAGACAGGAATATTCATTTATGGTTAGCCTTCGAAGATTTAATGAATGCGCGAGTAATTCTTTAGATCCGCTCATAAGCCAAACACGTATAGTGATTATGAACATTAATTGAAAAATATCAGAAGAAAACAAACGTTATGAATAAATCATATAGATCAGCACTGATAATCGTAGTTATCGTCGTATTAGTATTATTTTCCGGATATATCTTTCCGTCAGAAGATAATGAGGCGCAAACAGCCACAGCACCTGAGGGAATTGAACAAACGTTAATGTCTGTCAAAGTTATCACTTCAAACGCAGAGCCTTATCAAAAAGATATTATTTTAAGGGGAAATACTGAAGCGTTAAGGACCGTTAACTTGAAAAGCCAAATTAAAGGACGAATTATCAATCTTCCCGTCGAGAAAGGCACGCGTGTTAATAAAGGCGATGCGATTTGCCGGCTGGATGTGGAAGACCGCAACGCAAATTATGTTGAATCGATCGCACTCGTTACACAACGTGAACTTGAATATAAAGCTTCCGAGAAGTTATTTGCACAGGGCCATCGCTCTGAAACGCAGCACTCAGGGGCAAAATCTGCATTAGAAGCAGCTATCGCGCGTTCGATCAGAATGAAAGTTAATTTAGATAACACAGTAATTCGCGCGCCGTTTGACGGCGTAATCAATGATCGGCTTATTGAAGTCGGTGATTATATGAAAGAAGGCGAATCCTGCGCATTAATCATGGAAGAGGATCCTTTCCTCGTTGTCGCGGATATCTCGGAAAACGATATTTCACAGGTTAAAGTTGGCGATACCGCCCATGCGCTCTTACAAAGTGGTCAAAGACTTGACGGTAAAATTCGTTATATATCTTCGATTGCCGATACCAGCACACGTACCTTTAGGGTTGAACTTGAAGTTGATAACCCGGAAAAAAATATTTTGGACGGTGTAACTGCCGAACTTATCATCCAATCAGGCCAAGTAATGGCGCAAAAGATGTCCCCTGCCACATTGGTTTTAAATGACAGTGGTCTGGTTGGCGTTAGAATGGTCGACAGCAACAACACTGTATTCTTTAAAGAAGTTGAAATCATTGGTAACCATGAAAATGGAGTCTGGGTTTCCGGCATAGATAATAATTCAAGAATTATTGTCGAAGGCCATGAATTTGTGAAATCTGGCGAACCTGTAAAAACAGTATTGGCATCGAATTAAAAGGATCAGCCTATGAACGCTATAATTAGTGCCGCAATTGATCATTATCGTGTTGTTTTATTATGTCTGGCACTGATATTTGGCGGCGGGACGTTTGCCTACATATCCACGCCGAAAGAAGCCTCGCCGGATATTACAATTCCGACAATATATGTAAGTTTGGTTCACGATGGAATTTCGCCGGAAGATTCAGCGAGGTTGCTTGTTAAACCGCTTGAAACAACGCTGCGCACAATCGAAGGCATCAAAATATTGCGCGGTATTGGCCGTGAAGGTGGTGCAAGCGTTATTGTAGAATTTAACGCAGGAATTGACCCCGATCTAGCCATACTTGATGTTAGGGAACAAGTTGACAAGGCGCGATCCGAACTTCCTGACGAAACCAAAGAGCCGACAATTACTGAAATTAATATAAGCGAATTTCCCATAGTAAATGTTATCCTTTACGGAACGGCGCCTGACCGCGTTATATATCAAATTGCCCGCCGGCTTAGGGATGACCTGGAATCCGTTCCCAGCATTTTGAAGGCAGCCATTACCGGTGACCGCGATGACCTGCTTGAAATCGTGATTGATCCTTCAAAACTTGAAAGTTACCAACTTTCATATTCTGAGCTCGCTACGGTAATCGCTACAAATAATAGACTTATTGCCGCAGGTTCCCTTGATAACGGTAATGGACGTTTTTCAGTAAAAATACCGGGCATTTTTGAAACGGCTCAGGATGTTTACGATATACCGTTAAAAGTTTCCGGCAATAGCATCGTCACCTTGTCCGATGTTGCGACGATCCGCAAGTCATTTAAAGACCCCATTAGCTATGCGCGCTTTAATGACCAGGCAGCCGTATCAATAGGTGTTAGTAAAAGAACCGGTGAAAATATTATTTTAACGGACGCTATTATTAAAGAAATTGTCAGAAGGTCCGCTGAGCAGTGGCCGGAAGGTGTTAATTATGACTATGTCGGTGAAGCCTCAGAACAGGTAGTGGATTCTGTTTCAAGTTTGCAAAATAGTATCATTTCTGCGATTTTGCTTGTCTCTATCGCGATGATAGTCGCACTGGGCGAACGAACAGCTTTACTCGTGGCAATATCTATACCTGGTTCTTTTTTGCTTGCCATTTTCATGATGAATTTTACGGGCATTAGCATAAATCAGGTAGTTATGTTTGGTCTCATTCTTTCAGTGGGCCTACTTGTAGATGGCGCGATTGTAGTGACTGAATATGCAGACCGTAAAATGCAGGAAGGTTTCCATAAAAGGGATGCATACCGGCTTGCAGCGCAGCGCATGGCTTGGCCAATTCTTGCGTCTACCGCAACCACACTTGCGGCATTTTTACCGCTTCTATTCTGGCCTGGAATACCAGGGGAATTCATGGGATATTTACCCATCACATTAATATTCACTTTGTCTTCGTCATTTCTTATGGCACTTATATTTATGCCAACGCTCGGCAGTATGATTGGTAAAAAGGCTGCTGATTCAAGCGAAAACACCGCCCATTTAGCAGCTGGCGGCAAGTTTGACCCTAGCGTGTTGAAAGGTTTTACAGGCTCTTACGTCCGACTTGTCGACCGACTAATTCGTCATCCGTTCAGGTTCTGCGGATCAATCATGGCAGTCATTTTCGCGATTTTCTTTGCTTTCGGAATGTCTGGGACACCTATACAGTTTTTCCCGGAAATGGATCCTGAAAATATACAAATCAACGTACATGCTCGCGGAAACTTATCGCTTAATGAGCGGGATTTATTAGTGCGTCAGGTCTCTGACGCAATTAAAAATAACTCGAATATTGAGAATTTCCAGTCGACAACCACCGCATTAAGCGATAGTTCGTCTGATAAAGCAGAAGATGTGATTGGCACTTTATTTGTGAATTTCATAGATTGGGATAAGCGTGATAAAAATGTAGCCGGTATTCTCACCGATTTCAGATCCGCAACCGCCAATATCCCCGGCATTATTGTTGAAATGGTACAACCGGCTCAAGGGCCTGTTTCAGGAAAAGACATCCAAATGGAATTCAAAGCCGAAAGTGCGGATATAATGCTTCCGGTAATTTCAGCGATTTATGAACATATGGAAAATGATATCGATGGTTTAACAGATCTTGAAAATACACTTCCACTTCCCGGTATTCAATGGGAACTTGAAGTAGACCGCGCCCTCGCCGGTTTCTTCGGTACTGATATCGCAAATGTAGGAAGTGTTATTCAGCTTGTAACCAACGGCATTAAAGTGGGCGAATACCGCCCGGATGATGCTGACGATGAAGTTGATATTCGTGTAAGATTTCCTGAGCAATACAGAAACATTACTCAACTTGATGAAGTACGTGTTCAAACGCGCGATGGGCTCGTGCCAATTGGTAATTTTGTAAAACGCGTTGCAAAACAAAAAATCAGCACCGTGGAACGAATAGACACAAAAACAGCATTCAAAATCAGAGCTAATGTTGTAGACATCAGTCAGCGAAATAATATTTCAGTGGCATTGGGTGAATGGATTAGTGAACAAGGATTTGATCCCCGTGTAGAAGTTAAATTCGCCGGTACCGACGAAGAACAACAACAATCACAGGCATTTCTTGTAAAAGCGTTTGCTATGGCATTATTCTTGATGGCCCTTATTCTCGTGACACAGTTTAACAGTTTCTATCATTCGGGCCTTATCTTACTGGCAGTTCTTCTTTCCACCGCCGGTGTGTTGCTGGGCATAATGATTACAGGACGTAATTTCCAAATCATAATGACCGGTGTTGGCATTATTTCACTGGCAGGAATTGTTGTGAACAACAATATTGTTCTAATTGATACGTATGCCCGTCTAAAGGAGTCTGGCATGGACGCTTATGAAGCCATAGTGCAAACGGTCGCACAAAGGCTGCGTCCGGTGATGCTTACAACGATTACTACTGTGGTCGGATTGCTTCCCATGGTATTCATGGTCAATATCGACTTTGCCAGCAGAAGCGTTAAGATAGGCGATCCGTCCGGTTCGTTTTGGGTTGATCTGGCGATCGCGGTATCGTTTGGCCTATTGTTTGCAACAGTTCTTACATTGTTGTTAACGCCGTGCATGCTTGCAGCACGTGTGAAACTGTCGAAAAAATACCGGGAATCAAATTTGAAACCGTTGGCGGGTTCAGCACCACAAATAGCCGAATAAACCAAGTTTATTTTCTATGAGAAATAATAGCGATTGTCGGAATGGAAATAAGATAAATCATTCCGACAACCGACATGGTAATCCAGAGATGGGTTATTACTAATGACGCTAAAACCGCGATCCCCAATAGCAAAAAAATCACATGTTCTTTATGAATTTTCAAACTTTTAAATGAGAATGTTGGAATACGGCTTACAGTAAGCAGGCACACAAAACCCATATATGCTGAGCAAATTATTGGATCTTTTAAAATTGAATAATTGAATTCAAATGATAAAATCATCGGCAATAAAGCGAGTGCCGCTGAAGCCGGGGCTGGCACGCCCGTATAATATCCCGCTTTAACCTCGGCACCGAGTTCTTCGTCTTTCATAACCGTATTAAACCGCGCAAGACGCAGTGCCATACAAATAGTAAAAACCAGTGACATAAGCCACCCTATACCTTTAACATCGCTTAATACCCACATATACATAATAAGAGCTGGCGCGACACCAAAACTGATCACATCAGATAAACTATCTAGCTCGGCGCCAAATTTACTGGTTCCTTTCAGCAACCTGGCCACACTTCCATCCAGCCCGTCAAATACGCCGGCGATAAGTATAGCTGTAACCGCCTCCTCCCACTTTCCAAGATAAGCAAAACGCACCCCAAACATACCGGCGCAGAGGGCGAGCACCGTAATGGCGTTCGGTGCTAAACTTCTTACCGGAATATGGAAACGAGCTTTTCTTTTTGGCATGGTTTATCTTATCTCGCCTGTGCGGTTCTTTTCACGGCCCTTTTCATTGGCGATCACTGTTTCACCCGCAATAGCGGTTTGGCCGACAGAAACCATCGAATAAACACCCTTGGGTAAATAAACATCAACACGGCTACCAAAGCGGATCAATCCAAACCGCGTGCCCGCCTTCATTTCCTTGCCGTCCTCAGCCCAGCATAAAATTCGCCGCGCTACCAACCCGGCAATTTGCACAAAAGCGATATTATTGCCGGACGTTGTCTCCATTAATATGGCGTGTCTTTCATTATCTTCACAGGCTTTTTCCAGCGAAGCATTCAGGTATTTACCCGGCGTATAGGCTTGTCGGACAACTTTTCCATCTACAGGTACGCGGTTCACATGAACATCAAATACGTTCATAAAAATGCTTACGCGCGTACACACATCTTCACCCATATCAAGTTCGGCAGGCGGCACCGAATCTTTTACAGACTGCACAACACCATCCGCAGGGGCGATAATTAAACCTTCTTTTTTTGGCGTAATTCGGTCGGGATCACGAAAGAAGTAAGCACACCATAGCGTCAGGATAATACCAACATTCACCAGAAATTCCAGATCCATAAGGAAAAATAAGAAGGTGACAACGGCAAAAACGCCTACATATTTGTGTCCTTCTTTATGAATTGGTACGAAAACGGAAAGTATGGTTTCCATAATATTATATCCTGTCTGCTGTATTTATATATTTAACGATAATCGTTAATCATTAAGCTTCCTTTATGCAAGCTTTCTCGTCGTTTTTTTCCAATTCTTTCAACTTTTGCTGCACTTCATCTAGTTCTTGTTGCTTCTGCCACATTTGGTAATAAACGCCTTCCATAGCGAGCAATACCCTGTGATTACCACGTTCTACGATTTCACCGTCATCTATCACCAATATTTCATTCACATTAATGATTGTCGACAGTCGGTGAGCAATAACGATAGCCGTACGTTGTTCTGATATTTTCTCAAGTGATTGCTGAATATCTCTTTCTGTGTGACTGTCCAGAGCAGATGTCGCCTCGTCCAGAAGTAAAATCGCCGGATTTTTTAGGATAGTACGGGCTATAGCAACACGTTGTTTCTCTCCTCCTGACAGCTTAAGGCCGCGTTCTCCAACCTCTGTATCGTAACCTTCCGGCAACGTTAGGATAAAGTCGTGTATTTTTGCAAGTTTTGCCGCCTCAAATATTTCTTCGTCCGTAGCATTATGATCACCGTAAGAAATATTATATTTTATACTATCGTTAAAAAGGACCGTGTCCTGGGGGACAACACCGATTTGCCGTCTTAAACTAATCTGTTTTATTTCCCGAATATCCTGACCGTCAATAGTAACCGAGCCGGACGATATATCATAAAAGCGAAATAATATCCGTGAAATGGTTGATTTACCTGCACCGCTGGAGCCAACAATCGCCGTTGTTGTTCCACCGTCTACTTTAAAGGACACATCTTTTAATATTGGTCTGTCTTCTGAATAATGAAAGCAGACATTTTTAAACTCTATCTCACCGCTTGCCACTTTGATGTCCGTCGCATTTTCTGCGTCCTCAATTTCGGGATTCTTAGCGATCAACATGAACATTTTTTCCATATCCACCAACGCCTGTTTTATCTCACGATACACAAAGCCCAGAAAATTCAGCGGTATATATATTTGAATAAGAAGCGCATTTATCAGCACAAAGTCACCGATAGTAAATCGTCCGTCATAAACACCGTTTGCTCCCATCAGGAGCACCGCGATAAGACCGCCTGATATGATGAAACCCTGACCAATATTCAACAACGTGAGAGAAAGTTGACTGCGAATTGAAGCGTCGGCATACTGTTTCAACGATTTATCGTAGCGATCCGCTTCGTGATGTTCACTGGTGAAATATTTTACCGTTTCAAAATTGATTAAACTATCTATAGCGCGACCGTTAGCCCGGGTATCCTGTTTATTCATTTCGCGGCGATATTTAAGCCGCCACTCGGTCACCGCTATCGTGAAATAAATATAACTACTTAAACAAAGAAAAGTGATCAGAGCGTATAAAAATCCAAAATTTATCCAGAAAATACTGGAAATCATACCGATTTCAAGAATAGTGGGAATTATATTAAAAAGCATAAAACGAAGTAAAAAATCGATGCCTCGGGTTGCTCTTTCAATAACACGACTTAAACCGCCTGTACGTCGTTCTAAATGGAACCTTAGTGATAAAAGATGCAAATGCCTAAATGTATTAAGTGCGATATTTCGTAGTGCGTGCTGACCGACCTTTACAAATATCGCATCGCGAATTTCACCGAATGCCTGCGTTAAAACTCGTGCTGTGCCGTAACCAATAATTAGTCCAACAGGTACAGCTGCGGCGATCATTGTTCCATTAACTTCCGCATCACCTGTAAGCGTGTTTACAGCATCCTTAAACAAAAATGGAACGTAAACGCCAATTACTTTCGCCATGACGAGAAAAGCCATTGCGAGGATCACCCTTATTTTAAGATCAATTCTTCCATTTGGCCAAAGATAACGCCAAAGTTCCCTTACCGTCGCTATATGATTTTCAGCATTTTCATTGTCTTCCAGTGAAGCATTCTCATCAGTGGCGTTTGAAGAAACCATACATATAGGCCTTTTAAAAAGAGGGACAGAAATTCAACATCGTTAAAAGGAACGCAATGTTATCAGAATTAAGAATAACATGGGTACTATTATCGAATAATCAATATGAGAACACTGAATTAAATCTAAAAAGACCTAATTAGAGATATATTACAAAGAGATATAGAGAGTATAATTACCTGGCGCAGCTTACTGAAGTTGCCCTAATGGAAGATTTAATTGTTGACCTGGATAGATAAGGTCCGGATCTCCTATTATGTCCAAATTCGCGCCAAAAATGACCGTATAATGGTATCCTGAACCGTATAATTTTCGCGCAATGTGCCAAAGGCTGTTGCCCGGTTTTACGATCACGTCGCCAGTCGCTTTTTCTTTGTCAATTTCTACGAATGGATTAAAGGGTTGTGATATTCTGACCTCGACATTTCCGTCAAGCAGCAGCTGATCAAGTCGAATTTCGTGTTCACTGGGTGAAAGAGCTTGTGTAATTTCAAATTTCCAGGTGCCCAATTCCCCAGACGTTACTTCGCCAACAAATTCGTTATCAAGGTATATTCTTATGTTTGCGCCGGTTGTCGCACTTCCGTTTACGACCGTTATGCCATTGTCGGTATAGTCGAGCGCGTCGAGGGATAGTCCTTTTGTTGCAGAAACCATATTGACATTTTTTGGTTTTTGTAAAACCCTGCTCGGGCCATTTCCGGAACGCGGACTCAGAATTGCAACTACACCATCCGTATCATCAGTGTTAAAACGTCCTTCGTTACGCTCCGGTACTGCGACAATAACGATATCGCTTGAGGCAATTTCAAATTGGTCCTGTGTCCTTGAAACAATGCTAAGCTCTGTTGGACCGCTGGGTAGTGGTTCATCAAAAAGTAAAACCCATTCACCATTTCGATCGGTAATCGCTGAGCCGATCTGTTTATCACGAGCATAAATAATGACATCACTATTCGGCTCAGCCCGTCCCGCTATAACACCAGTACCGTTTCGGCTGATCCTCACCACATCAAAACTAGGTACCGTGGTTAGCGTATCGTTTGTGGGACTTTCCACTGCAGCGGCATCTGCTGTTTCAGCACCAGCAACTTCATCGGAAGAGAACTCATCTTCTGCACCATCATCCGCCAGAAAAATAACCCACGCTACAGCACTAATAGCAACAATTGCTAAAAGCGAAAGGCTGAATTTCAAACCTGAACCCTGACTTTTTTTATAGTGATTTAAATAATCGCTCAATTCATCTACCTAGATTCAATGAAATATTTCATTGTTAATCATTACCACTTATATAATCTTTGACCATATAATTGCTAGTGTGTTTTTCGCCAGTAACCTTATTCTGCTAATAATAACCCTCACAAACCCTTTCTAAAAATAAAATTTGTCAAATATGTGGCTAAATAATATGATTAACAAATGACTGAAATAAATTCCTTATGTGTATATTGTGGCTCCAGATTTGGGAGCAACGAAAATTTCCGATTATTAGCAGGAACCTTTGGTAAAATTCTTGCCGCCGAAAATATAAAACTAGTATATGGTGGTGGAAATGTTGGATTAATGGGCACCATCGCGACAAGCACAATCGAAAATGGCGGGAAAGTGTTGGGCATTATCCCCTCTCATCTTCATAAAATTGAAAAATCTCATGAGAAAATTACTGAACTTATTGTTGTCGATAATATGCATCAACGAAAACGGATGATGTTTGACCATTCTGATGCCTTTATTATATTGCCCGGAAGCATTGGCACATTGGATGAAACCATCGAAATAATAACCTGGCGGCAACTAAACCTGCACGACAAACCGATAATTCTGATAAACGCCGATAATTATTGGGACCCTTTTCTTGAACTTTTAGATAATATCGTGAAAAATGAGTTTACAGTGCCGGAAACGCTCTCGCTTTTTCATGTGGTAAAAAACCCGGAAGATGTCATTCCTTTACTAAAAAAACTTCCAGAACCGGAAATTGACCCGAAAAATACTCTTTTTTAAAGATTTATCGGCAAACAGGTCTTCCATGTTCAAGTTTCTAATGTTACGTTGCGCCAGAATACTTGGATTTTATCAATCTATTTCTCGCTGGAAATATCAGCACCTAATAAAAACTTAAGTAAAGGACTAACATGGCTAAGATTAAAGTAGATAATCCCATTATTGAGTTAGACGGCGATGAGATGACCCGCATCATTTGGGCCTGGATTAAAGAACGCCTCATTCACCCATACCTTGATGTTGATCTACACTATTATGACCTCAGTATTCAAAAACGTGATGAAACTGATGACCAAATCACTATCGATAGTGCAAATGCGATTCTGGAGCATGGTGTTGGTGTAAAATGCGCAACCATAACGCCAGACGAAGACCGCGTTGAAGAATTTGGTCTTAAAAAAATGTGGCGTTCCCCTAACGGCACCATCCGTAACATTTTAGGCGGGACCGTATTTCGTAGCCCTATCATATGCTCAAATGTACCGCGTCTTGTTCCTGGCTGGACTGACCCAATTGTAATAGGTCGTCACGCATTCGGTGACCAATACCGCGCAACGGACTTTAAAGTGCCCGGTGCAGGTAAGTTAACCGTTAAATTTGAACCTGAAGACGGCGGGGAGACCATTGAACACGAGGTGTTCCAATTCCAGTCAAGCGGTGTTGCTATGGCGATGTATAATCTGGACGATAGCATACGCGACTTTGCGCGCGCCAGCATGAATTACGGACTAAATGTAGGCTGGCCTGTATATCTTTCAACCAAGAACACCATTTTGAAAGCATATGACGGCCGTTTCAAAGATTTATTCGAAGAAATTTATCAAGCAGAGTTTGCGGATAAATTTAAAGCAGCTGGTATTAGTTACGAACACCGCCTTATCGATGACATGGTAGCTTGTGCCATGAAGTGGAATGGCAAATTTGTTTGGGCGTGTAAAAACTACGATGGTGACGTTCAATCGGATACTGTTGCCCAAGGGTTTGGCTCACTTGGTCTTATGTCTTCACAACTTCTTACTCCCAGCGGCAAGGTAATGGAATCTGAAGCGGCACATGGTACGGTAACACGCCATTACCGGTTGCATCAAAAAGGTGAAGAAACATCAACAAACCCCATTGCCTCCATTTATGCATGGACCGGCGGTTTGCGTCACCGCGGCGAACTTGATGGTAATGAGAAGCTGGTTAATTTTGCGAATGCGCTGGACAAAGTCTGTGTTCAAACCGTCGAGTCAGGTGACATGACAAAAGATCTTGCCCTGCTGGTTGGTCCGGAACAACATTGGCTTACTTCAAAACAGTTCTTTGATAAAATTGATGAGAACCTGCAAAAAGAAATGGGCTAACATTAGCAACATATTCATTCTTAAAAGCAGGCTTTCAAGCCTGCTTTTTTTATTCTAGCTCTTCGACTTCCGTTTGACCAAAATCATCCGATGAGTTTTTATCATAAGTTTCTTCAATTCTCTTTTTAAGACTTGGATAGTGATCCAACAAATGATGAAAATCAACTGCATCCAAAACTAACAATTGTGCTTTGTTCGTCGCTATATAGTTGGCGTGGAACGTTGTTCTTTCCATTAAAGATTTAGCACCAAAAAAAGCACCTTTTTTTAAAAATATCTCACCTTCTTCATCGCGTCTTTTTATAGAACCCGACACAATTAAAAATAATTTCTCGGCATTTTCGCCTTCGTATGCTATCAGTTTTCCTGCCTCAACAACCTGTGAACGCAATCTTTTAGCTATCCCGTTGATCAAATTAGCATCAAGCCCACTAAATAAAGGTACGTTAGCTACTAAACCCCAGCGGATTACGAAATCACGACGGTGTATTTCACTTGCAAATCCAGATGCAATTATACCAATCGGCAACGCATATACGCCAACCCCAAGGATCATAATCACGACACCAAACAATTTTCCCAACGTAGAAATGGGTACAACATCGCCGTAACCAATGGTCGTGAGAGTTGCAAAAGCCCACCACATGGCACTGGGTATATTTCCAAACGCTTCAGGTTGTACTACACGTTCCAGATAATACATGATACTTGAAGAAAATAGAGCCAATCCCAACATAATGATCAAAGTAGCGATTAACGCTCTGCGTTCCGCATAAATTACACTACCAAGGGAACTTAATGCCGGTGAATAGCGCATTAATTTAAATAGGCGTAAAAATCTAAATACGCGGAGGAAACGAAGGTCGAACCCAGCGAAAGAGAATAATAAGGTCGGCGCAACAGCGATAAAATCTATCACCATTAGTGGTGACAGCATGAATTTTAAACGAAAGCTGCCAATACCTGTATCTACAGACTGCGGGCGGTACTCAATACAAGTCCAGATACGAAGTAAATATTCAGTTATGAAAATTACGAGGGAGAAAATTTCAAAATAAAGAAATTGTTGCTCAAATCTATTACCAATTTCCTGAACTGTTTCAATAGCGACGGCCGCCACATTGAGCATAATCAGAATTATCATAAAAACATCAAAAAACCTACCAATCAGATGCCCACTGCCCCCTATCTCGATAATTTCAAAGATGTGCCGTCTTAAGCTTTTGTTCTTTTCTGACATTTGCTTATTCCATTATGATATGGCGTCTTCTATGGCTTTAAGTGCTTTTGAAGCATCCTTACCGTTTGGACCGCCTGCCTGCGCCATGTCCGGGCGACCGCCGCCACCTTTCCCCCCGACAGCTTCAGCCCCAACCCGCACTAAATCTACTGCACTTATTTTATCTTTCAAGTCATCGGTAACACCGGTTAATACAGAAGCCTTGCCGTCGTTTACCGCAATGAACGCAACAACACCGCTTACCATACGTGTCTTCGCATTATCCGCTAAACCGCGCAACTCCTTCGCCGGTATTCCGTCCAATACCTGACCGATGAATTTTACGCCGCCAATTTCCTTTATTTCATCAGATGCAGATGAAACGCCCCCACCGAGCGCGACCTTTTTCTGAAGTTCCGATATTTCCCTCTCCATTGATTTTCTCTCGGACATCAACGAATTTAAGCGATTTGACAGTTCCGCTCCAGTAGTTTTAAGAGCAGTTGCCGCATCATGTAGCAATGCTTCCTGGGTATTTGAATAATCGCAGGCGGCCTGACCTGTTAAAACCTCTAATCTACGAATACCTGAAGCGACCGCCCCTTCGGATACGATCTTAAAATAGCCGATATCGCCGGTACGTTTGACATGAGTACCGCCGCATAGTTCCACCGAGAAATCATCACCGTCATCCCTTTTTCCCATTGCGACCACCCGAACTTCGTCACCGTATTTTTCACCAAATAAAGCCATTGCACCAGCCTCTATTGCTTCTTCGGGCGTCATTAAACGAGTAGTCACTTCGGTATTTTGTCGAATAATATGATTAACCGCCGCTTCAATGTTTTTTATTTCATCAGATGTAACAGGCTTTGAATGGCTTATATCGAAGCGCATTCTATCTGTATCAACCAGCGAGCCTTTCTGGCTCAGGTGATCGCCTAATTCATCACGCAAAACAGCATGTAAAATATGGGTTACAGAATGGTTAGCTCTTATTTTATCTCTGTTAATATTATCAACAGTCATCTCAACAACGTCACCAACGGAAATTTTACCGGAAACAACTTTACCAATATGAAGATGAAGAGAAGCCAACTTTTTCTGGGTATCATTTATTTCAATTGTAGCACCATTTTCAGAAATAAAAATTCCTTTATCCCCCACTTGTCCGCCACTTTCACCGTAAAATGGTGTTTGATTCACCAGAATAGAAACATTATCGCCTTTTTCGGCCGCACCGGATGACGCACCATCAATTACAATTTGCTCTATCTTGCCTTCAGCGTGAGTTGTGTTGTATCCAACAAACTCAGTCGCACCCAGTTTTTCCTGTGCTTCAAACCAGATAGTTTCAGTGGCCGAAGAGCCCGAACCTTTCCACGCCGCCCTCGCTTCTGCTTTTTGCTTATCCATAGCAGCTTGAAAACCCGCTTCGTCAACGGACATTCCTTTGGCTCTTAAAGCATCCTGAGTTAAATCAAGAGGAAAGCCGTAAGTATCATAAAGCTTGAATGCCACCTCACCATTCAAGATCCCACCATCAGTAAGATTAGCGATTTCCGTATCCAGAAGCCCCATACCGCGCTCAAGCGTTTTCCTGAAGCGATTTTCCTCTAGAAGTAAAGTTTCGGCAACCAGTGCCTCTGCACGCGCCAGTTCAGGAAACGCCTGCCCCATTTCGCCAACCAAGGAAGGAACCAACCGATGCATTAATGGTTCGGCGCATCCGATCATTTGCGCGTGACGCATCGCGCGACGCATTATTCTACGCAGGACATAACCTCTGCCTTCGTTTGACGGCAAGACGCCATCAGCGATTAAAAATGAAGCAGAACGCAAGTGATCGGCTATCACGCGATGTGAGGTATTATGCTCGCCAAATGGTTCCACCCCGCTATTTCCAGCGGATGCGAGAATAAGTTTTTTAAATAAATCCGTTTCGTAATTATCATGGACACCCTGCATAACAGCGGCAATACGCTCCAGTCCCATTCCAGTGTCAATCGCAGGTTTTGGCAGGTCTACCCGATCTTCATCTGTTTGTTGATCGAACTGCATAAAAACCAGATTCCATATTTCAACAAACCGGTCACCGTCTTCATCAGGTGACCCGGGCGGACCGCCCCATATATCTTCACCGTGATCATAAAATATTTCCGAGCAAGGCCCACACGGACCCGTATTTCCCATTGACCAAAAATTATCTGATGTAGCAATTCTGATGATACGTTCGTCAGGAAGGCCGCTTATCTTTTTCCATAAATCAAACGCAACATCATCATCGTGATAAACGGTTACAAGTAGCCTACCTTTTTCAATGCCATAGACATTGGTGAGCAAATCCCATGCGTAAAATATTGCTTTTTCTTTGAAATAATCGCCGAAGGAGAAATTTCCAAGCATTTCAAAAAAAGTGTGATGACGCGCCGTATAGCCCACATTATCAAGATCATTGTGCTTACCCCCGGCCCTAACACATTTCTGGCTAGATACCGCCCTTATATAGGGGCGTGTTTCCATACCGGTAAATATATTTTTGAAAGGCACCATGCCCGCATTAACGAACATCAAGGTCGGATCATTATCCGGCACTAAAGGGCTGCTTGCCACAACTGCATGATCAGCACTTTTAAAATAATTTAAGAACGCACTCCTGATCTCATTTGTACTCTTCATTTCTTATCCAAAAATATATTGTAGTAACTATACCAACTATTTATGTTTTATCACATATTGCGAAATAATATTCAAAGCCTTTTACCCATCTATGATATAGAAGCCTAGAAAAGAGCAGTAAATTTTCTTAGCGGTCCTGCCGCAATTTGTACCTTCTCAAGCAGAAGTACCTATAATAAACACGCTCCTCCTTAACGTCACATTCATGATAATGGCATTTGGCATCTCTGTTCTGTATGGATTATTTGCCAATAGCACGAGAACCTATGTTCTTCATTCTCCGCGTATTTTGAAAAGAGTTCGGCGATCTTTTGCACCTACTTTCGCTATGCTTGGAGCAAAGTTAGCTTTTACTGACAAATAAATAACCACATAAGCAAAAAGAGGCACCGGGAAATACCGGTGCCTTAACAAAGTTTGCTGGGATAGTAATTCTAATTAGATAACTTTTATTCTTCTGCTGGCTCAATGGCTGTATCTTCGGTTTCCCTTACGGCACCTTCCTTCAACATTACATCATCAAGAATACCGGCATTTACCCGAATTGAGCCTTCTATTTCGTTTGCCATATCCGGGTTTTCGGCTAAAAATCGCTTCGCATTCTCTCGTCCCTGACCAATGCGCTGACTATCATAAGAATACCAAGACCCTGACTTTTCAACAATGTTGGCTTTAACACCAAGGTCAACAAGTTCGCCCATCTTCGAGATGCCACGGCCATACATAATATCAAATTCAACCACTTTGAAAGGTGGAGCTACTTTATTTTTAACCACTTTCACACGTGTTTGATTACCAACGATTTCTTCTTTTTCCTTAATTGCACCAATGCGGCGAATATCAATACGGACAGAAGAATAGAATTTTAGCGCATTACCACCAGTTGTCACTTCAGGACTGCCGTACATTACACCAATTTTCATTCTAATCTGGTTGATAAAAATAACCATACAATTCGATTTTGAAATCGAACTGGTAAGCTTCCGCAAAGCCTGGCTCATAAGACGCGCTTGCAAACCAACATGAGTGTCACCCATTTCACCCTCAAGTTCAGCACGAGGCGTTAATGCCGCTACACTATCTATAACCAAAACATCAATTGCCCCCGAACGGACCAACGTATCGGTAATTTCAAGCGCCTGTTCGCCGGTATCCGGTTGAGAGATCAACAATTCATCAAGATTAATACCAAGCTTACCCGCATAAACGGGATCGAGCGCATGCTCCGCGTCGACAAATGCAGCTGTTCCACCATTCTTTTGAACTTCCGCAGCGACATGAAGGGCCAATGTGGTTTTACCGGAGCTCTCTGGCCCATAAATTTCAACAATTCTTCCTTTTGGTAATCCCCCTATCCCCAAAGCAATATCGAGACCGAGTGAACCTGTTGAGACCGCATCAACATCAACAGATGAGTTTTGCCCCAGTTTCATGATCGATCCTTTACCAAAGGCGCGTTCTATTTGTCCCAGAGCAGCGTCTAACGCTTTTTGCTTATCCATGTTATCCCGTCCAACTAACTTTAATTCTGCTGATGCCATTTTAATGTCTCCTTTTTATATCTCATAACCTGTTATGGCTTGTAAACACACTATTTGTACATAATTTGTTCTCATTTGTAAAGACATTTATAAATATTTGTTTATAAACTATAATTACGTTAATATTTATTATTTGTTCTTCATAAATAGAACAAAATACTAATTTATTAAAGTAAGCCACGGTAAAAAAAGAGAATCAGCTGTGGGAAAGTTAAAGGCGGCAAAAAAATTAGTTTTCCAGAACTTCCTTCACTTGCTCAGCAAGCTGCTTAAGGCTAAATGGTTTTGAAAGAAAATTGAAATCTTTGTCGGCAATATTGTCGTCCAGCGCATCTTCCGCGTAGCCAGATATGAATATAACCTTCACATCGTTATCTGTTTCCCTAACCTTTTTAACCAGTGTAGGCCCGTCCATTTGCGGCATCATCACATCGCTAATTATAAGGTCAATTTCGGCTTCGGTCTCATCGATAACTTTTAAAGCAGATACGCCGCAATCTGCTTCATATACAGTATACCCTTTGTTTTTTAAAGCTCTTGAGGCGAACATACGAACAGCATCTTCATCCTCAACAAGCAAAATAGTACTGCTTCCTGTTAAATCACGCACTTGTTCTTCGGGATTAATAATATCCGAAATGCCTTCAACTGCTTCTGCTTCACCCTCTGAATATTTGGGCAAGTAAATTTTGAAAGTAGTGCCAACTCCAATTTCACTTTCGGGAAACACAAAACCATCCGTCTGCTTAATGATACCGTATACTGTCGAAAGCCCTAGGCCAGTCCCCTTACCCACCTCTTTGGTGCTAAAAAACGGTTCAAAGACTTTTTCTAAATGTTCATGCGCTATCCCGGTTCCATTGTCTTTTACTTCGAGCAGAACATATTCGCCTTTGGGGAAAATTTTATATCGGTTACTAACTCTTACGGAATCTTCTTCGCTTAAGTTTCGGGTCTTGATTTCCAATTTTCCACCTTCGGGCATAGCATCCCGCGCGTTTACACATAAATTAATAATGACTTGTTCAAGTTGCCCCTGATCAACTTTAACCGGGTCAATATTTCGACCGTGGTTCATATCTAGTTCGATATTACTGCCGATGAGGCGACGTAATAAATTGGATAATTCTGCCACAACATCGGTGATTATCAAAATTTTTGGTCTAAGCGTTTGTTGACGCGAAAAGGCCAGTAGCTGACGTACCAAATTCGCCGCCCGGTTCGCATTTTGTTTTATTTGAATAATGTCTGAAAAAGATTGGTCACCGGGCCCGTGCTTTACAAGCAGCAAATCGCTAAACCCTGTTATCGCAGTCAGTAAATTATTGAAGTCATGGGCAATACCCCCTGCTAACTGACCAACAGCCTGCATTTTTTGCGATTGGGAAAATTGCAGTTCCAGATTTTTCCGTTCCGTAATATCGATCAAATATATAATAACTTCTTTATCGTCCTTTGAAGCATTGCCATCGTTCGTGATATAAAACTGCCCTTGCTTCCCACTATCACCTATAAAGCTAAGTTCAATAATATTACTTGGTTTACCTGTTTTTATAGACTTTTCTATTTCCTTCAGGACATCGACGACATTATCCTTCGATAGAATGTTTGACAGATTACTGATTTCATCAAGCTCAAGGCCGGCTATAAAATTACTGAACACAATATTTTTTTCCAGAATGTCGCCCATCTTACTTATAACCGCAATTCCTATTGGTGAATTTCCAAAAAAACTATTTTCAGTAATATTATTGACGCTAATTTTACTCACATTTTTTGCGTCAGCTTCCCCATTGCCGATGACCAGATAAAAACTCAAATCATCATCATTTACCCCCTGCCATTTTTTTACATATACCTCACTTACTTTATTTTTTCCCGCTATAAATTGAACCTTATTTTTTAAATTGCTCCGCGAGTGGTGGCTAATGGCAGATAAATCGATAGGCAACTTCTGCTTCTTATCGGCAAACAAAAACCCTAAAAACGTTTGATTGGCATATGTTACTTCATCATTTTCGTTAATGGCAAAAAAACCAATATCAGAATCATCCAATGTTCGCCCAAAGCCCAAATAATAATCTGGACCGGCCTGTTCGCTATTCATCACGCCATCGGTACCAATATCTTCAAATATTCTCCATAAATAAAAAACGCCGTTATTATAAACTTTTTCTACTTCCAACTTCAGGAAATTTCCTGTTCTCCCAATCTCAGTAATTACAAACTTCACATTACCCACATCAAGATTATCCAGTATGTTTTCTAAGGTATGCTTGTTAGAAATATCTATTTTCAAAGGAGATTGAGGTGCGCCGAGGTCATGTTTTTCATATAATGACTTAACTAATTTGTTTGCGTAAACAACATCGCCCTGCGGAGAGGTCATAATCATTGCAACACCACCACCTTCATTTTGTGTAATGCCGTCATCTATTGATATTGAACGTAAACTTGGTTGCGTATGCCGAAATTTAAAAAATAGTACACTTGCCGTTAAAAATAAAACACCGCTGCCGGAAAAATAGCCGTAAGAGGGCATGCCATATCCGATACTTACTAAAAGCACCGCACATGAAAATAAAACTCCAATGCCTGCAATATAGAGAAAATAAGAATAATCAAATTTATAAGAACTCTCTACTTCATTCATAAAATTATACCCTTGTTATTCTAAGAAACTATTTCTTTTGCCATTTTTAGTCTTTTGGTGCCTTATAAACAACCCTTTCCCCTTTTTTAATTCTCATCACAAAACCAATTAATTCTGCAACAGCTTGATAATGATCACCGTGAATTTCTTCGTCAATCTCCACTGCGGCATAAAGCGTTCTTGCAAGTGGCGGATTTTCTAAAATAGGAACATCATTTTCTTTGGCGACTTCTCTTATTTTTAGGGCCAAACTGTCAACGCCTTTAGCAACAACTTTCGGGATATCCATTTTGCCATGTTCATATTTCAAAGCAACAGAATAGTGAGTCGGGTTGGTAACGACAACATCCGCTTGCGGAACAGCAGCCATCATCCTTGTCCTCGCCCTTTCCATTCTTATTTGGCGTAAACGTGCTTTCACATGCGGATCGCCGTCCGATTGTTTATGTTCATCCTTTATTTCCTGCTTTGTCATTTTTAATTTTTTTATAAAATTAAATTTCTGAAACAAGAAATCTAATCCGGCAATTACCCCCATAATCGCGACGACACTAATTAATACTCTGATCACCAATGTATATATAACGTCATTAACGCCTGTGGCTTCCATCGTCATAATAGTTTCTAACACTTCTTTTTCTGGCCAAACAACGACCACAACGATGGCCGATACAAGTATCAATTTAAAAATTGATTTCAGGAACTCTACTAAATTCTGCATTGAGAATTTATTTTTAAAACCTGACAGCGGCGAAATTTTGTTAAGTTTTGGTTGAATTTTTTCAAATGTAATCATCGGCTTATGTTGAACCATCGCACCCGCAAGAGCCGCAAAAACCAGTATGATGGTAGGCAGCACCAAAAATGAAGCGATTTGTGTTACAAGCCCGTTGATAAATGCGCTTAACCCTGATGAATCCATAGGGATACGGTAAGAAAACTCTATCACGTTTGCCATGGCACGACGTAAATTGCCCGCTAGCCCTTGAATAGCGACCAGACCTACAATGCACGCTCCAAAAAGGACGAACCAATTCTTAATTTCCTGACTTTTTGCGACATCGCCTTTTTCCATCGCATCAGTAATTTTTTTCTGGGTGGGTTCTTCAGTTTTTTGTGCGTCGTCTTGATCACCTGCCATTCATATTCATTTCTAATTTAGAAACGCCCCCAAACTAGTTTCAACATGCTCAAGATACCATTGCATTGCCGCAGCAATAACGATGGCTAGTATAACAAAACCCAAAGTGATATTTACGGGAATAGCGACAAAGAAAACCTGCAATTGTGGCACGAGGCGGGCAATGATCCCCAACCCCGCGTTAAATACAAGTGCATAAACGATAATCGGAGCAGCCATTTGTATGCCGAGCTTAAAGCTATTGGCCACTGTATCGGCAATGAGTTCCGCAAATCCACCGATAAGAATGTCGCCACCGACGGGAAATAAACTGTAACTGTTATACATAGCGGAGATCATTAAATGATGTAGGTCCGTGACAAACACTAATGTGACACCCACTAAAGTCATAAATGTCGCAACCAATGAACTCTGGCCACCTTGCGCGGGATCGAAGGCCTGCGCCATAGCAAGTCCCGACTGCATTGCTATCACGGTACCCGCAATATGCAGCGCGCTAACCAGCAAACGAATAGATAAACCGATCATCACACCAATTAAAATTTCACAAATTAGGAGCACCCCGAGCGCGACGGGGGAGACGGGCATAACCGGCAAACTGCCGCGCAAAAGACCATATATAATTAAAGAAATACTTAATGATAGAAAAAGCCGAACTCTCGCCGGGATACTCGTTTCGCCGAGCGCAGGAAGCATCATTATCATCGCACCAAGCCTTGAAAATACTAGAAAAAATCCGAATACTTCTTGCGGCAGCAATTCAAACAAGGCCAACTATCCGTTCGGCTATTCGCTGCATGAATGCACCAAGTGTATCAGCCATATAGGGCAGAAAAATCAATAAAGAGAAAAATATCGCAATAATTTTTGGAACAAATGTGAGTGTCATTTCCTGAATTTGGGTAAGTGCTTGAAATAATGAAACAATCAAACCAACTACGAGCGCGATTAACATTATTGGTCCGGCAACTTTTATTATGACCCAGATCGCATCTTGTGCAACATCAATGACATCAGCCCCATTCATTTTCGAAACCTTATTGCTAATTAATAGCAGAAATTATGTTTTAAATATTACGTTTAAATAGCCTAGATTGGCATTTTGATAATATCGTTATACGCAGAAATTACTTTATCACGAACTGAGACCACTGTTTCTAAAACCATTTCAGCATTTTGTACAGTCGTTACAACATCAACGAGGTCAGCATTATTATTCATCGCCTGAATACCAATATTTTCACTTTGACCAACAGCACCCGAAGTGCCTTCTATAGCACTGGTCAGCAAATCGGAAAAGGTACCCTTCCCTTCGTCCGCACCGTCAATTGATCCAATATTTCCGATTGAACCGATGCCGTCGCTCGATGACGCACCGCTTTGATTTTTTATAGTGCTGGCATAGGCATTCGCCGCGTCGATTGACTTGATATCTACCATTTTCTATTCCTTTAGCTCTAGCGCAATAAATCTACAGTGCGCATCATAATGTTTTTTGAAACATCCATAGCATTCAAATTAGATTCATAACTACGTTGTGCCTGTTTCATATCCATTAATTCAACCAGACCATTTACATTAGTGGTTTTTACATAGCCAATATCATCTGCCGCCGGATGACCCGGATCATAACGCATCCCAAATTCCGACTGATCATATAAAATACTTTTCACTTCAACTTTTTCAACACCCATTTCACGGTCAAGTGTATTGGTAAAAGTTAATGATTTCCGGCGGTACGGATCTTCCCCAGCGGCCAAGGCTACAGAATCCTGATTGGCGAGGTTCTCCGCTATTATTCTCATTCTGACATTCTGCACTTTCATTCCTGCAGCAGAAATCATCATCGCTTTTGATAGGTCCATATTCATTCACTCCTGGCTTCGTTAATTATCTTCTGCCTAATGCTGTTTTTAACATTCCAACATGTTTACGGTACAAGTTAGTTGCCATCGTATATTCCATTTGTACATCAGCCATTTTGGAAAGCTCGCCTTCCAAGTCAACCGTGTTGCCATCAGGCGTCGTTTCCAGATAATCAGTATTAATCTGCTTTATTTCAAAACGCGCAGAAACGCCGCCCATACCGCCGCCGATATGTCCAGGTTCTTCGACTTGCATCACGGTCGCCGATTGGCTATCCGAATTTGAGCTCGCATTGTTCAAATGTGATTGAAAACTGACTTTCTTCAGGTCCTTCGAGACGTATCCCGGAGTATTCGCATTGGCAAGATTCTGTGCCAGGACTTTTTGTCTCTCATTTAGCCAGGTCATTTTCTGGTTGAGAGTCTTGAACAATGAAATGTTCTTTAAATCCATTTCAATTCCTTAAGTCAGAACGTCCAAACGACTTGCTGTTTGAAAACCGACTTTAGACTACTATAAAAAAATACAAATGTAAATTTGTACATTTCGCATTCATTGTGGAGCCATTAAATTAACAATCTGTTAATATCTCACCTACATACTTAAATTTTTATACAAATTCAATCTAAGTTACTCAAAAATAGAAAAATAATTTGGAATTGGAAGAAATATAAGTAAATTAAATCACTAAAGGATGATTTGCCGCATGAATGAAGACAATAAAGAAAATCAAAAACGTCAAATGGCCGTTGCTTTAAAACAGCAAGGGGATCATCACGATATTCCAAAAATAGCGGCCAGTGGATACGGCACTAACGCAGAAAAAATACTTAGGCTTGCGTTCGATAATGATGTTAAAGTAAGAAAAGATGAAGAATTAGTGGAAATTTTATCTCAATTTGATGTAGACAGTCTTATACCCTTGGAAGCGTTAAATGTGGTCTCAGAAATACTAAGCCATGTTTATCTGGAAAACGTCAAATTAACAGAAGCCAAGCACAGTGAAATGAGCTCTTCTGAAAATGATTTAGGCAATAAATAAGGACTTCTATATGGAAGAGTTGTCGCTTAGCACGACCATTATACAATTTATTTTCGCGCTCGGATTTGTTATTGCTCTGCTTGCGTTGTTTGCATACGGCGCCAAAAGACTTGGTTTTATTGCTCGCGTCACAGTCGGTACTAATGGCAAGCAGCAAAAACGCTTAAACATAGTGGAAATTATGCCTGTCGATGCTAAAAGACGTCTTGTTCTAATTCGTAGAGACAACAAAGAACATCTCATTATGCTTGGCGCAGAACGCGACTTGCTCATTGAACAAAATATTGACCATAAACCTGATCCGTTAAAGAAAATTAATGTGTCAGATGGATAATGAAATAATTAATTAGATGACAAAATATATTTTGAGAATGCAAAATTGCATCGTAATTTTTCTAGGCTTATTTTTGGCCGGTTTCCTTATTCCGGCTCACGCGCAGGAGCTCTCACTCGATATGGGTGGTGAATTCGCACTTTCAGGACAAATCGTTCAACTACTTCTTTTAATGACGGTGCTTTCACTAGCCCCCGCCATTCTTGTGGTTGTGACATCATTTACCCGTATAATAATCGTTTTTTCATTGTTACGAAGCGCGATGGGGACACAGCAAACTCCTCCCAACGTGGTATTGATTAGCTTGGCATTATTTATGACAGCTTTCATTATGTCACCCACTATTAAAGAAGCCTATGAACAGGGTGTTACGCCACTTATTGATGAACAAATTGACGAGGAAGAGGCATACGACGAAATCACCACGCCTTTTCATACTTTCATGATGAGCCAAGTAAGAGAAGAAGACTTACAGCTATTTATAGATTTATCGCGTAGCGAGATTCCTGCGGAACTGGCCGATACGCCGATTCAGGTTCTTATACCTGCCTTCATAATAAGTGAACTCAGGAGGGCATTTGAAATTGGTTTTCTGATTTTTATTCCATTCGTTATAATTGATATGATTGTCGCGTCAATTTTGATGTCCATGGGAATGATGATGCTACCGCCCGTACTTATCTCATTACCATTCAAGTTAATATTTTTTGTGATGGTTGATGGGTGGCACCTGCTGGTCGGCAGCCTTATCCAAAGCTTTGGTTCGGGCGGGGCACCGCCGGGTATTTAATTCGGATTAATTTAAGTTTGATGAAACGGCGAATTCATCGCGGTAGCTGTCCATAAAAGTTTCTAACCTATCGACACTTGCTATGGTCTGTGTAAGTTGGCGAATATCTTCACCTGTTTTTTGCTCCTTTGCCGTAATCACTTCGAAAGCGTCAGCAAACATCCCACCTGCCATATGATCCATATATTGTGATCGCAAATTTTCAAGACCACGTAAGTTTTCATCAAGCGCTAAAGCGACGGCAATTCGCAGTACGGTTTGGCGTTCAGGTACATCTAGTTCCGCGCTGTCAGACCACCTATTACCTAATGCTTGCTGACCATGATCAACAACACTCGCCCAATTTTCTGTTTTCCAATAGATATCAGACCTTAGCTTTTGCGCTACTTCCCCTGTCCTACCTTCAAGCATCACCTCTGCTTCATCATAGCGACCAAGTTCAACAAGCGTTCTAATTTCGATCATCGTGCGATTAAGCTCTATATCTTCCGGTGTCTGCGATTGTCTGGTGGAACGCAATATATTTAAAGCTTTTTCTGGTTCTTTATTCATCACATAAATCATAGCGAGATTGCTGGCTATATCCGCGCGTGCGACACCTTGAAGTCTATTTTCAACCTGGTACTCAAGTAAGCTGGCCGCATCGTTCAACAGGTCAACCGCAACCATGCGGTTAGCCAAATTTCTTAACATTACATCGCCGTCGGCACCTAGCGGTGTGAGTTCCCTAAACTCCAAAAACAACGCCATCGCTTTAAGCGGTTGCATGTTGTCTGCACCACCCTCCAAAAACAGATCATTATAAATATCCGTCATTTTTTTTGTGAGGCCAGCCGTCCTTGTGGACTTCGGAAAATAAGTTGCCGCTTGACGTAAAACAGATAAGCCTTCGCGAAATTCCTTTTGAACCACATACAGATCACCAAGTTGTTTTAATAATTCAAGCTCAAAATCATCTCCACGCCAAGCAAACCGCAACTTTTCCAACGCATCAACGGCGTCAAGTGCATCTATTTCGTTCAAACGTAGTTGTTGATTAACTCTGTTTAATGTTGCGTGTGCCGCAGGTTGGCGAACCCCGGCTGCAATCACTTTATCATATTCTTCCGCGGCGAGAACTTCATCACCATATTGTTCAGCCATTTGGCCGCGCCAATAATCAAGTTCTGTTAATTGTTTCGCATTTAATCGCGCGCTGTCCATTTCATTAATCTGGTTATTCATCTTTTCCACATCGCCTAAAGCCAAAGATGTACGGATTGAAGAAAATAAGAACTCTGCTTTATTATCATTATCTTGCAAGGAAATGACCCCAACACCCAAAGCAAAATCATCTTCAGCCTTCTGATATTCACCGATCGCTTCATAGGCTAAAGACCGCCATAACAAAGCATCTAGTTCCAAGCTCAATGATTTGTGGCTGAGCAAATTGATTGCTTCATTATAGCGTCGCAATTTAATATTTGCGACCGCAAGAGCCGCGCGATAAGAAGGATTTTCAATATAGCCGGGCTCACTTTCCCCCATCAGCTGCAGAATTCCAAATGCTTCGGCCGCATTGCCATTAGCAATATCATAAACAGCGAGGTTCCATCGCGGCTCGTTGCGATCACCGTCCGAAACCGAAGATAATCTATAAAGAAGTTCGTGACGGTTGGTTGTGTAATCGTCTTCCGGCAGCGGGCCCCCTTCCCATGCGGCAAAATCTATTAACATTTGTGGACCAATATCGTCTCCGTCCACTACACCATCCATTGCCACAGGTAACGCCGCGCGCAAAATAGGAAACTTGCTTTTAGAAACAGCCAAACCATTTTGCCCAGAGACGCTTACACCTGTATCATGTCGCGTAACAAAAATATCATCTGCCACTAGCTGCAACGCAATACCTTGGGCCGATTTTAAAATACTAAACTCACTAAAATTACTTTGCTCCGGGATGCCTTGCGAAGACGTGCTTGCTGGCACAATCGAAATGTTATCACCAATATAAGGATCTTCAATATTTATCACGTTGCCAAGATCATTCGCGGATAGAAAAATATTTTCGCCAACGCTGCTAACACTTTGATGTCCAATTTCAATTGGCGATTGAGGCAACGAAATATTCGTTCTTAAGGACAGTTCCCATCCCCGGGATGTTTTCACCATTCGCGCATTTTGACCAGACGCGACCGAATAAATTAATATGGTTGAGCCAGGGTCTTCTATTTGTTCTACTGAAAGCACTTCTTGTCCTAATTCAGTCGAAATTCCGCCATGATCGACTAACATATATTTATCGAATACAACCCAAAGCTTATTTGAACGAATGAACACCGCCGCTTTTACATCTTCATTCCAGATATAATTAAGTACAAAAGCATCATTCGATGAATTAGCCGTTATAGTCATTTCTCCATCACCACTAGGTAAATCTAGTGCCACTGGCGTAATTTTATTTTGCTCGGTTGCCGGTGTATCCACTGAAGCATTTTTAGAATTTGTAGAAATATCCGCCTCAGGCATGTCCGTAACACGATTTTCCGGTTCGCTGTTAGTCACTATCGTCATAGGCTCCGCATGCGCCATTAAATCAACTACAACTTTCGGACCAGATCTAAAATGACGCAGGTTACCTTCGGTTCTCGTTTGAAAGCTTATTCTTAAATTTCCATCTATAACTTCATATCTCGGCTCACCTAAATAGGACGGTTCATCGGCAATCACAGATGAAAAATCCGGTATGGCGTTAGCTTCAAAGTCAATTTGCAGGATGCTTCCGATAAGCCGGGCAGAGTAGCCGACGTTCCTCGTCCAATCAAATACGATCCGGCTGTAAGTCGGGTGATCACCGGAGCGAACAGATAAGTTTTCTTGCGCGAAAGCAACATTTGAACAACACAAAACAAGCAAAGACAGGTACACCATCATTGTTATTTTCTTAATATAGCTGTGTATGTTATTTACTTTAAACATTTTTAGCTCTGCTCTTTCGCTCAAATATTAATCTTTTTTCTTTTGTAAAACAATCACGTCAACACGCCTCGCCAGATGATAGCGTTCATCAAGTGGAATGGTTTCATCTAGGAACTTAAAACGAGAAGATCCGTTCCCATATGCCTCAACATCGCCCATATACCCGCCAGATTTAATCAATTGTGCAATTGATATGGCCCTTACCAACGACAATTCCCAATTGGTTGGATAAAATCTTCCGCTTATCGGTTCAAGGTCTGAATGACCAACGACAATAATCTCGTTGTCAATCGAACTTAATGCTGCGCCTAATTCAAGCATGGCCGCCCGCGCGTCCGGCTCCAACTGCGCTTGGCCCAATTCGAATATTAAATCAGCCGGAAGCGATATAGATAGCCTGTCATCAAGAACCGTAACCGTGCTTCTGGTTAAAATAGGATCGCGAGATAATTTTTCCTCGAATATATTTTTAAGATAAACAAGACTTAACGCAGTTTCTTCAAAAACAAGTGCTTCGTCAATCTTGTTCCAATCTTCATCTTGAATATTTGCGCGTTCGGGGTTCAGGTTTTCGCTAAGTGATGTAACCATCGCCTGCCATTTGGACACCTGAACCGAACTCATCGAGAACATAAGCACGAAAAAAGTAAGAAGCAAAGCAAGCAGATCGGCGAAGATAACCATCCAACCACCGGCATTACTTTTCTTTTCTTCAATGAGATCATGACTATCCATTAAAAACCACCTGCTTGCGGAAAAGCTATGCTTTGCTCACCCAGGCCTTCTCGGTCCGCGTCTTTCATATTCTGTCTGGCATTCACATCGTCCCTGATTGAGAACGAAATTTTAAGTCCATCTTCTTTACCGGGAGCTACACCCATTGATAATTGATCATCGCGCACACCCAGATCCACCAATTTTTGAACAATCGCCCCTGCCCTCAATATTGAAATATCTTCCCAATAAGACGGCCCGGCAGGAAACCTGTCTCTTGTGTAGATGATATAATCTACTTCACGTAAAGTACCATAACCTTCACTTTTTAAAAATCGGCTCAATTGAAATAAAAATGCTTGTTGATCTTCTCTAAATTCAGCACTTTCTTCCTGGTAAATGTCGCTTTGCTTGAATTCCACTTTAATAACATTGCCGCCTTGAGTGGGAAATTTCTCATCAAATCCTACTAAGGATGCGAACACGCCCTGAAGTTGCTCGTAAAATTCATCATTCGGCAAATTAGAATTTTCGGATTCAGTGACGTCAATAAAGTCCGCATTCGGCTCAAATGGATTGTCGAAAGCACGACTTACACTTTCAGTTGCTGATTTGATTTTAGTCTGACTTTGGTTTGATATGGAATTCAATACCATAAAGAATGCCAGAACAATAAGATAAAGCGAAACAAACAAGCTTGTTGTGTCACCTGCACCACGCTTCTGATTGGGCCGGTTTTCCAATAAACTATGGTGATTTTCCTGCTGCATCTTTAATTATTAACCATAAATCTGATCCAATATGAACTTATACAACATTCATATATTTATCAATCACTTGTCGTTGTTTAAAAATCATCAAGCAACGCATCAATTGCCGCCTGGTCCTTCGCCTCGCCGTCAAGTTGCGGACCATGTGTAAACTCTTCATTTGCCATAGCATCGTAATCTTTATCGACATTGTCATCATCACTGACGACCTCATCAACATCATTGTCACCCATAGCATCCGCTAAGGCTGACAACCTTTCTTCCAAATGGACCAATGTCGTCACGACTTTGGTAACCCGCTGTCCCGTAATATCCTGAAAGCTTGAAGCTTCGAATAACTTGACTGAAATATCCCCAAGTTGCTGCTTAACTTCGTCATTGCATTTTTCAGAAACTTCACTTAATTCGTCTGCACAGTCCATAACTTTGCCAGCGGCCTCTTCCGTTCCAGAAACAATTGCATCCAACTCACCGCAAGCCGCCGGTAATTTATTAGTGCTGTATTCCTTTGGTCGTAATGATGAAATTTCTTCTTTAGCCTGATCAACGAAGGATAAAAGATATCTAATTTCTTCTTTTATTTGAATGTCTTCTGTAGGTGAGCTGCCATCAATAGTTTCTTTGACTATTGAAGCAATTTTCGTTACTTCATCCGCAGAAATCTGATTATTATTTTTCAGATCGTAACTTTCGCATTGACCTTCTACAACTGCCCTTTTCCCTAACATTCTTATTCTCCATAGCTTTATGACACCGCGAAGGGTGTAATAAGCTAAAAAGATACGGAATTAGTGTTAAAAAGCGGTTAAATAACGCTAAAAGGCTATTACATTAAGCTACGTAATATTATGACAGTAGAACTCTAACCTTCAATATTTGGAAGCTTTTTGCGTGTCGCGAGTTCCACGGTAATATCATTTGCTGAACTTGTAGTCATTTTTGACAGCACGTCAGCTACCTTTTTGGGATTCATCTTTTCGATGATGGAGATTAATATATCCATATCGAGACTGTTGAAAATGTTCGCAGCATCCTTTGGTTTCATAGCAGAATATGTTTTGACGAGACTTTCAATTTGTGCACGTTCCTGTTCATCATGGATTTCTATTAAAGCCCTTATTTGCGCCTCTATACTTTTTAGAGATTCAATTTTTTTATCAATTCCGTTTTCCGTTGCGATGAGAAGTTTTTCACGCACATCCATATCGCGCGCGCGTTGATCCAATTCTTCCCGTCTTTCAGTAAGTTTTTGTAAAAGCTCTATTTCTTGGCCGCTATAAGGGAAACCACCTTGATTATATTCAGTTTCAGCGGATTGTGCACTTTCGATTGTAGATGTTTCAGCATCGGTTTCAGTTTCCTGACCAGCGGCTGTTTCTATATTGTTCAACATTACCGCAGCATTCAAATCATTATTCTCCGCATCTAAGCCCATTGCAAAATCATAAGACTTAAGTCCAAAAACGATAGCAACAACCAGAATCATAACTGGAAATATCTGTAATTTTAATTTCATCTTACATTCCTTAAATTCTCTCGTAATATGTCTGAATCCTTCAGATTACCTTCCGTCAATTCCATATCAGAAAGTGATTTCTTGCTTAAATCCGTCGATTGCTGCCCACCGAATATTTCTTCGCCAGTTGCTTTTCTATTGGTTACGAGACCTTTTTCAATTCGGTCTGCCAAATTTGACCCGGTTTGATTTATCATATCAAGCTCATCGGCCATCTCAGCGGCTTTAGATAGTTTTTCCGACAGTTTTTTTTCTTCCTGAAAAACCGTATTTTTTAGTTCAACTATCGCTTTTTGCGCATGAGTCGTCGAAGCATTTAGCTGTCCAATCAGCTCAGCCATTTCGTCTTTTATGTTGCGAAACGCCTTGAGCCGCCTATTTAGTACAATACAGTAAATTATCATGACAAATAACATGACCAGAATAAAAATATTGATTATCTCTTCCATAGAAAATGTCATTGAGCTCTTTCATCCATGTTCACAACACGTTCAACTCTTATTGCTTTGTGGCGGCCAATCGTCCCTGTTTTTCCTTTTAACATCGAAACACCAGAACATCTTATATCTACATCGGCATCTTGCCCGACATTGAGCATTAAAGTCTGACCTATTTCAAAATTCATGACTTCGCCAAGCGTCATTTTCTGTTCATCTAAAACGGCGTCCAAATCGACATCAGTCATTAAAATTTCATTAGCCAGATGGGATTCCCAGATGCTATCGCGACCGAATTTTTCACCCATATAACGCTGCAACAATAACTCGCGGATAGGCTCAATTGTTGCGTACGGCAGTACCAGTTCCATTTTTCCACCGCGGTCCGCCATGTCAGCGCGCATTTTAATCAACAAAGCCGCATTACTTGATTGCGCGATTGTCGCAAATCTCGGGTTAGTTTCCATTCGGTCTAATTCAAATTTTACCGGACTTAAAGGTTCAAACGCACCGCAAAGATCCTTGAGCATAACGTTAAGCATTTCCCCCACTAATGTATGTTCAATAGTCGTATAAGGTCGACCTTCGATGCGCATTGGTGCATTGCCCCGACGTCCGCCTAGCAACGCATCCACCACGGAATAGATCATGTTACTGTCGATCGTGATAAGCCCGTGATTTTCCCATTCTTTCGCTTCAAATACCGCTAACATTGCGGGAAGCGGGATACTATTCAGATAATCGCCGAACCGAATAGATGTCATACTATCAATGGACACTTCAAAGTTATCGGAAGTAAAGTTGCGCAGTGACGTTGACATCATCCGCACATATCGATCAAAAATAATATCAAGCATTGGAAGACGTTCATACGCAACCAATCCGCTATTTATGAGTGCTTGAACGCCTGTTTTTGTACCGCCTTCATCTTCATCCCCATCAAAACCAAGCAGGCTATCAATTTCCGTTTGATCAAGGACCCGGTCAGTACCCATGGCCGATGCCATATCATCGGCGCCTTCATCATCGCTTTCGCCATCGCTTTCGCCATCACCATCCGCGTCTGCACCTGCCATTGCTTCCCATTCGGCAGCAACTGCATCATCATCAATTTCTTCTTCGTCTGACATTTGTTATAAAAATACCTTATATGGTAATGAGGTTATCCGTTTATCAACATTTCTTTAAATAATACATCATTCACCCGTGTTGGGTAAATAGTTTCGTTTACACGAATGAGTAACTCTTCTTTTAATCGAAACATGCCAGCTGAACCGTTTACGTCTTCTAACCTAAGTTCCCTCAAATAAACTTGAAAATTATCAACAATTCTAGGTAATTTTACCTGTAGTTCATCGACGGAACTTTGCTTATCAACTTCCAGGGTTATCGCAAGTTTAAGATAAGCACTTTTACCACCGGCGGAAGTTAAGTTAACTAAAAGCGGCTCAATGTCATAAAATAATAACTCTACACTTTCAAGATCACCCTCACCCGCTTCAACAGGATTTCCATCCGCGTCAAGCACGACTTCTTCCTTATGTTCTTCTCCGCCCATAAACATGTAAGCTGCCCCACCCCCTAGAAGGAGTAGCACAATAGGGACAATGATCATGATTAATTTCTTACCGCTGAATTTCTTCTTTTCTAAACCGTCTTCAAGTTCAGCGGCATCATTTTCTTCCTGTTTTTCTTCATCACTCATTTATCAAAACCTAACAGTGTTTTTCCTAATTCTACTTTCTTGCCCTGATGGTATAGTTTGAAAGTTAAGAATTCGTTAGGAATTACGGTGTTCATTATGGTTAATTTTTATAATTAACACAACAGATAAGCAATAAGAAGTGAATAAAATAAATCACTTCAATATTCTTAAAAACTAGATTTTAAGGCATATTTTGCACGGCAAACTCTTCCTTTTCGCATAAATTCCAAAACATTAAAAGATCTTAACTTGCTGTTATTAAATAAATTTTTGTAAATGGCACGCTTCATGCTTCGTAGTGGCTAGGAACAATCGACTGGACAGAAGGACCGTTAGATGGACACAAAAATATTAGTAAGTTTATCCCATCAGGTAGCTATGGAGCGCCAGATGGATATTATTGCCAACAATATCGCAAACATGAACACCACGTCATATAAGCGTGAATCTGTGATGTTTAATGAATATCTTAGTGATATTGGTGGCTCTTTACCTGACTCATTCAAAAAAGTTTCGTTTGTACAGGAAATGGGCGTCGCGAGAGAAATGACTAATGGAGAGCTGTTAACAACAAGCAATCCATTAGACGTTGCCTTGGAAGGCGGTGGCATGTTTAAGGTTCGAAAGGCCAATGGCGACACTGCCTATACACGAAATGGCCATTTTGCCCTCTCTCAGGATAATGAGCTCATTACAGCAGCGGGACATCTGATCCTGGATGAAGAGGATCAGACGATACAGTTTCCCCCTAATTCGCCAACTTTTAAGATAGCGGAGGATGGAACCGTGTCAACGAAAGAAACAGGTCAAATTGGCAAAATTGGCGTGCTTCAGTTTGAAAATTATGGTGCAATGAAGAAAATTGGCGACAATTTATATTCTGCTGAGGAAGTGGGCGTACCGGGAACGGGTTACCGTCTCGCACAAGGTATGTTGGAAACATCAAATGTATCGCCCGTGCTGGAGATCACCAACATGATACACCTCAGCCGAGCCTACGCTCAAACAGCCAATTTAATTGACAAAGTACAGCAATCAACGTCATCCGCCATCAACCGTATTGCAAAGTTTGCTTAGATTCTCATCCAGGTTTTTGATGAATAGAAGATAAAGGAAAAGTTTATGAAAGCACTTAGTATCGCAGCCACAGGAATGTTAGCCCAGCAGTTAAATGTTGAGGTCATATCCAATAATATCGCGAATATGAATACCACCGCCTATAAACGTCAGCGCGCTGAATTTCAGGACCTGCTCTACCAAAATATCGAAAGAGCCGGTGCCGCGTCATCAGATGCAGGAACCATAGTTCCCACTGGTATTCAAATTGGTGTCGGTGTAAGAACCGCCGGTGTTTACAGGATCACATCGCAGGGAGAGTTGATTAATTCAGATACTCCACTCGATATGGCGGTCAACGGTAGGGGTTATTTTAGAATTCAGCTGCCGAACGGGGAAGATGCATATACCAGATCAGGGTCCTTTCAATTAAGCCCTACCGGCGAGCTTGTAACTTCTGAAGGTTACACAGTAAGTCCCGGCATCACGATACCGCAAGAATCTGTTGACATCTCCATTAACGCAAATGGCGAGGTGATTGTAAAAATCAGTGGCCAGCTGGAACCACAAAATGTGGGACAGTTTGAGCTCGCTATTTTCCCCAACGGACCTGGAATGGAAGCAATTGGAGATAACTTATTGCTTGAAACACCTGCTTCTGGTGCGGCCAGTGTTGGTGCGCCAAACACACCCGGCTATGGCGCAATTGTTCAAGGATATCTTGAACGGTCAAACGTAAACTCTGTCGCAGAAATAACGCAGCTTATAGCAGCTCAGAGAGCATATGAAATGAATTCTAAGGTTATTAGCACAGCTGATGAAATGCTCAGCGTCACATCAAACCTAAGGTAAAGAAAATGACCAAAAAAATATACAAATTCGCACTGTTTTTATTGTTATCATCAGGAATTATTTTTAAAATATCAGTAGCATTTTCCCAAGATAATCTACCGGAAATTAAAGCGACTGCTGTGGTTGAAGACAGCGTTATTACACTTGGTGATATTTTTACTAACCTAACAGAAAGGGAAGACCTTGTCGTTGGAAATGCACCGGAACCCGGTAAAAAACTAATTATTTCTGCACGTTATATTCTAAAGCTAACCAGAAATAACAATGTCCGCTGGCGCAATAGTGCAGGCATTAAAAATGTATCCGTTAGCCGGATGAGTACGCTTATATCATATTCGGACCTAAAGCCTAAGATGGTTGATGAATTAAAAAATCTTTATCAATCAGAACAGAATATTGAATTACGGTTTTATAATAAGAACGGTAAAATTCATCTGCCCACCGGGTACGATGTGGATGATTTAACAATTTCAAATATCATGCTGGACCGAAAAAGTGATAAATTCTCTGCTTTGGTCAGCGCACCAACCGGCCAAGGAAACTCAGTACAACATACGATAAATGGACGGACTTTGAGGGTCAGCACGGTCCCTTCCCTAGTTAGAACCATCAGAAGCGGTGAAATTATAAGTGCTGCGGATATTAAATGGATATCCCTACCCGAAAATCAAATTGGTCGAAATATTATCAGGGACAAAAATAAACTGATCGGCATGACACCACGATCACAAATTAAAGATGGCACTGCAATTCGTTTAAGCGAAGTGAATAGACCTGTGCTCGTAAAACGCGGATCACTGGTAAATATTCAGTTTAATACGGCGCGTATAAGCCTCTCGACAATCGGGAAAGCAATAGAAGGTGGCGGTATTGGCGATGTTATACAGATAAAGAATAACGCGTCAAAAAAAATAATATCTGCAATTGTTTCTGGCCCGAACCAAGTTCAGGTTAATACACCTGCAAACAATATTGTTTTACTGAGCCAATAGGTAACAGAAGGAAAAATGATGAAAATTATAACATGTAAAACAGCTATGGTTTTGGCTTTGATATCTCTGCTTACCGGCTGCGGTACCCTGAACAAAATCGGCAACATAGGGAGTGCACCGGACCTTGCTCCCATTGAGGATAACAGGGTCGCGCCACAGCAATCCCAGTTTCGACCTTTTGATATACAGCCGACAAATACTGTGATGATTGAAAATCAAAATAATAGCTTATGGAAAACAGGTTCAAGAGCTTTTTTTAAAGATCAACGCGCCTCAAAAATTGGCGACATTCTTACGGTGAACATCACCATAAATGATCAGGCCTCCATAGATAACGCCACGACCCGGACCAGAAGCAACGCCGAAGACGTTAATTTTAATAAAATGGCGGGTCTGGAAACGCTATTACCTTCTTCTATTACACCTGGTGACTTGGTAAATACGACGTCGTCGACCTCCAACGCGGGAACCGGTAAAGTAGACCGTAGTGAAAGCATAACTTTCATCGTTGCTGCTGTCGTTACGCAAACCCTTCCAAATGGAAATATGGTCATTCAGGGTAAACAAGAAGTTCGCGTAAATTTTGAAGTACGGGAGATGACAATAATGGGCGTTATCAGACCAGAAGATATTACATCCACAAATACCATTGAGCACACACAAATTGCCGAAGCCCGTATTTCATACGGTGGACGCGGACAGCTTACCGATGTTCAGCAACCACGCTACGGCAGTCAACTATTTGATATCCTCTTCCCGTTTTAAGGACTTTTGGTGATATCTTAATCCTAACGTATTGTGTCCGGTTAAAGATACATTTCTATAGCCAAAGTTCCTGCACAATCAAAAAAGGGCTGTAACAAAAAGTTACAGCCCTTTTACTTTATCAGATGTTTTTTGTTACGAATCTCTATGAACTTTTTCATAGTTCTCGTGCATTTCCTGAGATTCAATTGTCATGGTAGCTATCGGTCGCGCTTCCAGTCTCTTGAGACTAATAGGTTCACCACTCACTTCACAATATCCATATTCTTTATGTTCGATTCTGTTTATTGCCGCATCAATTTTCATAACCAACTTGCGTTGACGATCCCTCGTTCTAAGTTCAACAGACCAATCTGTTTCAGCAGAAGCGCGATCAGCAATATCTGGCTCCTTAAGACTATCTTCTTGAAGATGACTTAAAGTTTCGCGAGAATCATTTATAATGGATTGTTTCCACCCAACAAGCTTTCGGCGGAAATATTCCAAATGTTGGTCACACATAAACTCTTCTTTATCTGAAGGTTCATATCCTTCCGGTAATTCCACTGACATCGTTACCTCGAATAATTGTTGCTTACAAAAGTGGGGACAACCTACTTAACTCGCATACAAAATTCAAGTTATTTTATTAAAGATGTGAACGGGGTAATTTTATACTCCGCAATGACGGCATTTAACCTATCATTTCTAGTTTTGCTAGCTCCACTTTGGCTCGTAACTCTATGTCATTTATGATTTCAACAAGCCCTGAATCCAGGTTCTTTTCGCGCTGCGCAGCTAACGCCTTAACGATATCATTCAATCGTTTTTTCGATATCTGCCCAAGCAGTAATCCATGACGAATGGCCTCTAAATGTTCAATAAGTCCCTCAGCCCGCAAAACAGTTTTTGATTTACCGTCTGTTGCGGGAGGCATTTCTTGAAGTGATAACAGTGAATTTACCGACGTCAACGGCGCAGTTCCGCTCATAGTGCCGGAGGTTTGCACTTCATCCGTCGATAACGCTTCGCCAAACGCAGCCTTGTCCGCGGACTTTTTACCTTTCGCCCGTTTTACGCCGCTTGTTGTAACGCGATCTGTACCCTTAATTTTCATTTATTATCTCGACCAATACACTTAATTATTCTTTTAACAGGTAACCATAACCATTACGATTATGAAAGCTGTTTTTTAGATCATAGCTATTATTTTATAGACAATTTCTTAACAAAATTCTACTCGGCAATGGATTCCGCGTCAGGCGGCAATAATGTACTACTTTGTGTTGGTCGTGAATAATAGCCAATAACTATGAAAAAATATCGTTATCTTTCAGATAGTTATGTCCCTATTGATTTTTCCGAAATTGGCACACTTTTCGCATATATGTTAATATATTAAATTGTAATAATTTTAGATGTGGAAAAGAAATGTTATCACTTACGAAAATAATTGGCAGAATGCTCTTACTAAAATCTTACAAATTGCGTGAAATGAATGACACATTAAAGACCCTCAGAATATTACTGCTTTTTATCCTGGCTCAACTGGTCTTAACCGGGTTCGCCGCCGCTGAGTCGCGTATCAAAGACTTGGTATCATTCGAAGGTGTGCGGGAAAACCAACTCGTCGGTTATGGTTTGATTGTCGGCTTAAACGGAACTGGCGATACGTTACGTAATTCTCCATTTACCCAACAAAGTATCATCGCGATGTTAGAGCGTCTGGGTGTTAATTCGCGCGGCACAGATATGAAGTCAGTCAACACTGCTGCTGTAATGGTAACCGCGGATCTCGGCGCTTTCGCAAGACAAGGTATGCGCGTAGATGTCAGCATTAGTTCAATAGGCGATGCACAAGATCTGCGCGGTGGAACGTTAATCGCCACTTCCCTTCTTGGTGCGGACGGCGAAGTATATGCCATTGCGCAAGGATCAGTTCAAATTTCAGGATTTACGGCTGGCGGTGCTGCTGAAACAATTACGCAAGGTGTACCCACAGCGGGTAGAATTCCAAATGGTGCCATCATTGAACGAGAAGTTAATTACGCGCTAAATAACAACGAAACATTGCGACTTTCATTAAGAAGCCCAGATTTCACAACCGCGCGTCGGATAACTTCAGTTATTAATCAATCAATGGGACAGATGGTGGCTTCACCTCTTGATCCCGCTACTGTCGAACTTACAGTTCCACAAAATTATCAAGGAACTATGTTTTCCTTCCTATCCGATATAGAGCTGTTAAATGTTAACCCCGATCAGCCAGCAAAAGTTGTTATCGACGAACGAGCAGGCATCATTGTTATAGGTAAAGAAGTAAAAGTAAGTGAAGTGGCCATAGCCCAAGGTAATCTGACCATCCGGGTGACAGAGACGCCGCAAGTATCTCAACCTGAACCATTTGGCCAGGGAACAACAGAGATTGTCCCGCGCACTGAAGTAGAGGTAGCGGTAGATGTTGACGAATCCGGCAAGGAATTTGCCATCCTGAACTCGGGTGTCAATTTACAAGATTTAGTTGATGGTTTAAATGCCCTTGGTATCGGACCAAGAGATATGATCGCCATATTGCAAGCATTAAAAGTATCCGGTGCTTTACACGCTGATATTGAGGTGATGTAAAATGGATACGAACTTTTCACAACTTCAAGCGAGCCTGACTGATAATAATGCTAACAAACTAAAAGCTAAACCAATTGGCGAGCCCAAAACCGCAGAGGAAATCAGTGCTCGGCGTGCTGCGGATGAATTCGAAGCTGTCTTTATCTCTCAAATGTTAAAAAGTATGTCTGTAGGCGTAAAAACAGACGGTCCGTTTGGTGGTGGTCAAAGTGAAGAAATATATCGTGATCTAATGAATGAACAGTTAGGTAAATCAATTTCCGGACAAGGCGGTATTGGCATGTCTGACGCAATCTACAGGGAAATTCTAAAATCCCAGGAAGTTGGTAAATAATGAAACAGTTAGAACAACACCAGGAAACGCCCGTCATCACTCTTATCGAAATTACTAAACAGCTTACTGCTATTATTAATGAAGAAATGGCGTGTTTAAAAACTGATCGCCCTCAGGAAATTGAAAAATTTCAAAAAAGGAAAAATATTCTGACGGCTTCTTATCACAAAGAATTAAACGATATTAAATTGAATGGCGGTCTCGCTTCTGCCGGTAACGGGGAAATTGTAAGAATATTAAAAATGGAAAGCAGGCAATTTCAAGATACGTTGCAAAAACATACGCGTTTCATCAAAGCAAAAAAGACACTTTCCGAGCAAATGATAAAAGATATTAGTGACGAAGTAGCCAATCAGAATGGCATGAGCAGTAAATATGGTCCGAATGCGAAAATGGCAAATAAATCACTCGCAAATAACACCACTTTCCTTGCAGTAAATAAAACAATTTAAACCGTATATCTAATAAAGGCCCTCTAAATTAGCCCCCGAGAAATTTTGAATTTCTGGGGGTATTTTTTTTACAACCTATGAGTCATTATTTATGCACCCTGCAATCATTGCCATATGCCGAGGTATATATTTCCCAAGGCCTACATTAATTTCAACAGTATTAAATTTTATCGTTATAATTCAACACCTTACCCTAGCTCAGAATCTGGCACGTTTATTGCTTTTCTATCAGTACGAATATCTATTAAGGATATTTAATTTGTCAGAATGAAAACCATAAAGGAGAGCAAAAATGGGCTTTTCAGTTAATACAAATGCCAGCGCATTAAGCGCACTACAAAATTTAAACAATACTACAAAGAGTTTGGATGGTGTCCAAACCAGAATTAACACAGGTCTTAGAATATCAAGTGCTAAAGATAATGCAGCTGTCTATTCTATCGCCCAACAATTACGCGCCGACTTACGCGGGTACAACGCTGTAAAACAGAGCCTGGACAGATCAATTAGTACTGTTGATATTGCGCTTGCTGCTGCAAGTAGTATCTCAGACTTACTAATTGAAATGAAAGAAAAAGCTGTTGCAGCCGCCGATGAAGGTCTCGACGCAACAAGCCGGGTCGCACTCGCACAAGATTTTGATGCTCTTCGGGCACAGATCACGATTATTACAAATAACGCTTCATTTAACGGTACAAACCTTATTGATGCGGGTACTGATCAAATCGTCGCAATTACCAGCCCGGATGCACTACAGAAAATTACCATCGTTCACGAAAATCTAACTTTAGGCGGTGGTAACATTGTTATTACGGCAACCCAAAGTGTTGGTACGTTGGCAGATGCAGCTTCTGCTGTTACCGACGTTACAACATCGCTTGCAAACGTAAACGCGGTATTAACTAGACTAGGTGCGGGCGGCAAGTCACTCGAAGCCCAAAGAGTTTTCGCTACAAAGATATCTGATACTATTGAAGTCGGTATTGGTAATCTGGTGGATGCAGACCTCGCGAGAGAGAGTGCGCGATTACAGTCGTTACAGGTGAAACAACAACTTGGCGTGCAGGCCTTATCGATCGCTAACTCTGCACCTCAATCAATTCTGAATCTCTTTGGTGGTTAGTACCATAAAAGGGCATTCTGACGAAAGACAGAAGGTTGATATAAAAATCAACCTTCTGATCTTTATCGGAAACTCTTTATCAAAAGTCTAAAGATATTTAAGCCGGCCATTATGGCTATATCCGAATATTTATATCTGAGATAATAATTTCTGGAAGGTTTGGTCATCAATCCACTCAGCATTATTATCACTGGTATATTCAAAACCTTCGCCAACTGTTTTGGCCCCCAGAACTTCGTAAGCATCACTTTTCCAAAAAGTGAATTGCGGTGCTATGACGTAGCGGTCGTCAAGTTCAAATGTTAAACGTCCATCATCTTTCGTGATCATCAATTCATGAAGCTTTTCACCTGGCCGAATGCCAACTTCCCTTAGTTCCATATCCGGCGCAATATTCCGTGCCATATCGGTAATTTTCATACTTGGAATTTTCGGGATATAAATTTCACCGCCTCGCATCATTTTCAAGCTACTTAGTACAAAATTTACACCATGCTCAATCGTGATCCAGAACCGTGTCATACGGTTGTCGGTTATGGGAAGAAAATCGCTTCCTTCAGCAATTAAATTTCTAAAAAAAGGAATGACAGAACCGCGCGAGCCAAATACATTTCCGTAACGTACTACGGAACATGAAAAATCCTGCGCGCCACCAAGGCTATTAGCCGCAACAAATATTTTATCGGAAGCAAGTTTTGAAGCGCCATATAAATTAAGCGGGCTTGCCGCTTTATCAGTAGAGAGCGCTACTATTTTTTTAACACCACATCTTATCGAAGCTTCCGCGAGATTTTGCGCCCCCAGAACATTGGTTTTTATGCATTCAAACGGGTTATATTCAGCTGTCATAACTTGCTTAAGTGCAGCAGCATGAATAACGTAATCGACACCACGAAGTGCCATCAAAAGTCTGTTTTTATCGCGAACATCGCCAATAAAAAACCGAAGCATAGAGAATTTCGGATGATTTTTTAGGTTTTGCTCCATTTCAAACTGTTTGAGTTCATCGCGAGAAAAAATTATACAACGGTGCAAATTCACGTCATTGAGGAATTTTTCCACAAGCTTTTTGCCTAACGATCCTGTTCCACCAGTTATTAACACCGACGCACCATCTAAAAAAGAAAGATCTGTTGCAAAGTCCCTCATATTTTATTTCCCAACTAAAACTGATTGAAAGTTATACTTTATTAATACCCATAATACTTAATATACTAATCCGATATGATCAACAATTCACTTCGCAAAAGAAACATCAAACCTTGAAAGTATTTTAGTATATTTAGCATAAATATCTTCTCTTTTAGCAAACCAATCCTCACTTGTTAATCCTAGAAAGTGGACCCCAATTCTCTCGCTGTTTTTTATAATATTACTTCGTCTAAAGCCTTCTTTCTCAAATGCAAATTTACAATGCATCTTGACTACTGCGGTATTAGTATCAATCACCTCGCAGTTTAGTTTCTCAAGCTTTAGTTCATCAAACACATATTCAATTAACATCCATTCCAATGCGGCGCCTAACCCTCCCCGTTCAGTTGCGCTTAAATAATATGCCCAATCGGCTTTACTATGCTTTAGGTCAATATCGTTAACGCTGACTACACCAAGTGGACTATCATTCTCTCCCAATACTGCAAATACCTTTTGGCGATCATCGCTTTTTAAATTCTCTAACCAAGAAAAATGCTCCTCTTCCGATATCTCATGATCCGTATACATTGCTGCACGAATATTTTTTTCATTCCTAATTGAAAGTACATTAATTTGCAGGGTTTTCGAACATTTTAAAATTTCTTTCAAAATTATTTTTCTTGCCTTTATCATTTAGTACCTCCAGGAACGTGCTGAGTTACATTCTCGTTAATCATTGCAATGTCCGGTCTTGATAAGACTAAATTTACAATCTCTTGCCAACCAATATTGTATATTCTTTCACCAAATTGTTTAATAACTTTACTTATAAATACAAAATCATCTTTTTCATCTACACAAAAACGTAAATGGGAGTAGTCATCAACCATAGTTAACTTGCCTATATTGTAACGCTCCGGTTGGCTGTAAATAAAATTAGTAACATGTTCCCTATGATAATCCAATACGGCTTCTTTCTGCACTTCTTCGAGAATAGCACGTGAAAAAAATTCACAGTCAAATCCACGGGGGTATTTTGCCACATCTAATGACGCATAGTCTAGATCCTTGTTTCCGCAGCAATATTCTATCAATTGATCAATTAAAACTGGATCGATTAACGGGCAATCTCCGGTAATACGTATAATTACATCCGCCTCACTCTCAATCGCGCACAAGTAATAGCGCGACAAAACATCCTCTTCAGATCCGCGAAAGCACTTGATTAAATTTTTATTGCAAAACTGTTCTATTTCATCATCTTCTTTGTTAGTCGTCGTCGCAATAACAATCTGGTCTATTTTGGTGGCTTTTTTCAGCCTTTCAACATGATATTTTAGAAGTGGTATACCTTCAATTTCCATCAGCGGCTTACCACGTAAACGGCTCGAAGTCATTCTCGCCATAGAAATCGCAACGGTTTTACTCATCTTCTATCATCTCCCAACTTAATGGAGAGCCCTTTTTCAATCCAATGGTGGATTTCCTTCCAAGTATCTTATCTAAATATCTTGGATGTAGACCATAACCGGGCCTAATAGAACGAACGTTTTGACGAGTGAATTTATCCCCCTTCTTCATATCTTCACAAATATATATTGATCTGCGATATTCCCTACTATTAGCTTCACTTTCTTTAAGGTCGTAATTTACATAGCCAATAGCATCAAATGCATGACGACATCCATCAACCATTTGTTTAAACTCTAAAGCTTCCAGAGAAAAATCGCTATCTATTCCACCGTCCGCGCGCGATAACGTCATATGTTTTTCAATTATCGACGCTCCCATAACTGTTGCAGCCACAGGCACCGCGATCCCCATAGAGTGATCCGATAAACCAGTAACCACCGAATATCTATCCTTCATATCAATCATAGTTGCCAAGTTCATATCTTTATATGGTGACGGATATCCGCTCACACAATGCAATAAGGCACGCGAGCCTTCGCCAGCTGCATCCAACGCTTCTGATATTTCTTCTTCGTTTGCCAACCCTGTAGAAATTATGATTGGTTTACCTGTTTGTGCTACATATTTTATGAGTGGAATATCGATTATTTCAAAAGACGCAATCTTGTACGCCGGCGCACCTAGTTGTTCAAGTAAATCTACGGCCGTAAAATCAAATGGAGAACTGAAAATTGTTATATCAATATCTTTTGCATATTCGAATAGATCTTTATGCCACGCCCATGGTGTCATCGCCTCTGCATACAGGTCAAAAAACTTTCTTCCTGCCCACAAACCGCTTTTAATAATAAACTCTTCACTATCGTGATCTAAGGTAATCGTCTCAGGTTTATAAGTTTGTAATTTTACAGCATCCGCCCCTGAACTCTTAGCTTGAGCAATAATTTTAAAAGCTCGTTTAATGTCCATATTGTGATTACCTGACATTTCGGCAATTATGTATGGCGTCGCTCCGTCACCTATTTTACGTCCGTTAATCTTCACGTTTATTTTGTTCCTGAATACACATTTCAATTATTTCTTCTGCAATTCGAATAGTTCCCATTCCATCCACTAATTTTTTATTATTATTGATGTATTTTGTTCTTCTTTCAAAATTAAACATTAGGTCCTTTGCAGCATTCGCAATTATATCAGCAGCATGGTTACTATTCTCTAAACGTAAATCCACCACCATGCTCATTTCATTCTTCTGCGACCATTGAGCATGCTTTTCTTGGTTATCGGCGACAACTGCAATAATTGTTGGAACATTCATTGCAGCAAGCTCGAAAACTGTACTCCCGCCGGCAGAAATAGCAAGTCTTGATTTTGCCATTAACTCTGCCATGTAATTGCAGTTATTGTGAACTTTAATTTGCGTTGGGAAACACGGCATTTTATCAGTCATTACAACAACATCAATATTTTGTGTTGAGGGAAAAGTTCCTATGAGTGCATTTATTGTTGGTATAGTAAGGCTCATTGGATCAGTTCCGCCAAATGTTACCAATATATTTTCTCGCCTATTTAACGGTAACAATCGTTGCTTTTCTTCCCGAAACTCACTCCTTATAGGGACAAAGTCAGGCCCTATTAAACGTAATGCATTTGGAGCAAGCTTTTCATAATTTATATTAGATGCTGCAGGACTACTGTTAATGATTATATCAACGTAACTATTTGTAACTGAAGCTAAATCATCCATATATACTAATACATTATTTTGACCTAATGATTGTAAGTAAGACTGATTGAAAATATATCCATCTACAATAATTGCACTTACTTCTTTTTCAACTACCAATGCACATGTTAACTTCAAATCCTGATCGCTAGATATCTCCGCATCAATGAATTGATAACTAGCACCTATTTCCACTATTTTATTTTCGATTTCCGGGAGCATTTGATTATAGCAGAAAAATACTTTGTGCCCTTCTGCAACAAGCACTTCTGCTAACGCAATCATTCGCATCGCATGGCCCGAACCCATTTTCTTATTGCTATCAACGCGTATTAAAAAATTCATTGAACCATAATATTCAACAAAGACAAGAAATTAAAGATAATAAAATTGCTTTCATCCGAAGAAGTGGATTAAAGTTGAAAAACACTTTTTATAGAGGAGGTTTAAAATGGATTTCTCAACTGAGCAGGAAGAATTTTGGGCAGGGGAATTTGGTAACGAATATGTTGACCGTAATAACGGTGATGAGCTAATTGCATCAAATATAAATCTCTTTACGAAAGCACTAAATAGTGCAGAAAAAATTGAATCCGTGGTGGAATTTGGCACAAATATCGGATTAAACTTAGAAGCTATGAAAATACTCTACCCGTTACAGAACCAGTTTGCGATAGAAATCAATAAGAAAGCAGCTACATTGGTTGGTTCTAAGATTGGCGAAGAAAACGTATTTAATGGCTCTATTTTCGATTTCCAACCGAATAGACCGTCAATGCTTTCATTGATAAAGGGTGTATTAATTCACATCAATCCAAAAATGTTGCCAAATGTATATGATAAACTTTATCAAGCATCTAACAAATACATACTCATTTGCGAATATTATAACCCAGCACCTGTTACAATAAGCTACAGGGGGCATTCAGATAAATTATATAAACGAGACTTTGCAGGTGATATGCTCGATAGATTTGAAAACTTAAAAATGGTTGACTACGGCTTTGTATACCATCGAGATAACGCATTTCCTCAAGATGATGTCAACTGGTTCTTACTTGAAAAGAATAAGTTACCCAAATAAAGATAAGACAGTCTGCGGTGCCTGATTGGCAATCGCCAGAGCTTGTATACCCAATTGTTGCTTGACTTGAAAAGATTGTAGGTTTGCGCTTTCTCTCGCTAGATCCGCATCTACGAGATTACCTATACCCACTTCAACTGCGTCAGATATTTTTTCAACAAATGTTCCTGCTATTTCCAGCCGTTTGGCTCCAGCACCAAACTTCGAAAGAACTCCATTCACAATATCTGTAAATCCACCTAATGAATTCGCCGTTATGGCGGCTACAGGTTGAGAAGTGAGAGATAAAATCGTCAATCCATTTGCAAAAGGCAACAAATCTGCGGCCGGAATTATAATTGCATTTGTCGCGCTTCCTTCTGCACCGACGATCGCATTTATATCATCATTGCGAAGGGCATTTTTGCCGTTAAATTGCGCATTAAGTACAATTGTCTGAACCTGTAGTGCCAGTTGTTGGTAGTCTTCGTTTAAAATGGCTCGCGCGGGATCGTCATTTCCCGGATCTGCAGCACTGACTGCCTTTTCTTTCATTTGAATGATAAGATCAGATATCGCTTCGGCACCCGCTAATGCAACATCGACACCGCCAACCGCCCTATTAAGACTATCTTTTACCGCAGAAAAGCCACCCAGCACCGCACGCTGTTTTTGTGCAATGGCAAAAATCGACGCGTCATCTTTTGCTCCAGATACCTTTAGTCCCGTGTTAATACGATTTTGCACCACGTTAAGCCTACGGTTTGTCGTACCTAGGTTCTGCAGAGCAACAAGTGCGCCGGCATTTGTGTTTATGGAAAAACCCATAAAATCTCCATTTAGTGATTATTTAGGGAGGGTATATCCCCGATAAAATTGAGTGGTATTAAAAAAAGCCTGTTCAATGACTGAAGCAGGCTTTTTAGAAATAACTACACATTTAATTTCTTTCTAAACTTTAAACTGTTTCGTCAACTACGATGCCTTCTGTCTCACGATAATATGCGAGCAAGGCCAAAACTTCTTTCGCTGGAAACTGAGAGATTACTTCGCCAGAGTTTTTATCCACGCTTTTATACACAAAATGACCTGAATCATCATCAACATCAATACTCAACTTGGTATTTGCTGATTTTAAAGAAAGTGCTTTGTTTAGTATAGCTTCTGCCTGACTAACAAAATCACCGCTTTCTTTAGTTTCTTTTTTTAGCAGATTTGTTATGGTTTGGGACTGTTCCGCATTACTGGTAGCTTTAGTATTTTCAGTGGCAGCGCCACCTTCTCTTTTCGGAGGGGGAGCCGCTTGCTGAACAACACGAGCTACGGTATTTCCCGCACCATATGTGTTAATTCCATCAACCATAATATCCTCTTTTCATCCTTACCATTAAGGTAGAAAATGGTGGGGAATTTAAGCCCCACCAAAATCTATTAGAACCTATTAACGGAATAGTGAGAGTACAGTTCCAGGTGCTTGGTTCGCAATTGACAAGGCTTGTAGGCCCAATTGCTGTTTCACCTGCAGTGACTGTAAGTTCGCACTTTCACGCGCTAGATCGGCATCAACCAGTTTACCAATACCAACTTCGATCGCATCAGAAAGTTTTTGCACGAATGCACCAACGATCTCAACACGTTTCGCACCAGCACCAAGTACTGATAGTTGTGAGTTAACTGTTGAAATAGCAGCTTCAATTTTACTTAGCGCCGTTGAAGCAGCGTTTGAAGTTGTAATCACAGACGCGTTAAGGCTCAATGCTGTAGCATCAAGAGTAACAGCGGCAATCGAGATTGTAGATGTAGCTCCACCGTCAACAATAGCGACGATGTCATCATTACCTGCAGAACTCAATGCGTTTTTACCGTTGAAAGTAGCATTGTTTGCGATTGTGTTAATTTGAGCTGTAAGCTGTTGGAAGTCGTTATTCAACAATACACGTGATGCATTGTCATTACCACTATCCTTAGCAGCAACGGCTTTTTCTTTCAATTGAATCAAAAGATCTGAAATAGCTTCAGCACCAGCGATCGCAACATCAAGAGCACCAGTTGCACGGTCAAGACTTGCTGTAACAGCAGATAATCCGCCTAATTCAGCACGTTGTTTTTGCGCAATAGCGAAAATAGACGCGTCGTCTTTAGCACCGGATACTTTTAAACCAGTGTTAATACGACTTTGTACTATATTCAACTGTGAATTTGTTTTATTTAGATTTTGCAGAGCAATAAGAGCACCTGCATTTGTATTTACGGAAAAACCCATAATATATCTCCATTCTAGAGTATGTTTAGGAGCATTTTGCTCCAGTTAGAGCTGAATTTATTTCAGCGCGTTAAATATGTTAACAAAAATGTCTTTCTGACATCTACTAACCGTATAAATTTATGCGATACCTATTAACAAAAAGTTAATTGAATTAACCTTTTCGTTAATAAATCCAATAAACCATATATTATAGGAGCTTACAATGAAAAAAAGAATATAGTTAACAAAAATTAACCATATTATACTTTTATGGAAGTGTTTGTTGTGGGGGTATATGAAGTCGGTTGAGCCGCCTGATTCTGTTCCGGATTTTGTGATTGTTGCGTAGTGGCATTTCTTTCCTGCATAGCTAGGCCTTCCATAACGCTTTTATTAACGTCTATTAACGCCTGGATCTCTTCATCTTCGCGGATCACTTTGGAACTATGCTTGCCTACCCAAATCGAAAGCGAAATGATCTGCGCCCGTAACATTTTGGGAAGTTGGTTGCCTTCAATGGCGCAATCAGTTGCAAATGTTGACCACATGCGTCTATTCCAATGTAAAGCATCATGTAGTTTTGTATCTGTTTTTAAAAGGTCTTGTGCTTCCATAAGTGCGCGCGTGACTTCTACAAATAACCTATATTCAGTTTGTTGAGGTTTCTCAGTCGTTTTTCTTGCGTTTTCGTACGCGTTAAGGGACATTCGTTAATCTCGCACTTTCATATTCAAATAATTTTTTACATTTCATGAGTGCTTTGTAAAACTCACCATCCATGACTTCCTTACTAATCGCAACACAATGCAGTTTTGTTTCTGCATCTTCAACGACACCCATAAATTCAGTCATGCGAAGAACAAATTGCTCATGATATTTATTAAAACCAGCGGGATCCATATACATTAGCATGATCGGGAAATAGACATGTTTAACAGGCGTATCTACCTCTTCGGCTGGCAGAATATCCTTTTCGCGTAATAACGAAGCTTTATTTTGAAGGACAACAGTAGTCCGTCGATCGCCGTTAACAATGACAGCCCCATTGACTACAAACTTCTCTCCCGGTTTCAGCGATAACTTCAGCGCCATTTTATTTTCTTCCTATATTTATTATTGTATAAAAAGATAATAGACTTCATTTAACTTTTTCACAATTAATTGGTTAATTTTACCTAAAAAATAGTTAATATTGTCTAAAAATTAATAAACTAATGTAAAATAGCTTTAAATCACCGTCTAAAAAGGCAATTAAATGGCGTCTCGCAATAAAAATTCATCAAAAGAAATCGCAGCACCTAGAAATAAATCTCAATATCTGAAACTCATAAAAAAAGGCCAATCGTTGCGTGTGCGAAAAAGACATGCCGAAGCGTTAAAACACCTTACCAAGGCGTGGGAATTCGATGCAACCGACCCGGAAGTTATGATACTCGTTTCCGATTGCCTATTTAATATGGGTAATAAAAATGCCGCCATAGATTTGATGGTTCATGCACTTGAAGCAAGGCCAAATGATGCCAATATTGCTGGAACTTTAGGTAGTGCAGCTATGGAAATGAACGCATTTGAGCTCGCACAAAAATTTTATCAACATTATATCAATCTTAAGCCTGATGACCCGATCGGCTATAATAATTATGCTTCCGCTATGCGTGAAGACGGCAAACTTGATGAAGCAGTTGTGTTTCTTCAAGATGTACTACCCATTTTCCCGCAATCAGAAATGTTGTGGAATACGTTAGGCGCCATTGTAGCTTTTCGCGATGGCCCCGGTAATGCCATTATATTTTATGAAGAGTGTTTAAAACTCAACCCGACCAATACATACGCGCTTAATAATGTTGCGCAAGCATATCGCACCGTCGGTGAAACACAGAAAGCCGAGGACACAATCAGGAAAGCCATCAAAATTGATCCTGATGAGACAAGCCCTCATATGTTTTTGTCTTCCTTAATGTTTAGTGCAAAAAACCTTGAAGAAGCTTGGGAAGAATATTCGTACCGATTTAATAATGACTATATCGTAACCACAGTTCGAAAAAACAAAATCCCTTACTGGGAGGGTCAAAATCTTGAAGGCAAAAAAATATTTGTTTTTGGTGAACAAGGTATTGGTGATGAAATAATGTTCACATGGCTTTATGACGATATCATCGAAGAAGCAAATGAGGTTGGACTAGCGTGCGAGCAAAGATTAGTACCGCTTTTCAAAAGCAGTTTTCCTTCTGCAAAAGTCAGCCGCTACGAACATAGAATAAATCATAACCTCGATTTAAGGTTTCTAATATTTCCAGATTTAGACATTAATGATTACGATTATCAATGCACTGCCGGTGATTTGGCCCGTCATAAATGGAAAAACTATACCGATATGGAACAAAGTTCGGAACCATCCATGCGACCTGATGAAAAGCAAATACAGCGTTGGAAAAAAGAGCTGGATAAACTTCCGCATAAAGTATCAATCGGTGTTGCGTGGCGAAGTGGTATTGCATTTGCTAACAGGTCGCGAAACTATACTGAACTTCTGAACTGGGAAACTCTTTTAAAGCAACCTAATATCAACCTAATTAATGTTCAATATGGTGATTGCGTGGCTGAACTTAAAGAACTTGAAGAGAAAACAGGCGTCAAAATACATAATTTTGAGAATCTTGATCTAAAGGATGATTTTGAAGGAACGACCGCTTTGATGAAATCTCTGGATCTGGTGGTCGGGCCTGCCTCCGCGCCAACCATGCAATCGCAAATGGCCGGGGTGGAAACATGGTTCCTGCTTTCGGGTTCTCCTTGGTGGTGTTTTGGCGAAGAAGTCCCAAAATGGCGGCAAAATGCCCTTATCCTCGCAAAGAACGGAAATGACCCGTGGGGGGAACACATGGCTTATTGCGCCGATAAATTACAAAAGTGGCTGAAAGAGAAATAATCTAAAAAGTTGTTTACTTTTTACCGCTGTATTTTAACACCGATTGTTCCATACCTTTTTTAAGCGCACTGCCTAATTCGCCGCCGTCACCTTCAATACGATCACGGATCACGACACGCATTGCATCAATATGTGCTTTGATGATTTCTACATGACTGTCCGATAACCCTGCCCCTTTCGATGTAAATTTATAGAGACCTTCTGAAAAATCTGTGATGAGCTGATAGCCAAATGTACCACCCTGCCCCTTCATATCATGTGCTATTGAATTAATGCGCTCAAAGTAACCTTTACGGTTTATTTCATCATCAACACAGCGACGGTGCACCTCAAACAACTCGTCGATGACGCCCATAACCCAATCAGGATAATCTTCTGCTAGGTCATCCAATGCATCCTGCGCATCCGAAAGTAAGTCTTCATCAAACTCAATCTCCGCGCCGTCCAAATTACCTAACCCGGCAGTTTTTTCTTTTAATCTATTTTTTATCCGGTAAAAACGAACCTTAATACCTGATTTAGACATTTACGATCTCCACTTCCGGACTATCATATGTCATCACTCGTTGGTCTTCCCCTGTGATAGGAATATCTTGGCGACGCCTATCCGGACCAAAATAAGTATTCGTATGAACAAATTGTCTGGGTTTAAAAATGACAGATTTTAATTTATCCGCAAGTGCATTAACTGAAAACGGCTTTGACATAAATTCAGTGACGCCCATTTCACGGGCTTCTTGAACTCTTTTTGGCTCCGAATAACCTGTTAACATCACGAAAGGTTTAAATCTATCCTTACTATCTTTATGTCGTCTGATCCAACGCAATAACATTAAACCGTTAACTGGCCTCATTTCCCAGTCACAAATTATCAAATCCACGGACATCATACCCGCCTTCATAGGGTTTTCTTCGACCAGTTTTAGAAATTCAATCGCCTCTGCACCGTCATCAACTGACTTTACAGCCGTCACACCTAGTATTCTAATACTGTTGATTAGCAAAGACCTTATAAAGGGGCTGTCTTCTACAACCAAAACGCCGATACGGCTTAAATCAATCCCGCTCATAAATTATTCCAATTTTTTGTTATTTAATCTTACTATTCTTATAAATGCCCTATTATGGTAAATAAAAGATAAATTATAGAAAAAAATAATTCAGTAACTTTAATATTATAATAATCATTTCAACACTATAAAGACTAAGCAATGTAGCTTTATAAGATACTGATAACCACATAGTTGCGGTGAAGGTTTAGCCCTGATAGAATAGCGGCCGATGTATTGTAAAATTTTGGATGATGTAAATGAGTGAAAAGAAAAACGTAAAAAAAAGACAAGTGGTTACGACACACCCTTCATCCTTAAAACATTCAAATTCAAACTTGGCCGAACCAAAAAGCCTATGGTCCAAATTAACTGGTAATTGGCATCTTACATTAGCAATTCTATTGAGCGTAGGATGGGTAAGTTTTATCGCATATTTCACAAACAAAAACGCTATTGATATTGCATCATTTTCGCTCATAGAACTATCAACGATGTTATCTGGCGTGGTATTGCCAATGGTCGTGGTGTGGTTAATTTGTTTAGTACTCACAAGAATTAATCCAGCTTCAGAAAATCAACGTTTGCTCGAATCCAGCTTAGATCAACTTTTAACACCTGTTGATATAGCACAAGACCGTGTCGTAAAAATCATCGAACACTTAAAATCTGAAATTGACAATATTGACGCCGCTGCGGACGTCGCATCCAAACGATTTAAGAATCTCGAAAATAACTTCCAGGAACAAATATCAGAGTTATTTAAAGCAACTTTGGACGCTGATCAAAAAACCAACGAAATGAAAAACAAGCTGAGCGAAGAACGAGATGCTATTAAGATTTTAGCAAATGATATAGAAAAGCATACAGATAAAATTACCAAACAGTTTGAAAAATTTAAAGAAGACACCCAAGCGGCTGGTGATGCAACACTTAAGCATTCTGAAAAACTGAACAGTGAAATGAATGTTCAAAACGAAACTTTGGATAGCCATTCAAAACAAATTGAGGAAAGTTTAGGTAATATTGCATTGCGTCTTGGTAAGATAACCGAGGATATATCCGACCAGTCTTCTCATTCCTATCATAACTTAAGTGAAATTGTAGACGGCTTTGATGAACGTAAAGCAGTTCTAAACAATTTTATGACTACTATGATGGAAGAAGTCACATCAATCTGTGAAAAGCTTGATCAACAAACATCAACAGTAAGTCAGTTGACATCACAATCATCACATGACAGTGAAATACTCACAAGTACCATAAAAATGCAGGCGGAAGAACTGTCAACTATAGCTGAAAAAGTCAAATCCGACATTAAAACAAGCGGATCAGCTATTGAAGAACAAGCAAAATCTATGGGGTTATCAATTTCTGAGGCGACTGAACACGGAAAAATTAATATAGCTAAAGCCAGTGACTTTTTCGCAGAAAAAGCTAATGATTTAAATAGGGTGTCGAGTGGCCTTGAGACAAATATTAAGCAAAATTTTGATGAAATCACCGATATCATTACCGATAAATCACATTCACTTGGTGAGGATATTACAATTCAGTTTCAGGCGATTGAGTCAGAAATTGATAGAGCGAATGCCAGTATTGAAGAAATGCTATCCACCAATATAGAAGGTGTCAGTTCGCTTGTGAGTCAAAATAAACTCGACACTCAATCTGTCTTAAGTGAAATATTGTCAAGCATTGAAAGCCACTCCGAACAAATAGAAAAATCGCTTGCAGACACCCGCATTAACATGATTGATCGCACAACCATCATCCAGGACGAACATCAATCGCTTGAAAAATACGCCGACAGTTTCCAGCATAAAATGATAGATACGGAAAAAGCCATCCGAAAACAGCATAATAATATGCTTGCCTGTGTAACAATTATTGAAGACGGTCTGGGTGTTGCCATAGAAAAAATCAAGAGAAACTCCACTAGTCTTGGAACCCATGGTCAAAAAGTTATAGAAAGCATCTTGTCGCAAACTAATGAACTGACTAATCAAATTGCTGAAATTCAGAACCGCAGTAAAAATAGTATTGTTGAAATCCAAAATGCCTGTTTACAAGCCAATGACAATATACTTTCCAAAGACACAGAGACCAACGAGGTGATCGGCAAATGGCTTGAAGTGGCGGGTGACATAAACGATAAACATAGCGACAGCATGCAAAAAATTGAAATGTTGGTTTCAAAACTGTCGTCACTGGAAAAAGCATCTGATAAAACAATTTCAACATCCGAGGAAAATATAAAACGTATTTCAAACGAATTATTGCATAGCACCGATCGAGTTCATTTGGCATCCAATAGCGCTGTAGAAGCAGTGGAAGAAACCAATCGCGCGCTTGATAAAAATTCCGAAAAATATCAACAGATGATAAACGCTATCCAACTTTCCAGTCAGAGTCTCGCCCAAAACGCCAATGCAATGGAAGACAAGCTAAAAAAGATAAACACCGACGACTTCTCAACCGTTGCCGCAGGAATTATGGAACAACTTCACTCTATTTCGATCGATATTAATCAATATCTTGAAGGTGAAATTCCCAAGGATTTATGGGACAACTACATTTCCGGTGATAAAAGCGTTTTTATACGCAAAATTAAGAAATTTATTGGAAAGAAAACAATATCAGCCATTTCAGAACACTATAAAACTCAAACTGAATTTAGGCATAATTCAGACAGCTATATTCAAACTTTTGAAGGCTTATTGGAGACGTTAGAGTATTCGAAGCAATCCGTATATCGCGAGACATTAGTATCCTCGGACGTTGGGAAAGTTTACTTTGCCCTCGCCGAAGCGACCGGAAGATTAAAATCATAATGCCGAATAAAAAGAAATATTTGATGAGTTTTCTTATTTTGTTTCTTTTATCGTCTTGCGCCAACCCATCTGATAATTCGATTGATGCCAACTCTTCAAATAAACCCGCAAAATTTAAAATGGCCAGTACTTATCCCGGTAGTCTGGATATTCTGGGTACTATGGCCAAAAGATTCGAAGCGCAAATCGCTATTGTTTCAGGCGGAAATATTAAGTTTCGCTTTTTCGAACCCGGCGCACTTTCCCCTGCCCTGGAAACATTTGATGCCGTTTCATATGGTGCCTTGGATTCGGCATGGTCAACTCCGGGTTATTGGAGCGGTAAAGTACCAGCACTTCAAATATTTGCCGCAGTTCCATTTGGGCCCGATAGCCCGGAATATATGGCATGGTTTTATAATGGGGGCGGTAAAGAATTGTTTGAAGAAATTTATCATGAACATAATATCCATAGTATTGTGTGTGGTATCAGCCCACCGGAAGCATCAGGTTGGTTTAAAAACGAAATAAAAACCTTAGATGACTTAAAAGGGATCAGAATGAGATTTTTTGGTCTTGGCGCAATAGTCATGGCAAAAATGGGCGTTTCAACACAACTACTTGCTACGGGCGATATATTTCCCGCGTTAGAATTAGGTACAATTGACGCAACAGAATTCTCTGTTCCAGCAGTGGATCAGAAGCTAGGTTTTGATAAGATCGCGCGCCATTATTATTTCCCCGGTTGGCACCAGCAATCCACATTTTTTGAACTCATGATTAATCTTGATAGATGGAATGATTTATCAGCGCAACAACAGACCCAAATAAACATAACATGTGGTGATAACGTGCGCTTTGGTATCGCAGAAGGTGAAGCGCTTCAAGTAGAAGCGATAGAAATATTGAAGCAAAGAGGTACCATTTTTCATCAATGGCCTAGAGAATTTTTAGATGCATTTGAAAAGGCCTGGTATGAAGTCGCTGATGAGGAAGCAGAAAAAGATGCAGACTTTAAAAAGTCTTGGCAATCTTTACAGAATTTCAGACAGTCTTATAAAACGTGGAAAGATCTAGGTTATATTAAAGCGGGCAATTGATCACATCTTAAAATGGTCAGCGTATTTAGGGCGTTTTTTTCTTGTCGCCCTAATGCTCACAATTCTGTTTGACGTAATTTCCAGGCGGTTCATCACAACCGGGTCTGTCGCAATTCAAGAGCTCGAGTGGCATTTTCATGGTGCACTATTTCTACTTTGCCTTGGATTTACTTACATTAAAGATGCTCATGTTCGTGTTGATTTATTTCGAGAAAACTTCTCAAATAAAACACACCATATAATAGAGATATCAGGTTGTCTGTTTTTGCTACTGCCCTATTGCGCAATTGTAATTTATTTCGGCATTGAGTTCACCTTAAGGTCTTATTTAAGTGCCGAAGTCTCGGCAGCGGCCAACGGCCTGCCTATGCGTTGGATTATAAAATCATTACTTCCATTTGGCTTTTTCCTATTGGGTTTATCCGCGATTTCCGTAATATTAAGGTCGAAAGATGATATTGATGGATAGCGTCATAAACTTGTTGCCCTTATTGATGTTTCCTGTTCTTGCGCTGGGTCTTTTTTCGGGCTATCCGGTGGCCTTTATATTGGGCGGTGTTGGTTTATTGTTTGGTTTAATTGGAATTGGTTTTGATGTTTTTAATTTTAAGGAATTTTTTCTCATTAATTCACGTATTTTTGGTGGGGTGGTTGAGAATCTTGTATTAATTTCAATTCCAATGTTTGTTTTTATGGGCCTTATTCTGGAGCGCAGCGGCGTTGCACACGAATTACTGCGGAGCCTTCAGATAATGACCAGAAAAACTCCAGGTGGTCTCGCTATGTCAGTTACCTTGCTGGGTACAATCATGGCAGCAACTACGGGAATCATTGGTGCTAGCGTCGTCATGATAACTTTAATGGCATTTCCGGCGATGCTCGCCGCAAATTATGCAAAACCTTTTACCAGCGGCACCATCGCCGCAGCAGGCACGCTTGGTATCTTAATTCCGCCAAGCATAATGCTCGTAATTATGGGAGACTTGTTGTCAATTTCAGTCACAGATTTATTTATGACTTCCCTGATTCCCGGGCTTATGTTGGCACTATTTTATTTGATCTATATCCTTGTTTCTCATCGCCATCACACGGCACGCGATATCAAAACTGATGATGAAAGTGATATATTAATTGTGATCTTGCAGGGTTTTTTGCCGGCAATTTTATTAATTCTGCTGGTACTCGGATCAGTGTTTGGTGGTTATGCGACACCAACAGAAGCCGCAGGCGTCGGCGCATTTGGTGCATTTCTTCTTGCGTTCTTAAAGGGAAAGATAACATATAAAAATTTTGGCGGTATGTGCGATGAAACCATAAAAACATCAGGCATGATTTTCGGTATTTTTGTTGGTGCTACGGCATTTTCATATGTCTTTCGATCCCTTGGGGGTGACGATCTGATCATCAATTTTATGAATAATTTTTCAGGAGGCCCCTGGCTCATTTTAAGCATTTTAATGGTAATCGTTTTTTTGCTTGGCTTCTTCTTCGACTGGATCGAAATTACGCTGATTATATTGCCGATATTTGCACCAATTTTAAACGGGTTGGAATTCGCAGGCCATGTTGATACGGCGCAAATATTACCTTGGTTTGCAGTACTTGTCGCAATTAACCTGCAAACGTCTTTTTTAACGCCGCCGTTCGGTTTCGCGCTATTTTATATGAAAGGAGTAGCCCCGAAGTCGTTAAGAATGAGTGATATATATAAAGGCGTAATACCCTATATTATCATCCAGCTAATCGGTCTTATTCTGGTAATGGTTTTTCCTGCAATCGCACTCTGGCTACCGAGCACTCTAAATTAAGCGGCTTGCGAGCCAACAATTTGGGTGATGAAATATTCGAAGCTCTCCGCATCTACAGTTTTCTCACAACGCGTAAGGATCCGCTCCACCATACGGCTTTTATACCGTAATGGATCGTCAGATGCGGAGGTTGCCATTTCTTTGGCAACGTCGAGGGCAACGGTGACAACGGTTAATAAATCAGGTGAGAATTCGCATTTTTCATATATTGCTTTCAAACCTAAATCACCACGATCATGAATAAGTTGGTATGCATTTCCAATCGGAATATCGGCGAGCTTCGCTAAAGCCATTTCAAAGAAAATAACATCACCAAGACAAAGAGCTCGGAAAATTAATGTTTCAGTTAAGCGACCATTTTCAAAAAGCTGATCAACCAGATCACCAAATCCCATTTCATTATCATCATCATGAATAAGGTTAGCAGTTGCTCTTTCACGGGCATTAAAGAAAAGATCCATCACAGTATTTGGCGACATCTCATGGTGGGTTACCAAATGATCTCTTACCTGTTCGGATACCAAATTCACCAAACGCTCTGCAACCTTGATGGGAATTTGTGCTCTTTGCGCCATGGGAACATTTACAGTTTCGTCTTCACCATATTTATCAAGAACTTTATCCATTGTGCCTTCTTGAAGTTCCGCACCTTCGTTCTTCATCAATGTTGCAACCACATTAGCGTCTTGGCTATTTTCAACGATTGAATCCGCAAGATCAGCGGAAACATTTGATCGCTTCGCTACGGCTTGCTGAACTTCACTGCCTTGACTTTTAATGATTTCGACCAAATCTTCATCAGTTAGAACTTCCGAAAATTCAAGCATAGGCATTGACACTTCGTCGACGTCGTTTGCAAGTGCTACAGCAACATCGTGAGAAATAGCGTCAGAACTTTTTAAACTTTCAGAAAGTGCTTCACGAACCCTGACCTCAGCGTCCTTGACCATAATCTTAAATATTTCTTCGGCAATTTCTCTTTCTTCTTCGCTTAAGCTACCCGCAACGAATTGCTCGCTCACTTTGGTTGCAGCTACTGCGCGATTTTCTGCTGTTGGTTCAGACAATAATCTTGCAACATCAGAACTATTCAGATTTTCCGCCATAAATAAATGTGCCTTTGGTTGAATGCGTTTTTTGTCATTCGAATCCATACTTATTTGATTCAAACCTATTTGCCATTATATTGAATAAGAAAAGTTAAACTCTCGTTAATTTATAAGATTAATAGGCTATAATTAACAATGATATATTATAACATGTTGATATATTTGAGTTTTCCCGAAAGTGGGTATTTTAAAAGAGAATTGTCATATTTTTGCCTTATAAAAGTGTGATTAAATTATTTGAAAAATAGGTTAATTTGTACGTGTTTTAAGCGTTTTGAGAAGAATTAAATTGTCGACTGTTGTTTTTTTGTGCTATGGCATTCGCAAGAGGTATTAAAGGAACTAAAGGGACTTAAAATGAAGAGTGTTATAAAATTTTTCAGTATAGTAATATTGAGTAGCTTACTTTTGCCAATGACGTCATTGGCAGAAGGTGACGCAGTAAAGGGTGAGAACACATTTAAGAAGAAATGTAAAATTTGCCATACGACTGCGAAAGGCGATAAGGCGAAAATCGGACCAAACCTGTATGGTGTACATAATACAAAAGCAGCCCAATTTGAAGGTTATAAATATTCGAAAGGTATAATTGCGGCAGATTTAACGTGGGATGATGCAACTTTGGATGCATACCTATTGAAGCCAAAAGATGTCGTCAAAAGAGGTAAAATGATTTTTGTTGGATTTAAAAAAGAAACCGACCGTAATGACGTCATCGCTTATTTAAAAACTTTAAAAGATTAAAAAATTATTCCAAATGTTAATTATTTAATCATAAATACTATGCTTTAAACATACGGCAGATACCAAATCGAAGGTCAAGAACATGAAACAGGCTCAACTCAAAAGGCTAAATGCAAAAGCGAAAGTTATAGATGAGAAAGCAACTTTTCTCAAAAAAACTATATTAGGTCTTACGGCAACAACACTGTTTATTGCTCTTGTCTTATTTGGCGGAAACACGTTTGCCGATAATAAGGACCCTGCGGAACAGGAAAAAGCCAGAGCATTTATTGAAGCTTTCTCTGAAAAAGCGATTAGCGTTCTTAATAATAAGGAATTAACTGAAGAAGCGGCTTTTGGCGAGTATAGATCTATCTTAAATGATGCTTTCGCGCTCGATTATATTGCAAGAATTAGTTTGAGCCGCCACAGAAAAAAAGCCAGTAAAGAAGAACTGGATCTTTATTATCATCTCTTCCCCGAATTTATTTTGACAGTAAATTCTTCTCGATTGAAAAAATTGGACACTACTAAGATGGTTGTGGATAAGGTCACACCTCATGCCAAAGCCGACATCTTTATCCGCACTAAAGCTTATAATTCTGATAATAAAGCGTTGGACGTGGATTGGCGCGTAAGAACTGACAAAAACGGCAAGGTGAAAATTATTGATGTTAAAATTGAAGGCATCAGCATGGTAGCGACCCAGCGTGACGACTTCACAGCCCGAATTACCAGCAGTGGTGTTGAAGGACTTAATCAATATATGAAAGACATTATTGACGGCACCACATTCGCGCAAAACAACAGCCCATCAACATAATTTAGACACTCTATTTTCTAAAAAATTCATAAAAGGACTAACAATGACTGACGGTCAATTATATTTGGTATTTGGCGGAAAAGTATCCGACCCGCGTACCACGGATTATGTCGACACTGACGCACTTGATACTGTTGGAATATATTCTTCTTACGAAGAAGCCAAAAATGCCTGGAGGGGTGCCAGCCAATCAAAAGTTGATGACGCTATGACAAAATATGTCGTTGTGTGCTTGGATAAGTTGCTAGACCCGGAAGAAGATTGAAACACCATTAACCCACTGTATGTAAGATGCCATAAATTGATGTCTTATTTTTTGTCAAATACCTGATATAATAAGGTATGCAAATCAAGCCAAAAAAGATCTTAATTGAAAGCTTTAAGATTGCGGTCGGTGCAGCGCAACCCGGTGAGGCTTTACCCCCTCACCTGCCAATAGATAAGTCACACTCCGCTATTATAATCGGCGCAGGGAAAGCTGCTGCTTCTATGGCGGCTAGTTTTGAAAAAAGTTGGAATGGCCCTGTATCCGGCATGGTGGTTACACCGTATGGGCATAACGAAAACTGTAACTATATTGACGTCGTTGAAGCTGCCCACCCTACCCCCGATAATGTATCCAGAACTTTTGCTAAAAACGTGTTGAATTTAACAAAAAATTTAACAGAAGACGACCATGTCTATGTACTTCTTTCCGGCGGAGGATCGTCGTTGTTAAGCCTGCCCGCTTCGGGTATCGAATTTGACGACAAGAAAGTCGTTAACAATGCACTGCTTAAATCAGGGGCTTCTATAAACGAAATAAATACGGTACGAAAGCATTTGTCGCAAATAAAAGGCGGACGTCTTGCCGCACATTGTTATCCCTCGAATATCCATACTTACATAATTTCCGACGTAATGGGGGATGATCCGGCTGTCGTGGCGTCGGGCCCAACAGTTGCTGACCCGACAACATCGAAGGACGCTGCGGCGATCATCAATAAATATAACATTGCGGTGCCGAATTCGATCGTTAACTGGCTTAATGACCCGCTTTCAGAATCGATAAAGCCGAATAACCCAATGCTGGAAAATTCGAAATATACTATCGTAGCCACAGCGAAAGATGCGCTGGCAGCGGTGGTAAATTATAGTGAAAAGTTGGACATTGAGTGTATTAATCTTGGCGAACAAGGTTGTGATTCACGAAAACTGGGAAACGATCATGGCAATTTGGTTCTAAATATGAAGCCGATTGAGCCAACCTTAATTCTGTCAGGCGGCGAAACGACAGTAACAGTTAAAGGAGATGGCAAAGGAGGGAGAAATACCGAATATTTACTAAGTCTAGTGCTAACTTTAAATGGGGCCAGAAATGTTTATGCAATTTCTGCAGACACGGATGGCATTGACGGCAGTGAAGATAATGCCGGAGCATACATAGATTTCACAACATTAAAAAGAGCGGCATCACAAAATATGGATTTGGTGGAAAAGTTGGATAATAATGATAGTTACACGGCATTTCATAATTTGGGTGATCTAATCAATACCGGACCTACCAGAACGAACGTAAATGATTTTCGGGCAATTCTTATTTTACCCGACTAGTCGGGTTCGACCTGCCGTCTCTTTCCACACATGAACACAAATCACCACTGTGATAAGGATCTTAAGAACCATATTGATATAAAAAGGCTGCACCCATAAATCGATTATCCGATCCCAGGACAACCCGGTAGTATATTTTCCCCACAAAATGCCACAAAGTTGCAATAGTATAGTACCCAAAATGCAGTGCCACAAAACTTGAAAATATAAAACATTTCTTTTTATCTTCAATGCCCTATGCCTGACATCTCTGGTAAAAAAGGCAATGAATATGGTCACAAGCAGAAAACCACCTATAAATCCTCCGGTGGGACCCATTAAAGTCTCTAAGCCGGAATTGCCGTTAGCAAATACTGGTAGTCCCAATATTCCAAGTAAAATATATAAACCCACTGAAAATACCGCATATCCCATTGGCAACAAAAGGGCTGTTAAAAATACGGCAGCAGATTGGAAGGTAAGTGGTACGGGCTCAATTGGAATTGATATCAGGGAAGACACCCAAATCAGCAGCGTAAACCCAAACGACAATAATATATTCATTATATTCACGATGCCGCATTTTTCCATCATTTGCATATTCTTATTCGAAGTCCACAAGAGTATTAAACAGCAATTTAAAAGTCCCATGTGTTTGAGCCCTGAATTGGGGCCTTATGCCAGTAAGAATTACCTTTCCATTACCGTGCTGAACAGAAACAGCTACGGCCTTACTCGCGATATGGTCTTCACCCAGCAACCAGCCACTTTCCATGATATCACGATCTACATAAGACGCAATTCGGCTAACTCGATAATTTCTGGTGTTATTACGAACTTGATAGACATCATTGGATCTAAGAAATAACGCTACTCCAACATCCGGCATACCGTACGCAAAAGGTTCTTGGTTGTTAAATTTCATACGAAGCGTCGTACCAGGGGCCCAGAACTCTTTTGTGCTCAAATCCTCAACCGCGTTAGTGATGGGAAGATTGAATTTGTCTATGGCAAATTCGCCTGCGTCACCTAACATAATGAGAGAACCCCCTTTCTTAACAAATTCTTCAAGTGCCTCAGCCTCGTCATCTTTGAGACCGCTTCTATATTCCGGCGGAAATTGCTCCGCATACTCTTCATTGCTTCCGGTTAGGCGCTCCATACCGTCATTTGGTATGATCACAACATCGTATTTATTCAAGTTCGAAGTGGTAATATCTTTGTCATAAAGCTGATCAAAAGGAAATTTAAACTCTTCCAGCAAAAACCTGGTCCAGCCTTCATCCATATTTCCGGCAAGATACCTTCTATACATTCCGATGCGAAGCCTTTCAATAGGTCGGCCAATATCGTCCGCGCTCACTGAAAGAGCGTTAAAACTAACACCGGTAGAATTCGCAATATCATTCAATATTTCCGCAGATACATCGGCCGAGACGATAAAGTCCCCGGCGCGTAACCCGGCACCATTTTTGTCTATGCGTTTCACATCAATATTCGCATTCCACAGCAAGTTTACGGCACTGAAGCTATCGTTTAGCCGTCCGTCAACCACATATCCATTGGAATTAGTTACAACATTACCAACCCAGGTTAACTGCTTGTCAGTGATAACATTTAACCGCGCCGTTACTTTTGTCGCGACAGGCGTCACGTCAACTCCCATATATTCTGCTACATTATCCGTCGACATATCGTAAGGCCGTTTGGGTGAGCCGTCTCTTTCCCGAGTGTAGCTGTTATCCGGGTAAAAAGTCCGTCCCAAAAGCCAACGTACAAGTCCCTGCTTCGGCTGTTCCATTGATACGACGTATGAACCTGCGGCATAATTATGATCTTCGTGTGTAAAATCATTTGGTGCTTTATGGACCTCTATCCCCTGGCCGAGAAGAACATTAATCATTTTATCTTTGGTCAAGCTATCATGCTGATCGGCGGGTATAATGTAAGCTTTTGTTTCCCCGTTTGCGCCACGTTCAATTTGACGCGACGCTTTAATATATGAGTTTTTTAAAATCATTTTTCGGTTTTTTGCGCTTATATCCAATAAAGCTAGTGCGGCGATTTTCTGTTGTTCCACAATGTCGCGCACACGCCACCATCCCCCTTTCCACGGGTTAGGAAAGGAAATTTGTTCTTCATATTCCGGGAAACCGTATCTGGCCCCGGTCAATTGATCTGGATGAATATATATTGGTGTTCCAAGACGCGTTGAAGCTGATTCTGTTAACATTCCGGCAATATTGTGAAACGGTGTAATCCAGTGAAAGCCGAAATGCCCCCAGCCAGAATACATGGATGCATTTAATACACCTGACTTGCCATGAATTTCTTCATCTTGTGCAATATGTGCACCATACCAGGACATTTCTCGCCAAACCAATGGATCACCCGCAGGGCGAATGGGTTCTGAATATGGCGGTACATAAAGACGTGCACTATACGCACCCATCTGATGATGGTCGATATATGATTGCGGCTTCCAGTCTGTAAAAATTATATCTGCGCCGTAACGTGATGATGGCATATTACGCATGAATGCGTCGCGGTTTGTATCATGGCCAATATATTTATGATAGAGCCAGGGCAGTGGCGACGTTTCATATTCCGTACCTACATTTTTATTATACCAGTCGGCGACCATGATTTGACCATCCGGATTGAAGGCAGGCATTAAAATTGACAATGTGTTATTTAATATACGCATCATGTCTTCGTCATCGCGCGTCAACATATCGTAAACCAGTTCCGCCGCAGTTTGCGGGGCAGCAACTTCATTAGAATGAATACCGAACGATTGAACGACGATCGCCTTACCATTTTCAACGGCATCATCAATTTCTGCCTTCGCGATACCACGTGGATCGGTGAGTTTATTATTATAGGCTTTGATTTGATTTAAGTTGGCAAGATTTTCCGGGGTCGAAATATAAAGGGCTAAAAATGGGTTGCCCATTGCAGTTTCGCCCATATCAACCACCTGCATACGCGGACTCTGACTACCAACAAGTTCATAATACTCCACCAGCTTATGCCAATTCGCGAGCTTCCGATCTTCGCCCATTTGGAAGCCAAAAAATTCTTCAGGTGTCGTTATTTGGTTATCCTGAGCTATCGCCACAGTCGGCAACGTCACCGCGAGTACCAATAATACAGTTCGCAAAAATCTAAATTTCATCATTCAATCCCCTCAGATATATTTAATGTTAGCCCGTTATATCATTTAGCGCTGCTACTAATTTCCTAACGTCATCTCTTGAATTATAAAGTGCCGGACTAACCCGTATTGCACCACCATTGGCTAATCCACCAATAGCCACTGTGAAAATTTTATATTTGTCCGTCAATAGTTTCATGAGGTCAGCATTGTCCTGCGCGCTTGTTTTCCCCTTAATGCGAAACGATGTAATCCCTGCATGCATTCGTTCGTCACTTGGCGTTAAAATCTCTATATTTTTATTGTCTTTAAGTCCATCTACCCACTCGTTTCGCAAACTTCGTAGTCGTGCTGAGATATTCTTAATGCCTATATTTTCCTGAAAATCGAGAGCCGCCGGTATACTTAATACAGAAGCGAAATTAACAGTTCCAGTATGAACTCTTGTTCTGACGTTATCGTTGTCCGGTCCTGCTTCACCTCGCAGAGGATCAATATCCAGTATGCGGTTTTTTCGGATATAGAGCATGCCAACACCAAGTGGAACACCCATCCATTTATGTAAATTAAACCCGCAGAAATCAACGCCGAGATCCTGAAAATCAAAATCAAACTGACCCCACGAATGAGCCGCATCAAGTATGACATCAACACCGCGTGCGCGCGCCATTGCCGTCACTTCTTTCACCGGAGTGATTAATCCTGTGCGGTTACTCACGTGTGTAACCAACATCATTTTGCATTTTGGGTTTTCATCAAGCCCTTTTACGTATGCGTCAATGGTTTCTTGATATGAAGCGGGTTCCGGCATATCAATTTTTACTGTTTTGACCCCACGATATTTTTCGAGATAACGAATTTCTGCCTGCATGCTTCCGTAATCAGTGTCGGCATATACCACCGTGTCACCTTCGCTTAATTTATTATAACCGCTTATTAAGCTGACTAACGATTCAGTGGCATTGCGCGTCAATACGATTTCATCATCACCAACACCCAGCTTCTCAGCAAGCCGCTTAATAATAATATCATAATCTTTGAAATACTGGCGGCGCACATAATAAGTATTAAATTGGTTCACAAAATGCGTATGTTGAATATAGGCTTGTGTCGTCGGTATCGACATAATTCCCCAGTAACCAGCTTCCAAATTCGTAACTTCGTCAGTTACTTCATATTGTGCTCTTATAATATCCCAAAAATTTTCATCATGAGCATCTCTTATTTCCTGAGATTGCCCAATTACGGGAATACCCGCCATTGATATTGTGGCAAGAGCCGCAGATGATTGTAAAAATTGACGTCGATCCATAATAATTTTTTCCTATAATTATCCTAAAATGTCTTTTAACGCTAATGCCAGTGCGTCCATATCTGCTTTTGAGCTATATAGCGCTGGGCTAACCCGAATAGCACCACCTCTTCTCATACCACCGTAAGGGGAGGCATTAATTTTATATTTTGATAGCAATGTGCGGTGTAATTTTCCGTAATCCTCATCAGAAGTTATCGCCCTAAACCGGAATGATGTTATGCCAGCATACATACGCTCATCTTGCGGCGTTAAAGCTTCAAAACGGTCATCATCAATCATCTGATTAACCCATTGATTACGCAAGTCTCTGAACCGTCTTCCGATATGTTTTATGCCAATGCTATCTTGAAATTCTATTGCTTTTGGAACCGTAATCACTGCCGGCATATTTACTGTTCCTGTTTGTATACGGTTTTTAATTTCGGTATTGCCTTTGCCGCCTTTTCCACTTTTTGGATCAATATCCAAAATCCTGTCTTTGCGAATATACATTAGCCCAAGGCCAAGCGGTGCACCGATCCATTTGTGAAGATTAAAGCCCGCAAAATCGGCACCAAAATCACCGAAATCGAAATCAAACTGTCCCCACGAATGGGCAACATCTAAAATTACGGTAACACCATGTGATTTTGCCATCGCTATAATCTCTTTTACAGGTGCAATGACGCCTGTCCGTGAACTCATATGTGTTAACAACATCAATTTTATAGTCGGATTATCTTTGATCACTTTTTCGTAAAAATCGATAAACCCTTGATAAGACGCGGGATCCGGAACGCTAACTGAAATAACGTTGGCTCCACGACGTTCTTCCAAATACCTTACCTCAGCCTGCATGCTTCCGTAATCAGTATCGGTAAAGACAACGCTATCGCCCGGCCTTAATTTATTATAGCCGGCAAATAATAATTGCATCGATTCTGAAATATTTCGCGTTAATACAAGCTCGTCCGCACCGACATTTAGCTTATTAGCCAGAAACGCAATGACTTCGTCCGCTTCTTGCCAATAATTGTCAAACCTGTCGGGATCAACCGCTTTGCCGCTACCGACATAAAGAGAATAATCCCTATTTACTTTGCGGGTATTCTCTAGGTACGCGTCCATTACCGGTATTGACATAAGCCCCCAATGACCTGCGTTTAAATTATTATAACCTTCGGCAACATCATATTGATCAATAATTGTTTGCCAGTAAGCCTCACTTGTTTTGTCCAAGGCTACCTGTGCTTTGGTTATACCGGTTTGCGCAACTACCGGGAAAGGGGCAAGAGCCGCCGTCGATTGTAAAAATTTACGTCTGTTCATAATTCAAATTTTCCCATTTGAAAATATTTAGAATTTCAAATTCGACTGATCAACTATGATCGTGATCAATCAAATAAATTACATTTTATTCACGATATCTTTAATCGCAACTGCAAGCGCGTCCATGTCGGCCTTAGAACTATAAAGCCCCGGCGCAACCCGAATACCATTTAACGCAGGAATAGGCGCGGTATTAATTCCATAATCCCGCAGCAAAGTTTTGCCCAGTTCACGCGGATCTTTGTGCGCGTTAATACGGAAAGATGTTAATCCTGCATGCATTCTTTCATCTTCCGGATTAAGGATATCAACGCGGTCATCATCAAGAAATTCTTTCGTCCATTGATTACGCAGCGCTTTAAATCGGCGGTCAATATGTTCTATTCCAATTTTATCAAGGAAAATTAAAGCGTCTTTAACTGCCATAACTGCCGCCAAATTCATCGTACCCGTCTGTGCACGGTTATTGATGTCGTCATTACCCGGCGGACCTTTGCTGCTTTTTGTATCTATATCCAGCATGCGTTCTTTTTTTATATACATAAGGCCAACACCGAGTGGCGCACCGATCCATTTATGAAGATTAAATCCAACAAAATCGACACCTTGATCCGCGAAATCAAAATCGGCTTGACCCCACGAATGTGCCATATCAACGATAACATCCACACCGTGCGAACGTGCCATTGCCGTTATCTCTTTCAATGGAATAATTACTCCTGTGCGGTTTGCCATATGTGTAAGTAATATTAGCTTGGTTTTTGGATGATCTTTAATACCCTGCTCAAATAGTGCAATTATGTTATCATGAGAGGCCGGATCGGGAACTTTTAATTCGACTACATTTGCGCCGCGATGAACTTTAAGATGGCGCATTTCCGCTTCCATGCTGAAATATGCAGCGTCACCGAAAAGTACCGTATCACCCGGTTCAATATTATTATATCCGCTGATTAACAATTGCAGCGATTCAGTCGCGCCCCTGGTTAAAACAAGTTCATCGGCTCCTACGCCTAGTTTATCGGCAAGCATGCTGATAACTTCCGCGCGTTCAAGACCGTAATTTCTGGCCGTTGGGATTGCGGCCCTGCCGTGTCCCACGAAATATGAGCTATAGGCGTTAATGAAACGAGTGTGTTTCACAAATGCTTCCAATACGGGTTCAGACATAATGCCCCAATGCCCGGCGTTCAAGTTTATAAATTCGTCTGTGACTTTATATTGTGCCATAATGGTCTTCCAATATTCATCACTATCTTTATCCATCATCGCTTGCGCATTTGCGGCAATAGTGCTGCCTGCCATAGAAACAGATGCCAGTGCAGCAGTTGATTGTAAAAATTTACGTCTATCCATGAATAAACCTCCCGGTTTTCGCTATTTTTTTATATTATTGTACGCTACTTGGCTTTTGCCAGCGTGATCATGTAATACTGTACCACCCTTACTCAAACTTGCAACATTTCACACAAGAATTATCCCAGAATATCTTTTAGTGCCGCACTAAATTTATCCATATCAGCCATGTTATTATATAGCCCGGGAACAATACGAACTACAGAACCCATATTTATACCACTTATCGGGTTTGTGTTAATGTTATATTTACTTAGCAAAGTGTTACACAATGTGTCATTTACCGCGCGACTAGTAGCCCCTTTTATCCTAAAAGATGTAATCCCCGCATGCATGCGTTCATCTTGTGGCGTCAGTACGCTCTCGTAAGCATCAATTATGTTCTCGTACGTCGCCGGCTCCGAAATATTAAATGTGACGACATTTCCGCCGTTATTTTTTGCAAGATAATCCATTTCCCTACAAATACTGCCATAATCCAAATCCGAATAAATTACGGTGTCACCAGGATTAATTTTATTATAGCCGCTTATTAAATGTTGCAAGGCTTCGGTGGCATTTCGGGTCAAGGCCACCTCGTCTTCATCAGCACCTAAACTACCTGCGATAACTTTGGGAATGATTTGGTTTTCCTCCCTGTATTGTCCGCCCAGTTCTGGCGAAATATTCAAATTTCGCGCATAATATGAACTATTCTGCGTGATATGGCGCGTTCGCCTTATAAATTCTTCAAGTGCCGGATTGGCCATAATTCCCCAGCGGCCAGCATCCATATTAATATAATCTTTTGATACATCATGTTGTGAAATGATGTTTTCCCAAAAAGCATCTTCGGCTGCTAATGCTTTTACGGCTGTTGTCTTCATCGCAAGCGAAGTGGCGGCTAATGCCCCGATTGACTTTAAAAAATGACGCCTATCTATACGTCACCTATTATAGTTATTGTTCTATGGCCTCAATTTCACTTTGATATGTCTTTGAAAGTTCACTATCCGGCTTTAATTTACTAACAATATATCCGGCAATGAAGGACATTAAAAACGCGGGTGGCAATGATTCCAGCGCCACAAAATAATCGCCCAGTTCTGGTACCAAGGGCATCACAAACCTAAATATTGGGATTGATAGAAAACCAGCTATCATAGCAGATATGGCTCCTCTCGCAGTAAACCCGCGCCAAAAAAGCGACATAATCACCATCGGGCAAAATGTTGCAGCAATACCGGACCAGCCAAATATTACAAACCAAAAAATAGTTCTACTCGGTGAGACAAATGAAACTATTAGTGCTATCGCCAATGCAAGGACAGCAAATATTACAGTAAGAATTCGCGACAGTTTAGCTGATTTTATGCCGCCCAAATCCGCATTATAAATTTTCCTATATATATCATGTGTGATGGAGCCTGCCGCGACGATTAGCAATGAAGATACTGTTGACATGATCGCAGAAAGTACTGCTGCCACATAAAGTCCAACAATTAAAACAGGGAATACATACTCAACAAGCGTTGGTAATACATTTTGCGCGCCGTTACCCAATGTAGCAGCGGGGTCTGAACCAACCTCTGTGAACAAATATCTGCCAAGCAACCCTATACTGACAGCAGACGCATCCACCAAAAACGTAAAACCAAGTGCGACCCATCTTCCCCGTTTGATTTCTCCAAGGTTTTTAACAGCAATGAAACGGGCAAATACCTGCGGCGACCCCATAAAACCGAGGCCTATCAGCATCATACCAAGTATAGTTGCAATGCCCATTAACCCTCCGGTACCGGAAAGACTTATCAGGCTGGGGTCAATATTCTTTAACCCTTCGTAAAGATGATCACTTTCACCAAGCATAAAAAAGGCCACAACCGGAAGAATAAAAAGGCTACCTACCATTACGGCACCCTGAAACATATCCGTCCATGCGACGGCCAAGAAACCACCGACCACACTGTAAAAAACAACGATAATGAACCCTACTACCGCTCCCGTATGGTAATCCCAATTGAGAAATCTTTCAAAAGCGGAACCCGTCGCGTCGATTTGCGCACTAATATATATCAAGATAAAAACGGCTAATGTTCCAGAGGCAACCACTCTTAATAAATGGGTTTTAGCTTTAAAGCGACTGACTAAATAATCTGTCATTGTTAGACTGTCATAATGATCTGTCAGTTTCTTAAAACGTTCAGCCATGAGAAACCACGCAACATAAACGCCAATCATTTCACCGACTACTACCCAGTATGCGCTGACCCCTGCAATGGCCCCCGCGCCTGTTAGCCCTAAAAGAAGCCAAGCACTTTCACCCGTTGCTTGCGCGGAAAATGCAGCAACCCAAAATCCAAGAGTTTTATTCCCGGTAACATAATCTTTTATATTCTTAACTCTTTTGGAGGCGATAAAACTTAAAAAAACCAATATGGAAAGATAAAGAAAAAGCATTAAATACTTTTCTATCATGGCCTCATTTCCTTATTTTAATCTTAGTGTTTTTATATTTTTCTTACCCTAACATCATTTCCACGCAAATGTAAAAAATTGTTATCATTTATAAAAATCTGTGTATCTTAGTGAAAATGAAGATAAAAAAGGAAGTCACAAATTGACCAATGACCAGTATAGTATTGTATTAATCTTAATTGGTGTTTTCGTATTTTTCCTTTGGGGGAGGTGGCGTTATGATGTCGTCGCCTTCAGTGCTTTAATGATCAGCGTAATAGCCGGTGTTATAACACCAGAAAGTGCTTTTGATGGTTTCTCACATCCCGCAGTCATAACCGTAGCCGCCGTGCTGGTCATTAGTGCCGGCTTGGCTGTATCCGGTGTAATAGACCGTATCGCCCATATCGTTGTTCCGCCGCTTAAAAGCCTGTTTTTACAAATTTCTGTAATGTCCAGTTTTTCAGCAATACTTTCTGCGATGATGAACAACGTTGCCGCACTGGCCCTCTTAATGCCCGCAACAATTGATAGTGCCCGGAAAGTTAAAAGATCACCTGCTTTGCTGCTTATGCCGCTTTCGTTCGGGTCAATCCTCGGTGGACTGATTACTTTAATTGGCACCCCGCCCAATATCGTTATTGCACATTATAGAGAAACAGTAGCAGGTGAGCCTTTTTCAATGTTTGATTTTTCACCTGTAGGTCTGGTGGTAGCAATTGTAGGTGTATTTTTTCTAAGCACCATAGGATGGAGATTATTACCAAAAGACAGGCAAGCTAAATCCGCCACGGACGAATTATTCGATATCGATGATTATGCTGCGGAATGTATCGTGATCGAGAAATCTGATGCAATTGGAAAATCCATAAAAGAAATAGACGAAATTGCCGATAGCTGTGATGTAAGAATAGCGGGTCTTATTCGTGGAAATAAGCGAACTTTACGGCTTACCCGGTCTAGAATTATTGCAGAAAAAGATATTCTTATTTTAAAGGCAGGACCAAAAGAACTGGATACCTTCGCGCATAAATTGGGCCTTGAAATAAAAGGGGGAGATCTTGATAAATCAATTTTTTCCAACGATGATGTGACGTTGCAAGAAGCCGTTGTTTCCGCCGATAGCCGCGTTATCGGCAGAAAGATTGGCGAAATAAGACTAAAATCGAGATCCGCATTAAATTTAATGGGTGTATCGCGACAAGGTGAGAATATAAAGAATAGACTGCATCAACTTATATTCCAGGCTGGCGATGTGTTGCTCCTTCAAGGTGATAACGACAGCATGTCAAAATCTATGGATAGATTAGGATTGCTCCCCTTGGCAGAACGCGGCTTTAACATGGGCAAGCGGCGTCACGCCGGCATCGCCATATTGCTTCTCGCCGGTGCAATTGGTGCCGCTGCCACTGGACTTACCAGTTTAACCGTTGCTCTTGCCATTGCGGCGCTTGGTATGGTTCTGTTTTCTATTATACCTCTGCGTGATTTATATAATACGATCGACTGGCCGGTTATTGTGCTGGTTGGATCAATGATACCGATTGGCGGTGCTCTGGAAACCACAGGAACAACAGACCTTATCGCCGAGGGGATATTACAAGTTTCCGAGGGCTATTCCGTCTTTTTCGTTTTGGCTCTTCTTTTCATTGTCACTATGACCTTATCGGACTTGATGAATAATGTCGCCACGGCAGTCATGATGGCCCCGATCGCTGTTAGTATGGCAAACACGCTGAGCGTTAATTCAGATAGCTTCCTGATGGCGGTTGCGGTCTCATCATCATGTGCATTTCTTACCCCCATAGGGCATAAAAATAACGCACTGATAATGGGTCCCGGCGGGTATAAATTTGGGGATTATTGGCGTATGGGATTACCGCTAGAGATTATAATTACTCTCGTTGCGTTGCCGATGATTGTTTGGGTATGGCCCCTTTAAGCTTTTAACGGTCTAAGTACTGATTTTTCTTGCTCATCAAGTTGTGCGAGCAATCCGATCTCCCAGCGAAGATATTCTCTGGCATGATCCAGATTACCCGAATGTCGACCATGAGTATGAAAAAGAAAATCAATGCGATCTTCGTCAGGTGGATCGTTTGGCGTTGAGGCTGTTTCTATTCCTTCCTTTTGCCATTGCTCGGGAGTACTAAGAGAGAAGTATGTATTCTTATCTGGAAATTCTTTTGCCGCAAGATCTGCGGTGCCAAGATCGGAAGCGATTATTACAACTTCTTCTTTTACCTTTTGCTCGCCCAAATTTGGTCTAATCGACCATATTGCGCCAACTATATGGCTGTCGCGATACTCTTGGCTACTTCGAACATCAATAATAGTTGAATTTAAAATATCAATTTCATCAGGACCTATAAATTCAGCATTGCCACAGCGTTTCTTCGTCACTCTATTCAGGATCAAAGGCAGGGTTGTTTGTTCATTTAATACATATGCATCATGCCCCATCCCTTTAAGCCATATGACGGTCATAACTGCCCGAATACGTAAATCATCGTAAACAACTATTCGGGCATTCCTTGTTGCAAACCATTGGTCGGTTGCCTGAATAAGTTGCCCGCCGGGCGCATGTACCGCTTCTTTGAGATAGCCTTTCTTATATTCTTCTTCGGTTCTTACATCAAAAAGGTAGGTAGTTCTGCTGCGATCTGAACGCCATTCCTGAAAACACTCGTGTTCAATCACATCAACCGAATATTCATCAATCAATTCATTCGCTTTGATTTCTGTATCAATTATTATTTCCTCATCAAGCTCGATGGGAAAGCTTCGTTTCGCACCATATTCGAGCTCCAATCCCGCTAATTTCCAACCCATCGTGCCATTTTCAAGCGCATAAACTTTGTTAGGAAGGCCTAACATTCGAAGTGATTGAGCGCCGATTAAACTACGGGTTCTTCCCGCGCAATTGATAATTATGTCAGTGCTGGAGTTTGGCACCATCGCTTTATACCGCAGCACTAATTCAGCATTTGGACAAGATGTTGAGCCCGGGATCGTCATTTTATTATATTCCGCCGGTGTGCGGCCATCTAAGATAATGAAATTATTATCACCGGTATCCATTCGGGCTTTAAGATCGGGGGCTGATATAGAAACCGTTCCCAATTCATGTTCGACTATTTCGCCAAACGATTTAGACGGCGCACTAATCCCTTCATAAAGAGCATACCCCGCATCGGACCACGCTTTTATGCCTCCTTCTGTAATAACGATATTTTCGTATCCCTCCGCTTCAAGATGGTGTGCCGCTTTTTCAGATATACCGTTGGCGCCATCTATCAATATTACTGTCGTTACCCTACAAGGAACAAAGTTCCATATTTTTGCTTCTAAAACACTATATGGAATGTGCGATACAAAAAATGGATGGCCGCTTCCATATTCAGCAGCTTCACGTACATCGATAAAAGCAACTTCCTGTTTTTCACCAAGAAGCTGCTTTATATATTGAGGTGATCTAAATTCCATAAAATCACTTCATCATAAGTTCGACTTCGGCGGCGATAAACCCGAATGAAGCCCAACTGTCAGTTTCTACGAACTGTTGCATTAGATCATAAGCTTTTTCTGGTTGATCATTATACAGGTACCAGTTGGCAACACCGTACGCAACAGCCGCACCACTTGGATCATTGGGATCAACATTTAACATTTCTTCGGCCGGAATCTCACCTTTATAAAAAAGTACCAGATTATGATATGAGAAATTTTCAAGCACATTCATGTCGGCAGTGACGCCTTCGATGGCTTTTTTGGCATCTTCGGGGCGACCCATTCTATTTAAAATCATATAAAGCCAGTGAGCCGTTGAAACAATATTATCGTCATTAACTTTTAAATCATGTCCTGTTTGGTAAGCGCGAAGTGCATTTTCCCAGTCATGTACCAAATAATATGAAAGGCCAAGATGGTACCATATATTACTATGTTTGCTTGACACCGGAATACCGGAAGGTCCGGGCGCGCCGTCTTCTTCTATACTGTCCTCTTGCCCTTCAATAAGTTTTGCGGCGATTTCATAATCGGCAATTGCCTTATCGAATTGACGAATGGTTATGTAGCGATGTCCCCTGTGACGATAAAGGCGAGAATCATCAGGATGCTTTTCAATACCTTCTGAGAATATCTCGATCGCCCGGCGATAATCACCTGTATAAGCCGTACGGCGGCCATACCAGATTATATTTTGAGCGTCCATTGGGTCAGCATCATAATTTGCTTTTGCGGTGGCTAAATTATCCAGGATTTTTTGACTTGGCGCCCCGCTCACCAGAGTTTTTCCAAGCAGAGAAACTGCCTGCGCGCCTTCCGGAACATCGGGTAAGATATTAGTCATCCTTGCCGGCATATCTTCAGCCATATCGGGCGCAACAACCGCCGCTTGATCAGCCATAGCCATTTCATCTTGGTCTGTATTATCCGTATTTTCTGCCGCACATGACGCAATCATTAAAGCCGCTGATGACAATAAAACCTTCTTATATAATTTCATAGTTTTTCCCTCTTTTTCTTAATCTATCTATTTCGTTGTTTTAGATCAACTTCGGCAGCAATGAAGCCGAAAGCTCCCCACGAATTTGTATTCATGAATTTTTCCATCAATTCATAGGCCTTTACAATATCCTCATTATAAAGATACCAGTTGGCAACGCCATATGTAATGCTTGCTCCAGCCGGAACATTTGGATCTGCATTCAGAACTTCTTCCGCCGGAACTTCTCCTTTATAAAAAAGATCGAGGGTATGATAATTGTGAACTTCGATAATATCCATATCTTTCGTGATATTATTCAGAGACTGTCTGGCTTCTTCGTCTCTGCCAAGCCTGCGAAGGTTCATATATATCCAATGGGCGGTTGAGGCGATATTGTCGTCATTTAAATTTAGGTTTTGGCCCATTCTATAAACACGCAACGAATTCTCGAAATCATGCTTAAGATAATAAGCAAGTCCAAGATGATAATATATATTGCTATGAGTACTTGTTACGGGAATGTTGGCCGCGTTTGGCGCACCATCGGGTTCAATTTTATCCGCTTTGCCAACAATTAAACTTGCGGCTAATTCAAGGTCAGAAATTGCGCGATCAATTTCACGAATGGTTATGTAACGATGCCCTCTATGGCGATAAAAGCGCGCATCATTTGGATGTTTTTTTATACCTTCTGTAAAAATTTCGATAGCATTTCTGAATTCCCCGGTATATGCCACACGGCGACCATACCACAAGATATTTTCTGCATTATCAGGGTCTTTAGCATAATCTGCTTTTGCAAATATTAAATTATCGAGAAGTTTTTGACTTGGCGCCAGCATTGATAAGGTTTTCCCCAAAAATGAAACTGCTTGCGCACCTTCCGGCACGTCAGCGAATAATTTATCTTGCGCATTCGCGGATATACCAAATGTCAGTAAAATTAGGATGCTAATAGTCAAATTATAAATTTTCATAGTTTTTCTCTCTAATAAGTTGCTAATTTTTCAACCAACGCCTTTACCTTTACAGGATCAGTTATATTCCTGGAAAAATCATCCCCCGGTGCCATAGAAGGGGCAGATGCGACATAAGGACTTATTATTTTTGTTCGGCACGAAGAATGTATTTCATTGACAGTAAATATTTTAAATAAGCTGTCTACCGAAGCTGGGTTTACATTTGAGCATGGCATAATTGAAATGCGGCCCGCTGCCTGTTCGATTACGTTTCGAATATTAAGAGCCCCTTCCAAAGCAGTTTCCCGTTGCCCAGATGTCAGTATTCTTTCTATCCCAAGATCAATGGCCAATTCCAATGCTTCTGAAGTATCCGGTGTAACATCAAATGCTCTATGGAGCGTTACACCCATACCTTCCGCTTGTTCCATCAATCGTTCCAACTTTTTATGATCCAATGCCCCATTTTCATGGGTAATACCAATCACTATCCCTGCAAGGCCATAATGTCTGCATCTGTCAATATCATGCAGCATTATATCCATATCTTCGAAATTGAAGATAAAATCGCCACCTCTGGGTCTAATCATTGCGTATACTGGTTTATCAAGCTTTGCCGCCGCCTTCATTAACCCCGCAGGCGGCGTCGTACCACCAATACCCAATGCGTCACATAATTCGATACGGTCTGCCCCGTTTTTTATTGCATCATTGGCACCTGTAATGGTGTCGATGCAAATTTCTAATGTAATTTTTCTCATAATTCTTTCTTATTTTCATTTTCACTATTTTGCATCAGGATTAAGCAACATTGCTCCCCTTAAGCAACCATCCTTGATATATTTCCCGGCACGATAAGAGAGTTTTCATAATCAGCTATACAATTCTTACGCACATGAACATCAATTCTAGCAAAATCCGTTTTGGTGCCGCCTACATCAATCGCGTAAAATTTCATAAAATGAGCCTTATAGCTTTATTTCGCGGAAAGATCAGGAGCGACAGCATCTTCACCCCACCATTTATGATAATATTTTTCGAAGTCACCGGAATTGATATAATTGGCAATATGCTGATTGACCCAAGTAAGGAATTCCGGCTCTCCTTTGCTGATCCCCATACCGATATCACCGCTTAAAAATTCCCCGGGCATGGCTTCTAAACTTTTAATATCGCGAACTACAAAATCAATCAGTGAACCATCTTCTATCCCTGCATCAACCCGCCTTTGGCGAAGAAGTAATATTCCATTGGGTGCAAAATTATCCGCATAAACGATTTCAGCGTCCGGAACTTCCTCCTGTAGAAAGACGGCACCACTCGTACCCCTACCCACGACTATCTTTTTCCCCTTAAGCCCATCTAAACTGTTAATACCTGAGCCGCGCTGAACAGCAATTTTGAGGCCAGTTCTGAAATACGCGTCCGAAAAATCAACAATCTTCTCCCGTGCTTCAGTTATCGTCATATTTCCAATCACCATATCAAGCTGTTTTGAAACCAGCATACTGACACGCGCATCACCATAAACATCAATAATGCGAAGCTCGACGCCCAGTGCTTCGGCAATACGGTTTGCGACATCAACATCATAACCTACTGGGTTATTACGCCCATCACGCCCTCCCATAGGCATACCACCAAGCGAAACACCGACTTTTATATAACCGCGCTCTTTAATATCCTTTAAAATATTTGCTTGAGCCCCGATGCTTGAAAGAACCATTATCAATATCGATAAGAATATGTGCTTCATATTATTTCCAGTGTAATTTTACGAGTTGGGGTGAGTAATATCTGGCGCAATCGCGTTGTCGCCCCACCATTTTTTATAACTTTTTTCATAGTCGCCTGAACTTACATAATTTTCAATAACCTTATTTACCCAGCTCACTAAGTCAGGCTGGTCTTTTTTTATGCCAACCGCGATGTCACCACTTTCGTAGCTTTCTGGAAGCAGTTCCATATCACCAAGCTTACCAATCATATATTCAATGAAGGAGCCGTCTTCTATACCGGCATCAACCCGCCTTTGGCGCATAAGAAGTAAGCCATCAGGTGCGAATTTATCAGTGTAGACCAATTCAGCATCTGGTACCATTTCTTCCAGAAAAACAACGCCGCTTGTACCGCGGCCGACGACGACTTTCTTACCGGCCAAATCATGAATTGTTTTAATACCAGAGCCAGATTGAACAGCTATTCTTAATCCTGTACGAAAATAAGCATCAGAAAAATCGATTATTTTCTCTCTATCTTCTGTAACAGTGAGATTGCCAACGACAACATCCAATTGTTCTGACACCAACATGCTAATTCTGGCATCACCGTGGATATTAATCATTCTTAGTTCGACACCCAAGTTGTTGGCTAGTCTATTTGCAAAATCTACGTCATAGCCGATAGGATTATTTTTCTCGTCCCAAAACCCAACGGGCTCGCCGCCCAAAGCGACGCCAATTTTGATGAAGCCGCGCATTTTAATATCGTCTAGCTTTCCAGCCTGCGAAGCGGAAACCCCCAGATAAGAAAACATCAATAAACATATGCAAAACTGGCCACACTTAATCATTTTCTTTTTATACCATTTCCGATTCACGTTGCTCCGGCTTGCTCATTGATGGTTTCCAGAACCAGTAATTACCCGGCTTATCAAGATTGTAGGAAACAACCTTGTGACCACCTTTATTATCAATAGCATGAATGACCAATGGTCCAATGAAGCCGGTCTCAAGTTCAGAAACTTCTTCAATGGCGAGCTTCACAGCATCGTCGAGTGAATAACCAAGTTTCATTGCAAGAATAATGGTTCGCGATGTGCTGGCGCGAATTGCCATTTCACCGGTATGTGTGCACGCCGCTGCTCCGTAACGGCTATCTGCATAAAACCCAGCACCAGCGATTGGGCTATCGCCTAGACGCCCCGGATATTTCCATCCCCAACCGGACGTGCTTGTCGCCGCATGAATACCCTGATTATTATCTTTACACATAAATACGGTTGTATCGCGGACCTTTTCAGGGTCCGTAATTAGGCTATTCAACGGCGCAAGAGGAATATCTGGAAACTTTTCAAATTCTTCGGGCGAGAGTAGGTCTTTGATTTTTTGAAGCCATACTTCTTTTGAATTTTCCATCAAAGTGTCAACTTTGGGAAGGCCAATTTCAGCCGCCAATCGGTCGGCTCCGTCACCGGTTACCATCACGTGGTTTAGTTCCGTCATAACCGCTTTGGCCAGTTGCGCGGCGTGGTATGTATGCTTTAAAGCACCCACCGACCCGACCCGGCGTGTAGTCCCATCCATAACGCCACCATCGAATTCCATGACACCAAGAATATTTGGCCAGCCACCATATCCTACGCTGCGAATTTTTGGCTCCAACTCCACCATATTGATACCCTCAATCATAGCATCTATACCATATATGCCTTTTGTTAATTCTTCCGCAGTTTTATTAACACCAGCCCAACCGGTCCCATTGGTTAAAAGTATCATATTGTCCTCTGAATTATTATTTTGGTTAATTTGAGCTACGGTCTTATTAAATGCCGCCCCTGCCGCTATTGATACTGTCGCAATCGCTGCTGTTGACTGTAAAAATTTACGTCGGTTCATTTCTATCCCTTTTTGAACATTTTGTCACATAAGCACACTATGGTCAAAATGATATTAAACATTACCCATTTTTGATAGAAATCTGGCAATTCTTGGGTCCGATTTACCGCCAGATTCAGAAAAGAAATCGTCTTTTGGCAAATCTTTCAAAATACGGCCTTCATCAAGGAATACGATACGGTCCGAAATCTCCCGGGCGAACTCGATTTCATGAGTAACAGAAATCATTGTAATACCTTGTTTTGACAGTATTTTTAAAATATCCAAAACCTCGGCTGTCATTTCCGGATCTAGCGAGCTGGTCACTTCATCCAACAAAAGATAACTTGGATTCATGGCCAAAGCACGACAAATTCCAATTCGCTGTTTTTGTCCCCCCGAAAGTTGAGACGGGTAAGCAGAAGCACGGTCACCAAGAGCAACACTGTTAAGAAGTTCCATCGCTTTATCGTTTGCCTCTTCTTTACTTTGACCAAGGACGGCAATGGGTGCAAGCGTTATATTGTCAATAACACGTAGGTGCGGATAGAGGTCAAATTGTTGAAAAACGGTCGAGCATCTTTTTCTTACTTCTCGAAGATCATTTGATTTTGAAACATCAAAATCATCTACGATAATTTTTCCTTTAGTAATGCTTTCAAGCCCATTAATGCAGCGCATCATTGTACTTTTACCGGAACCACTGCCCCCCAATATAGAAACAACCTCACCAGGCTTGATAGAAAGGTCCACGCCTTTTAATACTTTTAGATCGCCAAAATCTTTATGTAGATTCTGTATTTCGATCATAATGTGCTCCCATATTTCATCTATATTTGATTGCTAATATGATATGCGCTGAACCGGCGTTCGAGGCGCGCACCTATTCTTTCTATAGATTTTGCCATTATAAAATAGGTCGCACCAATTATCGGCCAGACCAGAAACGGCTCAAATGTTCTTTGATTTATTATGTCACCTACCCGCGTTAAATCAATAACACCAATAACCGAAATAAGCGATGTAACCTGAAGTTGATTTATCGCAAGGCCAACGAGAAGCGGCATCGCAATAGCCAGACTTTGTGGAAAAATAATTTTACTCAAAATCAAACGTTCACTAAGGGCGAAGCTTCGGGCTGCCTCAAGTTGTTTAAAATCAATGGCTTCAATAGATGAAATGACAATAACAGCGATAAATGCCGTAGTGTTACCGGTTAAAGTGATAATCGCCGCGAGATTAGGGGTCATGTCAAATGCAATTAAGGCTGGAACACCAAAATAGACAAGAAAAAGCTGAACCAAAACAGGCGAATTTTTTAAAAACTCGCTGATCATCATTAAAATTTTTCCAATAATCGGTACGCGGTAGTATCTTACCAAACCGACAATACACCCAAGCAAAAGGCCCAAGAAAGACGAAATTAGAAATATTGATAGTGTGACGCTAAGGCCTTCCGCCCAAAGTTGGATATCATAGATGGTAAATCCGTCTGATCCGTACATTTTAGGCCACCCCGTTATATTTATTAAGATGGCGGTGCCACACGGCAATTATACCTGATAAAATAAAAGTGAGAATGCCATAAAAAATCACTAAAAACACGTAAACTTCGAACGGTCTAAATGTTGTTGAAGCAATTATTTTGCTTGCACCTGTAAGCTCATTTAAAGTTATTGCAGACAAAATGGATGTTGTCAGGATAAGATTGATAAATACGGACCCCAACGGTCTTACAGAGGTGGTAAGCGCAATTGGCATAATAACTTTTTGATATATCCTGAATTTCGAAAGGCCAAATGATTTAGAAGCTTCAATTATCCCTTTATCAATGTTAATGATCCCCGCGCGCAAAGTTTCTGCAACATATGCACCGACAGCGACACTTAGTGTTAGGCAGCCGGTCCAAAAGGCGTCGATATAAACACCTATTTCCGGCAATCCATAAAATGAGAAAAAGATTAAAACGATAAAAGGTATATTTCTAAATAGGTCTACATAACATAAAGAGATGAATTGCAGAGCTTTATTAGTCGACACTCTCATCAACGCGACGATCACACCAATCAGAAAACTACCGATTATCGAAACAATGCTCACTTGTGCAGTGACAATAAAGCCTTCAACAAAAGCCGGCACATATTCTGTCATCGATGATAAATCAAACATTTAAATGCAACCAGCTAAAGGAATTAAAACACAAATTACTTCATTGCCGCTAAATCGGCTTCTGCGGCAATATAGCCAAATGATCCCCATGCCCTGGCATTTAACATTTTTTCCATCATGTCCCTCGCTTTTGCTTCTTCACCATTATAATGGTACCAGTTTGCAAGGCCATAAGCCATCGCAGCATCCGCTGAATCTTCCATATCTATACCTTCAGATATCTCTGCTTCTGAAATGTCGCCCTTATAAAAAAGATCAAGTTTATGATACGTCATGTTTTCAAGAATGTTCATATCTTTTGAAATTGGCGCAAGCACTTCTTTGGCTTCATCATGGCTTTTGCCAAGACGGCGTAAAATCATGTAACGCCAATGCGTAACCGACACTTTGTTATCATCATTTCGACCCACGTTAAATGCTTTATCATAAGCAATTCTTGCATTCTCAAAGTCTTGTTTAAGGTAATAAGCAAGACCAAGATGATAATAAATATTATGATGTAATGTGCTTACGGGAATGCCAAATTCATTTGGCGCACCGTCCTGTTCTACAATATTTGCTTTGCCTTTTATAAGTTCTGCTGCCTTTTCCAGATCGGCAATAGCACGATCAAATTCACGTATTGTGATATAGCGATGCCCGCGGTGGCGATAAAATTGCGCATCATCAGGATTATCAATCATGCCTTCTGAGAAAACTTTAATTGCTTCGCGGTATTTGCCAGCGTAGGCAAGTCTTCTGCCGTACCAAACCGCATTATCAGCGATCATCGGGTAATCCATATACTTTACCCGCGCATTCGATAAATTATCGAGCACTGTTTCATTTGTGGCCTCAGGCATGGTGAGCACTTTACCGGTCAATGAAACGGCTTGCGCACCTTCCGGGACATTCGACAAAATACTATCCTGCGCTAAACCAGATGAAATGGGGCCAAACGCCAAAAGAGCTAACGTTGCAGGGATGTAGAAATATTTCTTAAACATAATAATGCCTGTATATTAGGATTGAAAAACGGATGGAAATTTGATCCATTTTATACGGATAAATAACCTCGTTTGTCAATACTACCGCGTCTGAGCGATATCAACGCATAACTACATATGGTTGCCTTGAAGCCATTGTGAAATAACATCAGCTGAATCAGGTTTTTTTATAAAATATCCTTGTGCCTGATCACAATTCATCGCGAACAGCTTGTTAAGCTGTTCTTCTGTTTCCACACCTTCAGCAATAACATTTAAATTAAAACTATGGCCTAGCCTTATAACCGCCTCTACCAAAGAGAGCGCACTTTCATCATTAGCCATATCTTTTATAAATGCCTGATCAATTTTCAATTTATCTACGGGTAACCTCCTTAGATAAGATAACGAAGAATACCCGGTACCAAAATCGTCAATAGATAATTGAACACCCAACTTTGTTAACTCGTGGAGGGTGTTTATGATCTCTTCAGTTTGATTCATAATTACGCCTTCCGTTATTTCCAACTCAAGTAGTTCGGGGTCCAAATTTGCATTTTCCAAACAGGTTTTAATGAACTTGGTAAACCCTCTTTCATGGAAATGAAAGGGTGAAATATTGACAGACATTCTTATAGGAGGTAGTCCCATATCCTGCCATTTTTTGGCTTGTAGACATGCTTCCGGCAAGAATTGTTCGGTAAGCGGAATAATTTGTTTTGTATGTTCCGCCAGTGGGATAAAGTCGCTGGGGGATATCCAGCCTTTGTCCGGGTGCTGCCAGCGCAATAAAGCTTCAACACCGCAAATATTGCGCGACTTAATATCTATTTGTGGTTGATAATGAAGCGAAAATTGACTCTTTTTCATACTGTCATGGATGTCAAACAAAATATTTGAACGCTCCATTATTTCTGAGTGCATTCCATGATTATAAATAACAATATTATCTTCATTCGGTAACTTCGCCTTATTGTATGCAATTTTAGCATTTCTTATCAACATATCAGTCTTATCTGCATGGTCCGGGTAAACACTAATCCCGACTGAGACTGTCATTGTTATAGAGTTTCCATTAACATCTATTGGTTCACCAACATATTTAATCAATTCATCAACAAGCGACATTGCCTGCTTCCGGTCTTGCTCAACTTCTGTGATTATGTGGAATTCATCGTAAGCGGTATGATATAATTGAACACCGTCGCCAAGGAATTCTGCGCAACGATTTGCAACTTCCGTGACTACCATGTCACCTGCACCCAGGCCTAAAAATTCATATATTTCATTTAATGAATTTAAGCCAAAATGAACAAGGCCCATAAACGGTTTTTTTTGCTTATTTTTTTTACTTCTGGTGGTTCCATCGAATTCGCTTATTCGACTATCTATAATTTTTTTAAGAAGAATTTGATTAGGTAGTCCGGTGAGACTATCGTGCTGCAATACGTGAATAATATCATCAGTCCGCGCCTGCTCTAATGTGGTGACATCCGTATAGTTAAGAACCGTTTGCTCATCATTAATGCGCATTACCTTGCTATAGAGGTTACGACCATCCGCTAGAACTAGTTTCACCATGGTTTTCTCTTCAGAAGGTAACATCAACTCCTTAATATGGGCCTCTGCCGCTTGAGAAACATCTATTGCATCCTTCCAGGATTGTTTAATAATCTTTCTAACCAATTCCCGCATGCTCATGCCTTGCTTTATTAATCCCTTGGGCATACTAAAAATACCTTCAAAAGATTTATTCCAGGAAATAACCTTATCATCCTTATCAAACATAGCCGCGCCGGCACCTAAATTATCAAGTAATATCTGAAAACTTTCATATGATTTTTGATTTTGTTTGGCAATTTTAACGACCTCGTCCATCAAAGACATATTTCTATTTTGCAAATAAAGCGCACTAACGATCATATTATGAATTGTATGACCGACAAATCCGGCAGCACCACAAAACGCGATTGCCCCAAGCCCTATTATAAGGCCGTATTCTTCTGAGGCCGAATTCATCAAGTAATATGACGCCGATATACCAACCGGAATTAAAAATGACCATATCACAGCAGGATGAGCACTACTGCTGATGGAAGAAATACAAGATAAAGCCAAAAGTAGCGTCACTAATGTCAATGCAATGAGCTGATTGTCCATCAAATCAGTGGGAATGAATATAATTCCGCCCCAAGTTGCCCCGGTTAAAAACATGATCACGGTATATATTATTAAACATTTTTTTGGGTCATGCTCTATCGTACCCTTGATAAACCGAGAATATAAATATAGTCGAATTATGAACAGGGATATTAAAACACCAAACCAGTAATATTGTAAATTTGTCGTGAAGGAATCTCTAAAAACCCAATAGTAGATAAGCACTATCAAGACACTTCCCACAATATTTGGAACAATATGGGAAAAAAGAATTCTTAACTGATCAAATAGAATTTGGCCGTAATAGCTCTGATCTTCTACTCTTTCATGAAATCTTTCATTGTCTATTATATTCACTCCTCCAAAATACACATATCACGAAAATTAATACTAACTATATAATGAATGGCTTTTAACGAATTAATTGGTTTCAAAAACTATTTCACTCATCACAGCAAAAATACACTATACATAAATAATACTTTAATAACAAAAAGTTAATCACGTTAAAATCAAAATTTAAATTAACCATTCAAGTAGCACGAAAAATATATACAATTTGTTAATATATAATTACGAGATCGCAATCAGGACAAACAGATGCTCAAAGCAAATCAATTAAATATTAATAACATCCGCAAGGAGTTAGAAATTATCAGTCAAGATATGCTGGCTCTAATAAAAAAGTATGATTTAACAGCGACTTCGCAATTAGACGTGATAGAAATGGCGCGTGAAAAAATCAACGACAAAAATGATTATATTCGGTTTTTAGAACTTTCCTTAGAAGGTCGTATTTATGGTGAGGCCGCCGCCGCGATCGAAAACGCAGCATCCAATAACGCAAACAAGTTACATTAATCACATCACGCACATTTGTTTTCGGGCATTTTTATAAAATTTCTCTCAGCGTTTCCCTGGCAATATTACCGCCGCATACAATTATGGCGACTTTTTTACCCCGCCATTTTGGTTGTTGCTTTAAATAGCCTGCCACGGCAACCCCAACAGCTCCCTCGCCGATCATTTTTGTATCGTCTATAAAGAGTTGTAGTCCGGTAATTAATTCTTCTTCACTTACGTCGATATATTCATCAACATAATCCCGGCAATATTCAAAAGTGATCGACCCCATCTCAACACCGCCTGCTGTTCCATCGGAAAGTGTCGGCCTGGAAGGCAAATCAAGGACTTCGCCAGCAGGTATGGAATCCATCATCACTTTTGAGTTCGTTGGTGAACAGGCAATAATTTTTGTATTTGGCGACAAATTAGCTAACGCAATCGAAATACCGGACATTAAGCCACCACCACCAAGAGCAATAAACACAGCGTCAAGGTCTTGGTGTTGCGCGAATAGTTCAAAGCCTATAGTTCCTTGACCCGCTATGATATCTACATCGTTATATGGTGACACAAACGGGATATTATTTTCCTCTGCGTGTGTACGAGCCGCATTCTCACCATTAATTGGATCACCGGGCGTTTTAACAACCTCCAGACCATATGAAATCATGCCTTCATATTTGGACTGTGATACATCTTCCGGCGCGAAGACTGTGCCCTTGCAGCCGATTTTATGACACATATAACCGATGCCGGCACCGTGATTTCCGGTTGATGCAGTGACGACACCCTGCTCGCGTTCCTCATCGGACATGGAAAGAATTTTGTTAGCAGCACCCCTTAGTTTAAACGAACCGGTAGGGTTCAAATTTTCGTGCTTATAATAGACTTGCGTACCATCAATGCTTAATTTCTTACTTAAGCGAAGTGGCGTGGGTGACACAACTTTCGAAATCCGCGCAGTTGCTTTGGCTATCTCGATAAACTGTCGCGTTCCGGTTTCTTTATTCATTTACTTTTCTCATCTGCATATCATTTTTCAACATTGCCGGGGGATAACTTGCTTTCAAAATCTGTCACATTATATTTTTCGAGGATGGCTTTCACTTTACCGATATCTATTGCTTCAAGTTTCCCACGGCTACTGGAAACGGTCGTCGCCTTTAGAATAGCGTTATAAATGGCTTCCTGTGTTGCTTCAACGACCGCAGAAAATAGTGGCGACATCGCAGCATTGGTTAACGTTTTGGACGGCACAGGGTCTCTACTACTTCTGTCTCTTCGCACTTCTTCACTGGTGGAAAAAGCAATGACATAATCGCCGGAACTGTTATGAGCAACTGAACCGGTTCTGGCCAGGCCCATCATGGCACGTTTTGAAAGACGGTCAAGGTTACGAGATAAAATAGGCGCGTCAGTAGCCACAACCATCATAATTGAACCGCCGTCCGTCGGTATTTCCCCGCGCCTCGCTTCTTCCAGTTGCGATTTAAACGAATATTGATTTAACTCTCGCCCGACCGGTGCACCGTTCATGATCAGTTCGCCGCCAAAATTAGTCTGTACCAGCACGCCAATAGTGTATCCTCCGAGTGACTGGGGTAGCACTCGCGAACTTGTGCCAATTCCACCTTTCCAAGCGAACGCCTGTGTACCATGACCCGCACCTACACTACCTTCTTCTACGGGACCCGTTTTCGCACTATTCAGTGCTGCATAAACATATTCTTTCTTTATGCTTTCACCCGACCACATATTGTTAACGCGACTGTCATTTGTTTCACCAACGATGGGGTTTAAAGTATGTTGGCCTTCTCCTGATTTTGAAAGCTGCCATTCTTTTAAAGCATCAGCCGCGGTCCAGACACATAAAGTACAGGTTAATATAATAGGTGTTTCAATTTCGCCAAATTCACGGACCTGCGTTTCACCCACGGCTTTGCCGTAACCGTTGCCAACATGTATCCACGCAGGAATGGGATTGAGATATAAATTATGATCTGCCGGAATGATAGCGGTTACCCCGGTCCTTATATCATCGCCTATCATTACCGTGTGATGGCCAACACTTACTCCGGCAACATCGGTTATCGCATTATTAGTACCTGTTTGCATAGTCCCAACCTCAAGACCAATATCTCTTGCGCGCGGCCTTTCAATCTCCACAGCGTAGGATTTCGCGATTAAGAAGGTGCCTGCGACTATTATTAATATTCTGTTCATCATATTTCCGGTCCCGCTTTTTCTTCAAGCTCGCATGGAAAAATGCAGAAATCAAGATGAATAGCATTATAATATAATCATTGCTTAACCCGAGCCCATAGTATTAGAATAAACGGAAAATACATGGAAATCATTTTGGGAGAGATACAATGAGTAACTCAAGACGCAATTTTTTAAAGAAAGTGGGCGCCACTGCGGGAATGAGTGCTCTTGTCACTTCGAGCACATCGACCTTCGCACTTGCCGCGCAGGACGTACGTTCAATGGCGATGTCCGGTCAAGGGTTAATGCAGGATGATGAAGCATTCTGGAAAGCAGTTCAGGGCGAATTTGTCATTGAAAAAGATTTAATTATGCTAAATGCTGCTAACATGACGCCGACCCCAAAAATTGTCCATGAAACGCTTATAGAGCACACGCGGGATATGGAAGCAAACCCATCATTTCAAAACAGGGCTAAATACCGCGAATTAACACAGAACTCACGAGAGCTCATCGCCGGCTTTCTTGGGGCCGATGCCGATGAAATTGGTTTTGTAAGAAATACGTCGGAAGCAAATAATACAATTATCAACGGACTTGACCTTAAGCCCGGCGATGAAGTGGTTATATGGAATCAAAACCACCCCTGCAATAACGTCGCCTGGCATCAGCGCGCCGAAAGATTAGGCTTTACCGTCAAAACAATTACGCTTCCCGAAAAGATAACATCAGAGGCAGATTTAATCGAGCCGTTCGAGCAAGCCATGACGGCAAATACCAAAATTTTAGCCTTCAGCCATGTTTCCAACGTAACCGGCACAACCTTGCCAGAAAAGAAGCTAACCGAAATGGCGCATTCAAACGGTGCGCAGGTACTCTGCGACGGTGCGCAGACATTTGGATATTTGGATATTGACCTGCATGATATCGGTTGCGATTTTTATACATCTAGTGGTCAAAAGTGGATTCTTGGCCCCCGTGAAGCTAGCTTTGTTTATGTTAAGAGAGACGCGCAGGCGGCTCTTTGGCCCAACATTGTCACTGTGGGATGGGAAAGATCAAAAGAAAATGGCGCGCAAAAATATGAAAGTCTTGGTCAACGTGACGACGGCCGCCTTTGGGCACTTGGCCGGGCAGTTGAGTTTCATAATATGATCGGTCAGGAACGGATTGAGGCACGTATTAATCATCTTGCTAATACGCTTAGGGCACGATTAACTGAAAAAGTACCGGGCATAACATTTCTAACGGAGCAGGCACCCGGTTATCACAGCGGTGTATTGGTGGGGTTAACGCCGAATACGGACGCGGCAAAAGCAGCGAAAACAATATATGACAAATACCGTATTTCCGGTGCCATAGGCGGAAACGGCGACGTGTTAAGAACGCGGCTTTGCCCGCATGTCTATATTACGATGGATCAAATTGAAAAAACTGCGGATTATATTGCCGCTTCAATATAACGAAGTTCTAGGCTTTCTTACCTAAATGGGATTTTATCAGCATCAGAAATAATGCTGCTGAAATCCCCGATGCCGAAAACAACATACACATGACCATGATCTGATAACGCACGGCAATCAACGGCGATACGCCTGACAATATTTGCCCTGTCATCATACCCGGCAATGATACCAGCCCTACACCAAACAACGCATTGATTATCGGGATAAGCGACGCCCTTAGAGCGATGCTACGCGCCTTTTCATATTCCAGGCCACGCCCCATTTCCGCCTCGATACGCTCAGCGGCGAGGCTGATACTATTCATAGAGCTTGAGAAGATCATCCCGGCGAGCGGTATCAAATAACGCGGCGCATACCATGGTTCAAGTTCAAGCACCCCTTGTGTGATAAAAATTAACACCAGCCCCCCGCCGATAAAAATGGAAAATAAGGCATAGGGGTAGCGGGCTTTTCTGTGAATTTTTATGGTCCGAAGTGAAATCCAGCTTGAAACAAACAACATCACTGCCAGCACTGCGACGACGATCCACGCGTTACGGGCTTCGAACAAATAAGCGAGAAAATATCCGACGATAAGAAGTTGAGCCAGCATTCGGGAAATGCCAAGCAGTGCTTCCTGGCCTTCATGGCTCCATTTATGAAGTATGATTATAACGACTACAACAGGGATAAATGCGAGCGCCAAGTGATTTAGCGAAATTACTTGAATTATATTATCCATGCTGCTCCTTAAATTAAAATTTTGACGACCTTATTACAACATGATTTGAAAATCATCTCAAATTTAAAAAAAGAAAAATGACCCTGCCAAAAATTAACAAAAACCTGAAATTGAAGCGATGCTATAATTTATAGCTCTTTTAGCCAAACAGTAAAATCACACTCGGTCGCCAGCATGTCAATTTTTTCGGGGTTCGTTTTTTCAAATGGTTCACTAAAGCTCGGCTTATATCCAAGTCTGGAATACCAACCTTTTAAAAATTCTTTACTGGGATGCTGCCAGTGGCGCGGAGTAAGCAGTTCCAGTCTCATGTTTTTACTATTATCTGACCGCGCCTGTTGTTCGGCGGCGTCAACAAGGGCGGTTCCTATTCCTTTACCCCGATAGTCTTTATCCGCAACCAGAATGCCAAATTCAGAAGTCGTATCATTAATTATCTGATATTTTATTGATCCGACGATTTCGCCATTGATTTCCGCTAAAATCAACAATGCTTCCTTTATTAAATTCTCGACTTCGGTTTTATAAACACGCCGGGCAGAAGGTTTCCACATACCGGATTCAGCAACACCATAAACTTCATTTATAAGATCACAAAGTCTTTCGATTGTTGTTTCGGCCTGGTCATTTGCGTTTGCAAACCGGGTTGTTATCATGGCTATTTCACTAACGTTTTATTATAAGATTAGCGTCTCAATTTGAACGATTTGTTTAACAGGGAATCCCGTCTATAGAAAGAAAAATATCTAAACGCTGCATAGTTTACATATGTGATAAATGGTAATATAGATGACTTTAACATACGGGTAGCTGGCAATGATTAATGAAAAAATAGATCATCATTTTAATGAATTTTCACCTGTGGATTTTAATATCTTTGGCGATACGCCCCTTTTTGACAAATTAAAACAAGAAAATTTGGCATATGGTAAGGCCAAAGCCCTTGATAATCATATCACGGTAATAAAAGAGCAAATCGAAAGCCTGCTTAATCAGGAAGACGAGCAACTCACCACCGCATATGGTTTTCTGTCACACGAAGAACAGGAAAATTACCGAGAGTTTCTCGAAAAGCTTCAGGAAGACTGCGCCCGGTATTTGAGCGATGTGGAAAATAACTACTCCTAACAACGCAAAGCAGACGCTGATTTTAGAGAGTTATAGTATGTAGACATTTAGTTATTATTGCCGGCGATTAAAACTATACATTCGTCAATTGTACATTCTAAAAACGCACCCGTTGCTGTATCAAAAATTTGGGAGCGACCAAAAGGAATTAAAGCAAAGCTCGAAAGTTCGTATCTTTCTGCATCCACACCGTCTGTTGCAGCATGAGCCGGTGTGATGAATGATTGATTGGTACCCGCAAGGATTATTCCAATCAAAAAAGCCGATAACATTGCAAAACCTAAAGTTATTTTATTCATTTTCATCGTCATTCTCCGTTTAAAAAATTAATTTTATGTTTGAAATCCATAAGTTCAAACAGTGTAGTTTCCTATGAAAATTTAGTCTAGGTGGTTGTGAAAGAACGCACTGAAAGCTGCAATACATTCTGGGTTTGATGTTGGAATACTCTCTTGAGGGGGAGTTGAGCCTAGTATGAGAATATAGCCTGATCGGAATAGATTTCCGCCACTGGGCCAACTGTCAAACTTTATATTCTAGTTAGTCCCGATGCATCCAAGGTCTTGCAAGTTTCATGACAGAGGCAATATATAAAGAAAAAATCGATATATGAGAGAAATAACTTAATTAATTTTTGTAATAATTAGTTAAATAGGTAATTCGGTAACTATTTAATGTTAGCGTCGCATTAAATATCAAATGTAAAAAACATCTTATCCGATGGAAAAAGGAAAAAAATAATGAAGTTGCTCGGAACTGATGTTACCGGTGTATCTGAAGACACTAATCGTATTACAGGCTATATTAAATATGATGATGGGTCCGAAGATGAATATTGGTTCGAATATCCTGCTGGGTACGATATTTCAGAATCCGGGAACCCTTGGCTGGTGATAATGCTACCGATGGCGGCGACGATTGGAGAAGATATTCATATTTCATTGCCTCTTGATCAGAGACTCGTTGAAGGCTCAGAAGATATTCTCAGGATTTGGAAAAGCTGGGAAACAGGTACTTCAATAATTTCGATACATGCCGAAGGTGGATTCGCCACAATCGAAGACCAGCCAACAGAATCGGCGGTGTTCTTCTCGTCGGGGGTAGATGCGTTTTATACGGCCTATAAGCGCCCTCGTGCCAAATATAAAATATTGATCCATGGCATGGATATTAATATCGATAAAAAGGATGAGTTCGAGGCCCATCAGGAGAGAATTTCAAAGGTAACTGATGAGTTAGGAGGTGTTTTTATTCCCGTTGCAAGTAATATCAGGAAGACAAAATGGAGCGCAACCCGATGGCAGGCAGTATCACATGGATCACTTTTGGCGTCTATCTCTCTATTATTTGAAAGATATTTTCATGAAGCCTTTATCGCCTCATCTCATAACGACTATGCACACTTATCACCCGGCGGTTCTCATCCTCTCTCTGATCCACTTTTTTCAACATCACGCACTAATATTATTCACAACGCCGATGGCGTTAGCCGATTTGAGAAAATAAAATATCTGGCTCAGCATAATTTGGCACTTCGGCACATGCACGTCTGCATTCGCGGTAGAGATGGAAAAGGCCAGGACGAAATTAATTGTTCGCATTGTGAGAAATGTTACAGGACCATGATTGCGCTGGATTTGGTGGGTGCCCTCGACAAAACGGAACAATTTGATCTTTCTAGATATAACTATAGCGAAGTACAGAATGTTTTTTTAAATACACCCCATTATACTGATGACTATATAAAAATGGCGAAACTGGCTCAAAGTCAAGGCAAGACAGAACTGGCAAATGGTATTAGAAAATGTATGCGCCGTTCCGCTCTTCTCAGGTTCCTGTACCCTACGGAGAGAATACCTTTCGTCTGGCGCATTTTTTATAAGATGTATAACAACTCGATATCTTAAAACTATTCAGAAATTTTGATTACTCAAACCAGCACCATGTCGATCACAAAAAAACAGCACCTTGCGCCCTTATTTGCTTAATGGCGGAGAGGATGCAAATGAATTTCTCTGTTTTACCTTATATATCAATAGGTTGTATCAATTCTCTCTGGGCAAGGTGTAATGTAGTATGACACATTCAATTATCATAACTTGTCGATATGGCACACTTTTGGCACACTCTGCGTGAGTTTGGCACATATTTACGTTTGTGATAGGATGAATTAAGTAATTAACTTAACTAGAAAACTAACTGGCATTGGGGAACTTGTATGGATGTTTCAAATTGGATTTCTGTATCAGCAACAGTCATCACACTAGCGGCTTTAATCCTTGCTTATGTAGAAGGATTCCAAAACAGAAAGTATAACAAATTGTCTGCCAAACCAATTTTAACTTTCTTCCGTTATACAATTGACGGCCAAATAACAATAACCCTATCTAATGAAGGCCTTGGGCCAGCGATAATCGCAAATTGAGCATAAAGAACTGGCAAAATTAGCGTCAAAAAAGAATGTTAATGGTACAATTTTAATAAAAATTCATTAATAAATCATTTTAACAACAATTATTCCCATATTTAAAAATCCAAATATCGGTGAGTTTAGATGACGTTCAGGATGGCTTTGCAATAATTAATGGTTGGGTACAAAGGCTGTTCGGACTGTGTCCTCTTCTTCGCACCCTAACCACTTTCTCTCCGCTCCACTTCATAAATTAAATTATACTTGCTATATTTATAATAGTAACTATAATATTTAGAGTCTTTAACAAAATTAAACTTAGTACGGTATATGAAAGCCATGTCCAATAAATCTTCACCAAAATGCCCGGTTGCAAGCACTATGGATATTATGAACGGTCGGTGGACGCCTTTGATTCTGCGTGACTTGCTCATTCATGGGGCGCGGCGTTTTCAGGATTTTCAGGATTCATTGACAAACATCACGCCCGCAATGTTATCGGCGCGCTTGAAAACACTGGAACAACACGGCATTATTATGCGACATTTTTATACGCAACACCCGCCTCGTGCTGAGTATATTCTCACAGAAAAGGGCTGTAGTCTCGGCCCTATAATTGACGCAATGCGTAAATGGGGGATAAAATATGAGCTGTGATCTTATTTTGCAGGGTTTCTATAAAAAAGAATATCTGACATGTACCAGATATTAGAAGCCCATTTCTTAACCCTGGTCATCATTATAACGTCGGTGATGGGAACACCACTTTATATTTTTGGTATATATGTATTTAATGGAAAGTCATCACAAAAAGCTATTCAGATCGGATTTGTTTTTTTGCTATGGGGGGCATTAACTTTTTGGATTTGTCTCATTGATGCACAAAGAAAGCTTGCACCACTAGGTGCACTTATCGTTCCCATCTTATGGTTTTTACCAAGCTTGATCCTTTACTGGAAAAAAAATTGGTTCCTTGGTGAAAAAATACCACAGAAGTGGTTAATCGGTTATCAGGCCTTTAGAGTAATTGGCGGTGTATTCCTGATAGAAATGATGATGGAGAATGTACCCGGAATTTTTGCTTACCCCGCAGGCCTCGGTGATATGTTTGTGGGTTTTGTGGCCATGGGTGTTCTGTTAACTCATCGAAAAAATAATCATATTACAAAGACCGTCATATTTCTGGTAATCACTTTGGGGATTTTGGATTTCGTAAGCGCATTCTTTTTTGCCGCCACATCGGCAGAGGGGCCTTTTCAGTTGTTCTACCCTGATATCGCCAATGTCGTTCGGCTTTTCCCGACTGGTATGATCCCATTATTTCTGGTCCCCTGTGCAATTTTCTTTCATACACTTTCGCTATTAAATTATTTAAAATTTGAACGATAGGAATATAATTAGGGGACATGACTTTTCCTCCGTAAAAGGGCCATTTTTATTGTTAGGATTTTCTATAAACTAGCTTTAAGGAAACCCCATTATGACGCTCAAAATATTTAGAGGATCAATGGGGTCAGAGTAGTTTATTTTTTTGAGATTGTATTAATAGCTTGTTTCAAAAGCACCAGGAAGGGATTGCTCGCTGCGCCCGTCCCTACGCGACCGTTTCGTTTCACTCAACGTCGTTACGCGCTTTGCGCTTCACCGAACCCTCTTCTTCGGGTTCAATTGATTTTTTCGCAGCCATTAACAAAAAAGCTCCGTTGGGGGCTCTTTTGTCTTACCTGAGAGATGGGTAACACTTTAACCCGGAGACATAGGTTACACTAATCATCTTTGCGAGGAGAGCAAAGATGCCATGGCAGGAGTGTAATATTATGGATGAACGTGTAAAATTTGTCGCAAGATTGCTTGAAGGGGAGAAGATGGCTGGCCTGTGCCGAGAGTTCGGCATATCACGCAAAACCGGCTACAAGATATTTGGCCGTTATAAAGAATGTGGCTTGCATGGGCTCTCTGATCGCAGCAGACGACCTTATCGTCATGCCAACCAGCTCCCCTTTCAGATTGAGACTTTAATTGTCAGCCTGAAGAAAGAATGGCCGACATGGGGCGCGGCCAAAATCCGCGAGAAGCTACGCAGATTATATCCGGATATTCACAGCCCGGCCACCAGCACGGTTCATGCTGTTCTCGATCGCAATGGCCTTGTCAAGCGCCGAAAAAGACGGCGTTATAAAGCCGAAGGGACGATCCTGTCATGGCCCAAGGTTCCC
>JAJFIR010000050.1 GCA_021774795.1 Emcibacteraceae bacterium | reverse complement strand
CCCGCTTTTTATCTTGTCGCCCGCCCTGCCCTGCGGAAAACATGGACGCTAAATTAAAACACCCTGGAAAAAATTCACTAGCACAAGCTTCATCGTAAAGCTTTCGCGCCTTCTTATAATCCTTCGACCCGCCTCGGCCATCATGAAACAATTTACCTAAATTATAGCAGCTCATGGAAATACCACCCTCACAGCCCTTTTGGTAAAAATCCCGCGCCTGTACCGAGTTTTTATTCCCGCCATCGCCATATTCAACCATTATGCCCAGATTAAAGCAGGCCTTTATGTAACTCCCCTTACAAGCCTTTTCGTAAAGATCCCGCGCTTGCGCTTCATCTTTTTTACCGCCTTGGCCATTTTGGACCATGACACCGCCATTAAAACACCCTTCAGCAACGCCGCCCTTACAAGACTTTGCAAAAAGTCCGCGCGCCTGCGTTTGATCCTGCGGCCCTTCTTCGCCTTCCCTGAACATTTTGCCAAGATCATTACAACCTCTAAAATCTCGGTGCTTGCAAGCTTTACCGAAAAATCTCCGCGCGCGTTTTTTATCAATCTTGCCACCATGGCCATGATAAACCATCGCGCCCACTCTATAACACCCTACCCCGTTCCCTATATTACAAGCGTCGTTAAAAATAATCCGCGCGCGCTTATAGTCTTTATTTTGGAAAGCCTCCTTGCCCTCTTTAATAAGAGCAGGTCCTTTAAAAGGGCTTAATTCAAGAATATTTTTTTCGACAAGGGTATCTGACTCAGCATTACAGCCACCAGCCGAAAACAACAGCACGCCCAACAGAGCTAAAACTATAACGCCGCCACGCGCCCCACCAAGTTGAAATATCATGATTATTGGTTTCCTGTTTTTCGGCGCAGCCCGCTCGTAAAATTACCTCACCGGCAAGAAGGCCAACTTTAAAATCAAATCTCACCTTCAACATTTTAATTAATTTAAGGGCAAGCCTCGGCGATTCCGGCTTTGCAAGCCTGTTTATAAAACCCCCCTGCCCGCGCCGGGTCTATGCTCCCCCCCATACCCTCTTTCAACATGTAACCCAAATTAAAGCAGCCCATGGCGTATCCACCCTTGCAGGCCTGTTCATAAAATACCCTCGACTGGCTTTGATCCTCCGGTCCGCCATGGCCATGGAAAAACAAATTTGCCAAATTATAGCAGCCTTTCATAAATCCGCCCTTACAGGCCTGTTCATAAACCACCCGTGCCCGTGCATAATCCTGTCGCCCGCCTAGGCCTTCATCCAATAAAAACCCAAGTTCAAAACACGCGTCAGCTTCTCCGCCCCGGCAGGCCTGATCGAAAAGCGCGCGTGCACGCTTCTTATCCTTCGACCCGCCTTGTCCTGATTCAAACATACTGCCCAAATTAGCGCAGCCCTTCATATATCCACCTTTACAGGCTTTTTTATAAAACCCTCGTGCCCGCACATAATTCTTCGCTACGCCTTCGCCTGAATCGAACATGACGCCAAGATTGAAACAGCCCTTAGCAACCTCACCTCTGCACGCCTGACCATAAAGTGCCCGCGCGCGCTTTTTATCCGTTGAACCCCCCTGCCCCAGGCGAAACAGATTCCCCGCATTAAGGCAGCCACTCATGTATCCTCCCTTGCAGGCCTGACCATAAAGTACCCGCGCCCGTTTTTTGTCCGTCCCGCCCCCTTGTCCCTCATCGAACATAAAACCTAAATTATGACACCCCATCATAAATCCACCGCGGCAGGCCTTATCAAAAAAAACTCTCGCTTGCGCCTTGTCCTCCGGCCCCCCCAGGCCTTCTTCAAACAAATTACCAATACTCAAACACCCTTGAGGGTGCCCTTTTTTGCAGGCCTGATCCATAAGCAGCCGCGCACGCACATAATCCTTGGCCTTGAAGGCCTTGTTACCCTCTATAACTAAAGAATTTAAATTGCCGCTAAACCCAACGCCAGGAAGAATGAACAAACCCAAAAAGACTAAAGCCAGATTTCTGCACCACCCTCTACCAGTTTGAAAGTTCATAATTATTCTCACCATTTGATGGGAAAGATCTTCATCATTCGGCATTGCCTGTTATCCGGGCGCTCCTCACGCAAACCCTGAATCCCGAAATACTTGCACCATGTATATATTTTGCTTTGGCCGCGCCGCCCTCCCAGGTAATCGTATTTGTAAAGAATATGCGGTGTCCCTGCCAGCAAAACGAAAGCTATAAGCGCTAATACTCCCCATGCCAACAACAGCCGAGGGCTGAGCGCCCACCCGATCCGCCCTGACAAGTTCAGACCGCTCAGTTTCAAGCCACTCAACCAGCTTCTACGGGGCTTTGGGGCCGATTCAACCTCAACTTCAAATTCAGGCGGTTTATTATTTTGGCTCATCAGCCCCCTACCCTTTTTTGCGATAATTTAATTTAATGAAAGGAAAAGAGACTGGTGTTGTACCCTTTTCTACAGGATTAGGATCGGCCCATTCATTCCAGGGTTCAATATCCCAGAAGGGAGGGCGCTTGGCCCGTATGGGCGGCAACGCCTGCACTAACATGAGCTGTTCATCAGCAGGCATTTGCCGGATTTCTTCAGGAGAAAGGAGCGGCCTTCCTGTCTCACCAACGCTTTCACTTAATTTTTCACTATCAAGCTGACCCAAACCATAACTCATGGTTTTCACCGTCTTCTGGCCGAGTGCGGCGGATAGATCGCGCGCGAGCTTATCGCTTTGCACCGCGAAAAACTGTTTCACTTCGGCCTGCGAAAGGATGGTCTCGGTTGTATTCTGGCCGTAAACCCGGCGCAAATCCGATAACTCCTGAACAATGGCCCAGACCCGAACACCCAGACCGGGTAATGCCGTAAGGCTTTCAGCAAGCCCGGCAATCTTCCCCATATTGGCGAACTCATCGAGCATAAACAGCACCGGCGTTTCCCCTTCCGAACGAGCCACCGCGCTAATGGCTTGCCGCGTCACAAGACCGAGCCAGGAGCCGTAAGTTGCGATCCGGTCTTGCGGAATAACCAAATAAACACTGACCTTACCCTCTTTAAGCCCCCGAAAATCAAAATCCGAAGTCTCGACCGCATCACCAAGCCAGGTCCCGGGTTTAAAACTATTAACAACCTGACGCGCCCCATTCCGAAAATCCAGGAAATGATCAGAGTTATCTTTAATTCCGTCCATTAAACTATAACCCTCATCACTAACCGACCCGTTCAGGGCGTCTGACCCTATCATCTCCACAACCGTATTTTTAAGCTTCTCCGGATTATTAAGTACCCGCCACATTTCACTC
>JAJFIR010000049.1 GCA_021774795.1 Emcibacteraceae bacterium | reverse complement strand
GCCTGCTCCTCAAGATGATTGGCTATTAGTGATAGCTATCATCTTTTCAATCATGTCCTCGCGAAATCCATCGTACCGCTGTGGCAACGGTTTTTCAAAATCGCTAACTAATTCATTTTGAATAAAAGCCTGTTCCAAGATGGAATCAGAATCCGGATCAACTTCCGTTCGTTTTATCTGTCCAGATTTCGTTTTAATGCGAACAAACATGTGGGCATCTTGATTATTTTCCTTAAACCCATTGAATTTATCCAAAGTTTTTTTAAAAAAGTTTTTAGCTTGATCTTCCGTAACTTTCTGCTTTACCTCCAGTTTTGCATTATGGACCACTTCCTTAAGAATAGGGTCTTCGTCCAGCCCGTCTCCAAAACTCTCTTCGTGCTTAATAAATTCGACATCCTGAAGTTGTCCAGTCTTTAAGGCTTCCCGAATTGTATTGGACTGATACCCGTCAATTTCAAATACAGGATGATTTTTTTTATCCTTTCCATCTTCGTCTTTATAGCTTTTTTCGAAGCGATCATCACGGCATATCCAGCCCAGATGATCCTTGAGAGAAGAAAAATATATCCCTGGTACTTTCTCAATAAGAATCAAATGACTGCCTACAGCATCGTTATTTTTCTTCACAATGACATGTGCTGAATAGTGTCCACCTTCGCTATCTTTTTTCTCAATATCACGGGATTTGCGAGTTTCAAAATTAATAAAAGAAACCCCGGATGTGTTCTTATCTCCTACATCAATCAAAAAACGGTGGTAGTCGTCTTTATCATCAATTTTTGAGCAACACATAATCCGCGTATTATTTCCATACTCTCGATATTGATCATTATCCTGAATCCGTTTTTTGGCGGCGTCAATGACTTCATTCAAGGTAAATAATGGGGCTTCAGGCCCAGCTCGTTTATCATTTCTGATAACCAAATTACCTACCATGATCCACCGATATTTGCTGGGCAAAGGCATTTCGTATTACCTAATTATAACGTTTTGGTTTCATTTATTTTTAGTCACTTCTGATTGAGAAGGTCGAGCTAAAATATCCTTAATATCCCCTGGGTCTTTGGACACGTCCCAGGACCACCGACCAAATCCACCCTTGGTATTTACAGCATTCACCCATTCATCAAGAAACCGGCGTTTGGTTTTATTTTGCTCCGTATCCTGGCCTTTGGTCTCAAGAACCAGGTAGTCCCCGGATTTCATCCGGATGATAAAGTCCGGGCGGTATTTGCGGACCACGCCCTTATAAATATACAAAACCTCAAAACCAAGGTGATCGTTTTTTACCCACCCCTCCACTGCGGAATTTCGGTCTAGTTCAAAAGCCTCTGTGGCTTCCCAGGCACTGTCATTAACGCAAAAATTGATATGGGAACGTTTCGTATATTCACACGGCTTGCCCGTGTACCACGTTCCCATATCGCCGGTTGAGCGGATCGGGTGGCCCTGGTCGAACACCGGTTCCAGCTTTTCGGTGTTCTCGAAGCGAATGGCCTCCCAGATATGCTGAACAACCTTGGTCATGTTCAGGGTGATAATGAGGCGGCGTTTTAAATCGTCCTGATTAAAAAGGGCCGGAGTGATGCTGATTTTATCGGACTGGATGAATTGTTCGACCAGGCGGACCAACTGGGCAAGCAAAAATTCCTTGCTACCTTTCCAGTCTTTCTTCATCTGGTCGTAAACATCCCGTGCGGTCTCGAAAATGATCCGTTGCGTGCGAAACTCTCGCGCCAGGCGCTCAAGGTCAATCTCCAAAACTTTGGTAATATCCGGCTTCCCTTCCAGAATGGGAGCAAGTTCGGCCACCTGAGCCGTCTGGCTTGCGTTGAGCTCCAAAGGTTTCACTTTATCCCAATCAAGAAACAATCGAGGCCGGTAAACATGGTCGATGCGTATGATATTCGGCCAGCTAATTTCAAACTGGGCTTTTTCTTGAACCGGCTCAATAGCTGTCTTCGGTTTTGGCGGTTCGGGAATAACTCCTTCTTCGGACTCGTGCGGCAGGAAGGTGAACGGCACCCCAAAGATGTTGACGTACTCCGGGTCAAACAGACCAGTCTCGGCATTGATCTCATAGGATGTGCGGCGAAGGCCGCGCCCGACCACCTGTTCGCAGAGTAACTGACTGCTAAAGGCACGCAAGCCCATGATATGGGTCACGGTCTTGGCATCCCATCCTTCTGAAAGCATTCCAACCGAAATTACATTCTGAATTTGTTCCCCGGCTTTTCCAACCTGGCCAACCGTATCAACCTGTTGCCTTAATAACTCCGCCTGTTCTTTCTTAGTCAGTTTGCGTTTTGAATCGCCATTGTCCTCTTCACCACTTTCTCCAATTTGAACGATAGGCTCCTCAGTCGCCTCCGCCGTTTCCAGCACCTTGGAGTCTATATGTAAAGTTTTTTCCGGATTGCAAAGTTCATCAATCCGGACCTTGTTCCGGTCAAAAGCAAATTTGATCCGGGCCGCTGTTTCTGTGCGGTTGGCTACTGTAATCATCACCGGCGGCGTTTTAAATCCGGCTTCCTGCCACGCTTTAACAGTCTCCCGCCAGTCGTAACCTAAAAGGTAATAGCCATTGACTACCAAATCTGGCAACGGTTCCTCCGGTTCCGCTTTGCGGGTTAAATCATCCTTCACTTCGTGATCGTTGTAGATGTGATAGAGGCGGGATTTATAGGTTTTGGCATCCGGCACGGCATCATCCCGGATCACTACACGGGGCGTTTTGACAAGGCCGGACTCAATCGCATCGTTCAGACCAAAATCACTCACAATCCAGCTAAACAAAGCCTCCTCGGAACTTTTCTTCCCGGACGGGGCAAAAGGCGTAGCCGAAAAATCGTAACAAGTGAGGAGACTTCGCGCCTGATTGATGCGGTCCAGACCGCCGATCCATTTGGTCGCTTCCTCGATCTCATCCCTGGAAACCCCTTTTACCTTTGATTCTGCCGGAACGCGCCAGGCATGATGGGCCTCGTCGTTAATAACCAACATGTTCCTGGCATTCGCCATATCGCCCAGCACCTCGCGGACATAGGCTTCATTGCTTTTAGCTCCGCGTTTGTCCACGCTCTTTTTCTTGGCAATTTTCTCATCGTTCTCCCAGTTAAGGGCGTGCCAGTTCCGAATGCGAACCCTGCCCTGCCGTAGCCGGTCGAAAAGAGCTGGTGGAATAATGCGAAAGGCCTCGTAGTAGTTTTCCAGACCAGACGGCTCCAAGACCGCCAGGCGGCTCTTGACGGTAAGGCCAGGAGCTATAACCAAAATATTCTTTGAAAAGCGCGTGTCCTTCGGATAGGTGACCTTGTTCAGGACATGCCAGGCAATGACCATCGCCATGACAATCGTCTTCCCCGATCCGGTCGCCATTTTGGCACACAGGCGCTCAAATTCCCCGCCATCAGAGGGGATATTAATCCCAACCTTTTCGGCTGGCGGGGCCTCCGTCAACCACATCAAAGTTTCGATAGCTTCCAATTGGCAAAAGAAAAAACGGCGGATTTCAAACTCCTCCGGATTGGTCCAGTGCTCAAGCAAACGTTTGGTAATCCCTGTCACACCCGGATAACCGGCTTCCCGCCAGTCTTTCACACGCGGGCGGATTTGATTGACAAGGGAAATTTCAACAAACTGACCGGGATCATCAAAGGATTTTGAGCCTTCTGAGGCGATTACATAACCGGCAGGACGGCGGCCTTCTTTGAGAGAAAAGGTCCGGCTTTCACGATTGTACTTCCAGTACTTTGCCGGTTCTTCATAGGGCGCGTTGATAATCAGGCGGTCTATTGTTTTGCGTTCCATCAACCCACCTTGATTATTTTGAGGCTTTCAATGCCACGGTCGTCGATGATTTTAACCGCCACTTGCGGACCTGGCTCAAAAGGCAAGGAAACCGTCCCCCGGTAGGCTTCGATCAATTCTTCGTCGATTTCCGCTTTCAGGTTCTTGGCTAGTTTTGTCCATCCTTCTTTTTCCCCTGCCATCGGGAAAAACACTTGGCGCGGAAATACACTGCGCCCGTCATAATCCGGGTCCAGCATCCACATAGCGATTTTTTCACTGCCGCCGGACTCAATCGTTCCGGTCCTGGTGTTGTAGTAGTCGAAGCCACGAACCGAGACACGATATTTGCCTTTATCATCCCCTTTTTTGATCTTCTCAATTTCCACGTCCGGCTGGCCGATCAGCCAGAAGCTTTCATTGCTGGAACGTTTCTTTTTCAAGTCTTCGGTGAGAAGGTCGGCGTTCATCTGAGCTTTAAGAAGCGTCACACCGGGCCAGTTTGTTTCGTCAATGTCCTTCGCCGCTTCCGGATCGAACTGGAAGGCGGCAAAAACGATGATCTTGGGCTTGGGAACTAAGGTTTGGGCCTCTTCAATAGCCAAGGCCACCTGACGCTGTTCCAGAGGCGCGTGTTCAGGTCCAAAGGAAACAACAACACGCTGAGGTGTGTTCTCCTTGGTTTCCGCATCGGCATGAAGCCATCGGGTTCCTGCAAGTGGCTCTACGCGGGAAAATTCGATGCTCTGTCCACCCTTCCCTCTTATCCCGGTTTTGAATAACTCATCGCGCCAGTCTCCCTGGCGTTGGGTTTCGCCGGTACGGGCTACGGATTCATCGGCTGGATGTCCCGTTCCTTCTTCAATATCATCAAGCGGCTTCACTGCCGGAGCGGGAACAGCTTCAACGGTAAACGGGCCGGTTACACGAGTCTTATTTTTATCTACACAAGGCTGGTCACAAAGGATTTCTTGTGCTGATGGTTCGTTGTTGGCGATGGACTTCAAAGTGATATGTGGAACAGTTTTATATTTAAACCCACTGGAAATCCCTTCGTCTGGGTGAGACAATTCATAGTAATCAAACAAGCCCGCCATAAGCCTTCTTTTAGCAAGGGTAGTGGATACGCGAGATGTATCGCAAGTAATCCACCGGCGTCCCCACTGTTCGGCGACGTAAGCAGTGGTTCCTGAACCACAGGTGGGATCAAACACCAGATCGCCTGGATCGGTGGTCATGAGAAGACAGCGTTGGATAGCGCTGGTGGACGTTTGAACCACGTAAATTTTGCCTTCTATTCTATTTTGAACACCACCAATGTCCGTCCATAAGTTGTTTATCGGATAGACAGGGAAGTCATCCAAAAATCGTAGAAATCTTGGTGAATTGCCTTCTATAACAACCCTTCTAGCCCTAAGTAAGCGATTTAACCCATCAATTGTCGTCTTCCAGTGCATTCCTTTTGGAGGATTGTAAACTTTCCCATTTACTATAAATCCACTCTCACCTTCGGTTGGCCCTTGACTTGTTAGGGAATCAACGCTAACCAATTTATCTTTTGGGCACCAGTTTTCAGGGATGCTCAAATGCTTTTCTGCAGGTTTATATTTTGTTGCTCCCTCTTTTCCCGGTATTTTTTCTTTATAAAGTTGGCGGTATTTAATTTGAACTTTATCTTTTGCATACCAAACTAAATAATCGCCAGCTCGACTCAGAGTTAAAGAAGGGAATCCACTTGTTGTTGAAAAAGATATTATGCTTACAAAATTTTCTAAGCCAAAAACCTCATCCATGAGTCCCCGGACATGATGCAGGTTTTCATCCGAAATCTGCACAAAACAGCTTCCGCTTTCATGCAACAACTCTTTGGCCAACAACAGGCGGTCACGAAGATAGGTCAGATACGAATGAATCCCCAACTCCCAGGTATCCCGAAATGCCCGGATCATTTCTGGTTCGGCAGTTAAATCCTCGTCCTTACCATCCTTAACATCCCGTTTGTTCACGAACGGCTGGAAATTCGATCCGTACCTGATGCCGTAAGGCGGGTCGATATAGACCATCTGGACTTGTCCGCCCATGCCTTCCTTTTCTAAAAGGCTGTTCATGACCAGGAGACTGTCACCTGCGATCAGGCGGTTCGTCCAGTTGTGCTTGTGTTTGTAGAACTCGATGGCCTCACGGATCGGCGGGTTTTGTTCCGGAGCGGCAAACAGGGACATTTGAGGATCATTGCCGTTGCGTTTTTTCACAGCCTCAATAATGCTTCTCGGGTCAATTCTCTCATGAACATGGAGAGAGGTTGTCGGAACCTCAAAGGATGTGTGTTCGGCCTTTCCTGCCCAGGTGAGCTGCGGGTCTAAATGCGGGTCATAGGCGTAGGTTTTCTTTTCGGCATCTTGATCCGTCTCCGGTGTTACTAGCCCCACCGGCGGGTTATTCAGGCGTTCCTTGTCTTCATGCGTGTAGTTTGCAATATTCCGTTTATTTTTCTTTTTAGTCTTGGCCATTATGACTCCCGTTTACCTTGTTTGTCTGAGCTTATAGAATTTTCCGGGACGGAGATGTTTCCCTGATCTTTTTTGCACCCTTTTTGCCTTTCCCTCAAGGGAAAGTTTGTCTCCCCTACCCCGCTTCACGGTATGCCGCCAATTTATCTGTTATGGTCAGGAGCGCTATTCCCAGGGATTGATAATCATGGTTCCGGTTGATTCAAAATCTTTAACATTGCGGGTCATCAGGTGCAGGCCATGTCTTTTGGCTGTTGCTGCTATCAAACCATCACAAGCCGGAACTGTTTTTCCTGATTTTTGTGAGGATGCTGTTAAATCACCCCAAATCCTGACTGTCTCTATATCGACGGACAGGATGGAGTCAGAAAAATCTCTTTCCAGTCCCTGTACCCAGGAGGTCAGTTCTTTTTTACGCTTGCTACCGCCGAGCAATTCTATGCCCTTTACGATTTCACCAATCGTGATAACACTAAGAAATAAATCCGTGCTGTTAAAAGCCTGAACAGCGTCCTTGACAGCAGGATTTCCCTTTTTTTTGCGTATTTCTGACAAGACACAGGTATCAAGAAGAACTCTCATAGATCAGCATCCCGCATAGGGGATTGATTGCGGGATAGATCAAGGCCATCCAATGACGGTGCGTTCAAGATATAATCCTTGAAGGAACTTTTCTTCCCGGTAAGTTTTTTATATTGCTTTTCTTCTATGATGATAAAAGATTGATCGCGCCGCACTACTTTTTGCGGTCCTTCAAGAAGAGCCTTGTTAATGACTTCGCTAAACTTGTTTTTGGCCTCTGCCAGTTTCCATTCCATAGCTTACATCCTTATCTAGATTATCTAGATTTATTGTCTCACTTTTATCTGAAAAAGGCAAACCCTTATTTGAAAGCTGTTTCACCCTTTCTGTCTTTCCCTTGGAGGGAAAGTTTATGTCCCCTGCCCTTTCATGGATTTCGATAAGGTCTGCCGGTCATAATTTAAAATCTTATTAAGCTTTTTCTTCATTCCGTTTATTGATGGCGTCATACATGCGCCGGGCCTCTGTCATCCTGCGGTTATCTTCCTTTTCCATCAATTCGGGTATCAGATCATGATAAAAGCTTTTCCATTCTTTACCGGGATGAACGAGGTTATATAAAACCGCGTAATTAACGGCGTCTTTAAAGTCTTCTTTATAAAAACTTATTTTTGCTTTTTCAGCGCTTTTCTCATCAAATTCAAGCGGCCACTCTTCAGGGCCGGGAGATTCTGAAAGATAACAAATATAGTAAATGCATAAGAGAAGATGACACCCCGTTCGTTTGCTCATATATTCCGCACAGTCAAGATAATTGAGAATATCAAGCTCCGGCTTGTCTCTAAATTCCGCCTGGGCACGCAGCCTGGCATTAACAATTTCCAGTTCATCGTCCAGGCTGGCATTGCCCTTGATTTGATTATATTCACACTCAGCATCGTGAAGAAGGCCCTTGAGCGATCTAGGCTCAATAAAATTTCCAAGAAAAGGCGGTGGCTCTTTCTTTTTATCCGGCATAATTTTCTCTGAAAGAATTGGTGCGGGGCGGCTGGTCGGTTCACCACTGTCTGTTATTACTACCCAGGAGGTAAACCTTTATTGGTTGACTGGTTCCTGATTTTTCAGTCTCACTATAAAATCTTCGCGGGGCACTTTTTTGCCCTTTTTTAGTTTATTGTCCCAAATAGTAACTTCCTTACCCTCTTCATCAACCGGCTTGTAATAGAGATTAGAGGCTTCCACATATTCAATCCCGGCATCCTGTAACTGGGCAATAGCTACCTGGAGGGCCTGGGAGAATTGTTCGAGTGATAAATGCCGGGGTAGTTTTGTTCTCATGGTTTAACACTCGCACGGCCCGGCTTTCCTGACAAGATTAGAATTATGCGTCGTTTTTTTCTACCCTCTTTTTCTCTCCCTCAAGGGAGAGCACCCGCCCTGCCCTTTCTACGCACTATCCTGTTACCATCAAAAACATGTGAAAATAAGGTTATTTTAACCTTAAAAATTCAGTTCTGCTTGTGGCGGTGTTTTTCTTTTTGGAGCTTTATAGGGTTTCACCTTGATCTTACCCGATTTTTTATTGGCTTCGGCCAGATCATAGGCGGTCTGCATGGCGTACCATCCGTGCGGCGTTCCGCCAAAAGCTTTTGAAATCCGAATAGCCATTTCCGGGG